>CAJTQI010000004.1 GCA_910578645.1 uncultured Lachnospiraceae bacterium
AGGTGGCAGGATATAAAGAACGCCCTGGCAGCAGTCGCAACATGGTTCCTTACCATGTTCACAAATGCCTACACCAATGTAACCAACGTATTTGCGGCAATCGGCCAGTGGTTCGGTGCCAGGTGGCAGGATATAAAGAACGCCCTGGCAGCAGTCGCAACATGGTTCCTTACCATGTTCACAAATGCCTACACCAACGTAACCAACGTATTTGCGGCAATCGGCCAGTGGTTCGGTGCCAGGTGGCAGGATATAAAGAACGCCCTGGCAGCAGTCGCAACATGGTTCCTTACCATGTTCACAAATGCCTACACCAATGTAACCAACGTATTTGCGGCAATCGGGGCCTGGTTCGGGCAGAGGTGGCAGGATATAAAGAACGCCCTGGCCACGGTTGCATCCTGGTTCCTTACAACATTTACAAACGCCTATACCAATGTAAAGAATGTGTTTGCGGCAATCGGGGCCTGGTTCGGGCAGAGGTGGCAGGATGTGAAGAACGCCCTTGCGGCGGTTCCGTCCTGGTTCCAAACGCAATTTCAAAACGCCTGGACCAATATAAAAAATGTGTTTTCCGGGGTGGGTTCGTTTTTTGCGGGAATTTGGAACACAATACAGGCACAGTTTACCAATATCGGCCAAAAGGTCGGGGATGCCATAGGCGGTGCGTTTAAATCCGCTATGAATTCCGCCCTTTCCACGGTGGAAAATGCCGTGAATAAGGCAATTGGATTCATAAATGGTGCCATTGATGTAATAAACACTTTGCCGGGTGTGAGCGTTGGGCATGTGGGCAATGTATCTCTTCCGAGATTGGCCCGCGGCGGTGTACTGGAAGAGGGGCAGGCAATTGTTGCCGAAGCGGGGCCGGAGTTGCTTTCTATGGTAAATGGGAAAACCATTGTAACGCCGCTTACAGGAACCGCACGCAATACGGCAATGCAGGCAGCAGGCGGAGGAAATGGCGGATATAATCAGACCATCAATATTTATTCCCCAAAGCCGCTTAGCCCGTATGAGATAGCAAGGCAGACCAGGAACCAAACCCAAAGAATGGTACTTGCAATACAAAGGGGGTAAAACATGGACAGGCGTATTATTTGCACAAATGAAAACAATATTGCGGTGGAGTTTAACCATGATTTTAACCCTTTCTTTCTACTGTCAGTGGCGGGTATTTATGGAATATCCGCCAACGTGACAACATCAGAGAACACAACCATTGACGGTTCCACATACCAGGGAAGCACGGCAAAGGAAAGAAATATTGTCATAACCGCACAGATGGACAGTAATTATAAAGCGAACAGAGATTTCCTTTACCGGGTTTTCAAGCTGAAAAGCACCGGGAATTTTACATACCTGGAAGATGGGGACACAAAACAGATTGATTACAAGGTGGAAGATATAGACATAGGGGAAAAAGGCGTTGTTCGGGATATTGTCATTTCCCTTATATGCCCGGACCCGTTTTTTAAGGATTTGGATGATGTGGAAATTGTCATGGCATCATGGGTGGATGATCTGGAATTTCCCGTGTGCTTCCCGGAAGAGGGAATAGAATTTGGACACAGGGAAGCGGACCTGGTAAAAGAGATTGACAACGACACAGGGGCGGACAATATCGGAATTATGGCCGTGATTCGGGCGGATGGGCCGGTAAACAATCCGGCAATCTACCATTCGGAAACCGGGGAATATACGAAACTTGAAATTGAAATGGCAAGCGGCCAAATTATCATTATTACCACAGGACAGAACAAAAAGAAAACATGGCTATTAGAGGATGTGAGCCAGTCTGAAATAAACGAAAAAGGATATGAAGCCCTTATTGCAGAAAAAGGCGTGAATATAAATGAATTTCTTTGTGAGGGGTCGGAATTCATACAGTTACAGCATGGAAAAAACACAATCACATACACGGCGGACACAGGAACAAACTACATGAGCGTTTCCATCTTTTACCGCCTGTTATATTTGGGGGTGTAGCATGAAAGTTTGGGTTTATAACAGAGAAATGAGATTGCAAGGGACTATTGAAAACCACACATCCTTTATATGGGCCAGGAAGCTGTACACAGCCGGGAAGTTTGAAATACATGCCCCTGCAACGGCGGACAACCTGGAATTGTTACGCCCCGGCAACATTATCACAAAAGGGGACAAAGACGAAGCGGCGGTTATACGGGGATTAGAGAATGAAGAAAGCACCGTATTAAACGAGATCACACGGACGGGATACTTCATGCCTATATATTTTAATGACCGCTTGACAGGCCCCACAATCAATTTTAACGGCAAGGCGGAAGAGGCCCTATATATGTTAGCACATACGCCGGAAATCGTCCCCAGGATGGCATACGGAGCCTTACAGGGGTACACAGAAAAAGTGGAATTTCAGGCAACATATAAAAACACCCTTTCTCACATGGAGAAAATTGCAAGGGCATCCGGCCTGGGGTTCCGTGTGGTGCCGGATTTCAAAGAAAAAAAATTGACCTATGAGGTTTACAGGGGAAAGAACCGCACGGAGGGACAGCAGGAAAATCCACAGGTTATTTTTTCAGAAACCTATAACAATCTGAACCGAACAAAGTATGCCTACAATGACGAACTGTATAAAACCAAAGTAATTGTGGGCGGGGATGGAGAGGGGAAAAACAGGGTATATGTAACAGTCGGCGGCGGAAGCGGACTTGACTTGCGGGAAGTCTTCCTGGATGCAAAGGACATAAATCGGGAAGAAATGACCCAGGCACAATATTTGGCGGCATTGCGGGCCAGGGGGGAAGAATATCTGAAAACATCTTGTCAGATCGCAGAATGTTTTGAGAGTGAAGCGGAAGCCGAAGTGAATTTTACCTACAAACGGGATTATGACCTGGGGGACATTGTGACAGTAAAGAAAAAAAAATGGAAAATAACAACCGATTTGCGTATAACCGAACTTAAAGAAGTTTATGAGTATGGCGGAATGTTTGTTGTTCCTACTTTTGGGGATGCCATACCCGAAACGATTAATTGGGACATTTAGGAAAGGAGAAAAAAGCATGGTACAAGGATTTTTCTATAATTCCGTGGGCGGGGATAGGAAATACAATGGAAATTCCGTAAATGAAAGCAAGCGTCCGTTTTACAAAGACGGAGTTTTTGCGGGACATTTGGAAGTGACCGCAGACGGCGAAGAAATGGCCGTAACCGTGGACGGCGGGGAAAAGACCGGGTTTGCCTGGATAAATGCCCACACTATACACAATACAACCCCTCTTCCCCTTGACATATCCCAGGCAAGCGGAACACTTGACCGTATAGATCGTGTTGTATTAAGGAATGACGAAACAGAAAGAAAGCCGTCAATCTACATTTTAGAGGGGGCTTTTTCATCAGCACCGACAGCCCCGGAACTTACCAACACGGACATAATCCAGGAAAAATGTTTGGCGGAAATCTATGTGCGTGCCGGAGCCGTGGCAATCACACAGGCGGACATAAAGGACACCAGGGCGGATGGAACAATTTGCGGGTTTGTAGCAAGCCAGTTTAAGGAATTTGATTTTTCACAGTGGCAGAAACAGTTTGATGAACATTTTGCACAGTTAAAAAAACAGTACGGCATTGATTACAAGGCTTTCACTGAAAGCTATGCGGCAATGACAGCATCATTTATGAATGTGCAGAGCCAGGAGTGGGACGCATGGTTTCAGAGCAAAAAGGAAGAACTTGCCGGGGATGTGGCCGGAAATTTACAAATGCAGA
Source organism: uncultured Lachnospiraceae bacterium (assembly GCA_910578645.1). Lineage (GTDB taxonomy): Bacteria > Bacillota > Clostridia > Lachnospirales > Lachnospiraceae > UBA3282. The sequence continues at coordinate 3,757 of CAJTQI010000004.1, forward strand.
TTGACGGATTGAAAGTACACATCCGAAATATTGCACTTAAAATTTACCTGGAAAATCATTTGGAGCAGATAACGGCACCTATTACCGTAACGCTGATAAACAAGACAACAGGAACGGTTTACACCAAAGAAGCAACGGAAAGCGGGATGGGATTCTATATAACAGAGGTTGGGGAATACAAGGTGGAATCTTCCCTGGAAAGTGTAATGGTAACGCCTAAAGCCTTTACGGTAACACATGAAGACTTTACCAAACAAAGGACCCTTGCAATAAGAGAGGGCAGCAACATTGGATATATGGGCAATTATATTGGTGCCTATATCACGCAATAGAAAGAAAGTGAGGACTGAAAAAATGGTAGGATTTCCGAAGAACATCAAAACAAGGGCGGACCTGGTAAACACATACAAATTAGTGAAAAAAGGGAAGCTGAAAAAAGAGGATTGGTTGGCGGCGGTTGAAAAGTTGGAGGGACAAAACTGGATTGTGTGCCCCATACTTTCCATGTCGGAGGATAGAAAAACCGTGACGCTGAATTTCTGCAATGAAGCGGAAGAGGGGCAGAAGATCAGAAACGGCAGCATTTTCCCCACAATCAATGGAATTTCCGTGGAAACGGAAGAGCAGACAAAAGAGGATATGGAAGCAGGAAAAACAGAGGTAAAACACACTGTTTTAACATTATCCCGTGCCCTGTTAAAAGATACCGTGGAAATAGGAATTCCGGCGGCGATTACTTTCTATGAACGCCTGGGGATTGCGGAAGCGGAAGTGGAAGAAATGAAAGGAGCGTTACAGTAATGGGAAGATTATTTGTATATGATGAAAATATGACGGATGAACGGGCAAAGATCACAGTGGAGAAGATGGCAGCAGTTGCCGACATTACCGCCCCGGAAAAGGCGTATATCGCAGCCACAGGGGATAAAACGCTTTCTGTTATAGGCGGGTGTGTTATCGGTGTAGGCGGGTCCATATTTCAGACGGCGGAAACGGAATTGACCGTTGCAAACCTGGACGAAGCGGCAGACTTCATACATGGGCACGATTATTATATTTATATCTGTGACCCGGGGAATGATTCACAGGATGAAATCTACATGATTTCCGAAAATTCCACCTGGCCCAACGGGGACGAATGGGACATGGACAACACCCGCAAAATTGGCGGATTCCATTATGGACGGGTACGCAATGTGAACGAGTACGGCCAGGAAGTAAACGCCGCCGGGGCGGTTCGTGGCAGCGGTTGGGAAAGCAATACAAAAGTTGCCATTATACCAAATTCCGTATGGACCACGGCACACCGCCCGAAGTGTGACCCGGCGGGAATGGTGTACCTGGGGAACGCCTTGTGGGGGGATATATACATTGCATCCAGTGACGGCGGCCAGGGCTTACAATCCGCATACAATGCAATACCAATCACAGGCACAGAGGGCCTTAATTGGTACATAGCCAATGAAAAAGCGGCCAGGGTAGGGAAAAGATTGCCGAGTTATGCAGAATGGCTTGTAGGGGCAGAGGGAAGCCCACAGGGCCTTGATGGAAGCAATGCAAACGGGCACACGGCAACCACGAACACGGCACGGGCAGCAGTTGGAAAGATAGCCAATGCCGTTTCCGTGAAAAATGTATGTGATGCGGCGGGGGATGTTTGGAAATGGCTTGATGAATTTTGCCTGGACCCTACGGCCACCGCCTGGACTTGGCACAATGTAATCCCTGGCTATGGGCAGATTTACATGCCGAGTGCAACGGCCTTGCACGCTTTCTTTGCGGGCGGCAATTGGGGCAGCGGGGTTCATTGCGGTTCCCGGACGATCGCTTGCAACGGTTGCCCGTGGAACGTGAACGCGAGCCTTGGCGTGTGGTGCGTGTGTGACAGTCTGTAATCTGCTTGGGCGGGCGGAAGCCCGCCCCATGTGAGGGGGAAAGATAAATGGCGGAAAAGAAACAAAATGCCTATATGGATTCAATGGTGCTGTATCAAAAGACATACGATTTTTTGAAATACATATATCCTGTATTGGCACAATTTCCGAAATTTGAAAAATTTGCGCTTCAAACGCAGATCAAGACGGCCATTTTTGAAATGCTGAAAAATATTATCAGATTCAGAAAGACCGGGACCAAAAGCCATATTTATGCCGTGGATGTGGAACTGGAATTCATAAGAACGCTTATTAGGCTTTCTTTTGACCTGGAATATAAGGCAATGGGAAAGCACCGTTACGAAGTAGCAAGCCGCCGCATGGCGGAAATGGGAAAGATAACAGGCGGGATTATTGAAGCCATAAAGGAAAACAAGTGGAAATAACCCCGCTTGGGGAAACTGTTAATTCGCACCGCAGCCGTTGCCTTGCACGCTTTCATTGCGGGCGGCAATTGGAACAACGGGGTTCATTGCGGTTCCCGGACGGTCAATTGCAACAATTACCCGTGGAACGTGAACACGAACATTGGCGTGTGGTGCGTGTGTGACTTGAAAATTTGCAGGCACAGAAGCCCAAAGGGCCACTGGCAAAGATTAATCTGTTTTGATTAGTCAGACGGTTTTCCCGTTCCGGGCGGACCCGGACAAATTAAAAAAGGCACCGCCTTTAAGTAAATGAAAATATTGAAAATTGGTAGGGCAAAATGAAGACAGAAAAGGGACTATTTGAAAATATGTGTTCCTTTGAAAACGCCAATATCTCATTTCATCAAGCGGCAAAATGCCGCCGATATGGCGAAGAGGTATTGGCATTTTCTATGGAACTAGAAGAAAACCTGGTGCGGGCCTGTGATGAATTGCGGGGGCTTACCTATCAACCAGGGGAATACACGGTTTTTAAGGTGTGGGAGCCGAAAGAACGTCTTGTAATGGCATTGCCGTTCTATGACCGTGTTATACAACACATGGTCTGCAATGTGATTGAGCCGCCATTTGAACGGAAATTTTACTATCATTCCTATGCTTGCAGGCCGGGAAAAGGGATGCACGCCGCAAGTGATACGCTTTATAAATGGCTGTATGAAACAATGATATTGCAAGGGTTAAAGATGCACGCAATCAAAGGGGATATAAGCGGGTATTTTGCGAATATCCCACATGAGCCGCTAAAAGCAGACATCCGCCGGACAATAGGGGATAGAAAGGTTTTAACCATTACGGATAGGATTATAGACCATAACGGAATCTTGCCGGATGGCGTGGGAAATCCCGTTGGAAACCTTACAAGTCAGTTATTCGCCAATGTATACGGGCACCGCCTGGATATGTTCATAAAGCACACTTTAAAAGTAAAATATTACATCCGTTATATGGATGATTTCATAATACTTTCCGACAATTTGCCGCAGTTGCGGGAATGGTTCCGCAGAATAGAAGAATTCCTGGAAACTGAAATGCTTTTACACCTAAACCCGAAAAGCACCATCCTATATGCCGGGAATGGGATTGATTTTTGCGGGTACATTCATTTCCCGGACCATAGGAAAGTTAGAAAGGCATCAATACGCAGGCTAAAACAGAGCGTAAAGGAATACAAGGCCGGGGAGATTAGCCGGGAATACTTTTACCGGGTTATTGAATCACGCAAAGGACATTTGGGCCATGCGGACACCTGGCACATACTGAAAGCCCTGGAATATGATCTTCTTTTCTTTGAAGCTGAAAAGGAAAGAAAAGTGGGTCAGAATCCGGGTAATAAAAATATTATCCTTGTACCGTAAAGAGAAACTAGGAAAGGAGATAGGAAGCAATGAAAAGCGAAATTTTGGCATTTTTGATGGTGGAAGCGGCAAACAGATTCTTCCGCATGGTAGCCCTTGCGATTGTATTTGATACGATTATGGGCGTTTTCCGGGCCATAAAGGAAAGGAAATTCAATTCTTGCGTAGGAATCAACGGGGCCATCCGCAAAGTGGGAATGTTGGTTTCCATTGTATGTCTGGCCGTGGCGGATAAAATCCTTGAAATCAACTTGATCGGATTTATCCCGGCGGACCTTTGGGGAAAAGTAGGAATGGCAGCACCCGCCGCAATTGGAATGGCGGAATTCTTTTCAATCCTGTTTATTGCCTATGAGGTTGTGAGCATCCTTAAAAACATGACCCTTGCCGGATTGCCTGTAAAGAAATTGTGGGGCCTGGTAAAGAACTTCCTGGGCAAGTACACGGAAGAATTGCCGGATGATGATTAAGAAAGGGCACAGACAATGGACAAGCAAAACTTTATAGAATCCATTGCCGGGTATGTGCGGAAGTACGCCAACACTTACAGGATTATGGTACATAGCCCGATTATTGCACAGGCCATTCTTGAAAGCAGATGGGGCGAAAGCGAATTGGCCGCCGTGTACCATAATTATTTTGGCCTTAAATGCGGGACGAAGTGGGCGGGAAAAAGCGTAAACAAGAAGACTATGGAAGAATACCAGGTGGGAACGCTTACGCAGATTTCCGACAATTTCCGTGCATATGACAGCATGGAAGAGGGCGTGAAAGGGTATTTTGAATTTATACAACTTCCACGCTATCACAATTTACGGGGCATCACAGACCCTAAAGCATACCTGGAAACCATAAAAGCGGATAAGTATGCAACGGGAAGCCGTTATGTGGAAAATATTATGGCGGTTATTGAACAATACAACCTTACGCAGTACGACAAAAAGGGGGAATCCGAAATGGCAAAGTTGGCAAGTGCCGTATTGGACCAGGCCCGGGAATGGATTGGGTGCAATGAAGCGGCAGGAACCCATAAACAGATTATTGATCTGTACAATTCACACAAGCCGCTTGCCCGGGGGTATGCCGTGAGGTATACGGACGCATGGTGTGCAACATTTGTTTCCGCCGTGGCTATCAAGTGCGGAATGACCGATATTATACCGACAGAATGTGGATGCGGCCAAATGATACAGCTTTTCCGGGAGTTGGGAGAGTGGGACGAAAGGGACAACAGAACCCCGGAACCCGGGGACGTTATCTTTTACGATTGGGACGATTCCGGCATTGGGGATAATACAGGTTGGCCGGACCATGTGGGGTTTGTGGAGCGTGTGAACGGTGGAAATATTGTTGTGATTGAGGGCAACTATTCCGATTCCGTAAAACGCCGCACACTGGCCGTAAATGGCAAGTATATCCGGGGGTATGGGGTGCCGAAGTATGACAGGGCACAGGAACCCGAACAGGCAACACAGGGCAGTAAAACGGTGGAAGAGGTTGCAAAGGAAGTGATTGCCGGAGCCTGGGGAAGCGGGGACGATAGAAAGAACCGGATTTCCGCCGCCGGATATGATTATTTCCAGGTGCAAACCGCCGTAAACGCATTATTAGCCGGAAAGGAAACCGCCACAAAGAGCGTGGACGAAGTGGCCCGGGAAGTGATCGCCGGAAAATGGGGAAATGACCCGGAACGAAAGAAAGCACTGGAAACCGCCGGATATAATTATTCGGACATCCAAAAGCGGGTAAACACCCTTTTGAGGTAGCATAAAGACAAGCGGCCTTTTGGCCTGGTATAGCAAGGAAAATACATATCACGGACGCAATCCCCGCCACGCAAAGGACGGGGATTGTTTTATATTATCATTGAAAAAATCCCGGTATTGGTATATAATATTTTGGCGTATTTTAATTGCGGAAATGAGGTATAGAAATGTTTGGTAATGTGGATTTTGATAGTATAGATATAACGCAAGAACCGCCGGAAGAGGAACCGGCCCGCCAGTATTATTTTATAGCAAAGTGCCGTAAATATGTAAAAGAAGAAAGTGAACGCCTGGGCCGCCCGCTTTTCGCGGTAGTCAGAACATTTGGGTGTCAGATGAATGCCAGGGATTCCGAGAAACTGTTGGGAATCTTAACGCAGATTGGTTATGAGCCTACGCAACAGGAGGAGGAAGCGGATTTCGTTCTCTACAATACATGCACGGTGCGTGACAATGCGAACCAGCGGGTTTATGGCAGATTAGGTTTTTTAAACAGTTTAAAGAGAAAAAAACCGCATCTTAAAATCGCTCTGTGCGGCTGCATGATGCAGGAAGAGAGCGTTATAGAGAAGATTAAAAAGAGCTACCGGTTTGTGGATTTGGTTTTTGGGACGCACAATATCTTTAAACTGGCGCAGCTTTTTGTGGCGATGTTTGAGGGCGGCAGAATGGTCATTGATATATGGCCGGAGACCGGCCAAATCGTGGAAGACCTTCCGGTGAAGCGCAAATATACTTATAAATCTGGCGTGAATATTATGTTTGGTTGTAATAATTTCTGTAGCTACTGTATCGTACCATATGTGAGAGGAAGAGAGAGAAGCAGGGAGCCGAGAGAAATTATCCAGGAGATTGAGCGGCTTGTGGCGGATGGAGTTGTGGAAGTTATGCTGCTTGGACAGAATGTCAATTCGTATGGGCAGAATCTGGATAAGCCTATCACCTTTGCGCAGCTTCTCAAGGAAGTAGAGCAGATTGACGGGCTTAGACGAATCCGCTTTATGACATCCCACCCAAAGGATTTGTCCGACGAACTGATTGAAGTGATGGCAGGCTCAAAAAAAATCTGCCGCCATCTGCATTTGCCAGTACAGGCAGGTTCTGATACAATCCTTAAGGCCATGAACAGGCGATATACAAAAGAACAGTATCTTACACTGGTGGATAAGATTAAGAAAGCCATGCCTGATATCGCCATAACCACAGATTTGATTGTGGGATTCCCTGGAGAGACGTTAAAGGATGTAGAAGAGACTATTGACGTAGTACGCAAGGTCGGGTATGACAATGCGTTTACTTTTATTTATTCTAAGCGAACGGGTACGCCTGCTGCATCCATGGAGAACCAGGTGCCGGAGGCGGTGGTTAAGGAAGGTTTCGACAAGCTTCTCAAAACAGTGCAGGATGTTGCCAGAGAAAGGGCGTTTCGTATGCAGGGACAGGTGATGGAAGCTCTGATAGAAGAAGTGAACGAGCAGGATGAGACTTTGATGACGGGAAGGCTTTCCAACAATATGCTGGTGCATTTTCCGGCGGGTGAAAAAAAGATAGGCGAGTTTGTGACAGTGTCTTTGGATACATGCCATGGTTTTTATTATACAGGGCATATTGTGGACTAAAATAGTAATTTTTACAACTCTATGTGGTTTTTTTAAGGAAAATGTACTAAGATATTCATTATATAAAAATACAGAAAGACGGTTAATATAAATGGCAGAACTTACTCCGATGATGCAGCAATATCTGGAAACGAAAAAGGACTATCAGGATTGTATTCTTTTGTACCGCCTGGGTGATTTCTATGAGATGTTTTATGAGGATGCGCTGGTTGCTTCCAAGGAACTGGAAATAACACTTACAGGAAAAAACTGCGGGCAGGAAGAGCGTGCCCCTATGTGCGGCGTGCCTCACCATGCTCTGGAAGGATATTTGAGCAAACTGGTGTCAAGGGGACATAAAGTAGCTATCTGTGAGCAGATGGAAGACCCTAAACAGGCAAAAGGGATTGTAAAGCGGGAGGTAGTCCGTATTGTGACACCGGGCACGAACTTGAATCTGCAGGCGCTTGAGGAGACGAAGAACAACTATCTCATGTGTATCGTCTATTTTCCTGGTAAGACGGGTATATCCGTATCAGATGTCACCACAGGGGATTATTACCTGACGGAAGTGGAGGATATCCGTAAATTACAGGATGAGATAAATAAATATGAGCCTTCTGAGATTATCTGTAATGAACAGTTTTTTGTCAGTGGCTATGACATTGACGATTTGAAAGACCGCCTGGGTGTTACGGTCTATTCCCTGGCCTCTCATTATTTTGACGAGGATAACTGCCGCAAGAGCCTGACGGGGCATTTCCATGTGCAGACATTATCAGGGCTTGGCATCGAGGATTTCCCGGCGGGGCTGATTGCCGCAGGCGCGCTTTTACAGTATTTGTATGAGACACAGAAAACATCTCTTATGCATTTTACGCATATTTATCCTTACCTGACCAACAAATATATGTTGCTCGACAGCTCTACCAGACGCAATCTTGAGCTGACCGAAACGCTCAGGGAGAAACAGAAGAAGGGCTCGCTCTTGGGCGTACTCGACAAGACGAGGACTGCCATGGGAGGACGCCTTTTACGTAAATATATTGAACAGCCGTTGATTGACAAGGCGAAGATAGAGAAACGTCTGGATGCAGTGGAGATGTTGTGTGTACAGAATGTGGACAGGGACGAGCTGCGGGAATATCTGAATACAATTTACGATATGGAAAGACTGCTTGGTAAAGTAAGTTATAAGACCGCCAATCCAAGGGACTTGATTGCGTTCCGCAATTCCCTGGAAGTGCTTCCTTCCCTTAAGACGGTGTTGGGTGGCCTTAATGCGCCGCTTCTTGCGCAGATTGACGGGCATATGGATGCTTTGGAAGATATTTACCATCTGATTGATGATTCTATCATAGAGGAGCCGCCGATTTCCATAAGGGAGGGCGGCATTATCAAAGAAGGCTTCAACGGGAATATCGATTCTTTGCGCAAAGCTAAGACAGACGGTAAGAATTGGCTTGCAAGTCTGGAGGAGGAAGACAGGGAGCGGACAGGCATCAAGAATTTGCGTATCAAGTACAATAAAGTATTCGGGTATTATTTCGAGGTGACAAATTCTTACAAAAACTTTGTGCCACAAGACTATATTCGTAAGCAGACGCTTGCCAATGCGGAGCGGTATACGACGCCTCGCCTGAAGGAATTGGAAGATTCCATCTTAAATGCGGAAGACAAGCTTTCTTCGTTGGAATACGACCTGTTTTGTGAGATACGTGACGCCATCGCGGCACAGATGGAGCGGATACAAAGAACGGCCAGGGCGGTGGCCCAGTTAGATGTATTTACGGCGCTCTCCTATGTGGCGGAGCGCAACCAGTATGTCCGTCCGTCCCTCAATGAGAAGGGGATTATCGATATCAAGGATGGCAGGCATCCAGTTGTGGAGCAGGTAATTAACAACGATATGTTTATTGCCAACGATACTTATCTGGACAACCAAAAACATTCTGTCGCTGTTATCACAGGACCGAATATGGCGGGGAAATCTACCTACATGCGACAAACGGCGTTGATTGTGCTGATGGCGCAGATTGGCTCCTTTGTCCCGGCCAGAAAGGCGAATATAGGTATTGTGGACCGTATCTTCACACGGGTGGGAGCGTCCGACGACCTTTCCAGCGGGCAGTCCACTTTTATGGTAGAGATGAACGAAGTGGCAAATATACTGCGCAATGCAACCGTGAACAGTCTGTTAGTCTTAGACGAAATCGGCAGGGGAACATCCACCTTTGACGGATTAAGCATCGCCTGGGCGGTGATTGAACATATCAGCAACCGTAAGATTCTGGGTGCAAAAACATTGTTTGCCACACACTATCATGAGTTGACAGAATTAGAGGATAAGATGGATAATGTAAATAATTATTGTATTGCCGTTAAGGAGAAGGGCGACGATATCGTATTCCTTCGCAAGATTGTCAGGGGTGGTGCGGACAGAAGTTATGGTATCCAGGTTGCGAAACTGGCAGGCGTGCCGGACATGGTCATAGAGCGCGCCAGAGAAATTGCAGAACAGTTGAGTGACAATGATATCATACAGAAAGTACAAAATATCGAAGTAAACCTGAAAAGCGATAAGCGAAAGACGGTCAGATACGATGAGGTTGACTTGGAACAGATGTCGCTCTTTGATACGGTCAAGGATGAGGATATCATCAACGAGCTGCAGGAGATTGATGTTGCCCGCCTAACGCCCGTGGATGCCCTGAATACGCTTTACAGGCTGCAAAATAAGTTGAAGAACAGATGGTAGGGATATGGCTTTTATAAAAATATTAGATAACCAGACAATAGATAAGATTGCCGCCGGGGAGGTGGTGGAGCGTCCTTCCAGTGTGGTTAAGGAGTTGGTGGAAAATGCCATAGATGCGGGTGCGGACGCCGTTACCGTGGAGATTAAGGACGGAGGAATATCTTTTATCCGTGTTACGGATAATGGCAGCGGTATCGAGAAATCTCAGATAGGAAATGCTTTTTTACGCCATGCAACAAGTAAGATTACCGTAGCGGAAGACCTGACTGACTTGGTCAGTCTGGGGTTTCGGGGAGAGGCCCTTGCCAGTATCGCGGCTGTTTCCATGGTGGAGCTGATTTCCAAGACGCCAGAAGACCTTACCGGGATACGTTATCTGATTGAGGGAGGCGCAGAGAAAGGAAAGGAAGAAATCGGCGCGCCTCAGGGCACCACCGTCATTGTGCGGAGTCTTTTTTACAATACGCCGCCGCGCAAGAAGTTCTTAAAGCAGCCCCAGACGGAAGGCTCTTATGTGGCGGATTTGATGGAGCATCTTGCCATGTCCAATCCGGGTGTATCCTTTAAATTCGTTATGAATGGGCAGACGAGATTTTATACTACGGGAAACAATGACCTGCGGGAGATTGTGTATCGGATTTATGGCAAGGAAATTGCAGCGCAACTGATTCCGCTTTCATTTGAGGATGAAGGCATATCTGTGAGCGGGCTTCTCGGTAAGCCTGTGATTAACCGCTCCAACCGGAATTATGAGATTTTCTATGTAAACGGCAGATACATTAAAAGTACATTGATTAGCAAGGCCATTGAAGAAGGGTACAGGGAATATCTGATGCAGCATAAATTTCCGTTCTGTGTGTTGCATTTTTGTATTGATACGGAGCGGATTGACGTGAACGTACACCCGACGAAGATGGAGGTGCGGATAGCGGACGGACAGGATTTCTATGAGACGGTAAAGGACGTCATACATGGGGCGCTTCATGAGGTGGAGATGATTCCGGAGATTTCTCTCGCGGGCGGCAAGGAGCGTGCAAAAAAGGACAGCCAGTCCGGTAAAGTGGTAAAAGAGTCCCTGCCGGAACCATTTGAACGGCAGCGGATTGCCAAGGCGGCGGATTCTTGTCCTGCGAGGGCGGAGTCCATCGAGCTTATTTACAAAAAAAACCAGGCGGGGCAGAAGAACAAAGGCTGTCTGGATGGACAAAAGAATCAAGTTTGTTACCAACCTGTGGGCAGTAAGGAAACGATAGCGAAAAACAGCCTGCATGAAACGGTGAAATACCGTGCCGATACGTTGAACCAGGCAGGGCAGCCTGTACAGATGGAACTTTTCCAGGAGAAAGTACTGTCCGGACAGGCGCGGGAACGATTTGAGTTGATTGGGCAGCTATTTGACACATACTGGCTCATATCATATGAAAACAAATTGCTTATTATCGACCAGCATGCCGCCCATGAGAAGGTGAAATATGAACGGCTTATGAAACATTTTCGGGAACACAGTATCGAGTCCCAAGCCATCAATCCGCCCATTATTGTGACTTTAAGCGGCAGGGAGAGGGAATGCTATTTAAAACATGCCGGAGATTTTACGGCGTTTGGATTTGTCATCGAAGAGTTTGGAGGCAATGAGTATGCCGTCCGTGGCGTTCCGCTTGACTTGTACGGTTTGGGTGAGAGAGAATTTTTCCAGGAAATACTGGATGAACTGGCGGAGGATACGACGTCTGGCACCCCGGAAAGCATCCGCAACCGTATCGCGACAATGGCATGTAAGGCGGCGGTCAAGGGAAATATGCGTCTGACAGGGAAAGAGGCGGAAACATTGATTGATGAGCTGCTGACGCTAGACAACCCTTACCACTGTCCCCACGGCAGACCTACCATTATATCGATGACAAAATATGAAATTGAGAAGAAATTCAAGAGGATTGTGACTTGATGAAACAGACAGTAACCACATCTTCCATACCCTTGGATATGCGACAGACTGCAAACATGCAAACAGGACAAGAACCGGGGAAATATGCGGATAAGCCGCCGCTTGTTATTCTGACGGGTCCAACGGCCGTAGGAAAATCTGAGTTGTCGATTGGGCTTGCAAGGAAAGTCGGCGGCGAGATTATTTCTGCGGATTCCATGCAGGTATACAGGCGTATGGATATCGGTTCTGCGAAGATTATGCCACAGCAGATGGGAGGCATTCCTCATCATCTAATTGATATCATGGAACCCACGGAAGAGTTTAATGTGGTGGCGTTTCAACAGTTGGCCAAACAGGCGATGAAGGAAATCTATGGAAGAGGACATATCCCCATCCTTGTAGGAGGCACAGGATTCTATATCCAGGCAGTTTTATATGATATAGATTTTACTGAGAATGACGAGGACACGGCGCTGCGCGGTGAGTTGGAAGAAATTGCAAAAAAACAGGGCTGCGGGGTATTGTATGAACAGTTACGACGCATAGACCCGGAATCTTGCGAAACCATCCATGCCAACAATGTAAAACGTGTGATACGGGCCATTGAATTTTATAAAAAGACGGGAATAAAAATATCGGAACATAACAAAAAACAACGACAGAATGATTCCCCCTACAAATTTGCTTATTTCGTGCTAAGCGATGACAGGGCCAGGCTGTATAGCCGGATTGAAACAAGAATTGACGCCATGTTGGAACAAGGGCTTGTGGATGAAGTATCCCGGCTTGCGAAGCAAGGGTGTACAAGAGACATGGTTTCCATGCAGGGGTTAGGCTATAAGGAGATTCTGGATTACCTGGATGGACATATGACGTTGGAAGAGGCCGTGTACCGGATGAAACGGGACACAAGGCATTTCGCCAAGAGGCAGCTTACATGGTTCCGCAGGGAGCGGGATGTTATCTGGGTGGACAAACAGGAGTTTGCATACGACGACGGATGTATCCTTGCGTATATGGCCAAGGCACTTGAGGACAGAAACGTGTGCGGTAAAAGTCCGGAATGATATCAAAGAGAGAAGAAGGCTGCGTGCACTGTTTTAATATCACTGAGGCATAAGCAGCGCAGAAATGGAGAGAAAATGGAAAATTTATCACAACAATATCAAAAATTCGGGATTTCAGAAGCGGTATATACGTATGGGGAGAAAATACTGGCATCTTTGCAGGAACGTTTCAGACAGATTGACGAGGTGGCGGAGTACAACCAGTTGAAAGTCATCCGCGCCATGCAGGAGTGCAATGTCAGTGAGGCATGTCTGCTAGGCACCACTGGTTATGGGTACAATGATTTGGGACGGGACACGCTTGAGAAAGTCTATGCGTCCCTTTTCCATACGGAGGATGCGCTTGTGCGCCCTCAGATTACATGCGGCACCCACGCCCTTGCCCTCGCGTTGATGAGCAATCTGCGGCCGGGAGACGAGCTGTTGTCCCCTGTTGGGAAGCCCTATGATACCCTGGAAGAAGTGATTGGCATCAGGCCATCCAAGGGCTCCTTAAAAGAATACGGTATCTCTTACAGCCAGGTTGACTTGTTACCCGACGGTTCTTTTGACTATGAGGGCATCCGTGCCGCCATCCATGACAAGACGAAACTCGTCACCATCCAACGTTCCAAAGGATATCAGACGAGGCCCACGCTGTCGGTGGAGCGCATCGGTGAATTGATTCGTTTTGTCAAGAAAATTAAGCCTGACGTAATCTGTATGGTGGATAACTGTTACGGTGAATTTGTGGAGACAAAAGAGCCCACCGATGTGGGGGCGGATATGGTGGTTGGCTCCCTGATAAAGAATCCGGGCGGTGGGCTTGCGCCCATCGGCGGTTATATAGCGGGCAAAAAGGAATGTGTGGAGAACGCCGCATACCGGTTGACTTCCCCGGGGCTTGGCAAGGAAGTAGGGGCTTCACTTGGAATCCTTTCTTCTTTCTACGAAGGACTGTTTCTCGCACCTACCGTCACGGCCGGTGCGCTAAAAGGCGCGGTTTTTTCGGCAAATATTTATGAAAAGATAGGGTTTCCTGTCATTCCCGACGGGACACAGAGCAGACATGACATTATCCAGGCTGTTACTTTTGGCTCTCCGGAAGGGGTTATCGCTTTCTGTCAGGGCATTCAAGCGGCGGCATCGGTGGACAGTTTCGTGACACCGGAACCCTGGGATATGCCGGGATATGATTCTCAAGTTATTATGGCGGCGGGAGCCTTCGTCTCCGGCTCCTCCATCGAACTGAGTGCCGACGGCCCCATAGCGCCTCCTTACGCCGTCTATTTCCAGGGCGGGCTGACTTTTCCCCATGCGAAGCTTGGCATCCTCAAGACCCTGCAGAACCTGATAGACAAACATATCGTAACGGAGGACTTTCAAAAGGCGTGAATAAGTAGAAGACATTGCTTAGTAAATTAAGCCCGTATTGGCACTGCATTCATGTATATTTTATTAAATTTTGGTAATTTTTGTATACATCAAAAAACTGTTGTGATAAAATGGGCGTTGGGAAGTTCTGACGGTCATTCTAATACCGTTTTGTTTAACGTAATCTTCACCCGTCGTTTAAGGAGAGAGAAGCTGTCGGGAAAGAGGTTGAATGAAATTAGGCAAGTGTGAGAACAATGAATATTACAGGATGCAAAATCTTCCATATGAGAAATTTATTTCCTATGGAAGTAAATCCCTGACCGATTCGGAGCTTTTGGCGATTCTCCTTCGGACAGGGACGCGGAGCATGAGTGTGAGGGAACTTGGCGAGAGGGTGCTTTCTGAGTCGGCCTGTTATGGCAACGGGCTGCTTGGGCTGTACCACATTTCCTTGAAAGAACTCCAGAAGATTGAAGGGATTGGGGAAGTAAAAGCAATCCAGCTTAAGACGGTGGCAGAGTTAAGCACCAGAATGGCACAGGCGAAAGCCAAACAGCATCTGTCTTTCTACAGCCCTGCTTCTGTGGCGGACTACTATATGGAGAGGTTCCGCCATGAGGGTGTGGAGTATATCATGCTTATCCTTTTAGATGCAGGGATGCATTTGATTAGGGAGCGTATCCTCTGTAAAGGGACGGTCAACGCTTCCTTGGTTTCTCCGCGGGAGGTGTTTATCCAGGCATTGCATGCGCAGGCGGCAGGCATTATGCTTTTGCACAATCATCCCGGTGGAAATCCGTTACCTAGCGAGAATGATATACGGGTTACGGAGCGGGTTGAACAGATTGGCATGTTGATGGATATACCGCTTCATGACCATATTATTTTAGGAGATAACCAGTATTTTAGTTTTAAAGAGAGCAGTTTGATGGCGGATGCGCCATGCTCTAAAAGTGCATTACAGGAAAGAGAGGGGTAGCTGTCTTGGCTAACAACGCGTTTGGAATCGATTTAGGAACAAGCAATATTAAAATCTATAACCGTGCTGACGATAGTGTTTTTGTGGAGAAGAACATGATTGCTATCGAGAATAAGAAGAATCTGTTTGCGTATGGGGATTCTGCTTTTGAAATGTATGAGAAAGCGCCGAGCAACATCCATATTTCTTATCCGCTTAGCAACGGTGTGATTGCGGATATCCAGAATATGGAGATGCTTGTCAGATATTTTCTGACTGACTTGATGCGCAATAACTTGAAACCGGCAGATTACTATATTGCTGTGCCTTGGGATGTGACTGAGGTGGAAAAGAGGGCTTTTAAAGATTTGATTAAAGAATCCAATGTCAAGGCGAAGAAGGTCATGGTTGTGGACAAGGCGGTGGCGGACGGCTTGGGACTTGGCATCGATGTCAAGAATTCTCAGGGTGTTTTGGTGGTCAATGTTGGTTTTGACACGACAGAAATTTCGATTTTGTCTTTGGGCGGTATTGTTTTAAGCCGGTTGATTAAGGTGGGAGGCCGCAAGTTTGATGATGCGGTCAAGGCGGCAATCCGTAGGGAATTTAGCCTGATAATAGGAGGCAAGACGGCGGAAGTTGTGAAGATTTCCCTTCTTGAATTAGAGGAACAGGGGACAGGCGCTCTTGTATACGGCAGGGATATCGTTACGGGGCTTCCTGTGGAGCGTGAGATTCCTACGGCGCTTGTGGATGAATGCCTGACGGAGCATTTTAATACGATTATAGATAATATCAAGGTGATTCTGGAGCGTACGCCGCCGGAGCTTGCCGCGGACATTTATCGCCACGGTATTTATTTGACAGGCGGCGCTTCACAGGTGAGTAATTTAGCGAGGCTGATGAGCAAGGGCACAGGGCTTAAAGTCAATGTCTCCGAGAATCCTGTTACCAGTGTAGCGCTAGGACTTGCCAAGATTATCAATGAAGATAATTATAAAACGGTAGCATATGCAATAGAAGGAATGAGTAAATGAGTCCAATCGTAAAAAGAAAAGGAGAAAAATTTACATTACCAAGTAAATATCTCCTTTTTATTTTAACAATCCTGTGCACCGGCATGGTATTGCTGACTTTCAATACGACTGTGTTCAGTGGACCCTTAAGCATGGTGGCGGGATATACGGTAGTGCCCTTTGAGGAGGGTATCAGCTCGGTTGGAAGCTGGCTGGCGAACCGTTCCGATGAGCTTGTCCAGATTAGGGATTTAATCGCCGAGAATGAAAGCCTGAGAGAGCAGCTAGATGAGCTGACAATTGAGAATACCAGGTTGCAACAGGACCGCTATGAACTGACCAACTTGCGGGAACTGTACAGTCTGGATGCGCAGTATGACGAGTATGAAAAAACCGGAGCCCGCATTATCGCCAGAGATGCCGGCAACTGGTTTCATTCGTTTGTCATTAACAAAGGCTCCCAGGATGGAATTGCCGTGGATATGAATGTGATGGCAGGCAGTGGACTGGTGGGCCGCATTGTGGATGTAGGGCCCAATTGGTCTAAGGTGAAAGCAATCATCGCGGATGACTCCAATGTCAGCGCCATGGTGTTGTCCAGTTCCGATAATATGATTGTATCTGGAAATCTGAAGCTGTATGCATCGGGCGTGATTGAGTTTGAACAGCTTGTGGACAGTGATAGTGTGGTGGTGGAGGGCGATAAAATCGTGACTTCCAACATCAGCGACAAATATCTGCCGGGGATTTTGGTGGGATATATCAGTACAATCAACCAGGATGCCAACAACCTGACGAAGTCAGGATACATTACGCCTGCGGTAGATTTTGAACATCTTGAGGAAGTGCTTGTGGTTATGGAACTTAAGCAACTCCCGGAGTAGGAGAGAATGCATGAAACGTTTTATCGTTACCACTTTTTTGGTATTCATATGTTTCCTTCTGCAATGCACGGTATTTCACGGATTGGCGTTCGGCGGGATTGTCCCGAATCTATTAATCGTGCTGACTTCGTCTTTCGGATTCATGCGAGGAGAGAAGACGGGACTTTTGATTGGTTTTTTCTGTGGATTGCTTGTGGACATATTTTTTGGAAATTCCATAGGTTTTTATTCCCTCCTCTATATGTATATTGGATATATGAACGGAAAGTTTTGTACAATTTTCTATCCCCAGGATATCAAACTTCCGATTGCATTGATTCTTGGGAGCGATTGCTTCTATGGATTAACTTGTTATGTCATTTTATTTCTTTTGCGTAGTCGGTTTGATTTCGAGTATTATTTTATGCACGTTATCCTGCCGGAAATCGTATATACGATTTTTGTAACCATTTTTCTCTACCCGCTTATTCTCTGGATAAATACCAGGCTGGAGCGCAGTGAACTAAGGAGTGGTAAGAAGTTTGTTTGACCATATATTAGAACAATTTAAAGAAAATTTCATGAATATGATTACTTCCAGACTGCTTGTTCTTGTCTTTGTACTGTTCGGTATGGGCGGTTATCTGATTTATACGATTTTCCAGCTACAGATTGTCCACGGTGAGGAATATTATAATAATTTTCAAATCAGTATTACAAGGGAGCGCACGATTCTTCCCACGAGAGGTAATATACTGGACCGGGACGGCAATCTGCTTGCCTATAATGAGCTGGCGTACTCTGTTACGATTGAAGACGTGTATGAGTCCGGCAGAATGAAGAATGCAAATCTGAATGCCACAATTTCCAAATTAATCAAGATGATTGAGAAAAACGGAGACAAGATTATCGATGATTTCCATATTGTGTTAGATAGTAGTGGTAATTATCAATTCAATGTGGAAGGCACGCAGCTACTTCGTTTTTTGGCGGATGTATATGGACATCCTACAATCAATGAACTAAAACAGAAAGAAAGGACCGCGACCCCCGATGAAGTTGTGGAATACCTGTGCGGTACATCGCCCAGTTCCCATTATGGAATCGGTACATGTACGGTGGAGGATGATTCATCCACTTTTGAACCTGGCCTGGGATATACGAAAGCCGAGATTCTTAAGATTATTACGATACGTTATGCTATGAGCGCCAATAGCTATCAAAAATATATCGCTACCACGGTGGCGAATAATGTGTCTGAAGAGACGGTAGCTGTTGTGATGGAGAATGCGGATGTACTAGAAGGCGTTGCCATCGCAGAGGGGACGATACGCAAATATAATGACAGCGTTTATTTTGCCCAAATTATCGGGTATACGGGTAAGGTCGACCAGGAAGGATTGAAGGTCCTGCAGGAACAAGACGAAACATACGACCTAAACGATACGGTAGGCAAGTCGGGAATTGAGGCGTCCATGGAGATGGAACTACAGGGAAAGAAGGGTTCCGAGACTGTCTATGTGGACAACCTTGGCAAAGTCATTGAGACAAGCGACCGGGTGGAATCCACTGCCGGCAATGATATCTATTTGACAGTGGATTCCGGGTTGCAGAAAGCGGCGTATCATATATTAGAGTCTAAACTCGCAAGTATTTTGTTGAAAAATATAGCTAATATAAAGGAGTTCCATGTCCCGGAAGGGGGAAATGGCGGAAAGATTACGATTCCGATTTATGATGTTTATTTTGCCTGTATCAATAATAATATTATAGACACGTCCCATTTCGGTGCGCCGGGTGCGGGGGAGACGGAGAAACTTGTCCATGAGACTTATCTGGACAAAAAGGCAAGGGTGTATGCCACTTTACGGCAAGAGATGGAGGAGACATGCACGCCCTACAATAGTCTGACGGAAGAGTACCAGAATTACGAAAGTTATATTGTTGCCATGTTGTATGAACAGAACATTATCATGGAATCTGCCATAGACCGCAACGATGCAACCTATATTGCATGGACGAAGGATGAGGTAATCAGCCTCAATGAATATCTGAATTATACCATTGCCCAGAACTGGATTGATGTCTCCAAACTTGATATTGATTCAAGATATTCCGATTCTGTCGAGATTTACCGCAAAATACTGGACTATATTTTCGAGAAACTGGACAGTGACGGCGGTTTTGATAAGAGAATGTACCGCTATATGATTAACAATGACGAACTGACGGGGCGGCAGGTCTGCCAGCTTTTGTTGGAGCAGAATATGGTGGAGATTCCTGAAGATGAGATGAGACAGTTCGAGGCAGGCAATGAGACTGCGTATGTTTTTATGCGCAACCGTATTGAAAACCTGGATATTACTCCGGCACAGCTTGCCCTGGACCCGCATTCTGGTTCTATCGTCGTTACAGATGTGAATACGGGAGATGTGCTGGCGCTCGTATCCTATCCCAGTTATGACAATAACAAGATGGCTAACGGTGTGGACGCCACATATTTTGCCAGTCTGCGCAATGACCTGTCCACTCCACTACTTAATTATGCCACGCAGCAGAAGACGGCGCCTGGCTCTACCTTCAAAATTGTGTCTGCCACAGCGGGCCTGAGTGAAGGAGTGATTTCATCTACCGATACCATCACCTGTGCAGGACGGTTCGAAAAGATTTCTCCTCCACCAAAATGCTGGATTGGACTGGGGGGACATGGGGCTATCAATGTTACGGGAGGAATACAACATTCCTGCAACTGGTTTTTCTATGAGGTCGGTTACCGACTTAGCATGGTGAACGGCACATACAACGACGACGTAGGATTGAATAAACTTGCAAAGTTTGCAGATATGTTCGGACTTTCGGAGACGTCTGGCGTGGAGATTGAGGAGTATATGCCAGAGATTTCCGATACGGACGCCGTCCGTTCTGCCATTGGACACGGTACGAACAATTATACGACCGTAGGACTTGCGCGATATGTTACAACGATTGCCAACAGCGGAACATGTTATAATTTAACATTGGTAGACAAAATAGCAGGCCATAATAACGATGAGGTTACGGATAACCATGCCCAAGTGCGCAACCAAATCGATATGGACAGCGAATATTGGGATATTATCCATACCGGTATGCGCAGGGTGGTGGAAAAGAAAGGGTATTATTCTAATTTGGATGTGGATGTGGCTGGCAAGACCGGTACGGCACAGGAGAACCTTAACCGGCCTAACCATGCGGTTTTCATCAGTTATGCGCCCTATGAGGCGCCTGAGATTTCCGTCACTGTCCGGGTTGCCCATGGTTATACCTCGGATTACAGTGCACAGATTGCCAAGGACGTATATGAGTATTATTATGGGCTGAAAGACACAGATGAGATTATTACCGGAACTGCAAGCTCCTTGGAGACTGGTACGATTAACGGAGATTAGAGGCACCTGGGTACAGGCTGTCCGATAGAGTAGATGGAGGATTATGAATGAAAAATCCGGTTATTATTAAGAGTTTTCCTAATGGGCTGTCCATTTTCCTGGATGATGAGATACCCTTTGCACAGCTTCTTGAAGAGATTGCCTTTAAATTCAAAGAATCGGCGCATTTTTTCAAGGATGCCAGTATGGTGCTTTCCTTCGAGGGACGTATCCTGACAGACCAGGAAGAACGACAGATTATTAACACAATTACGGCAAATTCGGCTTTGAATGTGACCTGTATCATCGGCAAGAACGAAGAGACTGAGAAGACCTTCGTGAAAGCTTTGCAGAAGCTTTCCGACCATCAGCGTATGATGGAGAATGCCGGACAGTTCTACAAGGGCACGTTAAAAGACGGGCAGACGTTAGAGACAGAAAACAGCGTGATTGTGTTGGGGGATGTATATCCTGGCTCCTGCATTATTTCCAGTAAGGATATTGTCATATTAGGCGGGCTGTATGGACAAGCCTATGCCGGTGGAAGCGGACAGGAAGGACATTTTGTCGTTGCGCTTGAAATGTCACCTGAGAAATTAAAAATTGGTGATTTCAAATATAAAACATCAGAGAAGCAAAGCAAATGGCCAATCAAACCGAAGGTTCAGCCGAAGATTGCTTATGTGGAGGACGGAAGAGTCATTATGGAGCCGATTACCAAAGAATTACTGAGTGACCTGCCTTTTTGACGGTTCAAAGCGGCCGTCTATGTACTTTCCAAATTTCTTTATACAAAAAGAAGGTACATGTTACAGCCTAAGGAGGATACCCAGGGGACGATAATGCATCGCTATATCCGGACAGCAAACGTATATTTACAGGGTTCATATACCGGATTAGCAGCAACACTACATCATATTCAGGAGGTAAGATATGAGTGAAGTAATTGTCGTCACATCAGGTAAAGGCGGAGTAGGAAAGACCACTACGACCGCAAACGTTGGCACAGGTCTGGCAGCCATGGGCAAGAAAGTAGTTTTGATTGATACGGATATCGGGCTTCGGAATCTGGATGTCGTGATGGGGTTGGAAAACCGGATAGTCTATAATCTGGTGGATGTGGTAGAGGGAAATTGCCGCATCAAGCAGGCCATCATCAGGGATAAGCGTTATCCGACTTTATTTCTCCTTCCGTCCGCACAGACCAGGGATAAAAGTGCCGTGAATCCTTCACAAATGGTCAGGATGATTGGACATTTAAAAGACCAGTTTGATTACATTATACTGGATTGCCCGGCGGGCATTGAACAAGGATTCCAGAATGCCATAGCGGGCGCGGACAGGGCATTTGTGGTCACTACGCCGGAAGTATCCGCTATCAGGGATGCAGACCGGATTATCGGGCTTTTGGAAGCCAACGAAATACATAAGATAGACCTGGTGATTAACCGTATCCGCTATGATATGATTAAGAGAGGGGACATGATGTCCTCTGAGGATGTAGTAGACATCCTATCCCTCCCGCTAATAGGGATGGTTCCCGACGATGAGAATGTGGTGATTTCCACCAACCAGGGAGAACCGCTTGTAGGGAGCAACACACTGGCAGGCAAAGCCTATCAGAATATCTGCAACAGAGTCTTAGGAAGGGAAGTGCCGTTCCTTGATTTGGAGAAAGGTGTTTCTTTCTGGGCAAAAGTGTCGGGTATTTTTCATAAGAGTTAGGGGGGATAATTGTGTTTAAAAATTTATTAAAGCGGAAAAGCTCTAGGGAAATAGCGAAAGACAGGCTAAAGATTTTGTTAATTTCGGACCGGGTTAACTGTTCGCCGGAAATGATGGAAATGATAAAAAACGATATTGCCATGGTGATTTCCAAATATATGAAGATTGATACTAAGACGATGGAAATTCAGATTACCAAGGCAGGGAGCAAAGGGCGGGGGATTAAAAATCCGACACTGTACGCCAATATACCGATTCTGGATTTAAACCATGATTAAGCTGCCAGGCAGCTTGTCGGCAAGTAGTTGCTTTGCCCTGTTTACCTGCCATTATGCAATATAATAATGCATATTAAGAAAGGGGACGCTCTATGCTGAAACAATACCATATCAGGGATTTTGATTTTAAGTTGGTCTTCCTGGTGGTGGCGCTTACCGTGATTGGTATTTTTGCCGTCGGAAGCGCGCAGGAATCATCGCAGTCCAGGCAGATTGCCGGATTTGTGTTAGGTTTTTTCCTGATGGCAGTTTTGTCCCTGTTTGACTATTCGGTAATTTTACGTTTTTACTGGATTATGTACTTGATAAATATTGTGCTTTTGATACTTGTCAAGGAGATTGGCGTAGAAAGGGGCGGTGCTCAGCGGTGGGTAAATATTTTTGGTATTCAGTTCCAACCTTCCGAGACGGCTAAAATACTATTGCTTTTATTTTTCGCACAGTTTATCATGAAACATAAGGATGAAATGGATTCCATAAAGATAATCGGCATGTGCATCCTGCTTTTCATACCGCCCATTGCCCTTATTTATAAGCAGCCAGATATGTCCACGAGCATTATGGTGATTTTGCTGTTTTGCGTGATTTTATTTGTGGGCGGTATCAGTTGGAAATAT
This sequence comes from uncultured Lachnospiraceae bacterium, assembly GCA_910578645.1. Taxonomy (GTDB): domain Bacteria; phylum Bacillota; class Clostridia; order Lachnospirales; family Lachnospiraceae; genus UBA3282. The sequence goes on from CAJTQI010000004.1 coordinate 26,810, forward strand.
ATCATTATGGTTATATCGGTGGCAGTGCCTGCTTTTATCATTGCTCTGACACTTGTTTTGCAGCCTGACCAGGAAATTATCGAGAGTTTTCAGCAGAAGCGTATTCTTGCATGGCTTTATCCGGACGAGTATGCAAATGCGGAGGCCTACCAGCAAAATAATTCCGTTATTGCGATAGGCTCCGGTATGTTGTATGGAAAAGGATATAACAACAATGAGTTTAGTTCCGTAAAAAGCGGTAATTTTATTTCGGAACCGCAGACAGACTTTATTTATGCGGTTATCGGGGAAGAATTCGGATTCGTAGGAGCATGTACCGTAATTGTCTTATTGATTTTAATTGCATTTGAATGTATTATGGTAGCTAGGAGGGCAAAAGATATAGCCGGCACGATTATTGCGGCGGGGGTTGCATCGCTAGTCGGTTTTCAGGGGATTATCAATATTTCGGTTGCTACCCGCGTGATTCCCAATACGGGAATCCCACTTCCGTTTGTCAGCTATGGGCTGACTTCATTAGTTAGTCTGTATATTGGCGTGGGGTTCGTACTGAATGTACGGCTGCAGTGCAAAAAATAATATGTAGAAGGGTATAAGGGTGTTTCTATGAACATTGCATTGATTGCGCATGATGCGAAGAAAAAATTGATGCAGAACTTCTGTATCGCTTATCGGGGGATTTTAAGCAAGAATGAATTGTATGCAACAGGAACAACAGGACGGCTGATTGAGGAAGTGACGAATCTGACTATCCATAAATATCTGGCGGGGCATTTAGGCGGCGCCCAGCAGATTGGCGCCCAGATTGAACATAACGAGATTGACCTTGTGATTTTCTTACGTGACCCGTTGTATCCGAAATCGCATGAGCCGGATGTCAATAATGTTGTGATGCTGTGTGACAGGTACAACATACCGCTTGCAACCAACTTGGCTTCGGCAGAACTGATGATTAAATCACTCGAAAGAGGAGACCTTGAGTGGCGTGAAATGTACAAATAGAAATCTGAGAGGAAGGGTAAGTGCCATGCTTCTGATATTTGCCATATCCCTGACGGGCTGTGGTAATACCAAGTATGATATGGCATACCAACTAAATAACGATGTAAGTAGTTTTCAACTGCTTACCACAACAAACCAGGAGACTTTAGAACCTTTTGCGGCTGATTTGTGCGTTGCGGATAAAGATGTGTCTGCGGCGGGCGTAAATCTGTCCGATGTTGGTTCGGCGGCTTTGTTTGACCTTAAGAATCTGGATACGCTTTATGCAAAGAACGTGAATGAGCAGCTCAATCCTGCCAGTCTAACGAAGGTAATGACGGCGCTTGTCGCCATGAAATACGGCTCCGCAGACCAGATACTTACGGCTACCGACAGTGTGTTGGTCAAAGAGCAGGGAGCCGTGCTGTGCGGCTTAAAACCCGGTGACCAGATGACGTTAGACCAGGCGTTACATATTCTGCTTATTTATTCGGCCAACGATGTGGCGAATCTGATTGCCGAAGGAATATCAGGCTCTGTGGAGGAGTTTGTGGCTCTCATGAACAGTGAGGCGGCTGAACTTGGCGCCACAAATTGTTGCTTTACCAATCCCAACGGGTTGACGGAGGAAGGGCATTATATGACGGCCTATGACCTCTACCTGATTTTCCAGGAAGCGATGCAGTATGACCTTTTTAACCAGATTATCCAGATGAGTTCGTATACTACCACATATAAGGATAAAAATGGCGCAGAGAAGTCGGTGGATGTGAAAAATTCAAACCAGTATTTGAAAGGTACATATGAGATGCCTCCGAATGTCACTGTAATCGGTGGAAAGACAGGGACAACCAATGCCGCAGGGCATTGCCTGCTGCTTCTGTCAAGAAGCAGTGCTGGTACGTCATATATATCTGTCATTATGAAAGATACATCAGGTGAAAATCTGTACAAAGATATGACAACCCTGCTCGGGCTTGCGAAATAGAGGCATAAGTTTAACATTTTTTCTAGTTGTTTTTTTAACGTCTTTCCCTTATAATATGGATAGACGAAGTAATATCACAGACTATACAATATTTTACTTTAGGAGGGTTTCGCCATGGTTCAATTAATCGTAGGCAATAAAGGAAAAGGAAAGACCAAGCATTTATTGGATAAAGTAAATACGGAGATAAAAGACGTACAGGGCAACGTTGTGTACTTAGATAAAAGCACCAAGCACATGTTTGAGCTGAACAATAAAATCAGGCTGATTAATGTTTCCGACTACTTAGTGACTAACAGTGATGAATTTATCGGTTTCATCTGTGGTATCATTTCACAGGACCACGACCTGCAGCATATGTACTTCGACAGCTTCCTCAAGATTGCCTGCGTGAACGAGAACGATATCGGCGCGACCATTGCTAAATTAGAGACCATCAGCGAGAAGTTCCATGTGGATTTCGTTTTGAGTATTTCCGTTGATGAACATGCATTACCGGAAGAACTGAAATCCAAGGTTATTGTTTCTTTATAAGCCATACATAATTGATGAATGTGTAATTCCATAAAAACCTCGGATTATCCGGGGTTTTTGACATGTTAAAGGAGAGCGTGATTTGCCGGACAACAGGAATAATATAACTAAATACCGCCGCCCCTTAAATTTGAATATCGGTATGCTGATTTTTGCCTCCATTTTCGTATATGTGGTTGTCTGTGTCTGTATGTATTTCAGGAAAGACCATATCGTAGGCTATAGTGTGAAGGAGGGTTCACTTACTTCAAACAGTGTCTATAAAGGGATTGCACTCAGGAATGAAGAGATTGTAAAGTGCAATAATGCGGGATATGTCAATTATTTTGCCAGGGAAGGGGAGCGTGCGGCATCAGGAGACTTGATTTATACCATAGATGAAAGCGGGCGGTTGTCCGATTATATCAATACAAATGAAAGCGGGGAAAACTCCCTGTCCGATTCAGACCTTGCGGAGCTTAAATCGGAGATTACATCTTTCACGAGCCGCTTTGACAGAAAAGATTTTTCAGATGTGTATAATTTTAAATACAGTGTGGAAGGTACGGTACTAAAGCTGGCTAACTATAATATTCTTGCGAATGTGGATGCCTTAAATAATACTTCCGGCACTGCGCTCATTAATTATTGCTATGCCCCTAAAAGCGGTATCGTTACATATTTTATCGACGGCTATGAGGATTTGAAGCTTGAAGATATGACTGTAGAGCTTTTTGAACAGAAAGATTATGAGAAGGAGCATCTTGTGAACAATGAGTTGCTTGCCAACGGAGACCCTGTGTTCAAGATGTCATTAGACGAGGATTGGTCGATTGTCATCCCTGTGGAGAAGGAACTCGCTGAGGAGCTTGTGGAGAAGGAGTATGTGGAAGTTAAGTTTTTAAAGAACCAGTATACTTCCTGGGGACAAGTGGCTGATTATACGAATGAGGCGGGAGATACGTTTGTATCCTTGACTTTCACAAATTCTATGATTACGTTCTGTACGGACCGTTTCATCGATATAGAACTTCTTTTGGAGGATGAAAAAGGGTTAAAAATCCCCAATTCATCTATTGTGGAGAAAGAATTTTTCATTGTTCCGAAAGAATATGTGACAAAAGGCGGCAACAGCGGAAAGGACGGCGTCCTGCGGGAAACTTATGACGAGAACGGTAATGCGACTACCGAGTTTGTCCCTACCACGATTTATGATGCGACCGAGACGGAATATTATCTGGATGAGTCCGTATTGCGGGCGGGCAACAATATCATTAAACCGGATTCGACCGAGAAACATGCAGTCAGTAAGACAGGCACGCTCACCGGTGTGTACAATATCAACAAGGGATATGCAGATTTTAAACAGGTCAATGTCCTGTACCAGAATGAAGAGTACGCCATTGTGAAATCCAATACCGTATACGGGCTGAGTGTCTATGATTATATCGTGTTGGACGCATCGACCGTGGCTGACAATGAGATTATCCATGAGTAATCCTTTAAAAGATGGATATAAAAACTATCAGGCTAAACGAGAATAGAGATTAGATTGAAAAATCATGCTGATGCACTGATTTTTCAATCGGCAATTTGAGCCAGAGCCTCAAATGTGCGTTAATAGCAGATGAGAAATCGTCTTCGTGAGTGATACATGCGCTGCCTCAACAAAAGTTGAGACAAAAGCAGCGCAGAAATGGAGATTATTATGAGTATTATCCGGGATAACCTTGAAACGGTAAAGGCTAATATAGAGGCGGCCTGCGCGCGGTCTGGACGTGACAGCAAAGAGGTGACGTTGGTTGCGGTCAGCAAGATAAAGCCTGTGGAAATGCTGCAGGAAGCCTATGATTTAGGATGCCGTGATTTCGGGGAGAATAAGGTTCAGGAACTGGTGTGGAAATATGATATGCTTCCCAAAGATATCCGGTGGCATATGATTGGGCATTTGCAACGAAATAAAGTAAAATACATCGTGGATAAAGTCTACATGATTCATAGCGTGGATTCCCTGAGGCTTGCCGAGGAAATCAGCAAGGAAGCATGTAAAAAGAATATAACGGTGTCCGTCCTTGTAGAAGTCAATGTGGCGGGAGAAGAGAGTAAATTTGGGACAAGTACAGAGGAAGCAGCCTCTTTGGTAAAGGATATTTCCGAACTGCCAAATATCGTGGTAAAAGGACTTATGACAATCGCTCCATATGTTGAGAATTCGGAAGAGAACAGACTGTATTTTGCAAGGTTAAAGCAAATATATGTTGACATAATTCATAAAAACATTGATAATATTTGTATGGAAGAGCTTTCTATGGGTATGACCGGGGACTATGAAGTTGCGGTGGAAGAAGGCGCCACATATATCAGGGTCGGAACCGGTATTTTTGGAGAAAGACAGTATACAGCCGTTTAATATACATAAGTTTATGGGTTATATGAATACCGTACAGGATATAGTCTGTTTTTGGCTGTACGGTAAATGAAACAGCGGAGGTTTGGAACATGAGTGTAATGGATAAGTTTTTGAACGCCATGAAATTGAACGATGAAGATGATGAATACTATGACGATGATTTCTATGATGATGAACCTGAACCAGTCAAGAAACCCGGTTCGATGAGGAACGATATTTCGATGGAAGATGACCCTCCGATGAAGAAATCAACACCGAAGGTGACGCCCATGAGACAGACGAAGAAGATGCTTGGGACAGGCATGGAAGTATGTGTTATCAAGCCTACCACGGTGGAGGATGCCAGGGAGATTACGGAAACATTGCTTGCCAACAGGACCGTTGTGTTAAACCTTGAGGGACTGGATGTGGATATTGCACAGAGAATCATTGATTTTACTTCAGGCTCATGTTTCGCTATTTCCGGTAACTTACAGAAAATCTCACACTACATCTTCATTATCACACCGGCAAGCGTCGATATATCCGGTGATTTTCAGGAAATCTTATCCGGTTCGTTTGACGTACCGATTAACAATGGAATCTAAGCGGCGAAAGATGACTTCCTGGCAATGCTGTCAGGAAGTTTTTTTCTGCCTATGGACAGACTTTAAAATATTGTAGAATAAAACGATACAAAATAAGTGATAAACTGGAATATTTGTGATTTTCCAGTGACAGGAAAGACGAGGAAAATATGGCTGAGAGAATGACAATTAACTATGAGGAAAAACCATGCTATGACATTGTATTTACACAGGATTTTGACCTTCTGGCGGATGAAATGCAAGCCCTTGGCACAGAAGGCAGAAGAGTGGCGGTCATTGCCGATTCCAACACGGCGAGGCTCTTTGGCAGTACGGTATGCGATATTCTCGAGGGGCATTGCAAAGAAGTACTTCTCCATTCTTTTCCGGCGGGAGAGCCAAATAAGACATTGGATACGGTCAAGGGAATATACAAAGCGTTAATCGAGGCCAAGTTTGACAGGAAGGACCTTTTGGTTGCACTTGGGGGCGGCGTGGTAGGCGACATTACCGGCTATGCGGCGGCGACTTATCTAAGGGGCATTGATTTTGTCCAGATTCCGACAACATTGATAGCGCAATCTGACAGTAGCATCGGCGGAAAAACAGGCGTGGATTTTGACGGGTATAAAAATATGGTGGGAGCCTTTTATATGCCTAAACTTGTCTATATGAACATTTCTGTGCTCAAGGAGTTGGATGACAGACAGTTCTATGCCGGTTTTGCGGAAGTGATGAAGCATGGGCTTATTAAGGATGCGCTGTTTTATGAATGGCTGTTAGACAATATGTATGAAATCCATGACAGGGATAGTGATGTGTTGCTTGAGATGGTGATGAAAAGCTGTACCATTAAGAAACTGGTGGTTGAGAAAGACCCGAAGGAGAAAGGTGAACGTGCCCTCCTCAATTTCGGGCATACCATCGGACATGCCATTGAGAAGGCCATGGACTTTAGTATGCTCCATGGGGAATGTATTGCCCTGGGTATGGTTGCTGCAGCCTATATCTCCTGGAAGCATAACTGGCTGTCCATGGACGAATACTACGAAGTGAGGGACATGTTTGTGCCGTTTAATCTTCCAATCAGCATAGATTCCATTCATCCTGAGGAAATTTTACAACTGATGAAATCGGATAAGAAAATGGAAGCCGGACAAATTAAATTTATACTGCTCAAGAAAGTAGGTAAAGCAGTGATTGACAGGACAGTGACGGATGATGAAGTGATGGAGGCTGTCCGTGAAATATATTTTAGCGATGAGGATGCAAAAGAATGAGCTTAAAGAAAAAGATATGGATACTCTTAGACCTTTTGGGAATCGCCGCATTGGTCGGGTTTGACCAGTATACGAAGTATCTTGCCGTAATCCATTTAAAAGACCAGGCTGCTTTTAATATTATCAATGGTATTTTGGAGCTGAATTATCTGGAGAACAAGGGAGCGGCCTTTGGCATGTTACAGAACCAGAAAGCGTTTTTTATCTTTGTAGCGGTCGTCATCCTGGGCGTAATCGGCTACGTGCTGCTTAAGACTCCCGATAAGAAGAAGTACAGGCTTCTTCATGTGCTGCTTAGCCTGATTGCGGCGGGGGCCATCGGCAATATGATTGACCGTATCCGGTTTGACTATGTGGTGGATTTTATTTATTTTGTGTTGATTAATTTCCCCATTTTCAATGTGGCGGATATCTATGTGACAGTGTCCACCGTGATACTTGTGATATTGCTTTTATTTGTGTATAAGGAAGAAGATTTAAGTTTTATCAGCTTTAAACAGAAACGATACCGCGAGATTAAATAAATCGATGGGGATGATTATGGAACAGTTTACTTATCAGATTGGCCTGGGCGAGGATGACGAACGGCTTGACAAATGGATAAACAATGCGCTGCCTGATTTGTCCCGTTCCTATATCCAGAAATGTATTAAGGAAAATGCCGTGTCAGTCAACGGAAACCCGCAGAAAGCAAGTTACCGGCTGAAAGTGGATGATGAAATAGTTTTCTCTATTCCCGAGGCGGTGGAGCCGCCTATACAAGCCGAAGATATCCCGCTTTGTGTTCTGTACGAGGACGAGGACGTGCTTGTAGTTGATAAGCCCAAAGGGATGGTGGTGCATCCTGCGCCGGGACATTATCATGGCACACTGGTCAATGCGGTGATGTATCATTGCAAAGGATGTCTTTCCGGCATTAACGGCGTTATGCGTCCCGGTATTGTACACCGGATTGACAGGGATACGACAGGTTCCTTGATTATCTGTAAAAATGACCATTCCCACAATGCCGTTGCCGCACAGCTCAAAGAACATACCATTACACGAAAATACCGGGCAATCGTCCACGGCGTAATTGACCAGGATACCGGGACTGTGGACGCGCCTATCGGCAGAGACCCGAAAGAGCGTAAACGGATGGCTGTCAATGCGGCCAACGGGAAGTGTGCGGTTACCCATTATACGGTATTGCAGCGGTTTGGTTCATACACTTATATCGAATGCCAGTTGGAAACCGGGCGCACACACCAAATCCGTGTCCATATGGCATGTATTGGACATCCGCTGCTCGGAGATACGGTTTATTGCAGGCAGAAGGATAAATTCCATCTGGAAGGACAGACGCTCCATGCAATGGTTATTGGTTTTGCGCATCCGTCCACAGGGGAATATGTGGAGGTGACTGCGCCGCTGCCGGAATATTTTGAACATCTGCTACATATTCTGTAGAGAAGATTTATGCATAAAATACATTGATTATAGATTTCCTTAGTGAACAGTGAAGCTTATATACTGATGTATATGTGCTGTTTTTAAACAAATTCTAAAATATTCTAAATAAATTATTAATAAAATATTGTATTTTATGCATAAATATGATAAATTTTTATTTATGGTCCACTTGTCTTAACGGATTTTACATTGATAGGGAATGATACAAAGGGGTATTTGAATGACGACTGGCGATTATCTGGATAAATTATTATACAAGTATTCGGGTACATTTGATATTTATCGGCCGTATGCCATCCATGGCAAAAAGTACCCTGCGTATGGGTACTTTTTTTCACATGTAGAGAAATATATTCTTGTGAGAGAAGCCAATATGTGGTCTTCGGACTGTTATGAGCACATTCTTTTCATAGAGGCAGAGAAAGCGGATAAGGCACTGTTGGATGAGGCGTATACACTTGTGAAAGATTACATGGAGCCGGTTCTTGTCCGTAAAGGGGAAGCGGTTCCGCCGGAAGGGCATATGTACAGCTATATGACGGTCAGCCTGATTGTGAGGCAGCCACTTTCTAGGGAGATGTGCAAGGCGGTGAAGCGTTTCAAATATGAAAAGGGATACCGTTTCAATGTACGAGGGTTTTCCCAGGCGCATATCGTGTGCGCTACGATGGAGGACGAGAGAGTTTATACGAATTATGTGGGACGCAAATCTGCGAAAATGTATAAAGACAATTTTGCAGACGTCAAAGTAATATCAGGTGATACAATGTAGTTATATTTATCGGTAAGCTTATTGAATAGAGCAATCTATTTCATATAAGGAAGATGGTATGCATATTCTGCAACTTCTGTTGCCATATGCAGCATGCCAGGGGAACGTACGATGAGCTGCGGTGGGATGGCAGTATGCGTGTAAGCTGTGCGGAATTGGCATACCGGCACTAAAGAAATATATCAAATAGGAGGGATTCGTGTGAACTCAGTAGTATTAATCTTATTGGCTATTGTAATCTTCGTAGTAGCTTATCTTACATACGGCAGATACTTAGCTAAGACATGGGGAATCGACCCGAGTCGCAAGACGCCGGCTCATGAACTGGAAGACGGTGTCGATTACTGCCCCGCAAAAACGCCGGTCCTGATGGGACATCATTTCTCATCAATTGCCGGTGCAGGACCGATTAACGGCCCAATTCAGGCGGCATTCTTTGGATGGCTTCCGTGTTTCTTGTGGATTGTGATTGGTGGTATCTTCTTCGGCGCTGTCCAGGATTTCGGCTCCATCTTCGTATCCATTCGCCATGAGGGTAAGTCTCTTGGTGAGGTTATCGAAGAGAATATCGGACACAAGAGCAGGGTGCTTTTCACTGTATTTGCATGGCTTGTGCTTCTTCTTGTTATCGCGGCATTTGCGGATATTGTAGCAAATTCCTTTACAGGAAGCGATGCAAACGGCTCTGTTGCTACGGCATCCATGCTTTTTATTCCACTTGCCATCGCATTCGGTTTCTTTGTGTACAGGAAGAATGCACCTATGGTGGTTGCATCTGTGATTGGTGTGATTTTGCTTGCGGCATGTGTAGCTCTTGGGCTTGCATTCCCGATTGTGCTTTCTAAAAATTTCTGGCTTGCTTTCGTGTTTGTTTACATTATGATTGCATCGGTTACACCTGTGTGGATTTTATTACAGCCCAGAGATTACTTAAGCTCATTCCTGCTTTATTTTATGATGATTGCTGCGATTATCGGTATTTTTGCGGCACATCCTGTGGTGGAGATTCCTACATTTATCGGATTCCATGTAGGAAGTAACTATTTGTTCCCCACATTATTTATTACCATTGCATGTGGTGCGATTTCCGGTTTCCATTCCCTGATTGGTTCCGGTACGACATCCAAGCAGCTTGACAATGAGAAGGATGCATTGATGGTAGGTTATGGCTCCATGTTAATTGAGTGTGTGCTGGCAGTGATTTCCCTGATTGCAGTGGCAACTTTGACAACGGACGGCCAGTTTGCGGCTGCTGGCTACGCATCGCCGACGGTCGTATTCGCGACAGCTATCTCCGGGTTTTTCAGCACAATTGGTTTCCCGGAAGGGGCAGTGAATGCTACCTATACGATTATCTCTCTGGCTGTTTCCTGCTTCTGCCTGACATCCCTTGACACAGGCACCAGGCTTGGACGTTTCATGTTCCAGGAATTGTTTGCAGGTACGGAAACCGGAAAGAAAATGAAACTGGATAATATGTATGTTGCTACGATAATTACGGCTGTTTGTGGTTTTGCGCTCTGCCTGGCAGGATATGCGAAAGTATGGCCGCTGTTCGGTGCTTGTAACCAGTTGGTTGCTGTGCCTGCATTCCTTGCAGTCGGCACATATCTGAAGAAAAAGGGTAGAAACAATAAGATGCTACATATTCCGATTATCTTCATGTCCTGTGCGACGCTTGTATCCTTGTTCTTCTCCTTTAAGAACAATATGGTTGCATTGATGGGCGGCGAGTTAGATGGAACGGCAGTCTTTACGAATGTACTTCAGAATGTTATTATTGTTCCCATTGTAATCTTGGCAGTTATCCTCTTAATCGATGGCGGTAAAGTACTTTGGGGAAAAGGGACAAAATAGGGGATAGAGTGGTTTAATTTATTACTTTAACAAATTAAAGTAATAAATTAATTGACGGTACAAATTAAATTACTAGTATTGTTGGGAGGCACACCTGTGTTTGGGCAGGTGTGCCTTCATTGTTTTATGAGGCGGCTGTAAAATGGTAATTCTCTTACAAATAAAATATTTTATTTGTTTTGTATAATAAATAATCAAAATTATTTGCTTTTTATGTAGAAAATATATATAATAATAATATACTTATCTTTTTAAGATAAAATTTATGGCAGAAAGGATGATGCTTTATGAATACCACGATTACTATTGGACGTCAATTTGGTTCCGGAGGCCGTGAGATTGGGAAGAAAGTTGCCGAATACTTTGGGATTAAATTTTATGATAAGGACCTTTTATCAAGAGCAGCGAAAGAAAGCGGGTTCTGTGAAGAGATGATACAGAGCCATGATGAACGCCCTACAAATTCATTTCTTTATAATCTGGTGATGGATACCTATTCATTCGGATATAATTCTTCTTCTTTTGTAGACATGCCGATTAGCCATAAGGTTTTTCTGGCACAGTTTGATGCCATTAAGAAGATAGCTTCTGAGGGGCCGTGTGTCATTGTCGGCAGATGTGCGGACTATGCACTGCATGATTACCAGAACTGTCTGCATCTGTTTATCTATTCAGACCAACAGAGTAAAGTAAAGCGTATTATGGAACGCTATGAGGATGTCACAACGGAGCAGAAAGCGATTGATATGATGAATAAGAAAGATAAATCCAGGCAGAGTTATTATAACTACTATTCATCGAAGAAATGGGGACGTGCCGACAGCTATGACCTGGCAATTAACAGCGGCGTGTTGGGAATCGACGGCACTGTGAAATTGGTTGCACAGTTTGTTGAGGATTTTGAGAACCGGTAATATTTGTGTAAGATACTTCAAGTATAAATTGATATACCCCCAACTGATAGAAACTTAAAATTCTTAGGTGGGGGTATAAGTCTTTTTAGATTATGGATGAGAAAAGGCACTATAATATGAGATATAGAACTATGCGCAAAACACAAGTTTAACGAATAGTTCTATACAGGACTTAGTCCTCCAAATATGTCAATAGCTCTTTAAGTTCATTGTACGTACAGTGCATTCCTGCATAACGTGACCGTATAATAAGCCATTTGGCCCGGTTATCGTCTTTGTCGCTTTTTTTCATAAGTTCGCGTATCTCATCTAGGGTATAATCCGATTCAAATATAAGTTGTCTATACCATTCATAATTTTTGTGTACATAACTGTATGTTATGATAAATACTCCCAGACGGGTTTTTGAAAGCCAATGGCCCAAGGAATATCTGATTTTAGATAAATTTAACATATAGATGTTTCCATGCCTTTCTATATAGATTATATCTTTGTACTATGTTTTCCTTTATAAACATAAATTATAGATAGTTTATATGTAGCTTGTAAAGAAATGACAAACTACATACTTCTTACATATTCGCCTAATATCATCATGCTTTAAAACAAAACATTCATTATCATGTTAATTTCCTCAGCGTTCTCTGTAATCTTCGGTACTGTTATATTTGGTTATATAAAATCGGTATGATTGGCCGGAAGTTTGGCGGGTGGAACGGGGACTCCTACGCTTATATTGGCTGTGGTATTGCCGTATTGAATCAATATCCTGCGCCCGTCTTCGCTTTGCACTATGGCGCATATAGAAATAGATGGCGATTACAATGATTACAGTTAGAATAAGTGCACCAGTCATATTAATCTCCATTTCTGCGCATGTTTTTGTTTCAACTTTTGTTGAGACAGCGCATGTAACGAGTTTGTGTTAAGTTAGCACAGACACAAATCTCGCGTGTGAAAAATCTTCCGCATATGGATTTTTCACACTATTTCCTCTGAGTCTAAGCAGACGGTAAATGGCCCGTCATTGGTCAGGGTAACCTTCATATCCGCGCCAAATTCACCATGTTCTACTTTAGGGACATAGTCTCTGCATTTTGTTATGATATACTCATATAATTCCTGGGATGGACCAGGCTTTCCCGCACTTAAGAACGAAGGACGGTTTCCATGCCTGCAGTCTGCGTACAATGTAAATTGTGAGATAATTAACAGTTCTCCGTCGACAGAAGAAAGATTCAGGTTTGTTTTGCCTTCCTCATCGCTGAAAATACGCAGGTTTACCAATTTGCGAATCATTTTATCGGCGATTTCTTTTGTGTCTGTATCGGATATACCTACAAATACGCAGAAGCCTTTACCGATAGAACCGACGGTGCGCTCTTCTATTGTCACACTGGCATTACTTACGCGTTGGATTAGAAGTTTCATTATCCCTGCTCTCCTCTTTTTTCTTTTTCTTCTTAACAGGAGGTACATATTCTGTGAAGACTTTAGACTCATCAATCTGCCCCACTGTCATATAAGGGTGAATATCGGTAGGTAGTTCCTTTCTTTGTAGCATTCTGTTTATGGAAGCGCGTACTCCAGCATAGAATACCGCGAAAATCGGTACGCCGACAACCATTCCGAGTACACCGAACAGGCCACCGAAAATTGTGATTGCAAAAATCACCCAAAATCCTGAAAGTCCTGTGGAATCGCCCAAAATCTTGGGGCCAAGGATGTTGCCGTCAAATTGTTGTATGACCAGAATTAATATAATAAAATATAGCGCCTGAACCGGGTCAACCATCAAGACAAGCAAGGCGCTTGGTATACCGCCAATCCAGGGACCAAAGAACGGAATAATATTAGTGACACTGACAATTACGCTTACCAAAATTGCATAGGGTGTTCCGATAATGCTTGTGCAGACAAAACAAATGATGCCTATAATAATAGAATCTACAATCTTTCCGCCGATAAAACCGATGAAGGTGCTGTGTATAAATCGGAAATTTGTTACGATTTCATTGCCGGCCTTCCGGTCAAACAATGCATATACGATTTTTTTCGCCTGCCCGGCAAATTTCTCTTTACTGCCAAGGACATAGATAGAAATAATAAATCCGATGATGAAATTCCATAACGCTTTAAACACGCCAATTACACTCAGCGACAAGGTCTTAATCAATTCATTGATATGGGGAAGCAGATTGGTGTTCAGGTAATCCAATAACTTAGAAGAATATTGGCTGATTAATCCGTTGACTACATCTTCTAAGTCCGGATTGTTCTTCATCAACCCCAATGCCCAATTGCTAAGATTATTTACATAGAGTGGGAACTGGAAAATAATACTTTGTATGCTGCGGATGACTTCGGGAATAATCAACCCGAAAAATTCATACATGATAATCAGTATAAGTACAATCGTGACAAGTATGGACATTGCACGCATTCTTTTTTTGGTTTTAGGCGTTATGGGTACTTTTGCTTTGACATATATAGGCTTGATAATCTTATCTTCAATTTTGTTAAGCACAGGGGTCATCAGATATGCCAGTACAAATCCATCGATAATCGGCATGGAAATTCCAATTAAAGTTCGGATTCCGCTCGATAAATTTGACCTGTGGAATAAAATATAGTAAAAAAAGATGCTGGCGGCAATGACGAGAAAAGCCGTGATTCCCCAATATAGATATTTCTTTTCAAATTTAAATTTCATTTGCATAACCTCGCTGTCAATATGTAAACAAATATGGTACTTATAGTATAACATTTTTTTCATATTCTGCATTATATTTTTAAAATTTTAATGCTAAGATAAAAAATATTTTGTATAATGGTTGGGAGATGCCGCAGGGCGGTTGATGGAGGTTTATGTGAAATTACAGCAAGTATACAGTCTGGTTCGTAAAGCCATAGACGATTATAACATGATTGCACAGGGGGATAAAATTGCCGTCGGCATTTCCGGCGGAAAAGACAGCCTTACGCTGCTTTGCGCCTTGCAGGGGCTTAGACGCTTCTACCCTCTTTCGTTTGAGTTATGTGCGGTGACGGTTGACCTTGGATTTGACAACCTGAATCTGGATAAGATTAAGGAGTTATGTAATTCTTATGACGTGGAATACCATATTATCAAAACAGATATTGCCAAGGTCATATTCGATGAGCGCAAAGAATCCAATCCTTGTTCTCTATGCGCCAAGATGCGCAAAGGTGCATTAAATGATGCCATGAAGGCAATCGGATGCAATAAAGTCGCATATGCGCATCATAAGGACGATGTGGTGGAGACTATGATGATGTCCTTGGTTTATGAAGGAAGGTTTCATACGTTCCGCCCGGTGACTTATTTAGACCGCACGGATATTACAGTAATACGTCCTCTGATTTATATGAATGAGGCCGATGTAATCGGTTTTGTGAATAAAAACAATATCCCTGTAGTGAAAAGTCCTTGTCCTGCGGATGGACATACGAAGCGTGAATACATAAAAGAACTTGTTCGCAGCATTAACAAGGAGGCGCCGGGGGTAAAAGAAAGAATGTTTACGGCCGTACAAGGCGGCAAATTGGAAGGATGGGAATTATAGATGGACGGGAAGAAAAATGATAACTACCATGACCAGCAAAATATCGGTAATGTCCAGAAAATGCGGGAAGTGTTAAATACGCTGCCGACGTTTTGCAGACAGTTTTTCCGTGGTATCAGTGAGTATACTTCTGCCAGGACAAGGCTTGCTTACGCGTATGATGTACGTGTTTTCTTTGAGTATCTGCATGACAGGAACAGCTACTGCCACCGTATGGAAATCCGGGACTTTCCAATCGAGGTATTAGAACGGCTCACAAGGGAAGATATTGAAGAGTACATAGAGTACCTTTCCTACTATGAAAAAGACGGTAAGGTATTTACCAATGATGAGAGGGGAAAGAAAAGAAAACTGGCGGCCCTACGCAGTTTCTATAATTATTATTTCCAGGCGGAATTGATTGAGAAGAATCCGGCCGTACTCGTTCCTCTGCCTAAGCTGCATGAAAAGGAAATTATCCGTCTTGATGCGGACGAAGTTGCAATTCTTCTGGACCAGGTGGAGGATGGAACGGGGCTGACGAAAGCACAGCAACGTTTCCATAAAGTGACCAAGACGAGGGATGTGGCAATACTTACCTTACTTCTGGGGACAGGAATCCGTGTATCAGAATGTGTCGGACTTGATATCGGCGATGTGGACTTTAAGAATAATGGAATCAAAATCCGGCGTAAAGGAGGCTATGAAGCGATTATTTATTTCGGTGAAGAGGTTGAAAATGCTTTGCAGGATTATATAGACGAACGCTTTCACATAATTCCTCAGTCCGGACATGAGAATGCTCTGTTTCTGTCTATACAAAACCGGCGGATTTCTGTGCGGGCCGTAGAAAATATGGTTAAAAAATATTCTTCTACGGTCACAAGCCTTAAGAAAATAACGCCCCATAAGTTACGCAGTACTTATGGCACATCTTTGTACCGTGAGACAGGCGATATCTATCTGGTGGCAGATGTCTTAGGACATAAGGACGTCAATACGACGAAGAAGCATTATGCTGCCTTGGAGGATGAAAGACGTCGTTACGCCGCAGATAAAGTACGGCTGCGTGAAAAAGAGCTATAACCATATATACCCTACCCTTTGCTCACTGAGGATGGTAATACGGTATAATCAAATATTTCCCGAAATGGATTTCGTCGTCTGTAAGGGCATTCATGAATTTGACTTCTTCGATATAATCATAGATGGAAACATAGTGGTTCTGGTCCATATACGTTCCGGCGATGGACCAGAGCGTATCATCTTCGGACACCTCGATACTTTTATAATATTTACAAGCGTCTTCCACAGAACTGTTCTTCGCATTAGAGTAAAAACCGCATATGGAAACAGAACAAGTAATGATTAGACAGGCCGTCATAAGGAACATAAGAAAATGTTTCCTCATCTCCTGCTGTCTTCTGTTTCGGTTCTCTACTATTCTTCTCTCACTTTTAATATCTATCTCGCGGGTTGTACTCATATTATTAGTATACATAGGTGGTATCCCCTCCTCGGCCCTTGTCATTGTGTAAAACAGAACGCACGTTGTGAACAAATGTTCTGTATATGTTGGATTATATCGAACATATTTTCGCATGTCAATATGTTTAGAACAAATAATCGAACAAATATTCTGAATATACGTTTGCTATTTGTAGCCTGATGTGATATGATGATATAAATAATAATTGATGCAGCCATAAACCTATACGGATGCTTCACGACTACAATTTGGTTTCATATTAGAAAGGATAAGGTCATTATTTATGGGATATGGTAAGATTACCGCGAAACAGAAGCAGATACTTGATTATATTAAAGATGAGATTTTAAAGAGGGGTTATCCGCCGGCTGTACGGGAGATATGTGAGGCCGTCAATTTAAAGTCCACTTCTTCTGTTCATTCCCATTTGGAAACTCTTGAGAAGAATGGTTATATAAAGCGTGACCCTACGAAGCCAAGGGCAATTGAAATTTGTGACGATAATTTCCAGATGGTCCGCACGGAAATGGTTTCTATTCCTATAATCGGACAGGTGGCGGCAGGAATGCCTATTTTGGCCGAGCAGAATATTGAAAGTTATTTTCCCGTACCTGCGGACATGGTTCCGAGCGGTGAAACTTTTGCATTGAAAGTTAAAGGTGATTCTATGATTAATGCGGGTATTTTCAGCGGTGACCAGATTTTTGTAAAATGTTGCCAGACTGCAAATAACGGGGATACCGTAGTTGCGTTAATTGATGATTCTGCTACGGTCAAGACATTTTATAAAGAAGACGGACACATTCGACTGCAGCCTGAAAACGATTCCATGGAACCGATTATCGTTGATGACTGCCAGATTTTGGGGAAGGTATTCGGGGTATTTCGGTTGTACCGTCAGTAAGCGGCTTTCATTTTTTAAATGTAAGAAATTTCCACTATTCATGTAGCCATATTTTCCAGTATAGTGTATGAAGTGAAAGACATAATAATAGTAACTGTTTGTTGCGCTGCTTTATGAAGATATGCTTTTGGCAGATTGGACAGACAGTTACTTTTTATATATCTTCTGCTTTTTAAAAAGGTTTATATGGAAAGGGGAAAAGAAATATGAAAAATAAAGGTTTAGATTGTCTTGCCCTGACGATTGCCATTATCGGTGCTATTAACTGGGGGTTAATCGGTCTTTTCAGTTTTGACCTGGTGGCATTTGTTTTCGGTAATATGTCGTGGTTTTCAAGGATTATTTATGCGCTGGTAGGTATTGCGGGTCTATATATCATCACATTTTATATGTATACGGGCGGTACAGCAAGAGAAGCAGATTCGTGACCTGGTTAGGGAATGCATAAAAACTGATAGGGCCGACGTTTCTTTAAGGAACGCCGGCCCTATTTTTTAAGAAATATTAAAAGCTGTTCTAAATGGCATCTATACAAACATTAAAATTCGATAGGTTTTCCGTCCCTCCAAATCCGTTCCAAATCATAGAACAGACGGTTTTCTTTGTCAAAAATATGCACAATCACGTCATGGAAATCAAGAAGTACCCAGTTTGCGTTGTTATATCCCTCCACCTGCCTTAAGGGTACGCCTGCTTTGCCAAGGGTTTCTTCCACATGGTCGGAAAGAGCCTGTATCTGGCTGCGGTTAGAGCCGTTTGCAATGATAAAGTAGTCGGCGATTACGGAAACTTCGCTGATGTCAATCACTTTAATGTCTTCTGCTTTCTTGTCCTCTAGTGCAGTGATTGCAAGCTTTGCAATATCATAACTATTCATATGAACTTAGTCCTTTCATAATTTCTAATTTTTCAGTCTAATTCCCATGCATATCGTAAGCAGGCTGACGACACTGCTTAAATAGAAAATAACCTATCTTCCTTCAAGATAATATGCATAGGTTTCTTGTGTCATGGGGTCCACACTGCCGCCTTTTTTTGCCAAATAACGAAGCGTGTCGCTCAGAATCTTGCGCAATGCCCCGTCCAAGTCCTGAAATGCCAGCCTGCGTACTTCAAGAAGGTCAGGGTCTTCTTCCGCTGCTTTCTTAGGCCGTTTCCGCCCAGGTTCCATATAATCTGCAATGTAGATGATTTTCTCCAGTTGGCTCATGTGCGGCCTGCCTGTGGTGTGGTAACAGATGGCATTCAGGATATCCCTGTCGGTGATGCCATAGGATTCTTTTGCCAGAATGCATCCGGATTTGGCATGTAAGAGCGCAGAGTCTTTCTGCATTTCCAATTCGGATAATATGACATGATTTTTCTCGCAAATGGAGATTTGTTTCCGGTGTCCAAGACATTTGGCACAATCGTGTAACATACCTGCAATAAGGGCCTTCTCCACATCTACGCCGTGCACTGCCGCCAGATTTGCAGCGGTGTACGCCACACCCAAGGTATGCTCATAGCGTTTTGCCTCCAGAGACTTTTCTACTTTTTTGCGGAGTTTTGCAAGATTTACTGTCTTCATCGGTACAATCCCTTTCTTTCAATATACTGTCTGACTTGTTCCGGGACTTTTTCTCTAATAGACTCTCCTGCCGCAATTTTCTGCCGGATATCCGAAGAAGAAATATTCATACAGTCTATTTGCAGAAGGTGGATGTCTGCACCGTATTCTTTTTGTAAGATTTGTATCTGTCCTTCCATGTCGGCAGTTGTCTTACCATCCCGCACCGCCGCCAAAATGATGCAATTGGCAAAGATACGTTCCGGGAAAACCCATTTAGCCATGTGAAACAAGCTGTCTGCGCCGACAATAAAATAATATTCGGTATTTGGGTTGTCACTGGCCAAACGCTCCAGTGTCTCATAAGTATAAGTATTGCCTTGTCTTTCAATTTCTATGGCGGACAGAGAAAAACCCGGTATATCCCGGATGGCCAGAGCCGTCATCTGAGCGCGTATTTGTCCCGGTTCAACATTCTGCCCTGCTTTCATGTAGGGCACGCCGCAGGGAATGAAGAGGACTTCATCTAATGCATATTGTTCAAATGCCTGTTTTGCAAGCATCAGGTGTCCGTTGTGAATCGGGTTGAATGTCCCGCCCATAATGCCTACTTTTTTCAAATGAGATGCCTCCTGTCATAATATATTAAATTATTTTGGCAGCACAATCTTTGGATTTTTTTTATCAGGTTTATAAAGGATAATTTTCTTGCCGATAACTTGTACAATCTGTGAATGTGTTCTTTCGGATATCATTTCCGCAATCTCATTGGGGTCATCGGCACAGTTTTTGAGCACGGCAATTTTGAGTAGCTCTCTAGTGTTGAATGCCTCGGCAATGGCTGAGGTAAATTCAGGCGTCAAACTGGACTTGCCTACTTGAAAAGTAGGGTTTAAAGTGCTGGCTAAACTTTTTAAATAAGCTCTTTGTTTACTTGTCATAATTCTTCTCCATAAATCGTTTAATCAAAGTGAGGTTTTACGTGTTACCTTGAAAACTATTTGTAATAATCAAAAGACAGTCCGTACATCCTGACGGTATCGCCTTCTTCAATTCCTAGCTGTTCCAATTGTTTTAAAATACCATTGTCTTTTAAGAAATCCTGGAAGAATTTGAAACCCTTTTCAGATTCCAGGTTCGTGTAGGACAGCATTTTTTCAATTCTGGCTCCCTCTACCACATAGGCGTCTTCATCCTCATCATAAACGACAGTAAATGGCTCATTTTCCGTGTTGAAATGGTATTCCGGGAAAAATTCCTGTTCAAAGACGACAAGTTTGGAATCTATTGTTTCCAACGTATTGTTGATGGCATATAATAAATCTCGCAGACCTTGCCCACTGATAGCTGATATGGCATAGACAGGAATACCCTTCGGTTCAAATTCATCTTTGATTTTTGCAACAGGGTCATCCTGGCT
Organism: uncultured Lachnospiraceae bacterium; assembly: GCA_910578645.1. Lineage (GTDB taxonomy): Bacteria > Bacillota > Clostridia > Lachnospirales > Lachnospiraceae > UBA3282. The sequence goes on from CAJTQI010000004.1 coordinate 47,471, forward strand.
GAATATCATGTCTATTTTGTTGGCAACAATCATCTGGGGCCTTTGAGCCAAATCGACATTATAAGATTCCAACTCTTTGTTGATGGCATAGATATCTTCTATAGGGTCACGTCCTTCGGTGGAAGCTGCGTCAACGATATGCACAATCAGTTTCGTTCGCTCGATATGACGTAGAAATTCATGGCCAAGCCCAACTCCTTCTGATGCGCCTTCAATCAGTCCGGGGATATCTGCAATAACAAATCCCTTGGCATCTTCTAAATCCACTACGCCAAGGTTCGGGTTTAAGGTCGTGAAATGGTAGTTGGCAATCTTCGGCTTGGCGTTAGTTACCTTGGAAAGGAATGTAGATTTCCCCACATTCGGAAAACCGACAAGTCCTACATCGGCAATCACTTTCAGCTCCAACAAAAGTTCTAACTCCTGTGCCGGCTGACCGGGCTGTGCATATCTGGGTGCCTGCATGGTGCTTGTGGCATAATGCTGGTTGCCATTGCCTCCCTTGCCTCCGCTTAGAAGAAGGAAACGACGGTTTTCTCCGGACATATCGGTTATGACTTGTCCGCTTTGCGCTTCTTTGATTACCGTTCCTTCCGGAACCTTAATGACGATGTCTTCCCCGTTTTTTCCGGAACAATTGCGTTTGTTTCCGTTTTCACCGTTTCCGGCGCTGTATTTACGTGTATGCCTGAAGTCGGCAAGGGTATTTAATCCTTCGTCCACTTCAAAGTATACACTGCCCCCTGTTCCGCCGTCCCCGCCGTCAGGGCCGCCGTTTGGGACATATTTTTCACGTCGGAAGGATACATGTCCGTCCCCGCCTTTACCGCTTTTTACATAAATTTTTGCGCAATCTGCAAACATAATTTTCTCCTGCTCCTGATGTGTTTTCCCCATAAGGTGAAAAGGGCTTCAAACATCTGGATGTTCGAAGCCCGAATCAATCGTCCTATTGTTCTACAGGATATACGGAAGCCTGTTTTTTATCTCTTCCTTTTCTCTCAAAACGAAGTACACCGTCAACCAATGCGAACAGTGTGTCATCCCCGCCGATACCTACGTTTACGCCCGGATGAATCTTCGTCCCACGCTGCCTGTACAGGATATTCCCTGCCTTGACGAATTGTCCGTCAGCCCTCTTCGCACCTAATCTCTTGGATTCGGAATCCCTACCGTTTTTTGTAGAGCCGACACCCTTCTTATGTGCAAAAAATTGAAGGTTCATATTTAACATGGTATTACACCTCCTCAAATGTCAATTTACAGTATTTTGTCCCATATTGCTTTTGAATCTGGGCAAGCCCAAGCCTTAGAGAATCTACAAGTACCCTGGAAGTTTCCTTCAGGGGCTGTTCAAAAAAACGGCACCGGATGATTCCTGCTTCTTCGTCTGCTTCCACATCCATCGGTTCCTTCGTAATTTTTTCCAGGGAATTGATGGTATTAATCACGAGAACAGAAATGGAAGCACATACAATGTCCTCACCATATTCTGCGAACCCTGCGTGTCCGTTACATGTAAATCCTTGATATTCTCCCATTGCCGTTTTATGGAATGTGATTTGTGTCATTTCACACCTCATAAAAAATGCTATGCATTGATTTTGTCAATTTTAACCTGTGTGTATGCTTGCCTATGACCGTTTTTCTTGTGATAGCCTGTTTTTCTCTTATACTTGTATACGACCACCTTACGGTGTTTGCCCTGGTCTAAAACGGTTCCGGTAACGGTTGCGTTAGCAACATCACCTGCAACCTTAAGCTCCTGGTCGCTTACGGCTATAACCTGGTCAAATGTCACAGCGCTTCCGACTTCAACATCTAATTTCTCCACTTTGATAATGTCTCCCTCGGAAACTTTGTACTGCTTTCCACCTGTTGCAATAATTGCGTACATATTGCACCTCCCATTCATGAACTTCAGTTCATTTTACTCGCTAGTTTCGGTGGCATCCGTTATATAACTGTAAACCAAACTAAATGATTCACATACGGGCACACTTTTACCTCACTATGCGGCATACTCGAATATCATAACTGGTTTGGTGGAATTTGTCAATGGCTTCTTGTATTTTTTATACGCTTTGTGTAATAGTTCAGCCTTCCATTATTCTGCAAGTAAAATCGCTCTATACGCGATTTTGCGAGCTGTTTGTATGCGGTTTGACCTCATATCACTGCGGCAGGCTGCTCCATGACACTTCCTCGGATTGCATGAGTTCGTCATAATTTATTCCCAGCAAAGTGCATCTGTCTCTGACAGCCGCCTCCACTTCTTTGCTGCTAACCCAGTTGATTCCTAATTCATCCCTGCATCTTTCCACATAAGTTTCGCACAGACTCAAGTCTTCGCCGGAACATTCGCTTAAATCATAACAATAATATTTATCATCCCCGATTGCGGAAAAAGAAACCACAAGGCCAGGGATATGGTCTGTGCCGAAAATTTCATGGTAAGCTTCGCCGCCCAGGTTTGTCCACTCGCCGGACAGAGTCTCCGTCATACAGATATCGGTTTTTTTTCCGTCTGACAAGATAGCGGATAAGCCGGCAAAGTGGTCTCCTGCTCCGTTTGAGCCGTAATCGCTCAGTTGTCCGTTAAGGCATACGCTTGTACTGCTTCTGGCCCAACATGCATATTTGTTTGTCAGGTAAAGATGTCCGTCATCCTGTGACAGGATGAAAACGGCATAGCTGTCATCATCGGGACTGTAGATATCCAGTCCGTTAAATCGAATCAATAATTTTTGGGCGTCACTGTCCAGGCATTGTATGTAAGCGTACTGCATAGAATCATAAGAACTTCCGTACAAGTAATAATCGGATACAGCCTGTCCAAGTTCTGTCAAAGTATAGGCGCTGCCTCTTTGCAGTAACTCTTTCTCATATTCATATTTCGGGAAATCATCCCTGACTACTGCCTGGAAACCGTTATGCAGAAATTCTTCATACAAATCCCGGGAAGCTTGTGCCGCGTCGGATTCTGCTGGTTTAGCCTCTGCCTGGCCGGGCACCGTGGACTCTGTGGTATCCGGTGCGGTTTCTTCGCCGTCGTCCGTTCCCTTGTCCTGACTTGGTTGCTCATCAGACGGGGAAGAGGCGTCATCCGGAATATCTTCCGGGCTGGCACCCTGTATTCCGGTAGCCGTATCATTACTTTCGGCTGATTCTTCGGTAGAAAGACTGGTAAGGCCTGCATCGCCTGTGTCGGTGCCGCACCCGGACAACATCACTGTGGTGCATGATAAAGCCAGCAATTCTTTTAGGAAGGTTTGTTTTGCTTTCATATGTGCGCTCCTTTCAAGCGATTGTAAAAAAATAAGCCGCAATCTGTGCACGGGAACTAAATTCCTCCGTCTCAAGAAGTTCCCGCACTTCTTCTTTGGTATAAAATCCTGCTGTAATCTGCTCATTTTCAGACGTGTGGTCTTCAAAATTCCCCTCCACATCCACAAAGGCTATCTGTGTCTTGACATCGGAGAAGGCAACTGCCGCGTAGGAAGGAGGAAGAATGGTGCGGATTTTATGTACACTTAGCCCGGTTTCTTCATATAGTTCCCGCTGGATGCATTCTTCCAATGATTCGCCGTCATTTATCATGCCTGCGCAGAGGTTATAGACGAAACGGTTGACACCCATACGGAACTCACGTAAAAGAAGCAACTTGTCTTCATGGTATGCCACGATAGACACACCGCTTATTCGCTTGCCAATTGCTTCCGGGCTGGGGATTTCGCTGCGGCTGACAATCTCATATTTTTTCTCACGGCCTGCTTTGTTTCTGTAAGTCAGCTCGTAGTTTTTCAGATACTTGCCGTCTTTTACTTTTTCCATTCTTAAAAGTTCCATATGGTATTCCCCTTTCTTCGTTTCATAGATTTCTTCAACAATAGCGGCAATGATAGCTGCTGCATTTATAAAAATATAGACTGACTCAGTCAATAATGTGTCTATAGTAGTCAACCATGTGGCAAAAATGAATTATTATTCTATAAAGTACTGGACTAGTGCTTGGTTCGCTGACAACTAGATAAAACATTAGTATTTGCCATGATATTGCTCATAGAAACTCGGATTAACTTTCTTTCGGGTAATTTCCATCAGTCCCAATCCTGTCATGTCTACCACGTCTGCTGTTATGTTATCCTTTTTTAACAGGTTTTTCATATGTTCTATAAGCTGTTTTTCGTGCGATTTATCCTTGAGATTGATGAAATCTACAAGAATCATCCCGGACAGGTTCCTTGCCCGCAGATGTGTGGCAATCATTTCTGCCGCTTCCAAGTTAAGATGAAAGAAAGTTTCTTCCGCTTTTTTTCCTTGTTCGCATTTTCCACTGTTTACGTCGATGGAGATGAGCGCTTCGGTGGGTTCAATGACCAGATAACCTCCGGATTTTAGCCATACTTTCTTATCTAGCAATTCTTTGATGCGTGTTTCTAAGGAGTATAGCTTGTAAAGAGGAAGCATGGTGTCTTCATAGAGGCGGACGGGAATACCCTTGCGTGCCAGGCTGTCTTCTATTTCCGTATATATGGAAGGGATGTCCGTGACCACTTCGTCATACTCTGCTGTGTAGGCATTTTCAATGAAATGCATATATCCGGGTTTGACATGGTGCAGGCAGCTATAACAGGTACGTTGTGCGGCAATTTGCTTGATATGCTCTAACTGCCTGACAAGCTGCTCTGCTTCCTGTATAAGCAGGCTATCATCTTGTAGTGTGCCTGCATTTGTTCTGATAATCAAAAAATTTTTTGCTCCGAGCTGCTGTAGTGCTTCGATATTGCGGAAACGGGCGTGCTGTTTTTTGCTAAGTTTTGCAGAGACTTGGATGGTGTTAGGGCTGTTCTTAAGCCCTGCGACTATGTAGTTTCCTGATAGGGAAATATCGGTTGTCACACTTGCGAGTTTTGTCTTCATAGGTTCTTTGGCAAGCTGAACCAGGAGTTCGTCGCCTGGTTTCAGGCATCCGTCCGGTTTCCGGTTCGTTATGAAAGCATGTTTTGCCTCAGAGAGAGGGAGGAACGTGAGGCAGCCGCTTCCAATATTTATGAAAGCGGCGCCGATATTTTGTGAAATATTTTGTACCTTACCTATATAAATATTGCCTACTGCATAGTCGGTTGCGCGGTGTACCTGTATGGACAGGATTTGGGAACCACATATAAGCAAGCTATACAGTCTGTCATTTAGTTTGGTGATTAGGATTTTGCCTTTTTGTAGTGTCATGGAATGTCCCTTAAACTTAATATCATAGATTCTTATATTTTACAGCGGTTCCGTAGGCAATGACTTCCGCTGCCCCCTGCATCACTGAGGATGATGCATAACGGACATTGACTACTGCATCGGCGCCCATATTCTGCGCCTCGTCCACCATGCGCTTTACAGCAATCTGTCGTGCCTGGTTGAGCATATCTGTGTACTCGGTGACTTCGCCGCCTACCAATGTCTTGATTCCCGCCATGAAATCTTTGCCGAAGTTCTTAGTCTGCACAATGCTCCCTTTTACAATCCCTAATGTTTCCAGTTCCTTTCCGGAAATATAATCAGTATTTACGAGCAACATCTTCTTCTCCTCCTTCAATTTCCCTTATGCGTTGCAAAAGCGTTTTGATAACTGCCACGATGACAAATACTGGTATGATAACCAGTACACTAATCAGCCATATTGGAATCGGGTCAACCAGATAGCCCCAGATAAAGACGCTGATTAAAAATATCATAAACAGAATAAACACGACGGCTGCAAAGACCGAACCGCGTTTCTTTTCGATGATATCTTTTTTGCTCACATTCGTAAATTTTGTTCCCTCTTTTTCCATTTCCACCATCCTTTCCAGATATTCATCGGGAGAAAGGCTTGCGTAGTGGGAGCGGTCGTCCATAAGAGCCATACACAATCTGGATGTTTCCTGCAAATTTGTCTTTTCACGTTCCAGGACAATAAGCTGTCTTTGCAGGGCATCCATAAGGACTAAGTCACCGCTTTGTATCCTGCGGATTTCCTCAATTGGGAGGGAAAGCTTGCGCAACAGTTTAATCTTCTTCAGTTCTATGGCATCTTCCATCGTGTAATCCCTGTAGCCGTTCTGGCTGTTCCGCCCAGGGTGCAGTAACCCTTGTTGTTCATAGAACCGGATATTCTTTTTGGTGATGCCGACTTGCTGCTCCACTTCATTAATCTTCATAAATGTGTTTCCCTTCCGGATGGTCTTATGAAGTCTATTTTACCATCTGCTTTCTCCTGATAGGCCAAGAATAAGCCTTCCACAAGGTGGAATGTCAAGTAAAATCACAAATTTTTATGTGACAGGGAACTACACTTTTGCAAGAGGGATAAAGCGGTGGGAGGATGTATCTTCCGCACTGTCCGCATATGTTTCCAGACGGGTTATCTGACATGCCTGCAGAGGAATTTCTACTCCGGCAAACTGGCAAAATGCCTGAAAAACGATGGCAGGTTTAATATTGCCGCTGCTGCTGGCATTGACAAGCATATGGATAGCCCCGTCTTTATTTGTGCTAATTTCATAAATTCCTTGTTTTAAGTCCAGTTCCACTGTGCTCTTTTTCGTCTCTTTTGTGAAAGGAATCGTTTCCTGGCCGTAAAAAGACTGTAATTTTTCGTTCAAACCGTCAATGGGAAAAGAGCCTTCCTTCATCCGTAGGCTGTAGGAAGCGGCAGCGACGCTTGCCATGGCATTTTTTGCATGGTCAGGCAGTGGGGTTACGGAAAGCACTTCCACACCCTCCACCATAGCGCTGTTCAAAGATTCTCTTATGTCTTGGGCAGACGTCATGGAAAGGACTTCGATGTCCATATATTCCCCGGTACTTTCAAGCCCAACGCCCAGAGGAGAGGCGAAGGACATAATCTGGTGTGGGCTGAATCCTTCCGAATATTTGATGTCGATGCCCGCCCGGCGGATGGCTTTTTGGAAAAAACGCATCATATCCAGGTGGCCGATATATTTCATTGTGCCATATTTGGCAAATTTGATTCGTATTTTCATAAGGTTCCTCGTAATCCTAAAATAATTCAGGACAGCTTTGGACTTGTCCTGTGCAGTCAGGCATGTGCCTTTTCCCAAAAACAGATACCGCCGCCAAAACGGTTGGCGCCACATCCCTGGCACTGCACCTTACAGTTGGGGGATATTGTCTGTGCCTGGGCTTTCTTCCATTCCCGCAGAAGGAAGTTCCTTGTCACGCCACAGTCTAAGAAATCCCAGGGGAAAATCTCGTCATCCGCCCGTGGCCTTGTGGTGTAAAAGCCAATGTCTAACCCACAATCTTCAAAACACGTCATCCATATGTCATTGTGGAAATATTCGCTCCAGGAATCAAAGAGACATCCTCTCTTGTAAGCTGATTCAATGACCTGCGCTATCTTGCGGTCACCTCTGGCAAAGACGCCTTCCAGTACACTCACATCCGCCTCATGCCAGTTATATTTGATGCTCTTCTGGTTGAGCTGTTCCATAATGCCTTGTTTTGTCAGATGGGCTTTCTCGAGAAACTCTTCTTTCGTGCACATGGGAGCCCACTGAAAGGGGGTAAAAGGCTTCGGGATAAAGAAGGAGGTACTGGTGACAATCTGTACTTTTCCGTTTACGCGCTTGTCCTTCGGGACGGTTTCAAAAAAAGTGGCGGCAATCTTATTGGAAAGCTCCCCGATGCCTCTGATATCTTCTTCTGTCTCGGTGGGAAGCCCTAACATAAAGTAGAGTTTCACTCTTGTCCAGCCACCCTCGAATGCCAACGCCGCACCGTTTAAAATGACTTCTTCGGTCAATCCTTTATTGATGACATCCCTAAGCCGCTGGCTGCCTGCTTCCGGCGCGAAGGTCAGGCTGCTTTTTTTCACATCCTGTACCTTGCTCATGACATCCAGGGAAAAGGCGTCGATGCGCAGGGAAGGCAGGGAAATATTGACATGTTTTGTGCCGCAGTCTTCGATTAGGAAGTCCAGAAGTTCGTTTAGGTGAGAATAGTCGCTGGAGCTTAGGGAACTTAGAGATATTTCCTCGTGCCCGGTATTTCGGAGCATATCCGCGGCATATTCCTTGAGCATATCTACGCTGCGCTCCCTCACGGGACGGTACAACTGCCCTGCCTGGCAGAAGCGGCAGCCACGGATACATCCCCGCTGAATCTCTAAAACGACTCTGTCCTGTGTCACCTTGATAAAAGGAACAACGGGTTTGCGCGGATAATAAGTGTTTGTCACATCCATCACGATTTCTTTTAAGATGGTGTCGGGAATATCTTCATAAAGCTTCTTACGTCCCCGCACAGTGCCATCCGCATTATATAATTCCTGATAAAACTGCGGCACGTAGATTCCGGGAATTTTTGCGGCGCCTTTTAGAAAATCCAGTCTTGAGCCGCCTTCTTCTTTATTTTTGCGATACCAGTCAAGCAGGTTGCGGTATTGGGTTTCGCCCTCACCGATATAGAACAGGTCAAAAAAATCTGCGATGGGTTCGGGATTATAGGTACAAGGCCCGCCGCCGATGACAATGGGTGCATCTTCGCCACGGTCTGCCGCGTGAAGCGGTATCTGGGCCAGGTCAAGTATTTGTAAGATATTGGTGTAGCACATTTCGTATTGGATGGTAATGCCAAGAAAGTCCATATCCTTGACCGGTTCCTGGGATTCTAAGCAGAACAGGGGAATATGGTTATCGCGCATGAGGCGGTCCAAATCTACCCAGGGGGAATAGACGCGCTCGCACCACACGTCCTCCCACTCGTTCAACATACTGTATATAATCTGAATGCCTAAGTGAGACATGCCGATTTCGTACACGTCAGGAAAACACATGGCGAAACGGATAGCCACATGTTCCTTGTCTTTCATGACGGAGTTTACTTCATTGCCGATATAGCGTGCAGGTTTCTCCACCTGCATTAAAATGTCGTCGCTTAATGCCAGTTTTCTCATATTTTGTGATTCCTTATCCTGTATTTTCTCAAATTGACATTACTTATCTCCAAGTATATAGGATATGTCATTCAAAATCAAGCAGTGCCGCCAGTCCGTCTATGGCGTCGTTCCCTTCCCCGTCATACAGGTGGAACGTATCCGCCACAATCATGTCATGGATATCGTTGGTCGTATACCGTCCGATTTTATCTCCTCCTGTATCGCACAGCAAAAATCCCACAAATAATAGAATAGCCAGAATCATGCGGTACTTAAAGGTTCCTTCCGGGAATGTCGGTGCATAGCCGGCTTCCGGCTGGGCGTTCTCATAGGGTTGTTCTTGTATGGGAAGCCTGCCCTTGCTAAAAAGTGGGGGTTGTGTATCCGTTCCGTACAGAATGTGTTCCCTCTGTCTGATTTTCATACGGTTTCCGTGGTTTTCTTCCCTTATGTACTGCGCAAGCGCCATTTTCTTTTCCAGAGAAACTTTATGTTCCATATATAGTCCGTCCTGTAGGGTTGTTGCTCTATTTTATGATGTTGTACAGGGAAAAAGAACGTCACCGGAAGGCTTTTCTATCCCAAATAAAAAACCCAGAGAAGCGCCTCTGGGTTTTATTGTGTTAATTGTCACCTTTGGGCAAGTTCTGTGGTAATTTCTTCCCAGGTAACGTTTTTCTCCGCCATCAGCACCATCATATGATAGAGGAAATCGGCAATCTCATATTTTACTTCATTTGCGTTAGGATTCTTGGCGGCAATGACGATTTCAGTTGCCTCTTCACCTAATTTTTTTAAGATTTTATCTATGCCTTTATCAAACAAGTAGTTTGTGTAAGAACCTTCCTTGGGGTGTAATTTTCTGTCCTTGATGACATCGAAAACCTGTTCAAATACTTTGAGTGGATTTGATTCTTCATAATCTTTTGCCATGATTTCATTGAAAAAACAGGAGTGGGAGCCGGTATGGCAGGCCGCGCCAATCTGGGAGACTCTTGCAAGGATTGTGTCTTTGTCACAGTCTGCCGTCAGTGACTTCACATACTGGTAATGTCCGCTTGTATCTCCCTTGACCCAAAGTTCTTCACGGCTCCGGCTGTAATATGTCATCTTGCCTGTCTTGAGGGTCATATTGTAGGCTTCTTCATTCATGTAGGCTACCATCAATACTTCGTCTGTCTTGTAGTCCTGTACTACCACGGTCACGTGTCCGTCAGAATTTAGTTTGAATTCTTCCCACCGGATGACCGGTTCAAAAGTGTTTACCGGAATGTTGTTGTTTTGACACAGCGATTTGATGGCAAGAAGTTCCTTCACGTTCTGGTTGATGGCATAACCGGAGATACCGCAGATATTGTCCTTGGAAAGAAGTTCCAGTATCTTGTCTAAAGACACTTCCGGTACGGAAGCAATCAGGGGGAACCTGGACAGATGGATGGCATCTTTCAGCTCTTTTTCTTTTACCAGGATGATTTCTTCTACATACTGCTCTAACAGTTCTTCGTTGCGGACAATAGCATCAGCTTCCGATACGCAGGCCACAATTTTGTCCTTGCCGAATTTCATGGAAACTTCTTCCGTAATCTCCACATTGCCGGGCTTAGAATAATTTAAAGCCGCTTTACGGCATCCTGCATAGAGCAGTTTCTTGATGTCTTCCATGCGTTTTACATTGCCTGCACCAATCACCGGAATTTCGGCTTGGCTGCAGATTGTCTTGATGATATCTAACGCCTCATCGTGCTCCGCATCGCTGTCGGACATATCGTATACAATCAGCTCATCCGCGTTATTGTCACTGTAATATTTTGCCAATGCCACCGGGTTCGTGTCGATAATCGTACTGTCCGAGAATCCCTTTACAGCATCGCCTTTATATAAATAAATACATGGTATAAATTTTTTGTAGAGCATACTTTTCCCGGTTCCTGCGTCGCTTTTTGCGCATAACCTTTTCCTTTCCGTGACTGTACGGTTACAGTGCACCCTTTGTACTTAATACCCCCTCAATCCTTGTGTCGTAAGAAGACGCCTGGTCGAGAGCTTTTCCGAATGCCTTGAATATGGCCTCAATCATATGGTGTGCGTTGTCGCCGTGGAGCATTTTGATATGGAGATTCATGCCCGCACTGTAGCTTACCGCATAGAAAAACTCCCGCACCAGTTCCGTGTCGAGCCCGCCGACGCGTTCTGTAGCGAATGTGCAGTCGTATACGAAATAGGGTCTTCCGCACAGGTCGATGGCGCACAGGCACAAGGCATCATCCATAGGCAGCATAAAAGAACCATAGCGTCTGATACCTGCCTTATCCCCAATCGCCTCACGGATTGCCGTGCCGAGTACGATTCCGGTATCTTCCACCGTATGATGGCCGTCCACGTCCAAATCTCCGTTGACTGATAAAGTCAAATCAAAAAAGCCATGTTTAGAAAAACCTTCTAACATATGGTCGAAAAAACCGATTCCTGTATGGACCTGGCCGATGCCCGTCCCGTCTACTGAAAGCGACATCTCAATGTCCGTTTCCTTCGTTTTTCTATTAATATTTGCTGTCCTTGGCATAATTACTCCTTATACAAATGATTCAAAGCTATCCTATTCTTTCACAGCGTCTGGCTAAACCTGTTACATGTCTGTAAAACGTACCCTGACTGAGTTAGCGTGGGCACTCAGTCCTTCTTTCTCGGCAAAAAGTTCAATATCCTCATGCGCTTTTTCCAAAGCCTCCTTGGAATATGAAATAATACTTGTCTTTTTCATGAAGTCATCCACGTTAAGCGGCGAAAAGAACTTCGCGGTGCCATTGGTGGGCAAAATATGATTCGGCCCGGCATAGTAGTCGCCCAACGGCTCGGAGGAATATTCCCCTAAGAAAATAGCGCCTGCATTGTGGATTTTCGTCATGACGGCATAAGGCTCTTTTGTCAGGATTTCCACATGCTCCGAGGCGATGGCATCGGCCGCTATAACGGCGTCTTCCATGGAGTCTGCCAATAAGATGTAGCCGTAATTATCCAATGATTTCCGGATAATTTCAGCCCTGGGAAGCACTTTTAAAAAGCCGTCAATCTGAATATTTACTTCTTCAGCCAGTTTTTCATCGGTGGTGATGAGAATCGCGCTTGCAAGTTCGTCATGTTCCGCCTGAGATAGTAAATCTGCCGCCACATAACGGGGATTCGCCGTCTCGTCTGCGATAACAAGGATTTCACTTGGGCCAGCGATGGAATCGATGCTGACATATCCGAAACATGCTTTCTTGGCAAGGGCCACAAAAATATTGCCCGGACCTGTAATCTTATCCACTTTCGGTATGCTTTCGGTGCCGAATGCCATGGCGGCAATGGCCTGTGCGCCGCCTACCTTGTATATTTCGTCCACGCCTGCAATTTTTGCCGCTGCTAATGTACCGGGGTTTACTTTGCCGTCTGCACCCGCAGGCGTTGTCATGATGATTTTACGGACTCCTGCCACCTTGGCAGGGATTACGTTCATCAGTACGCTGCTCGGGTAAGCCGCTTTGCCGCCGGGTACATAGACGCCGGATACCGCGATGGGAAGAATCTTCTGCCCTAAGATGCTGCCGTCCGGTTTGGGGTCAATCCAACTGTTGTGGAGCTGTTTCTTGTGGAACCGGGCAATATTGTCGGCAGATTTCTTCATCACTTCTATAAACCGGGTGTCAATGGCGTTGAATGCTTCTTCGATTTCCCCATCGCTCACCCGCACATTATCCTGGTCAATCTCCCACTTGTCAAATTGCTTCGTATAAGAAAAAACCGCCTGGTCACCGTTTTCACGCACATTCTTTATAATGTCTGCAACGATGTCCTCATATTCAGAATAATTGTTAGGGCTTCTCTTTAAAAGACTGTCCAATATATCTCTCTGCGTGTCCGCAGTCAATCTCACTGTTCGCATAATCTTCCTCATTCTTACGATTTTTTTAGCTTTTATCCGAGTCCGCGAAGCGGAACTCGTAAACGAGCTGTGCTCGTACCTTGTGGTGTGAAAAATATTTCCGCTTATCCGAGTCCGCGAAGCGGAACTCGTAAACGAGCTGTGCTCGTTTTGTTATTGTGTAGTATAATTCAATTTCACCGTGACGGAGGCATTTTTCAGCCTGGAACTGGTGTCGAAGGTTCCGCCATAGCTGTATTCCGTGTTGCTGTTCTGGGGTGTAATCTGGAAGACGCCCAGAGTCGCATTGAGCAGTTCGCCGGGCTTTGTGCCGCTGCCTGCAGCCATTAAGTCGATACGGTCCTTGGCGTTCTGGGTTGCCTGTTCAATCAGCTCCAGTTTCAGTTCATCCAGCTTTGTATAATAGTACTCCGGTTCATAAGATATAAATTCTACATCCGATTCAATCAGTTCCGAAATGTCCCTGGAAATTGCCTCGATTTTGTCTACATCCATGGATGTGATGGAGATGCTCTGTGACAAGTCATAGCCGTCCAGGACTTCCCCGGTCCGGTTCCCCTCGTCGTTGTACAGCGTCGTCCAACGTTCACTGATTGTCACGGAGCTAAAAACCATCTCTTCTTCTGTCACACCGTTCTTTTCCAGATAGTCTTTAACTAACTTAGCGTCCTTGGTGATGCGTTGGTAAGCGTTACGTGAAGTGAGCCCGGAAGACGAAAATTCCCCGCGCCATACGATTAAGTCGGCCTCGAAATCACAGTTGGCGGAACCCGTCGCAGTCAACCCGCCGCTTCCCGACGTCCGCTTGTAATTTACGATGCTGAATGAAAAGACAGATACGCAGATAATGGCGCATACGCCCGCAATCAGTGCAATAACAATTCCCTTATACTCTTTCATGATACTTCCCCTTTCCCTTTAACATGGTTTCGCAAATCGGTAATCAGTTTCTTAATCCGTTCGGGCTCCATTTGCATACTGACCTGGTTGACAATCATTCTCGCGGAAAGCGGGCAGATTTCCTCCAACACTTCCAGGCCGTTCTCTTTCAGAGTGGAGCCTGTCTCCACGATGTCGACGATAACGTCGGACAGCTTTACGATGGGGCCAAGTTCCACGGAACCGTTTAATTTGATAATATCCACGGTTTGATGTTTCATGTTGTAGAAATAGTCCTTGGCAATGTTGGGATACTTGGTGGCAACCCGTATCATCTCGTGGTGTTTCAGAAGTTCTCTGGCGCTTCCTGGGCCACACACGCACATCCTGCACTTGCCGTATCCTAAATCCAGAACCTCGTAAACGCGTCTGTTTTCTTCCATAATGGTATCCTTGCCTACAACGCCGATATCTGCCGCGCCATACTCCACATAAGTGGGCACGTCAGGCCCTTTTGAGAGGAAAAATTTAAGCTTCAGTTCTTCGTTGACGAAAATCAACTTGCGGGAATCTTTCTCTTTCATTTCATCGCATGTGATGCCGACTTTTTCAAAAAGCTCCATTGTCTTATTAGCAAGCCGCCCTTTGCCGAGGGCAAATGTCAAATATCTGTTTTCGCTCATTTTAATCCCCATTTCTACGTATGTTTTTACAAATAGTGAGTCTGTGTCCGCCTAATGTTGTCTGTCCGGCAGCAATGCCACGTTTTTTCCTGCCGCACGCATCTGTCTGGCTTCATGGAGCTGCTCCCTAAAATTTTCTTGCGTGTAAAACAGGTTCACGTTACTGTCAATCCCCGAAATGGCGGCTCCCTGCCTGCCCATCGCCGAAAGCAAATCGTCCACGACTACCATAAAGCCGATGGCAGGTGCATCCTTCCCAAACTGTTTAAGCAGTCCGTCGTAGCGTCCGCCTTTCACGATGGCATCCCCTACGCCGTAGGTATATCCTTTAAAGATGATACCTGTATAATAATTATACTTACTTAACATGCCAAGGTCAAAGGAAACATATTTCTCAACGCCGTAGTCGCACAACACCTCATATACTTTCTCAAGCCGTTCTATGGCATTTTTTGAGCGTTTGTTTGTAACGGCTCTCTTAGCTTCATTAAGGGTGGCCGCCGTGCCGAACAATTCGCTGACTTTTAAAAGCAGCTCTTTGTCCTTTTGATTGACATGAATCCGGTCAAGCAGTTCTTCCGCGCCGAAATAGTTTTTGCCGGAAATATATTCCCGCAGCTTTAGTTCGCACTCTTCGTCAAGTCCGGCTTCGGCGCAGATGCCTTTGAAATATTCCAGGTTCCCGACGCTGATTTGAAAATCAGATAAACCCGCATGGTACAATGCCTCGATGGTCATGGCAATCATTTCCGCGTCCGCCTGGACGGAATCATCCCCGATTAACTCCGCGCCCATCTGCGTTGCTTCTTTCAGTTTCCCTTGCAGATTGGATGTATTCATAAAAATACTGCCCTGGTAACAGAAACGGAGGGGGACATTTTCATCCATAAAATATTTCGCCGCGCATCTGGCGATGGAAGGGGTAAAATCAGGCCGCAGCACAAGCGTATTCCCTTCTTTGTCGAAGAATTTATATAGTTCTTTGGAAGGTGTCGTCCCCACTTCTTTAGAGAATACGTCAAAAAACTCGAAGGTGGGCGTCTGGATATCCCTGTAGCCATAGCCTCTGATTTTCTCGTGAAGAAGATGCTCCACGACGGTTTTCTTTGCCTTTTCATCCCCGTATATGTCCCGTACGCCTTCCGGTGTATGTACCAATTTCTTACCCATCATGTTCCTCCGTTACTGTTGGATGTCTGTTCAAAATTCTATGTGAAGTATTGTTTTGCCCGGTCTGCCGACATAATCATTGTCGCATAATCAGACAAGTTTGCTTCAATAATGTAAAGTGATAATTTGTTACTGTGCTACTATATAAAACCTACTTTACTATAACTTAATTCCCTCTCCTTGTCAATTTCCTTCAAAATTGATTTTGCACCCTGGAATTTTTCCTCAGGAGTTATTCTACCCGGTCATCCAGGTCTTTTTGCAGGATATCCAGGTAAGGCACCAGAATGCCATGTTTTTTTGGCAGGACATATGCAGGGTTCAGCTCGTCATAGCGGAAACTCTTGCGGCCGCCTTCTTTCGCCCTGTCCCAGAAGAAACGAAGCATTTCATAGGGAAGATAGTAGAAAATATCCCGGTGTGTGTAATAGATGAGAAAAAATGCTATACCTTTCTGCCTCTCAAACTGTCCCATAAATTCCACCTGATGTTCATGGATATTCTGAAGGGCAAAGGTATCTGCGGCGCACTCCTTGGCGTCGAAGCAGACCGGAATACCCTGTACGGCGCCGATGTAGTCCACGGTACTCTTCTGGTCGAAGTAGGCAAGGGTGATATGCCTGGTTTCTTTGTCTATGTTAATGGGCGTGATGGGGGTGGGCACCTTCTGAATCAGTGCAAGCCCATTTTCCAGATATTTCTCATTTGTTCTGTTAATTAAATCTTCCAAGGTGGAGCCGCGCAGGCCGCGTGAGTTCCATGTTGCCATATCTGCTTCATTCTCCTCTTTTTGCTTGACATGTTTCTGTCAGGAGTTTTTCCCCGTAGACGGGTGTTTCTAGCCTGTATTTGGATGGAGCGTATGAGGCATAGCCTGGTTTGTCAATCCGCATCCGAGACGGTTTGGAAAATATCCGGCAGTCCGGATATAAAAGTTCTGTCGCTGATATCCGAAAAAGGCTCTTCAAGAACCGGGAATTGTACCTTATAGGCATGTAAAAGCTGGGATGACACATGGAATTTCTTTCGGTATGTTTCATTCCACACTTTGTCCCCATACTTATAGTCGCCAAGAAGTGGATGTCCGATACTTGCCAGATGTGCCCTGATTTGATGGGGCTTGCCGGTGAAAAGCTGTACTTCCAGCAATGTCTTGTCATGCTCTGTCCTGACTGGTCTGTACCCGGTCTTGATATAAGAATCATCAGGCCGATTGGAAGAGCCATCTGCAAAGGCGGGGGTTATGGTGACCTTATTGTGTTTTGTATCTTTTCTCAGGAAACCTTCGATAAACTTATTTTCCTTTACAATGCCTTTGACATACATCTGATAGTATTTGTGAAGGGTTCTGTCTTTTAAAAGACGGCCGACAAGCTGCGCACCCTGCAGTGATTTGGCACAAAGTACAATACCGCTTGTGTTGCGGTCCAGGCGGTTGCATATCGATGGCTTATAAGAAGTCAGTTCCTCTTTGGACAGAAAGCCACTATGAAGCAAGTATCCGATTAACCATTCGTTCAGGCTGTAATCCGTCTTTTCCGCTTTCTGGGACAGTACGCCCATCGGCTTGTCTGCGATAAGAATATGGTCGTTTTCAAAGAGAATGGCTATGCCGTTTAAATGATAAAAGGCAGCCTCATAGTTTTCCGAATTTCCTGTCGTATCTGCCGCCTGTATGCCACGGAATTTGGATAGGGTTTCTTCAGAGAAATAAACTTCCACTTTGTCGCCTGAGACGATTTTCTCGCTTCCATCCGCTTTTTTGCCGTTCAATTTGATATTTTTCTTGCGCAGCATCTTATAGATAAAACTGTTTCCGGCCTCTGGGAGAAGCCGGTGAAGATATTTGTCGAACCGTTGTCCGGCTTCTTTATCCGTAATCGTCGTCTGATACATTGTGTTTCCCCTGTCTGTTTAGGATACCGGTCTTTGTGCTGCCCCAATTCTTTATTTGCTCTTTAAATGGAAATGGAATACAGTAGGTTGATGATGTCATCCCTGTTTTTGTGTTCGTTGGCATCTAATTCTGTTAACTGACTCAGTCGGTCTATATATTTATCACGTTGAGAAAAGATTTTAACCGTCATATTTTTGACGCCTTCCTGTATGAGCATTTGTTCTAAATGCTTTCCGGCTTCATTACAATCACATTTTGGGTGTTCGGTGATGCCGCACAGAACATTCCCCTTCAGTACCATATGGCTGATGGGGTAATTTTTCTTATATGATGTGAAATACATGTCATAGAAGGTAGTAAGCTCTTTGTCATAGGCGCACACATCTTCTTTTAGCGAGGCGCTGCACCCTTTTGCCCTCATAAACAGAATGAAGTTAACCATGCTTTTGCAGGCTGGCAGGCATCCTAAAATAGAGACGACCGTGAGCAAATTCCGGTTTGTTTTTGTGGTCACATATCCCATCACATACAGCCCTACACAGACTGCAAAAAACAAAAGAGTCCTGAGTACTGTAACAACCTTACGGTTTTCAATATAACCATAAGAGCCTTTCTTTATCATTTTATTTTTCATGTTTATCCCCATTTCCGTGTTACTTTTATCTTAAATTGCTTGTTTTATCTTGCAGACATCCACCCATTCCCGGTAGCCTGAATACTGCTCTAATTCCGGAATGCTTAGTTCTATGGCGCTGTTGGCGCTGCCACATGCAGGAAAGACGGTGGTGAAGCGTTTCAGGGATTCATCCAGATATACGTTTACCCCATCGTTGATGCCGAACGGGCATACGCCGCCTACGGCGTGTCCAATCAGAGTTTGGACTTCTTCGGCTGAGAGCATTTTGGCTTTGGTGGAGAACCTGGCTTTGTATTTCGCGTTGTCTATTTTCACATCCCCGGCACAAATGACCAGGATGGGGCTGTCGTTTACCATAAAAGACAGTGACTTAGCGATTCTTTCCGGTTCACAGTGCAACGCCTGGGCCGCAAGCTCCACTGTAGCGCTGGATTCAGAAAGTTCTATAATGCGCTCTTCCATACCATATTGTCTTAAATATTCTTTCACACGTTCGATTGCCATTTCCGTAATGTTCCTTTCTGTTTGTAAGAATAAAGCTTTTATAGCAGTACAAGTCTGATTTTTGATAGTTTCCTTCAGTGGTCAGACAAATTTCTGCAATAGGTTTTGGATACTTTGTGTCGCCAAATACAGTATTTTTACAGGTAGTCCACAGATAGATACGGATTTTCCCATTTTGCAGTCTTCTATGGCTTTGGAGACGACGCATTCCGTCTTTACCATCGTTAATTTCCTGAGCCTGTTTATGTGTGATGTACTTCCGTATGCATGTTCCAGGAAAGGGGTGTTGACTGGCCCCGGGCAGACAGCCGTGACACTGATGCCACGTCCGGATAACTCTGCACCAAGGGCCCTGCTGAAGGAATATACATAGGATTTGGATGCGGCGTAGACCGCAAAGGCTGCCTGAGGTACGAATGCCGCGCCGGAGGCAAACTGGACGATTCTGCTTCCCTTCCGCATGTAGGGAAGGCAGAGCTTGGTCATCGCCGTCAATGCTTCTATATTAAGATGAATCATCTCTGCCATATTCTCATTGCTTAGCTTGGTAAATTCTCCGTGAGTTCCTACGCCGGCACAGTTGACAAGAACCGTAATCCTGGGCTTTCCGATTGAGAGTACTTCCGCGAACTGATTCATCTCTTTCTCGCTTGTCATGTCGATAACGATGGCACGGGTCTTAGTGCGCATGGAGCGCGCCAATTCTTCCATCGTCTCCTTCCTGCGGGCAAGAAGCCAGATTTCATTGGTTTTACGTAGTTTATGGTCTAACTGTCTGGCAAATTCCATCCCCATGCCGGAGGATGCGCCTGTGATAATTGCGATGTTCATACGGTCACCTCTTTGTTGGATTAAACTTTCATGACGCTTATCTGCGCTCCTTTTTCTTATGTACATTGCGGATTGTTTTTTTCGTTTTATGCTTCTTTGTGTCTACCGGATTCGTATGCTCCGTTTTCCTGGGCTTAATCAGGCAGTGTTTGCCGAATCCGATTAAATCTTCCCGGCCGCCTTTTATCAAAGATTCTCTGACTAAATCATAATTGTTGGGATTGCGGTACTGGATTAACGCCCGCTGCATCGCTTTTTCATGGGGATTGCGGCAGACATATACTTTCTGTCCGTTTCTGGGGTCTATGCCAGTATAGTACATTACTGTGGACACGGTGGATGGCGTCGGGTAGAAATCCTGCACTTGTTCGGGCATGTACCCTAAATCCCTGAGATATTCCGCAAGGGTAATCGCTTCTTTCAGGGTGGAACCTGGGTGGGAGGACATCAGATAAGGCACCAGAAACTGTTTTTTACCAAGTTCTTCGTTTATTTTATTATATTTTTGGACAAAACGTTCATAAACTTCTTTTCTCGGCTTGCCAAGTTTCGAGAGCACCGCATCTGAGATATGTTCCGGCGCCACTTTGAGCTGTCCGCTGACATGGTGTTCCACCAGTTCACGAAAGAACGTGTCATCCGGGTCGGCAAGGAGATAGTCGAAACGGATACCCGAACGGATAAATACTTTTTTGACTCCCGGCAATACCCGCAGTTTACGCAGCAATGTCAGATAATCCTCATGGTCAGCCTTCAGATTCGGACAGGGTTTCGGAAAAAGGCACTGTCTATTTTTGCACACCCCTTGTGTGAGCTGCTTTTCACAGGACGGATGCCTGAAGTTTGCAGTGGGGCCGCCTACATCATGAATATATCCTTTGAAGTCTGGCTCCTGGAGCATCAGCCTGGCTTCTTTGATAATGGATTCATGGCTTCTTGTCTGGACCGTTCTTCCCTGGTGGAAGGTTAAGGCACAGAAATTACATCCCCCGAAGCATCCTCTGTTGCTCACGAGAGAAAATTTCACTTCCGAAATTGCAGGTACGCCGCCCTTCTCCTCATAGGAAGGATGGTAAGTGCGCATATAGGGAAGCTCGTAAACAGCATCCATCTCCTGTTGCGTGAGGGGAGGCTGGGGTGGATTCTGGACTACATAAACACCGTTCGGATATGCCTCCACAAGCGTCCTGCCGGACACAGGGTCTGTATGGTTATACTGTGTGCGGAAGCTTTCCGCATATTTTTCCGGCTCCGCTTTCATCTCGGCATAAGAAGGCAGTCGTATGCTGCCGTACACGCCCTGTAAGTCCTTCGTCTTATAAACGGTTCCTTTAATATAAGTGATATCTTTTACCGCAATTCCGCTTGCAAGGGCATCCGCAATTTCCACGATAGATTTCTCTCCCATGCCATAAGAAATCAAATCCGCCTGACTGTCAAGCAGAATGGAACGTTTGAAACTGTTTGACCAGTAATCGTAGTGGGCCAGTCTTCTAAGGCTGGCTTCGATGCCGCCGATAATGACAGGACAGTCCTTGTATACTTTCCGGATTAGGTTGCTGTAAACTACCGTGGCATGGTCAGGGCGTTTATATGGCTCTGCGCCAGGCGTGTAGGCGTCCGTGGGACGGTGTTTGCCGGATACGAAATAGTGGTTGACCATGGAGTCCATATTACCGCCGGATATAAGAAAGGCAATCTTGGGCTTGCCAAGGATTGTGATGCTTGTATCATCTTTCCAGTCAGGCTGTGAGATGATACCAACGCTGTACCCGTGGGATTGAAGCACCCGGCTTATGATGGCATGTCCGAAGGACGGATGGTCCACGTAGGCGTCCCCGATGACATAGACGAAATCTAACTGCTCTATGCCTTGTGCTTCCATATCATTTTTAGAAATCGGTAAGAATCCCATGTTCTATAAGCTCCTTGAAGTTGTATGTATAGTAGTCTGCCAGTGCGCGTTTTTGGGTGTCCTGATATGCCGAGTATTTGTCATAGACAGCGCATACCCTCATTCCGGCGGCTTTTCCTGCACGGATGCCATCGGTAATGTCCTCGAAGACCAGACACTTATGGGGCGCCACTGCCAGTCTTTTTGCCACTTCAAGATAGATATCAGGAGCAGGTTTTCCTCTGGCCACTTCGCACCCTGTCAGGACAGAGCCGAAATATTTCTCAAGGTGATGAACCTTAATCACGTTTTCAACAAGTTCTCTGGAATTGCTGGTTGCAATTCCTGCCTTGATTCCGTGCGCCTCGCAGTATTGCAACAGTTCCAGCACGCCGTCTTTTAAGGGCACCTCATGGGTGTATTTATCCCATGCCATCCTGTTCCATTCCTCCTTGATGACATCGACGCTGTCTGGAATCTGAAACCGTTCCTTGAAATAAAACGCTGTTTCGCTGAAACTCATGCCGCCAATAGAGGACTGTAAATTATCGGGAGGCGTGATGCCGAACCGGCCAAGGTATTCGACATCGACAGCTTTCCATACCCACATGGAATCCACCATGGAACCGTCCAGGTCAAAAATAACAGCTTCTGTCATTGTGCAATCCCTCCGTGTATCTTAAGTGTACCAAAATGAAACTATCTTATCCTTTACTTTGATAACAGTTCTACTTCTTCTTGCGTAAGTCTGCGGAAACATCCGGTTGGAAGTTCCCTGTCCAGCATAAGAGCGCCCATACGGAGCCTTTTGAGATAGCAGACTTCGTTGCCTACGGCATGTAACATGCGCTTTACCTGGTGGAACCTGCCTTCCGTAATCGTCAGCGTAATCTTCTTCTCATCCAGTATGCACACAACGGCAGGTTTCGTCAATGCTTTATCACCGATATCGACGCCTTGTTCCAACCGCTTTTTCTGGTCTTCATCCATCGGATAAGCCAGATGGCACTCATATTCTTTGTCCACATGCCTGGAAGGGGAAAGAAGCCTGTGCGCCAACGCGCCGTCATCGGTGATAATGAGCAATCCTTCCGTATCTTTGTCAAGCCTTCCCACCGGAAAAAGAGCCTCCTTTTTCTCGGCACCAAGCAGGTCCAGTACGGTGCGTTCACTGGCATCTTTTGTGGCGGACACGACACCTGCAGGCTTGTGCAACATGTAATAAACATATTTCTCATAAACACAAGTATGCCCCCTGCAGCATATATGGTCCGATGTTTCATCGACCTGTTGCTCTGGTTTTCGTGCCCTGTCACCGTTTACGGTGACAAGTCCGGCCTTAATATCTTTTTTTATCTGGCTTCTTGTGCCGAAGCCGCAGTCTGATAAGAATTTGTCTAAGCGCATAGGTACTCTCTTTCTGGGCGTGTGACTCTTTGGGCATCGCAGACGGCGCAGAACGTATAATATTTAGGTTGCGGGAATATACATATACCACAACAACGATGGAAGGGAATCTATCCTGATGATACATAAAGCAGACAGACTATACCGTCTTGTCTTCACAGCGTTAGCGCTCTACCTTGTATGCCTGCTCTTAAAATACCCAGCCCTTTCTCTGGAATATGCTTCCACCGGGCTTATGCTTTGGCTTAAGAAGATGGTGCCCACACTTCTCCCCTTTATGATACTGTCCGGTATTATGATACGCATGGAATTGACGGAGGGGTTCGTCAGTCTTCTCCATCCCTTCCTGTACAGGCTGTATGGCACATCCAAAAACGGCTCTTACACGATAGTCATGGGTTTTCTTTGCGGGTTTCCTATGGGGGCAAGGATTGTAGGCGAATTGTATGAGGCGGGGAAATTATCCCGGAAGGAAAGCGCTGCGCTCCTATACTTTTGCAACAATATCGGCCCGGTCTATTTCCTGAGTTATGTGGTGCCCACCCTTGCCATCGGCAATCCCTTATTGCCTTTGCTAATCATGTATGGCGTTCCGCTTCTTTATGGTATTGTGCTGATGCGCCTTCCGGGGAGGCGTCCTGCCTGTCTGCCGGATGACGGAAAAAAGGTGCATGAAACAACATGCAAGCGGATGCCGCTTCTGGCCGCCATTGATGCTTCCGTGCTGTCAGGACTTATGGGGATTGCCAAATTAGGCGGCTATATGGTCTTTTTTAATATGCTGAATATTCTTTTTGTACCGTTTGGCCGCACAGACAGTGTTTTGCTCAATATATATCGTTGTATATTGGAAATCACGAGCGGTATTGACTATTCTGGTCAGTCGCTTTTCTATGCCATACTAATCTTGCTGCCCTTTGGGGGATTTTCCTGCATCGCCCAAACCTACAGTATGATACGGCAGACGGACTTGTCCATCCGTCCATATGTGTTCCATAAAGTAATCCAGACGATGCTCACGGCCGTGTGCTATCTTGCATTCTTTTCTTAACGCCGTCTGCGTCTTTTGCGCCGCCGTTTCTTTCTTCCGCCCAGAATCAGCACCATGGAAATGACCATGGTAAAAAGAAGAAGTGCGCATACGCTACATACCGCCAGGAAATAGGTGAAAGACATCGGTTCCTGTTCAGAATCTTCCATTGGTTTTTTCTCGTAGGTAATTTCCGTATAGTCTTTCTTTTGAACAACAGACGGGGAAGCGCTTTCTTCGGCTTCTTTCCTGGCAAGTTCCGCCGCAATTTCTTCTTCTGTCTTATAGTCCATGGAAGGTAAGGTTATCATGTTACTGGAGGTGAACAGGTCATATCCGTTGTACCCGTTGACGATAATCCGGGGCAGAATGCGGGGCGGAACCTTCATCGTAAACTGGAAGGTATCCTGTGACTTATCCGGCCACTTCTGCAATTGTGAAAAAGTTTCTCCATTGTCGTAACTGTAAGTGTAATACAACATACCACTGTCATAGTCTGCGGCGGAAACCTGTACTGTAACTTCGCCGTTTTGGACATTCTGCTCGATGATTTCAATCATACAGATATCAGGCTCCGTCTTGTCGGGCGCCACAACATGGGTAGGCACATCTACCGATACATTCTGATAGTTTGAATAGTCGGTTCCCAGCTCCTCAGAACGAAGGTTAAAGTATTTGGCCACGGCCGTGGCATCCAGTTTCCCAAATTCCCTGAGCTTGTCGCCGTGGTCATAGAAAGGCATATCATGTTCCTGGTCCAAATGACAGTGTTCAATCAGTACACAGGGAATATCACGCTCCGTGGAGTGTCGGATAATGCCGTAATAGTCGATTCCGGCATCGTTTAATCTGGTTTTAATGCCTCTGGAATACAGCCCCAGCTCTTGCAGTAAGTCCATTTCCACACTGGCAAAGCTGTATCCTTTGCTGTAATTTTCACCGAATGCGGATATCCAGCATTCGGCTCCGAACAATGTGTGGTGTTCCGACAGGTTAAAATGCAGGCAGAACATAAAGTCCGCGTTTACGCTTTCGGCGTAGGCGCACCGCTCGTCAAGACTCAGCTCCTCGTCCCCTGTCCTGGTCAGATAGACGGTGATGCCTTCATACTTTTCAAGTTCTTCTTTCATGGCCTTTGCCACGGTAATAGTCATTTCTTTTTCGGTGTAATCCTGAAATTCACCACCCAGGTTTTCGCCGCCGTGTCCAGGGTCGATTACAACAACGACGGGCTCTTGTTCTGTCTCCATATCCGGTGCCTGTCCATCCTCTGTTGTTTCGGGTAATTGTTCCTGTGCGTGTACAGGAATCGCCCGCTTATGTGGATTAACTACAAAAAATATCAATAGGCAAATGATGAGAATACACAATTTTTCTTTTGTAAGCGTATGTGTTTTTCTTCGTCCCAATCCGTAACCTATACCTTTCTTATGACACAAACAAGCCGGCTTCCCTGGAAACCGGCTCATAATGATTTCGCTTTATGTATGGCAGATATACCCTTTATGTCCTTTACATCAAATCCAGCTCGGCAGGTTCCGCCTCCCCTTCCGCTTCCTTTAACATCTGCTCTACTTGTGCCGGACGCAGCTCCGCACGGTTTGCCTTAACGGTTTCGTTATAGCTGTTGATGGTGTTGTAGAAGCTTTGGTAATGGTCGGTAGTGGTGGCAAGCGTCGCCGTCATGGCGCTTTCTAAGTTTGCAAGCATATCATCCAAATACTGCATGGCGGAAGTCCTGACGCCATTGGCTTCCACAGTGGCATTATTTAAAATCTCCTGTGCCTGTATGGTTGCCATCTTGACTACTTCATTGGCCTGTGCGTAAGCTTGCTGCATAATTTCATGCTCGTTAATTAACTCTGTCGTTTGTACGGTGGCATCCTTAATAAGCGCCTCAGCTTTTGTACGTGCGTCGTTGAGAATGGCTTCTTTGTTGGTAATGATTTTCTGGTAACGCTTAATTTCATCCGGGGTCTTCATGCGCAATTCTCGGAGAAGTTCGTCGATTTCTTCTTTATTGACAATAATATTCGTTTTGGACAGAGGCTGATACTTACAGCCATCAATATAATCTTCTATTTCATCGATTAACTGTTCGATTCTACTGCTCATCTTTACTCCTATCTGTCATATCCATATTTTTTATAGAGCAATTTACCGACAAAATCCGGTACGCTCTCAGAAATATCACCGTTGAAACTGGCAACTTCCTTGACAGTGGAAGAACTAAGGTACGCATATTCCAGACTGGTAGTCAAAAACATCGTATCCAGGTTCCCGCCTGAAAATTTTCTGTTGGTCTGTGCAATCTGCAACTCATATTCAAAATCCGTAAAAGCGCGAAGTCCTCTGATTGCCACACGGATATTTTTCTCTTTTGCATAATCAATTAACAGGCCACTAAAAGAATCTATCTTCACATTAGGAAGATTCTTGGTCGCCTCTTCTAACATCTTAACACGTTCTTCTACAGAAAACAATGGAGTTTTTGTTTTATTATTCAACACACTAACTGTTAATTCATCAAAAATTTCAGCCGCCCGCTTAATAATATCCAAATGTCCAAATGTTACCGGGTCGAAACTTCCCGGGTAAATTGCAGCTTTCATAAAATCAACAATTCCTTCCTCTCGTTTTCGTGTCTATGCACTACACAGACTATCATAAAACATTTTTTTGGAAATGTCTCTATTTTTTTTCAATTTTTTGGCAGAATACGTGTTTGTTTGTCTTGTAGCGTTTCTCCTTCACAAGCTGATACCCGGCATCTTCCAGCCAGGAGAAATCATTATCCGAGGATGCTTCTATTATAATTCGTGTGTGCTTTGTCACATAGGGAATATTTTTTAACATCTGGAGAACTTGTTTTTCATATCCACATCCATAAGGCGGGTCCATGAATATTATGTCCGCTTCCTTTTCATGGATTCCCTGCAAAGCAACGGTCACGTCCTGTCTGATAACGGTTGCACGGTCGGTAAATCTTGTAAACTGTAGATTTTGTGTAATACATGCAAGGGCATTCCTGTTGTTTTCCACGAAATAAGCGTGCCTGGCGCCTCTGCTGAGCGCTTCGATGCCAATACCGCCGCTGCCGCTGAACAAATCGATAAAGACGGCGCCGGAAAGATAAGGCTGTAACATATTGAACAGTGTTTCCTTGATTCTGTCTGTGGTCGGCCTGGTGTCCATCCCTTCGGGTGTTTTCAGGCGCAGGCTTCTTGCGCTTCCGGCTATGACTCTCATAATTTTCCTCGTTTCTTTACTTGTTTGCGTCTTACTTGTACGTAGATGGCGTTTTGGTTTTATGGTAAAGGATTATGTCCTGACTTTGACACCCTTACTGTCCCGCTTGCCGAGTTTGAGTTTATTCAGTTCTAGCTGTCTGTCGCCGTATTCAATCGTTTGTTCTACGGAATTTTGTGTATAGTAGACTGCTGCCAGGCTGTCTTTTGCACCAAGTTTCATGCCCCGCACACCTACGGCGCTTTTCTTCTTCTCCGGTATTTCTTCTATGGAGAAACGAAGGAAATACCCTTCCTGGGACTGCAGGATGATATTGCGCTGTTCCTTATAGATGGCGACACTGACAACTTCGTCACCGTCAGACAGTTTTGTAGCGGCCACGGTGCGTTTGGTTACGTCGAATTCTCCACCGTCCACGACCTTGAGCATAGCCTGTTTTGTGGCGAAAATCACGCGGAAGAGGTTTAAGTCACTCTGGCTTGCGACATAGATAATATTTTCCCTGGATGAATCATAATTGCTCACATTGTCGATGGGAACGCCTTTATCTCTGAATTTTCCCATGGGAATATCGATGGCCTTTACCGTATGTAACTGTCCGGTGTTGGTAAAAAGACATATCTTACCCGTGTTCTTACAGAGAAAAACATATTGATTCTCACTGTCCGCGGCTTCTTTATTCCTCTCATACGTAGCGGTGTCTATTGTCTTGACATAGCCGAACCTGTCCATCAGAAAGACAATATCCATCTCCTCCGCTTTCTTCTCCACATAGACGGCTTCGCTTGCCGTGGTAATCTGTGTCCGGCGTTTTCTGTGGTACAGTTCCTTGATTTCATCCAGTTCATTGATGATGACCTGAGCCATGGAATCTCTTCTGGCAAGAATATCTTCATAGCGGTAGATGTTCGCCATCGTATCCTCATGTTCGTTAATCAGCGCCTCAATTTCCAGACCAATCAGTTTATAGAGGCGCATATCCAGGATTGCGTTAGCCTGCTTCTCGGTGAAATTAAGCTGTGCCGCCATAATCTTGGATTCTTTGGATTTGAATTTAATTCCCGTCACCTTGCCTTCGATAAGGCAGGCTTTTGCCATGGCCCTGTCTTTAGAGCCCCGCAGGATTTCGATAATCAGGTCGATTACGTTACATGCCTTAATCAACCCTTCCTGCACTTCCTTGCGTTCCAGTTCCTTGGCTAAAAGATTCTTGTATTTTCTCGTGGCAACTTCATACTGGAACTTGACGCTTTGCGCGATAATCTGTTTTAAGCCCATGGTTTCCGGCCTGCCGTCTACGATAGCCAGCATGTTGACGCCGAAAGTATCTTCCAGCCGGGTCTTCTTGTAAAGCATATTCTTGAAGTTCTCTATGTCTGTATCTTTGCGTAGTTCGATGACGATGCGGATGCCTTCCTTGGAAGACTGGTTTGTGATATCCACGATATCCTGTGTTTTCTTCGTCTCTGCAAGGGCCGCCACATCCATCAGGAATTTGCCGATTCCTACGCCAATCATGGTATAGGGAATCTCCGTAATGACCAGATTGGTCTTGCCGCCTTTTGCTTTCTCCACTTCTATTTTGCCGCGTATCTTAATCTTACCGGTTCCCGTCTCGTAGATATCTGCAAGCTCGTGTTTGTTGATGACGATACCGCCTGTGGGAAAATCCGGGCCCTTGATATGGCGCATCAATTCCCTGGTGGTGATGTTCTCGTCAAGCATATATGCCTTGGTTGCCTCAATCACTTCCTCCAAATTGTGGGGCGGCGTACTGGTCGCCATACCCACCGCGATGCCCTCCGAACCGTTGATTAAGAGGTTTGGGATTTTTACGGGGAGCACGCTGGGTTCTTTCTCTGTCTCGTCGAAGTTGGGAAGAAAATCTACCACGTCTTTGTCTAAGTCTGCCAGAAATGCCTCCTGGGTAATCTGCGCAAGCCGTGCCTCTGTGTAACGCATGGCTGCTGCGCCGTCACCTTCGATGTTTCCGAAATTGCCGTGTCCGTCGATTAGGGGAACTTCTTTCTTGAAGTCCTGGGCCATGACCACTAGCGCATCATAGATAGAGCTATCGCCGTGAGGATGGTATTTACCCATGGTATCGCCTACAATACGGGCAGATTTACGGTATGGCCTGTCATAGCGGATACCCAGTTCGTACATGTCATAGAGCGTCCTTCTCTGTACAGGCTTAAGGCCGTCCCGCACATCAGGCAGCGCACGGGCGATGATAACGCTCATGGCGTAATCTATAAAAGATTTCTGCATTACCTCAGAATATTCTGTTTTGATAATCCTGTCATTCATACTCATAGCAGTCCGTATCCTCTTTATGATATTTAATGTCTCGCGAACGGGCTATGCCCGGTTTTTACCCAATAGAAATTCCTCCGCTTATCCGGGTTTGCCGCAGGCAAAGCTCGCAAACGAGCAAAGCTCGTTTTTTTATACATCCAGTTCCGCATCCTGCGCGTGCCGGTATATGAACTCTTTGCGTGGCGGAACCTCCGTGCCCATCAAGAGTTCCGTGACTTCGGACGCCATGCGTGCGTCTTCGATTTCAACTAACTTTAACATTCGTGTATCAGGGTCGAGGGTAGTTTCCCATAGCTGCTGTGCGTCCATCTCACCCAGACCTTTATATCTTTGCAGGGTGAAGGGGCCTTTGTGCCTTTTACGGTACTTCTCAAGAGCCTTGTCGTCGTAAAGATACTCTTCTTCCCCCTTGGATGGCATCGCCTTATACAGCGGAGGCATGGCAATATATACATGTCCCTCGTAGATGAGTTCCGGCATGAATCGATAGAACAAGGTCAGAAGAAGGTTGGATATATGGGCGCCGTCCACATCCGCATCCGCCATGATAATAATCTTGTCATAGCGGAGTTTGGTGATGTCGAAATCATTGCCATAGCCTTCCGAGAAACCACATCCGAAGGCATTAATCATCGTCTTAATCTCGGCGTTGGCAAGGACCTTATCGATGCTTGCTTTCTCGACGTTTAAGATTTTGCCGCGGATGGGCAAAATTGCCTGAAACATTCGGTTGCGGGCCATCTTGGCGCTGCCGCCCGCAGAGTCGCCCTCGACGATGAAAATTTCGCATTTGGAGGCATCCTTGGATTCGCAGTTGGCCAGCTTACCGTTGGAGTCGAAGGAGAACTTTTGTTTGGTTAACATATTCGTCTTCGCTTTTTCTTCCGTCTTACGAATTTTCGCTGCCTTCTCGGCACATCCGATGATACTCTTAAGAGTCTCCAAGTTGCGGTCAAAGAATCTGACGATTTCCTCCCCCGTCACCTTACTTACAACCTTCGCTGCGTCCTGGTTGTCCAGTTTCGTCTTCGTCTGCCCTTCAAACCTGGGGTCAGGATGCTTGATAGAGACCACAGCTGTCATACCGTTACGTACATCCGCGCCTGTGAAGTTGACGTCTTTTTCTTTTAATATATTAAGTCCTCTTGCATAGGTGTTGATGACGTTAGTAAACATCGTTTTAAAGCCGGTCAGGTGTGTGCCGCCTTCGGCATTGTATATGTTGTTACAGAAACCAAGCACATTCTCATGAAACTCGTTTACATACTGGAAGGCTGCCTCCACAGTGATGTTTTCGGACTCTCCTTTATAATAGATGACGTCATGGATGGCTTCTTTGGATTTATTCATGTCCTTGATGAAACCGATGATTCCTTCAGGTTCGTGATATTCTATATGTTCGGTTTCTTCCTGCCGCTTGTCCTCATAGATGATGGTCAGTTCAGGGTTTAAGTAGGCTGTCTCGTGAAGACGGCTCTTAACCTCATCCTCCTTGAATCTTGTCCGGTCAAAAATCGTATCGTCAGGGAGAAAATTGATGGTGGTTCCTGTTTCTTTCGTCTTGCCTGCCACCGGGAGAAGCCCGTTATCCAGTTCCATCACCGGAATGCCTCTCTCATAGTGGTCCTCATAGATAAATCCTCCTGTTTTGACGGTCACATGCATATGAGCCGAAAGCGCGTTCACCACAGAAGAGCCTACGCCGTGCAGACCGCCGCTTGTCTTGTATGCTTCGTTGTCAAATTTACCGCCTGCGTGCAGAGTCGTAAATACAAGCCTTTCTGCGCTGATTCCTTTTTCATGCATACCTACCGGAATGCCGCGCCCGTTATCGGACACCGTCGCAGAGCCGTCCGCCTCCAATGTCACGTGTATAACGGAACAATAGCCCGCCAGGTGCTCGTCCACGGCATTGTCCATAATCTCATAGATTAGGTGGTTTAAACCTTTGGTGGATACACTTCCTATGTACATGCCAGGTCTTACTCTGACCGCTTCGAGTCCTTCCAGTACGGTAATGCTGGAAGCGTCGTAATTGTTTGCAGGATTTGTCTTCGCCATGTAGTTCCCCTCATTTTTCAAAATAATATTCTATCATATGCTTTCTGTCGCCTTAAGTCAAATATATTCAATCAAATTGTCAGGAAGATACTGACGGATTTTTTCTTCAAGTCGTGCTGGGTCAATGGGCTTGGAAATATAATCATGGAATCCTTCCTTCAGGTATTCGTCCTTGGCGCCTACAATGGCATTGGCAGTAAGCGCAATTACCACAGGAGGGTTTTTCTTGTATGCTTCCATTTGTTTCATATTCCGCAATGTCTCAATACCGTCCATCTCTGGCATCATATGGTCGAGAAGGATGATGTCATAGTGATTCCCGTTGACTTTATCAAGGCATTCTTTACCGCTTAATGCCGCGTCAAACTGTACTTTGAGTCTTTTTAAAAGTCCTTTGGCCACTGTGATATTGACACGGTTATCGTCCACTGCGAGAATCCTGGCACAGGGTGCAGTATATGCCTGCTTTCCGTTTTGCTTAGCGTCAAGCAGATACTTGGCCCGTTCCTTATAATCCCCCAGACATTCATTTCCTACCGCTGTCTGTGGGACTTGGAATGAGAAGGTACTCCCCTCCCCGAACACGCTCTCTACGGCCAGGACGCCGCCCATCATGTCAAGCAGGCGTTTGGTGATGCTTAAACCGAGTCCCGTCCCTTCAACGTTCTTATTCTGCCGCGTATTGAGTCTGATAAAGGGGTCGAAAAGATTCTGCAGTTCCGGTTCCTTGATGCCGCTGCCCGTGTCGGATACGGAAACCGACAAATAGATGCCCTCTGTGCCGTTTTCTGAAAAATCGACAGTCAGGGATATGGTTCCCTTTTCCGTGTACTTGACTGAATTGGTTAAAAGGTTTGTAATGCACTGTTTTATGCGCATCTCATCGCCATGAAGCCTGGCGGGAAGATGTGGATTCACCTGGATATTCAGTGTAAGATTTTTCTCCTCCGCGCGCATGGTTATCATATTTTCCACATCGGTTAAGAGGCTGCACAGGTCGTAATCATTCTCCATGATTTCCATTCTGCTTGATTCAATCTTTGACAGGTCCAGAATATCATTGATGATGGAAAGCAGTGTCTTGCCTGCATTTTGTATGTGAAACGCATACTCTTTAATCGTATTTGACTCTGTCTCCCGCAAAATCATCTCGTTCATGCCAAGCACTGCATTGATTGGCGTCCTGATTTCGTGGGACATCTGCGCCAGGAAGGAACTCTTCGCCTCGTTGGCGCGCTCTGCCTCTTCTTTCAGCTCAATCAGTTTCTTGGTATAGAGATAACTGTCCGTCATGTCCGCGATACGGTAGACGGTCCCTGCCCTGCGGCTGTTATCATCCAGGATTTCGTTCTTCTGCCACTTAAAAAAATGCTCCCCAAAAATAAAACCGTCGGGGTGGTTTTCTATGAAATCTAATACTTTCCCCTCCACCATGGATTTGTCATTCCAGTCAGTTGACGGAAAAGCCACGTCCATCTCATGATTGGAGTAGATGACGGCGCCTGAACCGTCCGCTACCAGTATGCCTTCTCTGATTTCATCAATCACTCTGTCTTTAGCGCTTTTGACCGGGTCAAAGAGCTTATAGCGGTACATGACGAACACGAGGAAGGTTTCTGTCAGCATCATGGAGAATGGATAGGAATCATAATATCCGAATACGCCCGTAGCCTTCACGGCCCAGAAACTTACCGGAAGCAGGGACGCACAAAATATAAGAAGCAACTCCGGACGCTTCTCACCGTTTCTCTTGTGCTCCAACACGGACTGTATCATAATCAGAGCGATTAGAATACCGAGAACAGTGGTCATTGTAGTCCACCAATAATAAAAAGTCCCCGGCGTATAAGTCCATATATACTTACCGTCCTCTGTGATTGTATAATTGATACTCGCGTAATACAGTGTGTTATAATCAATCGTAAAGATAAGGCACATGATAAACAGATGGTCGATTGTGTAGAACCATTTGATACACCGGATGATTTTATCCTGCTTATGGCAACTATAAAGGCATGCAAAATACAGGAAACATAAAAGTCCCATAGTGGTCCCCAGATACTCTAGCTTGACCGCAATGCGTGTCACCTCAACACAGGTGCTTTGCAGTTCGAAGTAATAACCGGCCATGTTCAACAAGGTAAACAATGTTCCTGCAAACAAAACCTTCTGCTGTTCGGAAGGTTTCGCCACAAAGACTAACACCACCATAATAAAGCAGATAATGATACCTATTCCATGTATTGTTAATATTAAATCCATTGTGAAACCTCATGCCGATTGCTGTCGGCCGGTGTCTGTTGCCCATCCTGCATTTTGCTTCGTGTACCCGGTATATGTGTTAACGGTATTGTGGCGCTACTTCATAAAGATACTCGCGCCCCCGTTTCCCGGCACGGGAAAGAATCTGCATATGAGTCAAAAGAGGCAGCGCAGAGCTTGCCAAATCTCTGTGTATTCCTGCTATTTGGGCAAATTCCTTCACGGTAAAAGGTTCTTCCAGGGTATAGGGGACAAGTTGCAGGAAATCCTGCGTCTGTTCAATCAGTATTTCATCAAAGAGGGCAAGGGGCATTCTGTCATAGCGGCTGGAGCCCCTTTTTTTATCCTTGCTCCAACCGTTGAGAAGACGGTACTCGTCCATGTCAATGAGTGGAAATGCAAAAGACAGATTCGGATGCCCCAAAAACTGTTTAATCCGGTACAGCTCCGGAAAGGCATGGTATACATTGCCTGTCACCGGAGATTTATGCTTCTTCGACAGTTCCCCCGAAGCTTCATCCATCCAGATTAACCACTTTGAGTGTGGTATAGGCAATACGACCATCACCCGGTACAACGGTAGAAACGCCGCCAGTTTCGGGCGCAGTCTGTTGAAGTTCCCGTTCTGTATTTCGATGATATGTCCGTCTGCATAGATATCCGCAATATAGCCCTCGACGGGTACTTCGTGACAGTCCTCATTCGGTTCATAGTACAGTTTCATCACTGCATGGACAGTCTTTTCTTTCAGCGTGCCAAATCCATGGGGGTCATTTTGTTTTAAGAGCACTTTTAGTTTCGCCTGCTCAAAGGCGGATTTATCTAAACATTTCACATCTTTTGTTCCTATCTGGTACATTTGCCTGCTTATTATAGCATATCCGCCGTTATCGAACAAGTGTTTTGTTTTTTCTTTATAAAGAAATCAACTATAACTTCCTGACATTACGGTCCCCATGCAGAATCCGTTCCTGGTCGGAGGCGTTTGGCTGCGCCAGTTTGCCGGTGCGGTCGTAATAGGTCAGCAAGGTGGAATTTTTTGCCATCGTTTTCCTCCCATGGTCTGTCAACAGGTCTAACACCTGTTCCAGATTGCCTGTGTGAAGATATTTCCGGATTTCTTGTTCTTTATCCCCGTCATGTATTGTCGGATGGCTGTTTTTTTCTTCTTCATGCTCAGCATGCGCCAAGGGCTGTACGGATGGGTGCAGCGCAAGATACTCCTCGGTGAGTTTTTCCGCCGCGTCCGATTCCGGCCCGTAGACAGCTTCTTGTACCTCCGGCTCCTGACTTGGCGAATCATTCCAGAGCTTATACAAAAAATCTTTGACGGCGCTTGTGAATACGGTAAACAATGAACGCAAAGTATCCAGGAGACTTGTTCCGGTCCCCTGGATGTGAGCTGAATTTTTATGCGCCGTTTGGGCGTCTGGCTGTCCGTTGCCGGATAACTCCAACCTGACACCGCTTTGCATGACGGAGCGTTTCCCGGAGAGTTTAATATCTACATCGCTTTCGGATTTTTCTTTCTTATCCTTTTCTTCGGTTTTCTCCTGTGCCTGCCTGTAATTGAGGCTGAATTTCTCACCATTCTCCGTCTTGTCTGCTGCATTTGGCATTTTCAATTTTGAATAACCGTAATAATCGTTGTCGTTTATTCTGTTAACCATATGTTGTTATACCAATTCCCGTTCGGAGTGTTTGTCCGGTGTTGTGGTTTATTTCCGGTTGATATAGTTTACAAGCCCTTCCGCCGCAATAATCTTCTGCATAAATTCGGGAAATGCCTGTCCCTTGTAGGTGGTATTTTTCGTCACGTCTGTGATGACGCCGCTATCGAAATCCACTTCCACCACATCTCCTGCCGCAATCTCCCTCGCCGCCTCGGGGCATTCGATAATTGGCAGCCCGATGTTTATGGCGTTACGGTAGAATATTCTGGCGAAAGTTTCTGCGATTACACAGCTTATTCCGGCTGCTTTGATGGCTATAGGCGCATGTTCCCTGGAGGAACCGCAGCCAAAGTTCTTGGTGGCCACGATGATGTCTCCTTTATTTACCGTACCAATAAATTCTTTGTCGATATCTTCCATGCAGTGTGCCGCCAGTTCTGCGGGCTCAGATGAATTTAAATAACGTGCCGGGATGATGACGTCGGTATCTACATTATCTCCGTACTTGAAAACAGTTCCTTTTGCTGATTGCATATCTCCTCCGTTCCGAAGCCTGAGCTTCTGTCGTTTTTTGTGCGGCAATAACCAGACAAATACGTATACGCATATATCCGGGAATTGCCACGGGGCTTTACCTGTGAGCAAGTGATGTTGAAAACCATGGCGTCTCTTATAATGTGCAGGGACAGGAAATCTTCCCGGACACTGCGCTTGCAGCCGCTACAGCAGGACTTGCCAGATAAATTTCAGAGTTGACATGTCCCATGCGCCCTACAAAATTACGGTTGGTGGTAGATACGCAACGTTCTCCTTCGGCGAGAATGCCCATGTAGCCGCCCAAGCACGGTCCGCAGGTAGGCGTGCTGACAATAGCCCCTGCCTCAATGAAAATCTTCAAAAGCCCCTCTTCCATCGCCTGCAGATAGATGGCCTGCGTCGCAGGAATCACGATACAGCGCATACCGGGCGCTACATGCCTATCTTTTAACACTTTTGCGGCGATGCGCAGGTCATCCAGTCTGCCATTGGTACAGGAACCGATTACGACCTGGTCAATCTTGATATCTTCACTGATTTCGTCGATAGTCTTCGTATTCTCCGGCAAATGCGGGAAGGCCACAGTAGGTTTTAAAGCCCCCAGGTCTATCGTATATTCTTCATCATACACTGCGTCTTCGTCGGCCTCATAAATTTTATATTCTCTTGTGGAATGTTCTTTCATGTAAGAGACAGCCAGGGCGTCTACCGGAAAAATACCGTTCTTGCCGCCCGCTTCAATGGCCATGTTAGCGATGGTAAACCGGTCATCCATGGTCAGATGCTGTATACCGTCCCCCACAAACTCCATGGATTTATACAGCGCGCCGTCCACGCCAATCATACCGATAATATGCAGGATAACGTCCTTGCCGCTAACCCACTTGGCGGGTTTCCCGGTCAGGTTGAATTTAATTGCGGAGGGAACTTTAAACCATGCCTTACCTGTAGCCATGCCTGCCGCCATATCCGTGCTGCCGACTCCTGTGGAGAAAGCGCCCAATGCCCCGTAGGTACAGGTGTGGGAATCCGCGCCGATAATCACATCTCCGGCAACCGTGAGTCCTTTCTCGGGCAGGAGGGCATGTTCGATTCCCATCTCTCCCACTTCAAAATAATTGGTGATTTCATTGCGGCGTGCAAATTCCCGCACGCATTTGCAGTGCTCAGCCGATTTGATATCTTTGTTGGGCACGAAGTGGTCTGGCACCAAGGCGATTTTATCCTTGTGGAACACGCCGTTCACATTCATCTTCTCCATTTCCTTGATGGCTACCGGGCTTGTAATGTCGTTGCCAAGTACCAAATCCAGGTCGGCTTCGATTAACTGTCCTGCCTCCACGTGTGCAAGCCCTGCATGTGCAGCCAGGATTTTCTGCGTCATTGTCATTCCCATATTTATAATCTCCTCATCTATCATAATCTATTTTTGGCTTATGTACATAATGCATTTATCGGCTTCTAAAATCATTTTAATAAAAATTTCAAAGAAAACAGGGCTTACCCGGAAGACCAGGCAGGCCCTGCTGTTCAATTCATCTCTGCAATCACATCGTCCATGGAATGAGCTGTGATATACTCGAAAATATCAGCCATCTGCTCAGGTGTCAGGCTCATATCCTGCTTTACCCACTGAATGACGACAAAGGCCATAGACTGGGCGTAATATTCCGCCATCAGATTGATTGTCAGCCCTCTTTTAGCCAATTTTTTCTCGCCGCTTTGTTCATTGATAAAAGTATACAGTATCTCTTTGATAGACTGTCTGGCAATATTTTCACAAGAATGCTGTCCCTCCAGCCGGACGACTTTCTTATAAAATTTCTTGTCTTTCTGCAGATTTTCAAAAATCAGAATGAGACTTTCTTTAATCTGTCCTGTCTGCAGAAGCGGGATGGCGGGCGCTATTATCTCTGTCTGTATCATCCACTCTAACAGTTCATATTTATCCCTGAAATGATTATAGAAAGTAGGCCGTATGACTCCTGCGCCGTCCGTGATTTCTTTAATGGTAATCTTGTCAATCGGCATTTTCAGTGCAAGAGCCTTGAGACTATCGGCAAGCAGCTGGTCTATATTGGTTCTGGATTGCATGGTAACCCCACATTAATTGTTAATCAGTTTATCTTCGCCATTCCAACTGTAAAGTTTCCTGATATCCTCACCCACTACCTCGGCAGGATGCTCGGACGCTAATTTC
The DNA here is from genome assembly GCA_910578645.1 of uncultured Lachnospiraceae bacterium. Taxonomy (GTDB): domain Bacteria; phylum Bacillota; class Clostridia; order Lachnospirales; family Lachnospiraceae; genus UBA3282. The sequence continues at coordinate 85,561 of CAJTQI010000004.1, forward strand.
CGCATTGCCTTGAAATGTACCTGGCCGCCCGCAGAAGACATGTCAAGCAGGAAATCTTTTGCAAAAGTACCATCCTGAATATCGGACAATATCTTTTTCATAGCTTTCTTAGTGTCTTCCGTAATAATCTTCGGCCCTGTGATGTAATCGCCGTACTCTGCCGTGTTGGAGATGGAATATCTCATGCCTGCAAAACCAGACTGGTAAATCAGGTCCACGATAAGTTTCATCTCATGGATACACTCGAAATATGCATTTCTCGGGTCATAGCCTGCCTCTACAAGAGTCTCAAAACCTGCCTGCATAAGTGCACATACGCCGCCGCACAAAACCGCCTGTTCTCCAAAAAGGTCTGTCTCTGTCTCAGTTCTGAAAGTCGTCTCCAAAACACCGGCTCTTGCGCCGCCGATAGCCAGTGCATAGGCAAGCGCCATATCCTGTGCTTTGCCCGTAGCATCTTGATGGACAGCTACAAGACAGGGAACACCCTTACCTGCCTGGTATTCGCTTCTTACCGTGTGTCCCGGTCCTTTCGGTGCAATCATCGTCACGTCCACATCCTTAGGAGGCACGATGCAGCCGAAATGGATATTGAAACCGTGGGCGAACATCAACATATTGCCTGCCTCTAAGTTCGGCTCGATGTCTTTCTTGTACATGGCAGCCTGCAGCTCATCGTTGATGAGAATCATAATAATGTCTGCCTTCTTGGCAGCTTCTGCCGCCGTATATACTTCAAATCCCTGCGCCTCGGCTTTTGCCCATGATTTGGAACCTTCATACAGGCCGATAATAACATGACAGCCTGATTCCTTCGCGTTCAAGGCATGTGCATGCCCCTGGCTGCCGTAGCCGATTACTGCGATTGTCTTGCCCTCTAAGAGAGATAAGTTGCAGTCTTCCTGATAAAAAATCTTTGCCATTTTCCTACTCCTCCATTTGTGAATTGTTTATAAATTATTATAGCGATATATGTTTGTATAACTACAAGGGAATACCCTTTTATACCTTAAGCTCTTCAAGATAAGTGACGTTCCCCACGCCGCGTCCTAATCCGGCGATGCCTGTCCTGGCAAGCTCTAAGATTTCGTACCCCTCCAACAGACTGATAAAGGCGTCGATTTTATCTTGGTCTCCGGTCAGTTCGATAATAAGGCTTTCCGAAGATACGTCAATGATATTGGCGCGGAAAATATCTGCTATGGTAATTACCCCCTGACGCTGTGTGGCGGATGTCCGCACCTTAATCAAGGCAAGTTCCCTGTACACGCTGGCGTCCGGTTTAAGCTCCTTAATATTTCTGACATCAATCAGTTTCGCCACCTGTTTCTCAATCTGGTCCAGGATTTCATCGTCTCCGGAAGTCACGATTGTAATACGGGTTAAGCGCGGGTCGGCCGTCACGCCGGCCGTGATACTGTCCACGTTATAACCGCGCCTTGAGAAAAGGCCGGAGATTCGGCTCAGCACACCAGAGGTATTGTCAACTAATAATTGTAATACTTTCTTCTGCATATATATACCTTCCTAAGATTATCCTATATTGATTTAACGGTTCTTTTCTGCCAGGTTGTGTTCCGATAGTCTTATCTTTATGCAGCCTGGATGTATAAAACGATATTGATACACTGCTAATTATTGTACCAACTCAACTATTAAAAGTCAACTATACATCCGTCTCCAGGCATTTCTGCAGTGCAAGGGTTCCTGTCCTTGCCACTTCCACGATGCTTATGGACTGCATCATGCCGATTAACAGTTGGATTTTTTCCGGCACGTCACAAATCTGTATAATCATTGTCTTCTTGGACATATCTACAATCTGGGCCTTCATAATCTCACATGTTTCGATGATGTCGCGCCTGTTGCCTTTGTTGTATTTTACTTTCATCAGCATAAGCTCCCTGCTGACACTCGCCGTCTCGTCGAAAGTTTTTACCTTGATGACATCCAGTTTCTTGTTGAGCTGTTTCTCAATCTGTTCTATCGTGCGCTGGTCGCCGCTGCTCACAATCGTCATGCAGGAAGTCGTTGGGTCGTCTGTCTCCCCCACCGCAAGGCTGTCGATGTTGAAGCATCTTCTTGAAAAGAGCCCTGCAACTTTACACAGTACACCAGACCTGTTTTCTACTAAAACCGAATATATTTTCTTCATTCCGCTTCTTCCTTTCTGTCCTGCTTCTTCTCATGGATTATTTGACGAGGTCCATGGGGTCGATGATGCATTCCAGCAATATGCGTCCCTCTTCTGCGAGAAATTCCCGGATGGTTTCTTTTGCATGTTCCATCGTATAAAGGCGCATAAACTTCATGTCATATGCCGCAGCCAGCTTTTCCAAATCCGGGCTGCCGGACAAGTCCACCACCGAATAATTGTCTTTGTAGGTATAGTGCTGGTACTCTCTTACCATACCCAGATAATTATTCTTGAGTACTATGATTTTCACTGGTACGTTAAACTGCCGCATGGTGGCAAGTTCCATCATAGACATCTGGAAAGAGCCGTCACCGCACACGGCCACTACTTGTTTTCTTCTGTCCGCCAGTTTCGCGCCCATCGCAGCGGGGATAGAATATCCCATCGTACCCATACCGCCGGTGGTCAGGAATCTGCCTTCTTTGACAATATGGTAATTGCAGGACCAAATCTGGTTCTGGCCCACGTCCGCCACATAGACCGCGTCTTCTTCCATGGATTCTGACAACATACGGATAAATTCTGCCGGGTTCACATAGTCCGGGATGGGTTTTCTGACTCTTCCCATGGTATCGCGGTATCCGTTTAACGTCTGAATCCATGCATCGTGTTCGCAGGTAAACTCTTCTTCCATAAAGTCAGAGATGATATGCTTGGCATCTCCCACAAGGGGAATGGTCGGTCCCACGTTCTTACCGATTTCCGCCGGGTCCACATCGATATGTACAAGCACTTTATTCTCCGTAATCAAGTCGGGCTGGCTAACCGCCCTGTCTGCCACTCTGGCGCCTACCATGATGAGTAAGTCCGACTCATTCATGGCGCGGTTGGCATACGGGTTTCCGTTATTTCCCACCATGCCGTAGTACATGGGATGTTTTGTGGGCATCACGCCGATTCCCATCATGGTAGAGACCACCGGTACACGGTGTTTGGTGGCAAATTCGCGAAGCTCGTGTTCCGCATCACTAAGGAGCACGCCGCCGCCCGCACAGATAATAGGCCGTTTTGCCTTAGAAAGTTCCTTTACCACTTTCTTAATCTGTACCGCATGGCCCTTGACGGTGGGCTTATAAGTACGCATATTGACTTCCTGCGGGTATTTAAATTTGCTCACCGCAGCATTCTGAATATCGATTGGAACGTCTATCAGGACAGGTCCCTTCCTGCCGGAATTTGCAATGTAGAATGCCTCTTTCATAATCTGCGCAATATCGTCGGCATTGCGCACCAAGTAGCTGTATTTTACAAAAGATTCCACCGCTCCTGTGATGTCGGCTTCCTGGAATACGTCGGAGCCAAGGAGTTCGCTGTTTACCTGTCCGGTAATACATATAAGAGGAATACTGTCCGCAAAAGCCGTGGCGATGCCGGTAATGACATTGGTGGCGCCAGGACCGGAAGTCACCGCACAGACGCCCACTTGTCCTGTCACTCTTGCGAACCCGCTGGCCGCATGGGCAGCGTTTTGCTCCGTGCGGATAAGTATTGTCTCAACCTCAGAGTTTAGTATACTGTTGTAAAAGGGGCATATGGCCACCCCCGGATAACCAAATACATATTTTACGCCCTCTTCTTCGAGGCATTTTACGATTGCATCTGCACCTAACATTCTTTAAACCACGCCTTTCTTTTAGATTCTGTGTACGCTGCCGCTTAACCGGAAACTTCGTCCAACTGTAATATTTTCTTAGTCAGCTTTACGGCATCTGCCGCATCCTTGGAATAACCGTCGGCGCCGATTTCATCGGCATATTCCTGGGTGATAACTGCACCGCCTACGATGACCTTGGCATCCACATGGTTTTCCTTCGCATAGGCGATGACATGTTTCATCTGCTGCATAGTGGTTGTCATAAGCGCCGACAGCGCTATGACCTGTGCATGGTGTTCTTTGGCGGCTTCTATGATTTTCTCCTTGGGTACGTCTTTACCCAGGTCGATTACTTTGAAACCGTAATTTTTGAGCATCAGCGCCACCAGGTTCTTCCCGATATCATGAATATCCCCTTCCACCGTGGCGATGACGACAGTGGGCATCTCTTCTCCTGCGCGCCCGGTGGCAAGAAGAGGTTCTAAGTATTCTATGGAAGCCTTCATTGCCTCTGCGCTGGCAATCAACTGGGGCAGGAAATATTTCCCTTTGTCAAACAGTTCGCCTACTTCATTGATTGCCTTTAAGAGAGCCTCGTCCAGAAGCTCCTTGGCCTCATGGCCTTGGGCCAAGGCTTTCTTTGTATCCTCCACGATTACGCCGCCGTTTCCCTTGAGTACGTCTGCATGGAGCTTGTCTATCACAGAGAGGTTTGACGTATCCTGCTTTTGGGTTACATCAAGCCGTATGCCTGTGCCTGTCTGGGCAGTTATCCCTAAAGCCTCCCTTTTGGCTCTCACGGCATCCATAAGCCGGATATAGCGTAGGTCTGCCCCCTCTTTGTTTAAGAGCAGGTCGGAGGCGAAGGCACAGCTTACAAGCAATTCCTGGGAAGGATTGGCAATTGCCATGGTAAGCCCTGCCTGGATTGCCATAGTTAAGAAGGTGGTGTTGACGAAACTGCGTTCCGGAAGGCCGAAAGAGATATTTGACAAGCCGCAGATTGTGGCCAAGCCGTTTTTCTTACAGTAGCGGATTGTCTCCAATGTCTCAAGGGCCGCCGTCTTGTTTGCGCCTACGGTGGTCACAAGACCATCTACCACGATATCTTCTTTACGCATACCAAGCTCACAGGCCCGTGCCTGTATTTTTTCTATAATCGAAATCTTCTCTTTCAAATTCTTGGGAAGTCCTTCGTCGGACAATGGCAGAAGGACAAACATTGCACCATACTTTTTTGCAATGGGCAAAAGAGAGTCAAATTTTACTTTCTCATAGGAGATGGAGTTAATCAATGCCCGGCCCGGATATCTGCGCAGCGCTGCCTCCAGCACATCCACATGGCTGGAATCCAAGGACAAGGGCAAACTGGTTATACCGCTCACGGTTTCAATCGCCTGCAGCATCAAGGCTTTCTCGTCTATGCCGCCCATCCCCATATTGATATCCAGAATCCCGGCGCCGCATGCCTCCTGTTCTTCGGCGAAATCTGCCACCATGTCCATCTTACCTGCACGGAGCTGTTCTTGCAGCTTTTTCTTGCCGGTAGGATTAATCCGCTCCCCGACAATAATAAAATTGTCGTCTAAACCGAATGCTACCGTCTTTCTTTCACTTGTCAGGTAACGCTTGTCAGGTAATTTTCTCTGTGGAAACCTCATGTTGCCGACATGTTTATAGGTTGCGGCTATATGGTCCGGCGTCGTGCCGCAGCAGCCTCCCACGATGGACGCCCCTGCCTCCACCAAGGTTTCCATACAGGCGCCAAACTCCTCGGCATCCATATCATAGACGGTATTTCCGCTTTCATCCAAAGAGGGAAGACCTGCGTTTGGTTTGGCGATAACCGGAATAGAGGTCACAGATGCCATCTGCCTCACAATGTCAACCATTTTGTCAGGCCCCACGGAACAGTTCATTCCCACTGCGTCGGCGCCCAGGCTTTCTAACACTACCGCCGCAGTAACCGCGTCCGTGCCGTAGAGAGTCCTTCCATCCGACTCAAATGTCATGGTTGCCATCACAGGCAAGTCGCAGGTTTCCTTCGCTGCAATGAGCGCCGCCCTGGTTTCCTGGAGACTCATCATCGTCTCCACCACAAGAAGGTCGACACCTGCTTCGACAAGATAGCCTATCTGCTCTTTGTATATGTCGATTAATTGTTCAAAATCCAGGCGCCCCATCGGTGCAAGCTGTTCCCCCGTCATGGTGATGTCGCCTGCTACATAAGCCTTGTGACCCACGGCTTCTTTTGACAGCGCCACCAAATCCAGGTTCATCTGGCGTATCTGTGCTTCCAAACCGTATTCTTTCAGTTTGATGCGGTTCGCCGTAAATGTGGGTGCATAGACAATCTTCGTGCCTGCCTCCACGAACGCCCTCTGCAGCGCCGTCATAGTTTCACGGTTTTCCAATATCCACTGTTCCGGGCACACCCCCGTGGGCATGCCTTTCTTTTGGAGATTGGAGCCCGTGGCGCCGTCCAGGATAATGGGAGTCTCTTGTATAAGTGCGCAAAATTGTTGTTTATTCATCTTGCTGTGTACTCTCCTGTGTAGAATCTTGCGTCGGTTCTTCCTCATAGAAAACCGTATCGTCGGTATCGAAATTATCCTCGGTTTCTTCCGGTTCATCCCCGGTTTGTCCCGACTCATCATCTTCCGTCTTATTTAAATAACCACCGCCAAGGATACTGTTTTCCTCCGTGTAAGTTACACCCTCTCCTTCGGGAATTTCTCCGTGCAGGATAGAGATAATATATTGGATTCTGACATTCGCCCTGTCATAATACTCCCTTGCCGCCTGTGCGAGTGCTTCGTCAAAGACTTCCGCCTCATAAGCCTGGTGGTACAGCGACACCGCCTGTTTCATGTTCTCGTCCGCTTCATCCGCCAGGCTGTCCACCGCCGAAAATCTGTCCGGCACTTCAAGTCCCGCCATCCATGTAAATTCTGCCTGTAATTGGTCCAAATAGGAAAGTAATTGGTCCGCTGCATCTTCCGATGAAGCGTCAATGGAATTCATGTTGTCATTGAACGTTGCGATATGTTCAAAAAAGGTGTTCATATCATTCTGGTATACCGTTAACGTCTCGTCTTCACCGCAGGCTACGAGCATTGCAGTGCACAGTAAACTGAAACAGAGAATCGCAAATTTTCTAAATATTTTCAAGCCTAAACCTCCAACCCAATTCCTATGCAGTAGATAATTGCTGCCGAAGAATACGTGTTTATTTCGTACCGAATATACGGTCACCTGCGTCCCCAAGTCCGGGGCAGATATAAGCATGTTCATTCAGGCAGCGGTCTACATGTCCCACATAAATTTGGATATCAGGATGGTCCTTTTGCAGCTTCTCCAATCCCTCCGGTGCTGCGATGATGCACATAAATTTGATATACCTGCCGCCATGCTGCTTAATAAATTTAACGGCCTCGGAACCGGAGCCTCCGGTTGCGAGCATGGGGTCCACAACTACAATCGTCCGCTGCTCAATGGGTTCGGGCAGTTTACAGTAATATTCATGAGGGTCATGTGTCTCCGGGTCCCTGTAAAGTCCGATATGGCCTACCTTAGCGCTGGGCACGAGTGCCAGGATTCCGTTTACCATGCCAAGCCCTGCCCTGAGGATTGGTACTACTGCTAACTTCTTGCCCGCAAGCCTGGGCGTCATACATGTCTCGATAGGCGTCTGTACTTCCACATCCTCAAGAGGCAGGTCGCTTAACGCCTCATATCCCATCAGCATAGCGATTTCTTCAATGCATTTACGAAACTCGTTGGTCCCTGTATTAACGTCCCTGAGTTGGGAAATCTTATGCTGAATCAATGGATGGCTCATGATAAAAATATTTTCTCTTTTTTCCATCTTTTGTCCCCTTTAGCTTTTTATTACGTCCGCTTTTGTTCCTATCTATAGATAGTACTGATTTCCGGCGTGCAAGTCAATAACTTTTTCATATATTCATCTGCGGAAAAGTGTTCCCGGAACTGCCCAAAACATAAAAAACGAGCTTCGCTCTTTTGCGAGATTTGCCTGCGGCAAACTCGGATAAGCAGAGGAATTTCCTATACCATGAAATAAGGAGCTGTTATGCGATAACAGCTCCTTACGGCATCAAGAACTTATAATTCGATTTCACAGTCCGGCTCCACTTTCCGGCATGCCTTCAATACTTTCTTCATGACTGCTTTTTCATCCGCCCCTTCGGCAAACTCCACCTTCATCTTCTGTGTCATGAAACTTACTACCGCGTCTGCGACGCCCTCTGTCTTTTTGGCTGCCTCCTGCATCTTCTCTGCGCAGTTGGCACAGTCTACCTCAATCTTATACGTTTTGTTCATGTAAATCCCCATACCTTTCCGTACCTGCAAACATTTTTCAGTCTACTCTTCCACATGCTCCATTCCCATGCTGAGGATGGAGCGGACATGCTCGTCATCCAACGAATAGTAGATGGACTTGCCCTCCCGCCTGAACTTCACTAGCTTGGATGTCTTGAGTATTCTAAGCTGATGGCTTACGGAGGACTGGCTTAGGTTTAGCAGCCTGGCAATATCGTTTACACACAGCTCATTCTCAAACATGGAATAGAGTATCTTGATTCTGGTGGAATCCCCGAACACTTTAAACAGTTCCGCCAGGTCGTATAAGATTTCGTCATCCGGCTGTCTGTCCAGTATCTTCTCTACGATATCCTCCTGTGCCGCCTGCATTTCTTGTTGTCTGGCCTGTGTCTTGACTGTACCTGCCTCCGCCATGGCGTCTCCCTTCCCTCGTCCATAGTGTACTGTATGGAATATATTAAGGCAAATCAGTACACCAGGGATGTTGCATGTATATTTCAATACGCCGTATTGAAATATTTAAAGTTGCGACAAGAAATCTGAATAGTCTGTATATGATAGGTATACATCTAAAATATACAAACATATGATTAATTGTTCATATGTTATAATAATACAAGTAAACAGAAATGTCAACCAGGAAAAAGTATACACTTTTATTTCCGTATCTGTCCGTTCCCACGTATCATATATTTGTAGGCAGTCAGCTCACGGAGCCCCATAGGCCCTCTGGCATGAAGCTTCTGGGTACTGATTCCGATTTCTGCGCCGAAGCCAAACTCGAATCCGTCCGTAAAACGTGTGGAGGCATTGACATAGACACAGGCCGCGTCCACGCCTTGTAAAAACTGCTCGGCATGTTCTGCGTTCTCGGTCAGTATGGCATCGGAATGTTTCGTGTTATATTGGTTGATATGGCTGACAGCTTCTTCCACCGAGGTAACTGTCTTCATAGATATAATATAATCCAGGTATTCCGTGCCATAGTCTTCCTGCGTTGCTTCCATAGCCTGAGGAAGCAATTCCCGTACTTTTTTGTCTCCCCGTATTTCCACGTTTTTTGCCTGCAACGCCTCTCCGAGGGCAGGAAGCAGGCGTTTCGCGATTTTCTCATGTACAAGCAGTGATTCACAGGCGTTACACACGCCGATTCGCTGTGTCTTGGCATTGATAATAATGGGAATGGCTTTTTCGATGTCGGCGTCTTCGTCCACATAAATGTGGCAGTTCCCCGTTCCCGTTTCAATCACCGGAATGGTGCTGTTCTCCACTACGGCCCGAATTAATCCGGCGCCCCCTCTGGGAATCAATACGTCCACATACTGTTTTAGCTGCATAAAGGCAGTGGTCACCGCCCTGTCATTGTGGGCAATAAGCTGTACCGCATCTGCCGGAATATTTTCCTGGGTCAGTGTCTTTCTGATAATTTCCGTAATTTCCCTATTGGAAAAAAAAGCATCTTTACCGCCCTTTAGGATAACTGCATTGCCTGTTTTAAAGCAAAGAGCGAAGGCATCCGCTGTCACATTGGGCCTGGCTTCGTAAATCATGCCGATTACGCCCATGGGAACCCGGACTTTGTCAATATGAAGGCCGTTTGGCCTGTCGAACGATTCCATAATCTCTCCCACGGGGTCTTCCAACTCCACAATCTGGCGCAATCCTTCCGACATGCCGTCAATCCTCTCAGGCATCAACCGCAGACGGTCTAAGAGAGCTTGTGACATCCCGCTCTGCTTCGCCGCCTCATAGTCTTCCCGGTTTGCTTTTAGGATGCATTCTTTGGATGCCGACAGCGCAGATGAAACGGCGTACAGCGCTTTATTTTTCTGTTCGCTCGTCAGTTTTTGCAACTCATATTTTGCCTGAACGGCATTTTGACCCAATATATCTAAATATTCCATGGAAGTACTCCTTTCGCCTTGTGATAAATTCCCATGTATACATTTTACATCTTCATCTCAAATTTATGGATGCCGTCAAACTATCCCTTTTTCCGTGATTATCATATCCGGCCTGATATCATGGGGCTCGTATGGAATGCGGGCAACAATCTGGCAGTCATAGGCAAGGGCTGTCAGGCTCATGGAAAAGCAAAGACGTGCCTCCAGGCATTCCAGATACTTATCGTAGAATCCGCCGCCATAACCGATGCGGTGTCTGTCTTTGTCAAATACTGCGCCAGGCATCCACATCATTGCCCTTAGGGATTGTCTGTCTTCCCTGTCAACGGCCGTACGGAATGCATGCATCCATTCCGGAAAAGAAACGCTCTCGTCCGGTTCGGGAATCCCACGGTATCCCGCATGAAGGGAATGGAAAGATGTGATTTGCCAAAATTCCATCCTATCGCCTGCCACCTTCGGTACAAACACATATTTTCCCGCCGCAAGAGCCTCTTCTATCAACTGCGCCGTATCGACTTCGCTTTTGTAACTTGCGTAGGCAAGCACCACGTCGGCCTCTTTGTACTGCGGCATACCTGTGAGAATATCGCGGATGCGCCTGTCATGTCGGGCCTTGTCCGGTTGGGGAATGCAGTCACGGATTTTTAGGGTTTCTTTGCGGAGTGTTTTCTTCATCTGCCGAATCTTTGTTTTTTCTTCTCCGGCTCTACTTTCCGCTAAGGTATCATTCATTATTTTCCCCATATTTTTTGCCCAGGTCTGTGACCGAGCCGTCCTTTTCTACGATAGAAATGTTGTTAAGCTGTCCTCTCAAATTCGCCCGTACATTCGCCACATACGCCTGGCGCAGTTCTTTCTGCTCTGCTTTCTCGGCATCGCTTAAACCTTCCTCCTGGGATTTATGGTATAATTCATTGATTCTGTCTGTCATCTGCTCGACTGTCATATCGTCTCCTTTCTTAGTCATGCATCTGCTGCACATAAAGCGGCAAATCAAAGTCTTCGTCTTTGTGGGCCAAAAACAGCGTCCCTATATTTTGTCCTGCAAGAATCCGGTGGATGACTTTGATATCCGCACTGTTGGCGATTACCATGTCCACACCCATATTATTGGCGATTTTAGCGGCCTGGAGTTTGGTGTTCATACCGCCTGTCCCAGAGCTGCTTCCGGTGGAACTTTTCCCCATCTCCATCAGTTCATCCGTCAGTCTTTCTACAACTTCGATATACTTGGCCTCCGGATTTTGTCTGGGGTCGTCTGTGTAGAGTCCGTCGATATCCGACAAAAGCAAGAGCATGTCCGCACCGATTAAGGACGCCACAATCGCTGACAGGGTATCGTTGTCGCCGATTCCCAGTTCATAGGTAGCGATGGTATCGTTTTCGTTTACAATGGGCACCACGCCAAGCTTAAACAGTTCGGCAAAGGTGTTGCGCGCATTGAAACGGTTCAAGTTGTCGATAATGGTATTCTTGGTCATCAGTATCTGTGCCGCCACCTGATTATATTCCGCAAAAATCTTCTGGTAGGTCATCATCAGCCTCGCCTGTCCGATTGCCGCACAGGCTTGCTTGACTGCCGTGGGATTGTCTTCCCCGGTACTTTGCATCATGACCGCCTTTCTCCCTACGGCGACGGCTCCCGATGTGACAAGCACTACATCCTTGCCCCGGTTTCGCAGGTCGCACAATTCCCGCACAAGTACATCCAGTTTGGTATAGTCCAAATCTCCTGTCTGCGCATGCTGTAACGAGGAAGAGCCGATTTTCACTACGATTCTTTGTTTGTCTTTCATGATTTCCCTGATGTCTGTCATTGTTCTGTTCCTTTTTATTCACAAATTTGTATATTATATGTTTTATTATTTCACAGGATTAGGGTGCAAATCTTGTCCTAATCTTTTCCGCAATCAGCATGCCGTCCATGGCGGCCGACGTGATTCCGCCTGCATATCCTGCTCCCTCGCCGCAAGGATACAATCCCTTTAGAGTGGACTGCCCCGTCTCGTTCCGCAGGATTCTTACAGGTGAGGAGCTCCTGCTTTCGATACCGGACAGATAGGCGCCGCCGTCCGAGAAGCCATGCATGGTTCTGCCGATTAATTCAATCCCTTCTACAAGGGATTCATTCAATGCCGGAGGTAATATCTCGTGTACGGCGGCCATGCGGTATGCACCCTTTACCGCCGGGATAAAACCTGGATATTTCTCTTCTATCACGGATTCGCCCGGTTTTTCTCCGGTCACAGCCTGCCTGTACATGCCGTAGGTTTCCACAGGTACCGCGCCGGCGCCGATACGGTATGCCCGTTCTTCCAACTCTCTCTGGAAAGCAATGCCCGAAAGGGGAGATGGCGCTCCATAGTCCCTGGGGGTTACGGTGACTATCATTGCACTGTTGCTGTTGTTCCCGTCCCGTCCGCTGTAACTCATGCCGTTTACCGCAAGTCGGCCCGGTTCAGAGGAAGCATTGACCACATAGCCGCCGGGACACATGCAAAACGAATAGACCCCTCTGCCTGAGGAGCTCTGCGCCGTCACTTTATAATTTGCCGCCGGAAGGAGTGGATTGTCCACCTGTCCGTACTGCATCTTATCTATCATTTTTCGCGGATGCTCTATGCGTAATCCCACTGCAAAGGACTTCGCTTCCATGGGCACGTGTTTTGCGTGCAGCATCTCGAAAGTATCCCGGGCGCTGTGCCCCACTGCCAGAACCGCCACACTGCATGGTATGTGCTCCTCACCGTTTACGGTTACGCCGGCCATACATCCGTCCTTTACGGACAGGTCTGTCACCTGGGCGCCGAATCTGATTTCCCCGCCCCATGCGATAATCTGCTGACGCAGATTTTGTACGACTTTGCACAGGATATCCGTGCCGATATGGGGCTTCGCCTCATACAAAATTTCTTCCGGTGCGCCTGCCTCCACGAAGATTCTTAATACCTCCCGGTTTCTGCTATACTTATCTTTCACCAAAGTATTCAGTTTGCCGTCGGAGAAAGTACCTGCGCCGCCTTCACCGAACTGTACGTTGGACGCAGGATTAAGCACGCCTTCCTGCCAGAACTTCTCCACGTCTGCCATCCGCTGTTCCACGGGTTTGCCGCGCTCTAAAATGAGTGGCCGGTAACCATGCCTGGACAAAAGGTAACCACACAATAACCCTGCCGGTCCGGTTCCGATGATAATAGGTCTGGAGGCAAGGGTTTCGTTACCGGCCTGGGGAAAGATATAAGGTTTATCTGTTACAGCCTGTGCCTGTGCGCTCCTGCATTTGGCAAGTACCTTGTCCTCGGCCTCCACATGCACGTCTACGGAATAAATGACCGCAATGTCGGGTTTCTTACGGGCGTCGATGGATTTCTTGGAAATTTGCCATGACAGGATACGCTCCGGTGGTATGCGAAGTATCTTGGCCGTACGGTACAATATATCCTCCCGCGTATGATTTAACGGGAGTTTAACCTGGTTTACACGTATCATTTGCTCTATAACCTTTTGTTGTATTTTTATTGATATTTAAAGAAAATTATACTTTAAAACATTCATGAAAACAAGAGAAAAAGGGAATAAGAATATCTATAAAAGCTTTTTATGTTATAAATAAAATGCTATAATATGGACATAGATAAGACGAATCCGGTTTTATATCCTATCCAGGAACCTCTTTTGAAAATGGTGTGCCTGCGCCCAAGTTCGCAGGCCAGGCAGGAAGAAAGGACTTGTATGCTCTATCATTACACAGATTTTGCTGCATTCGACGGAATCATCCGATGTGCGGAACTGAGGTTGAACAATATACTGAATATGAACGATGCTTCCGAGATGACACTGTTTATGAATGGCATCTGCAAAGCCGTCATCAATAAACTTCGCCCGGAATGTGATAGCGACAAGCTTTTGGAGGCACGGAATTTTTTTATCAAAGAGATGGAGCAGGAATTTAATTATTCTGCCTATGCGGCATGTTTCTCCAGATACCGGGACGATGCGTCGCAGTGGGAACGATACGGACACTTAGGACAGGGAGTGTGCATTTCTTTTCATGAAGCGCTTATGAAGAAAATGGTGGGCGGTGTAGTTTCTCTCCAGGAGGTTTACTATCAGGAAGATATGCGGGGACACCACCTTGTGGATGATTTTTACCGGGTGATTAAGGACACGGAGTCTCTTTCTATGGAGATACCCAAGCTGCGGAGTCTAATGAGTGACGCATGGGTAGAGTCAGCCGCTTTCAAGCATCCCTCTTTTGCAAACGAAAAGGAATTTCGACTGGTGGTATCGCCTTTTGTCTCCAACGACTTTGCGGTGGAACCCAAATACCATGTGGCCAAAGGAAGAATCAAGAAGTACTATCCGCTGGATTTAAACAGGATGTGCGGCAAGCTTGGGATGCATCTGTCCGACCTTGTGGGCGAGATAATCATAGGCCCTACATCATCCCAGTCATTGCCCGTTTTGCAGGATTATCTCACGGACTGCGGGTTGAATATCCTGAAAGATAAAATCAGTATGTCGGATTGTCCGCTGCGCAAGCCTACATCATAAGGCAGGGTTTTCCTGTAATGATACGATAAATGGAAATTCCTCTCCGTCTACAGAATATACAAAGAAAAAACGCCGCAGGCGGATATGTCCTGCGGCGTTACTTTTTATGCTATCCGCTATTTTACTGTCAGGGAAGTAATATGCGGGTTCACTCCTTCATACCAGTACAGGAATCCTTCCATATCAATCGTATCGCCGATTTGAAGTCCCTTTACTGCGGCATATACATCCGTCGTATTGTCGCACAGATAAGACTCAACGGTGAAGGTGTATGTATTACCGTCAAGAGAGACGTTGAAGTACAGGTCGTCTCCATCCTGTCCGGAGCCGTCCCAGTTATAGAGGAAAGCAACATCGTTTCCGCTCTCATCCTGTCCCGCAGCCTCCACGGTCAAACCTTTAAAAGAGACGAATTTATTTTGATGGTTAATCAGCTCGTCCGAGGCGAGAAGGGAGGTAACATCTTCTGCTTCTGCAACAAAATTGCCCTCACCGATTTCAAATGTTGCATCGGTAATCTCGATTTCACCCGACCACTCAGACTTGTAACCTGTCACTTTAATCTTGGTGCCTGGTGTCAGCTTGTCGTAATCTTCCTCGGAACATGCCATATTATAAAGGAAGTACGCACCGTCTTTATCCTGGGCATATACAGTGGCCTGATTTTCCCACCAGGACTGTTTCGCCTGTACGTAAGCTTCGATGACAACTTCTGAATTGAGTTCCGCCGCCATATACTCTTCATAAGTCATGACGCCTTCGGATTTTACATCGGCTCCGTCATCCCCACCTTTTGAACCGCATCCCGCACATGCGAATGCCAGTGCGAGAACCAACAGTGATGATATTAATTTTTTCATTTCTTCTCCTCTTCTCTTTCACACTCATTGTATGCTCTGTTACCTGCTGCAACAGTCTGTACGGCTGCCGTTTATGCCACAGCCTATGCTGTTTGCAACCACACTAAGTATACATGAATTTTTCAATAAATCAATAGGATTTTTCCATTTTCTTACTCAAGACCGACTTTGGCGGTTCCTGGATTTTGACCACACAGCATACACAATAATGCCCACCCATGCTGCCGCTAACGACCATAACAGGAGCAAAGCCGTAGGCGGCAGCTTCCCTAATTCCTGGCGTTGTGAACCAACGCGCATATTTTGTATGCCGATTTGGTCAAGACGGTAGAGAGAAGAAATATCACCGTATAACCCCTCCACGTATGCTGCGTCAACTTGCTGTCCTCTCTTCACAGACTTTACGGTGTTCTCAATCAACTGCCCCGCCGCATCCCGTAAAGATGCGGAACCTACAAACACCGGCGTGACAAAAGTATTGTCTATATTCTTAAGCAGCAGTTTGGCAGCCTGAATCTTGACGTCATAATACAATGCATTGTCTTCACCGCACCGGGATAAATAATCCTTGTATTCGTCCGACTCCTGTGCCTTTATGGTCACAGGCACGTACCCTTCCGTCTGCGCATAGGCAGTCTGCACCTCGTTGCTCAGAAGATATTGGGCAAACAACCATGACGCCATAACTTCCTGCGGCTCTTCTTTATTGAAAATACAGACAGAAGGCCCCTGGGAAATCATCTGCGGATTCGCCGGCTCAAACTGTGGAACGGCCATAACGCTTGTCTCGAACCTGGCCAGTTTATCTTCACTGATATCCGAAAGCGGAGCGTCTGTTCCCATCCAGGTTGCGCCCGCCGTGGAATCTATGGCAAACAGACATTGCCCTGCGTTGAGAAAATTGGCAGGATAGCTTGAAATCTTGAAGGTGGAGAAAGCACCGCTTTTTGCATGCGCCGCAATGTCTGAAAGAAGTTCCTTTGTCGTGTCATTAAAAAGCAGTATTTCACCTTCTTCTGAAGAATAACCTGCATGCTTTTGCCTGAGCATCTGAATCATCATATTGTCGGTGGATTTATAGATGAACGGAATCATTACTTTCTGTCCGTTAAGCTTAAAATTGCCGTCCTCGTCCTTCTCCATGGCGGCCTCCGAAACTTCCCATATGAAATCCCACGTGAGGGTGTCGGGCAGCGCATAACCTAATTTTTCCACGTATGTCTTATTGATATAGCACGCTTCCGTGGAGCGCATATACGGTAGCGCATAGTGATGTCCGTCTATGGTACATTCATCCAAAAACTGCGGGATAATCTCCTCCATCCTGGGGGAATCAAATTTCATCTCGCTGCCACCAAGGCCGAACTTTGCGTCTGCGGACAGTTCATCCAAAGGCACCACCAGATTTGTCCCTGTAAGATAAGTAGCGATATGGTCAGGATAAGTGATGCAGACGTTGGGTGTCGTGGCTGTGGCGATATTGGTAATCACGTCATTATAAATTTTGCCATAGTCTGTGTACAGGCGAAGATTCACCGTGATATTGGGATACAGTCTTTGGAAGTCTTCGATTGCTTTCTCATAGATAGCCGTCTGTGTCTTATTCGTGTCATTCTTTGCCCAGAATGTGATTTCATATTCCCTGGAAGTATCGAAAAATTCCGGTATCTGAAAAGCTTCCAGTCCTTCCCTGCCATGACATCCGTTTAGTACGGACAGGCATACAAGCATAAGCGCGGTAACAACCGCATATTTTTTTATCAAACAGAGTCGTTGCATTTTCATCCCCATGTCTTTCTATCACTTGTTGCGCATTGCTAAACCTATATTACGGATGTGGACTTACCCTTTCGTTCCGCCCTTTGACACACCTTCCATCACTTTTTTGCGGAAAATAAGGAACAGGGCTATCAACGGAATGGAAATCACCACCACTGCCGCCATCATCGCCGGAATGTTTTCCCGGCCAAAACCGTTTTCCCTGATTTCCTGAATACCGTTGGAGACAAGAAAATAATCGGCATCATCGGTGATAAGCCTGGGCCATACATAGGAATTCCAACATTCAATTATCTTTAAAATCGTGATGGTGATGAGCGTCGGTTTTGAGAGCGGCACCAACACTTTAACCAGGTACTTTAAATCAGACGTGCCGTCCACTTTTGCCGCATAATAGAGGCTGTCGGGAATCTGTTCAAAATTTTCTTTTAACAGGTAAATATAGAAGACGGATGTGACGGAAGGCAGGATAAGCCCTGTAAATGTATTACGCATGTCCAAGTTTGTGACGGTCATAAAATTCGTGATAACGACCAGTTCATTGGGAATCATCATCAGGGATAAGAACAGGATAAACGCCGCGTTCTTGCCGAAAAACTCAAGCCTGGCAAACGCAAACGCCGCCAGGGTAATGACAAAAAGCATGAGCATGGTAGTAACCAATGTGAAAACCAACGTATTGATAAGATACCTGCCAAGAGGCACAGCGGTGAATGCATCCACATAGTTTTCCATGGTGGGAGAAAGCGTAAAAAACCTGGGAATATATTCCGAGCTGTACGCCCCATAGCTTTTCACGGATGTCAGCATCATCCAGTAGAAAGGAAACAGTACAATGAGTCCCCACAGAGACAAAAAAACATAGGTTACGGTGCGCACTATTATTGTCCGGGTTTTGTTTGTTTTCTCGATTTGGTTCAATTTTTCCATCTCAACCTTCCGTTTCTAAACCATATATGGCAAAACTAATCATACACTTTCTTCTTACTGAACAACAAATTGATGCAGGTAATTGTAAGCACAATGGCGAACAACAGGATGGCCGCCGCAGAGGCATAGGAAGGATAACCCCCGCTGTCCCCGTAGAGCATGTCGTACACATAACCTACAATGGTGTTCATTCCCGCCGCATTTAAATCTGTTCCAAACAAGGCCACCACATCGCTGTATGCTTTGAATGCCCCGATAAATCCGGTAATTATGAGATAAAAGACCATGGGCGATATCATAGGGAGCGTAATTCTCATAAAAGTCCTGAATTTGGATGTGCCGTCCACTTTCGCAGCATTGTAATACTCTTTGTTGACATTGGATAAGGCGCCGGTCAGGATAAGTATCTTAAAGGGCATCACTACCCATATCGTATAGAAGCACAGGACAAACATCTTCGCCCAATAAGGGCCGTCGATGAAATCTACGCTCTCTCCCCCAAACCACATGATAAGCAGGTTAACCAACCCATCGGAATAGGCGCTCTTCTTAAACAGAATCATAAAGACCAATCCCACCGCCAGAGTGTTTGTCACATAGGGCAGGAAAAAAACTGTCCTGAAAAATTCCCTGAACGGGCCGATGGAATGCAGCCCCACGGAAATAAGGAGGGCGATTACCGTGGATAGCGGAACGGTGATGACCACCAGGATAAACGTATTTTTTAACGCCTGCAGGAAATATGGGTCATGCAGGACATATGAATAGTTGTATGAACCCACGCCGAAATATGTCTGGGATGCTGCGTTATACCCTTCTTCAAAAGAATAGACAAAAACATCAATCAATGGATACACCATAAAAACACCCAGGAAAAGAATTGCCGGCAAAAGATAAAGCCATCCTTTCAGGCTGTATACAGCCAATTTATTCTTTATCATCGTATTTCCCCCCCCATTTTGACATAAAGTAAGCTATCGTCAGGATAATCTTCCGGAGCTGCCGCCTTCCCTGCTAAGACAAAATTCAGTGTTCTTATCAAACAGGAATACTTTATGGGGGACTAAGTTGAACCGGACTAATATGTCCCCGCCGTTATGTCCTGCCCCCATATCCACTCTGTTCTCTGTGCCGATAAGCGCACGCACCGTAGTGTTCAAAGAAGCCGTGTGGGATGAGACGATGCTGATATCTCTCCCCATTACTTCCACACCTTTTAGTTTACACCCCAAGGAGCCTTTTTCATCAAGTATAAAACCTTCCGGCCGGATACCCGCATAGACTTCTGCATCCGGGCAGCCCACCGCGTCCATGACATCTTCTTGGCCTATATAGAGCCGTCCGTTTTTTACCTGTCCGTTGAAGACATTGACAGGAGGCGTTCCAAGAAACTTGGCTACAAAAAGATTAACCGGATTGTCGTACACTTCCTGGGGCTTGCCGATTTGTTGTACGATACCATCCTTCATAACTATAATCATGTCCGAAATACTCATCGCCTCTTCCTGGTCGTGGGTAACAAAAATCGTGGTAATCTTCGTCTCTTTTTGGATTCTCTTAATTTCCTCTCTAGTCTGCAGCCGCAGGCGGGCATCCAGATTGGAAAGCGGTTCGTCAAGAAGAAGTACTTTTGGCATTTTCACTAGCGCACGGGCAATTGCCACGCGCTGCTGTTGTCCGCCGGACAACTCCTTTGGCTTGCGCTCCATCAATTCACTGATTTGAACAAGCCTTGCCGCTTCATTCGTTCTCTCAAGCATTTGTGTCTTGGAAAGTTTGTCCTTCCCTTTCAGATTTTGTAACGGGAATAAAATATTCTGGCGCACGGTCAGATGAGGATACAGCGCATAGTTCTGGAATACGAGACCGATTCCTCTGTGTTCCGGCGCAAGCCCGGTGACGTCCTCTTCCCCAAAAAAAATTTTGCCTTCTGTCGGTTTTATAAGGCCGCTGATTAAATTGAGTGTCGTACTTTTACCACACCCGGAAGGCCCGAGCAAACCGATTAACTTGCCGTCCGGAATCTCGAAATTAAAATTGTTCACAGCAGTTACATCCTGACGGTTTTTCCTGTCACGGCTTGGAAATTTTTTTGTCAGGTTTTGCAATACCACTTTCATTCTAGTAACCATACCTTTCTCTTGACTTGGCATGAAAGCCGCGGACAAAATAAAAAAGTTGGCCCGGCGGCCAACTTTGCAAGAATTTGCTCCACAAATTCTTGTTGGCGTCTCACTACATTATGGCGTACTTTCCTATAGGGTAAAAAAACGAGTTTCGCTCGTTTGCGAAATTTGCATGCGGCAAACTCGGATAAGCGGGGAAATTTCCCCGCCATACCAGACAAGGTTTGTATTGCCTAGTTTTCATTGCTCACATGGAACTTTCCTATCTCTGCGCGAAGTGTTTCCGCACTTTGCTTCGTTCTCGTAACCTGTTCTAATACTTCCGCAGATTCAGACGCGATGACGGATGCCCGCTGTGCAATCTCTGTCGTTCCTTCCGCGCCTTCTTCCGCTGCCCTTGAAATGTCGCTCATGGACTGTTTGATTCCCTCCATATTGTTGAATAATTCCTGGGCGATTGTGCTAAACTCACTCATCAGTCCGTCCACAGAAGCGCCGTCCTGGTTATATTGTTCCCCAATCAAGCGAAAACTGTCATAGTCTTGCGTCACGTCACTCACTACGAAATCCAATAATTTTCTTGCGTTTTGGGAAAGATTTTCCACTGCTTGCGTCACTTTCTGGGTAACTTCCTGTATCTTGATGACTGTCTGCTTGGATTGTTCTGCGAGAGCGCCGATTTCCCCTGCAACTACCGCAAATCCCTTACCTGACTCACCTGCTCTTGCAGCCTCGATAGAAGCATTTAACGCAAGCAGATTGGTCTGTGAAACGACACGCATAATGACACTGGACAATTCGTAAATCTGGTCTATTACCCTTGAATTTTCAAGCGCCGTCTCTAAATCCTGTTGAATTTCATTTTTTAGGAGTACGGTTTTCTCCTGGGCGCTCTTAATCTTAACGTTTGTCTGTTCTGCCCTGCCTTTGATTTCGGCGGCGCCTTGTGCGCCGTCCTGGGAGCGGCTTGCAATATGCTGTACCGCCACATGCATCTCCCCTGCAGCGCCATCAGCCATTGTGGCAGTTGCCGCTGTCTCTTCCATCCCTGCTGACAATTGCTGGGTAGCGGCAGATACACTTGCAATGTCGTCGTTGAGCTTTTCAACGCATTCGTTGGCAGACCCCGCCGCAATACCGATGGTTTCAGATTCTGTCTGCACCTTGCTGATAAGCTTTACCATAGCGGATTTCATGTCCTCGATACATCTGGACAGATGCCCGAAGTCATCTCGCCGTCCCAGGAATTTTTTCATAAAATCCTGGGTATAGTCCCCTTCTGCCATACAATTCATCTGCCGTGTCGCCGCCCTCAGTGATTTTGTAATATCCGCCACAATGAAAAATGCGAGCAGGCCCAACAAAATCGTAACCACTATAATGACAACTATCGAGATAATCCTGGCTGTCCGAAATATTTTTTTGACAGGCGCGTTATTTTCTATGGACAAAACCTCAAGTTCGTCCACATAATTTCCGGTGCCGATGACCCACTGCCATGGCTCAAACGCCTTGCTGTACGCACGCTTGGGATACGTTTCGGTACTGCCTTCCTTAGTATAATGGTATTCCGTGAATCCTCCTTCTTCCTGCATGCCGTTCTTGATAATATCTTTTATCATCTGGTATCCCTGGCTGTCCGTCGCCTCCATCCGGTTTGTCCCTTCCGTTGCCTCTCCCAGGAGGACGACATTGACTCCTTCATAGGTATCAATCCAGAAATATCCGCTCTCACCGTACCGAAGTCCTCTGACCAGGTCTGCCGCCAGTTTTTTGGCTTCTTCTTCCGTGTAGAGGCCGTCTTCGTATTCCGCATAGATTTCATTTAACAGTGTGATAACATTTTCTACCTGTCCCTTTATCTGTGTATCATAATCATCATAAAGAACCTTCTCCATACTAATAACGGATTGTTGATAAGACTTATTCATGATGCAGATATTCATAATGCTCATGAGACACATGGCTGCCGCAGCAATTACTGTCAGGATAACCAGTTTTGTACGGACTTTTAAATTCGCAAACATTGCGTTCCCCTCTTTTCCTTGGTGAATCCGAAAGAAAAATAACGATACAAAATCTATATTTCCTTCCATTTTTTCTTATGTTCCATTTCCATTTTATCACAAATTTGCAAGCAGTAAATATTTTCTTTTGATAAAAGGACTACAACAGACCGGCCGCTGCCGCTTTCCCCGCCATCATACCGCTGCTCCAGGCCCATTGCAAATTGTAGCCGCCACAGATACCGTCTATATCCAGTATTTCTCCTGCAAAATACAATCCGGGAATAATCCTTGATTCCAGATTTTCGGTCACCTCCGCACAATCCACGCCTCCGGCACACACCTGGGCCTGTTCAAAAGAGTTTGTCCCTTTTACGGTTACCGTAAGGCAGCTGTAAAGTTTTTCCAATTTCTTCCTGTGTGAGACAGGAACATCCTGTGCCATAACTTGTTCCTTGATTCCTGCCAATTTTAACAACGTAAGACCGATTTTTTTGTTGACGATTCCCGTTACAAACTGTTCCATCGTCTGTCCGCCCTGCTTTATCCACCTGTCAGTCCAAAAAGAGCAATCGCATCCGTCTGATTTACTTTCCGTGTAATCCGGAAGAAAATTGATATCCACCGTGGTATGCTTCTCTTCCTGCAGTGCATAGGCCGCCATTCTGCTTAACTGGAAAACAGGAATGCCGGAAATACCATAGTCTGTCCATTGCAGCTGTCCGCGTTCGGTGCGCACGGCCTGCCCCTGTGTCATAAGAGTCAGCCTCGCGTCACATCGCACGCCCGCAACACGTTTACAGAAGTCTTCCTTACATTTCAATGCCGTCAGTGCAGGTACTACCGGTATAATCTTGTGTCCCAGTTTTTTTGCCAAAACAAACCCTGAACCGTCAGAGCCCGTTTTAGGCGCCGCCTTGCCTCCGCATGACAATATGACCGCATCAAAGCAGTCCTCTTTCCCTTCTTCCGCAGTCTCCACTGCGAACCGTCCTTTATACTTCTTTATCCCAGTCACCTGGCTGTTTGTATGTACACTGACCTTAAGCCGTTCCAATTCATAGCGGAGCACATCAAGGACGGTAGATGCCTGTTCACTGGCCGGGTAAAGATAGCTGTTTTTTTCTTTAATCCGCATCCCCAGAGCCTCAAAAAACTGCCTAGTTTCCGGCGTCCCGATAGTTTTGTATATGGCATCTGCAAGTTTTATGCCACTGCCATAATAGAACTCTACGCCCATTTTGTCATTGGAAAAATTGCATTTACCGTTGCCTGTGGACAGAATCTTCTTACCGATTCTGTCATTGCGCTCATAGATTGTAACCTGTGCCCCCATGCGCGCCGCCTGGATTGCCGCTGCCATCCCCGCCGGGCCGCCGCCTGCCACAGCTATTTTTCTGCTCATATAAGTCCTCCGTTTATCATACACGTACTCCTGTAATCTCTCTCGCACCTGTCTTAGCGGCTGATTTTCCGCCATATGCACATCGATTATTTTTTAGCTGGAGTAGGATTCCAGGAAATGGTACAGTTCTTCCTCCGTCTCCACGTATTTACCTTTCATAACCTCTGTCTGCAGTGTGTCACTCAAATCCTCAAGCAGAATATCCGTATTCATGTAGAGCGTCTGCTTGTCTTCCCGGTAGACGACAATGAAATGGTCGGCCACCATAAGGTAGTATCCGCCATCTTCTTCCGTCTTATAATATTTGCAGATAACGACTCTGTCTTTAGAAAAAGCAGTCAGTTCGATGGTCTCAAATCCTTGCTCCAGTTCTGTGAGAGGCGGATTCTTGTCATAGGAATCCAATTCTGCAAGCAGGCTTTCCCTGTCCAGTCCGATATACTTGACAGGAAGCGTTTCCTCTTTCTCATTGACTGTACCTGTAACCAAATCTATTTCTTCAATCAGATACTTCGTGTCTGCAGTCACCACCGGAATCTCTCCCACGGCTGTCTCTATGACCTGCGGTTCTCTGACGTCGTCCTGGGATGACGGCTGTATAATATTTTCTTTTTCTTCCTTCGGATATTTGTTGGGGTAGAAAAACTGCTCCACCCGCAGCGCCGTATATCCCCCTATACCTAACATCACACTGGATAATACCAGAAAAAGACTGATACGTCTTATAAGTTTCATCCTTCACATAACCCTTCTTACCGGATTTCTTGTAATCAGTATCAGTCATTTCCTGAATTTTATGCAGTTTTTCCTAAATTTTATAAAACTCCGATATTCTTCCCAAACATGATAAAGAAAAATCCAAGAGGCATCTTAGACAATTCCGCTTCTCCGATTACACGCAAAACCATCAGGAAAGTAATGTAGAAAAAAAGCCCTGCGATAATACCTATAACGATTGTCAAGACGGCACCTACCGGCTCTAACAGGAAACGTTCAGCCAACATGACAGCCACGCCGGAGACAATAGCCGCCGCCGCCGGGAATATGACTCCGCTAAACCAGTCCTGGCGGTATTTTAAGTTTCTGCTAAGGAAGTAGAAATTCAGCCCGCCATACAACGCAAAAAATATAATCAACGCATAGATAATACCGTCCGCTCCTAAATAAGCTTTTTGTACGAACAGATATGCCATCAGCACGTGGGCAAACACACTGATTATTGTTGAGAGAAACAGTTCCTTAAGCATGTGCATCCTGTATAAAAGATGGCCGAATAAAAAACAGAAACCGTACAGCACAATCAGCACTGCGCCTTTTTGTACCCATGCAACGACAGTATCATTTTTGCCGGTGTACAGACATGCTATAACCGCATGGGCGAGCGCAGCCAAGTAAACGGCAATCGGACATACCACAATACAGAGCTTCTTGACTGTTTTGCCAAGACGCTCCCGCATTGCACGGTATTCTTCCCTGTCATATGCGTTACTGATTCTGCCGGCCATACTGTAGATGCTTAATACACCAAGGGCAGAACCGATACCGATTAGCACCGCGAATTTGCTATAATAGCCGCCCCATAGAGCGGTACGTGACTCTCCCATTTCCTTCTTATTCATACAGTAATTGAACATACGCTGGTCAACCAACATAAACAGATTGGAAAAAACCGAAACCAGGGCAATTGGAAAACTGCCTGCAAGCAGCGTCCTCTGTGCAGAAAATTTCGGTTCCGCACGTTTGCCGCTGTCCATGTCGAGTCTGCCCCGCATGGCCCCGGCATAGATAATATAAATGATAAGCAGATACAGCATGGTAATGACCTGGGACAGCATCACTCCAAGCATTGCGCCAAGCGCGCCGTAAGCATAACTGTATGCCACATTCTGCTTTAATGCCGCCACCTTCACACCATAATCATAAAGGGCATTGGCGCCGAACATCGCGCACGCCATCATGGCAATTCCTTCCAGATACTGTGAGTGGGCAGTCAACATTCCCAACCCATATCCGTTAAAATAACCACGGAAAATGCCGATAAAAGCAGCCAGGACAAGTACCGGGGCCGTTGCAATGACCGCCATTCGGCTTAAGGACTCTAATACGAGAATATCCGCAACAAAGGCAGAGAATACAACAAGCAGCGCCGCAAGTACGGCGCTCACAAGCAGATTCGTGAAAAGCGCCGCATGAAATACCTGCTTCGCATTTCTATGTTGTTCCCTCTTCACCCTATAACGGATGATTCCTGACATGGCTCCCGTCATGCTGTATGAAGTAAAAAGCGTAATCAGGAAAAATATTTCAAACGCGGGGGCAAACAGCCCGATTCCCGCATCGCCAATCACCTTTGACAGCGGAATGCGCATCGCAAGTAAAATAATATAGGACAATAGGCCTGCATACTGTATCAGTGGATTCCGGCCCGCCCTGTTTGACAAACTACCTCTTGAAGATTGTCTCTTCTGTAACTTCATAGTACCTACCTTCCAATTCCAAGACTGCCCAAGACATTCTCCTGCTTTTTCTCCATCACCGCTGCATCCTGTTCTTCCATATGGTCATAGCCGCAAAGATGGAACATGCTGTGGGCCACAAGAAAAGCAAATTCACGAAGCACACCGTGCCCGTATTCCGCCGCCTGTGACTTGACTTTTTCCACAGACAAAATGATATCTCCAAGAATCAGTTCACCACTGTCGGGGTCGAAGCAATCTGCCTCGTCCGATTCCACACAAGTAAAATCTCCTGGTTGTTCAAACGGTATATTCGGAAAAGAAAGAACGTCAGTTTCTTTGTCTATGTCCCGGAAATTTCTGTTATACTCGCGTATACCCTCATTGTCTACAAGCAAAAGGTTTACCGTTGTCTCATAGGGGCAGTTTTCCATCTGTGTGACAGCGTCCATTATCTTATCTACAATATCTTTCATATCAAAAGGCAACGTCACTCCGGTTTCATTCTCAACGTAGGAAGTCATAGTATAGCTTCTCCTCGATAAATATTTTCTTCATCTCCGTAATCTGTGCCAGGGAAATCTCATTCTCCCACAGCTCATCCGTCTCCAGTTTCTTGTTGAACACCGTATTGATAATCTGCGCATAGTCTAATTTCGCTTTGGGGTCCTTCTCAAATAAATACAGTATAGACGATACAATACAGTCCGCAAACAAAACCACAATCGTTTCTTTTGATACCACTTTTTCCGCCTCGTCCACATATTCTTTCAGGATTTTCTTGGTGTTGGACGGAAAATGGTATTCATTACAGACAGCAGACACATTCTCCCACGTATTTTCACCTTTAAGCCTGCCAATCCGGTGGTAATAGCCACATGCCTTGGCCGCCGCATCATCTAAATGCAGACGTTTGGCAATCCGGTCGCTTAAGTACGCCGTATGTACTGCATGGTAATACTCCTCCTTGGACATTTCCTTCAACTGTACAAGAAGCGGAAACTCCGGGTCATTGATATCCATATACTTCTCCCGGTTCCTGTGGATAACAGTAGAACTAAATATCTTTAGGCTGACTAGCAATAAAATACAACAAATCATTAAGTTGATTGCCGGAATCATAAACTGGAAGATGGACAACTGTTCCTGGGAAAATAGTATGACGTTGGCAGTCAAACACAGCATAAGGACCGACAGGGAAATAAACAGCGGGAACCCTACTTTAAAATCGTCGTTCAAGTTACTAAATACAAGTATGCCTGCCATACCGCTGACAAAATAAAGCCAGAACACGGAGAAGTTTCCACCCGCAAAATGAACGGACAAAAGCAGGCAGACGCTTCCTGCCGCAAGTCCGGTGATGTTGTTGCTAAACGCTCCCAAAAGCACGAAAATCACCAGAAATGGCCAACCGGTCTCCGGGAGATAGGGAAGGAACACCGCCGCCGCCAGGCTGCCCAGATACATCAGCGCGAATCTGCCATACTTCCCCTCATTCCGGTATATGAACAGACGGCTTGTCTCTCCCATAGTGAATGCAAAAATCACAATTCCTGTACCTGCCAGTGCCATAACCGTATTGCGTATCTGCTCTTCCACATTCTGGTCAAACAGCATGCTGCCTGCCAGTGCAATACAGCCTGAAAACACAAACATCGCTCCAAAACACAATATTCTTTTCATAATAAACTGTTTATCTTTTTCCACGGTTATAATTCCTGCTCTTCTGTCTTAATTCGTTTCGTTTTATCTCTCTAGACTCATAGTCTTCATATGCTTTGACAATCTTTTGTACAAGAGGATGGCGCACCACATCCTTGCTGCTTAAATTGCAGAATGCGATGTCATTAATCTTGGCAAGCACCTTCTCTGCCACATCCAACCCAGATTTCGTGTCCGGCGCCAGGTCCTTTTGTGAGGCGTCTCCGGTCACCACGACTTTGGAGCCGAATCCGATACGCGTCAGGAACATTTTCATCTGTGCGGGAGTCGTGTTTTGGGCTTCATCCAGAATGATGTAGGCATTATCAAGTGTCCTGCCACGCATATAGGCAAGCGGCGCCACTTCAATCAGCCCTTTTTCCATGTTTTTTGCAAAGCTTTCCGCACCCATAATCTGGTATAATGCGTCGTAGAGCGGTCTTAGATAGGGGTCCACCTTACTCTGCAGGTCTCCGGGCAAAAATCCCAGCTTCTCCCCGGCTTCAATGGCGGGCCTGGTCAGGATAATCCTGCCGACTTCATTGTTCTTAAAGGCTGTGATGGCCATGGCCATGGCAAGATAAGTCTTGCCTGTACCGGCAGGGCCGATTCCGAATACAATCATATGTTCTCTGATGGCATCCACATATTTTTTCTGTCCCAGAGTCTTGGGCTTAATCGGTTTGCCAGACACGGTATGACAGATACAATCTCCGTCTATTTCTAACAGCACATTCTCCTTATTTTCATGTTCCAGCTCTATGGCGTAGTCCACATTCTGCTCTTCCAATATATTTCCTCTTTCTGACAGGGCGACTAATTCTCTCATAATATGGGCAGCTTTCATGACCGCCTCTTTCTCACCGTTTATTTTTATGGCACCGTCCCTGTCTACAATTATCACATGTAAATCGTCTTCTATTTTTCTGATATATGAATCCCGTCCACCGAAGAGATTCTGCATGTGCTCTATGGGCACATCAATCCTGACTGTAAATTCTCCCATGTGTATGCTGCCTCTCTACTGTGCAGTTTCTCCCGGCTCTTGTACAGGTATATCTTCTGTTTCTTCTGTCTCCTGCACTGCAACCGGCGCTGTTTTTGTCGGAACAAGCTTAACAGCCGATTCCTCCAACTGCATATGGGCATTTAATACCCAATTTTTTTCATTCTTTTTTATTGTAACATTTTTTTCCGTAATTTGTACCCCTTTTTCGTCTAAAGTTGATATTATTTTACTCCATTCCTCCTGCATCAGTACATTCATTTCCGCTTCTGTATGTTTCTGGCGCACCGTCTGGTATTCCTGAACAGTTTTTTTGCCGTAAAAAAGAGGCAAATAGAGATGGTCGAGAAGCTTTACTTGTTTCTTTTCCCCGCTAATATCATATTCCTCATAGGGAATCTTGCCAAGACGAAGATTCCATTCCTTGTCTTTTATTCCAAACATTGCCATATCTTTCTGCCTGCCGGAATAAATTTTTTCCTCATATAGAATGTCCTTTTTGACGGAAACCGATTCCGTATAGCGTAAGTTAATATCTGCATCGGACTCTACGTACTGGTATTTACGTACCGTCGTATCCTCATTGAAGACAGGCACCGCACCGCTGACCAGCACATCGCCCTCTTCCACACTGTCTCCCACTGCCACCTGTGGGACGCCGCTTCTGGTGATAATGTAGGACACGGTTCCGGACCTGGTGGCAATCAAGTCCATGCCTTTTGTCTCTCCTGTCTGGCTGTTCTGGGCATAATCAGGCGTTTCGTTCTCTTTGATATAAATAAGGAGCGTAGTTCCTTTTAGTTGTACGGATGTCCATGTAATCACATCGTAATCTTCCCTGAGCGCTTTCTCCAGGTCTTCGATTTTCAGACGGCTTTTTTTCATGGCAACATGGACGTCTTTTTCCTCCAGATAGTCAAGCAGCACGTCTTCGGTCAGCACATAATTGCCTTCAATCTTGATATTCCATATATATCCGGCCGTCAGCATCCAGAACAACATACAACATATAAACCCGGCGGCAAAGATTTTACGCCGTTTCATTTTAAACATAAAAAAAGGCAGTCCATATCTTTTTAAGACGGATGCCTTGGTCCCGGTCTTTTTAAGCAGCGGCTTCAAAGCAAAAAAACCCTGCACGCTGATATTCATTGTATGATAATCACCATGACTCACTATATCCCACACAAGAATATCATGGTTCCCGCACAGATTAAGTAGTCTTTCCGTGGAATATCCCCATACTTTAATTGTCACATAACCTCTGATATACTGTACCCAGTGAAGCATCCTTTCCTCCATCTGCGGCATCCTTAAAGGACACCGCCAAGTCAAACATACCGGACAGTTTCAATACTGCCGCTTATTTTCATGTCTTCATTGGTATAGTAATCAATCGACAGCCTCTTGCCTTCAAAGCATATTTTACAGTTCTTGCCTTGCAGTACGATGGATTCCGTAGTATACTCCAATATTCCCTTATAATTTTCTATAAAAGCTTCGCGGTTGCCTGTGACCGTGACAATCGACGCCCCTAACATCGTGTCCTTAGGGAGCTTTAAGGATTCCACAATCAGTTCTTTAGAATTTGATAAGGCCGGTATCGGCAATTTCCTGCTATTCCTTCTCATAGTTCACTATATGTATGTGAGAGAGGATTCATGCCTGGAAATCAATCATATCCCGGAAAAGAAACGCTTCGCCTATCTTATCTTCATTTGTGATACGGCGCCCCATTGATAATGCGGTAAGCCCTATAAATCTGTTCCAATAAAATAACGCGCATCAACTGATGCGGGAATGTCATTTTAGAAAAGCTGACCGTAAAGTCAGCTTTCTTACATATTTCTCTATGTAACCCCAGGGAGCCGCCTATAATGAACTGGATATGGCTGCAGCCTTTAGATGCGATACGCTCGATTTCTTGAGCAAATTGTTCAGAGTTATACATCTGTCCCTGAATCTCCAGGGATATAACGCAGGCATCTTCCCTGATATATTTCCGGATACGCTCCGCCTCTTTATGCCTTATTGCCTCTTCCAGTGCGTCTCCTGCCTTGTCCGGTGTCTTCTCGTCCGCCACCTGTATGATTTCCAATTTACAGTACCGGCTTAAGCGTTTCTCATACTCTGCGATGGCATCCCGGTAAAATTTCTCCTTAATCTTGCCAACCGTAATCAATGTTATCTTCATCCGTTTTCAAACAGCTCCTGATAATACTCGTCCACAAAATGTTCCAAAAGCGCTTCATCCAGGTTCATAAATTTGTCGTTGATAATTTTCTTCATCTGGTCGGTCCGCCTGAAATATTTCTGTTCTTCCGGGATACCTTCTTCAAACAGTTCCCTGTCAATTTCCTCTGCATGCAGATTATCCCTGCACCATCTCGCCAGTTCGGACAAAAGACTATCCTCGGATTTCGCCTTGATTAACAGAATCTTGGAATTGCGCATAGACACTACGCCGCATACGATGAACAGTACAAAGAGCGCTCCCATAACACCGCATACAAGGTACTTATTGATACCCGTACTCTGGTAGACAGGAATGATATCCACAAAAACAAGCAACACAAAAATAAAACCGACAATGCCTACGCCAAGAAGCATATTGGCTGAGGTACGGTTATCTTCCGCCTTCGCGGCACTGTTTTGGTAAGGACGGTAAACAGGCGTCTCCTGCTTCTCTTCCTCCTGTGTATCCTCCGTCTCATTTTCCGCAAGCATAGCGCGGATAAACTCCAACTTTTGTTGTTCTTCCAACCCGGCGCTATGCTCTTCTTCATCTTGAAGCTGCTCTACCAACTCTGCCTTACAATCTGCACAGAATTTAATTCCTTCTCTGTACTCATTCTTACAAACCGGACACCAAGGCATATATGTCACACTCCTTATCGATAAGTCAAAAATTATGCCCAAAAATTTCTCTGCACAGCTCTATTTTATAATCATTGTGCATGAATTGCAATACTTTCTGCTATTATTCCAGCTTTAACAGTTCACGTATGCCCTGGTTTTTATTTTCTGATTTGTCGATGTCCATGCATAAGGAATGGTCGTCGTTTTTACGCCAGACAGAACATTCACCGATAGCGCTCATATCCCGCCACAAGGAGAATACACCTTTGGACACCGTACCGCTCCACTCTTCCACATTGCCTGTATAATCGACTGTGTTGGCATACATGTCGCCGTCGTAAAGTCCGCCCGTGAAATTGCCCACCACATTCTGCAAGATTCTCTCCCGCACTTTAAGCTTTGAGATATCTACGTCATAGTGTTCCGCACCCTGGCCGTTAGGTAAATCGTCCGCCCACGCACCGGAATAGCTGTGGGCAATATATTTGCCCATGGCGTTGGTCTTGTTTTTCTTCCCGATATAGAACCGGAACCATGTTCCTTCACCGCTTCTTATGCCGTTTACCCAATCTCCATAGTAATAGCTGTTATTTTCATAAATTGCAAGCCCTTTGCCATGGGGCTTCCCGTCGCTGTCCACGTCACCGTTATAGTAATACTGGTTTGTATTCTCCAACTGCGCCGACAGTTTCACATACCGTTTCAAGTGGGCCAGGTCCCATATAGCATCCTGGTTGTTGTCCGCAAAATACGGAAGCGCCTCGTCCAGAATATATTCTTTCGTGTAAGATACGTCGTTCTCGTCCTCTACATCAACCACAATGGCTGTCTTATCGCTGTCCGCGGACACCGGTTCGCTCTCTTCTTCCGGCTCCAATTCTTCCGGTATGGTTTCCTCTTTCGGTTTTTCCGTCACATCCTCGTCTTCCACCGTGTCTTTTTCCGGTTCAATGGATACGGTTTCTCCTGACATTCCCGATACATAATCATTCCGCTTCTGCTCGTTGGCATACTCGGTGATATCCTGCTGTAAGTCTGTGCCGGTAAGCGATGCCTTTTTACGGTTCGGCATAAGCAGCAACAGGATGATAATACAGACTAAAAGAAGCACGATAACCCCCAGTAAAACAGACGTCATATAAGGACGCTGCAGCAATCCCTGCAGGCCGTGCACTCTTTCTTGTGCGGCGTCGTTATCCTCGCCCTGGTCCAGGTCCTCGACCGGAAGGTCCAGTAAATCATCCTGACTATCCGCTTGTTTTGTATTATTTTTTAATCCTGACCGAAGGTCCTCTCTCCAGTCTTCTTCTTGTGTGTGATTGTTTCTCTCCATTAAATTCATAGGACACACCTGCTTTCCGTTTCCATCCCGTATGACTTATACCCTGTAGTCCAGACATGCTCTGTCCTTCGTCACGGTCTTAACATAGTTGCCTGCCGCCACATGAGCCGGATGAACCTGGTAATTGTGCAAGGCTTCCTCGCTCTCAAATACGGAAATCAGGCATAGCTCCCTGTTGCTGGAAGAAAGTGCATCGGTGACCACTTCCAAGGATACCACGCCCGCAACCTGTTCCCGGACGCCTTCCAGTTCCTTCTTAATCCGCGCGGCGGCTTCTTGTCTCTCGCTTTCTGATAATTCTTCCCTAAAACTCCATAACACAATATGGTTTACCATATATGAATCCTCCCGTCTGTTGTCTGTGCCTGTCTATTTTTTCTGTTTCCTTTTTATTATAATTGCCAATCCTTAATAAACTGCTATGCAAATTATTAAGATAAATTGAAAAATAAAAGATTTTTCAATTTATCTATTTAAGCAGTATCGCAAGCAAGCTTGTATGCATGGAACTTAATATGAAAAATGAATTTTTCGAGTAAGAATGGGGAATCTTTATGTAAGAAGAGCCCACCACACAGGCAGACTCCCCTCAACCCAGATATCTTATTTGCTCAAATACGCGTCAATGCCTTTGGCTGCAGCCTTACCCGCTCCCATGGCGAGAATCACAGTGGCCGCTCCTGTCACCGCATCGCCTCCCGCATAGACGCCTTCCTTGGTCGTCTTTCCAAACTCTTCCTCAGCAACAATACATTTATGTCTGTTTACTTCCAGTCCTTGCGTGGTAGATGAAATTAACGGATTAGGCGACGTTCCAAGGGACATGATGACCGTATCCACTTCTATTGTAAACTCGGAACCTTCAATCACCACCGGGCGTCTCCTTCCGGATGCATCTGGCTCGCCTAATTCCATACGTACACACTTCATACCGCATACCCATCCGTTCTCGTCTTCAAGTATTTCGGTAGGATTGGTTAGCAGGTCAAAGATAATGCCTTCTTCCTTGGCATGATGCACTTCCTCCACACGGGCAGGAAGCTCTTCTTCGCTTCTGCGGTACACGATATGTACCTCCGCGCCCAGACGAAGAGCTGTTCTGGCAGCATCCATCGCCACGTTGCCGCCGCCCACAACGGCCACTTTTTTCCCTCTCATTATCGGCGTATTGGACTCTTCGTCGAAAGCCTTCATCAGATTGCTTCTGGTCAGATATTCATTGGCAGAGAACACGCCGTTGGCCTGCTCGCCCGGGATTCCCATAAACTTGGGCAGACCTGCCCCTGAACCGATAAATACGGCGTCGAAGCCTTCATCCTCTAACAATTCATCTATCGTGACAGCCTTACCGACCACCACATTGGTCTCAATCTTTACGCCAAGCGCTTCCACATTGGCGATTTCCTTCGCGACTACATCCTGTTTCGGAAGACGAAATTCCGGGATACCGTAAACAAGCACACCGCCCGGCTCATGCAATGCCTCAAAAATGGTGACGTCATATCCTGC
The DNA here is from genome assembly GCA_910578645.1 of uncultured Lachnospiraceae bacterium. Taxonomy (GTDB): domain Bacteria; phylum Bacillota; class Clostridia; order Lachnospirales; family Lachnospiraceae; genus UBA3282. The sequence continues at coordinate 120,139 of CAJTQI010000004.1, forward strand.
TTTCGCCAAATCTCCTGCGCAGGTCAGTCCGGCAGGACCGGAGCCGATTACAGCCACTTTCTTGCCTTTCTTCTCCTTCGCCCCTTCAGGCTTTATGTTGTTCTCCCTGGCCCAGTCAGCCACAAAGCGCTCTAACTTACCGATGGAAACAGGCTCGCCCTTGATACCGCGGATACATTTGCCCTCACACTGGCTCTCCTGGGGGCAGACACGTCCGCATACCGCCGGAAGCGCCGAAGACTCGCTGATTACCTGGTAGGCCGCTTCGATATCTCCCTCTTTTACTTTCTCTATAAATCCCGGAATATTGATTGCAACGGGACACCCTTTAATACACTGCGCATTCTTGCAGTTAATGCAGCGGGTTGCCTCACACATCGCCTCTTCTTTATCATATCCCAGACAAACTTCATCAAAATTCGTTGCACGTACCTTCGCATCCTGTTCACGGACAGGCACTTTCTTCAATACATCTGCTTGCATCTGTTCCTCCATTCCAAAGCATTATTACACATGAACCTCTATGCCGCCAGACGACATAGAGCGCTCTCACGTTAAGCTTCCTCTCCACAATTTCCGCATCCGCCGTGATGGGTATTCCCCTCCTGTGCCTTTAAGAATGCTCTTCCTTCCTTCGTCTTGTAAATCTGCTGACGTTTCATAGCCTGGTCAAAATCTACTTTATGCCCGTCAAATTCCGGCCCGTCCACGCATGCAAACTTCACCTCTCCATCCACGGTCAGACGGCAGGCACCACACATACCCGTTCCGTCCACCATAATCGGATTCATGCTGACAACGGTAGGCAAATCGTATTTCTTGGTTGTAAGACATACAAATTTCATCATAATCATAGGACCGATGGCGATACATACGTCATAAGATTTGTCTTCTGCGCTTATCAGGTCATCAATCACCTTGGTCACCATGCCGTTTCTGCCGTAAGAGCCGTCGTCGGTGGTGATATAGAGATTGCCGGCTACGGCTTTCATCTCCTCCTCCATGATAAGCAGGTTTTTTGTCTTGGCGCCGACAATGACGTCCGCCTCCACGCCATGTTCATGCAGCCATTTCACCTGTGGATAAACCGGCGCAGTACCAAGCCCGCCGGCCACGAAAAGAATTTTCTTCGTGCGCAGCTCTTCCAACTTTTCATTTATCAACTCGGAAGGGCATCCAAGAGGTCCTACAAAATCATGGAAGCTGTCTCCCGTTTTCAAGTTTTTCATCATTTCCGTTGCGGCTCCTACTACCTGAAACACAATAGTAACCGAACCCGTATTCCTGTCATAATCGCATATGGTCAACGGAATGCGCTCTCCTGCCTCATCCGTCCTCACGATTACAAACTGCCCTGGCTGGCAAGATTTTGCAACCCGCGGGGCCTCGACGTCCATCAGATAGATGTTCGTTGTAAGTTCTTCGGCTTTTAATATCTTGTACATCGCTGCTTATCCTCCTAAATTAATATCCCTTAATGCTTTATCATATAAGAACTTATTTCATTTTGCAACTCTTTTTCTTCCTGTGTCAGTTTTTGGATGATTATATGGAAACAGCCACAAACCGTCCTTGTTCGTCATACCCCAACTGTGCGGGCACGCCTGTATGTACTTGCACAAGAAAAACCTTGTCCGTGCGGCTCAACATTCCCGTGCCGTCGTCGTAATATTCATAGATTGTGTAATAGTCATCTGCCTGGCCGATTCTTAACACGGAACTAAACTGGTAGCTGAGCGTACCGCTCTGGCGTTTATTGTGCCCTTCGGCGTCTTCTAAATAACCGTTTTCCACAAGACGGTTCACCAAATTCGACACTGCCTCGTCAGTGGGTATGGCTCCCCGCAGCGTCAGGGTATATGTCCTGGTAGTCACTTCGCTGGATACACCTTCCTCGCTGATATTGACGAACTTAAACAAGGTCTTGCCAAGGGGCATAGGAATAGGCCCTGTGTAGGGTACACTGTCTGCCGTAGGCTCGGATTCGTCCGTGGTGTAGAAAATCCTGCACCCCTCCACCTTATCTACCGCAATCATCTTCGGCTCCGAATATTCCCCACTGTACAGCTCCACCTCAGGCGCGTTGGGCGCAGAAAGATTGATAAGATATGTCTTGCTTACAATCTCGCTCTCTATGCCATAGTCATTTACGAAAAAAGCACTGATGGTATATTCACCTGTCTCTAAAAATAACGGCGCCGTATAAATATCACTGTGCTTGGTGGGTTTGGAGCCGTCCATAGTATAATAGATTGTGCCCGCAGTATTGGAGCTGAGCTTTAACGGGATAACCTCCGCATAACTCCCCTCCACATAACTGAACTCCGGCTCCATGGCAAGGTAACTCTGGAACATGTTGACGATACCGTCTTCCGGACAGTTCCTGAGTAATTCGTTAATCTGTCCATATAGTCCCTGGTTGGCATATATCGTGATGATTTTATTGTATGCTTCTTCCAGGTCTTCATCGGAGAACTTTTTCCCCTCTATAATGCGATATAATACTTGGACGGCGGACGTGTTGTCCTGCTGTAAATAGTAGTAATCCGCTTCTAAGAAAAGTAATAATGCCACATCCGGATAACTTTCATAAGCCGTCTCAAGACAGGTAATCGCTTCATTATATAAACCTTCCGCAGCGTATTCTTTTGCCTTATTAATCTGATACTCTACCGTCCCGATGTGGTAGGAATATGCGCCATAAGAGACAAGGGCTATCACGAAAATAATAACCAGACTTGCAATGACCCATATTTTTCTCCCATCCTCCGCTATTTCATCTATTTCCTGTAAATCTGTCTCTTCCGCAACTTCGTCTGCCTGTGGTTTTTCCTGTGTGCCTTCTCCCTCCTGCAATCCCACAAGTTCAGACAAAGTTTCCGTTATACTGTTTTCTATTTCCGGTTCAAAGTCAGGCACAATCCGTATTTCTTCTCCGCATTCCTCGCAAATCAGATGACCTTCCTTCAACTCGTTACCACAATGGGGGCACTTCATATGCAGTTCCCTTTCTCTACTGATTGACTGCGAGTCATTGCAAAATGCCTGCCTCGACACAATTATGCATTAACATTGCTATCGTCATCGGGCCTACGCCGCCTGGTACGGGTGTAATGGCGCTGCAGACCGGCGCCACACTGTCAAAATCCACATCGCCGCACAGTTTATTGTCCTCATTTCTGTGAATACCCACATCGATAACCACAGCGCCTTCTTTTACAAATTCGCGGGTAATCATTTTGGGTTTACCAACTGCCACTATAAGGATGTCTGCCCGTTTCGTCACTTCTTCTAACTCTTTTGTCCTGGAGTGAGCCACGGTCACCGTACCATTCTCTCTAAGAAGCAAAAGGGCCATGGGTTTGCCCACGATATTGCTTCTTCCCACAACAACGCATTCCTTACCTGCAATTTCTATGCCGGAGCGTTTCAGAAGCTGAATAATGCCTGCCGGTGTACAGGAGACGAAACCAGGCTGACCTATACACAGCGCTCCTACACTCTGGGGATGGAATCCGTCCACATCCTTTTTCGGGTCAATTGCACGTATGACCGCATTCTCGTCGATATGTCCCGGCAGCGGAAGCTGTACCAGTATACCGTTTACTTCTTCTTTCCTGTTCAATTCCCCAACCAAGCTCAAAAGTTCTTCTTGTGTAGTTTCTTCCGGCAGCTCATATGCCAGCGAATCAATTCCTATATAAGCGCAGGCTTTCTTTTTATTGCCCACATAAACGCTGGAAGCCGGGTCATTTCCTACCTGGATGACAGCAAGGCATATGGAAATACCCTGTTCTTTCAGCTCTTTTACCTTTCCTTTCAGTTCCTTTTTTATCATGGCAGAGACTGCCTTACCGTCTATTATATGCGGCATATTTATTCCTCCATGTTTTTCAAAAAAATCTGTTCCTACGCACATTCGCCGTTCCTGCAGCAAACATAACTATATATTTAAAACAATCCTGTAATCACACCGCTATCATCCACATCAATCTGGTAAGCGGCCGGTTTCTTAGGCAGCCCCGGCATCGTCATCACCGTTCCGGTAAGTGCAACCACGAACCCTGCCCCTGCGGATACATAGACTTCCCTTACGTTCATCATAAAACCTACGGGGCGTCCAAGTAAACTCGGGTCATCCGACAGGGAATACTGTGTCTTGGCCATACATACAGGCAGACTTGCGAATCCCATCTCTTCCAGTTTCTTAAGTTGTTTTTGCGCCGCGGACGTATATGTCACACCGCCTGCACCGTAAATTTCAGAAGCAACCATCTCTATTTTTTCCTGCAAAGAAATGTCGTCTTTGTACAAAACATGGAAATGGCTTTCCTTCTTCTCCAATGTCTCAAGCACTTTGCCGGCAAGTTCCATGCCACCTGCTCCGCCCTTCTCCCAGACCTTAGAAAGTGCAAACTCACAGCCCATATCGTGACAGAACTTTTGTACATAGGCAATCTCCGCATCCGTATCCGTCACAAAAGAATTTAATGTCACCACAATCGGGACACCGTACTTATGCAGATTTTCTATATGCTTTTCCAAGTTAACAATCCCGGCCTGCAATGCTGCCATATTCTCTGTAGACAAATCGGCTTTTGCCACGCCGCCATTGTATTTTAAAGCCCGGACCGTGGCTACAAGCACTGCCACATCAGGCTTAAGACCTGCCATACGGCACTTGATGTCAAAAAATTTCTCTGCGCCTAAGTCTGCGCCAAATCCTGCCTCCGTGATAACATAGTCGGCCATTTTCAGTGCGGTCTTTGTGGCGCGGATAGAGTTACAGCCATGAGCAATATTGGCGAACGGGCCGCCATGTACAAGCGCCGGCGTATGTTCCAATGTCTGAATCAGGTTTGGTTTCATAGCGTCTTTTAACAATGCCGCCATGGCGCCTACCGCATGAAGGTCAGATGCTGTTACCGGCTCGCCCTGATAGTTATACGCGACGATAATCCTGCCAAGCCTTTCTTTTAAATCAGACATATCACGCGCCAGACAGAGAATTGCCATAATTTCGGAAGCTACTGTGATAACAAAATGGTCCTCCCTGGCCACACCGTCCATCTTACCGCCAAGCCCGATTACAATATTTCTAAGCGCCCTGTCATTCATATCAACGCAACGCTTCCATACAACTTGTCTTTGGTCGATGCCCAGTTCGTTACCCTGTTGGATATGGTTGTCGAGAAGCGCCGCCAAGAGATTATTTGCGGATGTAATGGCATGAAAATCCCCTGTAAAATGCAGGTTTAAATCTTCCATGGGCACTACCTGTGCATAGCCGCCCCCTGCGGCGCCGCCCTTGATACCAAAGCAAGGGCCAAGAGAAGGCTCCCTGAGCGCAAGTATTGCTTTCTTGCCCATAGCGCCGAACGCCTGACCAAGTCCGATGCTCGTAGTTGTCTTTCCTTCTCCTGCGGGCGTGGGGTTGATTGCAGTCACAAGAATCAGCCGGCCGTCGGGATTGTCTTTTATCCGTTCTATGCAGGCATCCGAAATCTTTGCTTTATACTTACCGTATAATTCCAAATCATCCGGTTCTATACCGATTTTTCCGGCTACATCCACGATATTCTCCAGTACAGCTTCCTGCGCAATCTCAATATCTGTCTTCAAATCCGCACCTTGCCTTTCTTCTATCCATGTAAATGTTATATGGTTTCTTCCACAAACTGTTCAAACGCTTCCGCAGACATAAGGACTTTACGGGGTTTTGTCCCCTCTTCTTCCCCTACTACGCCTGCCTCACACAATTGGTCCATGATACGTGCCGCCCTGTTGAAGCCAATCTTAAACACACGCTGTAACATGCCGATGGAAGCTTTGTCTTTGTCGATAATAAACCTTCCCGCCTCCGCAAAGTATTGGTCATACGCAGCGTTGTTTTCACCGCCAGGCGCAGCGCCTCCCGTGCCGGTTCCCATGCTCTTAATCTGTTCTTCCACATCGTCGCTGTAAACATTGCCGATGGCCTGGTTTTTCAGGAAATCCACTACATCTCCAACTTCCTTATCCGAGACAAAAGCTCCCTGCACCCGGGCAGGTTTCGGATATCCCTGGGGATAAAAGAGCATGTCACCTTTGCCCAAAAGCTTCTCGGCGCCTACCATATCCAAAATCGTCCTTGAGTCCACGCCGCTGGACACGGCGAAGGCTACGCGGCTGGGCATATTGGCCTTAATCAGACCGGTAATGACATCCACGGAAGGACGCTGTGTGGCAATAATCAGATGAATGCCGCAAGCACGTGCAAGCTGTGCCAGACGACAGATAGATTCTTCTACTTCACCCGGAGCTACCATCATCAAATCGGCAAGCTCATCCACAATAATCAGAATCTGCGGCAATTTGGCCGGAGCCTGCTGGTCTCCGGATTTACGAATTTCTTCGACTTTTTTGTTATATCCTTTCAAATCACGGACATTAAAATCAGCAAATTTCTTATAACGGTCATTCATCTCCGCAACACCCCAATGAAGTGCGCCTGCCGCCTTCTTCGGGTCCGTAACCACGGGGATGAGTAAGTGGGGAATACCGTTATAGACGCTTAATTCCACGACCTTCGGGTCAACCATAATCATCTTCACGTCTTCCGGTTTCGCCTTATACAAAATACCCATAATAATCGTATTGATGCAGACAGATTTACCTGAGCCCGTGGAGCCGGCAATCAACATATGAGGCATCTTGGCAATGTCCGCCACCACAATCTTACCGCCGATATCTTTACCTACCGCAAAAGCAAGGTTTGACGGAAACTCTTTAAATTCTTTGGACTCTGCCAATTCACGGAACCCGACGGCTGTATTCTCCTTGTTGGGCACTTCTATGCCCACCGCCGCTTTGCCGGGAATCGGCGCTTCGATACGGATATCCGTGGCCGCCAGGTTCAGTTTGATATCATCGGTAAGCCCAACGATTTTGCTCACTTTCACTCCCTGGTCCGGCTGTAACTCATAGCGTGTTACGGAAGGTCCCTGGCTGATATCGGTGATTGTCACTTTAACCCCGAAAGTGCTGAGCGTCTGCTGAAGCCGCATAGCCGTTTCCTTCAGTTCTTTGGCCGAATCGCCGTTATTCTTGCCGCTTCCCTTGGCCAGAAGCGCGTATGGTGGAAACTTGTATGGTTTATCGGCTTTAACGCCGCTCTCAGGCATCGGTTTTGCAATATCGGCAGTTGTCCGCTCCGAAGTATTGTCCGATATATCCGCCACCTTTGAATTGTCATATGCCTGCCGGCTCTTGCCTGCCGCTGCCCTATCCATATCAGGTGTCATGGTATTGTCTGACACAGAATCCGGCTCATCAAAATCCTCACTGTAAGAGGGCAAGGTATTAGACAAATCATTCTCATCTGCCTGTTCTCTTGACATGTATGGTGTCACATCATCTGCCGCTCCCTGGATGCGGATTTCATCCAGGGCGTCGGAATCGTTTTCTATGTAATGATAGGAATGGGCATCCCGTACCGGTTGGGCAAAAACCTGCCCATCTGTTTCTTCCTCTTCTATATGTAAGGTAATCTCATGGATATCGTCGCGGACTTTCTCCGCCGCCACCGTATCCCGTTCTTTGTTCTTATTTAGCGCCGTATCCATCATGACGCCGGATACTTTCTTATCCATACGAAGAATTTTCTCGTTCTCAAGCTCTTCTTCCCTCTGCCTGCGTCGTTCTTCTTCCATGGCACGTTTTTCTTCCACAGCGCGCCTTCTCTCCATGGCACGTTCCCTGCGGTATGCCGCATCCTCCATGGAACGCTCGTACACCCGCCTGCCTTGTTTGGTGACGCCGCCGATAAAAGATTTCTCTGTGACCACGACCATACAGATAATGCCAAGAACAAGAACGGCTAACACCGTGCCCACCATCCCAAGGAACTTGTAGGACAGATATGCCAGCGAACCTGCGATAATGCCTCCGCCATTGCGGTTCTCGCTGCACCGCAGGTAAATCTCTTTCACCTGGTAACTCTCTGTCTGTGCAAGCTGTGCACTGAACAGTTCACAGACGACACCGACCAGGGCAAACAGGACAACGCCAGCGACTAGCTTCCTGGCCGCTATAGTACTTCCCGTATTGGACATGCCAAAAGCAATCGCCAGGAAAATGATAACCGGGGCAATATAAGCCGTCAATCCAAATATACCGAACATTACACCGCTGACTACATTACCTGCCTTGCCCACCACACCGAAATTACACAGAAATAATATAATTGCTAAAGCAAGAAATATAATCAAAAGGATTTCATTGCGAATTGCTACATCCATAGGTTGAGACTGTACCGTCCTGCTCCTTGCGCCACCCTGTTTTCTTGTCTGTGTCTGTCTGCTTCTGCCTGTATTTCTATTTGAAGTTGTTGTTTTTTTCTTTGCGGAAGAACCGTTTCCTCCCTGCCTAGATGCCATTTCAATGCCTCCTGAGCCACTACCCGTAATATGACTCAGTATAGTATAGCATTTTCATTTTCGCTTGTCATCCTTTATTTCTTTTATCCACCATGTCATGAAGCTTCGCAACGGCATCCTTGATTCCACCCACTTCACAGATAATGCCTTCTTCCACCGCCTCATTTCCCACAAGGATTGTACCTACATCTTTCGTGAGAATACCGGTTTCCATCATCAATCCTTCCAGCCTGGACTTTGCTATTTTACAGTGTTCACAGACAAATCCTGTGATACGGTTTTGAATCTGCCGGAAATAATCAAATGTCTGTTGTACCCCGATTACCATGCCGTTTAAACGTACCGGATGAATTACCATGGTTCCTGTAGGCACAATATAAGAATAATCTGTGCTGACTGCGATAGGGACACCGATTGAATGGCTTCCTCCAAGCACCAGTGAAACAGTGGGCTTACTTAAAGACGCAATCATTTCCGCAATAGCAAGTCCTGCCTCCACATCACCGCCCATTGTATTAAGAAGAATCAGCACACCGTCAATATCCTTACTGTCCTCGATAGCCGCTAGTTGAGGAAGTATATGCTCATATTTTGTTGTCTTAGATGTACTGCTCAAGTTGTCATGCCCTTCGATTTCACCGATAATTGTGATTAAATGTATCTTATGGTGCGCATCATTCTCATCTAACGTAATTTGTCCGACTTCCTCAATCCGTTCATCCCTATGTTTCTCTTTATCCTGTCTATGCTCTTCGGCTTCTCTCTTTTCTTCTTTAGAATTTTTGTTATCCTTGTTATCTTTTCCGCTGTTTTTATTGTTATCTTTATGATTGCTAGTGTTATCTTTATTCATTTCCTTATTATTTTTGCTGTTTTCTTTATTTCCCATCATAAACCTCCGGCCAAATATAAATTACACATGTTCTAAATACCAAAAAAGAAAAAGGAATCACAAATGTTATTCTACGTGATTCCTTCTTAGTCTGTGCCGTTTTATGGCAGTTTATGCATTATATATTATCAAACATGTTGTGGTAGTTTTCGTTAATGAATATCAAAATCATCATTTTCTGAAATTTCCATATCATATTTCATATCGTCTTCCGCCACTGTATACTGATAGTCCATCTCCTTCTTTACATGCTTTTTAGGCAGAGGCAACGGATTCTCAATGAAACGGGGTTTTGGGCTTTGTTCCGCAGTCAACTCCTCATAGCTTACAGGCGCCGGCTCGTCCAGAATATCTTCATCCTTCCATAAACCTTGTGTATTCTGCTCATGGACTGTTTTGGTGTGTAAACAGGTTTCTTGTCCTTCCCACGCTTCCGGCATTTGCTGTATATCATCAGGCGTTGCCGCATTTTGCTGGTTCACACTTTGTACTGTCTGGGAAATCTCCGTAGGCACTGTGGATACGTCATTTTCAGTTTTCTCCACTTCTTGTGCAGAAAAATTGATTTCTTCAATCATTTCCTGCATAAGCTGTACTTTACCGCCGAACACGCAATTCTGCAGTCCCAATCCGGCCAATACGCTCCATATATATAAGGAAAAAAGTCCGTAAGCGTGGACACCAAGTACGGCCATCGGGGTTGGGGCCGCCAGGATACAGACTAACAGCCACAGCATATAGTTCTGCTCCTTATCACTTCTGAAAAACTCAAAGACAAGAAACGCGGCAAGAATTACCAGAATGCCGCTCACATAAATATCCCATATATAGGGATACATAATCTTATATCCAAAAGTCTGTGTATTATAAATATGAAGTGTAATCCATGATTCTACATGCTCCGACAGACTCATTCCCTGCGCATATGCTGCAATACCTGCTGTGCTGCCCCAGCCCAAGGCACATGCAACAACAGTAGTTATGATAACTGCAACGTTCATTTTCACAGAGTTACAGACAGGCTCTCCTTCCTGTACAGTCTTCTTGCCTGTAGCAATTGCCACAATAAAAATAAGTATGGTAACAGCTGTTATATCCAAATAAGCAAGTATACCGATAACGGCTCCCGTCCCTGCAGCTCCCGCTATTGCCATAAGTTTAACAAATTGGTTCGCGCAGTAATCTTTCACAAAACTTACCACAATCAACATACCAATCATATACAAATCGAAGAAAAACCATTCCGGGCTAAACTGTGTAAGCATACGCAGACAGCTTGGGGAATAAGCAAGATACAGAAGTACCATACACGCCGGCAGCCTTCCGGCAAGTTTCCGTGTGGTTGCATATGCAAGTCCCAAACCAATGATTTGCAGGATAACTTGCAAAATAATTGCCGATGCAAGTTTATTTCCGAGGAAAGACATTACCGCAGACAGGCATATCACATATAAATATGCCGCCCCATAAGCAATAAACGGCACGGGGCCTTCCGTCGTGACCATAGCCAGGTCATAATATTCCGTACCACTCACATAATTAAGAAGGAACTGCTCATCCTCAATCATTGAAATGCTTGTCCTGGCGCCGTCAATACGAAGAATAATTCCACCCGTTATGGAAATTAATGCCACGAGGCATTCAGCCAACTGAACCATATGTCTTTTCCACACATATTTTTTTGCGATTTTGCCTGCAAAAATCCTGACTGCCCAATATAATACCAGGACAGCCGGAATGGTAAGAAGCCCCAGATAAGGCAATATACCGCGCGGAATCCCGGCGAGCGGAGATATGATGGTATCTGGGAAGCCTTTTGCATAGGGTATGCCGGCCAGATAAGATGCCCATACGTTGCCGGCCTGTGCAAGCAGTATAACACATACAATGCTGTACAATACCCATAATACGTAGCCAAACCACGTTTTACGATAAACCATAATCAAATTCCTCTGTATCCTTCTTCTCTACTCTATTTTCGATAACGCCTGTTCTAAATCTGCAACGATATCATCCACATGCTCAATGCCTACTGAGAGTCTGATTAAATCGGACGCAACACCTGCTTCTTTCAGTTGTTCTTCGTTCATCTGCCTATGTGTATGGCTGGCAGGATGAAGCACGCTTGTGCGCGCATCCGCAACATGTGTTACGATTGAAGCAAGCTCTAAACAATCCATCATCCTGGAGGCCGCTTCCCTGCCTCCTTTTAAACCGAAGGAAATGACACCGCATGTACCCTTTGGCATATATTTCCTGGCCATATCATAATACCTGTTACTTTTAAGTCCCGGATAATTTACCCATGCAACCTTACTATGCTGCTCCAAAAATTCTGCCACTTTCTGTGCATTATAGCAATGCCTCTCCATCCGCAGCGGTAATGTTTCAAGTCCCACATTCAAAAGAAAAGCGTTCTGAGGTGACTGGATGGAACCAAGGTCACGCATCAATTGGCTTGTCGCTTTCGTGATATAGGCCGCCTTGCCAAACTTCTCCGTATATGTGATGCCATGATAGGATTCATCAGGCGTACACAGCCCAGGATATTTATCCGGGTAAGCGCTCCAGTCAAAATTACCGGAATCAACAATACAACCGCCTACTGCCATGGCATGTCCATCCATGTACTTGGTGGTAGAATGTATGACAATGTCCGCACCCCATTTAAAGGGATTGCAGTTTATCGGTGTGGCAAAAGTATTATCCACAATCAAAGGCACTTGATGGTTATGTGCAGCCTGCGCAAATTTCTCAATGTCAAGCACCACCAACGCAGGATTTGCAATCGTCTCAGCAAAAACACATTTTGTGTTGGGCCTAAACGCCTTCTCGAGCTCCTTGGCCGGAGCGTCAGGGTCCACCACCGTACATGTAATGCCCATTTTCTTCATAGTACATGTAATCAGGTTAAAAGTTCCCCCATATACGGTGGAGGACAATACCACATGGTCACCCGCCTCGCAGATGTTGAAGACGGCATAATAACACGCCGCCTGTCCGGAAGAAGTTAACATGGCTGCCACGCCGCCTTCCAGCTCACAAATTTTGGCTGCCACACAGTCGTTTGTCGGATTTTGTAGCCTGCTGTAGAAATATCCGCTTTCTTCCAAATCGAACAGTCTGCCCATCTGTTCCGAAGATTCGTATTTGAAAGTCGTACTCTGGTAAACCGGCAGTATACGCGGCTCTCCATTCTTCGGCTGCCATCCCGATTGTATACATATGGTTTCTTTCTTGTACGCTCTGCCCATCTTTTATCCTTCTTTCCTTATTTCTAGGTCAGTGTATTACGCCGGATATCAATATGTTTACGTTGTATGAAACAGACGCTTGATAATCAGGCATCACTGCTTATGCCTGTCCGTCACCATGTATTCCTCTTTCAGTTCCTCTATCATAGCCTCATATAGATTCCTGCATTTCTCGTTCTCATTGTTTTCCACAAATGACACACACTTACTGATATAGGTATCCCATAAGTACAAATATTTTTCCCCAGGGGAAGCCTCCCTGGCGATTCTTTTCACTATGGTAGGGGCAATATCATAATATTCCCTAATTAGGGTATCACCCTCTTCTATGTGCAACAAATATTCATCCCTGTACCGCTTCATCAATGTAAGTTCCCGGCAGTCCTGGGGTTTCTTCAGTCCCTGGCATACAGCCGTGGTGACAAAACACAGTTTATGCTTGAATCCCGACTGAACCGACTCATAGTCGGCCGCCTGGATGCGCTGGCCAAAACATTCCTCCCATTTATCTGAAATGACGGCGGTAAGCCGGTACATCTCCTCTTCCCGTCCTCCGCAACGCCTCTGGTAGGCAATCATCGCAGGAAAGAAATAGGATACCATGTAAAGGTTTATGTTTAGACGTATATTTTCCTTCTTAGCCCTGCCCTTAGCAGCATCAAGCTGCTCCTGTGCCGCCGCTGCCAGGCATTGTGCCACCTCTGCCCCATTCTTTTCCCGCAGTGTATCGTTTCCCTCCCAAATATCAGCCAACATGCGCCATATATGCGCATTATCCTGTACATATTTCTGGAAAGATGCACTGTATGTTTCCTTGCTAAACTCCGCAACCCGCTCCGACGCCTGTTCCAACATACCGGCGATTTGCTCCAGCTCTTTCTTATCCATCTGCATTACCTGCTTTTCACAAAATTACTCGTCCCAGTTATGATATACCGCCTGCACATCGTCATCGTCTTCCAACAGGTCAAGAGTCTTCTGCAGGTTCTTGATTGCCGTCTCGTCAGTCAATTCCACCCAATTTTGCGGAATCATGGTAACTTCGGAAGACACGGGTACTACCCCTGCTTCTTTTAACGCCGCATCCACTTCGCTCCACTGCTCAGGCCCTGTATAGACTTCAAAACAGTCGTCTTCTTCCGAAAAGTCTTCAGCCCCGGCATCAAGGGCCAACATCATCAAATCGTCCGCCTCCATGGCGCATTCTTCCTTGTCGATGATAATTAACCCTTTCTTGTCGAACATAAAAGAAACGCATCCCGGTGTGCCTACGTTGCCCTGTCCTTTTGTAAAAGCGCTTCGCACATTCGCCGCAGTCCTGTTTTGGTTATCAGTCAGTGCATCCACGATAATCGCGATGCCGTTTGGTCCATATCCTTCATAGGTTACATATTTATAGTTGACGTTACCGCCTTCACCGGCCGCTTTCTTGATGCCTCTGTCAATGGTATCGTTGGGCATATTGTTTGCCTTCGCCTTGGCAATTACCTGCGCCAGCTTAAAGTTATTGGCCGGGTCCGGCCCGCCTTCTTTGACGGCCACCGCAATTTCCCTGCCGATAATCGTGAAAATCTTGCCTTTTGCGGCATCGTTTTTCTCTTTTTTATGCTTTATGTTTGCAAATTTAGAATGTCCTGACATCTGTTAGTCTCCTTTGTCTTCTCATAAATTATCAATTATTTATCATAGCATCTTTTTGAGCTCTGTTCAACAATTTTCCTTCTGGGGCAATCTAGGGCTCCGCCTTCGGATGCGCAAGGACAGTCTGAATCATGCGGTCTTTCACTTCCATAATGCGGAATGTATAACCTTCATAATCAAACTCAAAGTCCTCACCATCTTCCGGGATATGCTCCAGCCTGGAAATGACAAATCCGTTGACTGTGTCAAAGGGTTCCTCCTCGAAGCTTATTTTGAGCTGTTCCTCCAGTTCTTCCAAGGGCATCTTACCCTGTATAACATAGCTGTTTGCACCGTTAGAGCTGATATAGCTTGCCTCCTCGTCATATTCGTCTTCTATGTTGCCCACGATTTCTTCCAGTATATCTTCAAGCGCCACAAGCCCTGCTGTCTGCCCGTATTCGTCAATTACGATAACCATCTGAATCTTCTCGGTCTGCATCACCCGGAACAAATCGTCAATTTTGCGTTTCTCTGTGATAAACCTAGGTTCCCTGAGCAGCCCCTTAATCTTACCGATAGGTTTATTTTTCATCCTGTCATTCATCTGCATACGCATCACGTCTTTCAGATGCAGGATACCTACGATATGGTCAATTGTACCGTCGTAGACAGGAAAACGGCTATTGTGCGCATCCACGATAAAAGCCGCCGCTTCCTGCAGCGTCATGGTGCACTCGATTCCTATCATGTTATTGCGGTTAATCATAATATCTTTGGCTTCTTTATCTCCGTACTCAAAGATATTGTTTATCATCTCCGCCTCATTTGCATGGAGGATTCCCTGTTCGTGTCCCACGTTGACCATGGACAGTATCTCTTCCTCCGTCACGTCAGACCTGTCGCCTGACACGTTGACGCCAAGAAGCCGCAAAATCCCGTTTGCAGTCACGGAAATTAACACTGTCAGAGGCGCCGTAAACCGCACATAATAGTAGACCGGTGTGATAAACATCCACATCCATCTCTCCGGATTTCGCGCCGCACTTTTCTTAGGTATTGACACTCCAAATGTCAAGATTATGTACAGCATAACCAGCGTGACAAGCACTGCCGTGAGAAGCGCAAACAGTGTGACATGCCAGTCTCCCAGATTGCCTATGTTGTGGACTGCCGCCCGGTAGACGATGTATCCTACATAGCTGTTTAAGCGGTAGAGGTAAAGCGCCCCGAACAAAAGATTGACCGTCACTGCGCCAAGCTGTATAGCCCCTGCATACTGTGCATGATGCTCTGTCAGATAAGTAAACTTAAGCTGCTTTCTACCCGGCTTACCCGGTTCTTCTTTGTCGCCCTCGTCTTTCTCCGCACTTTTTATGTTCCCAAATGCAGAGCCAAACCCATAAAAAACCATTTCAAGAAACAGCAGTATGACAAACCAAATAATACTGCCCGCGACACCGTCGTCCATATTAAATAATCCCTTCCTTTGCTATTGTTTCTTTTGCACAATATAATTGTCTGCCCCTATAATATAGCAAGGAATACCATACGTGTCAAACGATTCCCCGTCAGCCGTCTTATGTATTAAGTTCGAGACTGACCATCAATCCGTAATTGACCACTTGCATGATATCTTGGTCCAGATGGCAAATTCTGTCCTTTAAACGTTTCTTGTCGATTGTCCTAAGCTGTTCCAGCAAAATCACGGAGTCTTTGACCATATCGTATTTGCTGGCATTTAGTTCTATATGTGTAGGCAGCTTCGCCTTATTCATCTTTGAGGTGATTGCCGCACAGATTACCGTCGGGCTGTGTTTATTGCCGATATCATTCTGTATAATCAAAACCGGCCTGATTCCTCCCTGTTCAGAACCGATTACCGGTCTTAAATCCGCGTAGTAAATATCTCCTCTTCTCATTATCATACACTTCCTTATACTAAATACTAATTTCTCACGGCTGCCCGGTACTTAAGCAACCATCGTGCCATCCATAGTATTGCCGTTTTTTCTAAGGGTATACATGATAATCATCGTAATAGTCTTTGCTTGCCACAATCCTGCCGTTTTTCAGATACACTCTCGGAATCCTTTTACCCAGTCCGCATGCCAACTCATAATTAAACTTGCCGGACAAATCTCCCAACTCTTCCATCGTAATCTGCCCTTCGCCGTCCATACCGATAAGCGTCACCTCATCTCCCAATTCCGCTTCCGGTATATCCTCCACGCTGACCATAAACTGGTCCATGCATACTCTGCCAAGGAGGGGCGCCTTTTTGCCGTGGATAAGTACATACCCCTTCCCGGAAAGCCCCCGTGGGTAGCCGTCCCCATAGCCTACGGGAATCGTGGCAATCCGCATCCGTCCGGGCGTCACATAAGTTCCCCCGTAGCTGACGGGCGTTCCTGCCTCCACTTCCCTGACCGATACGATACAGCTCTTTAAGGATAAAGCCGGGCGTAAATCCACAATATCTTTCACGACCTCCGCCGAAGGCCACAGTCCGTAGAGCGTAATGCCTGCCCGGACAACGTCCATGTTGGCTTCCGGCAACTCTACGATACCCGCACTGTTGGAACAATGTTTGACCGGGATTCGGTATCCGAATTCTTTTTCCACGCGTTCCATGAAATCCCGGAACTGCCTGAGCTGTCCTTTGGCCCATGTCTTATCCGCCTCGTCTGCCCGCGCAAAATGGGTAAACATACCCTCCAGTATAATCCCCGGCGCGTGGAGCACCTTATCTACAAAAGACATTCCCTCCGTATCCGGCTTAATTCCTATCCTGCACATGCCCGTATCCACTTTGATATGCACTCTGGCAGATTTCCCCATCCTGCATGCACGTGCCGATAGTTCGTCGATAGTATCTTCCCTGAATACTGCCGGGCGTATTTCATACCGTATTAAATCATCATAACAATAAGGAAACGTATATCCAAGTATGAGGATTGGTTTCTGTAACCCTGCATGGCGCAGAATCATGGCCTCCTCCGCTGTCGCAACCGCATGGCCCCACACATAATCCATCTTTTCAAGCTCCCGTCCGACAGGCACCGCTCCGTGCCCATAACCGTCCGTTTTGATTACGCCGATTATCCTCGTATTCCCGGACAGATTCCGGCGCATCTGTTCCATATTATAACAGATAGCATCCAGGTCAATTTCTGCATAGACTCTTTGGTAATTCTCTTTCATGTCTTTGCTCCATTCTCAAATATAGGATTTCGGTTTACGTCTGCCTTGTCTTTGCACTGCAGCAAAAGGGCATCCGGTATGTTGTCAATAATATCCCCCGCCATCACAGATGCCTCCGTCTTCTTTTCAGCCGCCAGGTCACCCGCAGTGCCATGCAGGCACACGCCTGCCACCGCTGCCTCAAATCCGGACATTCCCTGTGCAAGAAGCCCGGATACCATTCCTGCCAAAACATCTCCCGAGCCTGCCGTGGCCATGCCGGAATTTCCCGTGGCATTGATATAACCGTGTTTTCCTTCCGGGCATACTACTATGGTACGCGCATCCTTACAGACAACCGTACAATGCAGCCTGCGGCTAAGCTCCAACGGATAATCCGTCAGATGCTTCTTTACCTGGGCGATGGAGCAGCCATACAGCCTGGCAAATTCACCGATATGAGGTGTCAGGATGACCGTTCTGTCCATCTCTTGCCTGGATGCCAAGGCTTGCCGAAGCTCTTTATCCCGTGCCAGTATATTAAGGCCGTCCGCATCGATAACAAGCGCAAGACTGCTTTCTGACAGGCAGAACTTAAGCAGTTCACGGGCATGTTGCGCCGTTCCGATGCCCGGTCCTACGAGAATCACGTCCGCCCATGTCTCTGCCTCCTTCAGCTCCTCCATAAAGCGCTGTTCATAAAAAGCGCCGGCACTGTCTTCATGCCCCTGCATTCCGGCTCCATAGGAAAGTATCATTGCCTCCGGCACATACTGTTGTATAATCGCCCTGTTTTCTATGGCTGTGACCATCTTTACCATGCCCGCACCCGTACGGAATGCGCTCTTGGCCGCCAGCATTGCCGCGCCTGCAATGTCACGGTTTCCCGCAATCACAAGCACTTTTCCGAAAGTTCCCTTATTACCGTCCGGCCTGCGGTGCGGCAAAAGCATAGCGTCCGTCCCGATATGTGTATACCAATAAGGTTCCGTACCCATAAAACTGTACTTATCAATCCCCATCTGCCTGCATATAAGCTTACCCGCATATGCCGCGCCCGGATACAATACATGCCCTACTTTATAAAATCCGTAAGTTACCGTCAAGTCGGCGTGGACGGCGCACCCCATCACTTCCCCCGTATCCGCCTGGATGCCGGAAGGAATATCCACACTGCATATATATGCTCCGCTGTTGTTTATCCACTCTATTGCCGAACGGTGTGCCCCCTCCACCTGTCTGGATAGTCCGATTCCAAAAATCGCATCTATCACTATATTATATTCACCATCCTGTATTGTGCTAAAAATCTGCGCCTGGTATGCACGCACAATATCTGCCTGCCTTGCCGTCTCGGGGCTACACTTCTTCCCATCTCCAAGCAGCACGTAAGTGACATGACAGCCTTCCAACATAAGAAGACGGCCGACGGCAAGACCGTCGCCTCCGTTGTTGCCGCCTCCTGCCACCACCAATACCCTGTACGGATGGTTCCCGCATACACGCCGCAATTCTTCTACAGTGACAAGCGCCGCCCGCTCCATCAGCACAAGTGCCGGAATATGGCATTTTTCAATCGTATTGGTATCATATCGCTTCATCTGCGAAGCCGTTACAAGATATTCTTTCATATTTTCCTCTATACATTTTCCTTTACAAAGCGCTTTGTGCTGAAAACGCGAGCAGAATCTTGTATCTAATTATAAAGAAGCGCTAAAACCTCACGATTTCAGCGCATTCCCACATTCTTCTTTCTGCTCTGTCTTCATATCACTGTCAGTCTCCGGCTGTTCTTGGGCTCCCGGTTTGTCTTTGTCCGTCTCCTTGCCCTTCTGGTATTTTTCTTCCGGATTATACTTCATATCAAATATCTCCAGAACATCCGCACCGAATATATCATGCATATAGGAATAGAGTTGGTGGTTCATCGCTTCCTTCTCCTGCTTGCGGATTACTTTCTTCTTTAATTCTCTCCTGATTGTGCCAATCCATTCTTCTATTTCTTCTAATTCTTCCGTGTTCTTCTGCATTCTCCGGTAACACACATCCATAGTGGCTACCATCAGCCGATTATTGGCCTGGTTAATCTGTCTGGGCAAATCTGTCAGTTCATCTTCACATGTCTCAATCTTCTCATTGCATTCATTGACAAGTTTCCTGTGTCCTTCCATTGTCTTTTCCAGTTTCTTGGAAGGATTCTTCTCCATCTCGTCCGCCAAGACCATAATTTCATCCATTGTCTTTTTCTTAAGCTTCTTGCATTCCTTGCTCTCCTCGTTGGCCTTGGCCTGCCGCTTAATTAACTTATTCAGCTCCTCTTCCAAGCGTTTAATCTCCGGCGTTGCCCCCTTTTGTGTAAATAGCTTATGCCACTTATTGTCCAGCGTGAGAATCGGAACTTTCTTGCCTACAAGCGCCGATTCAAATACTTCATCTGTCCTTGCCATCGCTGCCACCCTTCCCCTTGTTCCATAAACCACAGGTCTATGGCTACTATCTGCCACTCTCCCAAGCGGCTACTTCCCCTTAATTGGTTGATAGCTTCGTCAGCCCACTATGGGATGCCAGATTATAGGACAACTTCATCAGACTGTCCGACAGGTGTACATTCTCCACCTGGATATCGTCCGGTACATGTAAATCCACATGGGCAAAATTCCAAAAGCCTTTTATTCCATAAGATACAAGCTGTTCCGCCACCTCCACGGCACTGGCCTTCGGTATGGTCAACACGGCGATATCAATATTGTTTGCCCTCACAAACTGCTCTATCTCCTGCATCGGCTGCACCGTAAGCTCCCGTATCTGCATACCATGAAGCCGCGTATCCTGGTCAAAAATCCCCCGAAACATAAAGCCTCTGCGCTCAAAATTCATATAATTCACAAGTGCTTGTCCCAAATGTCCTGCCCCGACGATAATCAAGTTATGCTCTTTATGGAGTCCAAGAATTTTGCCGATTTCATCATAGAGATAACCTACATTGTATCCATACCCCTGTTGGCCAAAGCCTCCGAAATTATTTAAATCCTGTCTAATCTGCGACGCGGTAACACGCATAATATCACTCAATTCCTGTGAAGAAACTCTCTCAATCCCCTCGTCCTTCAATTCACCGAGATATCTGAAATACCTGGGTAAACGGCTCACAACAGCCTGCGAAATTTCCTTTTCTTCCATCCCGCCCGCACCCCCTGTATTTAATAAGATAAGTATACAACTGTGTAAAAAAACTGTCAAACATAACTATTTGGCCAATTACATTGACAGTTGCGCATTCTGCCTGTAAACTGAGTATATTTGGAAGAAAACACTAGAAAGGCATGAACTGTTATGATACTTTCCGTAGGCAACATAAAAAAATCATTCAATGAAATTCCCATTCTCAAGAATGTTTCTTTTCATATTGAGGATTACGATAAGGCCGCCATTGTCGGCATTAACGGCGCCGGAAAAACCACGCTTTTGCGCATTATCATGGGAGAATTGTCCGCCGATGAGGGCGTGGTAACAGTCTCCCACGACAAAACGATAGGTTATCTCTCACAGAATGAGGCGGTGTCCGGGGAAAATACAATCTATAACGAGCTTCTTAGCGTAAAGCAGGATATCATTGACCTGGAACAGAGGATGCGCTCCGTCGAGCTGCAGATGCATTCCGCTTCCGAAGATGCTTTACAGCGTCTGATGGATACTTATGCAGGACTGACACATGCTTTTGAATCGGCTAACGGATATGCCTATAAGAGCGAAGTGACAGGCGTGTTGAAGGGCCTTGGATTTACAGAGGAAGAGTTCGGCCGTTCCATCTCCACTCTTTCCGGCGGCCAAAAGACCCGTGTGGCGCTTGGCAAGCTGCTTCTGCTTGCCCCCAGCCTGATTATCCTGGACGAGCCAACGAACCATCTGGATATGTCCTCCATCACATGGCTTGAGACATACTTACTCAACTATAGAGGCGCCGTGATTATCGTATCCCACGACCGCTATTTCCTGGACAAGATTGCCAATAAAGTCATCGAAATAGACAATACGAAATCTACGGTCTTTACAGGTAATTACACCGCCTATGCAGCTAAAAAGGAAATGCTGCGCACGGCTGAGTACAACGCTTATATGAAACAACAGCAGGAAATCAAACACCAGGAGGAAGTGATTGCAAAACTGAAATCTTTCAACCGGGAAAAATCGATACGCCGTGCCGAAAGCCGGGGAAAAATGCTTGAGAAAATGGATGTACTGGACAGGCCAACCCAGGTACGCGCCGACATGCACCTTACCTTAACGCCCCAATATGAAAGCGGGAACGACGTGCTCCATGTGGAGAATCTGTCCAAGTCTTTTGGCGCTCTCACACTGTTTGAACATCTGGCTTTTGACATCAAAAAGGGAGAGCATGTGGCAATCATCGGCGACAACGGTACCGGAAAAACAACCATACTCAAAATAATCAATGCCCTGGTAGCCCCCGACGCCGGAGAAATCCGCCTGGGAAGCAATGTGGCGGTAGGTTATTATGACCAAGAACATCATGTGCTACATATGGACAAGACACTGTTTGAAGAAATATCCGATGATTACCCGGCATTGACGAATACCGAAATACGCAATACCCTGGCGGCATTTCTTTTCACCGGGGAGGACGTCTTCAAACAAGTCAAGGCGTTAAGCGGCGGTGAGCGCGGACGCGTCTCCCTGGCCAAGCTGATGTTGTCGGAAGCCAACTTCTTAATTCTGGACGAGCCTACGAACCACCTGGATATCATGTCCAAAGAAATATTAGAAGACGCCTTAAACGCCTATATGGGAACCGTACTCTACGTGTCCCATGACCGTTATTTCATCAACAAAACGGCTACAAGAATACTCGACCTTAACCGTAAGACGCTGACAAGCTACCTAGGTAATTATGAATACTATCTGGAGAAAAAAGACGGACAGCTCGCCCTTATAGATGCCGGCAGACAAACAGCAGATTCCAATATGCCCCACGCAAACAGCCTGGCGCTTTCTAGTAAAAACGGAAACGATGGCAAAGTCCCGGATACACATGCCGTTGACAACAGACAAGAATGGCTTGCACGCAAGGAGCAGCAGGCAGCCCAACGCAAAAAAGAAAACGATATCAAAAAGTGCGAAAAGCAGATAGAAGAGCTCGAAAACCGCAATGCACAAATCGACGCCCTGATGGCTTCCCCGGAAGTCTGCACCGATGTGGCTAAATTGCAGGAACTGAGCAAAGAACGGGAATCCAATGACAGCCAATTGATTGGTTTATACGAAAAATGGGAACTGCTCTCTGAATAAGAGCAGCTCCCGTTTCTTAAATTGTGTCAAATGTCTGCCGGACAGCTTTGATAAAACCTTCACTGTTGAGTACCGTTACATCCTGTAAAGAAGTAATTAACGCCAAATCTTTCGTCATCTTACCTTCTTCAATCGTCTGTATGGTTGCTCTCTCCAATTTATCTGCAAACTCCGTCAATTCCTGAATCCCATCTAACTCACCGCGCTTTTTCAGTGCACCTGTCCAGGCGAAGATTGTCGCCACGGAGTTGGTGGAAGTTTCTTCTCCCTGTAAATATTTGTAATAATGCCGCTGTACGGTTCCATGGGCCGCCTCATATTCATAGACGCCGCTGGGGGATACCAACACGGAAGTCATCATGGCGAGGGAGCCAAACGCAGAAGACACCATATCGCTCATCACATCGCCGTCATAATTCTTACATGCCCAAATGAACCCGCCCTTCGCTTTCATAACACGGGCCACAGCATCGTCAATCAGCGTATAGAAATATTCAATACCTGCCGCCTCAAATCTGTCTTTATATTCCCCATCATAGATTTCCTGGAAAATATCTTTAAAGTTATGATCGTATTTCTTGGAAATCGTATCCTTTGTGGCAAACCACAAATCTTGCTTCGTGTCCAGTGCAAAATTGAAACATGCCTTTGCAAAGCTTCTGATGGACTCATCTGTATTGTGAATCCCCTGCAAAATACCGGAACCCGTAAAATTATGTATGGTCTCACGAATCTCCGTTCCGTCCTTAGCGGTGAACACCAACTCCGCCTTCCCGGGGCCGGGCACTTTAATTTCGGTGTTTTTGTAGACGTCGCCGTAAGCATGGCGGGCCAGAGTAATAGGCTTTTCCCAATTTCTCACACAAGGCTCTATGCCCTTGACAACGATGGGTGCACGAAATACCGTACCGTCTAGTGCCGCACGTATTGTTCCGTTAGGACTTTTCCACATCTCCTTCAAATGATACTCTGTCATGCGGGCTGCATTGGGTGTAATAGTGGCACATTTAACCGCTACCCCATATTTCTTCGTCGCCTCGGCGCTGTCCAGAGTGACCTGGTCGTCCGTCTCATTGCGGTGTTCCAATCCTAAATCATAATATTCTGTTTTCAAGTCAATATAAGGAAGTAACAACTCGTCCTTTATCATCTTCCAGAGAATCCTTGTCATCTCATCCCCGTCCATCTCCACAAGAGGAGTCGTCATTTTAATTTTTTCTGCCATTATTTTTCCTGCCTTTCTTTTTTATCACATCCGTCCTCGCCGTATATTTCATACAGCCCGTTCTTTACCATATTATCATACGCATTGAGCATATGTCTATTGGCCAACTGTTCTGCCTGGTCGGCGTCGCCTGCCTTGATTGCCTCCATAATCTGCCTGTGCTCATCGTTTGATGCGATTCCTCTTGTATTGGTGGCAAGCGTCTTCTGTCTGACGCGGAGCACATACTGATGGTAATCCTTCAAGGTATGTTCCAACATCTTAGAGTCACATGCCTCATAGAGAATGTCATGGAAACGATTGTCCAGTTCCGCCATCTGGTCCATATGCCCCTTTGAAGCATGGAACTCTGCCAGATAAATGTTCTCTTCCATCTCTTCCATCTGCTCTTTGGTAATCTTCTCTGTAGCCAGTCTGGCGCACAGTCCTTCTAACAGGGAACGTATCATATAGATATCCTTTACGTCTTTTGCAGTAATGCCTGTGACGTATGCCCCCTTGTTGGGTACAATCTGTATAAGGCCCTCCAATTCCAATTGTCTGAAGGCTTCCCTGACCGGTGTACGGCTGACACCAAGTTCCTCTCCGATGGCTACCTCCTTCAGCTCTTCATGTTCCTTATATTTACCGCTGAGGATATCCTCGCGCAGTTTCTGGAACACACGCCCTCTTAGAGAATACTTATCGTTGACCTCGTTTTTTAAATCATAGTTAGCCATTTTACTTCTTGTTTCTACTCCTTTTTGACATATTTTCTTCATCTTATAAACACCGTATAATCCTTCGACGCTGGCACCGCAGGCCACGCCTGCACAAGCCCGGTATTTACTCGCATCCGGAACCCAGAACCGGAATCCCTAATTCCTCGCAAGTCGTCTGAATCCGTGCGGTCAATTCCTCGTCCGTCAGCACGGTCACGCGCCCTGCCGCATATTCTTCATCTACCCACACTTTCAAAGCACGCACCAAATCGCAGTTTTTATCCAGATGCTCGTCTTCTTTCAATCGGTAGTACGTATTAATCCAGTGGGCAATGCCCGCCAGGCCCGATGTATTGGATACAGCGCAAAGCACCGGTCTGTTCAGGAATTTCTCGGTATCAAATATATTGTAGATTTCTTCATTCTTAAGCAATCCGTCCGCATGAATACCGGCGCGGGTCACATTAAAGTTTTTGCCCACAAAAGGAGTCCGGGGCGGAATCCGGTATCCGATTTCCTTCTCATAATATTCTGCAAGCTCCGTAATCACTGTGGTGTCCATGCCGTTTAAGTCGCCACGGAGCTGGGCATATTCAAATACCATCGCCTCAAGAGGCGTATTCCCGGTCCGCTCCCCGATACCAAAAAGAGACGTATTAATGCCGGAACAACCATATAGCCACGCCGTCGTGGAATTTGATACCGCTTTATAGAAATCATTATGTCCGTGCCATTCAATCAGCCCATGGGGCACGCCCGCATGGGTATGTATCGCATAGATAATACCCTGTACACTCCTGGGAATAACCGCCCCCGGATAGTTGACTCCATATCCCATCGTATCGCATGCACGCACTTTAATCGGAATCCGGTATTCCTCCATCAGTTTCATCAGTTCCATGCAAAAGGGAACCACATAGCCATAAATATCCGCTCTTGTGATATCTTCCAAATGGCATCTGGGACTGATACCTTCCTCCAGGCAGTCACGGATAACGCTTAAGTAATGCTCCATCGCCTGTCTTCTCGTCATTTTCAGTTTCAGAAAAATATGGTAATCCGAACAGCTTACCAGAATGCCGGTCTCCTTCATGCCAATTTCTTTGACTAACTTAAAGTCATCTTTACTGGCACGAATCCAACTCGTGACTTCCGGATAGCTGTATCCGCGCTCCATACATTTATATACCGCATCACGGTCCTTCTTGCTGTACAGGAAAAATTCACTGGCACGTATCATTCCGTTAGGCCCGCCCAGCCTGTGCAGGAAGTCATAAATTGTGACAATCTGCTCTGTCGTATAAGGCGCCCTGGACTGTTGGCCATCCCTGAATGTTGTATCTGTAATCCAGATATCTTTCGGCATGTTATGAGGCACTGTCCTGTCATTAAAAGGAATCTTCGGAATCTCGGAATAAGGGAACATATTCCGGAATACATTCGGCTTCTTCACATCATCCAGGATATACATATGTTCTTCTATTTCTAAGAGATTATTATGAGCGTTCATGCTTACCGGACGATATGTAAAAGTTTTCTCATCGTACATAACTGCCACACTCCTTCCATGCCTGTGTAAATTGTCATATTACATATTACCGCGCAGATAACTGCACACCCAAAAAAGAAAAGAGGTTAAAAGGTGTATACATTTATCCGTGCCACGGTATAATTGTATACAATCATACTGCCTGTGTCAACCATAAAAAGCAACCGCAAACTCGGATAAGCGGAGGAATTTCCTATACCATAAAAAGGCGTAAGCTATTTCTTAAACCTACGCCTTATTACTCCATAATGCTTTCCGACAAATTATTCTTTCATCAAATCAATATCTATTAAGTTTACACCTATAACATTGAGCAATGCCTTTAAAGACAAATATTCTTTCTTCATTATGAAGAAAACAGTAATCAGATTAATTTTGGTGTGAAAAGTAACCTCATTCCTTCTCATCACACATTTCCTCCAAATCCAGCATTCCCCATCCCTGTTTGCTCCATGCGTCCCCCATGTCACGTGCGCTGTAAATCATCTTACGCTTCACTTCTTCATTGCTCATATAGGGGTACTTTTGCAGATAAAGGGCACATGCCCCGGACACCACTGGTGTCGCCATGGAAGTACCGCTTTTCCTGACATATGCATTGCGGTAACCGCTCCACATATTTCCTCTGCACTGTACATTACAAGAAATAATATCCGTTCCCGGCGCCACGATATCAGGCTTCCGGTATAACATGCTCCGGCTTCCTCTGCCTGAATAATTCTCACATAAGTCTTTGCGCGTCCCAAAGTATCCCCCTTCATGACATCCCACCGTAATCACCTTGCGGCTGCCACCAAGAGGTGAAATAGTTCCTTCTCTCGGACCGTTATTGCCTGCGGCACACACTACCACGATGCCCTGTTCCCAAGCGGCATCCAATAAATCAACCAATTCTGTCATCCGCTCTTTCTCATTCTGGGCGCCGATTCCAAGTGATACATTCAAGACACGGATACGGTAACGGGCGCGGTTATGCAAAACCCATTCCAGACCGCGGTACATACTGTCAATGCTGCCCTCGCCGTTATAATCCAGAACTTTGCCGACGCATAACTTGCATGCAGGAGCCATTCCCCTGTATAAACCGCGGGAAGCATAACCATTTCCGCCAACGCAGCCGGCCACATGTGTCCCATGCCCACTGTCGTCATAATTGCCTTGTCTTCCGTCCACGAAATCTGCAAAAGCAACTAAACGGCCGCCAAAATCCGGATGCATGCCTATTCCGGTATCCAAAACCGCTACAGTAACATCATCTGTTACGGTACTTCCTTGTATGGAATCACTGCAGCCTACTTGTTTTCTAACTCGATTCACGACATATCTCCACACAATCCAATAGTCAATGCCGGAAAAATAAAACTCCCGGCTATAGACTTATTCTATGCCAGGAGTTTTCGCGCGTTCAGTGATTCTATATTTTCTTAATTCTCCTCCGTTTTCCGCCCCGGTAAAAAAACATGGCCATAGCGGTGCATATAAGCCCTGCACACAAAAACCATTTCGGATGTATACTGTAATCGCCGGTATCCGGAGAATCGTCTTTCTTGCCAAGGGATGTGAAAACTGCCTGCCCGTCTTTCACATCTGCCACCGACACATTATTACTGCTATAATTATAAATGCCATAGGGTGAAAAATGTTTTGCAGAAAATGTAACAGCATTGATTCCGTCTACAGAAACAACTCTGCTCTCCACTTCTTCAAGCTGACCGTCCGCATCCAAACATACTACATGCAGATTATCCTCACCGACTCCTTTAGGCAGAGAAAAAGTAATATCCACTGTCTGTTTACCTAATCCCGTAATCGGTATTCCGGTATCCGCCTCCGTCATCTTTATCTCATATGCACAGAGATTATGGGGGAGTTTATTGCCATATATTTTCCTGTAGACGTCACTAATCTGCAATTTGGCATTTTCATCGTCTTCGACCGTCAGAATATAACTATCCTCCGCTCCCTCCATCACCGCAGTTGCCACGCCGTCCTGTGGAAGCGAGTAGCTGTCAACCCTTACGTCAATTCCCTGGGACTCTGCCACGGATTCCTTCTCGCGGTTTACGATATCACCGGTTCCCTCCTCAAGCACATAGGCCATACCGTCAATCAGATATGTCTCTCCGGCTCCCGGAAGACTACCGCTTCCCTGCCTGCCGACAATCTGCAAAGTACCGTTTTCCCCTTCGGTTGCCTCTTTCGTTTTCTTACAGATAACACCTGTAAATCCGGCCTTCGCATCATCCAGTACCGTGCCTGTAATGTCATTTATACTTTCCGGGATAACTGCCACTGAACTTCCCTTTAACGCCAAATCACGGTAAGTATCCCTGTAAAGCTTCGTTGAATTTGTCCCATAAGCTAACTTCGGAAGGTTGTCACCAAAAAAAACGACCACTCCTGCGTCCTTTGCCCTTGCGCAATCCGTACCGTCATAAGCCCTAAGCCCAATTGTCTCGGCGCTGGCAGGAATATGAACTGTCTCTAGCGGACAGCCTGCAAACGCCCTGTCACGGATTTCCTTTACCTGGTTTCCACCTTCTATCTCCGTCAGCCCGCCACATCCTTCAAATGCTGCCTCACCGATGACTTCCACACTGTCCGGCAAAATAACTTTACTGATACTGCCGCAATTTTTAAATGCCTCGGCACCTATCTGCTTCACCTGGGCAGGCACAGAGACTACGCCGCCTTCTCCTTTATATGCCAACAAAATGCCGTCTCCGACAATCAGGTAATCTCCGTTTCCGTTCTGTTTCCAATCTGACAGCCACGGAGTATTTGAAAATGCCGCTACTTCAATGTTCTTTACGCTACCAGGAATAACCACATCGGCCAAACTGTCACAGTGATAGAAAGCGGCGTAACCAATCTCTTCCACACCGTCCGGAATCCTGATGGACGCTAAATCCGACCTGGCAAAAGAAAATTCGCCGAGCCTGACAATCCCCTCCGGGATATCATAGGAGGTCATCTCATCATCATAATATGCCTGGGATGCTATGAGAGAACGGTTGACAACTGTATACTTCGGGAAAGAACCTCCTTTCGCATCACCGGAACCTTCCAGACCCGGTACGGTATCCGTATACTCTTCCATGTCATCTTTAGGCGCTCCACCGATGGTTTCTCCGGTACTTCCCACATTAATCGTGGCTTCCGCATTGTCCACTAAAACGAAAGCTTCCCGTCCGATTACCCTGGTTTTTCCTTTGACAGAGGCGTCCTCCTCCTCGGCCATCGCGTTGATATGGGAAACCTCATGGTAATAATCCACCGGGGCAGTCTTTTGCGCAGCGCCGTCTTCTGACACATCGTTACCGCTGACGCTAGAGGGAATCGGCGCTTCCTCATACTCCGATACATCTATGTCCGCCAGTTCCAAAGACTGCGCGAAAGTATCCGCCCTGGAACCTGCATCGGCCTGAATCTCTAACTTCGTACACCCGTCGAAAGCCGTACTGTGTATCTCGCTGACCGACGGCGGAATCGCAATCGTGCGCAACCTGACACAATCCTCGAAAGCTTTCATATCAATCGCCTTAACAGAATAAGGTATCTCTATCTCTTTCAGATTCTTACAGTTTGAGAAAGCGTAGGCGGAAATTTCCTTCACATTACTGCTAATCTCTGCTTTTTGTAAATTATAATCACCCCAGAATGCATAGGGTTTAATCTTCTCTACCGTCCCCGGCATCGTATACCCGTCCGCCTTGCGCCCTGCTAAAACCTGATAAAGCGTATTTCTTCCATTTTTATTATAGATTGCCCCATCATCACAGGTAAACTTCGGGTTACTGCTGTCAATATGTATATCCGCAAGGCTGTAATCACCTGCAAAAGCACCGTTTCCAAGGCTGTCAAGCCCTGTCCCGATACTGACACTCTTAAGTGACGGACAGCGGGCAAATGCCGCATTATCAATCACAGTCACGGAATTAGGAATCTTGACGCTCTCCAGGTTCTTACATCCGGCAAAAGCGCCTGAACCGATAACTTCCACCGTATCACCTACCGTGACACGTCTGATGCTGTCATTGTCTGCGAAAGCATCCGCCTCTATCTTTTCCACGTAATTGGAAATAGACACGTCCTCAGCCGTGCCATTGTATTTCACTAATGTAGTTCCATCCATCTGAAAATCAGATGCGGAAGAGGTTTCTACCGCTTCCACATCTGATACAGGGACCTGAGTTACTGCTATTGCCGTAGCAAGAAGCAATATACCAATCAGATTTCTTACTTTCTTTCCCATTAGAATTCCCTTTATGCTGTTTTTACCTTAACTTTCTTATCCTTCTTGATAAACAGGATAACCGATAAGCAGGCCAGACCAAGTGACAAGAACCACTTCGGATGTATCGGGTCACCAGTCTTCGGCGTCGTATCAAGCATACCTTCCGTCAGGTTGCCCGTATCCACATAGACTGTATAGGGCGAGAAGTGCGTAGCAGTAAATCTGATACAAGGAACACCGTTGATTGTTGTAAAGTTTTCGTTCAGGCTCTCTAACTGGTTGCCGTTTACAACCGCGCCCGCCATATTATTGCCACCGTATGCCACCAAAGCATCCGGTATCGGAATCGTGATGTCCACGGAAAGTCCTGTGGTATCTGTAATCTTCACTGTTCCGGTAGAGTCATACAGGCTGATATCCATCGCATAATACAGGATGTTTTCCAAGCTGCCGTACTTACCTGTCAGCGCATCCGCCACTGCTCTGGTTGCCTCATCCGTCTCGGTAATCTTGACAATAAAGTTATCCGTCGAACCGTTCACATTGGCTGTGGCAAGGTCCTTATTGGAAATGCCCGGTTTCGTAATATCCACACGGGTATCTCCGTTTCCTGTCGTACTTGTGCCACCACCGCCATTGCCACCACCGCCATTGCCACCACCGTTACCTCCTGTCGATGTTGGAGTCGTCGGCGCCGCCGTAGCTGCAGTATATTCTGCCGTGACTGTCACATCACTGGACGGCATGGTGAAGGAAGTCGTCGGGCTGCTGACACTTGCAAGCGATACGCCTTGTGAGCTTGTGCTCCACTTGCTAAATACTTGACCGTCGGCCGCCGGGTTCGCAATAATCCAAACTGTTTGACCAGCCGTATAATCACCGCTTCCGGCACCATTCACAACCGTCACCTTATGTTTTCCTGCCGCCGCATCCGACGATGTGGTCGAAGTTGACGCGTTGGAAGAAGATGTCGACGATGTACTACTGCTCGATGAAGAGTTCTTATCCGAAGATGTATTCTTTGAACTACTCGTCGAATTATTGGATGAGTTCGGGTTGTTTGTTGTATTGTTGGAGGTATTTGTAGAGCCTCCGCTTGTACCTGGCACCGTAGTTGCTTTATATAATGCCAGAATTGATTTATTTGCCTTTACATTGGTAAAAGAGTCGCTCCACTTATCAAACGTATATCCGGCATGTATTGGATATGCAGGCGCAACCGCCTCCCCACCCGGCGCAATATACTGTGTAGGCCCAATCTTCTTGCCGTCTATGCTGTCATAGAAATCTATCGCATACTTTCCGCCTACCGTGCCGTCATTGCTGTAACCTTTCGCATAGAAAGTCGTATCTTCATGAATGGGTTTCTTAATATCGGTGCTATTAAGTCCGACCCAATCCTCGAAAGTCCATCCCTCCAATACAGCATCCTGTGGACGTTCCACTACTTTTCCATCTTCTACATACTGTGGATTCTCAATTATATTACCCTCGTCGTCCTTAAGGTCTTCTATTACAGAATAATCGAAGTTCAGGAATGTAACTTTCCACTGCTCTCCTAACCAGCCATCATCACTGGTCGGCAGATAAAGCAGATAAGCGTCTCCATATTCCTTGACATATCTGACAACCGCAGAATCCTTATATGTTCTTACTTCCGTACGGCGGTTCTTCGTCTCTCCATCAAATGCGCTGCCGGAAATCTTAACCTCCTTACCATAAAATGTAAGCGTACCTAATTCGTTGGCGCCTGCAAATGCGCCGCTACCTACGTCGTTGACTGACATAGGCAGTACAACGGTATCTAACCTGTCACAGTTCCTGAAGCAATCCTCAGGTATCTCCGTTAACCCTGCCGTACTTTTGTTTCCAAAGTTTACTTCCTGAAGATGGTCACAGTCTTCAAAAGCACCCGGCTTAATCGTGCTGACTTCGTTTAATTTCGGATCCGTGGACGCACTGACAATCGGTACGCCGACCTTGTCACCCCTTGCCGACAGACATTCTTCAATCATATAGGAACCGTCTGTGTTCTTGGAATAAATAATTCCGTTGTCACATTCGTATTTCTCATTGCCGCCCACGGCCTGCATGGAGTAACATCCCCTAAACGGCGCCTTGCCGATATCTGTCAAGGCTGCACCCAGTTCAACTCTGGATAGTCTTTCACAACTGTCAAAAGCATAATCCGGTAAATACTTCACGCTATGCATCGTAATAGATTCTACCCGGTCATTACCGCGGTTCGCCGTCTCATATACTTTCTTATCAGGGTCTGTCGACTCATAATCCTCATAATAACCACTGAACAAGCCCCGGACAATATCCGTATTAGTAGGGTCGGAAGCACCCGGTTTCCTCTGCGTATACATCTCCCAGGACTTAGTATCTATTTTTTTAGGGTCCATCAAGTAGGTATTGACATTGGCAGTATTCTTATTCATTGTCTGGCCTTCTACGCCACTGATAAATCCATATACGTCAATGGACTCCACCCCTTCCGGAATTTCAATATTACATACTGCATTCAACAATGCCTGTTCATCCGCATTCCCTGAATTACCGATGACGTAAGGATATTTCGTATAATAAGGCTTCAAACTTGCATCTGCCGCATACGCTGTGATAGGCTCAAACAAGAAATCTATAAACGCTGAATCGGTACTACTATCGGATGTAATATTGCCTGTGCCGCCGGAAGACGCCCAACTGCCAGCATCCTTGCAGAAATCTTCCGAAATCCACGGCCCGTAATACTCCGACTTGTATGCGGCCTCCTGCGCCTCTTCATCAGTACCCGCCTCAATCCACAGGGACTTAAAAGCTTCACGCATATTATCGAAGTTCGGCCCGCTGTAGTCTGCATACATTTTCGCCACCATCATCTCTGTATAGGATGAATAATGACCCGCATCCATTTCTTCTTTATGTGCTTCAATCAGCCTCGCTTCAATCTGGTCGTATTTCGGATAATCCAACAGTGTGACTAATCCTGTGTTGGCATCATACATAACCGTCAAATAAGTGGGTGCAAGGCTTGTATAGCATACCCGCAGCCCCTCTTGATTAATCAGATTATCCGGCGCCATCGCCCATTCAAAGGGCGCATAGCCCTTCACAATATCGCCGTGGAAAGTCAGCTCAGGGCTGCCTGTCTTGAAAGCATTCTCACCAATTGAGAATGCTTCGTGCCCGGCCAAGGGGGAACTGAATGTCACATCAATCAGCTTCTCACATCCCTCGAACGCGCTTGCGCCTATCTGCGCAATACTGTTGCCAATATATACTTCCTGTAATTTCTTCCAGTTCTTAAATACACCGGGCTCAATCAAAGTAATTTTGGAGTTATCTTCCAGTTTCAGCTTCTTTACATTCTGGTTCAACCCTTCATCGCTGAAGCAATCGGAAACAATCCCTGTCACTTCCGTATCGCCAACTTTGGACGGAATATCCAAATCAATCGGGTCGGTAATTTCTATATCGGTATCCATACGTACACAGGAAGTCAGCTTGCCGTCACTGTCAATACACATCAACAGATTCTTCTCTATATCGCCAATCTCATAGAATGGTTTTCCGTTTCTGTCATACCGGTATGGCACGGCTGCGCCAGGTACGGCGGTCTTCGCCTCCCATGTGGTCTTACGGGGCATCGCTTTCTGCCTCCTTGCATCCAGTTCCGGTCCCCATACATAGAATTTCGGATTACTGATTGTACTGAATAATTTATCCGGGTTATAATTTGCATACCCACAGGAACCACCACCATCTGCCGGAAAACGGACATATTCCAGATTATAACAATTATAAAAAACATTATCAGGAAGCTTTACCGTCTTATCCCTACCGAAATCAGCAGGCATAATTACACGCTGTAAATTGGTACGTCCTGCCAATACATAATCGCCTAACCCGTCCGCCTCAGCATCGGCCGCCGGACTCTTAACCGATGAAGGGAATACGAAATCCGTCAGATTCCCTATCACACCGCTGTCTGTTGCAAAAGCGCCTTCTCTGATAGAACTGATACCTACTGTTACATCTGCGGCACCCTTTTTCATCATATTCACTTCATTCAACGCAACCGTATTAAAGAAAGCATACTGGTCAATCCTGACATCACTTCCCGTCACATTGGAAAAGTCAATTCTGCTAAGAGACTTACAATCCGCAAACGCCCCGGGCCCAATCTCATCAATCGTCGTCGGGAACACAAGTTCCTGTACGCCTGAGCCATAGAAGCTTTCCGTTCCGATTCTCGTCACACCCGAACCGATACTGATTTTAACCAAGTCCCGACACTTGTTGAATGCACGGTCGCAGATTTCTTCAACATTCACAAGCGTAATCTCTTTTAGGAAAGAGTTCTCAAAAGCTTTTGTGCCGATATACTTAATCTCTTTCGGAACAGTCAAATAAAGAACATTCTTGGTATCTTTAAACGCTTCATCACCGATACCTATGATACTCGCATCCGTCTTATATTTAAATCCCTGGGAATCATATAATCCGGTGGGATTCTGTCCCTCAATCTTCTTCGGTATGTAGACACGGACATTTGTACCGCCTGTACCCTGCTGTTTAGAATCTATTACCACTGCCAGTTTACAGCCTGCCAATCCATTAGTCTTATCACAATAGTATTTATATCTGGCATCCATGGGCAACTGGCCGATATTCCTTGTAAATACAGGTTCTGTCGGTTTGTCACCGACTTGGCCACCATCAATCCAGTCACTTAGCGCCTGGTCATAGGCTTGCTTCGCGGCATTATATCCTGCCACATACGCCTGATATTCACTGGGAAAATACTCCGTAAAGAATGCCTTATCCAAATCATCCGCAAGTTTAGGGTCTTTCACGGTATACGTATAAATCTGGTCAACACCGCCCGAGTTTTCCTCGAAAAATTTATTAAAATCACTCTCAGATATGGTCTGATAATCACACGTAATATTCGGATTCAATGTGACATTGTCCTGGGCATACAGACTATTGTACTGGCTAATAATTCCCTTCTGAGTTTTCTCATCAAGATAAAACTCGAACTGCCAATCCATCTGATAGGTCCCGTCAGATAATGCGTTGATGGTATACGCAGTATAGATATCGCCATCTATTGGTGGACTAGAAGGTTTATCTGATATCTTATCTTTCAATGTCACCGTAGTTGTCTTCGATAAATCCGGATAAGAATAGGGTAATTTTTCTGCCTGGCCATCCGCCCTGGGAGTTATCCCATCCACCGCATAGTTCTCCGGCACCGGAACTGCCGCCACGCCAATCGCCGTAATCATAAGTACCGCCGCCAGGCTGCGCCTGATGCTGCGCTTTAATCTCCTTCTCGATTTCTTAACCGGTGTTTTCTTTGCCATGATTTCTCTCCTCATTTCCCCTCTATTATATACTCAACCATACGGAATAACATTTCTAACAATCTGTACTTCAATGTTATTCTTTCCAATATCTGTCACAACTGCCCGATTCCATATGGATAAACATCCCTGTCAAACAGTATATCACATAACTCTCTTGGCGACTACCACAAACCGTCCGTCCGCCTCCGAATTGTCACAGGTCGACAATGTCAAAAGCTCATCCCCGTAGGCCGCCGTGACGCCTGTGTCATACAAAGACAGCGCCGCCATCTCCTGCATATAGGAATTAAATTCCTTTTCCGACTCCGCATCAAAGAACTGGTAGTATTTAAATACGATTTCATCCTCATTATAGATTCTGGAACGAAATACGTACATGACCTCGTAAGTGCCCTTCTCATATATGGTATCAAACTGAATCGTGGAATGTTCCTTGCAATAGCTTTCACTGCTGTACTTGTTCAGGTTGCCGAACATCTTCCCGGATTTCATGTGATGCCCGTATATAATCAGGTTCGTGTTCCTATGTACCACATCGCAGTCCTTGTCTAAGAACAGGCTTCCGTTCTTATCATATTCCTGGCTGTAATTGTGGTCTAAATAGTATTCATTGTTCACTGTCTGCATGACAGGATAATCTATATTTGTATCGGCAATTTTCAGCCATCCGATTAGGCTTTTATTCTTATTATATAAAGTCTGGTATTCTTCCAGGACTTCCAGCTCCAGTTCTTCATCGTCCGTATAATGGATGGTCACGCTAGGCGCTATGCCTGCAAGTGTATTACTGCCTTTCAGTTCCGCAAGACTGGCATACCTCATCTCTGTTCTGTCCGTGAAATAATAATAGACACCAAAATAACCGAAGCAGACTATCGCCACGACAGAACAAAAAACCACAGTCAGCTTGCGGCGTTTCTCGCGCTTGTTTAACTCCCGCATAATCTCTTTTTGCATATCCTTATCATATGCATCCAAAGATGTATCTGTATTCATGCCTGTCTTACCGCTTTTTTCTGCGGCAACCTGGGATTTTCTTCCTTGCCGCAGCGATTTTTGGTCCGCTTGCTTTTCCGGAGGCTTAGAAAGATTCCTTTCAGGAACTGCCTTATGCCTGCTTCCAGCCGTCTTCTTTAAAAATTTTTTCTTATCCGTCGGAAGTTTACTATCCTTATTATACCCTTGTTTCTTATATGCTTCGGCGAGTTCATAAATCTTGTCATCGAAATCATTGCCTATGGATGTCTCAAATTTATATTCGCCGTCCTGCATATCGGCATATAGCGCAATGACTTCACCCGGCTGCTCCATATGGACTTTTGCTTTAATCTCTTTAATCTTCGCCTGGTCACGAAGGGCGGCACGGTAATCTGCCTCTGTCCGGAATTTCTTCCCGGCAACTTCAAATCCCGCCATGGGGAACCGCTCCTTTTCTATATAATATGGGTCCTATGTACTGACATATACTTACGTCCTTGAAACCGCTTATATAGCGATGCTCTAATACACTGTTTCCCTTATTAACATATAGTTTAATTTTACTATATCTTGAGATTAATGCAAGTGTTTTGTCACAATTTACACAATTTGTACACAAGACCTTGTGTTTGAATTGTGATTTCCTGTCATTTCGTTCAACCAACGAAAAACATTTTTTAAATTAATCCGTAACCATTTTCCTCCACCCTCATAACATAAACCATAAACAACATTTGGAGGCGTAAACAATGAGCGATTTAACAGCAACTCACTGCGGGTGCAACAACAATAATAACGGCGGATTTTTCGGTGGCGGATGCGGTTCCTGGATTTGGATTCTGATTCTTTTATCCTGCTGCGGAAATAATGACGGATGCGGATGCGACGGCGGCGGCTTCGGTCTTTTCGGACACGGCGACAACAATTGCTGCAACACCCTTATCTGGTTATTGATTCTGTCTAGCTGCTGTGGATGCTAAGCTACTGTGGATGTTAATCCATCGTAGTCGTTAGATGATAAGTAAAACCCCTTTACACATCTTTATCTCACATCTGAGAAATAGGCTCTGGCTCTTTTGGAGCCTATTTCTCTCATATGTAACATATACTTATAGAAGAGACATCGTCAATGTTCACACCGGAAAGGCACAGATACTATGGCACCTAAAAATGAGGAAGCAACAAACGTTATGGCATTCGATGCCTTATACACCACTAACCAGATTCAGAAATTCAAGGTTCTGCTACCCTACATAGAACCTTCCATGCAAAAGCATATGGCAGTCTATATCAAATATATGGAGCTGCAGTATACCTTAAGCTATGTCCAAAGACATCCGCTCCAAATATGCGGCTGCAGTATATCCTCGGATGAAAAACCAGACTTGCGTTCCCTGTGCCGTCAGTTATGCCTCTATTCTTCCCCGGAAGAAATCAGACAGCTGGAACAATTCCAGAACATGTTACAGACTATGGAAACCATGCAGGAAATGACACAGACTATGTCCGCCCTGCAAGAAATTTTCCCGGATTTGTCTGCCGGCGCATCTTTTGGAGGTGACATGCCATCTTCTGATTCCGATGCGGAAGAAGATACAGGTAACGGGCAATTCTCCATGATGGATATGCTGATGAATATGCTCACCCCAGAACAAAAAACGATGTACGAGATGTTCGGGCTGCAGAATGCCGACAAGAAAGATTGATACGAGATTCTTTTTACACTTTTTATGTTTCATGTAGCAGAAAGAAAGGATAACATAATGACAGAAAATTGGATGGAAGACCCCGCCGTAGCGCATATTGACAAAGCAAAACTTAATTTCTTACAATCACTTGTCTTTGAGAGCCAGTCTCTCAAGAAAGAACAGGTGATGCCTTTCCTCATGGCAATCGCCAAGAGAGGTATGGACAACCATATTTCCTTTACCTCAGACGAAGTGGAGACCATTACAGCCACAATACGCAGATACTCCACGCCGGAGGAACTGGATAAAATCGACAAACTTATGAAGCTGCGTAAAAAATAATACAAAAATCATATCATTGCCTACATCACAAAAACCCGCGCCCCGCATATAAAATATGCAAGCCGCGGGTTTTTATATTTTTAAGCATGATTTTTCAACCTATTTCTGTACAATATTTACGATTCTCCCCGGAACATAAATTTCTTTTACGATAGTTCCGGTCAGTTTATCCGAAATAACCTCTTTTGCCTTGGCGATTACGTCATCTTTCGGGTCGTCCTTTCCGATAACAAGCGTTGATTTGGTTTTACCGTTAATCTGTACTGCAATCTCTACGGTGGACTCTACTGTCTTAGCCTCGTCATATTCCGGCCATGCAGTCTGGTAAAGCCTGCCATCAAACCCAACTTTCTGCCATAATTCCTCGGTAATGTGAGGAGCCACCGGATTGAGCATTGCAAGAAGAGTCTTGAACTCACCCTTTGTCACTGAATTTTTCTTATAAAACTCATTGATAAGAGCCATCATGGCAGCAATCGCCGTGTTATATTTGAGATTTTCAAAATCATTGCTTACTTTCTTAATCGTCTGGTGCATTTTTGTTTCCAAATCCTTGGAGTATCCGGTATCTTCCGTCAACATATCCTGCAACTTCCATACTCTCTCCAGGAAACGGCGACAGCCTTTGACCCCGTCTTCAGACCAGCCCGCACTCAGTTCAAAAGCGCCGATAAACATTTCATATGTTCTGAGGGTATCCGCACCGTACTCTGTCACGATATCATCAGGATTCACCACATTGCCCAAAGATTTTGACATCTTAACCACAGGATGCTCCGCCATCTCACCATATTTTTCCTTGAGGGCGGCCTTTGCCGCTTTCTCGCTGCCATGCTCAGCAAGCAGCGCTTTTTGCTCTTCGGCAGGAAGGTTCGCAAAATTATGGGGATTCAGCCCGAGAATCATACCATGGGACGTTCTTTTGGCATAAGGTTCAGGACAAGGAACTACCTTCTGGTCATACAAAAACTTATGCCAGAATCTGGAATACAACAGATGTAACGTCGTATGCTCCATTCCCCCATTGTACCAGTCTACCGGCATCCAGTAGTCCAGTGCTTCCTTACTCGCAATGGCCTCCTTGTTATCCGGGTCGGTGTATCTGAGAAAATACCAGGAAGAACCTGCCCACTGCGGCATCGTATCCGTCTCTCTCTTAGCCGAGCCGCCACAGCACGGGCACGCCGTGTTCACCCAATCGGTCATAAGCGCAAGAGGGGACTCCCCGTTGTCCGTAGGCATATAACTGTCTACATCGGGCAGTTCCAGGGGAAGCTCGCTCTCATCGATGGGTACATAACCGCACTTCTCACAATGCACAATGGGAATCGGTTCACCCCAATAACGCTGTCTGGAAAATACCCAATCCCTCAGTTTAAAGTTGGTCTTGGCACATCCGATGCCTTTTTCTTCCAGAAAAGCAATCATCTTCTCCTTGGCTTCCTCAACGCCAAGCCCGGTAATAAAACCGGAGTTAACAATCGTTCCTGTCGCCACATCCGTATATACTTCTTCCTGCACATCCCTGCCGCCGGCAACGACTTCGATGATAGGCAGGCCGAATTTCTTCGCAAATTCCCAGTCTCTTTCGTCATGGGCCGGAACACCCATAATGGCTCCGGTTCCATAACTCATCAGGACATAATCGGAGATAAAAATGGGTATCTGTGTATCGCTCACCGGATTCACAGCCGTCAGGCCGTCAATCTTAACACCTGTCTTCTCCTTAGCTAACTCCGCACGCTCGAAATCGGATTTTCTCGCCGCCTGCTCACGGTAAGCGGCAATCTCATCCCAGTTTCTGATATCCTCTTTATATTTATCAATCAGCGGATGCTCCGGCGACATAACCATATAGGTTACCCCAAAGAGCGTATCACACCTGGTAGTATAGACACGCATCTTGTCTTCTTTGCCTTTAATGGTAAAATCCACTTCCGCACCGGTTGATTTGCCAATCCAATTCTTCTGGGAGACTTTGACTCTCTCCACATAATCTACGGTTCCAAGCCCTTCTAGCAGCTTATCCGCATATTCTGTAATCTTAAGCATCCACTGGCTCTTCACCTTGCGGACTACCTCAGAACCGCAACGCTCACAAACCCCGTTCAC
This sequence comes from uncultured Lachnospiraceae bacterium, assembly GCA_910578645.1. Lineage (GTDB taxonomy): Bacteria > Bacillota > Clostridia > Lachnospirales > Lachnospiraceae > UBA3282. Next base: position 161,022 of record CAJTQI010000004.1, read on the forward strand.
CACCTCTTCATTGGCAAGCCCCACCTTGCAGGAAGTACACCAGTTAATCGGCATCTCAGATTTATATGCCAGTCCTGCTTTAAACAATTTTAAGAAAATCCACTGTGTCCATTTATAATAATCCGGGTCCGTCGTATTGACTTCCCGGTCCCAGTCGAAGGAATAGCCCAATGCGTGGAGCTGACTCTTGAAACGCGCCACATTATTGTGTGTCACTGTTTTGGGATGGATATGGTTCTGGATTGCATAATTCTCGGTAGGAAGCCCGAATGCATCCCATCCCATAGGATAAAGCACATTGTATCCCTGCATTCTTCTTTTTCTCGCCACAATATCGAGGGCGGTATATGGTCTTGGATGACCTACATGAAGACCCTGTCCCGAAGGATACGGGAATTCCACAAGCGCGTAGTATTTCGGTTTGGAATAATCCTCCGAAGTCTTAAAGGCTTTTTCATCATCCCACATCTTCTGCCATTTTGTTTCTACTTCTCTGTGATTGTAAACTTCTGCCATTTTTATAACCATGCCTCTCTTTCCCAATTTACGAGTTTGTGGTAATAAATTTCTTTCCTATTATATTCTTCCATCCACGCTTAATATTGTATTATACTGGACGGATTTGTCAAGCAGATTACAGAAAATCTTCTTTCGTCCCGCATATAGCCGATAAAAACGATATGCGCCAGGAAATTTTATAGAAATAGGAAAAGGACGCAGTCATCTGCGTCCTCTTCCTATTGCAAAACCTTCTCTATCTTATAGCCGATTATAACAGCGCGGGACACTCCCCTTATGCCTCGCTGCCGGACTCCGCTACCTTGTTAGCCCTCGCCGCAACTTCCTTCTCCTGTACATCGCCGGGCGCCTGCTCATATCTTGCAAACTCATACATATATGTACCGCGTCCGCCAGTCATGGAACGTAAGTCTGTACAGTAACCGTTTAAACTTGCCACCGGGATATCAGCTTCCACAACCGTCTTGCCGCTTCCCGCCGGATTCATGCCAAGCACACGTCCTCTTCTCTTATTCAGGTCACCCATCACATCACCTGTATAAGAATCCGGCACGGTTACTTTCAGGTTAGCGATTGGCTCAAGAAGCACCGGTCCTGCCTCCATAAATCCCTTCTTGAACGCCTGGATAGTCGCCATCTTAAATGCCATCTCAGAAGAATCTACCGGATGGTAAGAACCGTCATAGAGCACTGCCTTCACACCTACTACCGGGTAAGCCGCCAATGGGCCGCTGCCCACGGAATCCTGTAAGCCCTTCTCCACTGCCGGGAAATAGTTCTTAGGCACAGCGCCGCCTACTACCTCCTGTTCAAATACATAAGCCGACTCCAAATCACCGGAGGACTCAAAGCGCATCTTAACGTGGCCATACTGACCGTGTCCGCCAGACTGTTTCTTATACTTGTATTCCACGTCGGATTTCTTGCGTATCGTTTCCCTGTAAGCAATCTTCGGGTCGGACAGCTCGATTTCTGCCTTATACTCATTGAGCAGCCTGCTTGCAACCACATCCAGATGCAAATCGCCCATACCGTAAAGAAGAGTCTGCTTGTTCTCTCCATCGTTTACAACCCACAATGTCTGGTCTTCATGCCGCATCTTCTGTAATGCCTGCGCCACTTTATCTACGTCGCCCTTATTCTTAGCCTTATATCTCTTGTATGTATATGGTGTAGATATCTCTGTCTTGCCATAGCGGATAGTTCTTGCCTTGGTAGAGAGTGTATTGCCTGTTCTTGCCGCTGTAAGCTTTGCGATTGCCCCGATATCTCCTGCATGGAGTTCCTTCACCTCAATGGGTTTACTACCTTGCATAACATAAAGCTTGTTAATCTTCTCTTCAACTTCTTTCTCGTCGTTATAAATCGTATCATCATTTTTAAGTACGCCGGAACAAACCTTAATCAAAGAATATTTACCGATAAACGGGTCAACGATTGTCTTAAAAATATACGCGGACTTCGGTTTAGAGAAGTCAAAATTTGCCTGGAAGATTTCATTGGTCTTCAAGTCAATACCTGCAAATTCACGGTTCTCCGGACTTGGCATATACTTCACGATGTCATCAAGCAGTGTATAGATACCCTGACAGAGCACGTTGGAGCCCATGGACATCGGCACAATACTGCCGTCCATGACATTGTTACGCAGAGCCGCCCTGATTTCTGCTTCCGAGAAGCTTTCTCCATTAAAGTATCTCTCCATAAATTCTTCGCTTGTCTCGGCCACAGCCTCCATCAAAGTATCCCGGCACAATTGTAAGTTCGCCTTACTGTATTCGGGCATATCACATTCCACAACTTCCTTGCCTTCCCAACGGTATGCCTGTTCGGTAATGACATTGATATAACCGACAAACTTCTCGTTTTCACGGATTGGGAGATGGAACGGAGCCATCTTCTTGCCATACTTCTCCGTCATGTCTTCCACAACCTGCCTGAAAGAAGCGTTGTCAATATCCATATCTGTAACAAACACAAATCTGGGAAGCTTATATTTGTCACACAATTCCCATGCTTTCTCCGTGCCGACTTCCACGCCTGCCTTACCGGATACAACGATAATCGCCGCATCTGCAGCTCCCACTGCCTCCTCCACTTCTCCGACGAAATCAAAGAAACCAGGGGTATCAAGTACGTTGACTTTCACACCTTCCCATTCGATTGGAATAACAGATGCCGCAATGGATATCTGGCGTTTCTGTTCTTCTTTGCCGAAATCACTTACCGTATTGCCATCAGTTACTTTGCCCATTCTGGAAGTGATACCGGACAGGTAAGCCATCGCCTCCACCAAACTGGTCTTACCACAGCCGCCATGACCAAGCAAAACCACATTACGAATCTTATCCGTTGTGTAAATATTCATTTCTCTATATCCTCCAGTTCTGTTATTCACTCATGATTGGGTACAATGTTCTGTATGTTAAATCTCCCAAGCACAAATTGTAAGTATATTTTACTAAATTCCAGTCAAAATTTCAATATCAATTATGCGAAATGTATATGTCATATACATCTTTCCTTATTTCTGCAAATAAGCAAGTCTCTGGTTTACTCTTGACAATTACGCATGAGCGGAATACAATCTATGTTTTTTTGGCTCTATATCTTGTAGCACACCCCCTAAAATGCTATACTGGATACAGTTTCAGAACAAATCTATCCAGAAAGGCTACTATATTTATGAACACTCTCACCTGTGGTTTTATCGGGTTGGGGCTAATCGGCGGTTCTATTGCCAAGGCGCTCCGCCATGCTTATCCCGATGCACGTTTACTTGCATATGACATCAACAAGACATCCTTGGAGCTTGCCAGACAGGAACATGTGATTGATGAAATCTGTCCTGCCATAGACAGTTCTTTTACGGGATGTGACTATATATTCCTATGCGCGCCTGTCTCACATAATGATGATAATTTGCTTATTTTAAGAAAACACCTCTCTCCGCAGACAGTCCTTACGGATGTTGGAAGTGTCAAGACTGGCATACACAAGCAAATCGAAGCTCTTGGCCTGAACGGCCAGTTTATCGGCGGGCATCCCATGACCGGTTCAGAACGTTTCGGCTACCCAAATTCCAACGCTTCTCTTCTCGAGAACGCATATTATATCCTGACACCGTCAGATACCGTCCCACAGGACAAGGTGGACGGATACCGCAGCCTGGTGGAAGCAATGGGCGCTATTGCGCTTATCTTAAATTATGATGAACATGACTATGTGACCGCCGCCATCTCCCATTTGCCCCATGTTATCGCATCCTCTCTCGTAAATCTGGTGAAGAGCTGCGATTCAAAAGACGGTATTATGAAGATGGTCGCCGCAGGAGGCTTCAAGGATATCACACGGATAGCCTCCTCGTCCCCTGATATGTGGCAACAGATTTGCCTGACAAACAAGGACAATATTTCCAAACTGTTAAAACTGTATATCCAATATCTGACGACAATATCAGATTACATAGATAGCCAGGCGAAAGACACCTTATATAATTTCTTCGACAATGCAAGGAATTACCGGGAATCTTTTATCAGCGCTTCAAGCGGGCCGATTAAGACGGAATATGTATTCACCGTAGATATCTCCGATAAGCCCGGAGCCATAGCCGCCATCGCTTCCCTCCTTGCCATGCATGACGTGAGCATCAAGAATATCGGCATCAACCATAACAGGGAGCTTGCCGAGGGAGCGTTGCGCATTGAGTTTTACGACCGGAATGCCATTGAACAGGCCATCGGAATTATGGAAAGACACGGATATGTAATCCATTCAAATATCAGATAAAGAATAGATAAAGAAAAGAGGTACACTATGGTTTTCCAGAGAGCAAAACATTTAAAAGGTGAAGTGACCGTCCCCGGGGACAAATCGATTTCCCACAGAGCTGTTATGTTCGGCTCCCTTGCCAAGGGCACGACAGAAGTGACGAATTTCCTGCAAGGCGCCGACTGTCTCTCCACGATAGACTGTTTCCGCAAGATGGGCATTAAAATAGACAATACGCCAGAACGTATCCTGATTCACGGCAATGGGCTGCACGGCCTATCTGCACCTATAGACATCCTGGACGTGGGCAATAGCGGAACCACCGCACGGCTTATCTCAGGCATTCTTGCCGCACAGTCTTTTGAATCTGCACTGACGGGGGATGCTTCCATAAAAAAACGTCCCATGCGCCGGATTATGAAACCTTTGTCCATGATGGGTGCGGACATCGTCAGCATAAACGGCAATGACTGTGCGCCTCTGCGCATCATGGGCGCACCTCTGCACGGCATACATTATCACTCTGAAGTGGCCTCGGCACAAGTCAAGTCATCCGTGCTTCTGGCAGGCATGTATGCAGACGGCATTACACAGGTGACAGAACCCACCCTCAGCCGGAACCATTCGGAAATCATGTTAAATTATTTCGGCGCCACAGTACGCACGGAGAATACCACCGCCTCCATAGAGCCGGAACCTGTACTCACCGGACAGAAAGTCAATGTACCCGGCGATATTTCTTCCGCCGCTTATTTTATCGCCGCGGGCCTCATTGTCCCGGATTCCGAAATACTCATAAAGAATGTGGGCGTCAATCCGACAAGAGACGGCATCCTCAAGGTTGCAATAGCCATGGGCGGCGATATAACTTTATTTAATATACGCAATGAGGGCGAACCTACCGCCGATATTTTAGTGAAATCAAGCTCATTACATGGCATCACAATCGAAGGTGATATCATCCCCACGCTGATTGATGAGCTTCCTGTGATTAATGTGATGGCGGCTTGTGCCGAAGGCACGACGGTCATCAAAGATGCCGCAGAACTGAAAGTAAAAGAATCCAACCGTATTGACGTGATGGTAAAATATTTAAGTGCCATGGGATGTGATATTTCCGGCACCCAGGACGGCATGATTATCCAAGGCGGCAAAGCGCTCCACGGCGCCCTGGTAGATTCCCATATGGACCACCGAATTGCCATGAGCTTCTCTGTTGCCGCCCTGGCCGCCGATGGGATGACAGAAATCTCAGGCAGTGAATGCGTCACAATCAGTTACCCGGATTTCTTCGGCGATTTGCTGAAACTGACACGCTGAGGTTCCTTGCCGCATAGCTGATAGCCGCTTCGATAACCGAGCATCGGCATGACCAGGAAAATGTGTAAGCTATGTCTACGACGACAGCTTTACTAACAGCCTGTTCACGAAATAGGAAAGCACCATACAGGCAATCCCTGCAAGGCTCCCGTACCAATTCAGTGTCACATCAAACATATGGAAATGTCTTCCTTCTATAAACTGCTTATAATATTCGGTGTAGTACGCCAATGCATAGCATATCATGCCGGCGGCAACTACACCGATGATGCGGAAATACCGTCTAAAGAGCACCATGCCCACAAACGCCGTGACCACCCCAACCACAAAGAAAAGCACCAGGTGCGCCACACAGCGTATCATCATACTGACTGCTTTGACCTGTTCCTGGGTTGGATTATCCAGAATCCTATCCGAAACCTGCTTAGCCAGTTTCATTGTAACGCCTACCGAATCCGCCCCGTTCTGGAAAGAAACCATCATCACAATATACAAAAGCATCATGAGAGCCAGTACCGACGCCACCACTACAATAAGTTCTATCCATAAATTTGTATGTTTTCCATGTTTCATCTTATACACCAAATATTCTACATTCAATACCTGCCGTCTTTCATTTTACCTTACCTGTCTGTTTTTGTAAAGGAATCTGTAATAAACATGGCATCCCCGAAACTGAAAAAACGGTATTTCTCCCGGATTGCCTCCGCATACGCATCCAGCACATGTTCTCTGCCCGCCAGTGCCGACACAAGCATCACAAGAGTGGATTCCGGCAGATGAAAGTTCGTAATCAGACAATCCAGAACCTTAAACCGATAGCCCGGATAAATGAAAATGTCCGTATTGCCACAGCATTCTTCCAGTGTTCCGTCTTCTTTTGCGGCACTTTCCACGGTGCGGCATCCCGTTGTGCCCACACAGATTACACGGTGCCCTTGGGCTTTGGCACGGTTAATCTTGTCCGCCGCCTCCTTTGTCACCTGATAATATTCGGAATGCATATGATGTTCCAAAATATTGTCCGCCTTCACCGGACGGAACGTGCCAAGCCCCACATGCAGGGTTACATAGGCAATCTCCACGCCCTTCTCCTCTATCTCACACAACAGCTTGTTTGTAAAATGCAGACCCGCCGTAGGAGCTGCGGCGGAGCCGTCGTATTTGGCGTACACAGTCTGGTAGCGGCTCTTATCCTGCAGTTTATGGGTTATGTAGGGCGGAAGGGGCATTTCGCCAAGCCTGTCAAGTACTTCCTCAAAAATACCTTCATAGTAGAAACGTACCAACCGGTTTCCTTCTTCCACCACATCCAAAACCTCCGCCTCAAGGCATCCGTCCCCAAAACGAAGTCTGGTTCCCGGCCGCGCCTTTTTCCCCGGCTTCACCAATGTCTCCCAGATATCGTCCTTTTGCCGTTTTAAAAGCAGAACCTCCACCAAAGCCCCGGTATCTTCTTTAACGCCCATAAGTCTTGCCGGAAGTACCTTAGTGTTATTTAAGACCAGGCAGTCGCCCGGTCTTAAATAATCGACAATCTCTCTGAAAATATGATGCTCCGTCCTGCCGCTTTCCTTGTCAAGCATCAGAAGCCTGGAACCCGAACGGTCCTCCAGTGGGTCCTGGGCTATCAGTTCCTGCGGCAGCTCAAAATAAAAATCTGATTTACTCATTGTTTCCATAATTAATATTACACCCTCTTATAATGCCTTTTAACGCTTTCCAATACCAATATACGTATCATCGTAATATTGTTGCAATCATTTCTCTAATCCGATAGCACCTAAAACGTTTATAATCTATAAGTCGGCATGCTTCAAAAAAGCCATATAACCTCTTTTTGTCTCATAGACATCGGCTTTGCTTGTGGCCTCCCACGGCGCATGCATATTCAGGACAGCCACACCGCTGTCGATTACGTTCATGCCATACAGCGCGAGAATATAAGCGATGGTCCCGCCGCCGCCTAAATCTACTTTTCCAAGCTCCGCCGTCTGGAAATTCACCTTCTCTTTCTCAAAAATAGCCCTGATATGTCCCAGATATTCCGCGTTGGCATCATTGGAACCGGACTTGCCCCTTGCCCCGGTAAATTTATTGAATACCATACCGCCGCCCAGATAAGCCACATTTTTCTTGTCAAAACTGGAAGCATAGGAGGGGTCGAATGCACTGCTCACATCAGAGGAAAGCATACAAGAGCGGGCCAAACACCTGCGCACATTCAGTTCACTGTACTCTCCAAGCAGATTCATCACCTCGGCCACTGCATTCTCAAAAAACTTAGACTGCATACCCGTGGCTCCCACGCTGCCGATTTCCTCTTTGTCTACCAGGATGCAGCAGGCGGTGCGCTCTGTCTGTCCGGCCTCCAGCATTGCCTTTAAGGAAGAAAATGCGCATACTCTGTCATCCTGTCCGTAAGCAAGAATCATGCTTCTGTCAAAGCCTGCTTCCCTTGCTTTGCCGGCGGGAACCACTTCTAACTCGGCAGAAATAAAATCTTCTTCTTCAATTCCGTAAGATTTCTGCAAGATATCCAGTATCCCTTTTTTAACAGCGTCTTTCTCAGAAGTTTTTCCCTCTTTCCCCTCTTCGCAAGCATTGCAGCCATCTTTTTCCTGGCTATCCTTGCCCGTCTTGTCGATAACCAAAGGTTTATTTCCTACAATAATGTCAAGGGCTTCCCCCTCAATCACTTTGTTAGCCTTCTTCTCAAGCTGCTCCTGGGCGAGATGAATCAGAAGGTCTGATACGAAAAATACCGGGTCATCTTCGTTTTCACCCACATTTATTTCCACCGTCGTCCCGTCCTTCTTGACTACTACACCGTGAAGCGCAAGGGGCAGGGCAACCCACTGGTATTTCTTCACGCCGCCATAATAGTGGGTGTCCAGATAGGCAAACCCGCCGTCCTCATATAGCGGATTTTGTTTGATGTCAAGACGCGGAGAGTCAATGTGCGCACCCAGTATATTGATTCCGCCTGACATCTTCTTACTGCCAATCCGAAACATCACGATGGATTTATTCATCCATACGGCGTACACCTTATCGCCCGCCTTTAACTGTACACCGGAAGCAATCAGCGCCTCCAGCTCTCTATATCCGTCCTGCTCAATCATATTGACAATCTGGTCAATGCATTCACGCTCCGTCTTGCCGTTATCCAGAAAGGACATATATTCTTTTGCAAAAGCATCAACCTGTTTTAACTGCTCCTCGTCGTAAGTTTCCCATGTGTTATTGTGTTCCATATCAATCTCCATTCTTACATATAAAATGTTTATCAGCTTCTAAGCTCAATGCCCATCCCTTCCAGTCCGTTCAGGATTTTCTTCATAGCGGCCGTCACATCGGCTTCCCCAAGGGTCTTATCCTTAGCACGGAAAGTGATAGAATATGCCACGGACTTATAGCCTTCCTTAATCTGGTCACCTTCATAGATGTCAAACAACTGATAGTCTTCCAAAATCTTGCCGCCTCTTTGTGCGATAACCGCTTCTATCTGTCCGGCCAGAACTGACTTTGGAACGACCATACTGATATCCCTGGAAACGGCCGGGTATTTCGCAATCCCTTCATACTTACGCTCGAAAGTCGCAAAAGGTATGACTTCCGGCATGTCAATTACCGCCACGTAAGCTCTTGTCTTCATATCATAATTGTCACACACTTCCGGATGTACCTCACCCAAGTAGCCAAGCAAAGTCCCTTCATATATGATATTAGCCTGTCTGCCAGGGTGCAGGAAATTCCTGCCCGCATTGGGCTCGTAGATAACCTTTTTCCTCATGCCGATGCTGTCGAAAAACTCTTCTATCACACCTTTCATGGTGAAGAAATCTCCTTCGCCATACATACCCAGAGTGAACTGCATCCTTTCTTCCGGCAGCTCACTAAGCGGCAGCGACTTAGGCAGATAAATATTCCCAAGTTCATAGAGACGCACATCCTTGTTTCTTCTGTTATAGTTCGTCGCCAGGCTGGTCAACATACCGTTTAAGGAGACTGTTCTCATAATAGAGAAATCTTCTCCAAGCGGATTGGAGATAGTAACCGCCTGTCTGGCCGGGTCATCCGCATCCAGAAGCAACTTATCAAACACCTTAGGACTCTCAAAAGAATAACACATGCCCTGTGAAAAGCCGCAAAATTCTGCGATATCCCTCGCCTTCTGTTCGATGCGCAGCTTAAAGGGAAGTTTTCCCGTCGTTGCCTCGCCTGTAGGCAACGTGATAGGAATCTTATCATATCCATAGAAACGTGCCACTTCTTCCGCAATATCACACTGGCGGAGAATATCCTGTCGGAAACTCGGAACAAAAAGAAGATTCGTGGCAGGCTCATAACCTACCTCTATCATTCTAAAGATATCCAACATTTCTTCTCTTGATACATCCGTACCAAGAAGTCTGTTATACTGCTCCGGCTCGAATGAAAGCGTTACCTGTTCTTTCTTGTCACCGCACACATCCACAAGTCCGTCTACCACTTCTCCACAGCCCAACTCTTCGATAAGCTGGCACGCCCGGTTAATCGCCGCTTCTGCGTTATTGGGGTCAAGACCTTTCTCAAATTTACCGGAAGCGTCTGTCCTAAGCCCTACACGCTTGGCAGACTTACGGATATTGGCACCATTGAAAGTGGCCGCCTCAAACAAAACCGTCTTTACATCATCGGTAATCATGGAATTTTCGCCGCCCATAATACCTGCAATGCCTACTTCTTTCTCGGCGTCACAAATCATCAATACATCCCCATCCAAGTTCCTGTCCTGCCCGTCAAGGGTGCGGAACACGTCGCCATCCGACGCACGGCGCACAATAATCTTATGTCCCGCTATGGTATCCAGGTCATAAGCATGCATGGGCTGTCCGTACTCCTCCATCACATAATTGGTGATGTCTACCAAGTTGTTAATAGGCCGTATACCACTTGCCGCCAGACGCCGCTGCATCCACTTAGGAGAAGGGCCAATCTGGATATTGGTACACACCCTTGCACAGTATCTTGGACACAATTCCTTATCCTGCACTTCCACGGAAATATAATCTTGTGTCCTGCCTCCGTTTCCTGTCACATGTACCTGGGGCGGATAGAAAGGCTTGCGGAACGTAGCCGCCGCCTCCCTGGCTATGCCAATTACACTGTAACAGTCTACGCGGTTAGACGTCACTTCATACTCAAACACGGTGTCCCGAAGTCCCAGAGCCTCTATGGCATCGGAGCCGATTTCCACATCGTCCTCAAAAATATATATCCCAAGTTCAGGCGCTTCCGGGTACATATACCTGTCAGAGCCTAATTCTTCGATAGAGCACATCATTCCGTTTGAAGGAACGCCGCGCAGCTTGCCCGCCTTAATGACAATGCCATCCTCAGGCAACGGCCCGCCGTCATGCCCGCCTGCCACCTTACCGCCGTCCAAAACCACAGGGACTTTGTCCCCCTCCTTGACATTGGGCGCACCGGTCACAATCTGTACGACTTCAGAACCGATATTGACCTGACACACAATCAGTTTATCCGCATCAGGATGCCTCTCGATTTTGTCAATCTGTCCTACCACAATTTTCTCCAGGTTTTTGTCAAGCCGCCTGTAGCCCTCCACCTTCGTCCCGGACAATGTCATGGCGTCCATATATTCCTGGTCGGTGCACTCTAAATCCGGCACATATGCTTTAATCCACGATAACGCTGTATTCATATTCTCTCCTTTCGCAAACATACTCAAATTTTATATCAATCTCTGTTTTATCTATCCTTGTATTCCTTTTATACGAAATCCCTTACCGAATGCTCTGTTATTTCCTCCGGAAATTTATATATCCTTCCGGCAATTTCATTATCACGCTATCAGAACTGCTTTAAGAAACGGATATCGTTTTCATATAAAAGACGCATATCGTCAATCTCATATTTTAACAGTGCTATACGCTCAAGTCCTACGCCAAAAGCAAATCCTGTATACTGCTCCGGGTCGATGCCACTCATCTCAAGCACATGCGGATGTACCATACCACAGCCCAAAATCTCAATCCAGCCTTCTCCCTTGCAGAACCGACAGCCTTTGCCGCCACATTTAAAACAGCTCACATCCATCTCCGCACTGGGCTCTGTAAAAGGGAAATGGTGAGGCCTGAATTTTACTTTGGTGTCTTCCCCGAACAATTCTCTAGCAAATTCGGCCAAAGTACCCTTCAAATCCGCAAATGTAATATTCTTATCTATGACCAACCCTTCGACCTGGTGGAAGGACGGTGAATGGGTTGCATCCACTTCGTCGGAACGGAACACCCTTCCTGGCGCAATCATGCGGATTGGCAGCTTACCCTTCTCCATCTCATGCACCTGCACGGAAGACGTCTGTGTCCTTAACAGGATGTCGCCCGCGATATAAAAAGTATCCTGTTCATCCTTCGCCGGATGGTCCGCCGGAATGTTCAAAGCCTCGAAATTATAATAATCCTTTTCCACTTCGGGACCTTCCACAACTTCATATCCCATGCCGATAAAAATCCTCTCCGCCTCTTCCAGTGCGATGGTATTCGGATGGCGGTGCCCCACATTATTCTTCTTCGCCGGCAGGGTTACATCGATGACTTCCTTCTTCATCTTCGCTTCCCTGACCGCCTTCTCCATCTTCTTAACCGATGCTTCCAAGACCCGTTCAATCTCTTCCCTCGTCTCATTGACAAGTTGTCCAACCTTCGGGCGCTCTTCGGGTGCAACATCCTTCATACTCTTTAGTACGGCGGTCAGCTCACCCTTCTTGCCAAGGTAATTCACCCTCACATCGTTCAGTTTGTCCAGCGCATCACTTGCCTCTATCTGGCGCAGCGCCTCCGCCTTAATCTGTTCCAGCTTCTCTTTCATCGTCCCTCTCCTTTACATTCCTATGATAGTCTTCCTCTGGCTGCCCGTGTACATAAAAAGTCGGGCTATGCTTACTTACCAGATTTCCTATAATTAAAAAATCCCATGTGCATCATGCACATGGGACGAATCATATCCGCGGTACCACCCAATTTCCTGCCATATCGCCATGGCGGCTGTGTCTTACAGTCACCCACAATACAGACAGACATCTCAAACAGCGTAACGTGCCGTAACGTTCCGGACTACCTGACAATGCGCCTGTTCACCCGGACAGCTCTGGTGGGAATTTCGGAAAATTATCTGAACCGAAGGAAGCTTACAGCCGATGGCTCCCTCTCTCTGTCGGAAAACAATCTCCTACTGACACCTTCACAGCTTTTAATTATCTATCTCACATCATTCTAGTGGCTTTTGCCCGGCTTGTCAAGCCATCCGAACAGAAATTTATATACCGGACCGAAATATCTGTTGATATGGGCGCCAATCAGCAGAATATACATGAGTAAGTAAAACCAAAACATCAGGATAACCACCGTAGTCAGTCCCCCGTATGCGCCGAATCCGTTAAAATGGTCCACATACACGGAGAAAACATACGAAGCCGCGCCCCACATGACGGCCGAAAAGGCCGCGCCCGGAATCTGTGCCTTAAAGCGCATCTTGCTGTCCGGCACATAGGCATAAATCATGGCGAAAATAAATGTCAGTACCACCCATGAAATCAGGAATCGGAAATGCATGATAAATTGTGCCACCAGATGCAGCGGTGGAATATCAGCCAAAAGCAAATTCACAATTACATTGCCAAATACCATGACAAGCAAAGCTAAAATCATAGCCACAAGAATAATCACCGTATAGATGCTTGCAATAAACCGCAAGACAAAATAGTTACGTCTTTCTTCCACCCCATTCACTGCGTTCAGCCCGTGAATCAGGGCAAGCATCGCTTTGGATGCGGACCAGATTGTAACAATCGCAAAGATTGTGATGGTTCCCGCTGACCTGGCATATACATCCGACACAATACCTACCACTAGTCCCTCCATGGCATCCGGTATAAAACGTGTAATCGCAGTAATCAGATTCGCCTGTGTCAGCCTTGTATATGGCAGAATCGCGCACAGAGACATCAAAAGAGGAATCATGGACAAAAAGAGAAAGAATGCAGTGCTTGCGGCAAATGCGCCAATATTCTTCTTGGTCATCTGCCAGTTAAAATCACGGAATATGTAAAAAAGCCTGTAAATTGTCCTCATAATCTATACACCATATCTATTTATGTCATGTCAACCTATTATCCGGTTCCTTCAATCTTTTCGACCTGGCATCCTTTAAAGTAAAATTGCAAAATATCCTGAAAGGAAGCGCCCTTCGTCCCCAGAGCTCTGGCGCCGTTTTGTGACATCCCCACACCGTGTCCATATCCGCCGCCAACCAACGTATATCCTACCATATTTTCTCCGCTTTTGCTACATTCTATTATAAAAAATCCGCTGGGCAGAAGAGACGTCGGTATGACAACGCTTCCGTCTTGTCTTATCACTTCGCTTTTTTTGTCACATAATACACTGCGTATATTGTATTCCGCAAGGATTTTGTAAGTACCTGTCTGGGCCTCAATAAGCAGCTCATCGGCGACGCCGCCGGCGCCTCTTTTCACAATCTCCATTCCGTGAATCCTGCCTAATTTTTCAATCGGCTGGGAAACATAGTAGCCGCCCTCTGTCCTGGTCAGTACCGACTCCGGACTGCTTTCATATCTGCTTTGTATACGGGAAAGCATCTCTTCTGCGTCGGCCTTCTCCACATTGTATTCCCAACGGTACCATGGTTCATCTTTTTCCAAATCCGTTTCATCTACGGAAGTGATAAAGTCCCGGAAAGCATCCTCATCATTCCCAAAAGACACAGTATCCTTCTTATCCATATAAGCGTCCTGATTCATCCTGACAGAGCGTATATAAGGAGTATCCTCCGGGCTGCCCGCTTTCCAGACCGCAGTATCTGTGCCGACGCCGCAAGAAGTCGAATAATAGTAGTTCTGTGCCGGCTGTCCTTTATACGTTAAAAGTATGCCATCGGTCTCCTTGACGGCAGTGGTGGAGGCCGCATTCTCGCTACTGTTATGGTACACCTGGTAAGCCGTCGTATCATCCACATGGGCACCCGTCTCCGGCAGTCCGGCACGCAGGATATAGCTGTACGCATATGTCCTGGCACACACGGCCTGCGCCTTTAAGGACTCTAACGGATACGAAGCAGGCATCTCACTGGGAACCACGGCATACAGATACTCTTCCAAAGGAAGCTCGTTAATCAACACAATTCCATTCCCATGCCGGTAACATTCTATGGCTCCCCTATATGCATTGTCCTGTTTGTTCATGCCCTCGGCATGAACCGTGATTTTATCTGTCAAAGCGCTGCTATGATAAGTCCTGCGCTCTCCGACCTCAAGGTCATCCGTCTCAATCCGTATGGTTTCCCCGTCTACCGACAATTCCACCATGTCAAAGTAATTGCTGTTCTTGGCGCTATTTTTTAAAAGAACCCGTATGCGGTCTGCCTTCTCGGCCTGGGAAACAAGACATGCGCATATCTGCCCCTTGTCAATCACGTAATCCGTATCCTCATAGCCAATCTTTAAATCCCTGTCCGATAACGTCTCAAGGTCTGCATAAAGCTTATATACTTCCATCCCCTCTGCAATCGGATATACACCCTGGCCTTCTATCTCCAGTTCTTCCTCCGATACCCACAGCAGTTTTCCATGGATTTTCTCTGTTTTCTCCTGCGTCTCCACCGCTCTGCCATCCCGAAAGGTCAAGTCGGCGATACGCTCGCGTTCCACCGGATGCTCCGCCTCTGTCTGAAAAACAACCTGATGATAGAAGCACTGCAACATGCCATCCGTAGACTCCATTACCCAGACATTATGAAGCTCATGCTCTCCTGAAAGAACTTCTATAACTGTCAGAAGTTCACTGCCTTTCACATAGACTCTCATCTCCCGCAAAGTGTTGTGTGCAAATTCTTGTGAGCAATAATTATAAGGTGTCTGATTGGCGCTGTTTTCCGTATATGCCGTTTTCTTATCTGGCTCGGTTCGGAGCAAGAAAACCGTCGTCTCCCAGACAGACGACTCCGTATCCAAATGTGCCAGTATAATCCGGTACGCCTCATACCAGTCTGCCCTCAGCATCTCATATTCCGGCTCATAACGTTCCCCATAATCAGGCAAGCCCAGTGTCTCGCCATCCACCTGCCGGTAAATATCCATATATTCGGCATAAGTCAGATTCTTAGCCTCTTCCGAGGTCCCTTCAACTACGCTTGCTTCGTCTCCCCTTGCCCCTGCCTTATCAACCACATATAAATCCAATGCCTCCAGAAGAATCTGAACATCCTCCAAGGTAATCTTATCTCCCTCAGGCATTTCTTTTATACGCACCTTTCTCCCAAGCCATACGCATACTAAGAACAGAAGCCCGAAAAAAATCAAAGCGAGTTTTGTAAGAAGTTTTGCATTATATTCCATCATAGTCCCTATGTCTTTATTCCATATAATATCTATTATATTATATTTCTGTATCGCAGTACTATTACCAAAATGCACACACGCAAAAGCAGCCGTATAAAACGGCTGCTTTTCGTCTTTGGTATTGCCCCAAAATGCCGAATCTTGTATTTTGACTCCTAGCAAAGCTAGGTGGGTAACCGCAACCATGCTTCTGCCTTCCACTGCATAAGGCCAAATAGCCGGAGGCCTGACATCTACATGGCAATATAAGAATCCCGTTTAAAGTATCTGTAGGTTCAAAATAACAAGACTTTCTCGCACATTTCAGGTTAGTTCTATTATATCCGAGATAGCGACATATTACAACTGGATTTTTTATTTTTTTAACCTAATTTTTGTCCTATTTTTGTTTCGGTTCTTTCTCTGTTTTCTCTTCGCCATGTCTTCCCCAAAACTCAAAAGTATTCCGTCTGGCCTGTCTTCTCTTCCTCTCTTTCTCACGGTACATATATGCATCAGCCTCACCTATCAGCATATCAAACACTTTCTTTCCTTCCGAAGAATAAGCGGCGCCTACACTGGCGGATATGTTTTTAAAGTGCTCTTCCTTGGCGTATGCATTATCAATCTGCTTCTCTATCATTTTCCTTGTCGCTTCGATTTCCTCTTCCGTATGTTCTCCCGGCGAGACAATCAAGAACTCATCCCCGCCAGTCCTTGAAATCAAAGAACTCTTCATACAATTTTGCAGTGCTTTGGCAGTCAGCACAAGCGCCCTGTCCCCTTCCTGGTGTCCATAAATATCGTTGATACTCTTAAATCTGTTTAAATCAATGCAAAAGACCGTAATATGCTTTTCATCCATCTGCTCAATGTACTCATAGACATATCTTCTGTTATAAAGTCCCGTAAGGAAATCCGTATTGGCATTCTTGATAATCATCTCTTCATAGAGACGTTCCTGCGTCACATCAGTGGCAACACCGACAGTCCCCATAACGCTTCCGTCCAAATCAAACAATGGCGCCTTATACGTCTTTAACTGCCTTATGCTGTCGCCGATTTTCACGTTTTCGTCAAACACGCAGGTTTCTCTTTTTCCCATAACCTCGTATTCCGATTCCATGCAAATATATTCGCCCTTGGCATATTCCTCAGGCTCAATATCCCATATGTAATAATGTCCTCTGCCCTGAATCTGCTCCATCGTCTTGTTGACAGCCTTACAAAAGTAATTGTTTACTTTCATATGAGCTCCCATTTTGTTTTTAAACCAAATCAGATGCGGGACACAGTTGATTACGGAATCAAGATAATTCTGTGTCTGCCAGGCATCCTTGTCTTTCTTATATGCTTTCTGCCAGTTTAAGAGCCTGAAAGAAAGCTCCCTGCCAGAAAGAGGCGTCGTCCAGATATCCGTGATATTTTTCTTCTCCGCGTCCTGCTCTATCAGCAGCTTTGTCTGCTCCTTATCTGCAAGAAAAATCAAGTCTGCTTCATCTTTCCTATGGGAAACTATAGAGCCGAATGTCTCCACAGCGTCCAGTTTGGTCAAATCAGCTATAATCACATCCGCCCGTTTTACGGACGTACCCTCCGGCTTACCGCTTTGAATAACCTCATGCGTAAAATGTGCAAGCGGCTCCATCTCATTTACACTCCGGATAATATCATCCTGCTCGGAAATTATGTAAATGCAAGCATTACAATGATACATTTTTCTCCCTCCGTACACAAAGCAATTCTGGTAATATATCCCCCTAATTTTACCAATGCCTACTAAACCGCACCGGTAAATTACACAAAATGTCTTAAGATAGGCTCTAAAACATTTTGTGTAATCTGCCGCTTCGGTTAAGCCCTATGAAAAGAAGGGGCATATAATGTTTATACACCCCTTCATGTTTAAAGTCTATTTAACTCTATCGGCTCATTGCACGCGGGAATAAAGCTTAGTTAAGCGCGTCAACCAGTTTCTTCAATGCTGCAAGTGCCTCTTCAGGAAGCTTATCATATCCTTCCTTCTTGGTTGCGAAATCTTCTACAGCTTTCACACGAGTCTCCATAGCGCTCTTTAACTGTGCCTTGTAGTCAGCATCATTCAAGTCAGCCTTAAAGTTCTTGAATCCTTCTGTCTGGCCATCCCATGTATTCATAATCTCGATGTCCTCGAAAGGTCCCCACTGCTCGAACTGTGCTTTACCTTCTACAATTGTCTCAAGGATTCCAAGAGTATCCGCAGGTTTAACCTTCTCACCCATGAAATCACCTGTGTTAACGATGTAGCATGCTACATTCTTCTCTTCTACTAACTTCTTGAACTTATCATAGTCATTAACCAAAGGATATGTCCTGAACGGGTTAGCATAAGGCACGATACGGATTGCATTTAAGTCTGTACCTGCCGCAACACGCTCTGCGGTTGATGTCTTGGTAGCCAGTGTAGCGCCCATAACTGATGCAAGCGCAGAACCTTTCAGTTTTACTACCGGCGGGATTGTAGGGTCTTTCATAATCCAGAAGATTGCATTAACAGGCGCATCAATCTTGTCTACGCGGTTCGGAGACCACAGTTTAGACTTAATTGCACGTCCGTTACCATTTCTGATATCTTCGGTAACAAGCTGGATTTTGCCTTCGCTGTCCATTGTACAAGAGCAGTTCTGTGCTGATAACAGGTATTCATTGTCAGGACATCCTGTCGGGTAATCTGCCGTCTTATCAAAATAAGTAGGCTCAAGTGCAACGGATGCACATGTGTCAGTGTTGATGATGAAAGCATCATCATGAAGAACCTTAATCTCATATTTGCCGCCATGCTTAGCATGTGTCAGTGTAGACTTACCGGAACCTGACAGACCATACACGGATGCAACGAACTTAGAACCGTCTTTTAACAGATATTCTTTCTGTCCGCCGTGGCAGGATGCATAACCGTTCCTGTTAGCAAGCGCCCAAGCCATGGTCAGTGTACCTTTCTTGTGCTCACCGAAATATTTCATACCAAGGATTGCCGCACAGTTTTCGTTGGTATCGAAATAGCAAAGTGTAAGCGGGTCGCTTAAGCAGCTATAATCAACGTCAGGCGCTTCTTCAGGAGCCCACTGAGGGTCGGAGAAGATATAGATATCAGGCTCATTGCCATCGCCAACCGCTTTGGAATTCTTATACATCTTAACATACTCGTCAGACATATACTGGAAGTTAATCATCCAGTTGTACAGAAGGTTCTCTTCCCCTTCCGGAATAAGAAGATGGGCTTTTACCATAAACTCAGGGTCCAGACCTACGAAACACTCTGCATGGTACATAGTTTTCCAACGTGTCTTATAAACAGCATCCATAACTACTTTATCAAGCTTAGCAGCGTCAACGCCAGGCTCGCCCTTAATCCGGCGTGCTGCCGCATAACGGCCTGTTACGGCGCCGTCATTGAACAGAAGAACCTTAGCGTCAGCGGGAAGTCCAAATGTTTCACCGCTCTTAACAGGCATATCTGTTACAACCGTACCGGGTGAATTTTTAGCTAATTCATAAGCCTCTCTTAATGTGTTGACTCTCACTACGTTATTTCCGTAGAAAGCTGCCTCGATAATGGAACGGGTCTTGGAAAAACCAACCTTACCAGCACCAATCTCGGAAATGGGATAATACGCTTTTGTTGCCATATTATATTCTCCTCCTTAAAATTGTATTATTTAACGAAAGGCGCTATGCCTTCCGTACCTGCCTCTTATGTACGGGACGCCCGTACACCGCTCTAATTATCTCAAAACCACCCTTAAAAGTCAATAATGAAATATGGTTACAAAACAAATTCTGTGACGTCAGAACATATTTAACCCTGCAGCAGCCCTACTGCCCTTGAGGTCCCTATTCTGTCACATCCTTCCTCCGCAAATGCCTCCAGGTCTTCCAACGTGGATATTCCGCCTGCCGCCTTGATTTTGACTCCGTCTCCTATATGCTCTTTAAAAAGCCTGATATCTTCCAGCGTAGCGCCGCCCGTCCCAAAGCCCGTGGACGTTTTGATATAGTCCGCCCCCGCATCCGTTACGGCCTTGCACATGGCAATCTTCTCTTCCTCCGTCAGATAACAAGTTTCGATAATGACTTTCAGAATGTGCTCCCCGCATACTTCTTTCAAAATACGGATTTCCTCTTCCACCTCTTTGTACATGCCGTTTTTGACATGGCTGATATTGATTACCATATCAATCTCCCGGGCTCCCTCTGCAATTGCTTGTCTTGTCTCCGCCACTTTAGCCTCCGTCACGCTGTAGCCAAGAGGAAATCCCACTACCGTACATATATTAATTTTGTCCCCATAGGTATCGTGTATTCTCTTAATATAGGTAGGCGGTACGCAGACGGAAGCTGTCCGGTTCTCCACCGCCTCGTCGCATAACTTCACAATATCCTCCCATGTTGCATAAGCCTTAAGCTGCGTATGGTCTACCCGTTTTAATATCTCTTTTTTGTCCATATATAATCGGCTCCTTTCTTTTTACATATTGTAATACCATTCCGTGTAAAACACCAGTAAAAGCTTTCACCAATTCATAAAAATCTGAATAACCGTACATAAACCGCTTCTTTTGAAAATATGAACATTTTTTGAATAATGTTAAATCTTTTTTAATTCGTCGATTTTTCTTGTTTACCACTTTTTGTTCATGTTATGATATTGTTGTATAAATATGAAAATGTGAATGATAATGAAGGGAGGCACCTATCATGGAACAGAACAGTTTTTCTGAAATTACACCCGAAATCATACGACTTGCGACTCTGAGCGAGCAAGCCGGTATAATAGATACCGATTTATTCACCAAGTATGATGTCAAACGCGGACTGCGCGATTTAAACGGTAAGGGCGTACTTGCCGGCCTTACCAATATCTCCGATGTACGTGCCAACAAAATAGTTGACGGCATTCAGGTTCCAACTCACGGAAAACTTTTTTACAGAGGCTACAACGTCAAAGACCTGGTAGAAGGATTCGCAAGCGAGGAACGCTTCGGCTTCGAGGAAGTCGCTTATCTTCTTCTCTTCGATAAGCTGCCTGACCGTGATGAACTGGAAGAATTTTCACGCCTGTTATCCGGTTACCGTTCTCTGCCCACCAGCTTCGTACGGGATATCATTATGAAAGCGCCAAGCAATGATATGATGAATACGCTTGCCAGAAGCGTACTTACACTTTATTCCTACGATGACCGGGCGGATGACACTTCCCTGCCCAACGTCCTTAGACAGTGCCTGCAGCTTATCGCACTGTTCCCAATGCTTTCTATCTATGGATATCAGGCATACAGCCATTACCACAACGGCGAGAGCCTGTACATACACCAACCCAAGGCGGAACTGTCCAACGCAGAGAACATTCTGCATATCCTGAGGCCTGACAGCAAGTATACACCCCTTGAGGCGAAGATACTGGATATCGCCCTTATCCTGCATATGGAGCACGGCGGCGGTAACAACTCCAGTTTTACGACCCACGTGGTCACTTCCTCCTTGACGGACACCTACTCTGTTATTGCTGCTGCGATTGGCTCACTGAAAGGGCCCCGGCACGGTGGCGCAAACATCAAAGTAGTACAGATGTTTGATGAGATGAAGCAGAAGGTATCAGACTGGAGCAGCGAAAGCCAGGTTGCCGATTACCTTACTAAATTACTGCACAAAGATGCTTTCGACCATGCCGGACTAATATATGGTGTCGGACACGCCGTATATTCCAAGTCCGACCCACGTGCCGTTATTTTTAAATCTTTTGTGGAAAAACTCTCCGAGGAAAAGGGACTGCATGACGAATTTGCATTATATTCTCTGGTGGAACAGCTTGCCCCTAAGATTATCTCAAAAGAACGTCCTATTTACAAAGGCGTCAACGTCAATGTAGACTTCTATTCCGGTTTTGTATATCATATGCTGAATCTTCCCATGGAACTCTATACACCGATTTTCGCTATTGCAAGAATCGTCGGTTGGAGCGCCCACCGCATGGAAGAGTTGGCTAATAACGGCAAGATTATAAGACCTGCATACAAGACCATCTGCAAGGAAAGAGATTACATTAAAATAGATAAAAGAGATGCTTAAGCATCTCTTTTATCTATTTTATAAGGCTCTTTGTTTCCCGCACATAAATCTTATTATCTCTTCTTTCCGGAGCTCTTATTTTGTTTCTTCATATACAGTTTCTGGCCCCGCATGTAAGCGGCGCTGTATATACCTATCGCGACAAGAATGATTCCAATTCCTGCCCACGTTACCGCCTTAGACTGAATATAGTAATCGTTTACCAGATGTATGCCGGAAGCAATGATAATCATCACGCCTGCCAGAAGGATTCTCTTATACATATATCCGATGAATCCTGTCTTATCTATGATATCTTTCTCTCCCACATCTTTGCTCAACATGACGTTTGCCGCAATCGTTCCATGCTTCTTCGCCATAGACGCAGTATAAATCAGATAGATTCCGCTTCCAAAAAACAGAATATCTATCATTCCACCCATTCCCATTCTGTCTGTTCCTCCATGTTCCAGACGGCCTCAATCCTACCAAGAAGCATCTTTGAGTCCACCGGCTTCCTGATGAAATCTATGGCGCCCATAGCCAGGGCCTTCTCCTCATTCTCCCGCTCTGTGTCAGCCGTCAAAAGAATCACTGGTATCCGTGAAGTCTCCGGGTTTTTCTTCATATGTTTCATCACTTCATATCCATCCATGTCCTTCATTATAATATCCAACAGGACAAGGTCTGGCACAACATTCTCTAAACACTCTAAGGCTTCCCTACCTGACCTGGCCGTGGTTACCTTATATTTGTCCTTCAGTATCAGGCTCTCACATTTAAGGTTTGTGAGCACATCATCGACTAATAAAATATGTTTCATGTTCACCCCATGTATACCGCCGGCATTGCCTGCGGCTCTGCATAAAATAATAAGTTGAATGATTTTTCAGCCTAATTTCCATTCTGCGTTTCCATAGGCACAACATAAGCATCATGAGAATATTACGTCTCCAACTTAGGACCCAATCCCCAGGAACCGCATTACGGCTTCTTTCATCTCCGTCTTATCGCACACATTGTTGTGCACTACCGGAGCAGTCCTGATTTCTTCAATCGCGTTTGGAACGGCAATGTTGCCAATTCCAGACAGCTCGTCAACAAGCTCAAAATCCGACATACTGTCATACTTGCCGTCAATTGCATTCATAACATTTCTTGTAAATTTGAAAGGGCTTGCCGTGGAAGCAATCACCGTCGTAGTCCTGTCACCTGTCCCCGCCACATATTTCTGATATACGGCACTCGCCACAGCCGTATGCGTATCCAGGATATATCCCGTATTCTTATACATGGACTTAATCCGCCCGGCGGTCTCCTTTTCATCGGCATAATTGCCATAGAAATCCGCAAGCTGCTCCTTCATCTGTCCGGTAATCTCATAGCATCCTTCCTGTGACAGAGCTGCCATCAGATTGGCATTCTTCTGTGCGTCTTCTCCCGCAATGCGGTAGATTAACCTTTCCAAATTGCTGGAAACGAGAATATCCATAGACGGGGAGCTTGTCAGGACAAATTCCCTGTTGCGGTCATACTTGCCGGTCATAAAGAAATCATACAGTACTTTATTCTCATTGGACGCACAGATTAATTTGTTAATCGGGACACCCATATTCTTCGCATAAAACGCCGCCAGAATATTGCCGAAGTTCCCGGTAGGCACCACCACGTTGATTTTCTCTCCGTCTTCTATTCTTCCTTCCTCAAGCAGCTTTGCATAAGAATACACATAATAGACAACCTGGGGGACAAGCCTGCCGATATTGATAGAATTTGCAGAGGAGAACTGCTGGCCACGGGCTGCCATCTTCTGTGCCAATTCCTTGTCGTTAAACAATGCTTTCACACCGGTCTGTGCATCGTCGAAATTGCCATGGATACCAACTACGCAAGTATTATCCCCCTTCTGGGTCACCATCTGTTTCTCCTGGATAGGACTTACACCGTTCTTGGGATAGAAAACAATGATTTTCGTCCCCTCCACCCCTGCAAAACCCGCTAAAGCAGCCTTACCGGTATCTCCGGAAGTTGCCGTCAGAATCACAATCTCGTTCTCTACATGATTCTTCTTCGCAGATGTAATCATAAGGTGCGGCAGGATGGACAGCGCCATATCCTTAAATGCGATGGTGGAACCATGGAACAGCTCCAGGTAATATGTACCCTCCGCCTCCACGAGCGGTGCAATCACCTCCGTATCAAATTTAGAGTCATACGCCCGGTTAATGCAGCCTCGCAACTCATCCTGTGTGAAATCCGTCAGGAAAAGTTTCATCACTTCGTATGCCACTTCCTGGTATGATTTACCTGCCAACTCCTGCATAGAACATTCCAACGACGGAATATGGTCCGGAACAAACAGGCCGCCATCATCGGACAATCCCTTCAATATCGCCTGGGAGGCCGTCACTTTCTTACTACTGTCCCTCGTACTGCTGTATAATACTTCCATATCTATAGACCATGCCTTTCAAACAAATTAATCCCGCATGCAACGAGATATTAAACTCTGTGTCATAGCATTGTACCATACAATCCATTGTTGTGCAACAGTCTCAATGGCGGCTTATGCCCGGTTACTATTGCATACACTGCTTTGCCTGCCTGTACGTTAAAGGTGACCGTGTCAGGATTCGCATCCGTGTCCTGCATGACAATAACCTCTCCGTCCGGGCGTACACAGATTACATAGACTCTTTGGGACAAACCGTTTTGCACAGGAAGCCCCACTGCCACGCGGGCAAATCCTTTTGGCGTCCTAATAAATTTCCCTTTTTTTCTGGCATCCAGACTAATATCTAACAGGGCTTCCACCGTACCGCCTCCCAGGGTTTCTACCACCGCCCTGATATGCTGCGTCTCTTTTGGGCATGCTCTTTCATCTATGTCAGAAACTGTCATATAAGGTATTTGCCCCCGCCTTAATCCCAGGCTCGCCTCAACGTCCAGGTACGTATCCACAACTGCCATGCCTTGTATATTCTTAGCAGCATATGTACCGGAAATCGATGTCCACATTTCACGGCCGCCCACACGGATTGCCGCCCCCGGTTTGTGCACGGTGGCGACATATGAAGCCCCGCTTCTCAGACTAACGGCGACAGCCCACACGACTGTCACCGCCGCCATAACCGCCACAATACCTGTAAGATACTTTTTCTTTTTCATTTGTACTTTCATTTATTTTTCCTCTTTTTACCATGGAAAGGCACGACAAAGTCCAGGTCGTCAAAACATATCCGTCTATAATTGGTTGTTAGTATATCATGCAAATTATTAATTTGCAAATGCATACTTTTATTTTGTTTTTGTCATACTACATTCTTGATATCATATATAACATATGGGAAAAGAGGTGTAGGCATGTCTAAGCGGGAGCAGGAATATAAAATGATAGGGTTAAATATTGCTTATTATCGGAAACTAAAGGGGTTAAGCCAGCTTAAACTGGCAGAAGCTGTCAGTTTAAGCCGTACCCATATCAGCAATATAGAAGCGCCCAACATGCCCACAGCCATTTCATTAGACACACTGATGGACATTGCCGACGCGTTAGATGTACCTGCCAGAAAATTACTGGATTTTCACGAAGAATAGAGCCGGACACAGCGCCGGCTCATAAATATATTTCTCTTTACTGAAAAAATTCGTGGTGTCCGTAAGCAAACAGTCTCGTAAGCTTTCTGTCAAACCACTGTACTTTTTCGGAATCCGCTTTTTCTCTCGCGCAAAAATACAGCGCTCCCTGCGAAATATCTTCACCATATAAGGCACGTTCCACTGCTTCTTTTGTATCTTCACTGACCGTGACACTCTGGTATCTTCCGTCCACGGTAGGTGAAAACTGCGCAATTCCCTGTTCTTTTTGCATCACCACTTCCCATACCGTATCCGGGAATGATTCACTGTTAACTCTGTTTAATACCACATTTGCCACCAGAAGTTTACCGTCCTGGTCTTCCCCGCCGGCTTCCGCCTCCACGATACGCATAAGCGCTTCATGGTCCTTGTCCGACAACTGATACTTCATAGTCTGTTCCAACACTTCGTAGTCCACAACCCGCTGCCCTGATGACACACTGGAAATCATTTCTATAAAACTATGTTTATCTTCCGTCATGCTCTCATCCAGATACTTCATTTGGAAAGCAGGCTTGGCCGCAATCCGGTTAATCTTAAGCTCTCTGACGCACACACATGACGAAAGCACCGTCATGCCAGCAAGCAGAAACCCTGTGATATATTTCGCGTACATCTTTCCTCCATTCCAAGAACACATTTCTGCCGCGGAATCAAGAACCGCCAGGCAGTCATAAAATTTTACACATTTATATTCTATACAGGAAAAAGGAAAAATATTTCTGAATTTGTTTTTTTTCTCAAAAATGGTACAATTATATAAAAGGAGGATACGGCATGGAACAACAGTTACCCGGCGTATTTACGGCAAAACGCAAAGACCAGACAGTGTACTTTCGCGCATCGTTAACTTATCGCAATAAGCATATCAGCCTTGGCAGTTATGGCTGTGCCGAGGATGCGCACCAGGCATATCTGCTTGCCGGCACACTGCTTGCAGACGATTCCATAACCTTGAATACTTATCAGACTGACTCGGCTTTGCCTTTCTTAAAATGGGTCATCCTCCTTAATTTTCGGGATAACGGCATCTATTTTGCCACACCAATCTATGTCCGTCCCAAATTTTTCTATTACTATTTTACGCCATCGGATTTTTTTATTTTTGACCTGGAAGACCTGTTCTACTATTCTTCCCGGCGTATTTCCCGCAGAGGCGGACATTATTTCGTCGCCGATTACGGAATGCAGGTCAATATCATGGGACGATACGGCATCAAGAATTATGCCGTTGAAGGAAGGGACTACCGTTTCCGCAACGGCAACTGCCAGGACTTGCGCTATGAGAATATTGAAATTATCAACAGATACAACGGTGTCTATGCTATAGATGATGACGGACACACCCGCTACCAGGTGAAGATTCACGTGAAAGGCAACATGAAGGTGGGCACCTATGACACGGAAACCGAAGCGGCAGTGGCATACAACAAGGCCATAGATATACTAAAAAAAGCCGGCGTGGACAAGGCTTATACCCCAAACTACATGGATGAGATATCGCCTGCCGCTTACGCCGACTTATATGCCTCTATTAAAATTTCATCCGGTATCAGACATTACCGCTGCGAATAGCCGATAAAGCAGATATTCAGGTTCGCATCGCCCTTGATGCCGTTCACCACGCCTTTTGTGGAATACTGCCACATGGCGTACTGGTACGGATAATCCGGAATGTCCGCTTCCTGTGCAAGCCATATATCATAATTTTGCAGCTTCGTCAGGTCCACCTCTTTAATCAGCCACTCCTTATCCCCGTAGACCATCGGCACATAGCCTGCGCCCTTGACGGCCTCAAGGAACGCTATCGTCACATTGGTTCTGTCCTCCCTGCTCAACCCGTCTATCCGCGCTTCATCATTGGCCACAAATTCCATATCTATGGCCACCGGATATTTGATATGCGCCCTGTATGGCTCCAGGTTCTGTATCACAAAACTCGCTTCCTGTACAGCTTCCTCAGGGCTTATTGCCTGTGAATAGAAATAAATACCGATATCCAGTTCTTCTGCGATTGCACCTTCTATATGCTCCTTAAAATCGTCATCCAAAGATATTTGTCCTGTACTGTACCCCCGTCCTCCCACACGAATCATTACATAGTCTACACCTGCCGCCTTAAGACTCCTAAAATTAACGCTTCCTGTCTGCTTGGAAATGTCCACCCCCACATAAGAAATTTTCTTTCCATTCTCCATATAGCGTTTAAGTCCGGCCTTCTCTTCCATCTTTGTGGAATCAAACGTATTCTTCGTCAGATAAGGATTCATAAGAACCCACTCGTCGGTGCCGTCCCTGTTTGTTATCAGCGTATGTTTGCCGTCCTTAGAAGGGTCGTTTTGTACTTCTTCCTGTGCTTCTTGTTCTTTCTGTTTCTGCTCCTGACGCTCTTTCTCCGCTTTTTCTGCAAATGTAGATTTGGAAGGTTTGGAAGGTTCCCCGGATAGGATTGCCTCTGTCTCCTCCAAGCCCTCTTTCTCCTCCTCGTCTTCCACGGGGTACATATCCCAAAAATCCAAGTCTTGTGCGCGCAGTTTCTTCTCTGGTTCCTGAGTTTGCTCTTCTTCCGATTCTGCCTCAGCCATTTCCTCTTCCTGCTCCTGCATCTCCTTCAGGTATTCGCTTCCACTCTTATGCGTATCATTACTTTTAAGCAGCACAAACACCATGGCAAGCACAAACACCGCCACGCCGATAATCGTGTAAACTACAGAAGCCCCGGACCTTCCTTGCCCCTCATCACCTGGCAACCTCATATACTCAACCCTTTCTTCATCAGATTCCTCGATTTATACTGTAGCACTGCCCTGCATGACACAAATCGCAAGGCATTCTCAATCACAGTGTACTTATCGTATCACTTTGCAAAAGATTTGACAACTTCTACATTTTCCTTTTGTTCCTGTCAGCCACGTTGTCATGATTTTTGTCTGGTGTTATACTTATACTGTTGTCTGTCATTATCCATGCATCGGGGAAATTTTTTATACTCGGAATGTTTCACATACACATAATACACGACAGGCAGGGAGGAATCATTGTGCGCACAGTCAAACAACATTTTGCCATAACCAGATGTTTATCTATCCTGTTTTACCTCATATCCTGCTTCATTGTCCTATCCTTGTCCGGTTGCGCCCACACCGCCGAACCTGTGTCACAGATAGGATTCTATTTAGACACCGTCATCCAAATTACACTGTACGATACCGACGGGAAAGAGACATGTAGCAGACACATCCAGGAATGTTTTACGAAAATAGACGAGTATGAACATTTATTCAGTGCCACTATAGAAGGTTCCGATGTCTGGAACATTAACCATAGCGGCGGCAAACCCGTCACCGTCTCTGACGATACCGCAAGCCTCCTGAAAACAGCGCTTTATTATTCGGAATTGTCCGGTGGACGTGTAGACGCCACCGTCCTGCCCTTAAGCTGTCTCTGGGATTTTGGTTCCGGAAAAGACGAAAAGATACCGGGACAAGAAGAAATAGAAGATGCCCTGTCCCATGTTGATTACCGCACAGTGCATATAGATGGAAACACGGTAACCCTGTCCGACCCCCATGCCGCCATCGACTTGGGTTTCATCGCCAAAGGCTATATCGGTGACCGCCTGAAAGAATATTTGCTTTCGCAGAAGGTACAAAACGCCTGCATAAACCTTGGAGGCAATCTGGTTACCATCAACGGCAAGCCGGACGGACAGCCCTACCGAGTCGGCATCCAAGAACCCTTCGGCAGGGAGGGTGAAGCCATAGCCGTCATCAGCGTCAAGGATGCCTCTGTTGTTTCTTCCGGTATTTACGAACGTTACTTCAACGAAAACGGCACATTGTACCACCACCTGTTAGACACGAAAACCGGATATCCTGCAGACAATGACATAGCAGGCGTGACAATCCTGTCGTCCTCCTCCCTGGAAGCCGATGCATTGTCCACTGCCTGCTATTTTCTCGGCACGGTTGACGGTATGGAACTGATTGAATCCCTGGACGGTGTGGAAGTCCTTTTTATTATGAAAGACGGGACAATATATCGCTCAGACGGATTCCCGGAGCTTTCTTAACCCTGAATTTCCTCAATCATATATCTTGCATATTCTTCCGCCAACTGCCTGCAATTATCCGTCTGCATTAAAACACCTGTCTGGTATTCTGCCAGCGCACCCGAAATCAAGCCGTTATATTTTACAGGCACATTTGCAAGCCCCCATTCCCCGCCCTCTTTCTTCGACAAAATAAGGCTGTCTCTTGTGTACGCCAATACCCTGCACAGATTAAGAATCACATATACCGGCTGCTCCAGGATGTCCGCTTCTGCATTTTTTATATCATTCCATATGCTGTCAAGATAGTGCTCCCTGCTTACCCGAGAGAAAACTTCCCTGATTTCCTTGCCGTAAAGCGTCTTTCCCCTGTGATAAAGAATCGTAAAATGAGCCGCCAAATCCGGGTCTGTCCCTTTCATTCCGGCAATATATGCTTCCGGCCGTGTCTGATACCATTCTAAATGAGCAACAGAAAAATGCAGTACAAAGGGAGTGGGGTACACAAAAGGACTGCATACATCTTTCTCGACAATACTGAGCTCAATTCCCTTGGCCGGAGCCTGTCTGTTTAAAGCAACCAACATATCTAAATACTGCCGCTTCTTTTCATCCGAAATGTCCTTCTCTATGACGACAATCAAATCAATGTCGCTCACCCCGGCACGAAAGCACCCCATCACGGCAGAACCATGAAGATAGATGCCAGTCAGATTGTCTCCTAAAATATCTTTGTTTTGTCTTATAAATTCTTCTAGTAATGCTTCGTATCCTTTGAAATCCCCGCCTGTATTTAACTGTTCATATTCTTTCAGGTAATCAGCAACAAACCTGTCCACATCCGCAAAATGTTTCGGCTCTATTCCTGCTGTATCGTATTCCTTCAGATACATGCCAAGTGCCTTATCAAACAGTGCCGTATTGTTCCTCAAATCTTCCGGTTGGTATCCCTCCATGACAGAAAACCGTCCGATTGACACATCCTCCGCTATTTCATCCAACATCATCTGGAGGCAGGACAGATTCATAAACGATGAAAACACATCGCCTCCCATTTCCGCCTCCGCCATCTTATTACGCCAATTAGAAAACATCTCCTCGTAAGTCCCGGAAATATTTTCTGACAAAGGCTGCTCCTTATCTTTGGTGCGTTTTACAAACGCCGTGACGGATTGTAACAACTTAGTCAGAATATCCTTTAACTCTGTTATATGGGAAGCATTGACAATGCCATATACTCGCTCTTTAAAATATGGCGGAAGGGACAGCCCCTCCAATTCATCGAATGTCCTTTTAAATCCTTTTCTGAAATACCGTCCGTTTTTCAACATCACGGCATCAAGCATAAGATGGATACAAAAAGCGGCAAGCAGACGGGTTTGCGCAAGGGTTTCTGACATCATGGCGTCCGCATAGACTTTTTTTGCCTCCCCTACAATATTATCCACGCACACAAAACGCTTTTCGGATGACAGAATATCTTCCGCGTTCTTTCTAAGCCGGAAAATCCTTTCCACTGCCGCAGCTTCTCCCACATAGACGATTTCCGAATCCATCAGTTTTGCCAGATGTGCATGTCTGCATTCCGCCTCCTCCTCAAGCATTTTCCAGTCCGTACAGTAAATGTCATACCCAATCTTCCTGTCATCCAGAATAAAGCCGTCCGACAACTTCCGTCCCTCGTCATCGTTGATGAGAATCATCAAGTCCAAATCAGACTTTTCGTGTACATCCCCTGTGCAGACAGAGCCGTAAACGCCTATGAGAGCAAGAGAGCCCGGACATACTTTTTCTGCTTTCCTGACAATGGCGTCCACTATCTTCTGGTTTATTTCGTCTAATTTCATCTCCCCCTCCCCTATCAATCTATCACTGCAAATTCAGCGCTAATCTCTTCCACCACAAGTCTGTATTCTCCCGGCTCTAACGCGCCGAAAATACTAATGTC
This sequence comes from uncultured Lachnospiraceae bacterium, assembly GCA_910578645.1. Lineage (GTDB taxonomy): Bacteria > Bacillota > Clostridia > Lachnospirales > Lachnospiraceae > UBA3282. Next base: position 192,762 of record CAJTQI010000004.1, read on the forward strand.
ATAAGTTTCCTCCGCGCTTTCCCCTGCCGAAAGAATCCGGGCGATATCATGGAACCCAACGTTCTGCGCCTGAATCGGCATTGTGTACCAATGGCCGTCTATCCGCTTCTGCAAAGAATAGTATTCGCCATAGGTAAATTCTTCCTCACTGTTGTTGGTAATTTGTACTTTGACCTTGCCATCCGCCGGAATTTCTTCAATGCTCATCTCCACACTGTCCGCCCCTTTGGCAAGTCCGTCTTCTTCCACCATAAAGCACTGATGGTATGCTGACAAAATTCCTGCGTTGGGAAAACTCAAAACGCTCAGAGTATCATCTTCATCCTCACCCGCCATCTCTTCCCACCATCCAGGAAAATCCGCATTCCCATAGAAGGTTGTACCATCATCTTTAATCCAGATACCTTCCGACCATGCCACGGATATACCCCATCCGTCCTCGCCTCCAATCCAGATTCCATAAAAAGGCGGCTTCATATCCGCAACAACGCCCTGTTCGGTTTCCGACAGCACGAAAGCGTTGATTCTCTTAATCAGTTTTTTCTCCTTGTCACTGTCATAAAAGGTTCTTACGCTCACCGTTTCGCCGTCAAAATAATACATCTGCAGTGCACTCGTATCCGGGCTTGCCCCGGCAAGAATATTCCCGCCCTGATTGCCGTTTCCATGGGCCACTTTCCCGTACAGTAACCAGGCCATAAAAATAACCCCGATGGCAAACATGATAGCCGCGCAAACCAACATATATTTTTTCCTTTTGTTTTGTTCAATCACTCCCACCAGCTCCCTCCTTCTGTTCTTAGCCACATTGTCAATGTATTACCGGAATGCTATTTTCTATATTTCTTCTCAATGACAACCACGTAAACGGCCATCATAATAATTGACTCTATCATCGTTCCTGCCACTGATAATAATATCCATGCCGGATGCTCTTTTAGATGTAACAAAGGAAATCCCAGAATAATAAATACTAACCCAAATATGCAAAACATCTTCCCAACCGCACGGTTATACTTCTTTACATCGTTTACTGCAAACATCTTAGCATTCGCCCAAAACCCTATTGGAGCCGGTTTCCTAAAAACGAGCACAATCAATCCATAGCAGACAAATGCCGCCCCTACAATCTCCCATATAAGAAATCCGATTAACTCTTCCGCCATCTTAATCTCCTTCCTGCCATTTCCCCAATGTTATACGGACATGTTTCTATTGTTTATTATCTCCCGGTTAACCGCTTTTGGGAAGCCCCCTCCTCACAAAATTCTTATTTTCTACTTCTGGTTGAATTTAGATAATAAACTAACCGACGCGGTTATGGTTTTTTCGATATTTTATAGTAAAATGAAAAAAGAAGCAGGTAATTGTAAACAAGCTTGCGAAATGTATGGGAATAATATACAAAAATACGCACAGAAACGAGGATATATATGAATATTGGTTCAGTCATTATGAGTAAAAGAAAGGCTTTGGGATTTACACAACAAGCTTTGGCGGACAAGCTAAATGTTTCTTTTCAGGCCGTATCAAAATGGGAAAACGGAACGAATTATCCGGAAATGGAAATGCTCCCTATGATAGCAAGTGTGTTGGACACAAGTATTGATTCCCTTTTGGGATATAAGTCTTTTGTTGTCTCCGATTATGATAAAAGATACGGCACGGCAGATTATTATTGGGGAATAACCCCTAACAATCTATGCTATGAAATCATGAAATTACGGCCGCCGGTTAAACCGTTAAAAGTGCTGGACATTGGCTGCGGAGAGGGAAAAGATGCTGTTTTTCTTGCCCGAAACGGTTATATTGTATCAGCCTTTGATTTGTCTGAGGCAGGAATAGAAAAGGGAAAAAAACTGGCCGAAAAATGTAATACCTATGTGGATTTTTTTAAAGCCGATATAACCGATTTCCGTACTACCGAGCACTATGACATTATTTTTAGCAGCGGCGTATTTCATTTTATCAAGCCGGAAATCCGGAATGAAATTGCAGAAAATCTAAAAGAATATACAAACAAAAACGGCATCCATGCAATCAATGTGTTTGTAGAGAAACCGTTTGTGGAAGTTCCGCCGGATAAAGACGCCAATCGTTTTCGTTGGAGCTCCGGGGAACTCTTTACGCTCTATCATGACTGGAAATTGCATAAGACGGAAGAAATCATTTTTAACTGCAATAGTGGCGGTATCCCACATCAGCACTGTATGGATATTATGATTGCGGAAAGGATGCAATAATTCTATGATAAAACAATTTCAAATAATAACAGGGGCAAAACCGACACGTTTTGCCCCTGCCCTATATATTCTCCTTATACCTGCACTTCTCCTGCCAGAACCTTCTTATAATCTTCCAGATTCTTCTGTAAAAGTGTCGGCGTATCTAACCCATATGGGCATTTCGACTTACACTGGTTACAGTGCATACAATTCTCGACTTTCTTCATCTTCTCCTGTCCATCTTCATCCAGAAGATTTCCCGACGGCGCACGCCTAAGGAGTAAAGACATCCTCGCACAAGTATGAATCTCGATATCTGCCGGACAAGGCATACAGTAACCGCACCCCCTGCAGAAATCTCCAAGAAGTTCTTCCCTGTCATGGCGGATTACTGCTTCGAGCTCTTGTGTCATCACAGGCGGATTACCAATATATGACAGAAATTCATCCAATTCCGACTCCCTCTGCACACCCCATATAGGAAGCACATTCTCATACTGTGCCAAATACGCATAGGCCGCTGCAGAATTATTTATTAAACCGCCTGAGAGTGCCTTCATGGCGATAAATCCCATGTCGGCCTCCTTGCATTTGTCGACCAGTTCTATGTCCTTGTCCGTGGCCAAATAGGAGAAAGGAAACTGCAGCGTCTCATACAAACCGCTCTCCACAACCTCATGTGCCACGCTAAGCCTGTGGTTTGTGATACCGATATGGCGTATCTTCCCCTGCTCTTTCGCCTCAAGGGCAGCGTCATACAGCCCATTCATATCACCCGGCCTAGGGCAAAATGCCGGATTATGGAACTGATACACATCAATATAGTCGGTCTGCAAATTTACAAGACTGGTTTCCAAATCTTGCCAAAACCCTTCCGCATCCACCGCTCCTGTCTTCGTGGCGATATAAACCTTGTCGCGCATTCCTGCAAAAGCAAGCCCTATCTTATGCTCACTGTCACTGTACCATCTGGCCGTATCGAAATATGTCATTCCGTTTTCGTAGGCTTTCCTGAGAAGATAAACAGCGTCCTCATCGGAAATCCTCTGGATTGGCAGTGCGCCGAATCCGTTCTTGTCCGTCGTAATCCCTGTCTTTCCAAGTTTTACAGTTACCATCATAGCCCTCCGTTTTATTCTCATGTACTCTCCAAATCAATCTTATAGCTGCCCTTATGCAGTAAATGTGTACGTGCAAAAGTCTTACACAATCACCTTCTTCGGACACTTCTCCTTACAGGTTCCGCATCCGGTACATTTATCCTGGTCGATAATCGCATGGAAATCCTCAATCGTAATGGCATCCACCGGACAATTTCTCTTACAGAGCTGGCAAGCAATACAGCCCACATCACAGGCCTTCATCGTCACAGGTCCCTTTTCCTTGGAACTGCATGCCACAACGTGTTTCGCGTCATAAGGAATCAATGTAATCAGGTTCTTCGGACATACCGCGATGCATTTCCCACAAGCTTTGCAGGCTTCCTTGTCTACCACAGCCACACCATTTACCACATGGATAGCGTCAAAAGGACACGCCTTCACACAGCTTCCGAAACCAAGGCAGCCGTCATTACAAGATTTGGGCCCGCCGTTGGGCACAAAGGAAAGCATACGGCAATCCTCAATGCCACTGTAATCATAATCAACCCTTGTGCGCTCCTTGTCGCCCTGGCACCTAACAAAAGCCACCTGGCGGATACTGTCACCCGCCTCCACACCCATAATCTGGGCTATCTGTTTCCCGACTTTCTCACCGCCTACCGGACAGGCATTTACAGGAGCCTCACCCTTGGCGATGGCAGCCGCCAGACCGGAGCAGCCTGCATATCCGCAACCACCGCAGTTGTTGCCGGGCAAGACACCGAGCACCGCTTCTTCTCTTTCATCCACTTCCACTTTAAACTTAATTCCGGCAATGCCAAGGAACAGTCCCACGAACAATCCCACCGCTCCCACGATAAGCGTTGCCATCAATATTCCGGTTATATTCATCTTCCCACTATCCCGCCTTTCTTAAAAAGTACCTATGCCAACCAGCGTTAACCAGGTCCTATAACAGCCCGGAGAAACCACAGAAAGCAATCGCCATTAGCCCTGCCGTGACAAGCACAATGGGCATGCCCCGGAAGGATTCCGGTATGTCATTATAGGTCATCTTCTCTCTGATACCTGCCAGAATCACGATAGAAATAGTGAATCCCACCGCCGTGGCAAATCCGTTCACAACGCCGGTTCCGATACCATAATTCTTCTGTACATTGGTGAGCGCCACACCAAGTACCGCGCAGTTTGTCGTAATGAGCGGAAGGTAAACCCCCAACGACTGGTACAGCGACGGGATAAATTTTTTTAAGAACATCTCCACAAACTGTACCAGCGCCGCAATGACAAGGATAAATACGATGGTCTGTAAATATGTAATGTCAAGAGGCACCAAAATATACTTATAAATGACTCCCGCCACCGCCGAGGCAAGCGTGATAACGAATATGACCGCCACCCCCATGCCGGTCGCCGTGTTCGTCTTCTTGGATACCCCAAGGAACGGACACAGGCCAAGAAATTGGCTAAGCACTACATTGTTGACAAGAGAGGATGCTATGAGGATTACCAATAAATCTTTAACCATTGTTCTTCCCCTCCTTTGTATCTTTTACAGTCGTTTCCGTGTTTTTCTTTTCCGTTTTTTCATCATAGAGTCTGCGGGTACATCCGCTGTCCGAACAGTTCATACAGTCTGAGTTGCACCCTGACTGGATTTTGGACATGTCCTTGCCCTTCTTCTCACCGTTTATCTTTACTTTGTTCTGGATAGCCGTCAAAAGAGCCAGCACGAAAAATGCCCCCGGCGCCATGATAAAAATACTTACAGGCACAAAACTGTCAGGCATCACATGAATCCCGAAAATTTCCCCGGCACCGAGTAATTCCCTCACCGCACCGATACAGGTAAGCGCCACGGAAAAACCAAGCCCCATGCCGATTCCGTCAAACAAGGATGGCAGCACCGGGTTCTTATAAGCATATGCCTCCGCACGGCCCAAGATGATACAGTTTACCACAATCAGCGGAATATAGATGCCAAGCGCATCATATAAAAAGGGAATAAAACCCTGCAAAAGCAGTTCCACCACCGTCACAAAAGACGCAATGATGACAATAAATGCCGGAATACGCACCTTATCCGGTATGATATTCCGAAGAAGGGATATAAACACATTACTGAGTGCAAGCACCACCATTGTGGTAAGCCCCATTCCTAATCCGTTGATGGCGGAAGTCGTAACCGCCAGCGTAGGGCACATGCCAAGCATCAGTACAAAAGTCGGGTTTTCTTTTACGATACCGTTGACAAGACGTTCTTTTACACTATTCATTGTTGCCACTACCTCCTCCCAATTCCGTCTGGAAATAGTATAGTCCTGCATTGACTCCGTTTGTCACTGCATTTGTTGTAATGGTAGCGCCGGAAATCGCGTCAATCTGGTTCTGCGACGTGGCTCCATTCTTCGTATACTCAAATTTCTCCGCCTGTTTGCCTGCAAACTGCGGTTTCAGCACATCCTCCGCTTTCATGCCAAGACCTGCCGTCTCGGAGATAGAAAGAATCGACATACCGTTTACCGTACCGTCCACACGCACGCCGATAGAAAACTGAATATCCCCGCCGTATCCTTCCTTGGTGGTTACCGTAATGACATATCCCAACAGATTGCCGGAACCGTCAAGCGCGCGCATCACTTCATCTACTGTCTCCTGCCCGTAACCTGCCTGCTCCCATCCGGCCCTATCTATCTGCACCATTTCCATTGCCTCGAAGGAAGCCGCATCCTGAAAGACTTCCTGGCATGCTTCCTGCTTCGCTTTGGCTTCCTGCTGTGCAATCGGCTCCTTCGTAATCTGGTACACAAGCCCCAACACCAATCCCGCCACAATCGTGATAACAAGCAGGATTACGGTATTCTTCATCATTTCTTTCATACCTTTTCCCCTCCTTTACCAAAAGCTTTCGGAAGAGTTATCTTCTCAATCAACGGCACAAGCAAGTTACCGATGATGATTGCATAGGATACCCCCTCTGCGGAAGGCCCGAACAGACGGAAAATCCCTGTCAGGATACCGAGAAGGATGCCGAAAAGATACTGACCGTTCTTCGTAATCGGCCTGGTGACATAATCAGTGGCCATAAAGAAAGCGCCAAGCATTAATCCGCCCCCTGCCAAATGCGCGCATATATACGCCCAACTAAGTCCATGTCCACCGAAAATACTGATAAATGCGGCAAATGACAAGATATAGCATCCCGGAATACGCAGGTCAATCACGCCCATCAGAATCAGGAAACATGCCCCAACCACGATGGCAACCATGGAAGTCTCACCGATTGTACCTGCCGTCTTTCCGATTACCATATTCAGGATGTCCACACCCATACCGCTTTTCAAGTCCGCAAGGGGCGTAGCGCCTGTATAGGCGTCACAGTCAAAATTGGTCATGATGGATGTGAAGGAAATTAACAGAAAACATCTCGCCCCAAGGGCAGGGTTCATAAAATTCTGTCCCAGTCCTCCGAATAACATCTTCACGACAAGAATCGCAAACACGCCACCCACCACACCAATCCACCAAGGCGCTGACGCAGGCAGGTTCAATGCCAGAAGAAGTCCCGTCACCACCGCCGAATAATCACCGATAGTAATTTTCTTACCACATATTTTCTCAAAAACAAACTCTGTAAGCACTGTGCTTGCCACAGTGACCAAAATTAAAACCAACGCATCCAATCCAAAATTGTAAATCCCGAATCCCGCAGCCGGAAGAAGGGCAATCACGACAGCGAGCATTATGCTGCTTGTCGTTGTCTTAGACCTGACATGCGGATTGGAAGATACTTTCATGAAACCACTCATATCTTTGCCTGTACTCCTTTCTTCCTACTTTTTCTTCTTCGCAAGCTGTATCTTGCGCATGGACTTGATGGATTGCGTAAGTGACCTCTTCGCAGGACACACGAAACTACAGCAACCGCATTCCACACATTCCAGTCCTTCATGTGACAGAAATTCTTCTTCATCATAATGTTCCGCGTAAGTTGCCAGTATACTCGGCACTAAACGGCTCGGGCATGCCTCCACACAGCGCCCACAGTTTATACACGCGCTCGGCTCCATGCGCGATACGTCATCCTGTGTCAGGCACAACAGTGCGGAAGCCGTTTTCGTCGTGGGCACATCCAAATCAAAAATGCCGAATCCCATCATGGGCCCGCCGGAAATAATTTTCACAGGTTCTTCCTTAAACCCGCCCGCTTCCTCAATCAGCTCATGGTAATTCGTCCCAATCCTGACAATAAAGTTGCGCGGCTGTGCCACCGCATCCCCGGTCACGGTGACAATACGGTTCATGAGGGGTTTCCCTTCATAGATTGCATGGTAAATAGCCACAATCGTGTCCACGTTATTGACTACGCATCCTGCGTCCGCTGGCAGCATCTTCGAGTTGATTGCCCTGCCGGTAGTGGCATAGATAATCTGTCTCTCGGCTCCCTGGGGATATTTGGTCTTAAGCGCCTTCACACTGATGCGCGTCTCGTCCTTGGTCAGCTTCTTCAATATTTCCACACAGTCCGGTTTATTGTCCTCCACCGCAAGGATGCCCCTGGCATTGGGAAAAAGCTGCAAGGAAACTTTCAGTCCCTTTACAAGTTTCTCCGGCTCTTCTATTATCCTCCTGTAATCGGACGTCAAATATGGCTCACACTCCGCACAGTTGGCAATCACATAATCGATTTTCTCCGGCTCTTTGGGCGAAAGCTTGATAAAAGTCGGGAACCCGGCACCGCCCATTCCCACAATCCCGGCTTCTTTAATCCTCTCAATAATCTCTTCCCGGCTCATCTGTTCCGGCGGCTTCAACCTGGGATACCCCACCTCTTCATAGAGCCCGTCATTCTCGATAACAATGCTCATCACATTGTCACCGGTAACCACCCGTCTCGGCTCAATTGCCTTGACCGTGCCGGACACTGTGGCATAAATCGGTGCGGACACAAAACCTCCTGCCTCCGCAATCTTTTGGCCTGTCAGTACACGCTCTCCCTTCTGCACAATCGGTTTCGCCGGCGCGCCAATATGCTGCGACAACGGATAAACCAAATCTCCCTTGGGAAGCACAGCTTTAATCGGCTTATCCTTGGACAATTCCTTGCCGTCATAAGGATGGATACCGCCCTGGAATGTTAATTTCGACATTTTTCTCCCCTCTTTCCATTCGTATCAATATGTACTCCTGCCTCAATAAAAAACTGCAGGCGTAATTCCCATGAAAAAAACACTTACCTTATAAATATACTATTTTTCGACGAAAAAAACTACTGCTATTTCAAAAAATATGTTAATATATATAAAGTCCGGATTACCATTATCTATGCGGATTTTGGGAGCGTTATACCAGTACATCACTTTCAGGCACGTATCTGCTCCCGCAGTTTCTTTGCGCATGAGTTCGCGGGTACATAAGGAGGATAATCATGAGAACAATCAACCAGACCCTTGAAAATTTTACGGTACAGTATCCCTTAGAGCAGATTGCCCCCCTTGGCAAGCTGTTGTTTATAGACATTGAAACCACTGGATTTACAGCCAAAAATTCCTCTCTCTACCTGATAGGCGCTGCCTATTACAGCGGCGGTAACTGGCATATCAGGCAATGGTTTGCAGAAAACTACGAACAGGAACAGTCGTTGCTTGACGACTTCTTTTCCTTCGCGGCAGGCTTCTCCCATCTGGTTCATTTTAACGGCAACAATTTCGACCTGCCTTATCTTTTACAGAAATGTGAAATATTGGAGCTTTCCTACAATTTTGACAATTTTGAGGGAATTGATATTTATAAAAGAATCTCCCCATATAAGTTTTTTCTGCACACACCAAACTGTAAGCAGAAAACATTGGAGGAACTGCTCAAAATCAACCGGGATGATACTTATAATGGCGGGGAGCTGATAAGTATTTACCATGAATATGTCAAATCTCCCAATGAGGAAACATATCGTCTTCTCCTCCTGCACAACAGTGAGGACATGAAAGGCATGTTGCAGATTCTGCCCCTTCTTGCTTTCCATGACCTGTTCAACCTGCCACTCAAAGCTAAGAAAGTACAATCAAACCGCTATAAAGACTATCATGGGAATGAGCGTCAGGAGCTTTTGATGAAACTGATTCTCCCCACTGCCCTTCCCCTTGCGGTCTCCAACATGTCGAACGGTTGTTTTTTCAGCGGGGAAGGTACGGAAGCTACCTTGAAAGTACCTGTCTATGAAGAAGAAATGAAATATTTCTACACAAACTATAGGGATTACTATTATCTTCCGATAGAAGATACGGCGCTCCACAAATCCGTGGCCGATTTCGTAGACAAAGAACACCGCACGCAGGCCACCGCCGCAACCTGTTATACCCGTAAATACTCTATATTCCTGCCCCAGTGGGATATTTTTATGGAGCCTTTCTTTAAACGGGATTATAAGAGCAAAGAACTGTTCTTTGAACTGACGGATGAGCGCAAAACAGACAGAGGATTATTCTCACGCTATGCACAGTATCTTCTTAGCCGGATGGTTAAGACATACTAAGCCTAAAACCGATGCAACGCACATGACCGGCGAAAAGATGCTATAATCTTTTCGCCGGTCATTGTCACACCTTTTCCTTTTACCTGATACCCTGTCGCCAAATATACCTCAGGACTGCTTATTTGCAGCCAAAGATTACCGCCAGAATAATCGGAAGCAGGATACACGTAAGCCCTACCGCCTCTCTTTTCATCCGATATAATACAAAGGCTATAACAGCCCCCATAGCGGCGCATGTTCCTACAGGAGTAGTTCCTCCCATAATCTAGTAGATTGCGACTCCCCACATCAACCAACCCATTGCAATAACCGCAATACTCTGGTCCCTGTTAAAACTCCTGATATCTTCTGCTCTGCCGCCTTTTCTTCTCCCATCCCCTTTATTGTTATCAAGGCACCAATCATAGAAAGTCTTGCGGTACCCCTTATCCACAGCAGTCACATACTGTTGAAAATTCGTCTTAGTATTGAGCGTCTTCCCCACTTTGGAAACCTTATACTTACTCAATTCCTTGGCCTCGTCAGCACTTATATTCAGGCTTTCTCCTTGTGCTCTCCGATACAATAATTCAACTTTTCTTTGCTTGTTCATCCTGTTTTCTCCTGTCTTCCCTCACACCATGGTCACCCTCTATGCTGTTCGATTAAATCCTTGACACTAAAGCCATCATCATTAATCCAGTATGTAGTCCCCCTGAGCGTCTTGATTCTCCCGGATATCCCCTTTTTCTCCCTGCGCAGGTTGATGGCATCCACACCCGCAGAGGATGAGCTTTCATATACCCCTATGATTTCGCCTGTCCTTTCATCACGGAACGGTCTTTGATTCTCATCAAGCACCTGGAAAAAGCACTCCCTCCGATTGTCTGAAAGAACCGTTCTCGCATGATAAATCTCCCCGTCATATTTCATCGTAAAATGCATATTGGCAGTAACGGCTCCGCGTCTGTACAATTCCGTAAAATTTATGACCTGGCGCTGCAGCAGAGTTTTGGGCGTCCTGCCATACTTCTCATCCACGGAAAGATAAATCTCATCAAAAATGCTCCTGTAATGTTCATACACCATGCAGACAGGCTCTATGCTCTCGCAGATATTTTCCGTCCTCTCCACTGTCTCAAAAATCTCATCCAACACTTCTGTGTAATCATCGTAGAGCTCCTTACAAAGATTAATATTTACGAGCGCCATCGGCGTGTTGGAATTATGAATTGTTTCTCTCAGATTAGCGGCATACTGTTCCAAAAGATACCTGCCGTCATCCGAAACCTGGGGATGGTCTATGCACTTGGAGATAATACCGTCATACATTTCCTGATAGGATATCTGTACATACATATCAGCATATGCAGTCTGTTTCTCATCGGCCGTGATAAAAAAGTAAAGCGCTCTCTGTCCGGACGTCTTATGGCTCTCCACATAATGATAATAATCCAACGTCTGCCCCTGATTAGAATGATTATAATTTTCCCGGGCATTGACCTTATTCTCAATCACAATGACCAGTTCGCTGCTCTCTCCATACACGTCAATCGAGCGCTTTTTGCCGTCATGTGTAGCGTCTTTTTCCGTAACGAAACTAACCGCATCAAGATTCCACCGATAGATATCCCTCAGCGTAAATCCACAGTCCGGCTTTTTAATCATATACATAGTCAAAAGTCTCGCCAACGGAAAATGTCCTAAACGCAAGGATGAATGCGAATCAAGCAGCCAGCTCATAAAGGAACTGTGCCAATGCTCCGTATGGGTCTGACCGACGATGGTAAATATATTCGTTTTTTCCTGACGAAACTTCAGATTTTGGAACCTGATATCCGTCACAAGATTCTCTATGTCTATATTGCTTACCATAATCACGCTTCCTTAACAAACTTTTCTTTTTCCCTGGGCGCACTCACGGAACCACCGTTAATCAAATTTAACAGCGTTGCCATGCTGCCTCTGTAATCGCTTACAAAAACGCCATTGTCGATTATCCCTTCTGTCATCAACTGTTCTTTCAATTTCTTGGCTCCGGAAGCATTCGTAGCGAATTTAGGCGACTCGTCCTGGAGCCGGCTGCCTTTCATAACCGTACACTGTTTCGCACTTAACGCACATTTAATTCTCGCCCCTTTGTAACGGTATACCGCTTCATCATCACAAGAATCCGCCGACAATGTCTGTGGCGTGTGCGAAGCCCTCTTCGTCTTTGTATCAATCCGTCCATGGGATTCCCCCATTATTTTTTCCCGGGAGTCCTGTATTACCTCGCTCGCTTCCTTCATGGGACAAAGATTCCCGGCCTTAATCTCTGCCGGCATACTGACGGAACCGCCGCATAACAGATTAATCATCGTTGCAATCTTATCATATTGAAAATCCGAACAAAACACACCGTCAACAAGGATTCCTTTCTGCGTCAGCTCATCCTTAAGCATCTTTGCCGCCGGCACCGCAGTGGCAAATTTATCGGCTTCCTTAGCCGCCCTGCTCCCTTTTAAGACCGTACATCTTTTCCCCGTATTATCCCATATAATCGCGGCATCGGCGCCTTTCCTGGTCACATACCTCCAGGTGCCCGCATAGTGCTCCGCCAGGGCATCCTTAAGGGAAGCATGCACCCCCGACAGTGCGCTGCCAGAATACAATTTCCGGGGACCGCTAATGGAATCGCTTCCCACTCTTACAGCACTTCCCTCCTCCGCGCCTTGTACGGTGCCCACATTTTCTGCATCCGTGTTCGTCTGCAAAATATCAATGTTTTGTGGCTGCCATCCCGGAATAAATACACCAGGATACATATTGACCAATTTATCATGAATCGCTTCCGCATAATTTTTGTTGGTTCCGTCATTGTCATTACTGGAGGGTATCACTTTGGCCATAATCTTCTGGCATTGTTTAACCTGCAGAAACATCCCATGCTTGCTATACCCGGATATCACCTCACCTGTTTCCGGGTTCACTACTTTCTCGCAATACAGATTCCCCTCTTCATATCGATTAGGTTCATCTCTCCCGTCATCATACAAGTATCTTAAGGAGTTGTCCTGGTCAGCCAACTCCCTAAACAATCTGTCAAACATTCTCAGCTCGTCAGCCGCATGGGTATTTATCACCCCATTACTAAATCTGTACGTATCCAGTCCCGTGTTTACCCCTTTACTCATACCGGTAAGACTGCCCAGATTCACCGGAATATAGAAAAGCAAATCCATCTCAAAATCCCCTCCGGCACTCCTGGTCTTTCTCGCCATCATCTCCATCAACGTCGCATAGCTTGCATAATACGCATCATCTATAAATGCGATAAATGCCTTGCAATGCGTGCTTCCCATAAATCCGTAAAACAGTTTAATCCATAAGTCAGACTGCTCGTCAAACTTTACATCAAAATAAATCCGCAGACCGTATTTCCTGCATGTATCATAAACAATCTCGTCCAAAACGCGCTCATAATCATCCGATTTATAACTGATGAAGACAAAATCATCTTCCACATCACGTGGGTCCGTTTCTTTAATCAGACAGTTATCAATAAGCCATTTAATATGCCCTCCCTCGGCTGACTCTTTACGCGCCCTTTTTTGTTCCTCCGTCACGAATATCCTCCCGTTTTGAAATTATAAGTATAACAGACCAGACTCACTTATAACTTGTTCTTATTTCAATTTATCTCTTACAACCGATATATCCTTAACCCATCAAACATTTTGAGCATAGCCAACATACATTCCATAGGCTCTTTATCCTTATCCTGCTCTGGCTTGCCGAGCCGTACATAGTTTGCTTGTGCCTGCTCTGCTGATACCACCGGGCGTTCCTGTGCAATCTGCTCCGGAATATCCCAATGCCTGCGCACAAGTTCTCTCTCCCTTCTAAACGCCTTTTGAAATTCCCCGGTGGACACATCCGTAATACCGGTTTTGTGCTGCACATTCTCTCTCAGCTCGCTCTCGCTGATATAAGTCCAGCCCATATCAAGATGCTCCTGAAGCCATCTGTGATGTTCCAAAATACCAATTTTTTCAAGTTCACTGTCCGTAAACGTTTCCACCATATCAAAGTCCACCGGTCTATCCGAATAAAAACAGCCGATTTCATTCATATAACGCGCAAAATCCTTGGCCTGGTTGATATTATAAAGTTTATACTCTAATGACAAATCTCGGAATAAGTCATTCAGCTCCCGAACAGCTTTGCCGTCACTTAGCAGCTTATCCAATGTTCCGTTTCTTTTGGCTTCCTGCCATGCGGTATTCCACCATCTTCCATTCAGAACAACGGCAAATTCATATAAATTGATAAAATTGCTGTCCGACAGATAGGCTTTGCTGCCCGCCCGGTCATTCTCCACAACCATACAATCTACATGAAGCCTAATCTCATTCAAATCAACGATTCGTTCAATATCGGCCTGAAATTCCGTAACTATCTCGGAGGCGCCATCTGCCCGTACAATCTTCTCCGTGCATACCATGCCGGAATAAGCCTTTAGCTTAGGCTTCCCTCCCTTATGTGATGCCTGCCAGTCTTTCCACTCAGCCTCAAAGCAGTCAATTTTCGCTTTTTCCTTTATATCATACAAGTAGTGCACCTTGACCATATTTTCAGAAAAATCAAATTTGCAGCCCATAGGATGCAGCTCCAACTTGGAATTTCTCCCGTAGGCCGTCCGGTCCCAACATTGTAACTCGTCACACAACATCAGCATGTACGCCAGAGGATGCAGTTCGGCCTTAAAAGGAATATTGCAGTCCGGATTTTTGTAATATGCCGCACAAAATTTATATAAACTGTTATGCAAAAGAATCGCTGTCAAAGCATCCATGGATTCCATGCACAGTTCACATTTCAGCTCACCAAATAACTTTTGGAAAAGCACTGTCGCACTAAAATATGCATGGTCCATAAAATGTCCAAAACTATTTGGTTCCGTAGGTTTGCTTCTCAGAAAATGCAGCATCTCCGCTTCCGAAAAATAATAGACATCTCCGAGCTTCCCGGCCAGAACATAGGCGAACAACTCGTCTGTTGTCCTGAGCATCCGGTCGGTACTAAGTCCAAGCACTTTAGAAATTTTCCTTTGCATGGCCTTGTCCAACCTGACAAAAGAATCCAATCCGTGATATGCGACAAAAGGTCTCTGCTCTCTCCTGTCTCCGTCAACCTCAAAGTATGAGCATACCTGCTCAAAAGGAAGCTCAAAGGGATATCCTATGTCATGAAAAAGAGAAGTCAGCCCCCAATACTGTAAGTAATGGCACGCCGCCTCATGCTCTTCCCCTCGGAAAAGCCATAATAAGCGTTATATTTTGCCCGGTATATGGCATTAGACTCATAAATGGCAAGCCCTAATACAAACACATACACGGAATGGGAATAATGGTCTCTGTGCTTCATCAAAAGACCGCTTCCATTGGCCTCAAACTCAGAGAGAAGTTCAATCATCTTCCTCGTCTTATCATAATCACCCACGAATATCTCCAGGTAGCAGAAATAGACATTGAAAGCATCTTTTTTCTTTCCGGAACGGAGGAACCTTTCAATCGCATTTTCCAGGCATAAACGGTCTATATCCATCTGAATGTTATATGGTATCTCATTCTTCGACAGACTTTTTCCCAGATAAATACCCTGTTCCGCATTCTCCATCTTTGCCATTTTCTGATTAAACCGCAGCCCTTCACAGCTTTCTTTAAGAAAAGCCAAAGCAGCTCCCTCCAAGCTAGTGCTTTCATAATTTCTATTATTGACTGCATTTTTTAACATCGTATATGCATATGCCTTCTCCTCAATCTTTTCTTAATCTCACCGTATAATACGGTATCTCAAAACACTCTATTATCCAAATAATAAAAATATCCAAAAAAAGGGACACTCTCATACGAAAATGTCCCTATAATTACACTGCATTCATTTAATTCCACACTTACATCGGTCTCTGATAGAAGAAAGAATTTTTCCTGTCAAAACCAACTTCTTTATGATTGATAATCTGTTCCGTACTTCCGATAAAGAGATATCCGCCCGGCTTAAGGCTTCTCTGGAATTTACGGAACACCTCATCCTTCGCTTCCTCCGTAAAGTATATCAGCACGTTACGGCATACGATTAGATGATAATCTGTAGGATATGTATCTTTTAACAGATTATGCTCTTTAAACTCTACTCTGGATTTCACCTCATTTGAAATCTGGTAAGACGGACCAATTTTTGTAAAGAATTTCTTCTTCAAATCCTCCGGAACGCCTGCAACACTCTTGGCCGAATATAATCCCGCCTTGGCCTTGGCAATAACCTGCTTATCCAAATCCGTCGCATAAATTTTAATCTGGTTCATAGGCAAATGTTTGGAGAGAGCCATTACAAGAGAATATGGCTCATCGCCTGTGGAACAGGCTGCACTCCAAATCTTAAGGTTATTACCGTAACGTTTAATTAAATCAGGAAAAATATCCCTGTCCAACAGTTTCCACTGGTCTACATTACGGTAAAACTCAGACACGTTAATCGTCAGATAATTAACAAATTCTTCAAACATATTACGGTCTGCCTTCAAAGCAGCCACATATTTCTCATAGCCGACAACTTTATTCTTTGCAATCAACGTATCAATCCGGCGTTTCATCTGCTTTTCTTTATAAGCATTCAGGTCAATTTTCGTCAAGTCAAAGATTGCTTTTTTGAAATATTCATAATCATATGCCATAATATCCACCGCCTGTTAATTGTCTTATTTTATAATACTTGCAACCATCCACTGCATCACCCGTCGCCACTGCATTACGTCTTGCTCTTCACATGCAGCTTACTCTTGCGTGCCGTCCTCAGCGTCTTCATTTGAAATCATTGCCTCAATATCTACAGAGACAACATCCGCATCCTCGTCTGCCTTCGCCGCTCCCTGCTCAGGCGCCAACATTGCTTTCACGCTCAGGCTAATCTTCTTATCCGCCTCGTTGAAATCCACTACCTTAGCAGTCACTTCCTCGCCTACTTTCAAAACGTCTGAGGGCTTCTCGATATGCTCTTTTGCAATCTGTGATACGTGGAGAAGCGCATCAATACCAGGCTCCAATTCGATGAAAGCGCCGAAATCTGTCATGCGTGCCACTTTACCGGATACTATATTTCCCACCGCATATTTGTCTGCCGCATCTTTCCAAGGATTCTCATCCTCGAACTTCAGACTGAGTGCAATCTTCGTACCGACGATATCTTTAATCAGTACCCTGACAACATCTCCTACCTTGAACACTTTCTTAGGATTCTCTACTCTGCCCCATGACATCTCAGAGATATGGAGAAGTCCGTCGCATCCGCCCAAATCAATGAATGCACCGAAATCCGTCACATTCTTAACCGTACCTTCCACAGCATCGCCAACCTTGATTGTCTCGAACAGTTTCTTCTGCAGTTCTGCCTTCTCTGCCAGAATGAGCTGCTTTCTGTCACCGATATAGCGTCTTCTCTTCGGATTGTACTCACTGATTACGAATGAAATCTCCTGCCCGGCATACTTGTTCAAATCTTTCTCATAAGTATCCGATACAAGGCTTGCAGGAATAAAAATCCTTACTTCTTCCACTACAACGCTCAATCCACCGTCAAGTACCTGTGCAACTTTCGCCTTAAGTACCTCTTTACTATTATATGCTTCCTCAATCCGTTTATTGCCCCTGTCTGCCGCAAGGCGCTTGTAAGTAAGGAGAACTTGTCCCTCACCGTCGTTTACTTTCAGTACCTTTACTTCCATCGTATCACCGGGTTTGACAACGGTTGTTAAATCCACATTGGGCTCGTTTGTATATTCATTTCTGGTAAGAACACCATCTGATTTATATCCAATGTTGAGGATAATCTCTTCCGGCTTCACATCAATAACGGTACCTTCAACAACCTCTCCTGTGTGTATTGTCTTAAAAGACTCTTCTAACATTTGTTCAAAAGTTAATTCTGACATAATTTTGAACCTCCTCGATAATATTGTTTGGGGTAGATGCCCCTGCTGTAATACCCACTAGTCGGACAGATTTAGGTAAATCCAGATGCAAGTCAGCAAGTGTCTGTATAAAATACGTGTTTGCGCACTCCTGCATACAGATATCATATAGCTTCCGTGTGTTAGAACTATGATTGCCACCTATTACTATCATAACATCGACCTGCGCGGCTATCTTCCTAGCCTCAGCCTGTCGCACTTCCGTAGCGTTACATATTGTATTCACAACACTAACATTGTACCCTTTTCTCATAAAAATTTCAACCATATCTTGAAATTTATTGTAGTTAAATGTCGTCTGGGACACAATACAGAGTTCTTCACCCTCTTTACAGGTGAAATTTTGCGCCTCCTCAAGCGACTCTACTACCGTCGCCGGCTCCTTGGACCATCCCATAATCCCTTCCACTTCCGGATGCCCTGCATTGCCTATGATGACTATTTTTTTACCTGCTTCGCTTTGTGTTTGTACAATATTATGGATTCTTTTTACAAAAGGACAGGTGGCGTCCACACATTCAAGCCCCTGCGCCTCTATCATTTCACAGACCCGCTTGGATACACCATGGGAACGGATTACCACCGTACCCTCCTTGATTTTTCTAAGCTGCTCTTTTGTATCAATTACCTCCACGCCCCTACGCTCCAAATCTTTGACGACTTCTTCGTTATGGATAATAGGGCCGTATGTATAAATCGGCTTTCCCGTGGCAGCCTGCTCATATACCTGCTCTACCGCCCGTTTGACACCAAAACAAAATCCGGCATGTTCCGCTAAAACCACTTCCATAACAATCGTTCCTCACGCTTTTTTCGCACACAGGGCAATGACTGCATCGGCCACCTCGGCCGCTGTCATATCGGATGAATCTACCAATATGGCATCCGGCGCCTGGACAAGCGGTGAAAGCTCCCTCGTCATATCCTGGTGGTCCCGCTCAACAATATCCTTCTCAATCTCCTCAAGGTTGCATGCCACACCCTTTTCTTCCAGTTCTTTGTACCTCCTGAGTGCACGCACATGACTGTCCGCCGTCAAATACACTTTTACCTGGGCATTTGGCAGCACACATGTGCCGATATCCCTGCCGTCCATAACCACATCCTTGCTCGCCGCAAGTTTTTGTTGTAATTCTACCAATTTCTGTCTCACACCTGGATGAGGACTGCTTGCGGAGGCCATATTACCCACTTCCTCCGTCCTGATAAATCCGTTGACATTCTCCCCGTTTAAGAATACAATCTGTTCACCGTTCTCATAGCCGATAGAAATATCCGCTTCTTTACACTTTTCACCGATTTTCTCTTTCTCCGACGACGCCACGCCCTCTCTAAGCAGATACAGCGCCATGGCACGGTACATGGCTCCCGTGTCCACATAGATATACCCTAACTTCTTTGCAATCATCTTCGCAATCGTACTCTTACCGGCGCCAGCCGGCCCGTCAATGGCAATATTAAAACTCATCTCTATAACCTCTTTTCTTTTCGACTGATGTATAACCATGCATGCTACACGATACTGCTCCCCGCCAGATATCCGGTAGACCACGCAATCTGTAAGTTAAATCCACCCGTAACGGCATCCAAGTCAAGCACCTCTCCGGCAAAATAAAGTCCCTTCGCACATTTGGACTCCATCGTGGAAGGATTTACTTCTTTTACCCGGATGCCACCCTGTGTGATAATCGCCTCCGCGTAATCCCGCAGTCCGCTCACATGCATCTGTAGCCCCTTTGTTATCTCCAAAAGCCTTGTACGCTCCTGCTTTGTAATTTCATGGATTTTCTTCTCCCCATCGATTCCGGACAAACTTACCATAACCGGCGTCAGTTTGGAAGGGTACAGTCCCGATATCACATTCTTAAACTGTTTGTTCGGATTCCCCTCGAAATCTCTCAAAATCCTTCTGTCCAACTGTTCCGCAGATAGCGCAGGCTTCAAGTCCAGTGTAACTACTACATTGTCTTTATCTTTACATTTTCCATAAAAACTGCTGGCAGACAGTACAAGCGGTCCGCTGATTCCGAAATGGGTAAAAAGCATTTCCCCAAACCCATCCCAGATTTTTTTCTTGCCGCATGACATCGTCAATGCAATATTTTTCAGTGAAAGCCCTTGTAAACTGGCACACCAGGACTCCGTTATCTCCATGGGTGCCAATGCAGGCGCGCATTCCTTCACCGTATGCCCTAATTCCTGCGCCATACGGTAACCGTCGCCCGTAGAGCCTGTAGAGGGATAGGACAATCCGCCCGTGGCAAGCACCACGGCATCCGCCGCCTGCCTCTTACCGCCGGACAAAAGCACGCCTCCTATTTCCCCATTTTCCGCATATAACCCGTCAACCGTCGTGCGAAGCCTTATATCAACCTTTCTTCTTCTCAACAGCCTCTCCAACGCCGCAATTACGTTCGAAGAGTGGTCGGAGACAGGAAAAACCCGCTCGCCGCGCTCTACTTTCAAGGGACATCCCGCTTCCTCCAGCAAGTCCATCATCTGTCTGTTATCGAAACATCCAAAAGCGCTGTAGAGGAACTTGGGATTACTCACTATATTCTCAAAAAGCTTGTCCTTCTCACAGACATTGGTCACATTGCACCGCCCTTTACCCGTGATGAAAAGCTTTTTTCCTAATTTCTCATTCTTTTCAAAAAGCACAACGCTGTGCCCATGCCCGGCAGCCGCATAAGCAGCTATCATTCCGGCAGCGCCGCCGCCGACTACGATTACATTGCCCATTTTTTTCCTGTACTCTTTCTACCCTCAGACATCCTTTTTACGCAGAGAGTAATTCAGCATCGGTTCTTCGTCAATAAAATTAATCTCGTCATTTAAGTATACTTGATAATTGTTCCATGCTTCTTCCAAATTTTTTAGATTCTTCTTGACTTCCTCCGGGCGTTTCAGGCACATGGCCACCACAAGGGCATTAATCACGCTCAAAGGGGCTACAAGAGAATCTACGATAGACACCATATCGCTCCTGGCAAGCAGATTGCATGAAGAGTACAGGTTCATAGGGGAATGCACGGTGTCCGTGACCGCAATCACCTTGGCATTTCTGTCATTGGCAAACTCCATCGCTTTGAGTGTGCGCATCGAGTACCTGGGAAAGCTGATACCCACCATGGCATCCTGTTCGTCAATGCGTATCATCTGTTCAAATGTCTCCGAGACACTTGTGGTATTTAAGAGAATCACATTCCCTCTAATCATATTCAAATAAAAATGCAAGAAATCTGCCAATGGCGCACAGCTTCTGACACCCATCACGTAGACATTCCTCGCTTCTAATATAATGTCCACCGCCGTCTCGAAAGCCACCGGGTCAAGATGCTGTATCGTATCCTGAAGCTTCTCTATATCAGATTCCAACACAGAAGTCAATATCTCCGACTGCGTGCTTTTGCCATATTTAGCGCCGATTTTCTGCACGGAATTAATCTTATTCTGTACCCAATCCTCCAAATCTCTCTGGAACTCAGGATATCCATTATACCCAATAAACATCGCATAGCGGACAACTGTGGATTCGCTTACTCCCACTGTGTCACCGAGCTTGGCGGCGGTCATAAACACCGCCTGGTCATAGTGGTCGTAAATAAAGGCCGAAATTGCTTTCTGTCCTTTACTCATTTTGCTGTAATGTTCATTGATTCTTGTAATAATATCATAACGATTCTCGATAGCCATCTTTTAGCAGTTATGCCCTTCCGGATTATTCCCGCGGGCAATGAATGCCGCGGGGGTGTCATACCCCGTTATTTACACAGGAGTATTTGATTATACATTCAAAAAAGCCTGGTAGGATTCCTCCAAGAGCTTAATTGTATCTTCTTCCTGTAAATCATAATCACCGGTCAGGGACATACATGCCGAACCATGGATAAAAATCCACATCCGCATAAACATGCCGCCCGGGTCTTTGCACCCATGGACTTTCGCGTTATTAATCTCCCTGACCACTGCCCCGGTCTCACCGTTTAGGATGTCATACAGACTCTTTCCATGCCTGTTTTCGTCCATAAAAAGCAGCTTAAATAATTTCTGTTCGTCCTGTGCAAAACGGATATATGCAAGTCCCATATTCACGAAAGGAGTGTCACTTGTCTTCGGAAAGCCCATATAGTAATCACGAAAGAAAACAATCGCCTTATTGTAAAGGTCATCCCCCAATTCTTCCATGTTCCTGTATACCCGAAAGATTGGCTGTGTGGAACATCCGGCCTTCGCAGCCAGAGTCCTCGCACTCACCTGCGAAAAACCATCCTGCCTGGTCATCTGAAATGCCGCATTCAGTATTTCTTCTTTCGTAATCGTCTCTTTTCTTGCCATAGGACATACCCTCTCTCGTATCATAAAAATATCATCTTTTGGTAACATATGTTATTATAATATAACCTATATTGTCAAGTCAATCCCTTTATTGAAGATAACATATTGAAAAGAACTCTCTTATTCGAAAAGGGAATAAGCTACAAAGCTTATTCCCTTAAAATAGTTCTTTTTTATGAGTCTTTGCTGTCTAACGGACGCAGAATCCTCAATCCAACGCTCCTGTATTAAACAGGATAAGCCCCGTTCTTCGTATCTGCAACGCCCATATCTACTTTCTCCTGCTGTGCCTGGCGATACTTAAAGAAATCGGTCGCAACCTGTGGGAACAGTGCATAGGACAATACATCTTCATCCTGCTGTTTCCATTCTTTCATCTCACTCTCCAGCTTATCCATCTCATTCTCAATCAAATCAGCGGGACGGCAGGTAATTCTCTTCTCACCAGGAATAACCTTGTCGATAATCTCCTGGTTCATAGGCTTAACAGTCTGGCCATACTCACCGCGAAGGACAGCCTTCGTCTCCTTGGTCGCCATCTTGTATCTCTCGCCCATCAATACGTTAAACACAGCCTGTGTGCCGACAATCTGGGAAGAAGGTGTAACAAGCGGCGGCTCACCTAAGTCTTTACGAACCTCAGGAATCTCCCTGAGCACATCGTAATACTTATCTTCTGCATTCTGCTCTTTCAACTGGCTAACCATGTTGGAAAGCATACCACCCGGTACCTGGTACAGCAATGTCTTGATATCAACGCCCATAACCTTCGGATTCAACAGGCCGCTAGCAAGGCATTCATCCCTGTAAGGTCTGAAATAATCCGCGATTTCAGCCAAAGTATTCTGGTCATATCCGGTATCATAGGGTGTACCCTTAAATGTTTCAACCATAACCTCTGTTGCAGGCTGGGAAGTACCCATCGCAAAAGGAGAAATAGCACAGTCGATTACGTCCACGCCTGCCTCCACTGCTTTTAAGTAAGTCATACTTGCAACACCGGAAGTATAATGTGTATGAAGCTGAATCGGAAGCTTAGTCACAGACTTCATTGCGGAAATAAGCTCTGCAGCTTTATAAGGAACAAGCAGACCAGCCATATCTTTGATACAGATAGAGTCAGCGCCCATCTCTTCAATCTTCCTGGCCATATCCGTCCAATATTCCATTGTGTAAGCATCGCCCAATGTATAGGAAAGCGCTACCTGTGCATGCCCTCTGCCTTCCTGTTTCTTAACCTTGTTGGTTGCATTAACGGCTTCCTGTAAGTTCCTAAGGTCATTCAAACAGTCGAAAATACGGATAATATCGATACCATTCGCGATAGATTTCTCCACGAAGCTGTCCACAACGTCATCCGCATAGGGCCTGTAACCAAGAATATTCTGGCCTCTGAAAAGCATCTGAAGTTTCGTATTCTTGAATCCATCCCTGAGCTTTCTGAGTCTGTCCCATGGGTCTTCCTTCAGGAAACGCAAAGAAGCATCAAATGTAGCGCCGCCCCAACACTCTACAGCATGGTAGCCGACTTTATCCATTTTCTCCACGATTGGAAGCATCTTCTCTGTAGGCATTCTTGTTGCAATCAGAGACTGATGCGCATCACGGAGAACCGTTTCCATAATCTTAACTGGTTTTTGTTCTGCCATTTTAATCCTCCATTCTTACTCAGCCTGCAGCACATACCTGCAGGCTTATATTTACGATTAAGATTTCTTTTATTTTGTCTCTTAGAATACGCCAAATACTGCCATAAATGTACCTGCAGCAACAGCCGTACCGATAACGCCTGCTACGTTAGGTCCCATAGCATGCATCAGAAGGAAGTTTGTAGGGTCAGCTTCTGCGCCAACCTTCTGGGATACCCTCGCTGCCATCGGCACTGCAGACACACCTGCGGAACCAATCAATGGGTTAACCTTACCCTTCGTCAGTATGCACATCAGTTTACCGAACAATACACCTGCCGCTGTACCGAATGCAAATGCAACCAGACCCAGGACAACAATGTTAATCGTATCCATATTCAGGAATGCTTCCGCGCTGGTAGTTGCTCCTACGGATGTACCAAGAATGATTACAACAATATACATAAGTGCGTTTGATGCCGTATCTGTCAACTGTCTTACAACACCGGATTCTCTAAACAGGTTACCTAACATCAACATACCGACAAGGGGAGCCGTGGTAGGAAGAATCAGGGAAACCACTACCGTTACAACGATGGGGAAAAGAATCTTCTCAAGCTTGCTGACAGGACGAAGCTGTCCCATCTTAATCTTTCTCTCCTTCTCCGTCGTAAAAAGCTTCATAATAGGCGGTTGTATAATCGGTACAAGCGCCATATAGGAATATGCCGCTACCGCAATCGGTCCCATTAACGTAGTCTGTCCAAGCTTACCTGCAAGGAAAATAGATGTAGGACCATCCGCACCACCGATGATAGAGATTGCCGCCGCCGCTTTATCATTGAAACCTAAGAAAATCGCACCGAAATATGCGGCAAAAATACCAAACTGTGCCGCTGCTCCGAGAAGGAAACTCTTCGGATTGGCAATCAACGGGCCAAAATCCGTCATCGCGCCGACGCCCATAAAAATCAGGGACGGCAGGATTGCCCATTCATCCAGTTTATAGAAATAGTACAGCAAACCGCCGCCGGCGCCGTCCTCCCCGTAAGGAGCCATAATATCCGGATAGATATTTACAAGCAGCATACCAAACGCGATAGGAACAAGCAAAAGCGGTTCAAATCCTTTGGCGATTGCCAGATATAGAAATACAAGTGCTACGACAATCATAACATAGTTGCCCCATTCCAAGTTGAAGAATGCGGTCTGATGAATCAGATTGTCAAGCGTCTCAACTATATACATTTTATTAACCTCCTGTAGTTTTTACTGTAGAAGCCTGTCCTCTGGAACAGGCGCTGACAATTAGTTCAATGTTGCCAATAATGCACCCGCCTCAACAGCGTCGCCTACAGCTACATTAATACTTGCTACAGTACCATCCTGAGGAGCAACTACAGGAATTTCCATCTTCATGGCTTCCACGATTACGACAGCGTCGCCTTTCTTTACTGCCTGGCCTACACTTGCTTCAATCTTGAATACCTTACCTGCTGCGCCTGCTTCAATCTTTACGCTGCCTGCCGCACCGCTTGCTGCAGGAGCTGCCTTTGCTGCCGGAGCCGCTTTGGGAGCTGCCTTAGGTGCTGCGGGTGCCGCTGCACCCGGTGCGCCGCTTGTCGCCCCTTCTTCCACTACTACATCATATACGCTTCCGTTTACGGTGATTGTATAATTTTTCATTTTCATATCCTCCTATGACTCTTAGGCATTCTGCCATTTACTCTTATTAGATTTTCTAATGGACCGTACTACGAATCCGTCTGTGGAACCGGAGCCTTCATAAGCCGCGATGGCTGCCGCTATCACCGCTACCAGCTCGGTATCGTCGGAAAGCTCTTCCTCCACTACAGCGGGCGCCGCTGCCTGTTGGGGCTGTACGCTGCTTGCCTGTGCCGCATCGGCTTTACGCCGTTTATTCTCCTCCACCTTGGAAATCAGGGTGAAACTGGAGATAATCAAACTAATCAATATCAAAACAACAAATACGGTTCCCATACCGATAAGTGTATTCATACCGGCTTTCAGCATAATTTCACCTGTAGAATAATGAACATTCGTCGTAATGCCCTCATAGCCGCCTGTCTCGCCATCAAGCACAATCTCTACCGTGGCGTTATGGCTGGAACCGATTACATTGACGCTGATTGTCATGCCGTCTTCGTCAGCCGTCGCCGTACCGCCCTCCGTATGGTCAAACGTACCGATATCTTTCATAGCGCTTTCCCAACTAAGAAGTCCGGCATAGATTTCCGGTTGGCTCGCATAGTTCTCTATAGAACCCTCACTTACGATGGAGTCCATCTCTGCGACAAGCTGTTCGCCAAACGTCACCATGCTCTGTTCATTGGCAGGTCCGGCTGTCTCTTCTTCACCACATGCGCACAAGCCGACCATACAGGTAATCATACCTAATATTGCGAATAATTTTTTCATATTAAGCATCATCCTTTCTAAACTGTACCGTGTTTTTTATCCGGACGGCCTTCGCTTTTTGTAGATAACATCTCGAATGCGCCGATGACATATTTCCTGGTGTCTGCCGGCTCAACGACTTGGTCTACATATCCTCTCTTCGCCGCACTTACCACATTATTCTGGAGTGCCGCATACTCTTTTGCACATGCCTCAATGGCATCGGAACCTTGTCCATCACAGATAATCTTGGCCGCAAGCTTCGCATCCATCATGCCAATCTCTGCATCCGGCCATGCAATCGTGATATCCGCACCGATTGCCTTGGAATTCATAGCTACATAAGCGCTGCCATATGCTTTGCCGATTACCACGTTCACCTTCGGAACTGTCGCGTTTGCAAAAGCATATGTAAGCTTGCCTACAGCCTTCGCCATTCTCTTCTCAGCACATTTGTTCGCCGCAAATCCCTTTACATTCGTAAGAGAAAGTACAGGAATATCAAATGCGTCACAGAAATTAATAAACTCTGCCGCCTTCTCTGCTCCTCTTGCGGTCAGCACCGCATCAAATTTATCCGTCACTTCGCCGTCTGCATTGTACACTTCCGTACGGTTAGCAACAGCGCCTACGGTTGCGCCGTTTAACCTGATAAATCCGGCAACCATGTCCTTTGCATAATTCTGCTTAACTTCCACAAACACACCGTCATCCGCAATCTGGGACAGTGCAATGGCCGTATCGCCTACACAGTTTACAATCTCTGCACATGCCCTGTTCAGGTCATCCGTGCAGTCTCCCACTGCAATTTCCGCGTTGTTGGCAGGCAACATGGAGACAAGTTCTCTAATCTGCATCATAATGGATGCTTCGTCCCCTACCATGTCCACCAGGCCGGTTTCCTCGCTCTGGAACGCTGCCGCAGATGTGTCGCATTTGGAAATTTCATTGCCTTCCAATGCATTCGGTGAATTTACGAACAATTTCGCTTTCTTCTCTTCCATGAACGCAAAATCCGTCATCGCAGGAATCAGGGCAAGCCCGCCGCCACAGCTTCCAAATACAGCAGTAATCTGCGGGATAACACCGCTTGCAAGCGCCTGTTTCATATAAATCTCACCGAAACCGTTCAAAGCATCCGTAGCCTCCTGCAGCCTGAGTCCGGCAGAATCGATTAAACCGATTACAGGCGCACCCATCTTCATCGCCAAATCATAGAGGTTTGCAATTTTCTTCGCATGCATTTCGCCCACCGTCCCGTTCAGGACAGACGCGTCCTGGCTATACACATACACAAGATTACCGTCAATCACTCCATATCCGGTCACTACACCGTCAGAAGGAGTTTCTGCCTGTTTCAGATTGAAATCCGTAGCTCTCGCCGTTACGAGCGCGCCGACTTCAACGAAACTGTTTTCATCGAGCAAAGCATTGATTCTTTGGCTCGCTTGAGAAGTAGTACTCATTTTTCAGCCCTCCATTTATCTTGATAATATATAATTAAAACATAATTATTGCGTGCACAGCACACATCGTAGTATAACACAAAACCATTCGTCCGCCTAGATAATTTTCCAAAAAAATTCATTTATCCTGCCAAAAAAATGCTAAGAAAACATTATGGCAGAAAATTTCTTAAAATATAGGCGAAAATCCACCCGTATGTACGCTCTTCTACCGCCCCTTGCGTGACCACCGGATACCGTTTAACCAGCGTACCGTTCAGGTAATAGCTGACATCGCCTACCTCCTCATGTTCGGACACCGGTGCTGTCAGCACATCCACCACTTTCGTTCTGACTTCCACCTTATCCTTTTCACTGAGAAGATAAGGAATGCTCTTTTCTTCCCTGTCGTCTATTTTCACAGATACATAGGCATCTTCATAGGGCATACCCGAGCCGCTGTCGATTCCCTCCTCCACCTTGATATCCTGGAACTGCCTTTCCTCATAAATATCCCTGTACTGGTATCTTTCCATGCCATAGGCAGCCAACTGCTTCATGTCACTCCATTTATAGTTTCTGTTGTTGGGCCAGCCGCAGGCAAGCAGCGCCACCGTAAAAATCCTCCCCTCGCTCTCCACCGCGCCTACATAGCAGTATCCGGCATTGTTCGTAAACCCCGTCTTGCCGCTGAGCGCCTCCTCCATCATATTAAGAAAAGCATTATGGTTGTTGCAGTGGAAACTTCTTTTTCCATCCGCATCGGTAAAATCGTATCCGATGGTGCGCGTAATCTCAAGGAACTGCTCCCTGGCCGGAGAATCCGTCACACAATAGGCCATAATCTTCGCCAAATCGGCCGCCGTCGTGGAATGTACCCGTCCGCTGTCATTAACTACCGCATCCAATCCGTTCGGGGTGATAAAATAGGTGTCATAACACCCGATGTCCCGGGCTTTCTGGTTCATCATGGCCGCAAAACCTTCCACGCTTCCGCCCACCGCCTCCGCAATCACCACCGCCGAATCATTGTGGGACTCCAACATAAGAGAATAGAGTAAATCGCCCAGCCTGTAACGTTCCCCCTGTTTCATATACAGTTTCACCTTCGGCATACTGGCAGCATAGGCGGACGCCTCCACAATCTCGTCCACATTTCCATATTCAAGCGCAAGAATACAAGTCATAATTTTTGTCGTGCTTGCCATAGGAAGGATATCTTTTTCATTCTTGCCATATAGAACACGCCCCGAATCCGCATCCATTAATACCGCCGCCTGTGCATACAGTCTCAGTTCCTCTTCTTTCTCTGCACCGTCCTGTTCTGCATACGTCCGAAACGCCAGACAGCAAAACAAGGCGGCTGCCAATAAAATGGCGGCTGCCCTGTGGACATTCTTTCTTATACTTAACAAACGACAAGTTCTGAATCTACGCATACTACGCATATACCGGCCTTACTGTTCCATCGTTAATATATATGCGTGCATGACCCGTATATGACATACTTTCTTCGCAGAATATTTTCTGAGAATGCTGCTTCACAAACGCAGGCGCAGTTATACTAAATATCAAGCTGTAATTGCACTTCCGACTCCGCCTGTTGTTTAAACTCTTCAATCTGTACCGCATTTAACTCCGGTAAATCATCCAGTGATTTTACGCCAAAGCTGCGCAAAAACTGTTCCGTCGTGCCAAACAAAAGCGGGCGTCCCGGCGCATCCAGCCTGCCCACCTCCGTAATCAGGTCGTATTCAAGCAGCTTATTGACCGCATGGTCACAGCTTACACCCCTGACCTTCTCTATCTCAAGACGGGTAACCGGCTGTTTATATGCAATGATGGAGAGCGTCTCAAGAAGCGTGTCTGTCAGGACAAACTTCTTAGGCGCCTTGGCAATCTTAATCAGATATTCATACAGCTCCCCTTTGGTACACATCTGTACCGCGCCGTCAAGGGTTGCCAACCCGATACCTCTGTCCTGTGCGTTATAGTCTTGTGCAAGTTCATCCAATATTTCTTTTGTCGTCTTCTTGTCTTCTTCAATTACCATGGCAAGGCTGTCCACGCTGACCGACTCACCCATCGTAAAAAGAATTGCTTCTATAACCGCTTTTGCCTTCGTTCTCTCCATATCTTTCTATCTCTTCCCTCTTTTATGCTACTCCGCCACCGACGTAAGCTGCATCGGCGTAGTATCCTGTACATTCTTCGTCGTGATGATAATATCAGCAAACGTATCTTCCTGCTCTATACCAATTCTGCCTGTCTTAATCATCTCTAAAATCACTAAAAACGTAACAATGACTTCCATCTTGCTGCTCTGCTTCTCAAGCAGTTTACGAAAGCTGAATGTCCGATGGCTTCTCACATAAGCTTCCACAAAAGTGGTCTTTAAATCCATGTCGATTTCGTCTTTTTCAATATTGCCGAAGGTACTTCTGACCGGGTCAATCTTGTCCTCCTGCCGTCTCATAATCTGTTTGAAAATCTCGTGCAGCTTATAGAGTGTCATGTCACCGATTAACTCTTCATAATCAATGGGCTGCCTGTAGTCTGCAACTTCTTTGGGAAGGGTTGGTTTCTTATAGAGATTCCTCTGTGCGTCCACCATACGGTCCCGCAGCTCATAAGACATATATTTGCACATCTTGTATTCCAACAATTTCTCCACCAGTTCGGCCCTGGGGTCTTCTTCCTCCCCCTCTTCATTGACCTCTTTTGGAAGAAGCATCTTGCATTTAATATCAATCAGCGTAGCCGCCATCACGAGAAATTCACTCATGACATTCATGTCCTGGGTTTCCATCTGCCTGATATAGTCAAGATACTGCTCCGTAATCTCCACGATAGGTATATCATAAATATCGACTTTGTTTTTATCAATCAGATGCAGCAAGAGGTCCAACGGCCCCTCAAACACCTCTAATTTAACAGGAATCGCCATTGTAAGCTTGTCCTTTCCATATAACCTGTCTGTCACCTAATTCTCGTTGTACCAGCGCCCACCCGTCCGGGTTTTAGAGTAATCACCACAAGTTCCCCAGGATTGAAAACCCGTATCGGTATGGTATGGGTTCCGAGTCCCCTGCTCAAAATCATCGTCGATGTACCCTGCCCAAACCTGCCACCGTCATATTTGGGGAAAAGCGTCATGTTCGGTGACAGTACGCCTCCAAGAACCGGCAGCCTCATAATTCCACCATGGACATGCCCGGATATCACCACATCCGCGCCCCAAGCAGCATATTCCTCAAAGTACTGGGGATTGTGGGCAATCAAAAGCTGACATGCATCTTTGCGCGGCTTCCCTAAAAGTTTGGGAAGATACGCCGCGTCCATAGGGTATTTCCTGAATTTCTGGTAATAACACCAATCAATCTGTGCGCCGCAGACCGCCACATTGTATGCAGGCAGATAGACATTCTCATTAATTAACGGTTCAATCCCGCAGGCTTTTAGCCCCGCCGCATATGTTTCATAGACCTTCCCATAATGTTCCGGGCATTGTTGTAGGCGGCATTCATGATTTCCCATTCCATAATATATTTTATACCTGTCCGCAAGACGACGCATCAACGGCAGCGCCGCATCATAAGACTGTCCTCTCATGGCAGTCAGCATATCCCCTGCCACCAAAACCGCATCCGGGGATATGCTGTCAATCTTCTCTATTAATTTTCCGTTATCTTTGCCGTATGACTTATTGTGCAGGTCGGACAACAGCACAAACTTACATGGAGCCGTGACTTGCTCTGCACAGATTTCATATTCCACCGTAACAAATTTGCCATACTCCCATGCCGATTCAAGCAGGCATCCTGCCGCCGCCGTCCCCACGCATGCCATAATTACTCCAACCATCTCTACCTCTGCCTCAGTGCATCCTACGCTGCGTCCCTTCGTTTCTGACTCTACTTCCCGCCGTAACATATCCACATATCCATGGCACCGACATGCCGCTTTATGCAAATCTTACGGGAAAACGTATCCAAACTCATAAAGTATATCACACAACGCGCAAATGCCGCAATCTATGAACATCTGTTCTTATGTGTGCTGCCTGTGTCCGCTATGCTTTTCAAATCTTTATCTTTTCATCAGATACATCACCCAAACCTTTTTCCAGTAATCTTTATACCCTGCCTTCTCCACGCCTTTCGCAGCCAGAATAGATACGCTTCCAATCCGTGTCCCGTCAAGCTTATAGACCGCTTCTCCGATTGCATCTCCCTCCGCAATGGGCGCCTTAACTACATCCGGCAGACTGATTTCTTTCTGGATTTCGCTTAAGTTACTCCCTTTCGTATCCAGATATTCAAATGGCCCTTCATAGGTCAGATAGAGAATATCTTCGATACCGCCTTCCACCTTCTGTTCAGGAAGGGCATCCTTATTCTCATCCCTGTACATCTGGCTTACGCTGTAGCCGTAATTCAAGAGCGCGATGGCATCCTGGAAACGCGTCTTATTGCTGGGCGCCGCCATCACCACGGCAATCAGCTCCATATCATCCCTGTCCGCAGTTGCCGACAGACAGTAAAGCGCCTTAGATGTGGAACCTGTTTTTAACCCTGTCGCCCACTCATACTGTTTGAGCAGTTTGTTCGTACTGGAAAGGGTAAATGTGGTCGTACTCATGGGCGTCTTGTGCTCAATGTCTTCCATCCAGATTTTCGTGTAATCGAAAACTTCTGGATACTTGGTAATCAACTCTCTGGACATAATCGCCACATCTTTCGCCGAGGAATAATGATTGTCGGAATCCGTCAGCCCACAGCAGTCCTCGAAATGCGTATTCTGCATACCAAGCGCCTCCGCCTTCTCATTCATCAGCTTCACAAATTCCCCTTCACTTCCTGCTATGTACTCTGCCACCGCCACACTGGCATCATTCCCGGACGCGACTGCAATACACTTAATCATCGTATCAAGGGTCTGAGTCTCCCCCTCTTCCAAAAATACCTGTGAACCGCCCATTGATTTCGCATAGGCGCTGGTGGTAACCTTGTCATCCAGATGGATTCTTCCGCTCTTTATGTGTTCAAACACAATCAACAAGGTCATAATTTTTGTGATACTTGCCGGACTTTTTCTTGAATCCGCATCCTGTTCGCAAATCACCTGTCCGGTAGATGCCTCCATCACAATATAAGACGGCGCAGAAACTTCCGGCGCTGCCCATACATCCATGGCGCCATGCAAGAATCCTGCGTTCAATATGAGACATCCCAATATCAGCCAAGCCACAATACGTTTTCTTATTCTCCGCAACACTGTCACCCCTACATATCCTGTTATGTACTATACATATTGTAGTGGGACAACGGATATTCGCCACAATCCACGCCAATTTCAGTTTTTTGGAGAATAGCACAGTATTTTTATAAACGACAGCGCTTTCCACACACAGAAAAACAGACCAGAAACATCTTCCTGGCCTGTTTTACGCTTGACTTAATTGTATTTACGTTTTCTGGCTGCTTCGGACTTCTTCTTACGCCTTACGCTAGGTTTCTCGTAATGCTCTCTCTTACGAATCTCCTGCTGAATACCGGCTTTCGCACAGCTTCTTTTGAAACGGCGCAATGCGCTGTCCAAAGTTTCGTTCTCTTTTACGATTACGTTTGACATTCCCGCACCTGACCTCCCTTCAGTCCCGAACAAGCATTTCGACTGATTGGGTTATTTACGCGTTTACACTATCTGTGTCCACACACAATGTAAATTATACCACATTTTGGTTACGAGTCAACTACTTTTTGTGATATAAGATGCATAAATTGCCTAAAATCATAAAAAATAAGTTTGTCTCACAAACCAACTTTACAATTTTCGCTTCGCGAACCCGGATAAGCGGAAAATTCCCTGACAAAATACAAAATATTACTTTGCCTGTCCTTCTAAAACTTTCACACACTCTGCGATGGCGCTCTCGATTCCCGCAGGGTTCTTACCGCCCGCCTGCGCCATATTAGGACGCCCGCCACCGCCGCCGCCCACGAGTGAGGCGATTCCTTTAATCAGATTGCCGGCATGAGCGCCCTGCTTCATCGCTCCGTCTGTGGCCATAGCCACCATGTTAACCTTCCCATCTATATCAGAAATCAGGACGACTACACCCTCCCCCAACTTCTCTTTCAACTGGTCGCCAAGTTCACGCAGGCCGTTCATGTCCACGCCCGCAACCTTAGACGCAAGCAGCTTAATCCCTTTGACTTCCTGTACTTGGTCCATGACATCGCCTAGAGCATCCTTGGCCGCTTTACTTTTAAGAGATTCGTTCTCACTCTGCAAAGCTTTCATCTCTGCCATCAGATGTTCACATCTCTCCAACAGGCTGGCCGGGGAAGTCTTGAGTATTCTCGCTGCCCCATAGAGCTGTTCTTCCATCTTCTGGTAGTAGGCCGTCACATTACTGCCCGTCACCGCCTCAATTCTGCGCACGCCTGCCGCCACGCCGGACTCGGACAATATCTTAAAAGAGCCAATGGCAGAAGTAGATTTCACATGAGTTCCACCGCACAATTCTTTGGAGAAATCACCCATCTGCACGACTCTGACAGTGTCTCCGTACTTCTCGCCAAAAAGCGCCATAGCGCCTGATTTCTTGGCCTCCTCTATGGTCATAACTTTTGTCTCTACCTCGAGATTGTGTGCAATCTGCTCATTCACAATCTGTTCCACCCTGCGTATCTCCTCAGACGTCATCGCCGCAGAGTGGGAGAAATCAAAACGGGTCCTCTCGCCGTCCTGATAGGAGCCTGACTGCTCCACATGGTTACCGAGCACTTCCCTGAGCGCTTTCTGCAGAAGATGAGTTGCGCTGTGGTTCTTACATGTATTGCCTCTCCTGACAGCATCTACTGACAACGTCACGGTATCGCCTACCCTGAGCATTCCTTTCGCCACCTTGCCTACATGACCCACTTTACCTCCTAAAAGCTTAATGGTATTCTCTACCTTAAACATACCCTCTGGCGTGGTAATAAGCCCGGTGTCTCCTACCTGTCCGCCCATAGTCGCATAGAAAGGCGTCTGCTCCACAATCACGGTGCCGACTTCACCATCCGTCAGCGCCTCTGTCAATTCACTCTCCGTGGTAAGCACTGTCACTTTGGAATCATAAACAAGATTATCATACCCGACAAACTGGGTTGTGATGGCAGGGTCAATGGACTCGTACACCGTCACGTCAGCGCCCATATAATTAGTCGTCTTACGTGCCTTGCGGGCTTTCTCTTTCTGTTCCTGCATACACGCCTTGAAGCCCTCTTCATCCACCGTGAAGCCCTTTTCTTCCAAGATTTCTTTCGTCAAGTCAAGAGGGAACCCGTAGGTGTCGTAGAGCTTGAATGCGTCTTCCCCGCCAAGCTCGCTGCCGCCTTCCTTTGTCACCGCCTCAGTCATCTCATTCAGGATATTTAATCCCTGGTCGATGGTCTTGTTAAATTTATTCTCTTCCTGCGTCAATACATTAAAGATAAATTCCTTCTTCTCCTCCAGTTCCGGATAACCGTCCTTGGAGCCATCAATAACCGTACCTGCCAAATCTGACAGGAAAACACCCTGAATGCCTAACTTCCTGCCCTGTCTTGCCGCGCGGCGGATAATACGCCTTAATACATATCCCCTGCCCTCATTAGACGGCATAATGCCGTCGGAAATCATGAACGTAGCCGAACGGATATGGTCTGTGATAATACGGATAGATACATCCGTCTCATATTCCTTCTTATACGCTACACCGGCAATCTCACATACTCTTGTGCGCAGCGCAAGCACCGTATCCACATCGAATATTGAATCCACGTCCTGTACCGCACTTGCAAGCCTCTCTAAGCCCATCCCTGTATCGATATTTTTCTGTACAAGCTCCGTATAGTTGCCCTTGCCGTCATTGTCGAACTGGGTAAACACATTGTTCCAGATTTCCATATAGCGGTCACAGTCACAGCCTACGGTACAGCCAGGCTTACCACAGCCATATCCCTCCCCGCGGTCATAATAAATCTCCGAACAAGGTCCACAAGGACCGGAACCATGCTCCCAGAAATTATCCTCCTTGCCAAACCGGAAAATCCGCTCTGCCGGGATTCCCATTTCTTTATTCCAAATCTCAAATGCTTCTTCGTCATTTTCATAGATAGAAGGATAAAGCCTGTCCGCACTAAGCCCTACAACCTCAGTCAGAAATTCCCAGCTCCACGCAATCGCCTCGCGCTTGAAGTAATCACCGAAGGAAAAATTACCAAGCATCTCAAAAAAAGTGCCATGTCTCGCCGTCTTTCCCACATTCTCCAAATCTCCCGTACGGATACACTTCTGGCATGTGGTGACACGTTTCCTGGGCGGAATCTCCTGCCCCGTAAAATAAGGTTTGAGCGGCGCCATACCTGAATTGATAAGCAACAGGCTATTGTCATTGTGGGGAACTAAAGAAAAACTTTTCATCTTAAGGTGTTCCTTGCTCTCAAAAAACTCCAGGAACATCCTACGCAATTCATTTACACCATAGGGTTTCATCGCAGTTCTCTATCCTTTCTTTTAGAAGTCAAATTTATCTGCAAAGTACGCATCCAACTCTGTAATCGCAATCCGCTCCTGCTCCATGGAGTCACGGAACCTAACGGTCACGCATCCGTCCGTCTCGGAATCGAAATCGTATGTAACGCAGAAAGGTGTACCGATTTCATCCTGGCGGCGGTATCTCTTGCCGATATTCCCTCTGTCGTCGAACTCACAGTTATACTTCCTGGAAAGCTGTGCAAGAATCTTCTCCGCACCCTCGTTCAGTTTCTTAGATAAGGGAAGAATCCCTATCTTCACCGGAGCAAGCGCAGGATGGAAATGCAGCACGGTACGTACATCCCCTTCCCCAATCTCCTCTTCGTCATATGCGGCGCACAGAAAAGCCAACACCACGCGGTCCGCACCCAAAGAAGGTTCAATGACATAGGGCACATACTTCTCATTCTTTGTGTCATCGAAATAAGACATATCCTCGCCGGACGTGTTCTGGTGCTGCGTCAAGTCATAATCTGTCCTGTCCGCGATGCCCCACAGTTCACCCCAGCCGAAGGGGAATAAAAATTCGATATCCGTCGTTCCCTTGGAATAGAATGCCAGTTCCGCCGGGTCATGGTCGCGAAGCCGCATCTCTTCTTCCTTGATGCCAAGAGAAATCAGCCAGTCACGGCAGAATCCTCTCCAGTACCGGAACCACTCCAAATCCGTACCTGGCTCACAGAAAAACTCTAACTCCATCTGCTCGAACTCTCTTGTGCGGAATGTAAAATTCCCCGGCGTAATCTCATTCCGGAAAGATTTGCCAATCTGGCCGATTCCGAAGGGAATCTTCTTACGGGAAGTTCTCTGCACGTTCTTGAAATTTACAAAAATGCCCTGGGCCGTCTCGGGTCTTAAGTATACCGTATTCTTAGCGTCCTCGGTGACGCCCTGGAAAGTCTTGAACATCAGGTTAAACTGTCTGATATCCGTAAAATTATGTTTGCCACAAGTTGGGCAGAGTATATTCTTCTCCTCGATAAAATCTTTCATCTGCTGCTGGCTCCAGGCATCCACAGACTCCTCAAAAGTGATGCCGTTGTCCGCCGCATAGTCTTCTATCAGTTTATCGGCGCGAAATCTCTCATGACACTCCTTACAGTCCATTAACGGGTCGGAGAATCCTCCCAAATGCCCGGAGGCCACCCATGTCTGCGGATTCATCAGAATCGCACAGTCTACCCCCACATTGTAAGGGTTTTCCATCACAAATTTCTGCCACCATGCCTTCTTTACATTATTCTTCAGCTCCACGCCCAGATTGCCGTAATCCCATGTATTCGCTAACCCTCCATAAATCTCGGAGCCAGGATATACAAACCCTCTCGCCTTCGCCAGTGCCACAATTTTTTCCATTGTTTTTTCCATAATTTCCTCCATTCTAATAAATGATGTATCCTATGATACCTCACAAGCCGCTCTATTTTTCAAACACAATATAGGACAACGTGCTCTCGTCCATGCCCCCTTCTTCCGCCATAGGATGGGAAATGTATGCTCCTGTCTTGCCGGAAAAAGAAATGTCCAGGTTACTTGTCGCGCTCTGGTTAATATAGAGCACTTTCCCGTAAGTATTGACAAGCAGGTCTTCCCCCGATTTGGTCTCGACCACCACAATCTGCTTACCGTCCCATTCTTCCACATCGCCAATCTCCGTCGGCTTGCCATCCGCAGAAATAAATGCAACACTGTCCAGATAATATCCCTGGGCATCTGCCTCCTCAAGAGAACCTATATAAAATTCCCTGTTATTGAACTGACTATAATCCTGGGCTGCCGCATAATTGAACAGTATCATGACCTTACCGTCCTCTTCCTCCACGGACCCCAACGTAACACTGTCCGAACCATTATCCGTACAATATTCCGCCACCCTGTCCACCGCAAGCGTCTCCAAGCTCTCCAATTGATAGTTGTTCTGCTCAAAGCTGCCCACAATCTGATGGGTAATGCCTCCTTCTTTACCGATTGAAACGGAACTCACTTCCGGTGTTTTGTTCTGCCCACAGCCGACAAGCCCACAGGACATTGCCAAAAGCAGACAGGCTGCTTTCCATCTTCCCATACATGTTCCTCTCCGTTTATCCCTGACTAAACATCCAAGCCATTATATTTTGATGCCACTACATTATATTAAAGATTATCCACAATTTCAAGACTTTTAAACGTTCTGTCCAGATATCGCCTGCGGTAGTCATCCGCAATCTCCTTAAGCTCTCCAAGCACCTCCGGCGCCACCGTAAAAGTATATAATTTCTCAATACTGGAATTGATAATGTAGGAAACGGCGTATCCGGTTGAGTCGTCCCACTCCCCTTTCGCCGGCATCCCCGGAAAATCTCCGTTTAACACCATCGCTTTCATCTCAAATATGTATCTTACTAATTGGTTAGGCAGCCCTTTATGCATCAGGGCGCGCAAAGACTGATAGACGAGTTTTAACATCTCCTTCTCGTCACTGTTCTCCCTCGTATAATAATCCATCAGCTCCAGGAAATACATCCCGTAGTAGGCCCCCTCGAAATCTTCCCGCAGCCCTTCAAAATAATTGCTGATAGAAGCCTCCATAATGCTGTAGGAATTTCTCCCGGCATATATCTTAAATTCTCCGAAAGAGAAGGGAGACGTCGCCGCAAGCAGCCTGCTTCCCTGCTTGCGCGCACCTCTTGCAAAAGCGGATATTTTCCCTTTTTCTTTTGTCAGAATCACTACTCTTTTGTCGTACTCGCCCATTGGCTCAACCTTTAGCACCATCCCCGTAATCTCTGTATAGTCCTGCATGAGAATGCTCTCCCAAACCTTCCATCTCCCTGCGGGCCATGGCCCGTGTGTCTTCTGCCGCATTTCTATATGCCAGGAAATCATCGATTTTCCCGGTCTCCATAAACTTTTCCCAGTAATTTATCTCATTCATCTTACGCCCCTAATCCTCTCTCGTCAGCGCGGCACAGCCTAATGCTTTGCCGCCCGGCCGATGCATCGCGGTGCATGAGCCACCCACTACTGATAGGGTTCGCAGATTTATCTTTTTCTATTCTGTTTCCTTCGGATTATAGCCGAAATTTTTCAGCAGATAGTCACTGTCACGCCAGTCTTTTTTGACCTTAACCCAGAGCTTTAAATTAACCTGGCGCTCCACCAAATCTTCTATATCAGGTCTTGCCATGGAACCGATTCTCTTAAGCATACTGCCTTGTTTCCCGATAATAATACCTTTGTGGCTGTCCCGTTCACATACGATGGTGGCCTCGATATCCACGATATGTTTCTTAAATTTCATCATCTCGATGGAAACGGCAATCCCATGGGGGATTTCTTCCTCCAGACATCTTAGCGCCTTCTCCCGAATCAGTTCCGCCACAATCTGGCGCATGGGCTGGTCCGTCACCGTATCTTCATCATAAAACGGCTCACCGTAAGGCAGGTATTTCATAATGCACGAGACAAGCACGTCAAGTCCGTCCTTTTTAAGCGCCGACACCGGAACAATCTCCGCAAAATCCAGTTCCTTCCTGTAGGCATCAATAAAGGTCAGAATCAGCTCTTTTTTGACGGTGTCAATCTTATTAATAACTAAGATAACCGGGGTCTTCGTCTTTTGAAGCTGTTCTATGATATGCTTCTCCCCTGCACCGATATAGTCCGTGGGCTCCACAAGCCATAAAATCACATCCACCTCGGACATGGTGCGCTCCGCAACACCCACCATGTAATTCCCCAGCTTGTTCTTCGCCTTATGGATTCCCGGCGTATCTAAGAACACAATCTGTCCTTCACCGGAAGTATACACAGTCTGTATACGGTTTCTGGTCGTCTGCGGACGATTGGATGTAATCGCAATTTTCTGACCGATTAGCGCATTCATTAGCGTGGACTTGCCCACATTGGGCCTTCCAATCAGTGTGGCAAACCCGGATTTGAACTTTGCATCCTGTCCTGTGCCGTTTCCTAAAGCTCCTTCATTGTTTTTCGTATTTCCCATGGTTTCTTATTCGCTTTCTTTCTCTGTTTTTTCCTGGCAGGACGTACCCTCATCTGCCCCTTGCCCCTCCGGCATGGAACCATTCCCTGCATCCTGTCCCGGCATTTCCCCAACCTCCTGCGGCCTGGCGCTGCCCCGGGCTCTTTTTATATTATTCCATCTCGAATTTCCACCCGGATATGGGTTCCTGACGCCTCCGGAAAGGGCCTTTTTATTCTTAATTCTTTTTATCAATTTGCGTATGCCAAGCGCCGCTACGATGATAATAACTGCCCACACGATGATATACGGAAGATTAATAACAAACCATACGGCGCAGTCTTGTGCGTCACGTCCCACGCCCCACAGACTATCCACGAATCCTCTCCGGATACGCTCAAAAACCGTGGCCTCCGCAGGCGGTGAATACCGCTCCACTTCATCAATATACAAATATACCGTACTGTAATCAATCTGGTTATCAAATGTACGAAGCTGTGACTCCATGCTCTCAATCTGATAGCGGACTTCCGACAGACGCCCCTCTATGGCGATGATATCCTCCACATTCTC
Source organism: uncultured Lachnospiraceae bacterium (assembly GCA_910578645.1). Lineage (GTDB taxonomy): Bacteria > Bacillota > Clostridia > Lachnospirales > Lachnospiraceae > UBA3282. The sequence goes on from CAJTQI010000004.1 coordinate 233,543, forward strand.
CGCCTGCCCCAACAGTTCAAGCAACCTGTCCTGCTCCGTAGAAAGGGCTTTCTTATGGCTCTCCAAATCTACATACTGCAAGGTCACGTCCGTCACGCTCTCCGAACGGCTTACCACGTTGGACTTTTCCCCCACTTCCTCAAGGAATGCGTCCAGGCTGTCCTTGGGGATGCGTATCGTCAGATTCGCATAACGCAAGTATTTGGTTCCCCGGTAATCCGAGGAATATGTCTCGTTCCTACTGTAACTGGACATTTCTTCTATGTAGCCGCTAAGGGCATTCACCCTTTGCATAATGTGGGGGAGAAGCGTATCAAACTCCTCCGTCTCCACATTCAGGTTCACATTCTTTATCAGTTTCCGGCCTGCCAAGGCGTCCTCCGGAACATCCATACCGCCCTCTTCACTTGCTGCCGCTTCATCGTACTCGGCTGTCTCCGCCATCTCCTCAGCCGGCGCTGCCTCATAGAAGCCTTTCTCAGAAGCCGCCATATCATTGGCAGATTCATAGGTTACAGCCTGTGCACCGCCAGCGCTGTACTTGGCGCTGCTGCCACAGGCATTTAACGACGCTGCCGCCATAACAGCCAACAAAATTATCTTGCTTACTCTGTTTATTCTCACGCTAATCCTCCATGTCAGAACCTCAAATTGCCCATTGAAAAATCAGTGCATCGGCATGATTTTTCAATCTATAACCATGTATATTCTGATTCTTCAATCTAATCTCATTCTTGTCTCACAGTATTAATGGAACAGATAATCCGTAGCCCCAAACAATTCCCCATTTTCTTTAATTTTCTCTTCATTGCCTACCACGCACAGACAATCCTCGTCCATGAAAGCACGTATATATTCCGCAAGCCCCCGGATGGTATCTGCGTCTGCCGCAAGCAGCTCGTCTCTGTTCTTCTGTACCTGCTCAAAAGGATAATGGGTCATATATCCGGTGAGCGAATAAGCTCCCTTCATGGCGGGCGTCATAGGTATATCCATCTCACTGACCGCCCCGATAATATACTGGGTCATAGTTCTCTCATCAGCCTCAAAACCTGCGATGTAATCCGCCGCTTTCTCATATACATCCACCGTATTTTTAAGGTTCGGGTCCCTGTAGGACACAAAATAGCTGTCACCCGACCTGCCGAAGCTGCACATGCAGCCGTAAGCGCCACCTTTCACACGAACCTGTGTCCAGAGATAATCATACCCAAGCAGCACCCGCAATACCTTTAACGCACCATTATAATGCAGCCCCTTCTTCTCATAATTGCCTGCCCGGCACACATACTGAATCTGGGCCGAGGTCATGAAACCTTCATTCTTCTTAACCGGTACAGGATTGTATCCTGTCGTCTCCAAAGCCTGTGTATAAAGGCTTTTCTTAAAATCTTTGATAAGGGGTTCGATTCCTTTAAGCCCCTCTTTCTGCGCCGTATAATCCACCATCAGATTTTCCGGTCTGAAAATGTATTGTACCGTCCGCTGAAGATTCCGGGACAATTCCTCCTTCCTTTCCTCAAAGCCTTTCTCCAATCCTTCCAGGAACCGATAGAAAGGAATGCCATTAATATGCTCCAGTAACATGGCCTGCCTGGACAGATAAGACAAAGCCCTGCCCGCCGCCAGGGTATGCCCCGCCGACATCATATCCGCCTGTTTGCAGGAGCGCGCCTCCGCCACCAGTTCATAGAGCCGCTTCGTATCTTTGTAATCCGCACGGGTCAATATCTCTTTCGCCAGTTCGAAAGCCTGCGGGAGATTCTCGTACAGCACCTTGATTTTCAGGTCAAGGGTTGCGGTATATTTCGACAAATCCCTGGCATCCGAATAGGTATTCACCACCGGTATAATACCGCCAGTCTGCAGGTTAATCTCGCTGTACAGTTCGCTATAACTGTATCTTTCCGTACTCACCAGAGCCAAGACCGTTTTCAGGATACCTACATAGGGGAACAGTTCTTCCGGCACCTGCCGCAAATCAAACATAAACCGCAGATAACCTATCCCGTTGGTAAAGATATCGTGATACAAAAGAACTGTATCGTCCACCTTCTTTTCTTCGTTGCTGTAAGGTATGGCCTCTTTCCTCATATCCGCCCTGGATAAAAGCGGAATCTTCTCCAAATCTTCTTTTGCGCTAGGTTCCTCCTGGTACTGTTTCAGTTCTTGCGTCTCCCGGACAATCCGCGCAATCTCCTCCGCCCCCATGCTCTCTTTGCGCTTAGCCAATTCCTCGGCTAACTTCTTTTCCTTTTTCCCGGTCAGTCCCTTTACCGGTTTTACCGTCACCACGCTCTTGTGTGGATTATGCACCAGATAATCGCGGATTAAATCTTCAAAATAGGAAGTATCTGCCGCTTCTTTTAGTTCCTCATATGTGTCCAGAAGCTCCACATTCACAAAAGCCGCCTCATCGTCATACAGCCATGTATCCAACATTTGCAGCCCATACATAAGCCCCTTCGGATAAGAACCAAAATCCGCCTCCCTGTACTTGAACTCGCTGCTGTTTAAATTCGCCCGAATAGCTTTCTTGTCAAGTCCTTCCCTGCTAAGCCGCTCTAATGTATCATCCACCACGCGGATAAACGCATCCCTCTGTTCCGCATTCGCATTCTTGGCAATCATCGAGAAATAGGGCTGTTTTACGCTTGTGTCATAGGCACAATTTAAGTCCGTACCAATTCCTGCATCAAGAAGAGCCTCCTTAACAGGCGCCCCCGGCATCATGCACAATACATCCGCAAGCGTCGAAAACCCATAACAGAATTTCCTGTCCGGCTGTTCCCCGAGAGATATATTATAAGCCAGATAAGTATTGTCACGCTCCGACTCGCTTTCCATTATCGGATACTCTTTCTCCACAACCCGCATTTCCTGGAAGGGCTGTTCCGTGGCGAGTGCAGAGTCCACTGCAAGCGTCTCATATTTGGAGAGATATTCTTCGTCAATATACCGTAATTTCTCCGCCATATCCATATCACCGTAAAGATAAATATAACTGTTGGACGGATGGTAATATTTCTTGTGGAATCCGAGAAAATCCTCATAGGTAAGTTCCGGAATCACATCCGGGTCCCCGCCTGACTCCACAGAGTAAGCGGTATGAGGATAAAGAGAATTCATAACCTCCCTCCAAAGCACATCGTCCGGAGAAGAATAGGCCCCCTTCATCTCGCTGTAAACGACCCCGTTGATGGTCAGCTCGTCCTGCGCGCTCTCCATCTCATAATGCCAGGCTTCTTGCTTAAAGATTTTCTCCTCATGATAAATATTCGGATGGAGCACTGCGTCCAGATAGACATCCATCAGGTTCTGGAAATCCTTCTCATTGCAGCTCGCCACAGGATATACCGTCTTATCGGGATAAGTCATGGCATTTAAGAAAGTATTCAACGAGCCTTTCGCCAGTTCGATAAAAGGGTCTTTCACCGGAAACTTATCGGAACCGCAAAGCACCGTATGCTCCACGATATGGGCCACGCCGGTGCTGTCCTTGGGCGGTGTGCGGAAACCGATATAAAACACCTTGTTGTCATCATCGTTGGACAAAAGTGCCACCCGCGCCCCTGTCTTCTTGTGGCGCAGTAAATAACTGACCGAATTTAACTCCTTAATCTCCTTCTTCTCCAGTAATGTATACGCCTGCAATTGTTCTATCTCCATTTGCATGAGCTCCTTTCCATTTCATCTGATATATAATCCCACACAATCATTTGGCATATAGTATACCACGCTTACGGAAACTTAGCAAAATAAATCGAGTAGGGAAACTTCCACATGAGAATCTATACATGCAGAACAGGCAGAGGATGGTTGGAGCATCTTCTGCCTGTTCATTGCAAAAAGGGAATTTTACCGCATTTTTCATGCGAATATGACAGGGCTTCTGCCATATTTGTGTCATTTAGACTCGTATCATGTCTGACAATGTCAGTCTAGCAAATAATTGTGCGATGCACAAGCCCCTTCTTTCATTTCCTTCTGTCATTTATCGCGTTATTCTACAAAAAAAAATTTCTTCAAACATTAAATGCCATAATTGCCAGTTTCGATAATATCAGTTCCTGCACAATCATGCCGCATTGCTTCTTCTTCGCCAGGTTCATTCCCACAAGTTCATCCAGTTTAACCACCTTATTTTCATATACGACTTTTTCTTCCCCAAACAGAGTCTTCTTCTTTGCAAGCATACTGACTTTCACTTTTGCCTTAAGCTGTTTGTATGTCTTGTAAGAAAACTGCTCCGGCGTCATATAATACAACTGGCTCTCCAGTGTCGTCTCCGGCGCCGTGTCTTTATAGATATAGTGTTCTATGATACTTTTATATTTGAATGAAACCATCTCCTGTTCCATAATCTCCGCATAGCTGAATTTTGCTCCCAGATAAACCGAACCTGTATCTTGCATAAAATATTTGAAATCATTATTTTGATAGTCCATAGGGTTCCTCCATGCTACGCCAAGTCCTCAATCTTATCCCCACTCATGCGGATGGCGTCTTCAATCGCCTTCCTGCTTAAGCCCGATTCCTCCATAACTTCTTCCACCGTCACCTTCCTGCGCAGTTCTTTTGAAAGTCCATGGGCTATATCCGCCACTTTGTTAACTTTATCGACAATTTTCTTATCTTTCTTTTCTTCCTCGGCATTTTGCGCAATATACTCTTCCATCGCGTCCATAATCAACCTGGCAAGCATCCCCTGGGCCTCAAAAGCATGTTCCAATGCCCCAAGCATGGTAACCCCCGCCGAAAGCGCCACATTGCCTTCTCCGATTAAGTCTTCCAGATAAACGCCCTGTCCCGCATAGAGCTTGGCAATCTCCACAACCTCCGGCAGATACGCCTCCGTCAGCCTGCCTCTTGCATCCCCGTCACCTGCCATGGCGGACAGCGTCACCGCTTCCTTCTCACCTGCCGACAGGCGGGGCAACGCTGAAAGCGCTTCCAGATAAGCAGCCAGATAATCTTTCTCTTCCTCTGCCAGATATTCGTCCAAATCCACGGGCTCTCCAACGCCAATTTTATGCTGACGCAGATAGCCATACACCATCTCCATCTGTTCTTCACTAAGCCCAAGGGAGGCGAAAGCTTCCTGCACCTGTTCCTTGGAGATACAGTTATTTTGATTTTTTGCAGTCTTTTTGACTTGCTCAAGCGTCTTTGCAAACTTGATTTCCCGCTCTCTGCCTGTGTCCATTCTCCTGCTCCTTTTCCTACATTCCATTTCCTATCCCGGAGCGTTCATGCGACGGGACACCACCTTACCTACAAAATTCCAAATCCCAACTATACGCCCGTCAGTTTCTCTTCACATGCGTATGTGTGTACAGATGTTCTTCACAGTATTCGTAATTACCGTCGCATTTTGAGCAGAACCTGAACTGCAAATCCGGACTGTCCACTTCCGTCCTGCCACAAATCGCGCATTTATGCTTGGTAACTCCGGTATTGCGGCGCACATCCCGCTTAAATTCCTGCCGCCTGTGAATCTGCTTCGGATTCAAATGCATCATATTGCGGGAAGTAACAAAAAATACGATAAAATTAAGCAGAGATGCGGCGATGGCAAACTTCCGGTCCACACCCGACTGTAAAAATTCAAACAAAAGCATCACGCCGTAAATCACCCCAAGCCACTTGACCTTAATCGGAATGATAAACATTAACAGTACCTCCACATCCGGGAAGGTGGCGGCAAAAGCAAGGAAAATTGACATATTGATATAATATGTGCTAAAATACAACGAACTGAACAAAAAATCGTATTCCGTCACATTGTTCCCATTAAAAACATACTGGAACGCCAGAAACAGGAAACTGCCGGCAATCGTAAATACCATACCCTGCAACAGATACACATTGTAGCGGTATGTCCCCCATGTGCGCTCAAGCGTCGTACCGATGGAACAATAAAAATACAACATAATCAGTGTAAAGAAAATATTCCCGCTGGGCGGTGGAATCAGAATCCATGTGACTAGCCTCCACACCTGCCCGTGTAAAATTGCATAAGGGTCAAGGGACAGAAAGAAAATCAGCGTATCGCTCCTGTCCATTATCCTAAGCACATATCCCACAGCATAACACACGACCAGAACAAAAGACAGATTCTTAATCGCATACTTACCAAACTTCCGTTCAAAAGGGCTCATCTTGCATTCTCCTTGCTATTACAATGTATTTTCGGCTATCAAACTGAATACATTTTAACATTCCTTGATTTAAAAGTAAACGGCGCCTATTTCAAAAATACACAAGTCATAAAAATTTAATAAATAATTTTCCACTAATTCTCCGATTGATTTTTGCAAAACCGTGTCGTATAATGACAACGTCTGTCAGAGTGACGAATAACATTTAAATAAGTACAAAGTCGTTCCAGACGATATGAAAAAAGATAAGGAGTGATATCTGAAATGAGTCAAATGCAATATACTCTCGGTATTGACATCGGTTCCACGACCGTAAAAATAGCGATTTTAGACGAAAGACAGCAAATACTCTTTTCCGACTATCAAAGACACTTTGCAAATATAAGAGAAACGCTCTCCGGGCTTTTACAAAAAGCCTACGACAAACTGGGAAACCTGGCCGTCCATCCGATGATTACCGGTTCCGGCGGGCTCACCCTGGCCAACCATCTGCAAGTTCCTTTCGTGCAGGAGGTCATCGCCGTATCCACCTCCTTAAAAGCACTGGCTCCCGCCACCGATGTGGCAATTGAGCTTGGCGGTGAAGACGCCAAAATTATCTATTTTGAAGGCGGCAACGTGGAACAGCGCATGAACGGTATCTGTGCCGGCGGTACGGGTTCCTTTATCGACCAGATGGCCTCCCTGCTGCAGACCGATGCATCCGGGCTTAATGAGTATGCCAAAAATTATCATCTGCTATACACCATCGCGGCCAGATGCGGCGTCTTCGCGAAGTCCGATATCCAACCGCTCATCAATGAAGGCGCAACCAAAGAAGACTTGTCCGCCTCCATTTTTCAGGCTGTCGTCAACCAGACTATCAGCGGTCTTGCCTGCGGTAAACCTATCCGAGGGCACGTTGCATTCCTGGGCGGTCCGCTGCACTTTCTGTCGGAGTTAAAACAATCTTTCATCCGCACACTGAAACTGGATGACGCACATATCATCGATACGGACAACTCCCATCTATTTGCGGCCATCGGCTCTGCACTGAACGCAAAAGAAGAGACGTCCTATTCTATGGAAGAAATGGTCGGCAAACTTGCTTCCGACATCAAAATGGAATTTGAAGTAGAACGCATGGAGCCTCTGTTTGCCTCCAAAGAAGAATATACCGACTTCTCCAAAAGGCACGCCACTCACCATGTTGCGACATCCGACTTCGCCACATATAAAGGCAAATGTTTCCTGGGCATCGACGCCGGCTCCACCACCACGAAAGTGGCTCTTGTAGGCGAAGACGGCTCCCTGCTCTACTCTTTCTACAGCAGTAACGACGCAAGCCCTTTAAAAACGGCGATACGCTCCCTGAAAGAAATCTATTCCCTGCTCCCAAAGGACGTGCAGATTGTCCGCGCCTGCTCCACGGGATACGGTGAAGCGCTTATGAAAGCCGCTTTCCTGTTGGATGACGGTGAGGTGGAGACTGTGGCGCATTACTACGCCGCAGCTTTCTTCGACCCTGCGGTAGACTGCATCCTAGACATCGGCGGGCAGGATATGAAGTGCATTAAAATCAAGAACCAGACCGTGGACAGCGTACAGCTCAACGAAGCATGTTCCTCCGGCTGCGGTTCTTTCATAGAAACCTTCGCCAAGTCATTAAACTACAATGTGGAAGATTTCGCCAAGGCCGCCCTGTTCGCCAAACATCCCATTGACCTGGGCACACGCTGTACCGTATTCATGAACTCCAAGGTCAAACAGGCGCAAAAAGAAGGCGCCTCTGTCTCCGACATCTCCGCGGGCTTAGCGTACTCTGTCATCAAGAATGCCCTGTTTAAAGTCATCAAAGTATCCGACGCCTCGGAACTGGGCAAAAACATCGTGGTACAGGGCGGCACATTCTACAATGACGCCGTGTTGCGCAGCTTTGAAAAAATTGCCGGCTGCAAAGCCATCCGCCCGGACATCGCCGGCATTATGGGCGCTTTCGGCGCTGCGCTTATTGCCAGGGAGCGCTACCGGGAAGGAGACGAATCTTCCATGCTGAGCATCGAACAGATTACAAGTTTGCAGTTCGAGACAAGCATGGCAAAATGTAAAGGATGCACCAATAACTGCCGCCTGACCATCAATAAATTTACCGGAGGGCGCCAGTATATTTCCGGCAACCGCTGCGAGAGGGGGCTAGGTAAAACAAAAAACGAGAACCATCTGCCCAACCTATACGATTATAAATTAAAAAGACTCTTCTCCTACGAACCGCTGTCCGCCGATTTGGCTGTCCGGGGCACGGTAGGAATCCCCAGAGTCCTAAATATGTACGAGAACTATCCGTTCTGGTTCACTTTCTTTACAAAACTGAACTACCGTGTAGTGCTCTCTCCCAGTTCCAACCGCAAAATATATGAACTGGGGATTGAATCCATTCCCAGCGAATCGGAATGTTACCCGGCCAAACTGGCCCATGGCCATGTTGCCTGGCTCATCAACCAGAAGGTAGATTTTATTTTCTACCCGGCCCTGTTCTATGAGCGGGATGAGTTTCATGAAGCAAACAACCATTACAACTGCCCCATCGTCACCTCCTACTCAGAAAATATCAAAAATAATGTGGAGGAGATAGGACGCGGAGAAGTTTCTTTCCGCAACCCTTTTATGTCTTTTGAAAGCCTGCATACCGTCACCAGCGCTCTTACTAAGGAATTTAGAGAACTTCCTGTTACGCAGGTGATGGATGCCGCTAAAGACGCCTGGGAAGAATTGGCCTTGGCGCGCCAGGATATGCGCGACAAAGGTGAAGAAGTACTGCGTTTCATGGAACAAAACCACAAACGCGGCATTGTCCTGGCCGGCAGGCCCTATCATATAGACCCTGAAATCAACCACGGCATCCCGGAACTCATTAACTCTTATGACCTGGCGGTACTGACGGAAGATTCCGTGTCGCATCTTGCGAAACCGGAACGCCCACTAATCGTATCCGACCAGTGGATGTACCATTCCAGGCTGTATGCCGCCGCAAGCTATGTGAAGATGCGGGATGACCTGGACCTTATCCAGTTAAACTCCTTCGGATGCGGCTTGGACGCCGTAACAACCGACCAGGTAAACGATATCCTGTCAGGCGCCGACAAAATATATACTTGCCTAAAAATTGATGAAGTCAATAACCTGGGCGCCGCCAGAATCCGTATACGCTCCTTGCTCTCGGCAATCAAAGTCAGGGAGCAGAAGCACAAACAGCGTACCATCCGTTCCAGCGCCATAGACAAAGTGGAGTTTACGGAAGAGATGCGCAAGGACTATACTATCCTGTGCCCTCAGATGTCTCCCATTCACTTTGAAATCATGCAGGCAGGTTTTAGGGCCTGCGGATACCATTTCGAGGTGCTTGGCAATGACAACAGGCATGCCGTGGATGTGGGGTTAAAATATGTCAACAATGATGCATGTTATCCGTCTTTGATGGTTGTAGGGCAGATTATGGACGCCCTGCTCTCCGGCAAATATGATTTAAACAAAGTGGCAATCATCATGACCCAGACAGGCGGCGGCTGTCGTGCCACCAACTACGTAGGATTCATCAGACGTGCCCTGGAGAAGGCGGATATGCCACAAATCCCTGTCATCTCCCTAAACCTTGCGGGCATCGAAAGTAACCCTGGTTTCCATCTGAATGCCGAACTGCTTATGCGCGCCGCATACAGCGCGCTCTTCGGGGATGTTTTCATGCGCTGCGTCTACCGTATGCGCCCTTATGAGAAAGAGCCCGGCTCTGTGGATGCCCTTCATGCAAAGTGGGTGTCGAAATGCCAAGATTTCGTTTCGAGAAAACATATGAGTTATGTGGCTTTCGGCAAAATGTGCCGTCAGATAATACGTGATTTTGATGCCATCCCCATCCATGAAAACCTGCGCAAACCGCGGGTAGGGATTGTGGGAGAAATCCTGGTTAAATTTGCCCCCGCCGCCAATAACCATCTTGTGGAGTTGTTGGAGTCCGAAGGGGCTGAGGCCGTGGTGCCCGATTTGCTTGACTTTATGCTCTACTGCTTCTATAACCAGATATACAAAGCAGATTACCTGGGCACATCGCGCAAGGCCGCCACATTTTCCAGACTGGGTATCTGGACACTCGAGAAGATGCGCGCCCAGGCCGCAAAAGAATTTAGCAAAAGCAAGCATTTCACGCCTCCTGTCAGCATTTACAAGCTCGTGGAATATGCAGAGCCGATTGTCAACATCGGCAACCAGACCGGAGAAGGCTGGTTCCTAACCGGAGAAATGGTAGAATTAATCCACAGCGGCGTCAACAATATCGTCTGCACGCAGCCTTTTGGCTGTCTGCCTAACCATGTGGTCGGCAAGGGCGTTATCAAGGAATTACGCAAAAGATATCCGCTCTCCAATATCGTGGCAATCGATTACGACCCTGGCGCCAGTGAGGTAAACCAGCTTAACCGGATTAAACTGATGCTGTCCACTGCGCAGAAGAATTTGAAGAAAGAGAAAAAATAGATAAAAAAGGCTGCCGCAAATAGCACTTTCTAACAATATATAGCTGGATGCTTCAGATGCCAAAACTATATATTGCAAATATGCTACATTTTGCGACAGCTTTTTTGTATGCCAAAACCGTTCCTATAACAGGAATTGATACGGCAATGAGCCATATACTCCAAAATTATTTATGACTCTATCTCCTCAAAAAGTTCATCAAACGTAATCTTAACGCCGGGAAAATGAATAAGCTTTAGTTCACCTTTATTCTTTTCTGTGATTGTATTCTGCAAAAAATATTTCGGTCTGTCGTTTTCATAATCCAATTCATATATTTCGACTTCTTTTTTTCTCCAGTCTACAATCCAATATTCCTCAACTTCCTGTTGTCTGTATAACTCCATTTTTTCGGAACGGTCATATTTTTCTGTCGTTGGGGATAATACTTCCAAAACAAACCTGGGTGAGTCAAGAAACATGTTGCCACGTCTTGATTTCACACGACAATTTATAGAAGCATCCGGAATAACCGTTCTACTTTCTCCATCATCTGACCTGAATCTATACTGTACATTATCGGAAAAAACATAACATGTACTGTTCTTAAGCTGTTTTCTAATTGCCGAAACAAAATTGACAATGACAAGCGAATGTTCAGGACTCGCTCCTGCCATATCCGTAATTTGTAAATTAATATCCATATAAACCCTCCTTCAAAACTGCGTGAAATCAGCATCAGCATTTTTATTTATATCAAAAAACAGATGCAAAAGTTTATTTCTTACATCTGTTTCCTTACAACCAAATATTCATTGTCCAACTGGTAGAAAGAACAATCAAAACTGCCGCCTCTTAAGAACCTGCTCATATCGTCCTCATCCAAATCTACCATGCACACATAACACTCATAATCTTCGTCATACTGATAATGACTACAGCTATCACAATTACTCATTCTAATCTCCATTTCTGAGCCGCTTACCGTAAGGAATCCGTAACCTTGCCTGTGCAAAAGTATAAATCTCAAATCAGCGTCTGCCATAAAAACCATTTGCTTTCACTCAGAAACAAATAACAAATTGTACTATCCGGCAAATTTGGACGCGGAAATTAGTAAAAGGTCTTGTCAACTTTGCGGTTGACAAATTTGATGTTATCCTTTATTTCCTCCTCCAAATCATGAAGCGCTTCATCTGCAATCTCCTTCTGTAGTTGGTTTACACAGAATATGCACGTACCAAACTTGTCATTTGAAAAAAACTTCGGTTTCTCCCATTTCACAAAATAGGATACTCTATTTTTGAGCAGTATCTTCTCTATCCGCTCTTTCGTCGCCAAGTCGGTTACCTGGCACCATTCCAATTCATTATGCACTTTTACCTTCTGATATGCTGTCTCCATACCATGAACCCCCTCTGACACTGTTTACTATTGAATTATACCCCATTTCCCTTAAATGTGCAATTGTTGCAAGACAGCTTTTTTTATGCTACTCTATATTTTAATAAGAAACACAATGAAAGTTGAGGAATTTATATGCCTATCAAAGTAGCAGACTCTTTACCCGCAACTACCATATTAGAAAATGAAAATATCTTCGTCATGACGGAGTACCGCGCGATGCACCAGGATATTCGTCCGCTTAATGTGCTGATTCTGAACCTGATGCCTACCAAAATTGTGACGGAAACACAGCTTCTACGCAAGCTGTCCAACACGCCTCTGCAGGTAAACGTGGAATTTTTACAGACCGCAAGCTACACGCCTCTGCACACCGATTCCAACCATATGGAGTCCTTCTACACAACTTTTGACCAAGTAAAAGACCGTAAATATGACGGCATGATTATCACCGGAGCGCCGCTTGATTATGTGAAATTCGAGGATGTGACTTATTGGAAAGAGCTATGCACGATTATGGAGTGGGGCAAAACACACGTCCACTGTACGCTCCATCTATGTTGGGGCGCTTTTGCCGGATTATACTATCTCTATGGGTTAGAGCGCACTGACCTTAAGACGAAGCTGTCCGGCGTCTATTCCCACAAAATCATAAAGAGAAACTCCCCTCTTTTCCGTGGATTTGACGATATCTTCTATGCGCCCCAGTCACGCGCCATGGGCATCGATGCAGACAAGATTGCCTCCGTACCGGAGTTAGAACTTATGGCTGTCTCCGACGAAGCCGGCGTAGCCATCGCCAAGACAACCGACAGCCGCCATTTCTTCGTTACCTGCCATCCCGAATATGACGCCGACACTCTGGCACAAGAATATTTCCGAGATTTGGGTAAAGGGATGAATCCTACCATACCTGCCAACTATTTTCCGGATAATAACCCGGGAAACCCGCCTGTCGTTAATTGGCGTTCCACCGGGCAGCTCTTGTATTCTAACTGGCTCAATTACTACGTGTATCAGACGACGCCCTATGATGTGAGAGAAATTGTATAACATGAATTCAAAGGGGACAGGCTTTTGCCTGTCCCCTGCTCTCTGAATTACACTTTCCACCAGTTTTTGAATCAGCATAAGCATCTTCCTTGTTTCCATCATTGGACATACCGTTCTGCCTCTTCTCTGGAAAACTTAAATTTTTCCTGAATCTTCTGCACAATTGTTGCATCTGGGATTTCTAAATCCTTTAATGTAGATACCATTCCTAAAATACCTTTTTCGATACCTTTTTCGATACCTTTTTCGATACCTTTTTCAATGTTTTCCTGGTCGCGCATCAATAATGTCATATACTCATGCCTCCATTTCCGGTTCTTCTTCGCCTCTTCCACCGCTTCTTCTAATTTCATAATAAAACTGTCTTCTGACTTCTTCCCTGCCACATAGTCAAGGAATGCCCTCAGTTCCCCACTGACATCGTCCTGCTCACCGTCGGCATTTAAGAAAATCTTCAATGCCCCATCCCCTAAAGAAACAGTATAGTCTTCTTTACAGATATTTTCAAAAGTATAGATATGCCTCCCTTTGCCAAAAACATCAAAGGGACAGATAAAAATAACATAGCTCCGGTTTAGCTTCTTATAGGACTGCCCTGCGTCTATCAACTGCAGGTCTATCATACTCTGGTAATACCTGCTTCTTTTGGGAAGTTCTTTTGTATCTGCCACTTGCATTTCAATGTCGTAGACAGAACCTTTCCCATCTTTCACATAAACGTCCAACCTGACGCTTTTTGCATCTACATCAGGCTTGATTGCTTTTTGCAGTTCAGGATATTCTATATGGTCTATTTCTAAATCCGGAAGGATTCTTTGCAGTAATTCTTTGCACAGTTCCGCATCCTGCATAACCTTCCCGAACAGAAAATCATTGGATATTCTCAGTGATTCCCATATCGTGCTAAACTCAATTTGGTTTTCCATGGCCTCACCTTCCCTCTTCTTTAATCATATTATACAAATTCTGCTGATAAAATACAATAAATCTTAAACCTGTTTATTCCGCTTCTACCGCCTCCAATTTGCTTATTGAGACTTCGTAAGCCATCCGCAATTCGCTCCTTGTTTCATAAACCTTTTTTACATATACCCGGCTCTGGATTCTTCCCCAGACGGCGCATCGGGCGCCAACTTCAAACTCACACAAAAATCTGGCATTTCTGCCCCATGCAATACATGGTATGTAATCTGTTTTCCCATATGGACGATTGACTGCAAGTATCATATCTGCGATTTCTCTCCCGAGCGGCGTTTTCCGGTAAATTATCTGCTTGCAAATGTATCCATCAAGAAAAATACAGTTTTCATTATACTTTATCCTTAGTTCTTCATATTCAAACTCGCCTGTTTCAATCTCTCTTGCAAACACTGACAAAATAAGCCTGCTTCTTTCTCCCTCATGTCTGTTACAAGAGCGAAATTGCCCTGATACCCTCACAAATCGCCCTGCCCAGCTCTCTTTCATATCAATAAACCGGTCCGATACCATAATCGGAATAAAATCTGACTCATTACTTTTTCTAATTGTCTTTAAGTCGGCAGTGTAAAATTTCTCGCCATAAATCTCATGGCTAAACCCAAAATCACTTACAATTTCCCCACTTAATGTTACTTTGTTATTTTTATTCCTCGTTTCATTCATTAATTTTATCCTCTAATCTGATTTGATATTCGTAATCCGCTATCTCCTTATCTCTCAATGTCGGCAGGTAAACTCAAGACTCTCAATTTTTTCACCAGTTTGATAATTTTATCTTTATAAAACCTCTTTTCCCTTAAATTTTCCATGGTAACTTATCACCTTTCACAAATTATTTCAGGCAAAGCTTATTTTAGCATTAACTTTTTAGTATTTTACCTACATTTGTACGTCCTTTTATTGATGTATTATATTATGATTGTCTTATACTCGAGATAAGGAGTATGAAAATGGAAGAATACACAAGATATGGAAAACCAATTATGAAAAAAATAAGAAAAAATTTGTTAGATTACAAAAAGGAACATAATTTGACAAATCAACAGATGGCTGTGCGCTGCGACTTGTCATTGTCTGAATATGATAAAATAATGAATGTCAAAACGCACAGCAAATACGGATGCTCAATTGATACATTTTATAAAATATGTTTTAACTTAGATATTTCATCTGATGGTTTACTTGGACTTCGATTCTTTTTAAAAAAATAGATTTTTTGTATCTTTTGTTTCCTATTGTTCTCTTGGAATATCGTATTTAATATTCAAATCCACATCTCCGTGAATGCCATTCACGCGACCTTTTGACGTATACTGCCATCCCCATAACGGATGCATGATTGACGGCTTCTTATCTTCTCTGGGCACATCTGCAAATTCCATTTGCTTGCTGCTTGGATATCTTGCAATCCAAAACGGGCAGTCAATAAACATATGAAACGGCTTAATAAAAGAATTGTAAAAAGAAAGCCCGGTGTACACACCGAACTTATATCTTGCGGATTGTATGATGTTTTTGTAGGCGTTGATAATATCAATCAACGCCATTCCAAGATTCATATGCGATTTTTCCTCTATGTCAAGCCAGACTGTGTCGATTTTCTTCCCCGAAATCACAGATAGTACGGTCTTTGCGTCTGATACCGCTTTGTCTACCGTCAATGCATAAGAATAGTTGTAAACGTCTACAGGCAATCCTTGACTGATTGCGCCGTTATAGTTTCTTTCAAACGAATCTTCTTTCTGGCATTGTTTGTTAATTGCCTTTAATATTGCAAACTCTACGCCGGAATCCTTGACTTTTTTCCAGTCTATGGTTCCGTTCCACTTTGCTACGTCAATACCTTTCATATAATCACCTCGTATTCTTTCTACCCTACGCACTTTTACACCTTCTTTCAAAAATATAAATCCGCTTCAAAATTTATTTTCACATCAAAACTAATAACCGTGCCACTTGAGAATCCTTTACTAACCTTAATTGCTGTAACCTCGTCATAATTTGTCAAATCTATTTCTGTATCTGTTTTAATATCAGCAACAACCTTAAAATTTGTGCTAGAACTTAAACTATCCCACCATCTTTTTATTGTTACATTTTTCTCTCCCTCTTTATTTGTTCCCAAAATTTCAAATGTAACACTTCCGGAACTATTTGACGTACTATTTTTTGACATATTAAAGTACAGTTTTTTTATTACAAACCGTTTCAGCTTATTAAAAACAATCGGAATAGTAAACCCCCCACTGTCTGTTGAAAACGGAATCTCAAAGGCATTAAAAATAAATCTATACGGAGAGTTGATGGGAAAGCTTCCCCCTCCACTTTGTTCTATTCCGACAATATTTTCCGCCATCTGTGCAAATGTATCGCTTGCATCTGTTGCAACTCCCTTGTCAGTAATAGCAGATGCAATCAATCCCTTTCCATCACTGACAGATTGAAAAACCTCTTTTATCACAAGTGCATCAACCCCTTTACCTTCCTCCGTGTTTTCTTTGACCGCCATTTCGGTATTTAACATGTTTTCCTTTGCAAAAAACTTGTCCCTACACCAATCCCTTATTGCTCTTCCATTCAGCAAAGCCATTCCTGCGCCTCCTTTCTATGCCGTGCTGTTTAAAAAATCCATTGCGTCCGCATATGACAATATTTCAATTTCCTGTGTTGTTCCGCCTGTAGGGTCATCCTGACTATCCCCATTCAGATACGCAAGACTATCCTCGTAACTAAGTACATCTGCTGTAACCGTTCCACCGCCAGAACCGCCGCCACTATTCCATCTGTTAATATCAGACTGCGTGATGCTCTTTACCCAAGACGGCACCGTTGGGTCTGCTTCTGCCGTTATGAAATCTTCAATCGCCAAAGCCACGCCGCCGCTTGTGATTAAGTGCGTACTGTTTTTGGCCGGAAACGTGTCTATCTGTGGTAAAACTGCGTCTTGTCCGTCCGTCACATCAAAATACAAACTTCCTGTTTTATTTGTCACTGTTATTCTGTGTCCGCCCGTAATTTCTGCCGTGCTTATAGCTGGTGAAAATCCGTTCTCGCCATCTTTCCCATTCGCTCCATCCATCACATTGAAACTCTGCGTCCCATTTACGTCCGTAACCGTTACCCTGTGGCCACCTATAATAGATGTAACCGTAATAATGGGCGAAAACCCATCCTGACCACCTCCTCCCGTACCGCCACCTGACGGTACAGAAGAAGAAAGCCTTGCCCAGACAACCCGTATATTGTCCGATATGTCCGCACCGGACGCGTTCTTGACTGATATCTGCACATTTGCGGAGCTTCCTATTTTCCCGTATTCTTCCTGTGTCAGCCGCACATAAAGTATATCGCCCTCGATTTCCATGGAATTATTTGTTTTCGTTATCTGGTTGTTCCCGGATGATATTGTAACATTCCATGTTGCTATCGGCGTTGTGTTGCCTGCTATCTTTATGGCGAATGATGGGGTTATTGTGTTAATCATGTTTTAATCTCCCTTAAGCTTTCGGAACATACACTTCTATCTCTTGACCTGCGCTTCCCGACTGCTTGGCTACGCCGATTGCCGCTCCGCTTGCGTTGTAGTTTTCCACAAGACCTGTGTTTTCTCCAATGGAAAGAACGCCGTTTTTGTAGGAAAGTTTCATGAGCCAACGGCCTGTCTTTTTATACGCAACGCTCTTACTCGTTTCGTAAAGGTAATAAACATCTCCATTATCATTTTCAAAAAACTGGCCATATCCAGCTTTATATTTTGAATGCCCATTTTCTACCCATTCTCCTTCTTTGAAGGAAACAATATTGCTTGTGGTAAACATTGCAGAATTTGGGTTATATTCCATTCTCATAATCGCAACTTTATCAGCGGAATTTTGATTTCCATAAGTAGGATTATCTGGTTCAATCGCCACATAAATTACATCTTCTTTTGTATATTGAACCGTCATGCTTGTTTTTGTAGAAAAAACACTCGAACTTGGGGCATCTGAAAAAGCATTAACCATCATTTGAAAAATGTCTACATAGTTAGACTGCAAGATATTTCCACTTTTTACATAATATATGCTATTCAATCCTGCCCCTACATCAAATCCCCTCCCGCCTCTTGAATAAAGTATTTTCCCGTTAATTGCAAAAGCATTTCCCCATGTATTTGCGTTTGGATAAAACGATGTTCCTTCACTTGGAACTTCAATTCTTTTTATTTCTGTAGACCTAAAATCTGTCATCTTAATCAAATGGCAGTTATAATAACTTGCGTAAGCTATATTATCATTATAATAGTTTCCAAAGCAAGAAAATAATAGTATTTCATCTTCTCCAATATAATACAAATTCCAGTCATTATCTCCATATCTCATAAGCTTTGCACTTGCAGAACCCGGAGAGGTTATTTCAAAATTCCCAAAAAAGTTTAATGTTGGAACACCATTTTCATAATCACATATGCAATACGCATTTCCGTTATTCATTATAATCCTTGAATCTCCAAGCTGTGTCATATGTGTCTGCCCCTTTGTTCCAACACTTTCATCTAAAAAATTGTAGGAGCCAAGCATTGTAAATCCATCGGAAATACCATAAATTTCCAGAGTAAACTCATTATCATTTTCCATATAACATAAAGCCATATTTCCATCATTCAGCAAGAAAAAGGCAGGAACAAATTCATTCTGAACCGAAAAAGAGCTCTTTATATTAAACTCCGCACTTACATCGACAAGGTTAAACCAATATGTATTATTTTCTGAATTGTTTTTGTATCTCCTGATGTACCTGCCGTTTCCAATAGGAATAACCTTTGGAAACTGGTTATTGCTATTGGAAATATATTCTCCTGCGCTATATCCTGTATCATACTTCCTATCATCACTCGTCAACTTATACTGCACAAAATTCCCCGCCGTCACATTGCTTCCTTCTGCCACAGTAAAAATCTCTGTATCTGCATAAATTTCTGCGGCTCCACCACCGCCTACGTTTGTTCTTCCTCTCATAATTTACACCACCCTTATCACAATGCTTGCCTTAATTTCTCCCTCTGGTTCCCGTTCTGCCGTCAAATCTACCCTGCCGCTGTATGTCTCAACCGTTATAACCGCCTTTTCAGCCGCAAGCGTTGTGTCTGATGTAAAATACACATCCGCTAGGCTGTCCGCGGTTATTCTTTCGTCGGCCATTGAAGCGATTCTATTTGTAAATGTCAAAATCTCCTGATTAGCCAAAACAAAATCTTTTCCTTTTACTTCTTTTACAGAATTTTCTATTTCTGAAAATCCATTAATCAATGAGTTCACTGCTCCATTCGTCTGGTTAACCTGTTCCGCCCCAAAATTACTCCCTATCTGCGAATACGTAGTCACATCTTCAAGCGATTTTGTCCCATCCTCATTTTCGATGATGTTATACCGCCTCTTGTCGCTGACCGATGTATCAATCACATCGTCCTTAAAATTTACTGGTAATTTTTCTATAGCCATTTATTTTCCCTCCTTCTATAAATACAATCCTTTTGGCGCAGCCAGACGGAATGAAATCCTCCTAAGTCCTGCTTCCCACCCTTCGATAATCTGTTTCATCTGCAAGGTTGCGCTTTCGATGCGGTTTAATTCTGAAAATCTTATAAACGCGCCATTGTCATAAAACGTCTGCTTGAATCCGTAATTTTTTATAATTATCATACGCTTGTTGATGGTTTCCAAATTTTCTTCTATCGCATTGAAATACTGCACTTTCCAGATATACTTCGGGTCTGACTGGTCATTTCCCATATCAGCTATGTTAAATGCTCCCCATATGCCAGAAATTTTGTTGCGTAAAAAAAGCAGATTATTTCTAATCCGCTTGTAATCTTTTAAGTTAAATGCATCAGTTTCCGTCCAGTCGATTTTCGGTATTCGCCAAATACCGTCCATATTTGTCTCTGGATAGTCCGGGCTCTCCGGTTCGTCTGGATTGTCTGGTGTATATGGCAAATCTGGCGTACTTCTTAAAAATAATGTATAAACGCCGTTTTCGTCTGGTTTGTCGGATACCATAATGTCTTTTTTTAAGCAACAGTATGGGCGGAAACCATAATAGTCTCCTTCCCAAGCCTTTCCCCTGTTAGGAGATTCATAAACAGAACTTACATATATTGTTTTTCCAGTTTTATATACAGCTCTTACTTCACATCCAACATCTTGTGTTGCCGTCCAATAACTATCATAGCGTCCGCTATCCTTTTCCGCCGCTTCTTTTGTGATATCTGCTTTTCTGCTTGCATCATCAGAAAATAATTCATATACTTTTAAACTACTATCTTCTGGGCTATATCTATCCGCTCCACCAAGTTCTCTTAATGTGGGAAGATGTATTTTCCTTGTAACATCCGTCCCGATTTTCTTAGTAACATCAAGCATACTTTCTTTAAACCCAACAGAAAACTTATTGAGAAATCCCGTTTCGGATTCATATGCATTCACCGTCACATAATCCGTCGTATCTGGCGGGTGGTCATATTCATGTTGCGGCGTGTACCACATCCACGCATCCGCATCACTGTTTGCCCATTGCAAAATATTTGAAAAATCATAATTTCCGTTTCCATGCTCTCGTATATCTGAAGCCACTTGTCCTGAGCCCGGTCTTTTCGGTTCCCTCGCATCGAACGCTTTCAGACAAAGTACTTTATCCGATATCACCGCCGTAGAATTCTCTGGGTCTCCTTCATGGTCATGCTCCATGATTCTCCAGACAATCGGCGCGCCGTAATACTTTGTATTCGGGTCAACCACCCGCGCCCCGACAAGCAAATCTCCTAACGTCTTAGCCATCACCTCGCCACCTTTCTTGCTTTCATTTTTCCACTCCACCTTCCGTTAAATGACAGGCTGTTTTCATAAGAGCGTATAAACGACCTTCCATTTTTTGTTTCCAAATGGAATAAGTCGTTTGCATCCACTGCCGGGTCTCCCTTCCAGTCAATCTCGTACTCCACGTCCCCAAGATAATACTCGGCCAGCCATTCCTCTAACATCTGCGCGTGCTCTACCGTCCCGACAAGCGGATTGTTCCATGTGATAACCTCACCGTCCCGGTTGTAATCCTCAGTATAGCTGTAACTTTCCGTTTCAAATTCATATCCGGAAATCGTATATGTCAGGTTAACCGCCCCCGCAATGCCCGTAAAACGGATTTTGGCGTAATAAGTGCCGCTTTCCATAATTTCTGCCTTTACTGCGGAACTGACGCCGGACAAAACAATTGACAGCCCCGCAGACGGCTTTTTAAACGACACCATATACTCATATCCGTTTTCTGGCACCTCTATCTTCTCGGATGCCACCGTAACTCTTTGGCTTGTCTGCCTGTAGGCCGTGTATGAGGTCGATATCTTCTGTACTTTCCTCTGTCTTGTAGCTACCGGCGCGGTAATCAAGTCCCTGTCCCTTGTAAGGTCGTAATCTGTGTTATCGCCCACAAGGATATTGTCAACAAATATCCGTGAATTAGGATACCCTTTGTCAAAAGTAATTACCATGCGGTCAAACTCAAGGAATGTTTCATCCGTGTGGTACTGTAAATCCGGATTCTCCACCCTTACGAACTGTAGAACCGTGTCCTCATGGTATGTCGTTATGTGGAACACTCGCGACGCGGTATTCCTAAAGTTCATGGACAATCCGAACGCCGTATAAGTCGCTTCCAAAGCTATCGTGATTTCCGGCATTTTCCCTAACCAATAACCGCCAAGCGGAAACTTCACAGGCTTTGAGCCAAGACGAAAACCAAGCCTCTGCACTACTTCTGCATCTTTATTCTCAATCCATATGCTTTCGCTGATATATCCCGTATTTCTATATCCCTCTTGGTTATCCGGCGCAAACAAAAGTGTTCCGTCAGCCACCGAAAAGTCCTGGCTGGCGTTGGCATAACCACTTTTTATATCATTCTTAAGGACATTCTCAATATGGCTCCATTCCGCTTCATTGTTGGCGCTTGCCTGCATATCAGGTATGTATGATGCCACGATTTGTATCTGTCCGGAATGTCCCTCTTTCAGTACGCACCGCCCGGCATTTGCAATAATCTGCAATGCCGCCGCATGTTTCACTACGGGCATAGGGTTTACTATCGGCAAATTCTTAAGCGACGTGTCAATGAAATAGTCGGCCACCCCCAAATCTTCCAACACATCCACGGCGATGTCATAAAGCGGCGTCCCGGCAGGATTGTATTTCCCGCGCACATATTCTGTGTCATTGCCGACCATATCGAAAATATCTACGGCCGTAAACGTTGCGGTAGTCTCATTGGCTTTCCACGTCTTAAGGTATGACTTTTTCTCTGGTAGCCATTCAATCTTGCCCTGCCCGTTTACATCATACCCAAACGACACACGAACTTCCTGCCCAAGCTCCATATAAGCAAGCGCAGATTCCGGATTGTCGGGAGAATAATACATATCATAATTAAACACCGTCAAAGTCATATCTTGGCTTGGAACCGTTTCTGATATAGTCGAAACATACTCCTTTGATGAAAAGTTCTGCACCTTGTCATTATAAAAGGTATTGGTAAGTCCGCAGGAAAAGCGGTAAATACGGAGCCTCCCTTTTCCGTTCGCCATGGCAAGAGGATGGATTCTGAAAAACGACGCATTGTTCCATGCGTCTTCAGTCGTCCAGAGTCCGCGGTCAACTCCGCCGTACTGTCTTGTAACGGCGTTTGTTTCAATGACAAATTCGACTGGGTAAAACTCCCCAAAGTCTATTGTCAATCCCTTAATATCGTAGCATTCACCGCCAAAATCAATATAGATGTCGCCAAGGATTTCCTCGGAAACCAGACCGTTATTGTAAATCTCATACCCGGAATCTTCCGGCGGCGCAAAGTACCGCGTTCCATCCAGTTTGAAAAAATTTTGCTCTGCGGTGGCATAAATCCGCTCCGGCGCTACCCCCGCAAATACAGTCTCCTTGTTTGACAGATAAAGAAGCGGCTCTTCTGTTGAATTTACAGCCAAAGTGCTCTGCGCTTCCTGATTGAATATGCCGATTGTCGCACGGATGTAGCCACGATTTCTTATACGGCCGCGCATACTCTCTTTATAGTCTCTGCTCACATTTTGCATATCTTATCACCACCCACAGTCTATCAGACTAAAAGAAAACGTCTCTTCACGTGTTACCATATGTGTCAGTTTATCAACAAACAAGGGCTTACCAGTCCTGTCACCCGGATACATATAAATAGTAATCGGGTTTCCAGTCCTAAAGTCCTCGAAAGTGCATGGAACCCAAAACGGTTCCAGCGCCGCAAGAATCATCTTACGTTGCTCTGGGTATAATCCGACCCATGATAAATTTTGCAGCTTATAAAGCTGCCTACCTACCCTCTGCCCTATCACTGCCGCATTCAAGTTTCTTCCCGCATCAACCGCATCACTTAAAACATACTCAAATCCAACCGCTGGACAAGGCATGTCATAGCCGTTTATGTTTAAAAATGAGGTAAGTGCCATTTCTTATCACCTCCTTCCCGAATAGTCATAAAAACTTTCCTGTAAAATAAAAAGAACACCTATCATTTTCCGATAGATGCTCTTTGCAGTACTTGCTTTATAATAATTTCCAGTGCATTTCAAAAATCTTATGTATTTATTACTTATTCTTAATCATAGCCACTATTGCCAAAATTGCATTTACCAAACACCAGAATGCCCATACATTTAAATCTGAAAAACTTCCTGCTAGTGCAAACCCTGTCAATGACGCAAGTCCAAAAAGGACTATCAGTGCAATATTCCCACCATTCCCCTCACTTTTTCTTGTTGCGACAGATACGATTCCGCCCGATAACATAAGGATTGCAACAACAATTCCACCACTTCCGCTCACTTCTCCATTATTAGATAACGCGTTATATGCTCCTGCCGCACAAGATTAAAATACTACAACAAGGAACAATACCATATCAAGTATTCCTGATACTAATTTCCATGTTGCCAAAGGTGCTCCTCCGCTCTTCTTTTTATTTTGTGCTATCGGTGCACCGGAAGATGCCTGCACATTCGACGGAGCAGATAACTTCATAACATAACTACATTTTGGACATTTCACTGATTGGCCTGCCTGAACTCCGGATATCAAATTACTACATTTTGGACACTTTACACTTGCCATTTCCTCTCCCCCTTTGCATAATTTTAAAATTGATAATGCATTTTTCTAGCAATTACTTCGTAATTTGCTATATCTTCATAAGTTATGTTATCCGGTATTCCTATCGTACTGCACTCAAAGCTTTTTGTTTCTCCGGCATGCAAATTTATAACATTCACGCCAGATATAAATATAACTTCTGCATTTTTGTTATAAAAAAACACATTCACGTATAGAAGTGAATCATCTTCGCCAGTGTTATTCGTCACCCTGCCCATAACGCTCGGAAATCCTATTGTATCTTTGGTTAGGGAAGTATCGCTAACTTTTTCTTCGTCAATCAAACATCCGCAATTCGGACATGATTCTGCCCTGTCACTTATTTCTTTCCCACACTCTGGACATTTAATTAAAGCCATCGGCTATATCCTCCCTTTTATGATAAGAATATTTTACCATATATATAAAAGAATTTCGATAAAATAGTAAGATTTTTGTGGTAAGTATATCTTTTTCTGCTATCTTTCTCGTATTTTCTGCAATATCTGCAAGATACAGTGAGTTTTCGGCTTGTGCTCGCATAAATTCTTTGTACCCAACTTCTTTAATTCCCGTGATAATCTGTTCGTTGCTAGCCACTGCTATTCTGCCATTGTTAAATTAACCCACAAGTCATCACACGTTTTTCAAAGCAATACTTAATTTCTTGTTATGTAAGTCTAATACTCAAATGTTCAATCCTAGAAAATATCTTGCAAAGGCAGTCTGCCTGTTCCAGGCGACACTATAATCGCTTGGTACCCAACTTTTGAATACGCATAAGTTAAGACTAAAATTAAAGAGTGTGCTTTCACACACTCTCCAACTAGCCTGAAAACATCTCTTCTCGTGAATTTTATATATTTTTATATAAAAACTATTAAAAAAATACCAAATCCAGACAAAAGAAGTCCAATAAGCGATACAATTCCCTGCCCTTTGATTCCAAAAACAGTGGATACAATATAAAAAATAAGAGGAAACCAAAGTCCTGCTCCTTCGTTTATTATCATAAATGTCACTACTGTCGCAAAAATGGCACTTATCAAGCATAAAAATTCATATGGTAAATTACTCTTATAATCCTTGCTGTCATTTTCATCCTCTTCTTCATCCATCGGACATCCACAACTCGGACATGATTCTGCCCTGTCACTTATTTCTTTCCCACACTCTGGACATTTGATTAAAGCCATCGGCTATATCCTCCTTTTTGTGATAAAAATATTTTACCATCATTATTGTAATATGTCGAATAAATGTTTCTAATCTTACATAAGCGGCATATATAATCACAATAGGAATCCCGCTTAAATTGAAAGCATAGCACAATTAATTTGGAAAGCAATAATATGTTCTACCGCAAGGGCTTTCTCATCCGTAAGGTTCGCAAGATTTCCCATAGGCTTATACCTCCCGAATTTTAATAGAATTGCAGAGCCTACCGCTCATGGTAAGCCCTGCACCATCCAATTCGCAACTAGCTGCTTCACTGGCCGAGGTTATTTCATCAACATTAAGATTCAGATTAAATCCTGCAAAAAAATTGGCCCATTACGAACCTAACCTTTGGTAGCCAACCTCATCCCTGGCAGCAACCTACATAAAAGCTATAGATTACATTAGATGTATTTTACCGTATAGGAAAATTCTGCCTAAGTATTTTCCCAATCAAAAACCCCAACAATCCAAAAGACATTATCTGCCTAATGGAATTGTTGGAGTCTGAATCTCCGTGCATGCAGAACTGTAAGTGTGGTTGTATATTTAAAATCTTTTATCTGGATATTAAGTTGTGCATATGATTATAACGTATACTTTGCGAAAGTTAATATAGTTTTTACCTCATTTCGCTATCATATCTTTTCAAACACCATAGTCGCCTGAATCTTACCAGCTCTTCCCATTCCAGTTCCATTCGCCGATGTTGTCGTTATTGTATGAAGCCTATATCCTTTTGCGGCTTACGCATTAATTATGTTTTCTAATTGAGACAAATTCTTTACAGCCCCACCTACAAGTTTTGCGTTTAATACTGCCTGTAAAACAACATATTGTGGCATAATCGAATCCTCCATTTCATCACTTAAAAATTTAACCGTCTTATCTTTATACCTTGCAAACGTCCTATCTCTTTAAATATATCCACAAAAGATAACTATACATAAATATATTTTCCGTCTAATTTAGCTTTATAAATTCTCCGGTTCTTTCTCCACCTATATTAACATACAACAAATTATAAGAAAATGTTCCAATATCAACTATTTCAAACTCAACAACCCAATCATTTCTAACATCTACACCAAAATCATTTTTTGACTCTACATAACTTTTCACCGCAACGATATTTCCAATCCGCTGCATTCTTATTTCTTCTGAATGTGTTACAATAGGGGAGTTTTTGCGGATTTCGGATTTTTCAAAGCGTTACTTACAATCTCCTGTGCCATAATATAATAAAAAAATACTATCGTCTGAATCTATTTTCTTACTCTTATAGTCTTCCAATGTGCTTTTTTCCCATTTTCATAAAAAACTGTTCCTTGGTATGGTCTAAAAATCCTATATACATCTTCATCTTCAAAAGCTGTAACAGTAAAATTATATTCATTTGATTCAAAATCAAAATTTCTTGTAAAGCTAATAACAGGCTATCCTTATTTTCGGATTCATCTTACCTATCCCATTCTTCCGATTCTGAATTGTCCTCTCCTTTCATTTTAAATCATCTGGACTTGCAGAAAAGAAATACTCAAAATTAGAGCTGTCATATTCAACCCCTATCATTTCGTTTAATTTATCCGCTACCGCCTGCCCCCATTCTTCGCCAAATTCTGTGTCACTAACCTTCTTCCTTTTGTATCTGGTGAATATATTTAACCATTCTTCCTTCGTCCCCGCATAATAAATCTTATTTTTCTCTCCATTATGCATATAAGCAAGGGTATAATCGTAAACATTTGTCATACTTTTCGGGAAAAATACTTTGTATACATACGACCCATTAAAAATACCTGTGCTAACTTCGGTAAACCCTTCGTCTATTATAAGCTTTGTATAACTTCCTCTTGAGTTAAATTCTGAAATATCGGTTAAATACTCGATGCCGTCTACCGTATACGTTGTCTTTAATTCCACATAATCTGCATCGGCTATATATTCCTCCAAATATATCGTACTCCCTTCAATTCCGTATCTAAAGTTATCTATATCACCATTCTTATTTTGTACTTTCACGTCAGTAACGCCTTGTGATTCTTCTTCGTTGATTGGTTCATCAACATTCAAACCATCAACGGAATCATCTATCCGTTCTTGGCTGTATTCTTCTATTATGGGACTTGTCACTTCATCCTTATCATCGGTAAGATTCTCAATCTCCTCTTCATTATCGTCCTTATCGGAATTTGAAAGTGCGATACCCATAGACATTCCTATCAATATGCAAATAATTATTAATTTCGTGTTTGATTTCTTCTTTTTGGTTTTTTGTGAAGTTTTTACCAAACTTTCCGTCCTATCGTTTTCTCCCTTCTTTTTAGAAACAATGACCTTCCCGTTATTTTTGGATACCTCAATTTCATCCCCAATCTGGGGGGCTGAAGTTTAAACTAGATATTCCCACCTCTGCTTCTTTTCCGCTTTCTGTTCTTATCCGTACCTTTTCTTCGTCAATTCTGACTATTTTAGCCATTTCAGTATTCCTTTGTTAAATTCTTCTTTTGTTTAAATGTCTTTCAACTCCATAGTTATGATTTTACATGCAAGTATTATCATCGAACAACACCCCACATGTTTTCCCTATCTTCTCCCCGTCAAATAAAACTCCATTCTGTCATAATCCTCATATGCAGATAGTTGTTTTGATACTGTTGCACCAGGCTTCAGTTCTCCATCAGAATCAATAAAGAATGCACTTTCGTATTCCACTAACTGACCATTTCTAAAAAACAATGCATACCCTTCAACAAAATCAGCAGGCTCACTTCCATTATTTGTAACTTGGAAAATTGCCCCATCTTCTATATTGTTCTGTGTATAAGATAAGTCTTGAAGGACAGACTCAAAAAACTCATCTTTTTTTGTCTTTATATCTGTATCATATCTGTTTATTGCCTTATCTGTTTCAAATGGTTCATATACTATTGAAGTACATCCAGCTCCTAATGCATAAAGTGTTGACTCAGATGCGCTAACCATTGAATCATCTTGTCCGTATGCAATAGAGGAAGTTTGAACCTCAACAGTCTCATTTGAGTCGTTTTTTATTATCATGAATCTTCTCGTGTACCAGTTTATGCCATCTGGAAGTGTATATTCAGCTAAAATTTGTACGGAATAATTTTCATTCTCGCTTTTTTCTATTTTTCTTTCTTCTTCTGCAATTTCTTCTAGTTGAACCTCCGCATTTTCTTCTGATTGTATAACCGTTCCTTCGCTCCGTTCCACTTCATTGCTATCATCAATCCAAGACGGAGTTGTTTTTTCCCCTTCTTGTTCTTCCGCTTCTTTCATAGGAATTTCAATATCTTCCGCCTTCTCCGCTTCACCATCTTCTCTATGAAACCTCATAAAATCATCATTCTTTACAGTTTCAATTTTTTCCCCGCCAAATTTACTTGAATTTATGACAAGTTTGTCAGAATCCATGTCTGAAACAACAAAAAATATAGACAGTATCGCACCGAGAACAGATAGCAAAGCCCCTATAAGCGACGGCTTGCTGTCCATGTAGCTGTCAACCATGCCGACAATTCCCAATACCAAACCTACTACACACAACACTATTCCAACGTACCAATATGACGAAAGTATACCTAATAACCCGAAAATAAGCGACAAAATCCCATAAGCGTCCATATAAATCCCCCCTTTCAAGTCTTTTAGGTTATTTTACCACAATCTGCTATGTTTGTCGAATGGTTGTGGTATAATGTTTGCATTCCAGAAAAGAAGGAGCTTATATGTTTGATTTACCAAATTTTCAAAATGCAGGAATTTCTCTGCCGGATATAGAGCCATTTTAACATATCTTTCTGCTCTGCCGTGTAAAATGATTTTCCCATGTTTGACCGCCGTTTTTTTATAAGCAAAAAGAGTTACGCCCACCTTTTAAGTAGACGCAACTCTAAAATCATGTCCATTTCTGGATTTTCCTCTGTCACATGTTGAATATCAAATATTTATCTTCCGCTTCTTCCTTGGTATTTTCGCTATCTCTGTAATATATAAAACGTTCTTAAATTTAATTACGGCATTATGTTATATTTTTTCAAATACCATAATCACTTGTATTTTCCCTGTTCTTTTAATACCTCCAGCAGGTGATTCTGCCGCCGAAACCATGTCAAACGTATGAAGTCTATATCCCTTTGATGCTTGTGCATTTATTACCTTTTCCAACTCTGGAGCACCTTTTAGCGAACCTCCTACAAATTTTGTATCCAATGTTGCATGTAAAATAACATATTTATCCATAAAAACCTCCCTTCATTTTTATATTTTACCATAATCATTGTAATTTGTCGAATATTATATAGAGCGGTTCCGTACTACACTGGAACCGTTCTAAAATCAAAGCCATTTCTTTCGTTTCTTTCTTTTGATATAGAAGCAAGCTCTCTCCCATCTATTGAGATTGTTTTTCCTTCCCTTACAGCGTCTATCAGTTCTCTCAAAAGACTTTCTTGCTCTCCGTTTTCCGAATTTGCCCTAGAGAATCCTCTGTACGCCGCTTCTTCAATTACCTCCGCAAAATGTCCATCAGCAATTAGGCTGCTTCTTTCGTTTATCTCTCCGCTGTATTCCATGCGTTGCCGCAACAGACTTTCCGTATTATGGGTTATGATGCTGTCCGGTGTGTCCATCGTGGCATTTATTGACCCAATCGAAATTCCATCTGCGAATCTGTTGGATATCTCCCCGCCTGCTTTGCTAATGTCAGCTTTTTCCAAAGAAGATATGAGGGAATCCATCATGGAAGCACCTGCCGAACCAAAATCCCCGGCTTTTTCAAGTGCTGCCATGGCTTCACCCGCGATTCCGGTTGCTGCGCTCCGTATCAATCCATCACCAGAGGACATTCCCTTGACGTAACCTTGTATAGAATAATTTCCAAGTTCTGCAAATACAGTGGACGGTGAATGAATACCTAGGGCATCCCTAAACCTTCCTGTGATACTATTTGCAACATTGAACATAACATCCTGCACAGACCCCATCATGTTATTTATTCCATTTATAAAGCCATGCATTAAGTTGTTTCCTATATCTTGGTAGTTAGCATTCAGTCCATAGAATGAAGCCCTTATACTCTCCATAAGAGTCATCATAGCGTCTCTTATTCCCTGCATTTCTGCTGTAATACCTGCGTCAAGGCTCCCTACCATGTTAGAACCGATATAGTTAAACTCTTTATCTGTACCGTCAAACGCCTGTATAGACGATTCCGCCACCCTCTTTGCGCTGTCCGTAACCTTCCCGGCATTTTGTTCAAATCCGTCTATATAACCTTGCACAGTATTACTTCCAAGTTCTTCAAATACCTTTGATGGGGAATGGATTCCGAGAACACCTTTTACCTTATCTACGATTCCTCCGGCAAACTCTTTGACTTTTCCATAAGCAGTTTCCGCAAATCCGACTATACCATTAATAAAACCTGTTACGATATTCTTTGCAATCTCAAACATCTTATCCGGCAATTCCGCAAAGAATCCGACTATCTTTTCCACCATATTTGGTATAAATTCAAAGAGGAATACCTTTAATTCCTCCCATACCTCCTGTGTCTTTGTGGAAACAGCTTCCCAGGCATTCTTTATGAAGTCTGCCGCATATCCAAGTTTTTCAACTATCCAACCCCTGATTGCATCTATGGCTTCTTCAATGAACTTCTTAGCCGCGCCCCAGAGTTCATCTGTCTTTTCCTTAATATTTGTCCAAACATTTAACACTGTTTCTTTTATCGTGTTAAACGCTGATAGCGCCGTTTCTTTTATTGTGTTCCAGATTCCCGTAACTACGTCATGTATGGTAATCCATATAGATTCCCATATACCCGCCACAGTATCGAACAATCCAGATAGGAACTCTCCTATACCCTCAAAAGCAAAGTGGGCAGCATCGGTTATTGTCTGCCATATGCCGAAAAGGAACTCAGACAATCCCTCCCAAATTCCGCACCATATTTCCGATAAGGTGTCAAATACTTTGGCAAGAAATTCCCCAATGCCTCCAAATACATTTCGCGCCGTCTCGGTAATGAAATTCCAAGTATTTGACAGAAAATCGCCCAAAAATTGCCAGACGCCAGACCATGCCTCTTCTATTCCCTCGAACACGCCCTTTAGGAACTCCGATATGCCGTTAAACAATTCCGTAGCCTTGTCCCGGATGCCCGACCAGATAGACACTACTGCTCCTCTCACAGCATTCCAGACTTGTTCCGTCTGCTCTTGAATACCCTGCCAAGCGCCTAATACAGCATCAACGACACTTTTCACCATATCCACAACGCCTTCAAACAGGGATTGTATACCATTTATCAACCCCTCCATGATATTCACGCCGATTTCAGCCATTACAGTGGACGGGGAGTGGATTCCAAACAGTTCCTTTAAACCGCCAATTAAAATACGTCCTATGGCAGCTAAGGCTTCTCCAAGTCCTCCAATAGCTGTCAAAATTCCATTTACCATTCCGGCTATCAAATTAAATCCAAACTCGGCAAGGTCGGCAATTGCTTCTCCGCTAACAAAATATTCTATTAGCCCCGCAATTAAATAACCACCCAACTCTATTGCAAGCGCTGTAATTTTCCCTATAACATCTGGCAAATTAGAAAAAGCTGCGTTTGTGGCATCTGCAATATGATTCCAGACCTGTCCCCAGTCAACATCTTTCACGGCATTTATCATGTCATCTAAAAATCCATTCAGTATGCCAAAAGCCGCATCAATAAATTCTTCACCGCCAACCAGTGTCGCCGCTAATCCTCCAATAAGTATAGATATTCCTTTTGCAATTACACCGGCAAGAGGGCCTTCGACACCCAACTGATTTAAAATTTTCTCAGTCAACGGGCTAAAAACATCCGCAACATTAAATGCAGTGAACCCCACAGCAAGAGCCTCTGCAATTCTTCCTGACGAAGACTGCCCGAATCCGTCAAACAACCCTCCTATCACTTCTAAAGCGGTGTCTAAGGCAGTTTTGAAATGTTTCCCCCACTCAATCTCACTAAGGAATACGCCTATCTGCCGTCCAAGTTCTTCCCACCGTACATCTTCTGTTGCTTTTAACAACATACCGAGAAATTCCGTAAGCAGATTATTGAGTACCTGTCCGTTTTCTTTCCACTTGATTCCGTCAATGAGTCCATTTAAACCACTTGAAAGATTTTCGGCGATATCATTCCAACGTATATCATCAACTGATTCTTGTAATAACTGAAATATACCGTTTATAAGTTCAGAAATAACACCAGAAATTTTTGACAAATCAAGCTTAGCAAATAATCCATTGATTGAGTCCGCAATACCTTTCCCTAACTCCTGCCACCCGGTAAGACCCACTCCATTCTCTCTTGCCATATCAGTGAGAAACCCGTCCAGAATACGCCACACCGCCATAAATCCGTTGCCAAGCGCGTTGCCAAATTCTTCCCACGGAATTTCCGTCACAAGTTTTCTAAGCCCGTCAGAAATCTTTCTTCCGAGTTTCTCAAAATCCAGACCGCCAACATCTACATCCGTAAGCTGATTAAATGCTCGTACAATATCCGTAATTCCCGCTCCGATTATCTGGCCGGCTTTTCCAAAATCTAGGTCTAACAGCTTGTTAAACACTGTAGAAATCGATTCGGTAAATGCTGTTATTTTATTTCCCATATCCTGTCCGGCAGCGCTGTCCCACTTAAGCCCGTCATAAAGCCTGTCAAGTCCGAGATTAATCTTATCAACAATCCAGTCAAGATTATCGCTCAGCGTATTAAGAGCATATGTTATTGATTCTAATATACCCTTGAATCCTTCTGTGATAACTGCCGATATTTTCCCAAAGTCAATCCGCTCAAAGATGCCTGCTATCGTATCTCCAATGCCATTGCCAAGTTGTGCCCAACCCGATAAGAGCGTATTTGAGTCTATACGCCACATATCCTCTATAAATCCATAAGCAATATGCCACGCCATCATGAATCCATTTCCAATGGCGTTCCCAAGTTCTGTCCAGTTGATTTCACCCACCATGCCCCGGAATCCGACAGACAGCTTTTTCCCAAGGTTCTCGAAGTCAATGCCGCCGTCCCCAAGAAGAGCATTAATTGACGTCGTGATGAAGTTTATTCCGGCCCCGATAGTTTTTCCAAGTAATTCCCAATCAAGCCAGTCGACAAAAGAATTGAATACTTTTGCCAAGTTCTTAAGCGCCTGTTCTACTTTCGGAGTAATAAACATTATCGCATCATATATTTTTCTTAATCCTATGTTTATTAATTCCGCTATTGTCTTGCCAAGCCCTTCCCAATCCTGCTTAAGGAAGGCATCCCTTATCATTTGCGCCCATTTATTTAGCGGAGCGTCATTCCCAATATTGGTAAAGTCGTCAAATCCTCCCAAGCCTATGTTGACATTCCCAACATCTTCCAACGAGTCTTTTAAATCCACCGATGCATCAGACAATATGTTCAGCTCATCAAATGGTAACGTAAGTAATTTTTTGTTAAGCTTCTCGCCTGCCTCTTGTGCCGCATTACCCAAATCTCCCAGGTTCTCAGATGAATCTCCGATTCCTGCCATATCACCAACAGTGCCGGATATAGAGTTCTCTGGTTTATATCCGGTCAGAGTATCCATGAAGCCACAGAATGTTTTTGCAGCCTCCATGAATTTGCCCATAAGGGTATTTATCCATTGAACCGCAGGTAAAATAGCCGCTATGAGTCCCTGTCCAATAACATATGATATTGATTGTATATTTGACTCAAGAAGCTTCCATTGGTTTGCAAATGTAGCAATTTTCCTAAAAGACGACGCTGTATCCAATCCATTACCAGAGTGTGTAATTTTCTCAAAAGCTGCCGCCATATCGCCTGCAACACGGTTCATTGCATTCGACGCCTTAATTCCAATCTGGCTGATTTTGGAGAATGCGCCTATGTCAGTTGTTACAATGTTACTCATAGCTTTACCCATTGTCTCCGAAGCTTTGCTCGCCACTTTTGACATTGACTGTAATGATTTACCAATCGATTCAAATTCTGTGCCTGCCGGCTTTATAGATGCTGATACTCTGATACCCGTCGCCGAAAGCTTCTCTATAGCCTGTGCCATTCGGATGGTATTTTCACTGATTTTCCCTACAACCTCCATGGCATTCAACATTCCGCCCATGCTTTTCTTCATGATATCCATAGTTCCGGAAATGTTTTTTATTGTTTCTCCAAGGGAATCAAATGCTTTTTTCTGCTTTTCCAATCCCTTTATACTTGCATTAAAATTTAACGCCTTAGATAGTTTTCCAAGTTTACTGACTAACCTGTCAATCGCCTTATTTGTCTGATTTACTTCTGCTGATATTTTTATGTCAAGGGAATTTGTTTCCGCCATATTCTCACCGTCCTCTACGTTTTAATAAGCACCGAACAACCCTACTAAGCGCTGCCTCTTCGCTGTTCAGGTTATGGATTTTCGGTGCAACGACAAAACGGCAGGATTGAAACCCGTGCCGCTCTAAATTATATTTTGTTCAACTCAAAGTTCGCCTGCATAACCTTTAATATCATATATTGTCGGTTTCTTTCTGCCTGCGCTTTTTCCTCTTCTGTCAATTTTCGCTGCGCTTCTGTAAATTTCCCTTCTGTTATCGGTTTATCTATATAGCATGTTTTGGGTTTGTTTGAAAAACAATGTTCTATCGCAAATGCCATAGCGGATATGCCGTAGCTTCCAAACCAAGACCACATTTCCCGGTCTCTTTCTTTCTGTTTTTCCCTATACCAAAGTGATATTACCTTTATGACATGTGGATTCATGTTCCAAAAGTCATTCCATGTCACGCCCATAGCGTTTGCCATGGGAAACCACTCGTTTTCAAACAATTCTCTTAATGTTCCGTACTTTAGTTCCCGTCTGCTGTCTGCTCCTGTGTTTCCTCGTCTTCCTGATTCTCCGCCGTCTCTTGCAGAGCGCGAAAAAAATCAGATTTTTCCATTGCCTCTGACATGGCGTTTGTCACATCCTCGAAGGAGCCGCCCTTGACAATGTGCTCCTGCATCTCTCTGCCTGCAAACTTTTTACCCTTCCCTGCGCAAAATGCGAAATACGCCCGAACCATAGACATGGGCCTTTCATTTGCCTTTTCAAGTGAAATCCCCATGTCCTCCAAGTCGCATACAAGGTTGAAGTCAAATTCTTTTGATTTGTATTCTTTTCCGTTTATTGTAAATGTGTTCATCTTCTCCTCCATTCCCAAGCGTCACAAATTTCTGGTTGAAAAATTCTTTCACTGTTTCCCTGGGAAAGGGGGCGGCATTTTTACCGCCCCAATCTCCCATACCAAATAGCTTACGGTTCCGTCGGCGATACAACAGGGTTCGGAACCGGTTCAACAACCGCCGAATCTCCAATATAATCCGCGATGGTCATGTTCATCTCAACCGTTAAGAGTCCGTTTTGTGCAAACTCCGGCTGCGGAATCACTGACGGGGGCTCCGCGATTACCCAGAAAGAATCCGTAAGTCCGGGAATCACAGTCTGGAACCACAATCCCTGCAAACTGGTAAGGCTCTTGAACGCCGCAATGACCGCCTTCCACTCCTTAATCGTCTGTAATGTTTACTGTTACCGGGAACGAACCGCCTGTGTCTCCTCTGCCCTTAATGTTCCTTGTCAGCAAATCTTCCAACGCGCTTGCGTCAATTACTTCATCCGTAATCGAAATGCCGCCAATTGTGTTGATTCTGTCAAGCAATGTCATTTCTGTCGGTTTTGCTCCCTCTTTACTGTTCCCTCCAATGCCATACGAAAATGTTATACCGTTTGTTGATACACCAGCTTGTGCCATATCTTATTACCTTCCTTTCCTGTTTATCACCATAAAAAAAGTTGTTTTTCAAAATTCCCTTTACTCTTGAGAGTCTCTGGCTTTACGAGCTATCAAACATATGTATCACCACCTGCCTTTCCAATATGCCTTTTTCCACCGCCATCCAATGATTCATAAATGATTTTACTTCTGCACCTGTTTCCATACCTGGTTTACGCCTGTGCTTGCAAGACCGCTGACAATACCGACTGCGATAGCGTTCAGAATATCATGTGCAGGGAAATCCGGCATAATGAACATTCCGACCACACCCAGGATACCGCCGCATACACCGACAATCGCCGGAATCGTTTCGTCTCTTATCTGCGGAATCATCTTAGCCCCATGGCCAATAAGGTACGTGATAACCGTAATTGCAATAATTGTTCCAAGTTCTCCGATATCCATTGTTTTTTTGTCCTCCTTTCCATAAGGTTCATTCCCAATCAAAAAGACACCACCGTGCCGTGTGATGTCTTTTTATTCGGGGAGGGAACTATCAATGAAAACCTTTGTTTGTTTTTCTAGTATAACTATATCAAAACTTCAACAGGACATTCTAGGACACATCTTTATTATCAAGATAGAATTTTCCATATCTTTTCTCAAACTCCTGTAATGCCCTTGCATGAAGCCTTGTTATGTTTCTAAATGAATAATCCATATCCGCAGCGATTTTCTCAAAAGTCTTTTTTTCTATGTACCTTAAAAATAAAACGTCATAATGAGTTTCATCCTCCATACTGTCAATCTGTGCAATAATTTTATTTTTCTTATCTGCATATTCATCTACCAGTTTATTAATGTTTTCTTCCATCGATTCAATTTTGCAAAATGCCGTACCGATTTTGTCATGGTTTGGCGTAGTCTGCACTCTTTCCCCCTTTGGCATGGCGGATAATCCGTATGCTAATTCCTTCAGCTGTGCCAACTCCGTCAATTTATTTTTTATCATCCGGTCAAGCCTGCTTATCTGTGATAAATATTCCTGTGTTGTCATATATATCATCCTCCTTAGATTAGTTTTCCTAATTACACAAAAATAACCCGGAAAGCCTTGATAGCGCCAAGACCTCCGGGTTTTATGTTTCCCTCTGCAATTTCATCTTAAAAGTAAAAATTATATCATTTATTAAATTGTTATTAATCTAGCATAGATTCACTTATCTGTCAACGATGTATTTATAAAACAGCATCAAAGAACAAACACCAAAAACATCACCCCATTTTTCCATAAGCAACGTTTCGTATTTCTATTTTCATATAAATAAATTCTGCACAAGAACCATATAAAAAACCGTCCCACCTGCAATGCTAAGCAGGGTATTTCTCTTCCACTTATGTAAGATAAAAATGAATACGATGGCAATTAACTCAGGCAGAGCGTGATAGTCAGTAAAAAACGCATCTTTCAGACAATAAACCACCAACAGGCCGATAACCGCATGAGGAAGGACAGTGCCAAGCCAGGTGACATATTCCGGCGGCGTCTTCCCCTCCGGAAAAATAACAAACGGAAGAAATCTGGTCAGTATCGTCCCCGCCATAACGGCGATGATAGTTATAATACTTTGCACAGTCGTCATCTTAATCCCCCTTACGCTTTTTCCTTCTACCCAATGTAAAACACAAGATAATCAACGCCATTGCAGGTAAAATAAAACGGCCGCTCCCAAACACTGCCAGGCAAAGCAAGGAACATCCAAGCCCCGTAAGTGCAGACCCGTGCTCTTTGCTCCCTTCCCACTGGCCAAGAAACATCACCACAAATAACGCCGTCATCACAAATTCGATACCTTTCGTGTCGAACTTAATAATATATCCAAGCACAGCGCCAAGGGTTGCGCCGGCCACCCAATAAGCCTGGTTGAGCAGAGTCACAAAAAACATAAACCACCCTTTGTCCACATCCTCCGGCGGCTCCACGCTGCAATTGACCGTAAAAGACTCGTCGCACATTCCGTATATCAAATAGAACTTTTTCCACCCTACATTCCTATATCTTCCTAACATGGAAATTCCGTAAAACAGATGTCTCGCATTTACCATCAAGGCAAGAAAAAACGCGTAGGCAGGATGAAATGCCGACAACAACAGATTAACCGTCACGAATTCCATAGAGCCGGCGAAAATAAAAAGGCTCATCAGCATAGGATAAAAAACGGAAAACCCTTTGCTGCGCATTAAAAAACCATAGGACATCCCAAGAAACAGAAATCCAACCGCTATCGGTATCGTATAAGGCAAAGCCGTCCGGAACGCTTTTTTCTTCACAGATATTCCTCCATAAACGCTTCTTCCGATATGATGCGCACGCCTAACTCTTTGGCCTTTTTATTTTTAGCCGACTGTGACATTGTGTCATTATTAATTAAACATGTCGTTTTACCCGTGACGCTGCCTGTCACCTTGCCTCCCCGGTCTTCTATCTCTGCTTTCAGCGCATTACGGTTCTCATAATGCTCCAGGCTGCCGGTGATGACAAAACTCATCCCTTTAAGCGTCTGTGCCCCCTCATCCACTGTCTCCTGTGTAATCTGAAGCTCCTCAAGCAGACCTCCAAGCTGCTGCGCTTTATCCTTATCATGGAAAAAGTCATAAATTCCTGTCGCAATCACTTCGCCGATACCGTCTATATCGCTCAATTCTTCCACAGAGGCTGCCCGCAGGTCATCTAATGAAAAGTTAAAATATCTGCACAAAACCCTCGCATTCGCCACACCCACATTCTCAATGCCAAGTCCGTAAACCACTCTTGGAAGCGTCGTATTCCTGGCCTTCTCAATACTCTCCATCAGATTCCCATAGGACTTCTCACCAAAGCCCTCCATCTGTGTAATTTCCTCCTCATACCGGCTAAGCTTGAACAAATCCGCAAACTCATGCAAGAATCCCCTCGCAAGAAACTTCTCCAAGGTAGACTCCGACAATCCATCCACATTCAGCGCATCCCTACTCACAAACAGAGTGAAGGCTTTAATCTTCTTCGCATCACAGGCGGGATTGTTACAGTAAAGCGACTGCACATCGTTGACCTGCCGCACCTGCGTAGGCTGTCCGCAAACCGGACAAACTTCCGGAATCTCCAACGTATCGCTCTGTGTCAGGTTTTCGGCAATCTGTGGGATAATCATATTGGCCTTATAAACCGTAATACGGTCGCCGATGCCAAGTTTTAACCCCCTGACAATACTGATATTATGCACCGAAGCACGACTGACGGTCGTACCTTCCAATTCCACCGGCTCAAAAATGGCCACCGGATTAATCAACCCCGTACGGCTGGCGCTCCATTCCATCTCCTTAAGCACTGTCTCGCACAGTTCGTCCGCCCACTTAAAAGCAATCGAATCCCTGGGAAACTTCGCCGTCCGTCCAAGAGACTCCCCATAGGCAATGTCCTCATAGGTTAATACCAGTCCGTCCGAAGGAATATCGTAACTTTGTACATGCTGCTCAAAATAAGCAACCTCCTCCTCAATTGTGTCAGGATTTACAAGACGGTACTCCACCACATCAAATCCCTGTCTTGTAAGAAACTCAAATTGCACCGCTCTGGAATTGTGAAAATCCTCATCATCAGCCCTGACAAGGCTGAATGCATAGAAGTTCACATTCCGTGAAGCCGTAATCTCATTGTTGAGCTGCCGCACGGAACCGCTGCACAAATTTCTCGGATTCTTGTACTTCGCCTCCACATCTTCTATCTGACCGTTAATCCGCCCAAACTCACTGTAAGTAATTACGGCCTCCCCCCGCAGGATAAGCTCACCCTGATAAGGAATCGACACAGGCACATTCTTAAATACCTTGGCGTTATTGGTAATAACTTCCCCCACTTCGCCATTGCCCCTCGTGACAGCTTTCACAAGCTGCCCTCCGGAATAGGTCAGAACAATTGTTAGGCCATCCAATTTCCAGGAAAGCAAACCTTCCCTGCCATCTAACCAATCGTGCAACTCTTCTCTGCTCTTGGTCTTGGCCAAAGATAACATGGGTTTTTCATGTTTTTCCTTAGGTAACTCATCCACCGCTTCATAGCCCACATGTGCAGTAGGGCTATTAGCAATAATAACACCCGTTCTCTTCTCCAATCCCATCAATTCATCATAGAGACGGTCGTATTCAAAGTTGCTCATGATTTCCGTATTCTGCGCATAATAAGCCCTGGAAGCCTGATTTAAAAGAGAAACAAGTTCTTTCATCCGGCCCACCACGTCTTCTGGCGCTTTCATTTCTGCCGTCACACTCTCTACTGTTTTGTTTTCCGTCGTCTTGTTTTCATTTCCCATTTTTCTATTCTCTTTATTCTCTTATTTTTCTAATGCCAACTTTCCTTTCCCGGACACTTTCCAGGATTAAATAACTATCGTTCTAATTATATCCACAGGGACATCCGCCATATTCTGCCGACACTCAAACATCCGCTTCTATGTCTACTTTGCAAATCCTGTACAGTTCCTTCATTTCATCCGGCGTCAATTCCCTGTACTCTCCCGGTTTTAACTTATCGAGCGTTATGTTAATAACACGCGTTCTTTTCAGTGAATCCACCCGATAGCTTTGAGCGGCGCACATACGGCGTATTTGCCTGTTCAGTCCCTGGGTCAACACCATACGGATTGTCTTAAGCCCCACCCGCTCAATCTTACATGGACGCGTAGTGGCATCCAGTTCTTCCAGATACACACCATGGCGCATATTGGCAAGCGCCTCATCCGACCATGCCTCCGAGGATGTTACAAGATACTCTTTCTCATGCCGGTTTGCGCTGCGCATCATGGCATCAATCAACGTCCCGTCGTTAGTCATAAGAAGAAGCCCTTCCGAATCCTTATCTAGCCTTCCGGCATAGGTAAGCCGTACCGGATACTGTATCTCATCTGCAACGGTCCGCTCCGCATGGGCATCCCGCTCCGTACAGACAACTCCTACCGGTTTATAGTAGGCAAGGACTACCTTCCTGGCGTATCCTTCCACTCTCTTTCCACGGACACATACCACATCCTGTCCTGTCACTTTCATCCCCTGCACCGCAACTGTGCCACCTACTGTGACCACGCCCTGTTCTATCAGTTTATCTGCGTCCCTTCTTGAACATATTCCGCAGGATGAAAGATATTTATTCAATCGCACCTCTTCCATAACTACTATTCTCCATTCTTATAGTAAGTGCTCCCCTTCCTGGCTGCCTCTATGAATATGTTCATTTGCCGCCATCATTTCAACATTTCTCAAACGCTGTCTGCTTTGTCACTATAAAACAACTCTCGTACTTTAATTATTTTCCGACATAATATCTGAGACCGCCTCATCCGGCGAACCTGCGACTTCCACAGGTTCCACCGCATGTTCTAACAGAAATTCCTTCCATGCGTCATAATGTTGCGCATAAAGATGCACACCGTCGAAAGACATTTCAGCATTCAGAAATCCCTCCGCGTCGGTAAACAATGGATTGGCATCCAGATAAAAAATATCAGTTCCATTGGCTAAGGTGGCTGACGCCGCATTCTTGGCATTGATATTTATATTGTTAAACTCTGTCTCCAAATTATTCTTCTCTTGGCTGACATGGAGATTCGCCATAATATAAATAATTGCTTCCGGCTGCCACTCCCTGATTTGATTTACGACATCACTGTACTGTTCTAAGTACATTTCCGTATTCCCATACCCAAGTTCATTCATACCAAGCATTATGTAAATTTTGCCATATTGTTTCTCCTGCAATACCTGAGGCAAATTCACCTTGCTTCCTGCCTTCTGGTAAGTAACTCCATCTTCTTGCAAAAGCTTAAAGATTGTCATTCCACTGTCACAGTAGAAATCAGCTTCATCGAGTCCCGCATAATCCGATATGCCCAAAGTACGGGAATCACCCAAAAAAGCTGCATCTTTAAAATAACCGGTGTCCTCTTTTGTGTATGGATACTCTGTTGTCAATGCAGTTTTTCCTGCATCGCTATAGTATCTGGAATCTATCATTTGCGGCTCATAAGTTTCAAATTTTGTAAGCCCTATAGGTGTTTCCTCCGTATTATCGGTTTCTTCATCCGTACCGGATTCGCTATCCAATGCACTTTCATTCACTTTATCACCATCTTGCTCCTTGCATTCTCCTGCATTTTCCGGCTCCTCTTTTTCACCTGTGCTCTCTTTTTCCAATCCGTCTT
Source organism: uncultured Lachnospiraceae bacterium (assembly GCA_910578645.1). Lineage (GTDB taxonomy): Bacteria > Bacillota > Clostridia > Lachnospirales > Lachnospiraceae > UBA3282. The sequence goes on from CAJTQI010000004.1 coordinate 276,077, forward strand.
CTTTTTGTAGAAGTTCGCTTTCCTCCGACATATATCCCGCTGCAGGGTCGGAAGCATACTCCTGCGTAGATACATCTCTTCCCATCGTTTCAAGCGCCACCGTCTGCGCCTCTCTTGCCACCGCACGTATTCCGATTTTATCGGAACAAACCATGGCCGCCAGAGATGTAGCCGCTACAATAATCAAATAGGGACAGGTAAATATCTGCTCCTTCCAAGTCTTTTTCTTCTTTCTCCCTTTTTTCTTGTCCTTACCTGGTTCCTTGTCCTCCTGTCTCTGCCCAGTGTACATCTCCGTCTTGTGTACAACTGTTTTATCACTGTCCTCTGTTACAATATCGTCCGTTTCAATATTATCCGTTACGATATCTTCCGTTATCTCTTCAATTTCTATCTCTTGTATTTTTTTTACAACTCTCTCATTCTTCTCTCTGTCTGTTCTTTCATTTCTTATCAGTGCAGTCTTTTCTTTCTCTACACGCTTAGCATCCTGGGCCTTCTTCGCACCCGCTTGTTTTATCGGCTTTGCCTTTGTCTGCCCTACTGCTTCCGTTTGCTTTACCGGCTTTGCCTTTGTCTGCCCTACTGCTTCCGTTTGCTTTATTGACGTTGCATCTTTTGTTTTTGTCTGCTTTGCCGCATCTGTTTGCTTTCCTGGCTTTGCTTCCTTTTCTTCTGTCTGTTTTACTGCCTCTTTTTTCTTTCCATCCGTCCGCTTTACTGTTTTTACTTTCTTTGCATCCGTCTGTTCTATTGTCTTCGCTTTCTTTACATCCGCCTGTTTTACCGCCTTTGCCTTCTCTGCCTTATCTACGTTTTTTACTTCGGCATTTTCTTTTGCCAACTTCTTTTCATATTCCTCTGTTATTCTTTTTGCAGTCTTCTTCTCATTTTTATTTTGAATTTCTTTCGTTATTTTATTATTCTTCTTTACACCGGCATTATTTTTCTGTGCCTTTTTCTTCTTATTCTTTTTCATCCGTAATCAGCCCCATACTCCCCTGCTAGACAATTGCTCCCTGCTAAAACCTAAAATATAAAAACGGATTGTTGCTTCCCACCATGATTTCATGTACGGAAAACCAGAAAACAAGAAGCAGTACAACCGCCATAAACCATTTGTCCTTCCACTTGTGATACAGCATACGTGGAAGCGGCGTGATAAACAAAATACAAAAAATAAACAACATGTGATATTCTTCTAAATACCTCGTAAATTGCTGAATGCCAACCATAGCTGTCGCCCTATGTACCCCAAACATGTTACCTATGTAGGCGGTAAGCTGCCTGATGTCAGTTATGGCAAACACAACCCACGTAACCGGAATTATCAATATCGTATAGATGTGTCCAAGCACTTTCGTCTGTTCCAGCCATTTGCCGTAACTGTTCTTTTCAATCGTCAAAATAACAAAAAACAAAAGTCCCCACAACACGAAATTCCAGTCCGCCCCATGCCATAGCCCGGTAAATGCCCATACGACAAAAAGGTTACATATCGTCCTAAAACTCCCCTTCCGGCTGCCCCCTAAAGGAAAATATACGTACTCTCTGAACCACCTGCCAAGGGTAATATGCCATCTACGCCAAAATTCCGAAATGGAGCGCGAAGAATATGGCTCGTCAAAGTTACGGGGAATCTCAAATCCCAACATCTGTCCCAAACCCATAGCCATCACGGAATACCCCCAAAAATCAAAGTAGATTTGTAGGGAATAGGCTACCGCCCCCATCCATGCAACGGCGGCGTTTAAATTCCCTGCACCTGCCGTCATAATCGTATTCCACAAAGTGCCAATCTGATTTGCCAAAAGTACCTTTAAACCAAGTCCTATTGTAAAAAGTTTCAAACCGTTTTCCAAATCAGTGAACCGGATTCTCCGGCTCCGCATCCTCTCCGCCACCTCATCATACCGCACAATCGGTCCGGCAATCAACTGTGGAAACATCCCCACATAAGCCGCAAACGGAATAAGTCCTGTCGGTTCTTTCATCGTGCCCTTGTAACAGTCAACCTGATAAGACACCATCTGGAACGTATAGAAACTGATACCAAGGGGAAGCACAAGCATAAGAAGAGGCACGACCTTATGTCCTGCCAGCCCGTTCACGGTATTCGCCGCAAAATCCCAATACTTAAATACAAACAGCATCCCAAAGTCAATAACCAATGATGCGATTAGCGCCACCTTACGGCGCCGCACCCTCTTTAACGAACGGTTCTGTTGCGGAAATCTTGGTTCCCAGAACATATATTTGCTGAGACCATAATTTATGAGGACAGATAGAACGAGCAGCAGAACAAAATATGGTTCTCCTACTCCATAGAAAATAAGACTCCCTGCAAGCAGGACAATATTACGGTATTTCGCAGGGACAAATAAATATATCAACATAAAAACCGGCAGAAACCGGAACAAAAAACCCACACTAGAAAATAACATAGACAGCGCTCCCCTAAATACGACTTAGGGTATTTTATCCGAAAAATAAACCCAAAACTAGTATATTCCAGTCAGAATCATTTTACAAGGGGCTATTTATGTCATCTGCGCAGCCCTTTCGGATAATGATTCTTTATTTGTCCGTTTGCAACCTTTCCAAATCCAAGAGGATACCCAAGATAGGACATCAATGTCCATCCTTTCCCGCACTGGCCGGACAGACTTTCGCCATGAAAATACCTTCCTGCCTCTTCCTGCGTTAAGTTCACCACTCTATCCGTCTCTTCTATATGAAGTGCCAGCGCAAGCGAATGTGCCGGCTCCATGCGGTTTTTCTTATTTGTCACCAGATGCAGTCCCGGCCGTACTATTTTCATCCCCTCTATGGGCGGCATGGCCGAGGGCATCAAATAAACGTTTTCTCCGAAGCTGCGCAGTATACCGCCGTTTCTTTCCATCCAATCTTCCGGCAAGCCTAATTCCTCTGTTAAAAAATGCTGTACTTGTTCCCCGATGTCTTTCTGCCCGTTCTTTCCCCTGCCTTTTCCTTTGCCCTCCAGTCTTGCGTCCTTTTTTGTTTCCGGGTTGGCGCAGGATATGCCACCTTTTCTGAATCTTGCAATATAGTGTCCCTCTCCTTTTAGCAGATGAGGCCACAAGCGCATTGTATTTTCGACTCCGGCCTGCGCATCGTCAATCCAATCCGGCCGCCCGGCTGCAAAAAATTTACCACAGTCCACTTTCTCGACCGTAAACTCCTCATGCGCCCGCAAAAATGCGCTTACCACGCTTTCATTCTCATCCGGGGAAAAAGTACAGGTAGAATAGACAAGTACCCCGCCGGGTTTTAACATGAGCGCCGCCTCATCCAAAATCCCCGACTGGCGCTCAGCACACATGCCCACATGCGCTGCACTCCACTCTTCCACCGCCGTATCATCCTTGCGGAACATTCCTTCGCCGGAGCAAGGAGCGTCCACCGCAATCCTGTCAAAAAACGACGGAAAAAATGACGCCATTCGCTCCGGTGTCTCATTGCAGACTACACAATTCCTTACACCCATACGCTCCACATTGTGTGAAAGGATTTTGGCCCGGCTTTGTACAATCTCATTGGAGACAAGAAGCCCTTGCCCCTGCATCTTTCCGGCAATCTGCGTGCTCTTACCGCCCGGCGCAGCGCACAAGTCTAAAATATATTCCCCTGGCCTGGGAGCCAAAATCTCCGCCACTGCCATAGCGGAAGGCTCCTGGATATAGTAGGCGCCCGCTTCATGCAGGATATGCCTGCCTGGCTGCTCCTTAGCCTGGTAATAGTACCCTTCTTCCGCCCAACTTACCGGCTCCAGATGAAAAGGAATACGGGCCAAAAAATCTTCTTTTGAAGCCTTTAACGGATTCCGTCGCAAACCATAATGCCGCTCTTTTTCATAACTTTCCAGAAAATCCTCATATTCTGAACCCAGAAGCCTTTCCATCCTCGCCAAAAATTCCTCCGGGAGTTTTATCTTCTTGTCCATTGTTCCTCCATTCCATAAAGAGACTCTAAGGATACATAGAGTGTGCGTTTACGCCTAACCAAACAAGCTTATGTCCAAAACACCTCTACGTTCTATATTAAATACTAACGTGTCCTGCCCATACTGTCAAACATGTACTGCGCTTGCATACTTTCATAGAACAATATATAATACAAATACTGTACCAAGGAACGCACTAATATAAAAACGGCCTGGTTCGTTTTGCAAGATTATATGAGGAGAATACCACTAATGCCAAGAAAAGACAGCCGGAATACAAAGGGACGGATTGTAGAATCCGCATGGGAACTTTTTTACGAACAAGGATATGAAAACACGACTATAGACGATATCGTAGAACACTCCGAAACATCAAAGGGCTCTTTCTACCACTATTTCGACAGTAAAGATGCCCTTCTGTCTTCTCTTTCCTATCTCTTCGACCGGAAATATGAAGAACTTCTCCCTGCCTTGGAAGCATACCCTGCCGCCACAGACAAGCTTGTCTATCTTAACCATGAGCTTTTCCTGATGATTGAAAACCGCGTCCCGCTGGACCTGTTAGCAAGGCTCCTGTCTACACAATTAGTAACTGCCGGAGAGAAGCATCTGCTTGACCATGACAGGCTATATTACCGCCTGCTACGCAAAATCATTATTAACGGACAAAAAAACGGAGAATTCCGAACCGACTTATCCGTCAATGAAATCGTGAAAGGATACTCTTTGTTTGAACGCGCCATCATGTACGACTGGTGCCTGTGCAACGGCGAGTACTCTCTCTATCAATACGCCGGCACTCTGCTTCCCACCTTTTTACGCGGATTTACAAACACAGTCTAAAAAAAGCGCTCTGATTGACAATTTCAATTCTATACTACAGTTCATATTTCATTCCAGTCTTCCATATGGTAGACTGGTCAATGGTTTGTGCCAGATATGGGGCATACTCCCGCACAAACATCCAGGATGTGCAAGGGATACTGCACCCTGCATATCGTCACCTGGCACGTTACACGCCAAAATAAAACATAAGAAACGAGGAGAACCACAATGACATCGCAAATTTGTATTATTATTGCAATTCTGGTCTACTTGTTTGGAATGATTTACATCGGTATATCCTTTTCCAAACGAAATACACAGACAGACGAATTTTATCTGGGCGGAAGAAAACTAGGTCCGTTCGTCACCGCCATGAGCGCAGAAGCGTCTGACATGAGCAGCTACTTACTGATGGGGCTTCCCGGGCTCGCCTACATTTCCGGTATCGCGGACGTGGGTTGGACTGCCATCGGTCTTGCACTGGGCACCTATTTTAATTGGCTTTTCGTCTCGAAACGAATCCGCCTCTACTCCAGTAAACTGGGCGCCATCACAATTCCTGATTTCTTCGCCAGAAGATACGGTGACGACAAGCATCTTCTCACCTGTATTGCCGCTGTAATCATCGTCATCTTTTTCGTGCCCTATACCGCTTCCGGCTTCGCCGCCTGCGGCAAACTGTTCAGCACGCTCTTTGGCATGAATTACATGCTTGCCATGCTTCTTAGCGCAGCCGTAATCGTACTCTACTGTACCATGGGCGGTTTCCTTGCGGTAAGCACCACAGACTTGATTCAGGGTATTACGATGACCATCGCCCTTGTTATTGTGGTCGGATTCGGAGCGGCCGTAACCGGCGGTTTGGATACGGTTATCGCCAATGCACAGGAGCTTCCCGGATATCTAAGCATGGTACAAACTTATGTTGCGGACACTTCTTCCGCCAAGCCATACACGGCCTTCACAATCGCTTCCACACTGGCATGGGGACTGGGATATTTCGGAATGCCCCATATTTTACTTCGTTTCATGGCCATCGAAGATGAAAATAAACTGAAGCTGTCCAGGAGAATCGCCTCCGTATGGGTTGTCATTTCCATGGCAATCGCGGTATTTATCGGTATCATCGGGTATAGCATGTCCAAGGCAGGTATCATCCCGATGTTGGAAGGAAACAATTCCGAGACAGTTATTGTTCAGATTGCCTCCGTAATGAGCAGCCACGGTATCATTCCTGCCTTGGTTGCGGGCGTAATTCTGGCCGGTATCCTGGCTGCTACAATGTCCACCGCAGACTCGCAGCTTCTGGCCGCCGCATCCAGTATTTCACAGAATCTGGTACAGGATTTTGGCAAGAAAAAACTGGATACGAAATCTTCTTTGCTCATCGCAAGGATTACCGTCATCGCAATCTCCCTGATTGCCGTAGTAATCGCCCAGAATCCGGACAGCTCCATCTTCAAAATCGTGTCCTTCGCCTGGGCAGGCTTCGGCGCCGCATTCGGCCCCGTGGTATTGTTGGCGCTGTTCTGGAAACGCTCCAACAAGCAAGGCGCTCTGGCCGGCATGATTACCGGCGGCGCCATGGTATTTATATGGAAATACGGTATTGCCACGCTAGGCGGCGTTTTCGCAATCTACGAGCTTCTTCCGGCTTTCGCGGTGGCACTAGTTGTCAATGTAATCGTCTCTTTACTGACGGCTGCACCTGCTGCACAGATTGTAAAAACCTATGAGGAAGTAAACAAAATAAACTGATAATGAAAGTAAGCAGACAAACATCCTCATATGAATAAGGCTGCCATATGGACGGCACTTATAAAATGGCATAGAAATATTTTCAGAAAAACGGCGTAGCTTCGGCTATGCCGTTTCTGCTTCTTCGTAAATCTGCCGCCAAATCATTTTCCTATATTAGCTTTCGTATATAGCTGCTATATCATGTATTCTACGCTTCATTTCTTCACGAACATGTAAGGGCTCCAAACACTCGCATTTATTCCCAAAACTTAAAAGAATATCATAATAGTATTCGTTTTCTATAAAGGGGAAATTTACAATATAATACCCGTCATCACTTGGCGAAAAATCATCATAAGAGCAAAAATCAAGCACTCTATCCATGACAGATTTATGAATACGGATTTTGATTTTTGTTTGCATAGTTTCTAAAATATTGTCAAAGTCCAGCCGTGGTTTTGGATAATCGCGCGGTGTAAAAAGTTTCTCCTCTATTTGTAAATTTGACATACGGGATAATCTAAACAATCGAAAATCATTTCTTTTGCGGCAATACCCTTGTAAGTACCAATGATTGCCTTTTAATACAAGCTGATACGGCTCGGCTGTTCGTGTGGTTTTATTTCCATGATGAGCCACATATTCAAAGCTTAGCAACTTATTTTCCTCCAGGGCCGATTTAATCATCTCAAAATATGGCTGTATATTGCTACATGCCATCCACGGACTTAAATCTATAAATATTTGATTGACTTTTAATTCAATTTCTTTCGCTCTGTCGGCAGGGATAAAACTCTTGACCTTCGCAAGGGCGTGCACCAATTCGTCGCCCCGCATCATATTGGAAAGACCGGAAAGTCCCATCAAAAGCGCGGAAAGCTCGTCAGCCGAAAAAACCTTTTTATCAATCTTATATTCCTGCATGATTTCAAAGCCGCCCCCTACTCCCGATGTGGAACGGACAGGAATACCCGCCATGTTGATTGCATCTATATCGCGGTAGATTGTGCGGGGTGAAACTTCAAACATATCTGCTAATTCCTGTGCTCCTATCCGCTTTTTATCAAGAAGTATCATAATAATACTAACAAGCCTGTCTACTTTCACCTTGCAGCCGCCTTTCTATTTAAATTGTTGCCATGCTGTTGTCAACAATCACATGTTACAATAAGAATGAAAGTAAATCAATAAAGCAAATGTATTTTCGGAAACGGAGGGAATTTATGTTTACAATCTATGTTTATGTTCTTGATACTTTAGCTGACTGGGAGTTAGGACATGTTATTTCGGAGCTTAATTCCGGTCGATTTTTTAAGAAGGCGCGAAACGTGTATCGCTCAAAACAGTCAGCCTGACTAAAGAGCCGGTCCGTACTATGGGCGGTCTGACAATCATACCTGACTGCATCATTGATGATATTATCGTAAGTAAAACAAGCCTATTGCTTCTACCTGGCGCAGATACATGGAATGCGCCAAAACATGCGGCTATCCTCGAAAAAGCAAGCGAATTTCTCTCTTTAGGCGCTACGGTGTGTGCAATTTGCGGTGCAACCGCCGCTCTTGCAAGTTTTGGTCTATTGGATAATCGCCCGCATACCAGTAATGGGGCGGGTTTTCTTGAAATGATTTCTCCTTGCTATAAAGGGCAAAGTTTTTATATTGATAAGCCTTCCGTAACGGATAACAACCTGATTACTGCAAGTTCCACCGGCGCTTTGTTGTGGGCAAAACAAATTATTGAACATTTAGACGTTTTTGAAGCAAACACATTGGAAGCGTGGTACGATTATTTCAGTACCGGTAAACCCGAATATTTCTTTGCCCTCATGCAGACTTTGCCCTCCGGCAATGGAAACTGATAATTCCAAATTGTACAAAATTAATTGACGCAATGACATTTCCTTACTATAATCTTATTAATAATGTTTATTGGAGGATGACAAATTGCTGCATATTACTTCATTGAATGAGGGATTGGATATTTTCAAGGCGCTTGGCTCTGACGTCAGGATTGAAATTCTTAACATCCTGTTAGAAAACAATCATGTGAGTATGAATGAACTTGCTTCCCGCCTGAATATTACCGGCGGCGCTCTGACGGGTCATATTAAGAAGTTAGAAGGCTGTGGGCTCATCACCACATCAAACGAATCTGCCGGACACGGCAACCAGAAAATCTGCTCCATCCATCTGGATAAAATACTGATTGAGCTTGCAAGACAGGAAGCCCTTCAAAATGTATACAGTACCGACCTTAAAGTCGGCCATTTCTCCAACTACCGCATCTATCCTACCTGCGGCCTTGCCTCCGACAAAGCTTTAATCGGAGAGGTGGACGATTCCAGATATTTCGACCACCCTGACCGGTACAATGCCGATATTCTCTGGTTTACAAGAGGTTTTGTGGAATATAACATTCCTAACTTTATTCCCAGGTCCCAGAAAATTATCCAGATTACGGTATCGGCCGAATTGTCCTCCGAAGCCCCCGGCGTCAATAATATGTGGCCCTCCGACATATCTTTTTACTTAAACGATATATGCATAGGGCGTTGGCTTTCCCCCGGGGATTTCGGCGACACCAGAGGGCTGTTCACACCTGACTGGTGGTTCCCCAACTGGAATCAGTACGGACTTTTGAAACTCATTGTAATCAACAAACACGGTACATACATCGACGGCCTGAAAATTTCCGATGTGACCATCGACAGCCTTGACCTCGACTATCGCTCCAGTATCCGTTTCCGCATGGCTGTGGACGACGACGCGGAGCATATCGGCGGCCTGACAATCTTCGGCAAAACCTTCGGCAATTACGGACAAGATATCAAAGTCAATATACACTATACTCCGATAGATTCACCCAATTCCGAGCCTGCAAGAAGTTTTGCGTAAGAATACTTATCATCCCAAAAAACGAGCTTTGCTCGTTTTTTATTCATTGATAGCAATATCAATCCTGCTCAATTTCTCAAGCAGTATCTCTTCCTCTGTCGGAATATCTTCGGACAGCTCAATTTGCTGCCGCACCTGCCACATCTGCTTGTCGATGGAGGCAATCTGGTGGGCACACTCTGTCAATTGTGCCACAATTTCTTTCTGGTTAGGCACTTCCTGTTTATACTTAAGCTGATGCTCAAGGCTTGCCCAGAAATCCATAGCAATCGTGCGGATTTGTACTTCCACCGCCATATCCTTTGTCTGGTCAGAGAAAAAAACCGGAACGCTCACAATCATGTGATAGCTGCGGTATCCGTTTGGTTTCGGATTTTTAATGTAATCTTTTTCTTTTATTACCGTAATATCATCCTGCTTTGCCAACGCCTGTGCAAGCACGTAAATGTCATCTACATAGGAACATACCACCCGTATGCCTGCCACATCGTACAGGTTATTTTCCACGTTCTCCAACGTAAAATTAAGTTTTTTGCGGGCCAGTTTATTCATAATGCTGGAACTGCTCTTCAATCGCGAACTGATGGAAGTAATCGGGTTGCGTTGATACCTCACATTAAACTCTGAGTTCAACACATCAAATTTTGTCCTCACTTCCTTAATCGCGCAGCTATACCGCATACGCATTTCTTTATAATCTACCACCGTACCCGCCATCTTCTTCCTCCGGTCATAGATTGCTTTATCAACATGCGGAAATATCATCATTTCCGTTTCATTTGGTTCAGCATTTGTCTCATCCAATGAAAAAAAAGGATTTCCACTCATTCTTCTTCCGTCCTCCATTTAATATGTTAACACCCATTGTTACTATAGACCATAAATGTGACGGAAACAATAAAAGAACTGTGAAAAGTATGTGAAAAAGTTATGATTTGCCTAACGTACTGTACTGCCCACTTTTGTCATAGGAATCAAGCAGATAATGATTCTCGGCCTGCATAGCAAGCATCTGGTCTTTATTGGCCTTCCTGGTTCCCTGATACTCTTTCTTGGAGGGGTTATGGTATAACCCTTGCTTTACAGAATGGCCTTGTCCTTGTTTAGGCTCATTCTTATGTAAACTCCTGAATCTTGCCGCACTCTGCCTGATGCGGCTACGCACTTTCATTACCGCCTGCCTGACACCATCCACTGCGCCATACAGCCCATCCAAAAGAACAGGCTGCACTACAGCCTGTTGCGTCATCATACTCTGTTGTCCTTCTTTTCGGCCTAAAGCCGATAACACTACATTATCTTTACCTGTCTTCTTACCGTCCTCCAACACTCCATTTAGGCCCAATCCTCCTGTCTTCCACTCTCCACTTTTTATCTTATCTGCAGGCCCCATCCCAATTCCGTCTGCCCGATTTTGCACGCCGGAAGCGGCCGCCACACCGCTTTCTTGTTTGGTGGCCGCCGCTTCTCCAATGACAGTCCGGTTCCTTGGATTATGGAAGTGGGAGGTCCGCCATGTAATCACATGGTAATCTGCCACCTTCTGTTCCTGCTGTATCCAATTTAATCGGTTCATCATAACGGTAAAACTCCCTTTTAACTAAAAAAGTTAAAGTAATTTCCCTTACTTCCATAATTATTGAACAAATTGCTATAACTACTGCTGGCTTTCGCCTCCATGCTGCGCTCCGCCGCAGACTCGACTGCATCTGCCCAGACTGCCGTACGGCTTACAAACCCACTTTCGTTCCATACTTTTTCCAGTGTCTCAACATCCACTGAGCCTAACTTCTTATCATCTACCAAAAGCGAGCCGTCAGACTTCCTCGTTATGCCACAGGAAGCCAATTCCGAACTATTCAATCCTGAAATACTGTTCAACTGGGCCGCATAATTATTGTATGCCATGCTGCCTGAATCCTTCAGATTCTGTAACATGCTGTTATACTGTCCCACAAAGCCTTTAATATTTGCCACTACTTCCGCCGTGCTTCCACTCTCTTTCGCCTTTGCAAACAGAGAAGAATCCCCTTTCTCTGTCAGCTTTTTTGCGTAGTCCGATACCTGGCCTGCATGATATTTCATATTATAATACAACTTCTGTGTATTTCCCGTATTCTGTACCATGCTGCCCAAAAGAACATTTCTGTTGACCTTACTGTTCTTTAGCCGCGCGCTCCTGTTGATATTCCTGCCTTTACTGCTCCTGCTAAGCGCCCGCTGCAGCAAAGAAGATGTACCGTTCAGACTGTTGTTTGCGCCTAATAAAGAATTCATATAATTTCTCGTAACTCTCATATATATTCTCCCTTCTGCCAATATCCAAGACAAAATTACGGTTTTCCATGCCGTTCATCCGGATTTATAATGTTCTATACGATTGGACATAAATCTTAAATGTAAATGGCCGCGATAAACCGTTACTTTTTGCCTTACACTAAGTATATCGTTCAGCGCAGATAAGAATAAAGAGGTTTGTAACGAACGGCACCGTTTTGGTTACAAAGCGTCTGTTTAACATGAATCCTGCCTTACTCCTTGCAGCATAATCGTCAGACTAAACAAATTCCCCATCCTCTCATACTGCATCGTTCCATAATATTTCTCCACACAGCTTCTCATATTGCTCATTCCAAGCCCATGCCGCCACTCATCCGGTTTCGTTGTCCGCAATATACCATCGGCTCTTGGCAGTGGTTTTATATCACACGTGTTCTGTATTGTAAAGAAAAACATCCTCCCCTTCACATAACCACGGAATATAATTTCTTTCTTTTCCTCCCCATTCAGCTTTCTACAGGCTTCTATAGCGTTGTCCAAGGCATTGTTCAATAAAATTCCTAAGTCAAAGGCCTCTATCCCAAGCTGAACCGGATATAGTAAATCACCAGACAGGACAATATCCTCCTGCTCGCATATTTGATATTTCCGATTTAAAATAACATCCGTGACCGGATTTCCCGTACTAAACTGCATAGACAGTTTCTGTGCTGCGCACTGCATATTCCTCAAATATTGTCCTGCCTCCTGTTTCACTTCCTCCGTTAATTGCACATGCTCCCCACTTATAAATAGCAATTGTTCCATATCTGCAACATAATTGTTGATGTCATGGCGCATTCCGCGTATGCCGTCATATAGCTGCTCCAGTTCCCTGACATGCGCCGTCATATCAAATAACTGCTGTTTGTAAAACAAAAGGCTATTTTTCTGTTCTTCCGAACGCATCAAATCATTGTAAATCTTCTTACTTGACACAGTACATACCAGGCATAATGCGGCAATTACCGGAACTACCACATACATACTTCCGTGCCTGTCGTATAAAAATTCAACTTCCGCACCCTCCTGATAGTAAAACGAAATTCTCCACAGCACATCAAATACCATACCGATTACCGGTGTAAGCATCAGAAAAAATAATCCCTGCCTGCTTATTTCATCTACCGGCTCCGCCAAATACCGTTTATACATCTTAAAGACTACGCACATAAGCGTCAGGTATCCCACCGCAAATAAGAAGAAGCTCCAAACCTGCATGCGTTCTATCAACACAAAAAACCGCTCCGTCTCCAATTCCTGCAAAATAATCTTCTCATTTAAGCTGTCCACATACCCGTTAAGCGTAAGTGACCAAATACTATGCCAGATAAACCGTGACATCTCCTGTACCGTATAAAACACCAACAGTAAATATGACTTGGCAAGTTTCCTGCCCTGATAAAGTATATCCATCACAAGAAAACTGCTAAGGAACGTAACGGCCAGTTTGACAATACTGTAACTACTGTTATTGATTATTCCATCTGCATTTCCATAGAGCATCCTGTCCACACATGCGGAATGGGAAAGCCAAAACCCAATTAATAACGCCTGTATGAAAAAAAGCACCTTCCCTATGGAACGGTACTTTTCTTTCACCATAATGCTGTCTTTACACAGATACAGTAATAGCCCGGCCTTTACTGCATATTCTGCCAAATCAAGCACATATTCTACCATATGTTTACTCCTTCAGAAATTTATAGTACAGCTTCACAAACTCACCATACTTCTGTTTCGCCAGATATATCCTGTCTCCCTGCCCGACCGTGATGCTGTCATGGTCATACCCGCTGATGGCAGACAGAGCCACCAGATATCCCCTGTGGCAGCGGTAAAACCCTTCTCCAAGCACTTCCTGCAAATGATTCATCCGCTCATAGTATTCCAGGCTTTCCGTCTTCGTATGCAGAATCACTTTGCGTCCGCTGTTCTCTGCATAGAGAATATCCGCAACAGGAACCCTCCTATGGCTTCCCTCCGTCTTAACCAGGAGATACCTGGGTGACGCCTGCCTCTTCTCCGCTTCCTGCATAGCGCGTTTCAGAACATCTGTCATCTTATCCTGGTCAACCGGTTTCATCAAATAGTGGAAGGCTCCCACGTCAAAAGCGTCAAAAACCTGTTCTTTCACCCCTGTCACAAAAATCAGGATGGAATCCGTCAATTCCTTAAGCCGTCTTGCTGTCTCCATCCCGTCCATACCTTCCATCGCTATATCGAGCAGCACGATATCCGGCCGGTAGCCTTCCTTCACGCTGTCAATTAATTTCATCCCTGAATCAAACTCCTTTGTCTGCGTCTGAGAAAACTCTTTCTCAAGTAAGGTTAGAATCCTTTCTCTCCCTCTTACCTCATCATCACAAATCGCAATATTCATGTTCCCCTCATACCCTTAGCTGCCATGTAACGATTGTCATTTCATATAAATCACCATGACGCCGCCCTACGGCATCCCAAATCCATGGACAAAGCGCCCATTTACAGACATCACTTGAGACATACAGCCCTATTATGTAATACAGGACAGCGGAATCCGCTATCCTGTATTATATCGGCACAAATGCACTTTTTATTCTTTTGTATGTCATGAAATACAGTTTTTTTGTCACAAACAGGAGAATTTCACTTAAGCTTGGTCGTCCACCATACTGCCTTTCAAATCTTCCTCGAGAAGTTTCATCTTGTGAAGCATAGTCTTAACGTCAGTCTGCACATCGGAAACACTTCCCGTATTGCCCATACCGGCATCCATCATACTCTCCAATAAATCAGCGTCTTCCCTGGAGCGCTCCGAAGCTTCCCTGCGCAGCCTCTCCTGTTCTTCATTCTTCACTTGGGTTTCCTCAACCTGCTCTTCCAGTTGCTCCTGCTGCTCCTTTCTCTCTTCAATTTTCTCTTCCTGCTCGGCTTTCTCCTCGGCTTCCTCTTTGGCTTCCTCCCGCGTCTCCTCCAAGTCTTCGTCCACATGGTCCTTCGCTTCGTCCACCAGCATGCCGAAAATCTCGTCGTTGGCCGCCTCCATCACCTCATCCGCTTTCTTCTGGGCCTTCACCATCTCTTGATGTTTCAGCCGTTCTAACTGAATAGCGCCAATTGTCCTATTACAATTCATGATTTCCTCGTCAATCTGTATGTTACGGACTTCAAACCTCTGCTGATATTTGTCAATCTTCAAACATCGTTCCTGATATTCCGTCAGCGGCACACCTTCTAACTCCGCGAGCTTAGCCTCCTCTTCCTCCGTCAGCTTTACCGTACTTCCGGGCATCTCCGAATCAGCCTTCTTCTTCAGAAGCTCAAAATCCTCAGCCGTAGGTTTGCGCCCTTCCAATACTTCTAACCTGTCCAGCTCCTCCTGGGTAAAATATACTTCACCCGCAGGGCTTATACTAGCCTTCTCCTTCTTCTCTAACAGCTCCAAATCTTTCTGTTCCTGGGAATCTGATGAAACCCCGTAATGCACTCTGAGGGCTTCCTTCTGGGCGTCTCCCTGCGCTATATACCCTAAATTCTCCTCTTTTTCAGCCCACAAACCAAGCATTCTGTCCCTGATATCCGTTATGCTCTGGTCTACCTTCTTCTCCCCGTTCCATGCATCGCCTATAATCTTGAGCGCCTTCTTCTGGGCACGCTGCCTGCGCAGGCTAATCATATCCCCGTGCAGTCCTAAATCGCCCGCAAAAATACTCTGCTTGCCATTCACCTGCCTGTTTTTTCTCCCTGCACGCTCCTCAGCCCTTGCTCTGGCATCGGCATTGGTGTGAATAATCTGGTTGCCATTCGTATTTGCCCTAATCTGCATAATAAACCTCCTTGTCCCTAACGGGCAAACTCCGTTTCACCCGCCGATTTCCCTACTGATACTACTGATATATTTATCGGAGAGCTGTACGTGTTTTATTAGTAAAATTTGCCGGTTTTCTGTCTATTTTCTAAATAACTATTCTATTTTCGTGAAAGAATATCTCATAAATTAAAAAGGCTCTGCACCCTTCGGTGCAAAACCCCTTACATTCTATTTACCTAATTTCGTTATTTTTTATCCTGTGTATCCTTATCCTTGAAAACCACCGTCCTGAGAATCATTCCCATATACGTTATTGTCCGGCTGTCCACTCTGGTAACCTGGAGCCTGCTGATAATTCTGGTAGTCCTGACCCGACTGTTGGTAATTTTCATACCCTTGGCCTGGCTGTTGGTAATCCTGATATCCCTGACCCGGCTGCTGATAATTCTGATACCCCTGGCCCGGCTGTTGATAATTCTGGTAGTTTTGGTACCCCTGCCCTGGCTGTTGGTAATTCTGATACCCCTGACCCGGCTGCTGATAATTCTGATACCCCTGGCCCGGCTGCTGATAATTCTGATAGCCTTGACCATTCTGACTGCCAAAAGTAATTTCCTTCAATGCCACGTAAAGTTCCGCGTCTGTCATCAGCATATAAGGATTCACATAGAAAATCGCCAAAATACCACATGTAAATATACTTAAGAAAACCCATCCTAGGAAAGACATATCAAGCACAAAAGCATTCCATTTATTACCGTCCATCATCTGCTTACTCATCGCAAAAGCTTCTTTATGGTTAATACCCGGATTCTCCGCCAGGATATAGGGAATCATACGGTACTCGTATGACTTGATGACGCCCGGAATGAAAAGAAGCAATGACCACAGAAAAATAAATAGCTGCTGTAAAAACATTGTCTTAACCACATTCATATAAGAATTGGAAAAAGCATAGCCAAGCTCCCCCAGTTCCGCTTTCTGATAATGGCTCACTACAAAAAAACGCTGTGCGCCGACTGAAAGCGGATTAAAAAGAAACGCCGACAGTGCAAAGGCAATCACAAAAATAACCAAAAAAACAATTAAAAAACCTACAATAAATCCTGTAATTTCTACGCTAGAATGGGGTCTGTACCCGTAATCATCAAGGCTTCCTGCGGTAGTGCTGTAATTAAAGGATACACCGCCTCCTCCGCCCACCATCGATATAACAAGCGCAACCAACACCATCTTCCAGTAATTGAACTTGAAGTACTTCTTCGCATTCTCCTTTAATTCCGCTCTTGTCCACATAAACAAATTCTCCTCTCCCCTTTTTTGTGTTTGTTTGAACATCAAACCACTATAATCTACTTTAATATATAACACTTCACATTGCAATAAAATTTTTTATATGGAGAACGGATATTCAGTTTAAAATACGACCGTAACCCGGGTTCCTCTTCCCGGCTCGCTCACAAGCGTAAGATGGGCGTGATGTATAGCCACGATATGTTTCACAATCGCAAGCCCAAGCCCTGTGCCGCCCGTAGATTTGGAACGGCTCTTGTCTACTCTGTAAAACCGCTCAAATATTCTGTCCTGGCATTCCTCTGGTATACCGATACCGGTATCCTCCACGCACAAAAAACTGCTTCCGTCCACTCTGCCTGCCCTGACACAGACTTTTCCGCCCACATTGTTGTAAGAAACAGCATTATCGCACAGGTTATAGACCAATTCTTCAATCATCTGCCTGTCTCCCCATACGCTGCAATCTTCTCCCTCCAATGTCAGCGTCACTTCCCTCTTCTGTGCCCGAAGCTGCAGCATCTCTACACTGTCTCTGGCTACGGCATACAGATTCACTTCCTCAAAGGGAATCTCCTTATCCATCACATCAAGTTCCGACAACCGCAGGGTGTCGTTGATTAGGGTCAAAAGCCTTCCGGCGCTCTTGTGTATCTCGGCCGCAAACCGCAGTACATCCTGCCCTGACGCCATACCGTTCTCAATCAACTCGGAATAACCCGAAATGGCCGTAAGGGGTGTCTTCAGCTCATGGGATACATTGGCGCTAAATTCTTGTCTCATATTGACATTGTTAAGTATGGCTTCATGTTGCCTGCTGATAGTCCTGGCAAAAGGTTGTAATTCCTCATAAATGTTCTTTTCTTCTATGCAATCCATATCCTCCACCATCTGTTCGATGGGCGCAAGGAGCGTTTTCGTCAAATACCGGGATACCACCAGACACACGCCAAGCAGTGCACAGACCGTCATAAGAATCGCCGGCACGGAGCTATAGAGAATACTCCATATATTGTGGGAATCCCTCGACACCCGCAGCACATTGCCATCCGCTAAAAGCAGTGTAAAATAGTATGTATTCATTTTCATCGTATCTGACTGTCTGACAGACCTTCCCTCACCAAGCCGGAATGCCTCCTGCACCTCAGGGCGCCCGGCATGGTTGTCCATACTGACCACATCCGCATTGCTGTCATAGAGAACTTCCCCCTCCGGGCTTACCACTGTGGAGCGCACGTTTTTGTCAATTCCAACATCATGCCCCCTGTAGTCATAGGTGCCCTCTGCCGTCGTATGTCCGACGCTCTGTGCCATGGCATAGGCATAGAGCCGCAAGTCATCCATAACCTGTTTCTGGAAAATATGGTAAAAAACGGCCGCCATCAAAAGCAGTGTGATTACCACTGCCAGGGAGGACAGAAGCATTAAATGCCGGTTAATCTTCTTTTTCATCATAATCTCCCTGGGCAATCTTCCCATCCAGAAGATACCCTACGTTTCGCACCGTTTTAATCATCGCCCCCGAGCCGCCTAATTTCTGCCGCAGTGTCTTGATGTGCATATCCAACGTCCTGGATTCCCCCTGGAATCCGGTGCCCCATACATGGTCAAGGATTTCTGTTCTGCTCGTCACAATCCCTGTGCGCTGCATCAACATCTTTAACAGCTCATACTCTTTGTAAGTCAGCTCACAGACCTGGCTGTCCACATATACGGTATGCCGTTTGTTATCAAGCATAATATGCCCGACCTGCATACTCTCTTCTTCCTGCCCGGCCCCGCTTCTGCGCAGCAATGCCTTGACCCTGGAAATCAACTCCATCACCCCGAATGGCTTGGTCAGATAGTCGTCAGCCCCCATGTCAAATCCCCTGACTTTATCTAGTTCCGTTGTTTTGGCCGTCACAAGTATAATAGGGATTTGCTTTGTCAGCGGGTTCTTACGCAGTTTCTCGACCACCACAAGCCCGCTTTCATCGGGAAGCATAATGTCTAACAGCACGAGACTGGGAATCTTATCCCGCACAGCCTTATGGAAGTCTGCCGCATTCTCGTATACCTCCACGTCATAGCCACTGTTTTTAAGAGAAAAGCTTTCTATCTCACTGATATTCTTATCGTCTTCCACAATATAAATCACGCCCATACTAATCCTCCATGTTTGTCTCATCCAGTATAACAGATAATCACGATTCGCAATAGCAAATCCTGTATAGGCACTTATGGCAGTCGGTATTCTTCCTGGAACGCTTCATAAATCTGTCTATAGCCTTCCATATTGTTGGCCCGGGCTTCTTTGTTATAAGTGTGCATTTCCAGGGAGTCCTCCTGTACTTGCGCAATTCCTGCCGCGATGTGGGAACAGTGGGCCGCAATTCTTTCATATCCGTTGACAATATCAGATAAAAGGAAGCCAAGTTCAATGGTACATTTCCCCTTCCTGAGCCGTTTGATATGCCGCCTGTGCACTTCCGTGGCAAGCTCACCCACCAGTGTACGCAAAGCCTGCGCCTCATAAATCCGCTCCGTGTTTTCTTCCTTAAATATAGTAAAGGAAACTTCCGCCATCTTGATAACAGCACAGGAAAACACAGCCAACTCTTCCTGGGCCTTATTTGAAAACTGCTGCTCCTTGCTCCTCATCTTTTCAAAGGACATGGAGATTCCTGCCGCATGGTCGGTTATCCGCTCGAAATCCCCTATGCTGTGAAGATACAGTGTAAGAGCATGGCTGTCTTTTTCAGACAAGTCTTTTCCGGTAAGCTTTAGAAGATAAGTCCCCAGTACATCCTCGTAACGGTCCGTGTCTTTCTCCATCTGCCGTATCCGCTCCACTTCCTCCTGCACGTATTTTTCAAGCAACCCCGTGGACTTTTTGCAAGATTCCCAGGCCGTGTCCGCCATATGTCCAATCACCTTACGGCACTGTTCCATGGCAAGCGCCGGGTTGTTCATGAACCGGCTGTCCAACGTCCGCACATCCTCATCAATATGCCGCCTGTGCGCATGTTCCTCCTCGTCTTCCCGTATAGTCAGGTAAGCTAATTTCTCCAACGCTTCGGAGAACGGGAGCAGCAACAAGGTAGCAAATACATTAAACACCGTATGGACAACTGCGATTCCATAGGGTTGTGCTACCTCCTCCAGAAAGGAAAACCGCACCACCGTATTAAGCCCATAAAACACCGCCATAAATACCACTGTGCCAATAATATTGAAATAAAGATGCACAGCCGCCGCCCTTCTGGCATTCTTAGACGTACCCACGCTGGACAAAAGGGCAGTCACGCAAGTCCCGATATTCTGACCCATGATAATCGGTACCGCCGTACCATAGGACACCGCCCCGGTGGCGCACAAAGCCTGCAGAATGCCGACGGAAGCCGAAGAGCTCTGGATTACCGCTGTCAGAATAATACCGGCAATCATCCCCGGGATAGGACTGGAAAAAAGTAAAAGTATGTTTGTAAATTCCGGTACTTGTGCCAGCGGCTTAACCGCCGCCGACATAGTATCCATGCCAAACATAAGCACTGCGAAACCCACAAGGATTGTGGCTATATTCTTATGCCTGTCTTTCTTTGAGAAAAGTAAAAGCATGACCCCTATCAGTGCAAAAATCTGTGAAAAGGCGGTCGGTTTCAGTAACTGCACAAAGAAATTGCCGCTCTCAATACCTGTCAGACTTAAAATCCAGGAAGTAATCGTGGTTCCCACGTTGGCTCCCATAATAATGCCTATGGCCTGGGACAATTTCATAATGCCCGAGTTGACAAATCCAACCACCATCACCGTAGTGGCGGATGAGGACTGTATCACCGCTGTCACGCCGGCGCCCAACAAAACGGCACGCCATTTGCTGTAAGTAAGTTTCTCCAAAATCTGTTCCAGTCTTCCACCGCTTGCCCTGGACAGTCCCTCTCCCAAAACATGCATCCCATACAAGAATAAGGCAAGTCCGCCAACCATCGTCAGTACGTCAAAAAAATCCATGATACCCTCCATCATTCCGCTTCAAAACAGCTAAATCGGTTCTACACTTTTATATGGTTTGAAATTATCATGGATTTATCCGCCTCACTACCATAATTCTGTAAAAGAAATGTAAAATTCATGTAAAATGGGCAATATAGTCGGCCAGATATCACAAAGACACCGTCACCCAAACCTGCCTTGTATATAATCCGCCGTCCTTTTATCCTTCGGCCCGGAAAAAAGGTTGTATGTGCTACCTGCCTCCACCGCCTCCCCCATCAGGAAAAAGACCGTATCATCCGACACCCGCGCCGCCTGCTGCATATTATGGGTAACGACTACGACCGTATAGTTCTTCTTGCGTAATTCTTTCATTAGTTCTTCCACCTTCGCCGTGGACACCGGGTCAAGCGCCGAAGTGGGTTCATCCATTAATAAAACTTCCGGCCCCACCGCCATGGCACGGGCGATGCAAAGCCTCTGTTTCTGTCCCCCTGAAAGCCCAAGCGCAGACTTGTTCAGCCTCTCTTTTACCTCATCCCAGATTGCCGCCCCTTTCAGGCTATCTTCCACAATCCTATCCAATGCAGTCCGGTCTTTCATCCCATGTACCCTGGGTCCATAGGCCACATTGTCATAAATACTCATGGGAAACGGATTGGGCTCCTGGAATACCATTCCTACTTTTTGCCGCAGTTTAGAGACATCCACTCCCGGCCCGTAGATATTTTTTCCGTCCAGATAAACTTCCCCTGCAATCCTGACATTGCCTGATAAATCATTCATCCTGTTTAAAGTCTTAAGGAATGTGGACTTTCCGCATCCGGACGGGCCAATCAGCGCCGTAACCGCCTGCCTGCGTATCCTGACCGTGACATTTTTCAGTGCATGATTCTTACCGTAATACAGGTTTAACCGCTCTGTCCTAATCTTGATATCTTCCATACCCGCCTCTGTCTTCCATCACCCCATACCCTTGTTACCGACCATGTGTCTCTTTGTTCACTGAGGGTGCGGTTTGCTGTGTACACTCCCTTTCACTGCAATCAGCCTGATACATAAATTCATCACTAAGACAAGTCCCAAAAGCACCGACCCAATGCCAAATGCCACGCCATACTGTGCCTTCGACATACTCAGATACATCTGTACGGTAAGAGTACCCCCGGACTCCATGGCCTTATGCAAAAAACCGCGCCAGGAGCCTGGCAGCATATACCCGCTGCCGGCCGTAAGAAAAAGGGCCGCCGACTCACCCACAATACGCCCCACTGCCAGGATAACCCCCGTCACGATACCCGGCATTGCCGCCGGGAGCAATACCGTCCGTATCATGTACCACTTCGTAGCGCCCATGCCTGCCGCCCCCATGCGATAGCTGTCCGGCACGGCCTTAAGTGCCTCCTGTGTATTGCGCGTAATAAGCGGGAGTATCATCAATGTAAGTGTCAGCGAACCCGTCAGCACCGAATAGCCCAACCCTAATGTAACGCCGAAAAACACCATCCCGAACAATCCGAAAATAACAGAGGGCATACCCGCCAATGTCTGTGTGGTGAAAACAATCAACTTCACCCACCATCCCCCACCTGCATACTCGCTTAGCCAAACAGCCGCCCCAACTCCCACAGGTACCGCCACAATAAGCGTCAGCACCACCACATATATGGTATTCACAAGATTGCCGGCAATCCCTGTTGTCCCATGTAAAATGCTTGTCACCGTAGTTATAAATGACCAATTGACAAACGGAATCCCCCTGGCAAACACGTATGCAAGAATACCGATTAAAAGCATGACACAGACAAATGCAGCTCCATAAATCATCCCAAGAATAAAACACTCCACCAGTTTCCTAACCATCCTGCCCTTCCTTTTCTTTCAGGATTCTGTTCAGCGCCAAATTAACAAGCACAATAAAAACAAATAGGACGAGTCCCACCGTAAACAATACCTGTCTGTGAAGACCGGCCGCATAGCCCATCTCACTGACTAGCGCCGTGGTAAGCAACCGGACGGAATGAAATGGCAAAGGGACATTCACCACGCCACCCGACACAAGGCTGACCGCCATTGCCTCCCCTAACGCCCTTCCTACCCCCAACACCACCGCAGTGGCAATGCCCGGTTTCGCCGCCGGAAGAATCACCCCGAAAATAGTCTGCACACGGGATGCGCCAAGTGCATAGGAGGAGGCTTTTAACTGTCCCGGAACAGCCCTGATTGCCGTTTCACTGATATTGATAACCGTGGGCATAATCATCACGGCAAGTACAAGTACTGCAGAAAGCAGATTTGCCCCTCCCGTAAACCGGTGCCCGGAAGACCCTGCAAAAATAAACCGCTCCAGACGATATATGCACGGATTTAAAATCAACATACCAATCATGCCGTAAATTACCGAAGGAATACCCGCCAAAAGCTCTATCGCTGCCCTTACCACGGCTGCCAGTTTACCAGGCGCCACCTCCGCCAAAAAAATGGCTGTCAAAAGAGCCGGAGGCACCCCGATTATGACTGCCATAGCAGTCCCCGCCACAGAAGTTAGCACCACATATCCTATGCCAAAAGACGGTTCCTTCGCCACAGGCTCCCATATGGAAGAAAGCAAGATTTCCTTAAGCCCAACCTGAAAAACGGCCGGCAGACCATTTGCTACCATATAGAGCGTCATGGAAGCCACCACCAGAACAGAACAGAAAGCGCACGACGTGAAAACAGCTTCCGCCACACTCTCCACAATTTCTGCACGGCTTCTACGCCCGATTACGTGACAGCCTTGATAATGACTTCTATATGGATTCTTTTTTGTGTTCTTATAACCATTGTTATAGCTTTCCGAAATGATATACCGCATATGTAACATGCCTTTCCATAATTTTTCTCCGCTTCCATTCCTTTTTGTACATATCCGCAAATATTTATAAAACATATAGCCGTTTATGACCACATATGCCTTCATCCATCGTTTACGGGAATCAACCCCACCGACCGAATCAGACTACACCCTTCCTGGGATTTTAGATATACAAAAAACGCCTGGACAATTTCGCTCTGCACAGACAGTTCCCCATCAGTAACCATCACAAAAGGACGTTGTAGCAAGTAACTGCCGGATTGAATTGCCTCCGGTGTCGGTTTGATACCGTCTATCGCAATGACCTGCACGCTATCGTTTAGCACATCTAAAGAAACATAGCCGATTGCCCCCGGAATGGTAACTGCCCTCGCCATCACGGCCCCTGTGGAATCCAATTCGTTATCGTATACACATTTTTCCTCTATTCCAAGTAATTCTTCAAAAGCGCAACGTGTTCCGCTTCCCGCTTCCCGCCCAATCACCACCACCGGCTCATCCATACCGCCCACTTCCCGCCAATTTCTGATTTCTCCCGTATAGATGTCTGATAACTGTTCCGTAGTCAGTGATGTTACCGGATTGTCTGCATCCGTAACGACCACAATCCCGTCAATAGCCACAATATTTTCCACTGCGCCCCAGGCCTTCTCCTCCGCCCGCAGACTCCTCGAAGAATTACCAATGTCAACGCTTCCTGCAAGCACCGCCCCAATTCCCGCCGATGAACCTGTAAACTCCACGGTAACCGTCACACTCGGATATTGCTGCATAAAGCTTTCCGCCAAGATGCCTGCAACTTTCTCCATGGCCGTCGAACCTGCCATCGTAAGCAAGCCAGAAAGGGCATTCGGGGATATCTTACAATCAATCGGAGTATCCTCCGCCTGCACTGTGGATTGATGCATTCTATGTCCCACAATACTCCCCAATATATACAAGACCAGGGCAGCAGCCACCACCCGCATCACGGATATCCTCATTTCACGCCTCCTCTTCTTTCCGGAAATGTACATACGAATAACCATGCCTTTCCATGGTAGAATGCACAGCCTGTTTTGACATCTCACCTTTTTGTTACAATTTATGCACACCTCCATTGTCCTTATCCGAAATTCTTGGAAAAATTTGGGCAGAGAAAAAGACTGTTGCTCAACTACTCGTTTTGCGACAGTCTTTTTTCTAACAGGATTAGGTTGTCAAAAGGTGCTATCATAAAATTTCACTGACAAATTGCATAAAATGTTCACGAAGTTGTCCTTCGCAGGAATATGTGATTTTCTTAATATTCCGTGAAGTCTCCAGAAATTTCGGGGCATGGACGCCCCGAAAAACCCGATGTTCGCCCGGATGGCGAATAGAGGGTGGTTACGTCCGTTTCCTTAAATTCCCCGGAATATTTTAGAAAATCCATATGACGCAGACGGACACAAGGGAACATTTTATGCAATTTGCCCTCACAACTTATAAAATGCACCTTTTGACACCCTAATCCTAACAGTAAACAAAAAACGCTTTGACTCTGACTATAGATTTTTGGATAATTTTCAAGAAATACGATTGGGCATAACACAAAAATTACCTCAAATAAAACAAAAAGAAATTTTTGAAAAAAATAAATCCATCCTCCGGAAAATTAATCAGGCATGTAATAAATAATCCAGGAATGCTTCGCATCCCTCCATCACATCCGCATAAGTTGCATCAAAATCACCTGTATACCAAGGGTCTGCAATGGCCCGGCTGCTGCCGGCATATTCTAATAACTTATGAATCTTATGCGCCGGGTCACTGCCCGCTATTCTTGTCATATTACGGATATTAGCATCATCCATGCCAATCAGATAATCGTATTTATCGTAATCTGCTTTCGTCATCTGCACCGCACGGTGCGGAACAACGGAAATGCCCACAGAACGCAGTTTGTTCACCGTGCCGTAATGAGGCCCGTTACCGATTTCTTCGCGGCTTGTGGCTGCGGACGCAATCCGGAATTGGTCCGATAGGTGACGTTTGGTAACCAGATGGGTCATGACGCTCTCGGCCATGGTGCTGCGGCAGATATTGCCGTGGCAGACGAATAAAATTTTTATCATATCTTTTATATCCCTTCATAAGCCTTCAAACCTTGATATTTCAAGCTTTCCGGCGCTTTTTTCATTTTTGGTTTTTTACCCTTAATCTGCGTAATTCGTTATAAATCTACGCAAATTTACGGGCAAATGGTGTAGTAATTGGTGTAGTAGATTAGTGTACTTCTCAACCTGATTTTCTCTGTTTTCCATGCATATCCGCTTCTTTGAAGTCTAAAATCTTTGCCATCTGCTCCGCCGCACGGTCATAGCTAGCATGAGTATAGACATTCAGCGTAACACCTACATCGGAATGACCCATTACATACTGCAAGGTCTTAATATCCATACCTGCGTTTGCCATGTTGGTACAAAAGGTATGTCGGAATACATGAGGCGTGATGTGTGGCAATGGTTTGTCAGGATAAAGTTTCTTGTATTTCTTCATTGCCCAACGCATTTCATTTTCAATATGTAACGCTACTTTTGGCTTATCATCCTTGTCCAGCAGAAGAAAGCTGCTGTATCCGTCAACAATCATTTCTGTTTTCAACTTCTTACGATTGACAAGGATATTTTTCAGACTTCGATAGACTTCTTCTGTCATGGGAATAAAGCGGCATCCGCACTCGGTCTTTGTTTTCTCAACATAATATTTTCCGCCCCGTTCCCTGACAAGCTGATGATCTACACGGATTTTCCGGCTTTCAAAATCCAAATCACTTTTTGTCAAGCCACAAAATTCACTGACACGCATTCCCGTTCCCAACAGCACGACAAATTCATCATAATACTTTGCATAGGTTTTATCATTTCGGATAAACCCCATCCAAATTTCCTGCTGTTCCTCTGTCATGGCGATACGTTTTTGTGAATCGTTTGGCACGACATCAACCAGCTTAAAATCAAATGGATTTCTGCGGATAATGTCCTCATTATATGCCATCTGAAAAGCAGGCTTTACAACGCCCCTGACACTTGTAATGGTACTGTATCCTTTTCCGTCATTATGAAGCTTCATAATCCACTGTTGTGCATCCGATACCTTAATATCTCTTATCTGGCGGTAGCCGAAATCTTCTTTTTTAATCAGATTCAGCACAAAATTGTATCCGACTTTGGTATTGTAGCGTACACCCTGTTTCAAACTGATATAGCGTTCTAAGAGGGCAATAACGGTAACTTCTCCAGCGGCATAATCAATTCCATCGTCAAGCTGCTTTTGAATTACCTTTTCCTTTTCCCGCAGTTCCTTCAAATCAGAAGAATAAATGGTCTGCCTCTTTCCGTGGATATCCGTATAGCGGTACTGATAAATCAGGTCTTTTCTCTGGCTCTCCCCTGTCTTTAAGATTCGTCCTTTATTGTCTTTCCGTTTCTCAGACATTTTCAAACTCCTTTCAGTAGTGGAAAGAGCCTTGATATGACTCATTCATTGTACCATATCAAAGCTGATTTTACACCACAAGTTTCACAAAAACTGCAAGAAATAAGATAACCGACATTGTCAGATAGAATATTCCTGCTCGATATACTGATCGAACAGGCGGCGTTTGATTAACCGCTTATTGCCAACCCACAAAACAAAGCGGCAGTTTTTCTCATTGGTAAGCTCACGCAGTTTATTAACACCAATCCCTGAATACGCTGCCGCTTCTTCAAGGCTTAAATTGCTCTTTTCCCAAATAGGAACTTCTTTCACTAACTTTCGCCTCCCTCTATGAGTTTCTTTAGACGTTCCATTTTCTGCTGTGCCGTTATTTTGCGGAAATCGCCGCCCGTAAAACGGACAGGCACACACATTTCAAGCAGCCTGCTATAAATGCGTGCGTGTGGCACGTCCTCCGGATTCCTAAGTTGCTCCGGCGTAAGGTTCGTTGTTGCGATTAACGGTTTTTTGCTGATATACCGGCTGTCTATCACGTTGTAAACCTGTTCAAGACCGTATTCCGTCCCCCTTTCCATACCGAAATCATCAAGGATAAGCAGGGGATAGGAACAAAGCCTTACGATGTACTCATTCCTGTTTTCCGAGCCGTAGAAAAGGTTGTTCAAAATCGTTGCAAAATTCGTCATGCAGACGGGTATTTCCCTCTCCATAAGGGCATTTGCGATACAGCCTGCAAAATAACTTTTCCCCGATCCGACATTCCCCCATAAGACCAGCCCGTGGTTCTCCGCTTTCATCTGCTCCCATAGCTCCACATAAGAGTACGCTTTTTCCATCTGCGGGCATTTCCTATTGTCGTTTTCAAAAGTCCAGTTCCGCATCGCCGGATTGGAAAAGCCTTCTCGTTTCAGACGCTCCACTTCGGCACTGTGTTTTTCATCCGCATCTTTTTTCTCATGCTTTTCACGTTCTGCCCTGCGGCAGTCACATTCAGACGGGTGTCGGTCACGACCAAATAAAGCCTTGCCTTTAGGGAAATAGGCTTCTTTAGGCTTGCGGCATTTCCCACAGTACAATAAACCATCCGCACCCATGTAATCCTCCGTGTCCGGCGTGGTATCCATCATCTGTAAAACCATGTCTGTCAAACCGTTCATAAGCTGTCCTCCTCACTGTATGAATAATCGGGTATTCCCTTTTTCAGTACATTTCTTGTGATTGCTGCCTTTTCAGCGTCCTCCTGCGCCCATTTGTAAATCGTTGCGGCATGGTTATGATACTGTTTCCCGCTTGAAGCAATATGTACGGATAAGCGGTCAATGTAATATTCCCATTTGTCGGGCAGTTCCGCTTTCAGGCCGTCAACCTCCGCATCAGAGAGGAAAATATTATTAAACTTCCCATAAACGGCGGGGGCGGGGATTCCGTTCTCTCCCTCTCCCTCTTTCTCTATCTCTTTATCTCTCTCTATCTCTAACTCTCTCTCTACGCGGCAAATCTGTTTCAGATTGTTGCAGTCCGTTTCATTTGTGTTGCATTGCAACACTTCCTGTTCAAGCGCAAGCTGTTTTTTCCGTTCCCTGCACTCCCTTGAACGTATGGTTGACGCTGTTTCCGAGCCGATGATTGTCGGCACTTCTGTGAGATGGTACTCGTCATCATCACCAATCTCTATCAGCCCGTGCCGCTGTAAAAATGCAAGCGTCAGCTTCACATTCTCTGCGTCCTCGTCAAGCGCAAGGGCAATCTCCGAAGCGAAGCTGTCCTCCACGCCCTCAAAGTAAAGTTTCCCCTCGTCCTTCAGCGAAAGCAGCATCATTTTCAGATAGATAATTGTGTGCGTATCGCCGCCCGCTATGGAGCGTAACTTCTTGATGCGCTTGTTTGAAAACCAGTCGGCTTTCAGTTTCAGCCAGTAATACCTCTTTGCCATAAATGCCTCCCTTAAACGCGCAAAAAGGACAGCCCAGACTTTTCCCATAAGTCTGTGACTGCCCTTGCGCTGTGTTTGATAATAAATATTCAGAATCCCTTAAAACCTTTTCTGCAAACAGTTGGGAAGAATTGCAGAAT
>CAJTQI010000005.1 GCA_910578645.1 uncultured Lachnospiraceae bacterium
ACAGACTCTTTTATTTCTTCTACCTTGTCCCTATTCTTTGCCTGACTGCTTGCTACCTCCTGCACATTCATCAACTTAGAAAAATCGAAGCTTTCCCTATTTCTCTTTGTCTTTTGGTCAAAATGTTCCAAAATATATGTTACAATCTTCGCAATTCGCTTTGGCTCTAAAAGCGCCTTCTCTGTGTCAATGGCTGATACCTGCCTATCCTGTCCTTTTTCTTTATGATGCGAAGCTTCATTTTCCTTAATTGTCTTAATATAATCAATACGAAACGGCAGTACGTTTTCATCATTGATTGCATCTACAATCGTATATGTATGAAGTTTATCGCCAAATGCCTGTGGTGTCGTGCGTAAATCAGCATTCTTTCCACTTCCAGCATTATCAGCAAAGATTGGTGTTCCTGTAAAACCAAAAATATGATAGTTCTTAAAATTCTTGGTAATGGCAGTATGCATATCTCCAAACTGAGAACGATGACACTCATCAAATACTAGGACAATATGCCTGCCAAATACCTCGTGTCCTTTATTTTTTCTGATAAAGTGATCCAGCTTTTGAATTGTGGTAATGATAATTTTAGCATTATCATCCTCCAACTGCTTCTTCAAAATAGCTGTTGATGTATTACTGTTGGCAGCGCCTTTTTGAAAACGGTCATATTCTTTCATAGTCTGATAGTCAAGGTCTTTACGATCAACAACAAAAAGCACTTTGTCAACAAAATCAAGTTTGCTTGCCAACTGTGCCGCCTTGAATGACGTTAATGTTTTACCACTTCCGGTTGTATGCCAAATATAACCGCCTGCTTCCAGCGTTCCCAATTTCTTATAATTTGTCGCAATTTCAATTCGACTCAATATTTTCTCTGTAGCAGCTATCTGATATGGGCGCATAACAAGCAGTAATTCTTCCGAAGTAAATACACAATATTTTGTCAATACATTTAGAATGGTATGTTTTGACAGAAAGGTTTTTGTAAAATCTACAAGATCAGAGATAACCTTATTGTTTGCATCTGCCCAAAAAGAAGTGAATTCAAAACTGTTGCTGGTCTTTTTACCTCTATTCGTATTCTTTTCCTGCTCTTTAATATGGGCAGAACGAGTAGTATTGGAATAATACTTCGTGTGCGTTCCGTTTGAAATAACAAATATCTGAACATATTCATATAGTCCACTTCCTGACCAAAAACTATCACGCTGATAACGGTTAATCTGATTAAATGCTTCCCGAATTGCAACACCCCTGCGTTTCAATTCTACATGAATAAGCGGAAAACCATTTACAAGGATTGTCACATCGTACCGATTATCAAACTTTGCCCCCTCATTCTGTGACACTTCATATTGATTAATCACCTGCAGGCGGTTGTTGTGGATATTCTTCTTGTCTAAAAGTGTGATGTTCTTCGTACTTCCATCATCACGCTCCATATTCTTTACCGCATCTTCCTGAATGGTGCGTGTCTTTTCTACAATTCCTTCATTGGCGTTGGCTATATATTTATGAAAAAAGCGTTCCCATTCTGTATCTGTAAAGTTGTAGGAATTAAGCTGTTCTATCTTTTTACGAAGATTCGCAATCAGCTCTGCCTCTGTATGGATTTGCAAATATTCATACCCCTGTTCTGTAAGCATATGGATAAACTCTTTTTCCAAGTCCGCTTCGCTCTGATAGCTGTCAGAACGCTTGCTTTCCGGTATATATTCAGATACTACTGTACTCTCGTTCATGGAAGCAACCATGTTAAATGTACTCATTCGCTCAACTCCTTAAAGGTTAATAACCTATCTCTATAGTATTCATATTGTTTTTTTCTTGCTTCAATTTCTGCCGGAAGTCCACTGGAAAGGTCATTACATAACATGTCAAATCGGTCAAGTAAAGCTATAATCCGTCTCTGTTCCTCAATTGGTGGAATTGGAATCCTCAATTTCATAATTCTCGCTACACTTAAATCCCCTCTCGCACCTTCCTTTTTTGCAATCAACTCTTCAAATTGATTGCAAATACAATAATAAACATATCTATATTCAGCAACTTCTTCATTTATTTCTATATTCAAACAATGCTGATTTGTTGTTAATGGTACTTTATTGATTGCACATCTACCTGCGGAAGCACCTGAAATTGCCACAATAACACAATTAACTGGTATCCATTTGGCAGCCGTCTTTTGCACTGCTTCTTCTGTAATAAAGCATTCTGTCCTATATATATCTGTATAAATCACTTCCTGTGTTCTAAGCCAAGGAACAGTTCCATCCTCATAGAAATTTAGATTACTCTTTAATGGTGTCGCTCCTGTACAATGATTTGAAGCAATTTGTTCAAGATTTAAATATACATATCCAAAAACATATTGTAAAAGTCTAATTACTCCGTTCCGTTCCGTTCCGTTCCGTTCCGTTCCGTTCCGTTCCGTTCCGTTCCGTTCCGTTCCGTTCCGTTCCGTTCCGTTCCGTTCCGTTCCGTTCCGTTCCGTTCCGTTCCGTTCCGTTAAGAATTATATTTCCACTCTCTACAAACGTCAATAACAAGTCGCGATAATATTCATATTGTCTTTTTCTTGCTTCAATCTCGGCCGGCAAACCAATATTTAAATCTGTACAAATAGCATCAAAATTATCCAAAACATTCACTAATCTATTTTGTACTTCCAACTCCGGTAATGGTATTTCAATTTCCTCAATAGCAGGCACACTGGAATGTACCACTTTACTTTTAATTTTTCCTTTGCTCTTTTGTAGTTGTGCATTATGTGTAGAAAGAACATAGGACAAATATTTAGGATTTTGTTTGTGTTTCATCACAACAATGTCTCCACCCGCCAAACACTTATCATTACCTACATATGCAGTTGATTTTGCTATATCCTCTACATTCTCCCCTGTTATTGCAAACAATATATCTCCATGTTCAAAATATTTAGGATTTATAATGTTTTCTATTTTTGTATGTGATTTACATTCTTCAAACCAAATATTATAAGTTGTATATATCTCACCGTATCGCACACAGGGTATTCCTTCTTCTGTCACCTGTTCCCTCGTAATCCCTGAACCTCTATAAATTTCCGTTGCAATATCCTTTAATTTTACTTTTGGTATAGACATATCAAATTTAAGCAGATTATCCCTATAATACTCATACTGCTTCTTCCGAGCTGTAAGCTCGGCTGTAAGCTCGGCTGTAAGCAACGTAAAACAATCCAAAATATGAACTATTTCACGTTGTATCTCCAGTGGCGGTACAGGAAACTTAAATTCTTCAGTGACAACTAACGAAATCTGTGGTAAAGATCCCATCCCGGATGCTGCATCTCGAAAGCTCTGAATATTGTTTTTCAGAACATAATATAAATATTTCACACTAATATTATTATCTGATGTATATGCCCACATTTCATTTTTGAAAGTAAATGGTTCTTCATAATATATAACATCAATAACACCTCTTGATTGAACCAAAACTGCTGGCACCCTTGTAATATTAGCCTTCGGAATGTCTTTCTCATGTGCATTAATAACTGTTTTACCACCTGCAAACACTCTAATTTCCCCATCATTACAAGCAATTTCTTTCATTTTTCCTGCAGTTATAGGTGTTCCTTTTAATCTGGTATAAACCTCTTTTACTTTTTTGAATGGTACACCATTTGGGCAGAGTTCTGCAATCAATTCATCTATTTTATTCATTTACACCCATGTGTCCTTTCTCAGCAAGTTCTTCACCACTTTTTGCTAATTCACTAAAAACTTTTTCCATATCAATGGGCGGAAGATGAGTTGTCACCTCATCCCAGTCAATAATTTTATAATTGAAATGAAACTTTTCTTTATTTTCCTTATAAAATGATTCTGCCACATTGCATAATATCATACATATTCTTCTTACATTCATACTATACTCTCGAATATTCTTATCTCCAAAATTTGCTATTGAACTAGAATCTGAATAAATATCAAAAGGCTTTGCCCTTTCTATTACTAAAGAAAAATGGTCAATCGGAAGGTCTGTTCTTAAACTATCATTGTTCATATTAGGATTACCCTCATGCAATAATGAACATCTCAAACTATAGATTACTTTTCCTGATAAATATGGCATATTTTCTTTATCTTTTGGATTCTTCTCATATTTTCCTATTTCTTCATCATACCAAGAAATATATCTCTTTCGGCTACTCGATTCATCCGGATAAGCAGCCTTTCCACAAACATCTGGTAATGTCAATGCTGAACTCAATGCCACTAAATATAAATCATTTTCCAATGCTTTTCTTATGTCCTGAACAAGTTGAATAACCATTTTACACCTCAATTTCCGTAATAATCCTATCAATCTCCACCCGAAGTTTTTCTTCCCTCGCTACAATCTCCTTAATCTCCGCATTTAATTTCACAATATCAATCTTTTCCCTTGTATCCTCCTGCTCCACATAGGACGAAACTGAAAGATTGTAGCTATTTTCCGCAATCTTATCATTTTCCACTACTGCTGCATAATATTGCTTGTTATTTCTTTTCTCATATGCCATCAAAATGTTTTGAATATTTTCCTCAGTCAGTTTATTATTATTTGTAATTTTTACACATTCCTTAGAAGCATCAATAAATAACGTACTATTTTCCACCTTATTCTTTTTTAACACCATAATACAAGTAGCAATGCTTGTCCCAAAGAAAAGATTATCGGGAAGCTGTATCACACATTCCACATAGTTATTGTCAATCAGATATTTACGGATTTTCTGCTCCGCACCGCCACGATACATGACACCGGGAAAACATACGATAGCTGCCGTTCCATTTGTCGCAAGCCACGACAAGGAATGCATGATAAACGCTAAGTCCGCTTTAGATTTCGGCGCAAGCACACCAGCGGGAGAAAAACGTTCATCATTAATAAGAATAGGGTTATCATCGCCTTCCCATTTAATAGAATACGGCGGATTGGAAACAATCGCCTCAAACGGCTCATCATCCCAATGTAAAGGCTCTGTCAAAGTATCTCCATGTCCAATACTGAATTTTTCATATCCTATGTCATGCAAGAACATATTGATACGGCAAAGATTATATGTAGTAATATTAATTTCCTGTCCAAAAAATCCCTGATGCACATTTTCTTTTCCTAAAACTTTTGCAAATTTCAGCAAAAGCGATCCGCTTCCACAAGCCGGATCAT
The DNA here is from genome assembly GCA_910578645.1 of uncultured Lachnospiraceae bacterium. Taxonomy (GTDB): domain Bacteria; phylum Bacillota; class Clostridia; order Lachnospirales; family Lachnospiraceae; genus UBA3282. Next base: position 5,197 of record CAJTQI010000005.1, read on the forward strand.
AGACCTTATTTACCTCTTTCTTTCCCAATACAGTGATTCTTGTCAGAAGTTCTGAAACTTCCTGTGGCGTATAATACTCTCCGCCACTCTTTCCTGCATTAGAAGCGTACATTCCCATTAAAAACTCATAAGCATCACCAAATGCATCAATGGTATTATCCTGATAATCTCCTAACTTCATATCCGCAACACCATTCAGAAGCTTAACCAGTTTCTCATTTCTCTTAGCTACAGTGCCGCCCAATTTATTACTATTTACATCAATATCATCAAATAATCCCTTGAAGTCGTCCTCACTATCATGTCCCTGTGCGGAACCTTCTATATTTCTAAACACGCTTTCCAACGTTTCATTCAAATTTTCATTGTTTGGTGCTTTCTCTTTTACATTACAAAATAGTTGACTGGGCAAAATAAAATATCCCTTTGATTGCACCAAATCCTCCCTTGCTTCTTCTGCAACTTCATCCTCTAACTTTGCATAATCAAAATCTTCATTGCCTGCCTCTACCTCTCCTGCATTTACAAATTTAACAAAATTCTCCGAAATATATCTATAAAACAGCATACCTAACACATACTGTTTGAAATCCCAACCGTCTACACTACCTCTAAGGTCATTTGCCATATTCCATATGGTACGGTGAAGCTCATCTCGCTCTTGTTCTTTCTTGTTGTCAATCATAAGACAACCTCCTTGCATAATTTTCCAAACTAATTTTACTACAAAATATCCAAATTGTCATTTAGATTCTTCTTAAAATTGCATATAACTTACAAATGGGACAGTTTACCCGTCCCATTCCAATCTTTATAATATATATATAATTTCTTCCCTCACAATCTCCTCTGCCCTCGCCCTAATGCAATTCATTCTCTGCACCCAAAGCATCTGATTTCTTTCCTTTAACTGCTCCGTCACACCTTCCCTCTCTGCCATCTGCCCCACAAGCAAATCAAATCTTTCCTCTGCCTGTCCCTGTGTCATGAGCAGATGTTTCTTTAGTTCACCAGATAGTAACAAGCCTGAATAAATCCCTCTCTTGTACTCTTTCAGATAATGTTTCCGCATCAATCCGAATTTCCTTAACTCTCCTTCCGGCTCCGAATTGGGAATTAAGTTTGGTATTAAATAATCTCCACATTTTTCATAGGTTATGTTCATTGTCTGTTCCTCTCTTTCCATAAAAATCTACATTTCCTGCTGCCACCGCTTATTCTTTTCCGGCAATACCTGCGGATTTTTTCTCTGACGGTTGTGTTCCGTCGCATCCGCTTTTGCATCTTCGAGCTTTTGTTTCATCGTCTTTGGAGCAAGCGATTTTACAAATTCCACAAACGCCTCTCCAAGTCCCATTGATGCTACAAACCGTTTTAATTTTTCGACTTGCTCAGTAAGCACAGCTATCTTCTTCTCCAAATTTGATATCTTCTTCTCATACTTTTCCAAAAGATGATTTCTTGATACTGCCTTATTAAAAGCATCCAGTATTTTATTCCAGTCGCTTTTCTTCACTTTGACATATTCCTCGCTACTGAAAAGATTGGCTACCGGAACGGCAGCGCTTTTCATATTTTTTGTTTCTGCCGCCACTTCCTTTGAAATCAATTGAAATGTATCTGCCCTTAAATCATGTTTGGTAAGAACCTCCTGCGCCGCCTTTTCTTTTGCCTCTGCTTCCTCAATCTGTTCCGTAAGCTCCTGCGCCTGCAAAAACAATTCATTGTTATGTACTTCCATTTCCTGCACCTGACCATGTAGGTCAGATGCCCGCTTCTGCAAACTTTCATTACACTGCTCCAAAGTTTCATTCTGCTTATCCAGCTTTTCCGCCTCTGCCTCAAGGCACTCTACTTTCCGCATTACCGCTTTGTATTCCGGCAGAGTAAGATTATCGCGCTTATCTCCTTTGATTTCTACCTCTATTCCACGCTCCCGGCATAAATTCATTAAATAATCACGCTCTCTTGCCTCCCAGTCAATCACCTCATTGTCATACCTGCCTTTGCCCTTTTCAAATCCCATCTGTTGCAAAGCTTTGGAAATGCTGTTCCTTGTTTTCATGCCCTTTTTATATCCGTCTGCGACAGGGATATAGTCTATATGCAGATGCGGCGTTGCCTCGTCCAGATGCAGGACACAATTAAATAAATGTAAATTAGGGTTTCGTTCCTGAAAAGTTCTTGCATACTCGTCCAACAAATCAACTGCCTCTTTTGCCGCCTCTGTCAGATTTCCATCTTCATCCACAACAGGCGTATCGTACTTTGTGCCAAGCTGTACAATATTTTCATAAAACACATTCTCCCCGTTATCGGAATTTTCTATCTTTTTCACATAATTACTGATTTTTCTGTCATTGCGTTTCTGCCCTGCATTATATTCCCTGACAGCCTCCCCGAAGCATTTTTCATAAGCATCTGCTATGGATTCCCTGATATATGTTTTGTTCCAGCCTGTCCTTTCCGGACAGACATTATTTGCTATAAATTCCCTGTTGTTGTGCGCCAGACTGCCATCGCCTTTTGGGAAAGATATGGTTCTTCCCGCCATTTTCTGCCTCCCTTCCGTCTTAAATATTGCTCTAAATGCTTCGCATTTATCGCTGCTGTGCCAGTGAAAACAAATGCCGCCTTGCGTCGCTTGTTTTCACTTTGAGCACAGCATTTTGTTACTTTTGACAAAAGTAACGCCTTATTACTTCTGACACATACGCATCAGAAGTAAGGCGCTCTCCGAGGGTAGTGTTTGCCTTTGGCAAACACGGTTGCCTGACGGCATCCATAGTCTGTCGAAAAGAACATTCGACAGACTGCTCATTCCGGCAAAAAGCCGCCGTCATTCGCTTTGGGGGACAGTACCGAATAAATACTTTTCGGCACCTTTCCGTAAGCTCCCTTTTCGGAAATGGGTACCGAATATATAAATTCGGAACCGCCTATTCACCCATTGTAAAGGCAAACGCCATCATATCCTCGGATAATTCTACCTCATGCGTCTGCCTTAATTCATTACTGTCAGTCATTTCCGCTGCCTTAACCGCGCCTACTTGAAAATCTGAAGTATGTTCCTGAAAGCATTTTTCCATATATTCTGTCAAAATTACCTGTAAACTCCGAAACTTAGCTTCCAGCACCCTCGCAAATATTTCTTCAAACTGTTCAAATTCGTGTTCTGACTGTTTTAATGAAAGAGTAAGTAATTCTTCCGGTTTATCTGCTCTTATTTCATTCTTGCTGTCAAGAACCGCAACAAACGCATCAGAAAGTATCTTCCCGTAAGAACCGTCCCTTCTCGTTATTCCCTGTAGATATTCCCAAGTCCTGCGCTGGTTTTCATCTTCCATGCAGAATTTTATGTTGCTGCATTTATAAGTTTTCCTCATGGCATTACCTCTGCCTGCGCTGTTTTTGTGCCGCAAGATACTCATACCCCTTTGCATTGGCACAAATATCAGTAATAAAAGTAACTTCCGCTTTACCTGCCAATTCTGTGTAATTCCGAAGCAGACATCCACCTCCGCCAATCACATATAAATGCACCAATCCTTCTTTATAACCGTAATCAACCAAACGCTTTCTAATATTTTCTGCATACTGTTTTGCTATACGCTCTACTTTTACAGCCGTAACATCTGTTCTTCCCTGTATACCATTCCAGAGAAGCGGTTCAATCAGCATTTCGGGTATATCTTCGCCATTTTCTTTTGACAGCTCTTTTTGTATCTCCTTCATGCAGATACCCACGCCAAATTTATCTGTCACAAGGCTCTTTTCCAATGGCTTGTTATCAATGATCTGCATCACGTTCATGGTTCCGTTTCCAATGTCTGCCAGCATATTTATCCCCGGCATTGCGCCCAAATTAACAATCGCGGCAAATCCCTGTGGGAACACCTCTGCACCGCACAGATGCACATGATATCTCTCTTTTCGGAACTCAAAGTGCAACTCCTGTTCTTTTAACAGATAACGTTTAAAATCTGCCCCCTGACTTTTCATCCACGCAAGGGGAAGTCCCACCGCCAATGTTACATTTGCTTCATGCAGCCCTCTAAACTTTAATTCCTCTGCCAATGCCGCAAGCGTCAAAATATGAAAATCCTCAGATTCCGTTTTATTGCCCTGATACACTAAATGCGACTCTCCTATCACATAAAACTTATTCTTATACTTTACAAAATTCCTGCTTACAATCGGTTCTTCCTCCATATACTCCACCCCTGTCTTGAATATCCTGTGTGCCGTTTTCATATTCCCATATCCATGATCCACTCCGATAATTATTTTTGTGCTACTGTTAAATTTCTGCATATAAAATGCCCTCCTTAAATACTCTGTTTACCTGTCCGTTTACGCGTTTTGTTTACAAATACTCTTTTAAAAATTTTCCGTTTACACTGTTTACAACTCCATAAAGCCTTATTTTTACTGACTTTTCCTGTAAACTGATTTGTTTACTTTCCGGTCAACAGAAGCTTGTAAACAGAATTTGTAAACGAAGGCTAAAAAACTTTTTTCCTGTTTCATTCGTTCTGGTACAACTTTACCCTTTTGATTCCTCAAATGGATTTGTCGCATTTTGGGGCAGTTTTTGGAATCCGTTCTTATCTGTCACTCTCCGCCATCCTCTCTGCGTACCATATCCAGCAAACCTGTGGGAGGAAACTTTCTCCCAACCAACAATGCTATGGTTCATAACATTGTTAATTTCTTTCAGTTCCCAATCTTTCGGCGTATCGTACTCATGATGAAACGCTTCTTTATAAATCATAATGCTGCACACATAATCTTCCGACAGCTCATCCAGCCATAACTGGATAATTCCTACTTTTGCATCCTCCGGCATGAATTCCTTCTGCATTTCTTTCAGATATTCCTCTGTACTCCTTGATAATTTCAACTCGTGAAAACCATTCCGATACAATACCATTGCCTCTGCCCATGCCTGTCGGATATAGTCCCTTGCTTCTTTTTCATTCGCAAGAATATGTTTCTCCACTCTTTCAGGGTGTACCAACACCGGCGCGAAGCGGCGGTTTCCTGTCCTGTCAAGCGGCAGAAAATCCATGCTGTTGGAAGTTCCTACAAACACACACTGTCTTGGTCTGTCCTCTGGGTGTGTTTCGTAGGGAATTTTATATGTTTCTTTCTGTCTGCTGATGAATGACTTGATATCTTCAATGCTCTTAGCATTTACTGTTGCAATCATTTCCGACATTTCAATAATCCAATGCCCCTGCATCTTCCGGTAAACATTATCATCATCCATACGTTTCAAATCATCTGTAAACCATTCATCATTTATAGCAAGGAAACGAAAAAAAGTAGATTTACCTGCCCCTTGCCCTCCCACAAGGCATACCATGATTTCAAACTTGCATCCCGGCTCATACACCCTATGGATTGCCGCCAGCATCAGAAGCCGCATGATTTCTTTTGTATAGCTGTCATTATCTGCTCCTAAATAACGCGGCAGAAGCTTATCTATACGCTGTTCTCCGTCCCACTCCAATTTTTCCAAACAATCACGAATTGGGTGATACCTGTTTTCACTTGCCACAATATTTAATGCCTTATTGATGATACGGTCATTTTTCAGCCCATAGTTCTTTTCCAAATACCATTGAATCTGATAGACATCTGTATCTGTCACACTGGAAGATGTCCGCTGCCATCCTAAACTACCAACAACATCAATCTTCCCTGATAATTCATTCTTGCGGATTGCGCCCTTTAGAACCGGATCATGATGGAACACTATCATACAATTATTAATCGTCTGACAAATATATCCCTTCTCACTTTTCGCCAAGTCAAAGCGCACATCTTCCACACTGTTCATCTCGACATCCAGCACTTTCCCGATTTTCTCCCATGATTCGTTTTCCACTGCTTCTGACTCTTTGGACAAGTTTCTCCACCTCCCTCCTGTTTTTCATAAATAATTCCTGCTTTTCTGCTATTTCTCCCATACACAAAATATCCATCCAGTAATTCATAATCGGCGCCGCATGAAGTATCTGCGCATAATCGTCCGAAAAAACATTATCCGGCGGTTTATTCCGTAAGAAATTTTCTGCCTTCTCTACTTCCAGCAAACAATCCCTTAATATATCAATACTTTGATTACACCACTTCTTAAAACGCTCTTTGATATGTATAATTCGTTTTCTTTCCGCCTTTTCTTCTTTAATCCGCGCTTTCTCCTGTTCATTGAACATCACATTGCTTCTAACTAATATTGGCAGTTGAAAATCCTCTATCAACTTTATCGCCGCATCATACTGTGACAGTCCATGCATACGTGAAACATAATCAATCACATCTCCACCGACACCGCAGGCAAAGCAGTGGTAATTCTTATCAATCTTCATGCTTGGGTGCTTATCATCATGAAACGGACAACACGCAATCCCATTTCTTCTGACTTTCAAACCATAATATTCCGCCACCTGTCTTGCAGTCAGATATTCTTTTACTTCACTAAAAATGGACAAAATAAAAGCTCCTTCCTTTGATTTTAGGCTCTTTCTGATATTTGGGTAAATCCGCTATTCTCATTTTGCCTAACTAAGCCAATTTGATGGCTTAAAGCAAATCCAAAGAATACGTGGATACCCAAGGCACAAAAAGAACCTGACTTTAGGTATCAAAAGCAATCCATAAAAATTTATGAAAATCGCACTTGTACCATTGTCGAAAGACCGAAGCTTTGCTATACTATATTTGCTACATAGAGTACAGTAAAGCTTGGTTAAAGCTATGCTTTCATTACTCGGAGATGCCCTTGTTACCAGCAGGGGCATTTTCCTTATCATCACTGTCGTCTGCAATCAGCTTATCCAACAGTGAAGCGACTTTTTTCTGCTCGCTTGGATATAAATGTCCATATGTATTGAGCGTAATCTTAATATCCTTATGCCCTAACCGTTCTTTAATAATCAGCGGTTGAACACCCTGCTTGATTAAGTAAGCGCAGTGACTGTGCCTAAGGGAATGCACATCAATTTTCTTCACTCCCGCCTTATCAATATGTCTTTTCATGGTATGCTGCACTGCCTCTGCAACTACTGAAAACAGTCTTTCATTTTTGGGATACTGATACAGCCTGTTCCAATAGTCTTTAATTTCATTCACAAGAAATACAGGTATTTCTATTGTCCGCACAGAATTATCTGTCTTAGGCTCTGTAATAATATCTGTCCTGTTCATACGGTAATAGGTTTTGGTAATATGAATTTGACAGTTTTCCAAATCAATATCTTCCATAGATAGCGCAAGCATTTCGCCTTCGCGCATTCCCGTCCAAAATAATAGCTGAAACATCAAATACGAGCGGCTTCCCTTTTCAAATGTTTCTATAAACTTCTGATACTCCTCATAAGTCCAAAATTCCAGCCGCTTCACATCCGAACGCCCTATCTTTTTTACCTTTTTGCATGGATTGTTCCATAAGTTATATATTTTCTGTGCATGGGTAAACAATGCGGTTACTTGGTTTTGCAGCATCCTCTGATAACTTTCAGAAAAATTCTTATTACGGATTTCATTCTGCCACGCAATAATATCTGCTGGAGTAATCTCATTCATTTTCTTTTCTCCAAGATAGGGGATTACATGGGACTGTATCATGTATTTCTTATTCCGCTTAGAACGCTCCTTTAGTTCTCCGTCCTTATCCTTAAAGTAAATATCCACGAAAGAAGCAACCGACATATCCATGTCCGCATTTGCCACACGTTTAAATTCACTCTCGTAATCCTGTGCTTCCTTTTTTGTCCGAAAACCTCTTTTATACTTTTTCTTCCGCTTCCCTGTCCAATCCTCATAATAAAACTGACAGTACCAGCTTCCACGCTCTGTGTCCTTATAAACCGGCATCTCAATATCCTCCATTCCTACTTAATCTGCGAGTTTGGGTGTAAGCACAAATCTCGCGTGTGAAAAATTTATTTCTCATATTTTTCGCCATTTCTTTCCAGTTACAAACAAGACATGAAATACTCTTTCACACTTCACAGTGCGAATTTTCTTTCACTCTTTCTCCTCACTACACTGTTTCAATTTGTGTTCTGTTACCATAAAACTTTGTTTCCCAAAAAGCCCTTGGAACTCTGCCGGAAATCACAATAAATCCAGCCTCTTTTAATTCCTGATTCAGTTCCTTAATGATTTTGTAGGCATATCCTTTGGAAATTCCTAATTCTCTTGAAATGTCCTCCGCATACATCATGTAATTGTTGTCTTTCACCTTGCCGCCTCCTCTCTTGATTATTTGCAAGATATAATTGTTCGCTATTTATATCTTGCTTACATTTTTATCATACACGTTATTCTGTATAATGTCAAGATATTTTTATTGAATATTTTTCATCTTTGTAGTAAAATATTATTTGACGTAATCAAAAAGGAGGTTTTTACATGAATTTATATTCTATTAATACAATAAAACAAGCGTTTTCGTTCTCTCCCCTTGTATATAGCATTAAAAAGTCAGATTATTCAGAATCACTTATATTGACTTACAGCGATACAAATGGCAATCCACGTCAAGAAATTTTACAAGCAAATCGCTCTATACTTTCTAATTGGTTAGAAGTTCTTGATTATGATACGGAAACGAAAGAAACGCTCGATAAAGCCTTTGACCTACTGTTATCATCCATGCATTTGTTTGGAATAGAACCTGATATGCAAAAAGACAGGCTTATCAATCAGATAGAGAACTTTATTAAAGATTTTGATAGTAAAGCATTTAGTGATGTCACAAGTTCTGTGTTGGACATTTTAAAAGAGTGCTTTGATCCGCACCCTGTACTTGCTTATCTTTATCCACACTACTATGCGCTGCTCCACGCTTTTTATCTATACGCTGAAAAATCCTGCTCTTATGATGAAACTGTATCAACATTTTCGGCAAAAATAACAGTCCTCCTACAAGAACTGCTTGATTTAAAATTTTTTTATGAACAGGCAAGGGAATATACCCAATCTGTATTAATTGAACCCTATGCAAACCACGCTTCTGTGCAAAGCACTACTTCGGCGGCATTATATCATTCATATTGTAAAATGTTGAATAAGTCTGATTTTTATATGGACACTTTTGATTTTCCAATTGATGAGGACTACTTAAAAAATTTTTTGGATAATAATACTCCCGAATGGAGCTCTTACTTCGATTTGTTTTCAGAAAAACTACTGGATATGGATACACAGACTTATTATATAACCTCATTTTCACAATTCCTTCATATCGGACTGTCCATTATGATGTCTGGTGATATGGTGATTCGGAAATGCAAATTATGTAATGGGTATTTTCAGATAAAACATTCCTCTGACCAGATGTATTGCAGCCGTATTTATAAAAATACCTCCGCAACCTGCAGCGAAGTCGGAGTAAGGAAAACTTATAAAGAAAAACTGTTCCAGCATCCGATTCATCAGGAGTTTACCAAGTCATATAATAAGCTTTACGGACGCATCCGACGCGGCAAAGTTCCTAATGATACCCCCTTGATGGACGAGTTGAAACGTTTACACGATGAATATACGGAGAAATATGAAAATACACATAAGAAAGACCGAGAAGCGGTCTGGAAAGAATATATTCAAAAAAATAAAGAATTGCTAGAATAAAGACACATAATCATAGAATCATAATTCTAACATTTCAAAATTTCCAAATATTTTAGAAGCATTATAGAAGCACAGACACTTTTTACACATTGCCTCCATTCAAAAAGGCTTTCGGAGAAATCCCCGAAAGCCTTGATTTTACTGAATAAATTGTAATTACTCGATGATTGTAGCCACACGACCAGACCCAACAGTCCTGCCACCCTCACGAATAGCGAACGTAAGACCCTGCTCCATAGCAATCGGGTGAATCAACTCGATGCTCATCTCTACGTTATCGCCAGGCATACACATTTCTGTACCTTCAGGAAGGTTACATACACCTGTGATATCTGTTGTTCTGAAATAGAACTGCGGTCTGTAGTTATTAAAGAAAGGAGTATGACGTCCACCTTCATCTTTTGTCAAAACGTAAACCTGTGCAGTAAATTTCTTATGGCATGTTACTGTACCGGGTTTTGCAAGAACCTGTCCTCTTTCGATATCGGTTCTCTGGATACCACGAAGCAGAACACCAATGTTATCACCAGCCTGTGCCTCATCCAATAACTTACGGAACATCTCGATACCTGTTACAACAGATTTCTGTGTTTCTTCCTTAACACCGATAATTTCAACATCATCAGACATATGAAGTGTACCACGCTCTACTCTACCAGTAGCAACAGTACCACGTCCTGTAATAGAGAATACATCCTCAACAGGCATCAAGAAAGGCTTATCTGTATCACGCTGAGGGTCCGGAATATAATCGTCAACAGTGCTCATGAGCTCCATAATCTTATCGCCCCACTCGCTGCTCGGGTCTTCCAGAGCCTTAAGTGCAGAACCCTGAATAATCGGGCAATCTGTGAACTCATATTCCTCTAACTGCTCTGTAATTTCCATCTCTACTAACTCAAGAAGCTCAGGGTCATCAACCATATCGCACTTGTTCATGAACACTACGATATAAGGTACGCCTACCTGACGGGAAAGCAGAATGTGCTCTTTTGTCTGAGCCATAACACCGTCTGTTGCTGCTACAACAAGAATAGCGCCATCCATCTGAGCTGCACCTGTAATCATGTTCTTAACGTAGTCAGCATGTCCAGGACAGTCAACGTGTGCGTAATGTCTCTTATCTGTCTCATACTCAACGTGAGCGGTAGAGATTGTGATACCTCTTTCTCTCTCTTCCGGAGCTTTATCGATATTCTCGAAATCTGTAGCTGTGTTACCAGCAACTCTTTCGGAAAGTACCTTTGTGATTGCAGCCGTCAAAGTTGTCTTGCCATGGTCAACGTGACCAATGGTGCCGATATTACAATGTGGTTTGTTTCTTTCAAACTTAGCTTTAGCCATTTCTAAAGTCCTCCTTATAAAACTAAATAAATTTTAAATGTTTCTCTACAATCAGCTATCTTTGATTATATTAAAGATTGCCAAGATTTTCAAGCATTATTTGCACCAACCATTTAGAATAACAAAAATATTAGCTGTTAGCTGCTTGCAGATATAAGACTATTTTTAAATTTTTCGCAACCTGCCTTATTTCGTCTTAGCCGCTAAAACCTTTTCCTGAACGCTCTTAGGTACTTGTTCATATTTCTCGAAGAACATGGAATAGTTACCACGGCCCTGTGTCTTAGAACGCAAGTCTGTTGAGTAACCAAACATCTCTGCAAGCGGAACATAGCCTTTTACCATCTTGCCTCCGCCGATATCCTCCATACCTTCGATACGTCCACGACGGGAATTAATATCACCGATTACATCACCCATATATTCTTCCGGCATTGTGACTTCAACTTTCATAATAGGCTCAAGCAGAACAGGGTTCGCTTTCTTCATCGCCTCCTTGAAGCACATAGAACCGGCAATATGGAATGCCATTTCAGAAGAGTCTACTTCATGGTATGAACCGTCATATACATTGGCATGAACACCAAGTACCGGGAATCCGCCAAGGATACCTGCCTTGGATGCCTCTTCGATACCTTCTCCCACAGCCGGAATATATTCCTTCGGAATCGCACCGCCAACCACGGAAGATTCATACTTAAATGTTTCTTCGCCGTTCGGGTCCATAGGCTCAAACTTCACTTTACAGTGACCATACTGACCACGTCCACCAGACTGTTTTGCGTACTTGTATTCCTGGTCAATCGGCTTGGTAAATGTCTCTTTATATGCTACCTGCGGTGCACCTACATTCGCCTCTACTTTGTATTCACGAAGCAAACGGTCCACGATAATCTCCAAATGCAGCTCGCCCATACCTGCGATAATCGTCTGTCCGGTCTCATGGTCTGTGTGCGCACGGAAAGTCGGGTCTTCTTCTGCCAGTTTCGCAAGCGCCTCACCCATCTTACCCTGCCCTGCTTTTGTCTTAGGCTCGATTGCCAGCTCGATAACCGGCTCAGGGAATTCCATGGACTCTAAGATAACCGGATGTTGCTCATCACAAATAGTATCACCAGTTGTTGTAATCTTAAATCCAACTGCGGCAGCAATATCGCCAGAATATACTTTATCTAACTCTGCCCTCTTGTTTGCATGCATCTGCAGGATACGGCCTACACGCTCTTTCTTATCTTTCGTAGCATTCAGTACATAAGAACCGGAGTTCACAGTACCGGAATACACACGGAAGAATGCCAGTTTACCCACAAACGGGTCAGCCATAATCTTGAATGCCAATGCGGAAAACGGCTCGTCATCGGAAGAATGTCTCTCGATTTCATTACCGTCCATGTCGACACCCTTAATCGCAGGGATATCTGTAGGTGCAGGCATATACTCTAACACAGCATCCAGAAGCTTTTGGACACCTCTACACCTATAAGCGGAACCACAGCATACAGGAACAGCCGTACACTCGCAAGTCCCCTTACGCAGTGCTTTCTTCATATCCTCCACGGAAGGTTCTTCACCCTCCAGATATATCATAGTCAGGTCATCATCCAACTCACATACTTTCTCAACCAACTCCTCATGGTACAAAGCCGCATCATCCGCCATATCGGCAGGAATGTCTGTGACAGTGATGTCTTCGCCTTTATCATCATTATAAATATAGGCTTTCATCTCAAACAAGTCGATGATTCCCTTAAATTCATCCTCCTTGCCAATAGGCAACTGGAGAATAATAGCGTTTTTACCTAATCTGGTTCTAATCTGTTCTACAGCGCCATAGAAATTAGCACCCAAGATATCCATCTTATTGATAAATGCCATTCTCGGTACGTTATAGGTATCAGCCTGTCTCCAAACATTTTCTGACTGTGGCTCAACACCACCCTTTGCACAAAATACGCCTACGGCGCCATCGAGTACACGGAGTGAACGCTCAACTTCTACAGTAAAGTCAACGTGCCCAGGCGTATCAATGATATTGATACGGTGCTCCAATGCACCTTCCTTCGGCTTGCAGTTCTCTTCCAAAGTCCAGTGACATGTTGTAGCGGCTGATGTGATTGTGATACCTCTTTCCTGCTCCTGCTCCATCCAGTCCATGGTTGCAGTACCTTCATGAGTATCACCAATCTTATAGTTAACCCCAGTGTAATACAGGATACGCTCTGTCAATGTCGTCTTACCGGCATCGATATGCGCCATAATACCTATATTTCTGGTTCTCTCTAACGGATATTCTCTTCCAGCCAAGGTTTTCTCCTCCTTATATTAATCCAAAAAACATGGGGAATCTACCGATTCCCCAGACAGCATTTCGCCGCCTTAGAAAATCTGCTTTTTTTAGAAACGATAATGTGCAAATGCCTTGTTCGCCTCTGCCATTTTGTGCATATCTTCTTTTCTCTTAACTGCCGCACCCGTATTGTTTGCAGCATCTAAAATCTCATTCGCGAGTCTTTCCTGCATGGTCTTCTCGCCTCTCTTACGAGAAAACATTACCAACCAACGCAGACCCAAAGCCTGACGTCTATCCGGACGCACTTCAATCGGAACCTGATAAGTAGCGCCGCCGATACGTCTTGCCTTTACTTCAAGGACAGGCATAATGTTATTCATAGCCTCCTCGAATACGTCAAGTGCCGGCTTACCGGCTTTCTCTTCCACTCGTGCAAACGCCCCATACACAATTTTCTGAGCTACACCTTTCTTACCATCCAACATAATGTTGTTGATAAGTTTTGTGACAACCTTATTATTGTATAAAGGGTCTGCCAATACATCTCTCTTTGCAATATGTCCTTTACGTGGCACGTTTCTTCCCTCCTTATTATAAGTTAACCACAAACTTTTTACAGTCTGTGATTCGCGCGTATTCCCGGACAGGATACCTGCCCTATGGTATCACGCAAATAATTCAACGGTACTCACATGTGTCCTCTAATTCAATGTGTTCGTGCGGTTTTCTCAGGAAAAGCTGCTGTGCAGCATTTTCAATCTTATCTATAATAAGAATCCCAACACTAAATTAGTTCTGTTTGTGGTACTAAAGCCTCTAACCTAAACACCTTTCACAACCTGAAAGTTTGTGCAACAAACTTCCGAAGTAATTTCACTTCTGTTAAAGTCGTGAAGCAATTTTACTTCTGTTAAATTTACTTCGCTGCTTTAGGTCTCTTAGCGCCATACTTGGAACGAGCCTGCTTTCTGTTTGCAACTCCTGCAGTATCCAGTGTACCTCTGATAATGTGATATCTTGTACCTGGTAAATCCTTTACCCTTCCGCCACGGATAAGAACAACGCTGTGCTCCTGCAAGTTATGTCCCTCACCGGGGATATAGCTTGTCACTTCGATTCCGTTGGAAAGACGTACTCTTGCAATCTTTCTAAGCGCTGAGTTAGGCTTCTTAGGGGTTGCTGTCTTAACAGCGGTGCAGACACCTCTCTTCTGCGGTGAAGCAGTGTTGATAGCTGTCTTGTGAAGGGAATTCCATCCTTTCAGCAAAGCAGGTGCTGTTGACTTCTTTGCAGATGTCTGACGTCCTTTTCTGACTAACTGATTAAATGTTGGCATTCTTTTCACCTCCTGCGATATAAACTGTATGCCTCATTGACATTGATGTGCACAAAGAAAAATGCATCCACGTGCACACTATGATAGTATACTTGCACGTGAATGCATTGTCAATACATTTTTATTACTTATTCTACAACTTCCATCTCTGGCTCATCAACTTCGTCTTCTTCCATTTCGATATCGTCAAGCAGGTCTTCCTCCTCGTCGATATCAATCATTTCTTCGACGTCGTCTACTTCGTCCAACTCGTCATCCACTTCCTCGTCCACGAATCCGTCGTCGAAATTCAACTCATTCTCCGCCGCCAGACGGCTTAAAAGATTTTCATCCGTACTCAGTTTCGTGTCACGGTAGCGTTTCATTCCGGTTCCTGCCGGAATCAGTTTACCGATAATAACGTTCTCTTTCAAACCAATCAGGGAATCGACTTTTCCTTTAATCGCCGCTTCCGTCAGTACCTTGGTTGTCTCCTGGAAGGATGCCGCGGACAAGAAAGAATCTGTCGCTAGCGCCGCTTTGGTGATACCAAGCAGAATCTGCTTACCCTCCGCAGGCTCCTTGCCGTTCTTAAACAACTCTTCGTTCATATCCTCAAAATCCAGGACATCCACAAGCGTGCCAGGTAAGAAATCCGTATCGCCGCTGTTCTCTATACGCACTTTTTTCAGCATCTGGCGTACAATGACCTCAATATGCTTATCGGATATATCAACGCCCTGTAAGCGGTATACACGCTGTACTTCCCTTAACATATAATCCTGTACCGCACGGATACCCTTAATCTTCAACAGGTCATGCGGATTCACACTTCCCTCTGTCAGCTCGTCGCCCGCTTCCAGTACAGCGCCATCCATAATCTTAATCCTGGAACCGTAGGAAATCAGGTAAGTCTTAGATTCTCCTGTCTCATCATTTGTGATGACAATTTCTCTCTTCTTCTTCGTATCTTTAATGGTCGCCACACCGCCAAACTCAGCAATAATTGCAAGTCCTTTCGGCTTACGCGCCTCAAAAAGCTCCTCTACACGGGGAAGACCCTGCGTGATATCGTCACCGGCAACACCGCCCGTATGGAAAGTACGCATAGTAAGCTGTGTACCCGGCTCACCGATAGACTGTGCCGCGATAATACCGACAGCCTCACCTACCTGGACAGCCTCACCTGTTGCCATGTTGGCACCATAACATTTCGCACAGATACCTACGTGTGAACGGCAAGTCAGAATCGTACGAATCTTCACTTCCTCCACCGGCTCACCCTTATCATTCACCCCAGCGTTCAAAATTCTAGCTGCACGGGCAGGCGTAATCATATGGTTTCTCTTGACGATGGTATTGCCGTCTCTGTCCATAATATCTTCACAGGAGAAACGGCCCGTGATTCTGTCCTTCAATCCCTCGATGGTTTCTTTTCCGTCCATAAATGCCTTAACAACGATACCCGGAATCTCTTCCCGCCCTTCACAGCAATCCGTCTCACGGATAATTAACTCCTGTGAAACGTCAACCATACGTCTTGTCAGGTATCCGGAATCGGCTGTACGCAGCGCGGTGTCGGACAAACCTTTACGCGCACCATGGGCGGACATAAAGTATTCCAGTACGTCCAAACCTTCACGGAAATTAGATTTAATCGGCAACTCAATGGTACGACCGGTAGTATCGGCCATCAACCCACGCATACCTGCAAGCTGTTTAATCTGTTGGTTAGAACCACGGGCGCCGGAATCCGCCATCATGAAAATATTGTTATATTTGTCCAGTCCGGACAAAAGAACTTCTGTAAGCTCCTTATCCGTCTCATTCCAGGTTTCTACAACAGCACGGTATCTTTCTTCCTCCGTAATCAGTCCACGCCTAAAGTTCACGGAAATCTTATCTACCGTAGCCTGTGCCGCCTCGAGCATCTCCGCTTTCTTGGCAGGCACGGTCATGTCTGAGATAGATACGGTCATCGCCGCCCTTGTAGAATATTTATATCCTGTGGATTTAATCAGGTCAAGCACCTCTGCCGTCTTTACAGCGCCGTGGATATTGATAACTTTCTCCAAAATCTGCTTCAACTGTTTCTTGCCCACATGGAAATCCACTTCCAATTTCAAAAAATTCTCCGGATTGCTTCTGTCTACATATCCTAAATCCTGGGGAAGAATCTCATTGAGCAGAAATCTTCCCAATGTAGATTCCACGTTGCCGCTCACCACTTCGCCATCAGAGGTTTTCTTGCTGACTCTTACCGTGATTCTTGTATGCAGCGTGCATGCGCCGTTTTCATAAGCCAGAATCGCTTCGTTTACATTCTTATAAAATTTACCTTCTCCGGCTGCTCCCGGCCTCTCCTGGGTCAGATAGTAAATCCCAAGCACCATATCCTGGGAGGGGACAGCCACGGGGCCACCATCGGAAGGTTTCAGCAAGTTGTTCGGAGAAAGCAACAGGAACCGGCACTCCGCCTGTGCTTCCACGGACAACGGAAGATGAACCGCCATCTGGTCGCCGTCGAAATCGGCATTAAACGCCGTACATACAAGCGGATGCAGCTTAATCGCCTTACCTTCTACTAGAATCGGCTCGAAAGCCTGTATACCAAGTCTGTGCAACGTAGGGGCACGGTTTAACATAACCGGATGCTCCTTAATGACTTCCTCAAGCACATCCCACACCTGGGTATCCAGTCTCTCCACCAGTTTCTTCGCGTTCTTAATATTCTGAGAAATCCCTTTGGACACCAGTTCTTTCATCACAAAAGGCTTAAACAGCTCAATGGCCATTTCTTTGGGCAGACCGCACTGATAAATTTTCAGTTCTGGCCCAACCACGATAACGGAACGTCCGGAATAATCCACACGCTTACCAAGCAGGTTCTGACGGAAACGCCCGGACTTACCTTTGAGCATGTCAGACAGGGATTTCAACGCCCTGTTACCAGGCCCCGTTACCGGACGCCCTCTTCTACCATTGTCAATCAGCGCATCCACCGCCTCCTGCAGCATTCTTTTCTCGTTACGTACGATAATGTCAGGTGCACCTAACTCCAACAGCCTTTTCAGACGGTTGTTTCTGTTGATAATTCTTCTATATAAATCATTTAAGTCGCTGGTCGCAAAACGTCCGCCGTCCAACTGTACCATCGGACGCAAATCAGGAGGAATCACCGGAATGGCATCCATAATCATCCATTCAGGCTGGTTGCCTGACTCCCTGAAAGCTTCGACTACCTCCAGTCTCTTGATAATACGCGCACGTTTCTGCCCTGTAGAGTCTTTTAACCCTTCTTTTAACTCTACCGCCTCTGTCTCAAGGTCAATCGCCTGCAACAGCTCCTTGATTGCCTCCGCACCCATGCCTACACGGAACTTATTGCCCCATGTTTCCCTGGCATCCTGGTATTCTTTCTCGGAAAGCACCTGCTTATATTCCAGGTCGCTTTCTCCACCGTCCAACACGATATAGGAAGCAAAATAAAGTACTTTCTCCAACACTCTGGGGGACAGGTCAAGAATCAGTCCCATACGGCTCGGAATCCCCTTAAAATACCAGATATGGGAAACCGGAGCCGCAAGCTCGATATGTCCCATACGCTCCCTGCGGACGCTGGCCTTGGTAACTTCCACGCCGCACCTGTCACAGACTACACCCTTATATCTGATTTTCTTATATTTACCACAGTGACACTCCCAGTCTTTGCTAGGCCCGAAGATTCTCTCACAAAACAAACCCTCTTTTTCAGGTTTCAATGTCCTGTAATTAATCGTCTCCGGCTTCGTAACCTCACCCCTGGACCACTCCCTAATCTTCTCAGGCGATGCCAATCCAATCTTAATGGCATCAAAGGTCATAGGCTGATAAGCTTCTTGTTTCATATCCGACATATTCAATCACCATGCTCCTTCCAGATTATATATCAGTCAATGATTTTGTATCAGTTAACTTAGAAAAATTTGTAATCTATCCCCAAATTCTTCTGAACAGAATATAGATATCTCTATTCACTTATCTCGTCATAAGATTCCTCAAAATCCGCTTCCATTTCTAACTCTTCATCTGCAAGGTCTTCTTCCTCTTCATCACTGCTGACAAGTTCACCGCTGTCTTCATCAAACTCTTGTTTCTGGTATCCCATGGAACCAAAAGAATCTTTCTCATAATCATAATTCCTGGAATCGCCCTCGATTTCGTAGCGGTAGTCATTCTCACCGTAATCAATTGTCTCCATAATCTCTACTTCTGTCTGGTCATCACGGAGCACCCGCACATCAAGTCCCAGAGACTGCAGCTCTTTGAGCAGCACCTTAAAGGACTCCGGCACGCCGGGTTCAGGGATATTGTCTCCCTTGATAATCGCCTCATATGTCTTGACACGCCCTACCACATCGTCAGATTTCACTGTAAGGATTTCCTGCAAAGTATAAGCCGCACCGTATGCCTCCAATGCCCAAACTTCCATCTCACCAAAACGCTGTCCGCCGAACTGCGCCTTACCGCCCAGAGGCTGCTGGGTAACTAAGGAATAAGGGCCTGTGGAACGTGCATGGATTTTATCGTCTACCAGATGGTGGAGTTTCAGATAATGCATGTGTCCAATCGTAACCGGCGAATCAAAGTATTCACCCGTCCTGCCGTCACGCAGCTTCACCTTACCGTCACTGGAAATCTCAACACCCTTCCAGACTTCGCGGTGCGCTCTGTTCTCATACAAATATTCCATCACCTCAGGTAAAACATTTTCTTTATGCTTTTCCTCAAATTCTTCCCACTCTAAATTGACATAATCATTGGCAAGCTTCAATGTATCGGCAATATCATCCTCTTTCGCACCGTCAAACACAGGTGTTGCCACATTGAACCCAAGAGCCTTCGCCGCCAGGGATAAGTGGATTTCAAGCACCTGCCCGATATTCATACGAGAAGGCACGCCAAGAGGGTTCAACACGATATCAAGGGGCCGGCCATTAGGCAGATACGGCATATCTTCCACAGGAAGCACACGGGAAACAACACCCTTGTTACCGTGTCGTCCTGCCATCTTATCGCCCACGGAAATCTTCCTCTTCTGGGCGATATAAATACGCACCGCCTGGTTTACGCCCGGGGAGAGCTCGTCTCCGTTATCTCTCGTAAATACCTTGGCATCCACAACAATACCATACTCGCCGTGGGGCACTTTCAGGGAAGTGTCTCTTACCTCTCTGGCCTTCTCACCGAAGATGGCACGAAGCAGCCTCTCCTCGGCAGTCAGCTCCGTCTCTCCTTTCGGGGTAACCTTGCCCACCAGGATATCTCCTGCACGGACCTCCGCCCCGATACGGATAATACCTCTGTCGTCCAAATCTTTGAGTGCATCGTCACCCACGCCCGGAACGTCTCTCGTAATCTCTTCCGGTCCAAGCTTCGTGTCACGCGCCTCCGCCTCATATTCTTCAATGTGCACGGAAGTATAAACGTCCTCCTGCACCAGTCTTTCACTTAAAAGAACGGCATCCTCATAGTTATAGCCCTCCCACGTCATAAAACCAATCAGAGGGTTCTTGCCAAGGGCAAGCTCACCGCCCTCTGTGGACGGTCCGTCCGCAATCACTTCCCCCTGCGCCACATGGTTGCCCTTAAACACAATAGGCTTCTGGTTATAGCAGTTGGACTGGTTACTTCTGGAGAATTTCGTCAGGCGGTACTCGTCTTTCTCACCGTCATCATAAGTCATCCGAATCAATTCGGAAGACACATATTCAATCGTTCCTGCTTTCCGTGCAACCACACAGACGCCGGAGTCAACAGCCGCCTTAGGCTCCATACCCGTACCTACAACAGGCGTCTCCGTGAAAAGGAGAGGCACTGCCTGTCTTTGCATGTTGGAACCCATCAGCGCGCGGTTCGCATCATCATTCTGTAGGAAAGGAATCAGCGCCGTCGCTACGGAAAATACCATTTTGGGCGATACGTCCATATAGTCAAACATCGCTTTGGGGTATTCCTGTGTCTCTTCCCTGTAACGTCCGGACACATTATTACGTTTAAAATAACCATTCTCATCCAGAGGCGCGGATGCCTGCGCCACATGGTAATTGTCCTCTTCATCCGCAGTCATATAGACAACACTGTCCGTGACACGCGGGTTCTGGGGGTCAGATTTATCAATTTCCCTGTATGGAGCTTCCACAAAACCATACTCATTTATCCTTGCATAAGATGCAAGAGAGTTAATCAGACCAATGTTCGGTCCTTCCGGTGTCTCTATCGGGCACATCCTGCCATAGTGCGTATAGTGCACGTCACGGACCTCGAAACCTGCCCTGTCTCTGGACAGACCACCAGGTCCAAGGGCGGAGAGACGCCTCTTATGGGTCAACTCGCCAAGAGGATTATTCTGGTCCATAAACTGGGACAACTGTGAAGAGCCAAAGAACTCTTTGACAGCCGCCTGCACAGGTTTGATATTAATCAACACTTGGGGAGAAATCTCTTCCGCATCATGGGTTGTCATCCGCTCACGTACCACTCTCTCAAGCCTGGACAGACCAATACGGTACTGGTTCTGCAACAGCTCACCCACCGCACGGATACGGCGGTTGCCCAAATGGTCAATATCGTCATCATTGCCGATTCCATACTCCAAATGGATATTATAATTAATGGAAGCAAGAATATCTTCCTTCGTAATATGCTTGGGTATCAGCTCATGTACATTCTTTTGGATTGCTTCTGCAAGCATCTCAGGGTCATCACTGTACTCCTCCAATATCTGCTGCAGGACAGGATAATACACCAGTTCCGTGATACCAAGTTCCCTGGGATTACAGTCTACGAAGCTTGTGATGTCTACCATCATATTGGAAAGCACTTTCACGTTCTTCTCTTCCGTCTGCAGCATAACGAAAGGAATCGCCGCATTCTGGATAGCGTCAGCCATCTCGGCAGTCACTTTCTCCCCTGCCTGCGCTATCACTTCTCCTGTCAGGATGTCTACCACATCCTCCGCCAGTACATGATGCCTGATTCTATTTCTGAGCATCAGTTTTTTATTAAATTTATATCTGCCGACTTTAGCCAAATCATATCTTCGGGGGTCAAAAAACATCGAGGTAATCAAACTTTCCGCGCTCTCCACGCTGAGCGGTTCGCCCGGACGGATTTTCTTATATAATTCCAACAAACCTTCCTGGTAATTCTCGGAAGTATCCTTTGCAAAGCTCGCCTCAATCTTCGGCTCGTCGCCGAACAGTTCCCTAATTTCATCGTTAGAGCCCACGCCCAACGCACGGATTAATACGGTAATCGGGACTTTTCTTGTTCTGTCCACGCGCACATAAAACACATCATTAGAGTCTGTCTCATACTCTAACCATGCGCCACGGTTCGGAATGACAGTGGAAGAAAACAACCGCTTACCAATCTTGTCATGTCCAATTCCATAATATATACCCGGTGAACGTACCAACTGGCTGACGATAACACGCTCCGCGCCGTTTATGACGAACGTTCCCGTCGCGGTCATAAGCGGAAGGTCGCCCATAAATATCTCATGTTCCGTAATCTCGTCTTTTTCCTTATTAATCAGCCGAACCTTAACCTTAAGGGGTGCTGCGTAAGTAGCATCTCGTTCCTTGCATTTCTCAATAGAATATTTCACATCTTCTTCGCATAGTTCAAAGTCTACAAACTCCAGACTCAAATGCCCGCTATAGTCTGAAATAGGAGAGATGTCATCGAAAACTTCCTTCAAGCCCTCGCTCAGAAACCACTGATAGGAGTTCTTCTGAACCTCAATCAGATTTGGCATCTCTAGAACTTCCTTCTGTCGTGCATAGGTCATACGCGTATTTCTGCCCGCGGCAGTCTTACGGATTCTGTTCTTTTCCATCGACAATTTCACCCCGTTCTTCTTGATTTATCGCTTATCAGATGGCTTGTCAGCAAGAAATCATCATCCAAATAAGCATACCACACCACAATAGTGCACTTTACATTCTACTACAAGTCTTTTTGCACGTCAACCAAAAAGTCACTAAAAAATTTTAAAGACATGCACAAAACCGCTCATGCCGGTCTGCAAAATGCATGCCGGACATGAACGGTCTCCATTACTTATCATTTCCTCTGCGGATTATTTCAAAGTAACCTTAGCGCCTTCAGCCTCCAACTTAGCCTTCAGGTCATCAGCCTCTTCTTTAGAAACTGCCTCTTTGAGTACCTTCGGAGCAGAGTCAACTGCATCCTTCGCCTCTTTCAGGCCAAGGCCTGTTGCCTCACGGACAACCTTGATTACCTTAACTTTGTTCGGGCCAACCTCTGTCAGCTCAACGTCGAACTCTGTCTTCTCCTCAGCCGCTGCTGCGCCTGCGTCACCGCCTGCTGCTGCAACTACCACACCCGCTGCTGCAGATACGCCGAACTCTTCCTCACATGCTTTTACTAAATCATTTAATTCCAATACTGTCAGCTCTTTAATTGCATCAATTAATTCCTGAGTAGATAATTTTGCCATTATTGTTTACCTCCATTATTTTTCATGTTGTCAATTACTGGGTATAGCATTTTCTTATTCTGCTGCGGGAGCTTCCTCAGCCGCAGGCGCTTCTTCTGCTGCCGCACACTCGGATGCACCGCCTTTTTCCGCAAGCTGGTTCATGACGCGCGCGAAATTGGTAATCGGGGACTGGATGCTTCCAAGCAGCTTGGACAGCAATTCTTCCCTGGACGGAATCTTGGAAACATTCTCGATTCCTTTTGCATCATAAGCCACACCTTCCACAATACCACCCTTAACTTCCAGGGCAGTTGCAGTCTTAGCGAATTTGCATAAAATTCTTGCAGGCGCTGTCGCATCTTCCGTGGAAATAGCAACTGCGCTAGGGCCTGCCAGATAGGGAGCAAGCGCTTCACAATCCGTGCCCTTGAATGCAAAATTCATCATTGTGTTCTTGTAAACCTTGTAAGTAACCCCTGCTTCACGAAGCTGTTTACGCAGTTCCGTATCCTGCTCCACCGTAAGCCCGCGGTAGTCTACCAATACGACAGACTGTGCGCCCTTGATGGCAGCCGAGATTTCTTCTACGACAGGTTTTTTCAGTTCGACTTTTGCCATTACATTTACCTCCTTATAGATTTTACGCCGAAAGGAGTACTCTATTTATTCCGCAGGAGACTGCCTGCAAAATAGAAAAATCCTCCCCAAAGACAGGAAGGACTCACTCTGCTAAGTAACTCTTCTCCTCGGTAGGCGCATCGCTTACGCCGCCATTGCGGCACCTACTGTCTTCGGCATGGTTTAATAACCTTGACCAATATAGCACACATTGCACAAGGCTGTCAACCTATTTTTTCTTCTTTTTCCGCTTCTCTACGTGCCGCCTTCTTCTCCGCTTCTTCTTTGACAGCCTCCAATTCGGCCTCAAGCTGTTCCCGCAAATCTTCCTCGGCAGCGTCTATTTTCTCGATGAAATCTTTCCACTCCTCATGAGTAAATTCCTGGGCGCCAATCCGGAACTTAGGCTGAATCGTCCCATGCTTGATATTTTCAAGCATCTGTTCCATATGTTCCTGAAGCTGCTTCCTGTAATCCAATGCATCTCCAGGTTCCGCCTGTTGCTTCCCGGACTGTGTCGCTCTCTCCCCCTCGGGCCGTTCCACTTCTTTTCCCCGTGTGCCTTTTTCTTCTTCCGACTCCAGGAATTTCCCGAAATCCGCGGAATTCCCATTTCTTTGCGCACTGCTCCTATACTGCCTGGCAGCGAAAGAGCCTCCCCCTGTAACTCCTATATCGTTTCCCATACCCTATCCCCCTGTCTTGAAAGCAAGCTTCCCTTACCGTCATACTTCTATCATAAAATACGAATCACATCCGTAAAAAGTTTCATCCTCCACAGATTTTGAGCGGCTAATGTTTTCCAAAACCATTCCGTTAAACCTTCATCGAACACATAGCATTACCAACTCACATATCCTTCCTCATCAATCTGCACACCCCCGGATATGCCCCGCATAAAATCAAGCACTTTTTTCTTCTCCTCTCCCTGCAAAAGAGTCGTCTGGCTGCCGCTCTGCCTGCAGGGAATAAACTGGCAGCTCTGAAGTCCATTCTCGTTTAGCGTCACCTTGAACATACCGGTATCCATTTCTTTGGAATTAAACCAGAAATTACCCAGACTGTACACTATCGGCACGCCTCCCGAAACGCCAATCCGTTGCAGACAATGGGGATGGGCGCCGATAATCAAATCCGCGCCGGCTGCCGCCACCTCCGGCGCTTGTTTCTCCTGTGCCCAATCAGTCTCCGTCTGACTCTCCGTACCCCAATGAAGAAAAACTATCACGAAATCACTGTTTTCTTTGGCTGTTTTGACGGTTTCCAGTAGGTTCTCACCGTTCCAACATCTGAACACCCCCGGGGATGTGTCTGTGGCGCCTCTTGTATCCGGATTATCTAGTCTCTCAATCTGTGTAGCCGCCACGAAAGCAATCTTCATATTGTTCACAATATAGTAAACCGGCCTGCGGGCCTCCTGCAGATTATTTCCGGCGCCCACATAGGCGATTCCCGCCTCAGACAGAATATCCATCGTATCTACCAATGCCGTCTCACCATAATCATAAGCGTGGTTATTGGCTAACGACACAAGGTCAACGCCCAAATCATTTAAATAGGACACCGTAGACGGCTTGGCCCGGAATGTAAACTGCTTTCCCTCCGTCGGCGTTCCTCTGTCCGAATAGGGAAACTCATTGTTGAGCATCATAATGTCGGCGCTTTTCATCTCATTTATCAAATCCGGCATAATGCCATTTGCGATGTTGCCGTTACCTGCCACCTTACCCATTATCGCATAGTTCTCGTCAAACAGAATATCTCCCGCAAAAGTGACTGTCACCTGCCCGGGCTTGGACGCATCCTTCACATAAATATTATTCTCAATCATATATTCCGGATCGTTTAAAACATCCGCATACTTATCATTAATCTGGATGATTTCTTTAATCTGCATCTGCTCCGAAGACTGGTTCCCATCCTCTATCTTTTCCCAAGTCAATTGGAAATGACTGTTCTTCCCCACTTTAGCAGGCTCCATAATCCACAGATACGCTACGGCAGCAAGTGCACCTGCGACAAGAACAATGATAAATGTAATGAGAAACGGACGCATAAAATTGTGCCCTATGCTTACTCTATTTTGTTTTCTCTGCTTTCTTTTCTTTTTCCCCATAATCCCATTATAACATAAAAAATTTTCTCCGCAAATGAAACAACCCCGCTGCAAAGCAGAGGGGTTGTTGACCCTCACGGCAACAGTCAAATATCCGTATATACACGGTTATCCGGCTCGTTGCCCGCGGGAATTAATATTTAGCTGTATTGACTTTCACGCCGGGCCCCATTGTCGTCGCCAACGTGATACTTCTCAGATACTGGCCTTTCAGCGCTGACGGTTTTGCCTTCACAATAGCTTCCATCAGTGCACTAAAGTTCTCCTGAAGCTTTTCTTCATCGAAAGAAACCTTTCCAACGGGAACATGAATGATGTTCGCCTTATCAAGCCTGTACTCGATTTTACCGGCTTTGATATCATTGATGGCCTTCGTAACGTCCATCGTTACCGTACCTGCCTTCGGGTTAGGCATCAAGCCTTTCGGTCCAAGTACCTTACCAAGACGTCCCACAACGCCCATCATATCAGGTGTTGCCACAACCACGTCGAAGTCGAGCCATCCGTCATTCTGAATCTTGGGAATCAGCTCTTCGCCGCCCACATGGTCAGCGCCTGCCGCCTCAGCCTCAGTCAGTTTGTCGCCCTTCGCAAACACCAATACTTTAACCGTCTTACCTGTTCCGTTCGGCAGTACAACAGCGCCACGAACCTGCTGCTCTGCATGGCGTCCGTCACATCCTGTCTTGATATGGACTTCTACCGTCTCATCAAATTTCGCTGTTGCTGTCTTCTTAACCAATGCGATTGCGTCAGCCGTATCGTACTGGATTGTACGGTCCACGAGCTTAGCCGCTTCTGCATATTTTTTACCATGTTTCATGTCAAATCCTCCATTACTCTTCTACTGTGATACCCATGCTTCTTGCGGTTCCTGCAATCATGCTCATGGCCGCCTCAACACTTGCGGCATTTAAATCAGGCATCTTGGTCTCGGCAAGTTCCTGAAGCTTCGCCTTGGAAATCGTAGCGACCTTCGTTTTGTTCGGAACTGCAGAACCGGACTTGATGTTACATGCTTTCTTCAAAAGAACTGCCGCCGGGGGAGTTTTTGTGATGAAACTGAAACTTCTGTCTGCATAAACTGTAATGACAACCGGAATGATTACATCACCCTTGTCGGCTGTCCTTGCGTTGAACTGTTTCGTAAATTCAACGATGTTCACGCCGTGCTGTCCAAGTGCGGGACCAACCGGCGGTGCTGGTGTTGCTTTACCAGCAGGAATCTGTAACTTAATGTATCCTACTACTTTCTTTGCCATAATGGCACCTCCTAAAATAATGTGGTACGGGCGCATCAGTCGTCTTCGGTCATGCCGAAGCGATGCTCCCACAATATATCTAATCCGTTAGGACATATGAGGAAAACGCCTATGCCGCTATCCCCTCTGCGCCGTACACGGAATAAATATCGTTTATCGCTTAATCAACAACCCCACTACAAAACATCAAAGCTGCTAACTCTCGCGGAAATTACATTCTTCTGACTTCCGCAAAGCCAATCTCCACAGGCGTCTCTCTGCCAAACAATTCTACATTGATGGTTGCCACCTGCTTGCTGTAATCGATTCTCTGCACAACGCCTATCGTGTCTTTCCATACGCCGGCAACTACCGCAATGGTATCGCCCTCTGCAAAGTCAACGCTTACATTCTCCATCTTAATACCAAGAGGCTTCATCTCCGCCTCGGTGAGCGGCACGGGTTTACTTCCCGGCCCGACGAATCCTGTAACGCCCCTGGTATTTCTTACAACATACCATGTATCATCATTCATGACCATATTAATCAGAACATAACCGGGAAACATTTTCTTCTGAACCGTCTTCCTGGCGCCGTTTTTCATCTCCATAACATCCTGCATAGGCACCCTGACTTCCAGAATCTCTTCTTCTAAATGTCTGTTTTCTATCGTCTTCTCAATGTTGGCTTTTACTTTATTCTCATACCCGGAATAAGTATGAACAACATACCAATTTGCCTCCGCCATACCAATACCATGCCTTTCTTACTTCCTGTTTTCAGAGTCTGCCGTATCATGTTCCCGAAATCCCTGTGTCAATTCCGGATATGGCACTAAAACGATAATGTCGTAAGGAAATCCACACCGTACTGTAAACCAAAATCCAATATCGTAATGATTGCTCCGACTACAACAGAAACAACAACAACCGCAATGGATTGTTTCAAAAGGGCATCTTTGTCAGGCCAACTGATTTTCTTAAACTCAGCTTTTACGCCACTCCAGAACTTCGTAACCTTGGATGCCGCCGTCTGTTTCACAGAATTTCCCATTTCAATCCCCCATTCTTGCTTAGCCTGCTCATTGGGCAGCGCCGAAAGCGCTTTGCACCAAATTCAAATAAACAGGTGATTATTTTGTCTCCTTATGCAATGTATGGGCCTTGCAGAATCTGCAGTATTTCTTGGTTTCCATTCTGTCCGGATGAGTCTTCTTGTCCTTCGTTGTATTGTAGTTACGCTGTTTGCACTCTGTGCATGTTAAAGTAATTCTTGTACGCATCTTGCTACCTCCACGTGTATTTGTCAATCATTTGAACCATTATTTTTAAGCATAAAAAAAAGACCTAAATCTTATCTTGCTCACATAATATACCATACCAAAAGCTTTCCGTCAACCGGTTTTGCGAACTATTTATCTGTACATTATTATATAGATTTCCCGCGCAGAACCCATGTCACTAAATTAAAAAAATCCTCCCTTCTTAAACTTTTATAAATTTTTTCCCAAAAGAACTGCATATCCCCTTTATTTTTTATTTTCTTTTTACGATATATAAACTATAGCATGAATATCATGCCAAAAATACCCACAGATGATGTTCCGCAGCTATGGACAGCGAACGGGAACGTCAGTAATCAGATATGGTTCTGAGAATATTTCATGGAAGAAAGGAGGGGGACTATGTCTTATAACGGTATCAATACTATATCGAATGTCTACAATTTCTACGTGCCTGCTTATGCGCCGAAATCCAGCACACCTTATGATTCCCATAAGAAGAGTGAACTGCGCCGCGTGTACAATTCCATCGTTAAAATGAATAAAGAATCCCCCCTGTATATCTTGGATACCAGCAAAGACTCTCAGCGGTTTGCCGTGAGCATTAAGGAAAACGCACGGGAACTGCGCAATACGATTGCCTCTTTGGGTGGACTGGACGAAGAAGAGCTTTTAAATAAGAAGGTAGCGTATTCCAGCAACGAAAATATTGCAAAAGCTACTTATATCGGCTCCGTCAAACAGGACGATGACCTGCCCATCTATGATATTGGGGTAAACAGTCTAGCTTCTCCACAGGTTAATACAGGGAAATTCCTTGCCAGTGACGAGCCCATAGCGCTTGCGCCTGACACTTATTCATTTGATATTGGAATAGAAGGGCTCAACTTCGAATTCCAGTTCAGTATCAAGCCGACCGATACGAATGTGGATGTACAGGAGCGTCTTGCAAGGTTGATTACGAATGCCAATATCGGCATGTCTGCCCAGGTAATCCGCGGTGAAGGAAACACTTCTTATTTGAGGATGGAATCCAATTCCACCGGACTCAAGGAAGATAAGCCCTATATTTACAGGATTTCCGACCACAGGACGAGCAAAACATCCGGCACGGTGGAATATTTTGGCTTAGACCATGTATCCACACAGCCATCTAACGCCTCTTTCGCAGTCAACGGGACAGAACGTACATCCACTTCTAACCGTTTTACGCTAGGCCATACCTATGATGTACAGTTAACGGGCGTCAGCAGCGAAGAAGGGGAGACCGTTTCCATCGGCCTTAAGACGGATGTGGAGTCACTCACGGAGAACATCAATACTCTGGTAGACGGCTTTAATTCATTTCTGTATTCCGTATCCGAATTTAGCGATAAGCAGCCTAAGAGCAACCGTCTTTTCCACGAGATGAGCAGTGTGGCGCGCGTCTATGCCCGCGACCTCACTACCGTCGGATTAAACCTTAACCTGGACGGTACTCTGGAAGTAGATAACGGCACCTTGCGTCAGAACGCCATGAGCGACAATGCCAAAGAAGTCTTTTCGCCTATGAAACGTTTTACAAATTCGGTTCTGCGCAAAACAAACCAAGTTGCCTTAGACCCGATGAACTATGTAAACAACACAGTCGTGGCATATAAGAATCCTGGCAAGAACTTTGCCAGCCCTTATATCACCAGCGCCTACAGCGGCATGATGTTCAACGGCTATTGCTAAGGCAGACAAAATATTTGGGAACGTATTATTTTATGAAAATCAAAAAGCATTACTAAAAAGAGACAGTTCTTTACGACCTGCCTCTTTTTTATTCTTTTCCGTCTATATTTATCAAAATATACGGCATGCTTATAATGGTATATTGCCGTGTTTCTTCTCGGGGTGCTTAACCTGCTTGTTTTTCAGCCCCCTCAGAGCCTTCACAATGGCATCCCTCGTCTCTTCCGGTTTAATCACCTGATTCACATAACCTCTTGCCGCTGCCACATAAGGATTTAAGAAACGTTCTTCATATTCTGCCTTACACTGGGCACGCATGGCTTCCGGGTCGGCAGCCGCCTTAATCTTGCGCTTGAAAGCAATGTTTACCGCACCGTCCGCCCCCATAACAGCAATCTCGGCAATAGGCCACGCAAACACAATATCCGCGCCCATCTCTTTGGAATTCATGGCTATATACGCACCACCGTACGCTTTGCGCATAATCAGCGAAATCTTGGGTACCGTAGCCTCCGAGTAAGCATACAGAATCTTGGCGCCATGACGGATAATGCCGTTATGCTCCTGGGCCGTACCGGGCAAAAACGCAGGCACGTCAATCAGCGTGACAAGCGGTATATTAAAGCAGTCGCAGAAACGGATAAACCTGGCAATCTTATCGGAAGCGTGGTAATCCAGTGAACCTCCCATGGAATTAGGCTGGTTCGCCACGATGCCCACGACCCTGCCTTCCATTCTGCACCAGCCTACAACCGCGTTGGTGGCAAACTCTTTTTGAACTTCAAAAAAGCTGCTTTCATCCACAATACAGTCGATTACTTCTTTCACATCATAGGCATGGCGCGAGTTATCCGGAACAATATCCATAATCTTAGAAGCCTTCGCTTTCATGGAAGACGCCACCTTGACGTTGTCCACTTTGCCAAAAACCTTGCCCACCTTGGGCAGGATACTCTGCCGCTCCTTGTTATTGATTACCGGCGGTTTCTCCGTCCAGTTGCTGGGCAGATAGGAAAGCAGCTTGCGCACGCCCATCAGACACTCGTTCTCACTGTCGTAAGTAAAATGTGCCACGCCGCTCTTCTTGGCATGTACCTGCGCGCCGCCAAGCTCTTCCACAGACACTTCCTCATTGATTACCGTCTTGACCACATTTGGTCCGGTAATAAACATCTTGGAAATATCTTTCACCATAAATATAAAATCACAGATGGCAGGCGCATAACATGCACCGCCGGAACAAGGTCCTAAAATCACCGCAATCTGGGGAATGACACCGGACGCTTTCGTGTGGCGCAAGAACATCCCGCTATAACCGCTTAAGGAAGAAATACCTTCCTCAATCCTGGCGCCGCCACTGTCGTTGATACAGATTAGAGGCGCTTTCATCTCCATCGCCATATCCTGGATACGACAGATTTTGAAGGAATGGTATTCTCCCAACGTACCGCCGATTACCGTAAAATCCTCGCTCGCCACAAATACCTGCCGGCCGTCAATCTCACCGTATCCGGTCACAACGCCGTCGCCCGGCACCCTTCTTTTATCTAGGTCAAAATCATCGATACGTGATTCCATAAACCCGTCCACTTCCACAAAAGTGCCCGGGTCAAGCAAAATATCTATTCTTTCACGGGCAGTCATTTTGCCGATACCATGCTGTTTATCTATTTTGTTCTGCCCACCGCCCAGCAGAGCCCTCTGTCTTCTGTTATCCAGTTCCTTAACCGCATCATTCCAGTTCATAATCTTCATTACCTCCGTTGTCAAATAGAAATGCGTGTAATTGATTTGACATTCGAATACTTTGACTCTCAAACTATCATTCTATATTATAGGCAGAGTACCGATTCTTGTCAATACTCTGCCTCCAGATTTTTCTCTCTTCCGGCGTCTCACAAATTATTTTCCACGACTAAACTTCTGCCCTGGCTACACTAAGCGCCGCTGCAATCACTTTGTCCATATCATAATATTTGTATTGCCCCAGACGGCCGCCGAAAATAACATAAGGACGTTCTTTCGCCAATTTCCGGTACTGTCCGGACAACGTTTCATTTCTTTCGTCGTTCACCGGATAATAAGGCTCGTCGCCTTCCTTCCACTGCATCGGGTACTCCCTCGTAATAACAGTGTCAGGCTGTGTCCCAAACTCGAAGTGTTTATGTTCTATAATCCTCGTATAAGGCACCTCACGCTGCGTATAATTCACTACCGCATTGCCCTGGTAATTGCTGCACCCTTCCAGTTCCTGCGTCTCAAACCGAAGGGAACGGTATTCCAAATGTCCCAGGCAATAGTCGAAATATTCATCCAGCATACCGGTATAGACTACCTTACGATAACTGTTCCCCTCTCTGTCCGAAACCTTGATTCCGTTCTCCGTCTCTTGTTCCACGGCAAATTCTTTATAGGAAATCCCTGTCCGTACCTCAATCCCTTCAAGCATATTCTCTACCATGGCAGTATACCCGCCCACCGGTATACCCTGATAACGGTCGTTGAAATAGTTGTTATCATAAGTGAAACGCAGCGGTAATCGCTTTATGATAAAGGCAGGCAGCTCCTTGCAATCCCTGCCCCACTGTTTCTCCGTATAACCTTTTACAAGTTTCTCATATACATCCGTGCCCACCAATGAAAGTGCCTGTTCTTCCAGATTCTGTGGATTCTCAATATGAAGCTTTTCAATCTGCGCATTGATTTGCGCCCTCGCCTCATCCGGCGTCACCACACCCCACATCTTGTTGAATGTGTTCATATTAAAAGGAAGGTTATATAACTCCCCCTTGTAATATGCAACCGGTGAATTTATGTAGTGGTTAAAATCGGCAAACTGGTTGACATATTCCCAAATGGCCTTGTCCGAAGTATGGAAAATATGCGCTCCATACTTATGCACCTGGATTCCCCTTACGTCCTCCGTATATATGTTGCCGGCTATATGTTTCCTGCGGTCAATCAAAAGCACACGGCTGCCTTTTTGCTTCATCTCATGGGCAAAAACTACGCCGAACAGCCCCGCCCCCACTATCAGATAATCGTACTGCATCAATTCTCCTCTGCCGCTTTATATTTCTCCAGCTGCGCATAATCTTCCATCAGCTCTAACGCTTTCTTTCTGCCGGTCTTATTCAGCTTCACATAGTACTGCATCACGCGGTTTTCCATAATTTTACTGCCAAGTACACTCTTCTGGTTAAGCGGTGTAAAGTCAACCGGATTCAGATTTAGCTTGTCACACATTCTGATTACAGTGCCATACGCCATTCCTTCGATTCCTCTGTCCAAGGCGGTAACCAGGGTTGAGTATGGAATTTCCATCTCGATTGCGAACTGTCTGACACTCTTATACTGCTTTAAGATTTCTGCTTTTAAAATTTCTGCCTTTGTCATGTTAGCCCTCCTATAGTGTATGATTCTGATTATCCACGTCAAGAGTATATCATATTACTTCTTAAAAGGGAACCACCTAACGCGCATTTTGAACGTAATATCGTCATCATCGTCAAATTGCTACTATTCAGCACTATTTTTTGTTTAAAAAATCTAGTACTTTTTTCCTAATCGCACAATTATTCGCATAATTTTGACAAAATCCGTCATCATGGTATTGCAATTCCATAAAATATTTTACCGGCCATGTGTCTCTTTGTTCACTGAGGGTATTGTCGTAACATGCAGAAAATGCTAATATATATTGTAGAAATAATGAATGAGGTGATAGCATGATTCCCATTTCGGTATGCATGATTGCGAAGAACGAAGATAATCACATAGAGGAATGTCTGAAACGGCTCCGCCCCTGTAAATTCGAAATTATTGTCGTAGATACAGGCTCCGTGGACAGAACCATAGAGTTTTCACAAAAATATACAGATAAAGTATTCCATTTTGCATGGTGCGACGATTTCAGCGCCGCCAGGAATTTCTCTATCGAGCAGGCAAGCAACGACTGGGTGCTTATCATTGACTGCGATGAATATTTGGAGAACGTGAACCTGGCTGAATTGCAAGAGGTGTTAGATGCCAACAGTCATTCTGTGGGGATGATTGTCCGCAATAATCCTTACATCATCCAAGGGGTACGTTCTATCATGTCCGAGCGCATCGGCAGACTTTTTAACCGAAAGTTCTGTCGCTACGAAGGCAACATCCATGAGCAGGTACGTGCGCTGGACGGTAGTGAACCGGATACCTTCCATATTCCGTTAACTTTCTATCACGAAGGCTATGTGTCCGAATCTGACAAACGTATGCGCGCCACCCGCAATCTGGAAATGCTGCTTCATGACCTGACACTGAAAGGCCCCAGCCCTTACATTTATTTCCAGCTTGGCCAGAATTACATTTCCTTAAATGACCTGGAAAAAGCTGCCCACTACTACGAGAAGGGATTGGAGCTTAACGCCGACCCCCATTCTGCATTCGTGCAGAGCATGGCAGAAACATACGGTTACTGCCTGATTGAACTGGCCAAATACGACCTTGCCATGGCACTTAGGGACAAATACGAACTCTTTTCGCACCATGCTGATTTCGTCTATTTAATGGGAATGATTTATATGAAGAAAGGCCACTACGGCAAGGCTATCGAGGAATTTAAGAAAGCAACAACTCTTGCTTCCTACTCCCGCAAAGGCGTCAACAGCTACCGCGCCAACTATAATATCGCCTCTATCTACGAAAATATGGGCAATTTGCAAGAAGCACAGACTTATTACAGGAAATGCGGAGATTATGAACCTGCGGTGAAGAAGCGCAGAGAACTTGGGCTATGTGCCAAGTGATTACAGAAAGAGGACATATTTTGCAACTTATATCGGTTTGTATTATCGTTAAGAATGAAGAGAAACATATAGAAGAATGCTGTAGGCGTCTGTGCCCTTATGACTTCGAGATTGTCGTTGTCGACACAGGCTCCACAGACCGCACGATAGACCTGGCACGGAAATATACCGACCGGGTCTATTCCTTCGCTTGGTGCGATGATTTCAGTGCCGCCAAGAATTTTGCTATGCAAAAAGCCTCCCATAACTGGATACTTTCTATCGACTGTGACGAGTATGTGGAATCCATCGACCTTAACACACTACAGGAATATATGCACACGCAGCCCAAAGCTGCAGGTCGTATCCTCATCCGCAACCGTTTTACGGAAAATGGGCAGACTTCCTATGAGCAGGTGCGGGTCAGCCGTTTTGTCAATCGGCAATATTACCGTTTTGAAGGCGCCATCCATGAACAGTTAGTGCCAATTTCAATCCCTGCCAAATATGTGTATTCCGTGCCTGTCACCGTACTGCATGTAGGCTATGACGGCTCCCAGGAGGAAATGCGGAACAAATCCCTCCGTAATATTTCCCTCCTTAAGAAAGAGTTGGATGCCCAGGGAGATGACCCTTACCTCTACTATCAGTTGGGCCAAAGCTACCGCAAACTTCACGACTATGAGAATGCCCTCCTGTACTTCGAGCGCGGGATATCCATGGATGTGGAGCCTGCTTTAGACTATGTACAGACTATGGTTGAATCCTACGGCTACACTTTGTTGGACCTGAAACGGAACAAAGACGCCCTGAATCTACTGGGCGTATACGATGTATTTGCAAGACGCGCGGACTTCCTGTTTCTTATGGGATTGGTCTACATGAATAACGGACTGTT
This sequence comes from uncultured Lachnospiraceae bacterium, assembly GCA_910578645.1. Lineage (GTDB taxonomy): Bacteria > Bacillota > Clostridia > Lachnospirales > Lachnospiraceae > UBA3282. The sequence goes on from CAJTQI010000005.1 coordinate 40,919, forward strand.
CAATGAAGCGATTCGGGAGTTTCAAAAGTCTACTACTATGGAAGAGTTTTCCGTGGACGGTGTGAACAGTTATAAAGCTTATTACAATATCGGCGTCATCTATGAGTGTACCGGCTACGTCAAAGAAGCGAAAGAAGCATACCGGAAATGTGGAAATTACGCTCCTGCCAAAGAACGGCTCCGCGCTCTTTCATAAAAGCACCATACACGACGGGACGTCACTTTGTCAATGCAAAGCCGCAATTTTGTGCCTGCGGACCAAATTCGCAGGCTATGGAAAGGCATGGTTATTAGTGTGCAAAATATATGCGCAGAAATGGGGATAAACATGAAAATACACGAATCTGCAGAAGATTACTTAGAGACAATACTTATCTTGAAAGAACGCACCGGCCAGGTCCGTTCCATAGATATTGCCACAGAAATGAATTACAGCAAACCCAGCATCAGCGTAGCCATGAAAAAACTGCGTGAAAACGGATATATAGTGGTGGATAAAGATGGCTTTATCACGCTCACCGACGCAGGCTATGCGATTGCTTCCAACATCTACAACAGGCATAGGGTATTGACCGCATTCTTCATATCCCTGGGCGTAAACGAAAAGACCGCCGCAGAGGATGCCTGCAAGATTGAGCATGACTTAAGCGAAGAAACCTTCGAGAAAATCAGACAACATGCAATGCGTGAGGGGGGCATATTAGAATCTATATGAAAATATTGTTTATTGAATGGAAAAGTTTCGGAAATGATGACATGAAAGACGCCTTTATTCTTGAAGGTCACGAAATATGCTGCTATCCGTTTTCCAATAAAGACTCTCGCAGGGATGAAGTGCTGGAAAGAGATTTCATTGCACGTCTCCGCCAGGAAACACCGGATATTGTCTTTTCTTTTAATTATTTTCCCGTCATCTCTAACGCCTGCAAGAAAGAGAATATACGCTACATCTCCTGGATTTATGACAGCCCCTATGTAATGCTCTATTCATACACCGTCATCAATCCATGTAATACCATTTATGTATTCGATAAAGAGCTATATATGGAATTTCACAGCGCAGGCATACAGACCGTCCATTACCTGCCGATGGCAGCTAACACGGCCAGACTGGATAAGATGCAGCCCGATAATATACCGCCGGAAACTCCCCTTTATTGCACCCGGTTCCCATATCTGTACGACGTATCTTTTGTAGGCTCGCTTTACAACGAAGCCCATAACTTTTTCGACCGTATGACGACACTGTCCGACTATGCGAAAGGTTATCTCGACGCACTTATGGCAGCCCAGATGAAAGTGCAGGGATATAATTTCGTCCAGGAATCGCTGGCGCCTATTATGAATGAACTTTACCGTGCCCTCCCTATGGAGCCCAATCCTGACGGCGTGGAATCGAGAGAGTATCTCTATGCCCAGTATGTAATCAACCGTAAAATAACCGGGTTAGAGCGCACAGACCTTATCGGCTCTGTGGCACAACATTTCCATTTTGACCTGTTTACGCCCAACAAAGACTTCACCATGCCGGGACTCACCAATCACGGCTCAGTCGATTATTATAACCAGATGCCTCTGGTCTTTAAACAGAGCAGGATTAATTTAAACATTTCTCTCCGCAGCATTAAAAGCGGCATTCCGCTGCGTGCTTTCGATATTCTTGGCAGCGGCGGCTTCCTGTTGAGCAACTACCAAGCGGACTATTTGGATTTCTTCACCCCCGGCGAGGACTTCGCCTACTACGAGAGCAAAGAAGACTTGTTATACAAAATCGACTATTACCTCTCCCACGAAAAAGAGCGTATAGCCATGGCAAAAAACGGACATGACAAAGTCGCCAAGAGCCATACGCTTTGTGACAGAGTTAAGGAGATGCTTGCCTAAGCATCTCCTTATTTTTCCATTAATATGCAAACTCCCAAGTGCAAAAGAGGCTTTCTATACAATTTCCCGAATACAATCGCCGCAATAGCACAATATATCCACACTACACATGAAATTCCGCAATAATGCCATATAATCGGTCCACCACTTCATGAAGCTCTGTCATGGCATTGTCGATACGTCCCATCTCAACGCCTTGCGTCTCCACACGTCTGTCGACCTCCTGACTGGCCGCCGTCAATTCCTGTGTCTCACTTGAAATACTGCAAAATTTATCAACTATCCCGTCCTTATTTCGGTTTAGATTATCCACCGCCGTTTCAAGTTCATTTATGTCATTTCCTATGCCGGAAATGTTTGTACTGATTTTCCGGAATACTCCCTGTGTATCTTCCATCGTGCTGATACAGTCTACCGTATTATGCTGAAGCTGGCTAATCTGGGTACTGACGCTCTTAATCCCATGCTGAATCTCTCCAATAATCTGATTAATGTCCCCTGTAGCGGAAGCCGTCTGTGCCGCAAGCATACCTATTTCCTCAGCCACTACGGCGAAGCCTCTTCCTGCCGTTCCTGCTCTTGCCGCCTCAATTGATGCATTTAACGCAAGCAAAGATGTCTGGCTGGCAATCTCCCCAATCGTCTTGCTGATTCCGTCGATTGAAATCGACTTCTGGGACAGCATACTGGCCGTTTCAGAAGTGGCAGTCTGTAATTCACGGCTCTGCTCAATCTTGCGTGAAAGCAGCTCAACCGTATCCATACCATCATGACATTGGCTTACTGCCGAAACCGCCTCTTCATTCATGCGCCCCATACGGCCGGCCACATTTGAAAGGTCATCCGCAAACTCCGTTAGATTCTCATTCGCCTGCAGCGTATGCTGCGCAACGTCATTAATTGCTGTTACAATCTGTCCAAGCGTTCCTTTAATAGAATAATTGTCATCCACCGAACTTTTTACTGAGCTGCGCACATTGCGGAACTGCTCCTTCAAAGTATCTGCCGCATGAATCATCTGCTGCACAATCTGGTTTAAGCGGCTACGCAATTCCTGAATCGCCTGCTCCATGATTCCTATCTCATCCCGACGCCCGCGTAAAGCCTCCGCATCACATGCCATCTGCAGTTTCAGTTCACGAAGTTCCGCAATCTCATGCTGCATCTCAACAATTGGTCTGGTGATGCTTCCGCTGTATATTGCTACTACCACGGCTGAAACCAGAGCTGCAATGATAATCATAAGGACATAATTAAACACCAACTGGGTAGTTGCCTCATTATAAACAGATACCGGCGTGGCCACAACTATCCTTCCGAGACTGTTTGGAACTGCCATCAGATAACGCATCACCCCGTCATAATCTTCAACCGGAACCGTTCCGTCGTCAAGTGATATGACGTATGCGCCTCCCAGTACATCCGTCACTGCGCTCATTTTCTCTTTGGTAGGTAAAAATTCATTATTCTCATGCATCAGGATAAGTCCATCGTTATCCAACATAAACACATAGCTGCCGTCGGAACTGTCCGAAACTTCATTCACCGCCTCAAACAAAGCGTCTAACTGCAGACTCATTCCGATTACACCCGTAGCGCCATTCTTGCAAGTAAACTTTCTGGAAACCGGCACTACCATCTGTCCGTCCATATAAGGCGTACACAAAACTTTCCCATCGGACGCAAGCGCCTCCGTGTACCATGGATATCCCGTGTAGTCCCAATCCTCTCCCAATTCAAGCCTGCTCCCATCCAGAAAAGTACCGTCCGTAAATGCTGCAAAGACATCAACGGTTCCTTCACTCGATTGTATCAGCGCCTCGAGATAATCTACTACGGCATCTTCATCTATCTCGTCCAGAGACTCCATATATACCACCGCCGAATCCACAATAGAAGTTTTCCGTTCAAGCCATGTCTCGATTTCCGATGCATAGAAATCCGCCGCCGTCTTTGCCTGCACATCATTCATTGCGTTAAAACGTTTTCTTGTCAATGTCAAGGCACTCAACATAGCAATCAGCATACACCCGATACAGATTGCAGAAAAACAGATAATCATTTTCATCTTGATTTTCATTATAAAATACCTCCGATATGTAAAATATAAACCGCAATGAGTATACCGTCCTTTCCCTTTAAAATCAATGTGAATTTCTTCCTATATTAAAGAGAATCCGAAAGCCTGCTGACAATTTCGCCGGAATATGTTAAACTGACAACATCATCAATTAACATCGTGAAATTTTATAATAGTGCCTTTTACACCCTAATCCTATATATCAATAAAGAGGAAAACTATGTACCCAATCTCTGTATGTATCATCGCGAAGAATGAAGAAAAAAACATTGAAAAATGTCTGACTGCCATCAAACCTTACGGATATGAAATCATTGTGGTGGACACAGGTTCCACCGACCGTACCAAGGAAATTGCGAAAAAATACGCAGATAAAGTCTTGGATTTTACATGGGTGGACGATTTCAGCGCAGCCAGAAATTACTCTGTCTCCCAGGCATCCAACGATTATGTGCTGTATCTGGACTGCGATGAAGTCCTGCTGCCCATGGAACCGGAAGAAGTAGAGCGCGCAATTAGTCAGCATCCCGACGACGTAGGCATGATTGCCATGAACAACCACTATACTTCCAACGGGACAGACGCCGTTTACCAGGATTATTTAGGGCGCTTCTTTAACAGAACGCTCTATCACTTCGAGTCCCCAATCCACGAGCAGATAACGCACAATTTATCGGGCATGAACTACACTACATACAAGCTGCCTATCCTCACCGACCATATCGGCTACAACGGAACACCCGATGAACTCCGCGCCAAAGTGGAACGCAACAACGCGCTTCTTTTTCGTGAACTCGAAAAAGAGCCGGAGAATCCTTATCTCTACTTCCAAATCGGGCAGTCCTACAATATGATTTATGACTATGAAAATTCCTATATATATTACCAGAAAGCGCTCGGCTACGACGTCAATCCGGACGAAGAATGGGTACAGATGATGATTATCGCTTATGCCAACGCACTGCTCCACACCGGACGGGAGGCCGACGCCCTGCAGTTGGAGGCAGTCTATGACGCCTTTGCAGTCACGGCGGATTTCTTGTGCATTATGGGACAAATCTATCTTGCCAACGGACAGTATATGAAAGCAATGATGGAATTTGTGAAAGCAATCCACTGTCCCACCGCAAGAGAAGTAGGGACCAATTCTTTTATCCCTACTTATAATATAGGATTGATTAATGAAATGATGGGAGAGAAAAAAAATGCCCTGACCCACTACCGCAACTGTGGCAATTTCCCAATGGCTGTGGAGAAGGTAAAAGAACTGTCCGGATTATTAACCGAATAGTTTTAACAAACCTGCCCGGTAAGAAAATGTTTCTTCCACTTTCCTCTGCCCTGCATGTGCAATTCTTCTGCGCTCCTCCTCGTGAGACAGATAATAGCTTACCTTATCCATGCACTCTTCCAGGCTGCTATATAGGGCAATCTCCACCCCATCCCTGAAATGTTCTGCAATCTCCGGCTGCCAGTTTGTCAACACGAACCCGCCGCAGGCCATAATATCCAATACCCTCAGCGGAATACCGGAGTGGATGGAGCGCAGCGTTATATTCAAGTTAATCCTGCTGCCTGCAAAGACAAGCGGCATCTGCCTGTGGTAATCCACCATGCCACAGTTATACCTGTCCAAAACCGGCATATCTTTCGTGTCAGAACCTGTATATAGCCTGAAATCATGCTTCCGTTTTGTACCGTTCTCCCGAATATCCATGGCGCCATCCACATACTCTGCCATCTTAGCCAAAAGCGTTCTGCGCTCTTCCACTGTCACTTTCTTCTCCAGGACTGCCGCAACAAGAATATCCTCCGGCTTGGCGAAATAATCCTCGCCAAGCATCAGCCCCTGCCGCTCCATGGCCTCCTGCACTACAGACAAGTCAATCTGCCCGCCTGCGAGCGCCTGCTTTATATGGTCCTCCCTGTAGAAAAAACATTGCCTGCCAAGTGTATCTTCTATCAGCCCCCTATGTGGACAATCCCACGCTTCCTCCGGAAACAACATGTCATAATAATCATGCTCACCTGTATATAGGGAACCCACAAAGGAAATATCACACCTGTATTCTTCCCTCTCCCTTTGCGGCGCACTGTCAATCACGCTGCCAAAATACGTTGTATCTGCCGCCAACGGCACATGGGATACCGTAGTAACCCCATAGTCTTCCAACTGCCTGACCATATCCCGGTCAAAAACACCCACATGGTTACATCCATAATGCAGCTGCTTCGCATACAGTGTGAAATGAGGACAATCATATACCCACGCATAGTAGGGAATCCGGCACGTATGGCACACCATGGATATTATCGGGAAATAATTAAAAGAGACTACGGCCTCCGCCCCTTTTGCATGAATCTGCTGCATCAGCTCCATCGCAAGTTCCATATCCCTTGTATAATGCCTGCACTCTTTGCAAAACCGGATAACCTCAAACCCGAGCCGTGTCAAACTGTCTGATAATATCTGTTCATTGTTGGCGTTCCATGAATATAAAATAAGTTTCATGAGAGTTTTCTCCTAGTTTAATCTGTTTAATAGTTCGCAGGACTCACCTCTCACCCAAATACTCCGCAACATACTTTTGCCTCTCCGTATCGTAGTTCTCAAGATTAATAAACCCGCAGTCATGCACGCACCATGGCGCCTTCATGTTCGGAACCACGACCCGGTATCCTTGCCTGATAAATTCCATGCTTTGTGAACAGTCATAGAAATCCCACTTGTCAAACAAATCTTCCCGCCAAGGCAAATCATACTGGGTAACCATCAAAAAACCGTCTATGGCATCCACCTCCAGATAAGGAAGCGCCGGGTCAAAGGCATTGGATAACAGCTCTGTCTCATAAATATGCTGCTCGTATAACATGCCGTAACGGTCCGCATCCCACATGACGCCCGAAGCAGGCATGTTCTTCACGCCTACGTTGCCCAACATGCCAATCTGCGGATTCCCCAGGAATATATCCAGACAGTCCTTTATAAAATCCGGGTTGACAATAAACGTATCATGATGAAGATATACCTTATATTTTGCCTGTGAGCACTGCATTGCCTCATTGTAACCCGCTGCCAGGGAAGCCGCCTCCTCCACAGTCAATATCTCTGTCCTGAATCCTTCCGGCACGTTCAAGCGCTTTATATAATAGATGCACTCTTCCGCATAAACAGGATTATTGGTACAGATGATAAAGCAAATTTCGTTATTGCCCGAAACTGCGCTGTCTCCGCCTATTTCTTCCTGTGTCCGCTCCGCACCTGCTGCCTCCCACTGCACCCCGCCATTCATCACCTGCAGTACCCGTTCCCTGTGCACTACGCAAAAGTCCATGACCCTCAACAATTCATAAGATGAAACCTGGTTGTGTGAAAGGAACTGAAAGAACATGCCAATCTCATCTATAACACCGAAATCAATTCTGCGCAGATAAAATTTCAACGCCGTATAGCGTCCCAACAGCTCTTCCATATCTGAGACTTTAGAAAAAAGCGTTTCCTGCCCTGCGGCCTTTTCCTGCTCGTAGATGGTACACAGATAACAGAGCATGGCAAGCTCATTGTCATGCTCCGTCGTATCTTTCCAGGATAGCAGCGTCTCCTTGATATCGTCATACCTGCCCCCTGCAATCATTTCATTCACCTGTCTCTTTAGCTGTAGTGCATCCATGTCAATCCCCATTCAATCCCAATCCTTACTTCTGCGCCTTGACCACATACTGGAACGTCTTATACATCCAGGCTTGCGTATTGTCCGACAGGGCAAGCAATGTCTCCATGATTTTCTCTTCACGTTCAGACATCCCGAAAGAAACCCCATCGATATCCTCCACTGTATAGCCCGCCTTCTGGAACAAGTCCATAATCTCATAGTAGGTAAAAAAGTGTATATGCGTCCGGTCTAACAGTCCAACGTCCTGGTAACGGAACCTGCCTTCGATTAACTCTTCCATGACAGATATGTGCATCACGTTAGGAATACTTGCTATGATACGCCCTCCATCCTTCAAAAGCTCCCGGCACATCATAACCACTTCTTCCGGGTGACGCAAATGCTCCAACACGTCCCCAAATATAATATAATCAAACTTCTCCTGAAACGGAACGGCAAGCTCATCGATATTTCCATATTCCGCCCGCGTAATATGCCTTGCTATCTCCACCGCCGCCTCATTGATATCTATACCGTAAGTCAGACATTCCGGAAAAGCATCCTGTATTTCATACAGAGTCGCGCCTAAATCACATCCCACTTCAAGGACAGTAAATTCCGCATCCTGTTCTTCTTTTATGCACGCAACCAAAGATTGATTCGGCCGCAGGTTGAAATAATTCATCCCCCAGAACTGCTTCATGTTCATCCTGTCTTGTGACTGCCATCGGTCTGCCTCGGCATACACTTCACTGCACCGATAAAAGCTTTCATATGCACATGCCAGGCGGCATACATCCTGACGCAGCCCACTTTGAATCAATCTCAGCGCATAATCGGTAAGCGCCTCCTCCGGGTGCCTCAATTCCTCCTTAAAAAGTCCCACTTTAGCCAATGTTCTCTTGTGCACGGCCCACATTTTCCAGTCGGAGCGCATCGATTTATGGTATATCTTCCCGTTTCCATGCCTGGAGTTATACTGCCGTATCTGGGAAAGTCCATTCCGGCCGTCTATCTTAGCGCTTTCCTCCTGGAAAAAGTAATTCGACACCGGACTGGCAATCCCCACATCCTCTGCCTGCAAGGCTCTCCCAAGCTCACACAAACTTGTCTTCTCCGGATATACGCCCGCCTCCAGGAAGACAATACATTCCTCCGTCTCGAAATTCTCCAGCACAGTATTCCACAGTTTACCGTATCCTTGTGTCCCTTCATCAAACCAGACGTACTCATGAGACTGCTTGGATAGCCACTGTGCCGTGCCGTCCTGCGAACCATTATCCGCTATGATGATGTTCGAAATACCCCCCCCCGCTCTTTCTAGCCAATCCACAGTGTCCTGCAATTGTGCCATTCTGTTATGGGAAGTTACCACCACCGTAACCTTACATCTATCCTGAACTTCTTCCTCTTCCCCGAAATATTCTTCTAAGAATTTCAGCCGTTCTCCATCGTAGGCGGATAAATTGGAAATCGTACTGTCATGATAGCACCACGGCTCCTCTATATCCGGAACAACGACCTTATAGCCCTTGCGGATAAACTCCTGACTCTGAGAGCAGTCATAGAAATCCCACTTGTCAAACAGGTCCTCCCGCCACGCAATGTCGTACTGTGTGACCATAAGCAGTCCGTCTACCGCTTCCACCTCCATCATTCTGCCTCTGCCCGGACAAAACAGGGCGCCATGCAGATAAGCAGGCACATAGATTGCACCCCATCTGTCCCCTTCCCACATAATACCGCTTGCCGGAAGTTTGGGGGAACCAATCATGCCAATCATCCCAATCTGACTGTCCTTTTGGAAAATCTCCAGAATATCTCTTATAAAATCATGGTTGATAATAAACACATCCTGATGAAGATACACTTTATACTTGGCATCGGAAGCCTGCATCGCCTCATTATATCCGGCCGCCATAGACTTGGCGTCCTCCACTGTCAATGCATCCACCTGGTATCCCTCCGGGACATTTAAATGGTTGATATAGTGCAAACATTCCTCCGTGTATAACCGGCTGGTGCTGCATATAATAAAACAGATTTTCTTGTCATTCATACTTTTAGCTTTCCTTCCGCCACTTTTCTCTGTATATATGCCTGTACCTTTTCCTTATGCACCGCATTGCAGTATGCAGTAATCAACAATTCCGAAACAGATACGCGGTTTTTCTTACAATACCTGAAAAATTCTTCCTCATCATCCATGACATCAAACGCAATTCTTCTCAGATAAAACTTCACCCTTGTGTCCCGTTCCAATAGCTCCTCCAGACTCGATACCTTGCTGAAAAGTGTTTTCTGCCCTGCCTCCCTTTCCGCATTGCAGACCGGAATCATATAATATAACCTTAAAAGTTCCCTGTCAGATTTGGCAATATCCTGGCTCGCCATCAGCAGGCTCGCCACCTCATCACACTTCTTCAAGGAAAGCAGTTGGGCTACCTGCTTGTGCAAACTCTCTTTATCCATATCCATACCATGCCTTTCTTTTCACACGAATCCCCATGTCAGAGCAGTTTACTGCGATGATGCGCGATGAGAAATTCGCGAAGGCTATTTCTCATCTGCGATTAGCGCACATTTGAGTCTCTGACTCAAATTGCCGATTGAAAAATCAGTGCATCAGCATAATTTTTCAGTCTAATCCCCATGCATATTGCAAGCTTACCTGCCATACTGCTTAAATAAAAAATCCCTGCTTTTTTTATTCCTCACAAGAAGAACACAAACTACGTTTCCTCCAGCCATTTAACCATATCCTGTAATTTCTTCTCATAGGTATAGCACCGTATCACCTTCTCAGAGCCGTTTATGGCAATCTGCCTGCGCTCTTTATCATGAGCCAAATAATACGCTGCCTTCTCCACCAATTCCTCCGGCGTGCGGAACATGACGATTTCCTTATCCTCCTCAAACAGCTCGGCCGTCTCTTCACAAAAGCTTGTCAGGACAAACCCGCCGGCACCCATAACATCTATCACTCTCTGCGGCGTTCCGCCTTCTATCCCTTTTAACGTGATATTCAAATTAATTTTACTGCCCGCAAAGACAAGAGCCGTCGCCTTACCATACTCCACCGGAGGACCGATGTTCACATTGCAGAGCTTCTCCTGGGCTTCCTGTCTGTCCGAAGTATACAGCGTGACAGAATGCTCTTCCGCCAACAAATTGAGAACGGCAATCCGCTCTATATGGGCAATTTCCCGCACCAAACCCATACCCTCGAAATACCGTACATCCTCAATATCCTGCCTGTTTGGAACCGAGAAGTCCGGGCTTATCTTCTTAATATACTCCATCACCTCTGCCCCTGTCTTCCCATATACCCTGTTGACGCCATCCCACCGGAAAGCCGCCTCCTCAAATATGCTGTTGAAATAATATTGCAGTTCCACCGGAATATATGGCAAGTTTTGCTTATATAAATTACTGGAATAGAGATTTCCGATAAAACTGATGTCATGAATATACTGTCCCTGTAAAGTCTTCCTAATATCCCTGTTCCACGCTATAACATCCCTCTTGTTGACAGACAGGGGCTGATAGAGAACATGCTTCATGCCATATTCCCGGAACCGTTTCTGTTCCAACTTATCGAAAGTCGAAATCCAGACATTATCTATTTTACCAAGAGGATTATAATGCTCCAGATATGGCGCATCCCACAGGACAGAAACGTATTTGATTCCCGTCTTGTAAGCCGCCATGGCAGCATTCATGGCAAAATAAATGGACATGACCACGTCAATCCGATGCTCACTGATATAAGAAACAAGCCCATCTACCTCATCATCGGACAGATAAGAAGCCATTTCCAGTTTTACAGGATATTCCTCCGCTTCATGCCCCAACTTCCTAAGTGTATCCGCCATATCCGTGACGGCACTCTGTACCCACAATGCCTGTACCACTAAAAATTTCAAACTACGCTTCTCCTTCCACCCAATCCATAAGCTGCTTGAGCTTTTTATCATATGTATAACAGTTCAGTACTTTCCTGCGCCCCGCTTTGGCAATCTCTTCACGCTCCTTGTCATGGGCAAGATAATACGCCGCTTTCTCTATCAATTCCTCGGGCGTCTTAAACATGACAATCTCCCTGTCTTCCTCAAACAGTTCCGCCGTCTCCGCACAGTAATTTGTCAAGACAAAACCGCCCGCGCCGAGAATATCCATAATCCGCTGAGGCGTTCCTCCCTCAATTCCCTTCAAAGAAATATTGAGATTAATCTTACTGCCCGCATAAATAATGGAGGACGCCTCGCCCGGCTCCACCGGAGGCATAATTTTTACATTCCCTAGCTGCGCCTGCTCCACTTTCGAATCTGTATAGAAAGACACCTCAAACTGCTCCGCCAAAGTACTAAGCGTACATATCCTCTCAATATTAGCAATTTTCCTAATCAGATACTGTACCTCAAAATACCTGACATCTTCAATGTCATATATATTGTCTAGCTCAAATTCCGGGCTGACAAGCTTCACATAGTCTAACACTTCCTTGGCAGTCTTGCCATAGATACGGTTTTCCCCATCCCACCGAAACACTGCTTCCTCAAAAATACTGGTGAAATACTGTTGAATCTTCTCGGGTATTTTACTCACATTGTCATCATAGAGATTCTCTTCATAAAGCCTGCCCACAAAACAGATTTCATTGATATACTTGCCCCCAAGCTTCCGCTTGACATCCCATTTCAGCATATCATATTTGTTGACCGAAAGGGGCTGATAGAGCACATGGGGAATCCCGTCCGCCCTAAATCTGTCATAATCTAACCTGTCAAATATGGAAAACCAACAATTATCCAGCTTGCCAAAAGGCGTATATATTTTCAAATAAGGCGCATCCCATATGACCGAGACATATTTGATACCGCTCTGGTACGCCGCCACCGCAATATTATAGATTAAATGGGTGGACATCAAGTGCGTAATCTTATGTTTCCTGACGTACTCTTTCAACCGCTCAATCTCTTCGTCATTTAACACAGAGTTCTCCTGCCTGTGGGGATATTCTTCTACCTTATATCCAAGTTTGCGCAAATTATAGACGATGTCCTTCAATGTTGACATCCCATATACATATAAAATCTTCATCACACCTAGTTTCCAATCTCCTGCAGTCTTATTTGCATCTCTGTAAGTTTCCGCTTCTCCTGCCTTACGGAATGCTTCTATCGGCTTTCCATCAGTTTCGTCCGCTCTGTACCCGGCAGTTTCCGCTTCCACCTCTGCATTATCTATAGTATAATAAAAAACAGTATAAAAGTAAACTTCATAAATTAAGCGAGGAAATCCAGATGTCCATTTCAATATTTACTGTCACACACGTACCTTTCACAGCCCCGTCAGACCCCATATACATCCCCCTACAAGTAGGCCGTGCCCTTCATGAGGATTACGGTTATCTGGGTGATAACACCGGAGATAACATTTCGGACAAAAATCCTTATTACAGCGAATTAACCGGATTATACTGGATTTGGAAAAATTATACAGACGCAGATTATCTTGGTCTGTGCCATTACCGAAGGTATTTCCTGAACCAAAACGGCGCCCGGATGAGTGAATCCGACTATATGGATATCCTGTCTGAGCACGACGTCATTATCGCCAAGCCAGGCTCCGGCGCCTATGACTACCGTACCATATACGCGCGCGCCCACGATATCCGCAATCTGGAACTGACAGGCGAAATTATACAGGAATTGTGTCCCGACTACTATGAAACTTTTCAATCCGTATGCGCCGGACATCTTTGCTATGTAGGGAATCTGTTTGTGGCTCCTACAGTATTGTTTCGCGCATACTGTGAATGGCTCTTCTCTATTTTCTCCGTTCTGGAAACGAGGATTGATGTCAGCGGCTATGACGATTACCACAAACGGGTATTCGGCTTTCTTTCCGAGCAATTACTGATTGTCTGGATTAAGTATAACGGCCTCTCATATTATGAAGCGCCTTATAGCTTAGAACGGGAGAAAGCAGAAACCGTACTTTTGAAAGAAGCTATCAGGGACTATCTGAAAAAAGGCGATATCTCCGGCGCGTACCAACATCTTTGTGCTACCCTGGAAAAGCGTCCTGATTTATCTCTTGCCGTATCGGATTTTCGTCAGGAATTGACAACCACCGAACATATTTTAAATGTATGCCGCATAGAAGAAGAAGCGGGACTTCCTACACTGTTGGACTTTTCACGTGACTTGGACACACTCATCAAGCACTTCCGTCTTCTAATGACAATCCTCGAAAAAATCAAGGCAGGAACGGTTTCAGAAGAAGAATTACGCTACTTAACTGACTGTAAAGTCTCCCATAAGGGCATAGTCTATATGATTCAAAATTTCCCTCAGCTCGCTTTACAGCCACTCGAACTGCTCAACCAGCTCGCCGTCGTCTATGCCAATGCCGGACTATCTCTTTCAGCCCTGTCCTATCTGGAAGAAGCCTTGTCCGTCAGCGAAACAGACAAAACTACGCTGTCGAACATTGCCGCTGTACTGCGAAATATGGGGCAGCCGGAAATGGCCAAAGAATACGAACAATTATTAAATATCCCATCACCAAAGAGAATTGTTGTTTTTATCGGATTCAAAATACCTGTTTTGACTTATATTTCTCACCAGTATATCACAGCATTGGAATCGCTCGGCCATACAGTATTTCGCTTCGACATGCATCAATTTGAAAAAAGCTACGAGGCTATGTTTTCTTTTCAGCAAAGCGGGTTGGACGCCGTTATTGTTTTTAACAATGTTGGATTCCGAATGCAAATACAGTCCGGCGAAAGCCTCTGGAATATACTGCATGTTCCCTGTTACAACATTATTGTCGACCATCCTATGCACTATTTTCAGACATTGGACAATGCGCCCCAAAATGGTATCGTCGTATGCGCCGACAGAACCCACACAGACTATATCAAACGCTTCTATCCTTTTGTAAAAAGGACATTATTCCTCCCCACCGGTGGAGAATGCCTGAAATCATATGCAGATTTGAAGCCTTTTGAAGAACGTTCCATTGATGTGCTCTTTATCGGAACATACAAATATGATGACAGTTTCCCCTACAGCGAATTTAGTGTCGGGCTGACAGAATATCTCATCTCTCACTCAACCGAAACATTTGAATCAGCCGTAGAATCATACTTGTCCCTTAACCAATACAATCTGTCCGAAGGTGAATTGAAAGAATGCATCCAGTCGCATCGCTTTGCGTGTATGAATATAGAAGCCCTATTCCGGGCAGAAATCTTAAGAACATTAATTGATTCCGGAATCACAGTCACTGTATACGGAGACTGCTTTGAAAAAACCGACTTATACAATCATCCAAACTTTATCTATAAAGGGCGCTGTTCCACAGAGGAGGGTATTCGCTTGATGGAAGACAGTAAAATTGTACTGAATCAATTGGCATGGTTCAAGGATGGCGCAAGCGAAAGAATCTTCGAGGCCATGCTGCAAGGCGCGGTATCTCTCACGGATGACAGTATTTATTTAAGAAAAAGCTTCACGGATTGTGTTGACATTAGGTATTATTCGTTATCACAATTGACGACCCTGCCTGAGATTGTACAGTCTATACTCTCCGGAGGTGAAACAATAGAAACACTTCGCCGCAATGCCTACAACACAGCATACAATCAGCATACATGGAGCCATCGTGCCGCTGTACTTCTTGAAGATTTATAAAACAAAGAGTTTCGCTTGCGAAACTCGCGCCTGCGGCGGTCGCATTGCGACATCTACCTCATACGCCGCAGTGCGCGTCCCCCCGGAGGGTTTTTGTTCTATAAGAAACTTCTCCGAATTTTCTTATAGAACAAAAAATAAGGGTTGGCATACGCCAACCCT
The DNA here is from genome assembly GCA_910578645.1 of uncultured Lachnospiraceae bacterium. Classification (GTDB taxonomy): domain Bacteria; phylum Bacillota; class Clostridia; order Lachnospirales; family Lachnospiraceae; genus UBA3282. The sequence goes on from CAJTQI010000005.1 coordinate 56,404, forward strand.
TATCTGGTAGTTCCATAATAATCTCTGTTTCTTTGCTATTAGCCAAGCAAGGACAGTGCCAACTGGTTGGACTGATTTGCCTGGGACAACATTGATGTACCTGCCTGCTGCAAGATGTTATTGTTAGCATATCTAACCATCTCTGTTGCGATGTCCGTGTCACGGATTTCCGCTTCAGCCGCCGTGGTATTCTCTACGATGTTATCCAGGTTGCTGATAGTGTGCTCAAGTCTGTTCTGGATTGCACCAAGGTCTGAACGCTGTTTGGATACATCCTGGATTGCGCTCTTCGCAAATGCATTCAATGCTGCGAAGTCTGCTGCTGTAGGAGCTGCATCTAATCCCTGGTCCTTTGTTGCTGCCGCTACACCTGTAAGTGCAGTATCAACAACGTTCGGAGCACCAGCCTTAAAGGTATAGAACTTAGATAACATATTAGCATCTAACGTGTTATCATCGCCTTCTTTGTAGCCCATAGCCGTATCGGAATCTTCTTTACCAACATTTGCTGTACCGAATGTTGTACCCTTATTAATTGCACTAGCAACCAACTCGTTGGTGTTCATGTTCTTGATTGTGATGCCGATGTGCTGTCCGGACTCTGCACCTACCTGTAAGCCCTTGTTAGAGAATGAACCATCTAACAGTTTCTGCTCGTTGAATGTGGTTGTGCTCTGTACACGGTCGATTTCGCTCATAAGCTGCTTTACTTCTGCCTGGATGTAGCTGCGGTCTACTGATGTCAGTGTGCCGTTCTCTCCCTTTACTGCCAGCTCATTCATTCTCTGAAGCATATCCTGTACTTCATTCAATGCTCCTTCTGCTGTCTGTACGCAGGAGATACCGTCCTGTGCGTTCGCAGATGCCTGGGTAAGGCCACGTACCTGTCTTCTCATCTTCTCGGAAATTGATAAGCCTGCTGCATCGTCTGCCGCACGGTTAATCTTATATCCTGAGGATAACTTCTCTGTGGACTTAGCCTGTGCGCTTGTTGTTAATCCAAGCATTCTGTTTGAGTTCATCGCTGTGATGTTGTGTTGTACTACCATATCCTATTCCTCCTTGAATTTTATGCGGCTTCCCTGCCGCTTGTTTCCACATGTAATGGTCCCTTAGACTCGTACGCTGCCCATGGTCCCATTACTGTCTTTGAGAAATACTCCTTATACATGGTGTATTTAGGGTATTCGTTATATATATCGAACAATTTTCTATATAATTAATTGATTTTTTAAATTTTTTTATATATTTCTGAAATATCTCCGTTTTAACCACAAACAATAATGGGATTGTTACAAAATAACATATTCCGTAACAATCCTATTAACTGCTATTCTATATTTTTAACTTAGGTTAAGTACTATCCCAACAATGACAGCGCTAACTGCTGCGACTGGTTTGCCTGAGACAGCATCGATGTGCCTGCCTGCTGTAAAATACTATTGTTCGAGTAGGTAACCATCTCTGTAGCAATATCCGTATCACGGATTGCAGATTCGGCTGCCGCAGTATTCTCAGTAACATTGTCCAGGTTCCGGATTGCATATTCAAGCCTGTTCTGGATTGCACCCAAATCGGAACGTTGCTCCGACACATCACGAAGTGCACTTCTGGAAAATGCATTGAGTGCTGCAAAATCTGCCGCCGTTGCCGCCGCACTCAATCCCTGGTCTTCATTACCGGTAGCTACCGGAACACCTTGCAATGCAGTGTCAACGATATTATCCGCACCCGACTTAAATGTATAAAATTTAGACAACATACCTGCCCTAAGCGTATTGTCATCATTCTCTTTATAACCATAAACCGTATCTGACGTCTGCTTATCAATATTCGCCGTACCAAATTTGGTTTCTTTATGGATGGCGCTGGCAATCAGCTCATTCGTATTCATATTCTTAATGGTAATACCGACATGCTGTCCTGCCTCGGCGCTAATCTGAAGCCCCTTATTTGAAAAAGAACCGTCAAGCAACTTCTGCTCATTAAATGTAGTCGTGCTCTGTACGCGGTCAATCTCACTCATAAGCTGCTTTACTTCCTGTTGGATATAACCACGGTCTACGGATGTCAATGTGCCATTCTCACCCTTCACAGCAAGCTCATTCATCCTCTGAAGCATATCCTGTACTTCATTCAGCGCACCTTCTGCTGTCTGCACACAAGAAATACCATCCTGCGCATTTGTGGACGCCTGGGTAAGTCCTCTTACCTGACGCCTCATTTTCTCGGAAATCGCCAATCCTGCCGCATCGTCTGCCGCACGGTTAATCTTATATCCGGAAGATAACTTTTCTGTAGATTTAGATTGCTTCTTAGTTGTAATGCCAAGCATTCTGCTAGAATTCATTGCCAAAAGATTGTGCTCAATAATCATGACCCTATTCCTCCTTGAAATCTCACGGCCTCCCTGCCGTTTCTCTTCTTTTTCTTCTGCAATGGTTCTGTAAGTTTTTGTACTTAACTTTTAAGCCATTCCCCTTTAGATAAAAGGATAAACATTTTATCTGTATTATTTATCGGGATTTTTTTAATTTACTTTAGCCATTTACTACACTTTTACGGAAAAGTTTTAATTTATACAAGATAAAGCATATACATATGAAACAAAATAACCCCTCCTGCCAGATATTCATTCTCATCTGACAAGACGGGTTACTACATTTCTTAAACTTAAACCTTTATTTCTTATTGTCATAAAACTGTGGCGACACATAATGCAGATTGTTCATGCTATTATAATAATTCGTGGCAACTCTGTTCTTTGATGTGCCGCTGGCAATCTCGGACTTCTTCTTCTTAAACTGATTCTCCGCCAACATCTTATTACGCATATTGCCCGCGTTCAGAGTCACAATCTTATCAGTAATCTGCTGAATCTGTTCTTTCATCCGCAAAATTTCAGTCCGATACCGGTCTTTGTTCACAATGATATCTTCCCGAAGCCTGTCATAAACAGCCTCAAATCCACGGTCTAACTTATCCAGTTCGTCTACATAAGTACTCTGCTGGTCAATCGCCGCATCAAAAGCATCCATATCAAACTCTTCTTGTTTCAGAATAGTTTCCTGCACGCTGTTTTGTAGAATCATCTGGTCTAACAATGCATTCTTCTTCTCCAAGCTCTGCAGAAGTATCTGTGCACCACTCTGGTTCATCGCTATACCTCTCTATGCCTTATTACACTTTCTCATAACTTCCTTCCAGGTATCCCTCATACTACGCAGATGTGTGTTTACCTCTTCCAGAATCTCTTTGTCCTTCTTGATGTTTGCCTCGAACAGACGCTGAAGTACATAGACATAAATCCGGTCAAAATCTTCCGCGACATCATACTGGCGGTCCAATGTGTTGCGAAATTCTTCGATAATGCGCTGGGTTTTCCTGATATTCGTATGTGCTTTTTCCATATCGCCCTGTTCGATTCCCATAATGGCAATATTGCAGAATTTGATTGCTCCCTCATACAGCATCAAAGTTACTTCCGACGGCGTAGCCGTCAATATCTTATTCCTCTGATACTGCTCAAAAGGATTCTGTGCTGGCATAAGTCTGCCCCTCCTTGCTTGTAACTTACACTCTGATTATCCTATATCCGTACAGTACCGCACGTATACATGCGGTACTGACGATACTATATATAATATACACAATTTTTCTCCGGTCTGCAATATCTATTAACCAAGATGTTACTATCAACCTCCAAACATACCGGACACAGCATTGTTCTTGGACTGCAGTTTGGCAAGGGCTGTCTCCATCACAGAAAACTTCTTATACCACTTATCCATCAAATCGTTTAACTTCGTCTCTTCCTTCTTAATCCTGTCTTTATAATCGTCGTATTCCTTCTTGAGTGTCTTGTCATTATATACGGTGAAAGCACTACTCGTATCCTTGACGCTCTTCATCTTATCCGCCAACTCATTATGCAGATTCTCAGAAAGGGCTGAGAAGAATTTTGTAACCGTATCAGGGTCGGAAGCAATCCACGCCCTTAAATCATCATCTTCCGTAGCCACGGCAGAGTCGTCTTTATCACCGTTGATATGGTACGCGCTCTTCTCGTTATCCGCCGCCTTGAAGAACCCTAATGTATTGATGCCAAAATCAGACAGATACATGGTCTTGCCATTGACTGTAGCGCCTTTCATCATGACATCCTTGATGGCGTCGCTTACATCCCGCAATGTGGAATCCCGGCGAAGAATGGAGTCCTTAATCTTCTTCTCCCACTCCTCAATCTCGGAATCGGCCAACTCCGCTTTCTCTTCCGACAAAAGCGGGTCAAATCCCTTGGACGACTCGGCATTATACAAAGAACTCATCTCATTAATCAGCTTATTGTACTCCGTAAAGAAATTCTTAATCATATCGTAGATACCGTCGGTATCCTCTGTCGTCGTCAAGGTAATTGGCTCTGTCGTCTCCTGCTGTGCGGTGATTGTCAGCCCGTTAATCTCAAATGCATTCTTGCTATTCGTGTAGGTTACGCCGTTCAAGGTAATCTGTGCATCCTGTCCGTCAATCTTGGTAGCATACTTCTTCTTTTCTTCATCTGAAAGTGACGGGAAGTTAGCGGCATCATTCAAATAATCATTCGCCGCAGCAATCTTGTCGCTAAAGTACTGTGTGACCTCATCCGTCGCTTTCTGCGTAGCCTGCAGTTTATTGTCTGCGCCCACCGTATAGTAAGTCTCATTATCTGCAATTGTATCCCTGTTGGCTTCTATCGCATTCTGGGTATTTGCCACAGCCTGAACATAACTGTAATGTGCATTCTTCTTATTAAAATCAGTTTGTGCAACTGCAGCCGCCGAGCTTGCATCCATTACTTTCTGTTCTGCATCCTTGACAGCCTGAGAATCAGCCGGGTTGTCTTTCTTAGCCTGTTCAAGTTCTTCCTGAGCTTTCTTAAGAGCCGCCTGGGCATCATCCAGAGTTTTCTTAAGACCACCGTTGCGCTCTGTTTCATAGACAGGATTACCACTGCCATCCACCATAGGATTGCCGTCTTCGTCTAACTTCTGCTTCGGCTTCTCCTCCCCGTACAGCTCGTCATACAGCTTCTTCGCCTGCTCATTAATCTTGTCTTTATCTGCAGGGTCATAATCTAAATCATATTTATCGTTCTCGTCATTCTCCTTCTGAATTTGCTCCAGACGCTTCTTCAACTCTTCATTGGCCTTAAGAAGGGCATCCGTGCTTGCTTTCTTATCCGCAATCAACTTCGCTACTTCATCAGCCTCAGCCTCTTTACGGGGGGATGCGGTAGGGTCATTTCCATAGTTCGCCCACTTCTCATATTCTTTATATTCATTACTGTTCGGGTTATAAGCCGTAATCAGCCCTAAACTCTTCAGGGCATCCTTACCGCCTGCGTTGTTGCTTGTGATTGTGAAATCAGCTTTCAGTCCGGAATCCTTGGAGCTTAGATAAAATCTCTGGTTCTTCTCATCGAAGCTCGCATTGATGCCCGCGGACTGCAGCTTCTTCACTACGTCGGAAATCTTCATATCCTTGGTCACTTCAATGTCCGTGGTCTTATTGCCAACCTTCACACGGAAAGAACCCTTTCCGTCCGCATCGCCGACAAATCCCAAATCCTCAAGCGTGGAAGACGCAGAAACCTGCCCGCCGTCTGCCTTGGCAATTTGGCCGCTTGTCTGATAACCCTGCTTCGCCAGTTTATCAATCGTCATTGTCTGAACGCTGTTGGGCGCATCCGAACTGGTGACAACACTGACCGCATTCGTGTTGGACACACTGGTCATCTTCTTCCTGTAAGAACCCTGCCAACGCATATTGTCAAGCGTGTTCGTATAGAAATTATAAATCTTGGTGTTCAAAGCCTTCCAGGCATCCTGCTTCCAGCTAAGCCTTATCTGCTCTTTTACAAGATTATTCTTCTTCACACTCTGTGCAGAAGCAAGCTGGGTAATTATGCTCTCCGTGTCCAAACCGGAATACATACCTGTTATTCTAATAGACATTACAATTCCCTCCTGTTATATTCATGTACCCCCATCATGTATAATTAATTCCGGAAGTATACATTGTTTAAAGTTTCTGGTCTACAAGGATACCTGCCATCTCCCATATCCGCGCAATCATGTCAAGCGTCTTCTCAGGCGGATATTCTTTGATGACTTCCTTCGTATCCTTATCTAATATTTTAATCATAATTCTGTTCGTCTCTTCGTGAACGCCAAACACCGCCTCTTCATTGCTGTTGTTAATCTTCTTGTTCATCTCAGCAATCATCTTCTTCAGATGCTCCGGCGCTGCCTGTTTGCCCACCATCGACTGCTGTTGCTGCTGGTTTGCGTTACCGTCACTGCCGTTTTGTTCTTCTTCAGCCTGCACCTGTTTTACGGATGCAGTCGTTGCATCAACATTCACCGTCTGTCCATCTTCAGGAACGTCCGTGTTCACTGGTGTCGCTGTCTGCGGTTTTGTTGCCGTCTGTGCCTGGTATGTCATGGCACTGTTTAATGGTTCGATTGCCATTGCCCATCACCTCCGTGTGATTATTATTAATTTTAGAATCGTCTCATGATAACGCATCGCCGCCTGTATTTACATACATATGATAATAAAATTCCGCATCATACCAAAGAGACTCTACGTAATCTTTGATATATATATCGGAGGAAATCAGAATATATTTAGGGCGACATATATGAAAATAGGCCCCAAACTACAAACAAAAAATCATTCTCCCATAAATATATCTTGCTTCCCCGCAAGACTCATTATGAAAGAATGATTCTATAAGTGCACTTTCGAAACATATAACAGACTACTCTAACCTAACAGATTCTTCAGTGCCTCCATGCTGTCTGCATCGACTGCTTCTTTATTGGAATCCTGAATCTGTGCATATACTTCCTTACGGTATACAGGAACTTCCCGCGGCGCACTGATGCCTAGCTTTACCTGTTCACCTTTAATTTCAAGCACCGTAATCTCAACATTGTTGTTGATTACAAGCGCCTCATTCTTTTTTCTGGATAAAGCTAACATTTACTCACCTGCTTTCTTCTGGTTTAAAATTTCATAAATCGGGAACTTCACCTGATACTCGTCGCCTTCCACGATTACTTGCAGCGCTTTTTTCTCAGCCGCATTGATAATGATAGGCCCCTTAAGGTTAACTGACATCTTCGTCAAATCTTTGGGCACCGTCACTGTTACAAGTACCAACAATTCCTCGGGGACAATTTCTCCCAGCACATTAAGCAGTTCATCGTCCGCTTCAGGATTATAATCAGGACATACAATAAGCGGGTCCATAACCGGTATTGCAAATGCCGGCTCCTGGATAGACTGGAGCCAGTGAATCGAATCCGTCCCTTTATCCTCATCATGCACAAGCGCAAAATCTACCAAATCCGGAAACCCGATAATACCATTTGGAAAATTTATAATTTTGTCGTCGTCTATTATAATCTCGCCAAATATCTTCGTCGTAATCTGCATATCCCATAACCGCCCTTCTTTTCGTATCCACAGACAGCAGAACCAAGCCCTCTTAGACTAACACCATTATATCCTATATAGCCTCTTCCTCTCCGGTTCTGCCGCCTGTAATGCAATTTAAATATAGTTCATCAGGTTCGTCTGCATAATCTTACCTGTCGCCATAAGCGCTGCCTGATATGTCAGCTCCGAGCTAGATAGCTCTACCGCCACCTGGGTCACATCGATTCCCTCATTGTCTGTCTGTAAATCTTTAAATGTAGCTTTCTGATTCATAAGACGTACATTTACCAAATCTAAGCGGCTTCCCCTTGTAGCATTGCTTGTAATCGCCAGATTATTGTCGTCCATATAATTCTGGTATTTTGTAATCTGATTCTCGAACTTGGTGTGGATGCTCTCCCGGATATAGGTCTGTGCCTTCTCTGCACCCTCCAGCTTCTTAGTCCAGTTTGCATAGTCATCACTGTCCTCTGCAAACTCATCCCTCTTCTTTTTAATATCGCTGATTTCCGTCTCGATATCGCGAAGCTGTGTCAAACAGTGTTGGAAATCATCCATATCACGTCTTGCATCATGGTGGAATACTTCCGTTGCAACGGTATTCACCTGTATTTTCTGGTTAAACCCTACATCATAATAGATATCCTGATTCTTGGTTGTAGTGTTGTAAGCCGTCTTCTTGGTCTCTCCGTTACCCATGTCCTTCGTCTCATAGCACTCGAAGTAATGAACAGGATTGATGTCACCCTCTATCCAACTGGACTTATCATAAGAGATACCAAAAGTATCGCCTTCTTTGAAGTTGGCCTCATAGTAATCTTTACCGAATACTACTTCTCCCGTTGAAGGAATAAAGGCAATACCTTTCTCCGTACCGTTGGCAATCGCCTTGTAAGCCTCTTCCGGGTCATCATACTGGGTGTAATTCATATATACCGTATTGCTTCCATCAAACAACGAAGCATACTGAATCGGATTGCCCGCTTTATCTAATACCTGATTGCCATACTCATCAATCAGATTACCGGCTGCGTCTGTAATCGGTGTGGCAGGGTCATTATTATATACCAATGCAGGGTTACCCGCTGCGTCTGTATTCAACGGATTGCCGTCTTTATCAGTCAGCGGTCTGCCGTCTTTGTCTACCAGAGTCATATCCGCCTTGTACTGTTTGTTTCCATTGGCATCCAGTATCGGCTTCCCGTCGGCATCTACCACTAACTGATATGTCTGCACCCTCCTCACAGGAAGCTTAGAGGTATCCACATTATTATTGTTAGTAAAAAGCAGCGAACCGTCGCCATCCACCTCGTCGTAAGACAGTCTGAAACGGTACAACGTATTGTTCGTGATGCCCTGCTCATAACTGGTATTCGTCGTCGAATCCACACCGCCGTCACCTGCGCCGCCAATCGTGCCGGAGAGTACGCTGTAATCCGTATAATTAATTGTATCGATATCGGAATACTTAAAATTCTCCTTAATCTCATAAGATACCGGATGTTTCTTCATCTGCGCCACATCCTCCGCAGAGAATGTAATGGCCGTATCTGTTCTAAATCCTGAGAAAATATAGCGCCCTGCATAATCTACGTTACCGCTTGAATAAAACTCCTTTGTCAGGGATTTCATCTGGGTCAGATAAATCTCAAGGTCATCTGCCGTCAGGTCTTTGTTCGCCGCACTGCTCGTCTCCTCGCGCATGTTCCTGAGCACTTCGTCGATTGTGGTGAGCGCATCCGCAGTAAGTGTCAGCCACTGGTCCGCATCCTTGGCATTCTTATCATAATATTGTGAAATAGTCGTCACATTTGTTCTCAGACGAAGCGCCCTGATTGCCACCACCGGGTCGTCGGACGGCCTGGTAATCTTACTCTGGTTCGTCATCTGGTTGGTCAGCTTATCTTCCAGAATCTTATTCTGGTTAATATTGTACAGCGAATTATTTCGCATAATCTTATTCGTCATTCTCATATTAGCTTATCACCCTTTTCCTTTTCTGAATTACAATCGGGCATATAACAACCCTTAGTCCACGTATTCCAGACATTTTTCCATTCTAATCCTTCATGTCAGAGCTGTTTACTGTGATGACTCTATACACCTGTCTGCAAAATCAGGCGGTCATAGATTTCTGTCAACACAGAAATCATCTTAGACGCCAGTGTGTAGGAATTTTCATATTTCATCAGGCTCACAGCTTCTTCGTCTTCATCTACGCCCGAAATAGAAATCCTCTGGTTGTCAATGCTGCTCTCCAAGCTCAAATAAGTATCATAGAAAAGATTCGCATTGCTGGCATTTAATGCAGCGTCGGAAAGCACGCATTCCAGGAATCCACCTGCATCCCTGCCACGGAAAACGAATTGGTTCTTATCAGTCAACATGGAAATGACTTTTTTTACCTGCTCGCACTGCTCAACGCCATCGATTTCCTCGCCGTTCTCATCCACATCATCGGATTTATTGGACCTCGTACCAAGCAAGGATGCATTCTTCATCAGCGCGTCTACAATCGTCACATTGCCCGCCGTCAGGTAATAATACCCCTTACCGTTCTTCGCAGAATCATTTAATTGTTCTTCCGTGTACTGACGGTCCGCCAGATAATCGGTGCTTTTCGTTCCGTCAAGACCGGTAAACAAAATCCCTGCATCCTGGCCGTCCGCCGTAATACCTTCCGTGAAAATGTCATTGACCTTCTTCGTAAAATCACGGAGCCATTCATTCATCTGTGCCATGTAATAAGGAACGCCCTGGTAATTTGTCTCATTACCGATACTTGCCGTGCGGTTATTCTTAGCCGCAGTAAGCGCCTGGTCGCTCGCCTTATTGTCTATCGTAAAAGTATACTGCTTCTTCTCCGGGTCAAAACTCCAGTCCGTATAATAGTATAATTGGTCGCCGATATTGATAACACCGCCCGTATCGGACAGGTTACATTTGTTCATGTTATTCAGATACGATGCTGTAGACGTAATCGTTACCGTGCTGAAGTCACCGTTATATTTGATATCGCTAGCTGTTCCGTTAAAATATTCCCCGTTATTGCCGTCTCGCATCTGAACCAGTCCACGCAGCGCCCCTCCCATGGACTCATTATATAAGCCAAAGTCATTGCCATTCGTCCAACGGACATCGTACAGGCCGTCTATGTCCGTCATATTGACTTTTTCTTCCTTGCGACGCGCAACACACTCTAGCTGGTTATAGTCATTCATATCAACCAATGTCTGACCACCGGCAATCCGCACGATACATCTGTTGGCACCCGTCGCATTGCCCTGTTGGTCATAAAGCGGTGATTCCTCCACCTTCACGTCCACGATGGCAGACAGCTCATCAATCAGCATATCTCTCTTATCACGCAGTTCATTGGCAATCGTCCCGGATATTTCTATCGTATTAATCTGCTTGTTGACCGTCGCAATATCCTGGGCAATGGAATTGATATGGTCCACCCGTATCTTAATTTCATCGTTGACATCCGCCTGTAAGTTCTGCAAATCGCCGAACATGTTGTTGAAGTAATCTGTCAGGCTCATCGCCGCTGACAGGAATGTAAGCTTGGAGTCATCGCTGCTGGCGTTCGTCGTAATACCCTGTAAAGCTGTGGAAAACTTGTCAAATACTGTCTTAAAACCAGTCTTATTGTCATCCGTCAGGTATTCTTCAATCATCTTGCAGTAATATGCTTTCGTATCGAACTCACCCAACTTCGTCTCATTGTCGCGGAACTTATTGTCATAGAACTGGTCACGTATTCTTTCAATCGCCAGTGTATTGACGCCCGCGCCTGCACAGCCATATGTGGCGAATACACGAAGCGGATTCATCGCTTCCGTCTTCACTGCCTGGCGGCTGTAGCCTTCCGTATTCACATTACTTATATTATTCGCAGTCGTATTGAGTGCCGCATTGGAAGCGCGTAACCCTGACGACGCAATCTCTAATCCAAAAAATGTAGATGGCATAATTCACTCCCCTATCCTATCGGCCAAGTGTGGTCAATATATGTTCAAGCATCTCACTGATTACATTGATGTAACGGCTGGATGCGTTGTATGCATTCTGGAATCTAATCATATGGGTCAATTCTTCATCGGAAGAAACGCCTACAACCTGTTCCCTGGCATTCATCAGCGCATCCGTCGCCTGCGTCTGTGTCGCTTCGATACCTCTTAACACTGAGCCCGTGTTCGCCACCTGTGCTACCAGATTCTTATAATAATCCAGGAATCCAACCGGCGTCTCCACATTAGGGTTGAGCGTATATACTTTCTCCTCAAAAGCTGCCTTCAGTTTCTCCATAATCGGATAATCTTCGGAATGCTCATCCTTACGGAAAGATAAAAGCGACGGGTTCTGACGCAAATCCGGATTAATCATCAGGTTAGATACCGTAAATTCTCCGTTGTCATTCAAAAGTTGGAACATCTGATACGGCTCGCCGTTCTCATCTCTCAGGTAATCCGACTCACCCACACGGCCTGCCTCTTCTGCAAGAATACCGTTAATCTTACTTACCACAATGTTGACCAACTGGTCGAACTCTGCCTGTATATTCATAACGACAGACTGTGATACATGCATATCATACCATTCATCCTGCGCCTGGGTCGGGTCATTGGGGTCGGCGTCCGGCGGGAAGTTCTTAATTTCTTTATAGGTAGCCCTGTGGTCACCCCTATGGAGCAGCATAGCTTTCAGAGAACCGATATCCGTATTCAAGGTAGTGGAAATCTCCCTTGTCAGGTCAAATACCTCAGCGCCCGCAATCCCTTCTGCCGTCACTACACGGTTACCGTCTTTATCATAATCAAAATTGGCAAGCATCGTCCAATAAGGCGAATAGAACCCTGTCTTCGGGTGCGTATATAATTCCATCTTATTAACCAAGCCGCCTTTGACAAGGTCAACGCCCTCAAATTTAACATTTACGTATCCCGACATGTTCTCTTCATAAGATACGCTTCCAAGCTGGGCCAACTGGTCCAACAGATAATTGCGGCGGTCACGCAGGTCATTGGCGTGTTCCACGTCGCCTGCCTCAATGGTCACGATTTTCTCATTGAGCGTCTCAATTTCCTGTGCATATGCATTGATATTATTTACTTCCTTGACAACTTGCTTATTCAGGTTGTCCTGATATTGGCATAAGCTTGTATACACTGCCGATGCCTTCGTTATAAACTCATAAGAGCGGGTCACAAACAGGTTTTGGTTCACGGAACTTGTGGGGTCCTTACTCAACTCCTGTATTGACGTCCATAAGTTCGTCAATGACCTGGAAAACTCATGCCCCTCATTGGAACCGCCTTCTCCTGCCTGGCTCTCGCCCAAAATATATTCTATCTCTTCCATCGCGCTTGACGAAATACTATAAAAAGCGCTCCGTCCCGATTCGCGGCGGTAATTTTTATCTAAAAATATATCTCTTTCCTGTCTTGTACGGGAATATTTGACACCTAGGCCTATCTGTTTCCAGTTTGTTTTATTATTCTTGGAAATCGTCACATAGGGTCTTGTCGACTGCGCTACCTGTTGCCTGGTATATCCTACGGTGTCTAGATTAGACATGTTATGCGCTGTCGTGTTCAGCGCGTTGTTTGAAGTTTGTAAACCTGATACGCCTGTATAAAGGCTTCCCATTAATGACATAATTTTACCGTCCTTAACAATTATTGTTTTGCATCAAAGGCTTTCTGGCTTGAACCTATCATATCGCCAGTGCTGTAAGCGCCTTTATTATAGTTGGCAGTTTCCGGTGCCTTGTTCATGGACTGGAGAACGGTCATATTAAACTGAACCAATTCCAACGCCTCCTGGATTAATTCACGGTTCTGCTCATTAACCCGCTTTACGCTGCGCACGTTCTCCTGCAGCCTGTCGAATACAGCCGCCAATTTCTCCTGCTCTTCCGGTCTTGCTGCCAACATATCAATCAAATCAACGATTTTTAGCTTGCTAACATCCTTGTTAAGTACATCCGCAATATCATTAATAGCCTCATTTCTCTGATTATCCAGATGATTGATTCTGCTAACTATGATTTGCTCCTCATCCGTGATTCTCGCCAATTCGCTTAAGTCCTCAGACACAATGACCGGAGTTTTCTTCATGGACAAATCTAACAACTGTTCATACTCCCGGCTCTCTTTGTCTAAAACATCGATTAAGACTTCCATTAAACTCGCCACGTCAAAATCTCTCCTTCACTGTGTCTTATAGACTTTCAATCTCTTTGTACTTCTTCATCAGCTTCTCTGCAAAGCTCTCTCCGCTCACCTGGTAAGTCCCATTCGCAATGCTTGCTTTGAGAGGAGCCGTCAGTTCTTCCCTGATATCGTCTGCTGCCGCCACTGCATTCTTGGCTGTCTGGATATCCTTACCAATGCTTGAAATGTGTATTTGGTCAGAGACAGAAGCCTTCGTCCTACCCTGCACCTTGGTAGCTTTATTCGCATTGTAAAGCTGCTGTACCTGTGTATAAGATTCAATACGCATTAGGAAACTCCTCCTTTCATGATGTAATTCCCTTCACTACATGTATCGGATAAATCCTACCAGACTTTAGAGTCGAATTTACTTTTTGTAAGAAAGCACAATTCCCAGAATATATTATGGCATTTTTCCCGTAATCCAAACCGTAAAAGAATCAGGGTATCAAAAGATGCTATCATAAAATCCCACTGACAAATTGCATAAAATGCACTTTTGAGGCACTCTAATCCTATAAAACATCCGTTACTTAATTTATAAAATTGTAAGTGCCTACGAAAAACTTGTCGCAAACCCGGGTAGGCGAAGGCCTTTCCCGGAAAGTAAAAAACCGGGACATGATATGACTCTTCATACCCGTCCCGGTTCAAAATTTTCTTTGCATGTTCCCTGCATACGCCTCTTTATGCAGACCAAATTAAATAACGCATGTTCCTTTTATCTTGACGGCACCATCCTGATAATCCGTCCTGCAAATTCATTGAAGTTCTGTGTCTGGAGAATTACTCTGCCCGGCCCTGTCAGTTTGGTTAAGAACAAACCTTCACCGCCCAGAAAAATATTCTTTAGCCCTTTCACAGTTTCTATTTCATACGCCACCGAGCGCTCAAATGCCACCACGTTTCCCGTATCCACTTTGATTACTTCTCCCGGCGCTAAGTCTTTCACCACTTTATTGCCGTCAATCTCAAGGAAGACCATACCTGTCCCGCTAATATCCTGTAAGATAAATCCTTCGCCGCCAAACAATCCGGCAGAAAATTTCTTAGTAAATGTGACATTTAAATTCACTGTCTCTTCCGCACAAAGAAAAGCACCCTTCTGACAAATCATCCCGCCGTTTTGCCCAACGTCAATGGGAAGCACCTCTCCTGCCACCGTAGAAGCAAAAGCCACCATAGTGCCCGGACGCTCAGCCTTATATGTCGCCATAAACAAAGATTCACCCGAGAACATCCTGCCAATACTTTTGCCAAATCCGCCTCTCATATTGGAATCCATGGAAACTCCTTCAGACATCCACGCCATGCCGCCCGACTGTGTATACATGGATTCGCCAGGCGCGTCAAAAACCACTTCCACCACCGGCATAGTATCGCCGATTACTCTGTACCTCATAGTAAACTCCCCTTTCGTAATGTATATGATTATTGTTCCTGTTAAATTTTCTCATAATAATCCACTTGTTGCAAGGGGTATGCCAATTCCCATCCAAGAATATCTGTCAGTATTTTTAATCTTCATATTCACAAATATACCCTACCCTCAGTGAACAAAGGGTACGGTTCCCGAATAGAACTCTGCAACTGCAATCAAATCGTCAGGCACATCGTTCCATACCCAGCACTCTTCTTTACTGACATAAAACATATTCATATACATTTCATCCTGTAATAAGGAGTTATCATAAAAGCTCGGTTCTCCGGTGAGCCAGTAAGAAATGTACGGCTCCTGATTTAAAACCACGCTTCCATATATTCCATCCCTTTTTAACTTTTTTGGGAATTATACTCTCGCTCTCTTTTCCGTTATATCCCATTATATGTGCTTTATCACCATAAATCTCATAACTCCAATCTGATTTCGGAATATGAAACAAACTAAAATAACTTAATATTGAGAAACATATACAACCCCACAACATTCCAAAAATACGATTACAAACCTCTGTACGGGTTTCTTTGTTTTAACACTACTCTGTTTCCTTTTGCTGCTTTTTTTCGAATTTATATCCGCAATTACCACAAAATTTCGATGTATCCGACAGTTCTTTACCACATTTTGGACAAAACATTTCTTATCTCCTTGTATCTATCTATTTGTTTATTCTCCGCTAATTTTATGTTATATATTCTAACATAAATTTATAATACATTTTTATAATCATTTCAATAACAAATATTCCTTCTTATCGTCTGCACTTCACGGCCAAGCCCGTTATTCAAAAAAAGGAATCACATTTATCGTGATTCCTTTTTACGTCTTCGGTCAACTTACTGTCTATTCCCAGTATTTAAGCCACTTTATTTACCTTTCCACCGTTTGTATTTTTATTACCTTCTTATCACTCTACATTTATCCGGAATTGCATTCTTATCTATTCTCACATAGCCCGGGAGCTCTATACTTGTCAGATTACTATGTCCTTCAATGCTCTATACCTATATTTGTCATATCTTACGAAATCCATCCCCCCTTAACCGTTTGGTGAAATATAATTTCAATCTCTTTTCCCGTATATTTATTCCACGCTGCGTATATGTTATATCTTCTAACACAAATTTATAACATGTTTTTATAATCTTTTCAATATTAAAATATGTTGTAAAAGAAATCGAGGTGGTCATATGGCAAATAATGATAAATTAATAATCAAACCTAAGAAATATAAAGGGAATGACGGATACAAGACATTCTCCATCAGAATCAAAGAAGAACTCGTGGAAAATATAGATTCTATTTCAGCCAGAACCGGACACAGCAGAAACGAATTGATTGGAATTTTTCTTGAATATGCTACCCAAAACTGCAAAATTGAGGACTAAAGATTGAAAATTTAAATTTTCAATGGAGCAAAAAATGAATCACGTTTATTGTGAAGGGGCGGAGCCTAAATCTTACATTTAAAAAGGACGATTCTGAAACCGCCCCTTTAAACGCTTGATTACAGTAAGCGGATGATTTGACACTTACAAATCATTTCATTAACTACCCACCTACGGATACATGACCATTTAACAATAACACCACTTCGCTATTTTCTAACGCTACAAATATACATCGTACCAGTCAGCTGCACTAATCTCGGAACCACCTCCCCAAGTGCTTCGTGACAGCCTAGAGACTATATGTACGGGTCAACAATCATCTCATATGATTTATAATCAGGAACAGGCTCCTTCGAGGATATACCTTCTATAAAAAATGTTGTATTTGAATCACCAAATTTTCTATTGGTATCAACAAATCCGTATATATACCACCTATCTCCGGAATGAGAATCATAAATACGCCAATAAACGCACATTCCCTTATTTAAATTGCAAGTATAATCCGGGTCTCCCCAAGCACTCAATACAGTATAATAATCTTCGCCACTCTTGATGTTATTATAAAATGTGATATGCTTATCTCCACGTTTTCTGCACTTAAAATCCAATACTTTAGAAGTAACAGATGATTTGTCGGCATAGCGAATAATAAACTCGCTGAATTCATCACTTCTAAAGTCAGGATATTTACCGTCAATCGCGAAACAATACCCTTCATTCCAAGCAGAATCACCAACACTAGAAGGCTTATAATTGGTATTTTCAAACAATCTTCCTATGTCTGTTCTGGTTTTTGCAATATCAATTATTACACCATCAACATTAACTACAGTTTTTCCTATTGTTTCTCCACAAATTTTACAATTTTGCCTTGCCCAATCCCAATCATGTTCTGAGCCACCTTCTGTTTCTCTACATACACTACAGGTTTTTGGTTCTGTACAAGTCGCCTCTTCCCAGCTATGCCCTAATGCTTCCCCTTCTGTTTCTCCGCATACACTACAGGTTTTTGGTTCTGTACAAGCCGCCTCTTCCCAGCTATGCCCTAATACTTCCCCTTCTGTTTCTCCGCATACACTACAGGTTTTTGGCTCTGTACAAGCCACTTCTTCCTAGCTATGCCCTAATGCTTCCCCTTCTGTCTCTCCACATCTATTACTAGTTTTTGCCGTTGAACAAGTCGCTTCCTCCCAGTCATGCCCTAATGCTTCCCCTTCTGTCTCTCCACATCTATTACTAGTTTTTGCCGTTGAACAAGTCACTTCCTCCCAGTCATGCCCTAATGCTTCCCCCTCAGTCTCTCCACACTTATTACAGGTTTTCGCCTCTATGCAGGTGGCTTCCTGCCAATCGTGAAATATACAACACCCTGTCACCATAAATACAAATGATACCACCAACATACTTACTGCCATTTTCTTTCGCATAGCAAACTCTCCTTTTTATCGTATTAGCATCTTTCAAACACAAAAATTATATATATTTTTTTCGTTGTGTTTATGTTATACTTTCTAACATAATTTATAACATATATTTATAGCTATTTCAATATAAAAGAGTAGCTTAATCTTGCGCACATTTCCGTTTCTATATTGAGAAATCCCAATATACTAAACCAAGGGCTATCCGGCCAACCAAAAAAGGACATTCCTCACAGAATGTCCTTTCCAAATATAAAATTAACCAATACTTTCCATGGCCTGCGTCACGCAAACCTCACAGCTTCTCATGGCCTGAATCGTCTTGTCAAAAAGCTCGTCCAGTTCCCACCCAAGCATCTGGGCGCCCTGGGAGATAATCCCCCTGGAACAGCCTGCCGCAAATTTCTTGTCCTTGAATTTCTTCTTTAAGCTCTTGACTTCCATATCCATCGTACTCTTAGACGGACGCATCAGCGCGCAGGACCAGATTAGCCCTGTCAATTCATCCGCCGCAAAAAGCACCTTTTCCATCTCCAACTTCGGCTCGTCCTCGCTGCATATTCCGTAGCCGTGGGAACACACCGCATATATCATATCTTCCCCAACGCCTGCTTCCCTCAGAAGCTCCGGCGCCTTCTTGCAGTGCTCCTCCGGATAAAGCTCAAAATCTATATCGTGAAGAAGCCCGGTGATTCCCCAGAACTCTTCTTCTTCCCCATAGCCCAATTCCTTTGCATACCAACGCATCACGCCTTCCACCGTCAGAGCATGTTGGAGGTGGAACGGTTCATTATTATATTTTCTCAATAATTCCCATGCCTGCTCGCGGGATATGCTGCTTTGTTTCGCCTCCTGGCCTTCTCCCTTCTTCGCCGATTTGGCCTGGCCGGACGGTTTCTTCTCCACGCTCTTCATGGTGGGGAATAACAATACGTCACGGATTGCCGGTGCATCCGTCAACAGCATCACCAGTCTGTCAATCCCGTATCCGATGCCTCCTGTGGGAGGCATACCAATCTCAAGCGCGTTCATAAAATCCTCATCCGTGGTATTGGCCTCCTCGTCACCTGCCGCCAATGCCGCTTCCTGCGCCTTAAAACGCTCCCGTTGGTCGATGGGGTCATTTAGCTCCGAATATGCGTTACACATCTCCCGCCCGGTAATAAACAGTTCAAAACGCTCCACGTACTGCGGATTTCCCGGTTTCTTCTTCGTCAGCGGGGAAATCTCAATCGGATGGTCCATGATAAAGGTGGGCTGGACAAGATGTTCTTCTACATACTCTTCAAAGAACAGGTTCAGGATATCTCCCTTCTGGTGCCTGTCCTCGTAATGGACACCCTTCTCATCGGCTATCCGCTTAGCCTCCGCCGTGTCCTTAACTGTGTCAAAATCCACATCTGCATACTGCTTCACGGCTTCTGTCATGGTCATCCGCCCAAAAGGCTTGCCCAAGTCGATTTCCACCCCTCCATAGGAAACAGTGGTTGTGCCACAAACTTCTTTTGCAACATGGCGGAACATATTCTCGGTCAGTTCCATCATGCCATAGTAATCCGTATATGCCTGATATAATTCCATCAACGTAAATTCCGGATTATGCCTTGCATCCAATCCCTCGTTACGGAAAACCCTTCCAATCTCATAGACTCTTTCCATACCGCCCACAATCAGCCGCTTTAAATAAAGTTCCAACGATATACGCAGCTTCACATCCTCATCCAACGCATTGTAATGAGTCTCGAAAGGTCTTGCCGCGGCGCCGCCTGCATTGGCCACAAGCATGGGCGTCTCCACTTCCAGGAATCCTTGTCCGTCCAGATAACGCCTGATAGCGCTGATAATCTTGGAACGCATCACAAAAGTCTTCTTCACTTCCCCGTTCATAATCAAGTCCGTATATCTTTGTCTGTAGCGGAGGTCCGTATTCACAAGCCCATGATACTTCTCCGGCAAAATCTGGAGACTTTTTGACAAAAGTGTCACTTTATTCGCATGGACAGAAATTTCTCCGGTCTTGGTTGTA
Organism: uncultured Lachnospiraceae bacterium; assembly: GCA_910578645.1. Classification (GTDB taxonomy): domain Bacteria; phylum Bacillota; class Clostridia; order Lachnospirales; family Lachnospiraceae; genus UBA3282. Next base: position 76,389 of record CAJTQI010000005.1, read on the forward strand.
AAAACCTCTCCTTCGATGCCAACGATATCACCCACATCATATTTCTTAAAGTCAGCATAAGCCTCTTCGCCGATGCTGTCCCTCGCCACATAGGACTGGATATCCCCCTGTAAATCCTGTACGTTGCAAAAGGACGCTTTACCCATAATACGCTTGGACATCACCCGTCCTGCAATGGATACGCTCTTACCCTCCAACGCTTCATATTGGTCTTTTATCTCCTGGCTGTGATGGGTTACATCATATTTGGTAATCTGAAAAGGGTCTTTACCGTTCTCCTGCAAAGCGGCAAGCTTTTCCCGCCTTACTTTCAGAAGTTGGTTAATATCCTGCTGTCCGTTGTCTTGATTGTGTATTTCCGCCATGCTAACCTCCGTTTTTACTTTATCAACAAATCCATGCAATACCAAAATTTTTGCACTGAATCTGTACCGTCTTACTTGCAAGCGGCCAATCTAATGTAATGATTTTGAAAATCCGGTTACTTACTGACCGTCACACTAGTTCGACCTTTGAATCTCCAATACCTTATACTGAATGACGCCTGCCTGAGTCTCTACATTCACCGTATCTCCGACTTTAGCGCCGATTAACGCTTTCCCTACGGGCGACTCGTTAGAAATTTTACCCTTTAAGCTGTTGGCCTCGGTGGAGCCCACGATTTTATATTCCAGCTCTTCGTTAAATTCCATATCGAGAATCTTAACCTGACAGCCAATGTTGATTTTATCTAAATCTACTTCGTCCTCTACGACTACTTCCGCATTCTTAAGTATTTTCTCAAGTTCTTCTATTCTTGCCTCGATATCGCGCTGTTCATCTTTTGCCGCATCATATTCGGCATTTTCGGACAAGTCACCCTGCTCCCTTGCCTCCTTAATCTTCTCTGCAACTTCTTTACGCTTTACGACTTTCAAGTCGTGTAATTCATCCTCGTATTTTCTCAATCCTTCATAAGTTAAAATGTTTTTTTTCTCCTGCATGGTAGTTCTTCCTTTCCTAACAATAAATATCTATTGGCCTCTGGCCCTGTGAAAAATTCTCATCGCAGTCACTTCTACAGTTATCCATCATAACTAGTTTTTACCATAGTGTCAAGGTATTTCAACGGTGAAACGTATGATACCTGCGGCACTTTCCGCCTAATCATATATTCCTTCACTGCCACGGATGCCGCATCGATATAGACAACGTTATTTCCCGGAAGGATTCTGGGATGCCGAAACTGCGCACAGTAATCCAGAACCATGCCCCCACACTTTGTTTTGCCGCATCTTAAACCGTACTCTCCCTCAGCCTGAACCATCCCTGCTTCCTGCCTGTCTGATTCAAATACCGGTTCCGGACGCGTATGATTCATAATATACGGCTCCAACTGCGGCACAAGTCCGTATTCATAATAATACTCATCCAAATGGTTCCCCAATTCCATCCAAATATCCGTTTCGACAATTTCTTCATAATAAATAATTAACTTATTAATTCTGGACAGATATGGCAATAAAAGTTCCCTGGTCATTTCCATCTGCCAGTCCGTATCCCCGGGTACCCCTAAAAGCACAGTCACTTCCCCGCATTGTCTGACCATGTCGCCTGCGTATTCTTCGATTATCTGTCCTGTCAACATCTGCATGGTGGCACGGCGGGGAACAAAACGCCCGTTATATTTTTCCGTCAGCATTGCCTCAACCTGCGGATGAACATATGTATCCGCCATTCCCTCCACACGGCATAGTACACCGTCCATTGCCTCCGACAAAATCTCCGGTTTCCAAGGTTTGCGCCTATAATAAAAAGGCGGCACGGCACATCCGAGCACCTGCTTCCCACAAATTTCCTTCGCCTTAAGCACCGCCTCCTGAAACCAGTACTTCTTCGCTGCGCTCCCGTGTCCCGTCCCACTATCTTCCGCCGGATAATAATAAACAATCAACCCACTCTCCATGGCATAAATATATGCCGTCACCCATTAAGCCATGCAGAAAATATGATATAAGTACTCCGTGGGAGCTTGCTCACTTAGGAGTACTTATATCATATTTTCTATAGGGCGCATGCCCGGCATGGATAACTTGTCCTTCTTACCTTTCCCCTTCTTCTCCATCCTTCCCCGGACAAGTTATATATGCGCATGGCTCGTCTATATCATATCACCTCCGCGAAAGCTTGCTCACTTAGGAGTACTTATATCATATTCCCTCTACATACTTTTCACCAACCGCTCCAACTCTTCAAAGCTCTCCATCATATTGACGCTCTGGCGCAGCCTGGCAGAATGAGGCATTCCCGCCGTATACCAGGACACATGCTTGCGCATTTCCCGCACCCCCGTATACTCTCCTTTACATGCCAACTGAAGCCTGGCATGGCGCAAAACCGTCGCCCTCACTTCTTCCGCATCAGGTTTTGTAAGCTTCTCCCCACTCTCCAGATAAGCCTTTATCTGGCCAAATATCCATGGATTGCCACGGGCCGCGCGGCCCACCATAACACCGTCACATCCCGTCTGTCTGAGCATTTCCTCCGCCTGCAGACCGTCAGTGACATCCCCATTCCCAATCACCGGAATGGATATATTTTCTTTTACCTTTGCGATAACCTCCCAGTCAGCCTCCCCTGCGTAATACTGTTCCCTCGTCCTGCCATGTACCGCCACCGCCGACGCACCTGCCGCCTCCGCTATTTTTGCAATTTCTACGGCATTCACATGGGTTTCGTCGAATCCTTTACGTATTTTCACAGTTACAGGCTTACGGATGGCTTTCACGACAGCCGACACAATCTCTTCTACCAGTCTGGGTTGTTTCATAAGAGCCGAGCCTTCTCCATTGTTGACCACTTTAGGCACAGGGCATCCCATGTTGATATCCAGAATGTCAAAGGGCCTGTCCTCAATCTTTTTTGCCATTTCACTGAGAATCCCGGGGTCTGAGCCAAACAACTGCAAAGACACTTTTCCCTCCTGCGGATGAATCTCCAACAGGCTCTCCGTATTCTTATTTTTGTATAGAATTGCCTTGGCGCTGACCATCTCCATGCAGCACATACCTGCCCCCTGCTCACTGCACAGCAAACGAAAAGGCAGGTCGGTCACGCCTGCCATAGGAGCCAGTATTATATTATTGTCCAAAGTGACGCTACCCACCGTCAGCCTGTGTAACAGAGCACTCATCAATCTTCTCCCACTTCTTCTAACACCGTCTGGTCATGCAGGATAAATATCCTGTAGTATAGCTGCAGCGACTCGAGCATCTCCTGCCTGTTCCTGCGGATTTCCCCGACTAAGAGCCCGCTGCTTACTTCGTCATAGAGAAGGTCGTCTTCTTCCGCGTCAGTCTCGAAGGAAATACTTCCGTCCTCCTCGAAGACAATGGTAAAAACGCCTCCCACTTCCTCCGTAAAAAGCACACAGATTACATGCAGTTCTTCTTTGACAGACTCCGGAATCCCTGCAAACTGCTCGTTAAAATAATATTTCTGCTGATAGGCATTGGCCCCGCACAGCACCACTCTCTCCCCAGGCTGTCCGCCCTTGTCTGTATATTCTCCCATCACACATACCCATACAGTCCGCGCACCGATACTTCGCCCGCATAAACCTGTACTCTTTCCCCATCCTCTTTTTCCACAATCAGCTCTCCTCTGCCGTTGATTCCCCTGGATATACCCACGTATTCTCCCGCAGGGTCAAGCACTTTAACTTGCGCCCCAACTCCCTGCAAATGTTCCTGGTACGCTTTCTGTAAATTAGACAAGTCCAATGTTTCCAGGAACGCATCGTAATTCTTTTCAAATTTCTCAAGCACCTTCTCAAGCAGTATGGCACGGTTTACCTGCCGTCCCGTCTCTATCTTAAGGGATGTTGCTGTCTGACGTATCTCTTCCTGAAATTCCTCCACATTGCTGTTGTTGACGTTGATACCCGCTCCCACAACAATATATTGTATCTCATCCATCTCAGGCGTCATCGTCATCTCCGTCAGCATACCACATAATTTCTTCTTGTTTAACACGATGTCGTTAGGCCATTTAATCATGGCAGGCACCTTAGCCACTTCCTCCACAGCCTCCGCCACGCTCAGTGCCATAACAAGTGTAATCATAGATGCCTTATCCGGTGCAAAATCCGGCCTAAGAAGCATGGTAAAAGAAAGGGCCGTCCCGGACAACGTCTGCCATTTACGCCCTCTGCGCCCTTTCCCCGCATTCTGGATGTCCGCAACCACTATAGTGCCATGGGGCTCGCCTTCCTCCGCGAAACGTTTCGCATCGGTATTGGTGGAGCCTGTGACATCGAAATAATAAACTTTCTTCCCGGCCCATTTTGTAGCCAACCTGCTTATAATCTCGCTCTGGGACAGAATATCCTCCGTCCCTTCTGTCAGACGGTAACCTTTACCGGACACTGACTCAATCTGATAGCCTTCCTCTTTAAGCTGATTGATTACTTTCCAGACCGCAGTTCTGGTAACTGCAAAACGCTCGCACATCTGTTGTCCTGACACATAATCCTCACTGTTTCTGAGAAGCGCCAGTATATTTGATTTATCTGTTTTTTTCATACTGTTATCATACCCTACCTATAGTGCTGTCTGAAAGCCCCTTCTTATCTGTCCCAAACTGCCTCTACAAAAATAGATACGGGGATTACAGCTTATACTCTCCCAATGTTACCGCCATCACAGCCTTAATCGTGTGCATACGGTTTTCTGCCTCGTCAAACACGACAGACTGGTCCGACTCGAAGACTTCGTCTGTCACTTCCATCTCGTTTATACCATACTGCTTGCTAATCTCCATGCCGATACCCGTCTTCAAATCGTGGAATGCAGGCAGGCAATGCATAAAAATCGCATCTTTCCCCGCATACTCCATCACCTGACGGTTGACCTGATAGGGCATCAGGTCGTGCAGCCTACTCTTCCACACTTCCGCCGGCTCTCCCATGGAAACCCACACATCCGTGCAGACTACATCGGCCCCACCTGCCCCTGCTGCCACGTCCTCTGTCAACGTAATGCTGCCACCTGTCCGGGCTGCAATCTCCTTGCACGTATCCACCAACTCTTTTGACGGGAAATACTCCTTGGTAGTGCAGGCAGTGAAATGCATTCCCATCTTGGCGCAGGCCACCATCAACGAATTGCCCATATTATAACGCGCGTCTCCCATATAGGTCAATTTAATACCTTTTAAATGTCCGAAATGCTCTCTGATTGTCAAAAGGTCCGCGAGCATCTGGGTCGGATGGAACTCATTGGTTAACCCGTTCCACACAGGCACCCCGGCATACTCTGCCAATTCCTCCACAATCTCCTGTCCAAATCCGCGGTATTCAATGCCCTCGTACATGCGCCCCAGTACCCGGGCCGTATCCGCAATGCTCTCCTTCTTGCCAATCTGCGAGCCTGAGGGGTCAAGATAGGTTGTCCCCATACCCAAGTCATGAGCTGCAACCTCGAAGGAACAACGCGTCCTTGTACTCGTTTTCTCAAAAATCAGCGCCACATTTTTTCCCCTGTGAATGTCTATCGGCACGCCTTTCTTTTTCTTATCCTTTAAGTCTGCTGCCACATCCAGCATATATGTAATTTCTTCCGGTGTAAAATCCAATAATTTTAAAAAATGACGTCCTGTTAAATTCATCCTAATCCCTTACCTTTCCATCACTTACAAATTTAAACAATAAACAACAAGCATGGATTTCCGTTTTAAAATTTAATTCTTAGCCTAATCCTTTATCTTGCACTTTTATGCATCAAGCCAATAACGTATGTTATAAATCTTCCACATGATAAATTGTGGGACAGCCCTGCCGAACTGTCCCACAATTTATCAAACCACGTAACTGCGCGGCATTTCAACTTATTTCCACACTTCTTTCACGGAAGCCGCAAGTCCTGCAAGCCCCTGAATCTCGGACGGAATAATAATCTTGGTTGCCTGGCCGTCCGCCGCTTTCTCGAATGCTTCCAGACTCTTAATCCTAAGCACAGACTCATCCGCGCCAGCCTCGCGAATCATTCTGATACCGTCTGCGGTAGCCTGCTGTACCTTAAGAATGGCCTCAGCCTCACCTTCCGCCTCACGAATCATCTTCTCCTTCTGGGCTTCCGCACGCAGAATCGCAGACTGTTTCTCCGCCTCCGCTTCCAATATTGCCGACTCTTTCTTACCTTCCGCAACAAGGACGGTGGACTTCTTCTCACCTTCCGCACGCAGAATCGCTTCACGACGCTCACGCTCTGCTTTCATCTGCTTCTCCATGGCATCCTGAATGGCCGCCGGAGGAATGATGTTCTTAAGCTCCACACGGTTCACCTTAATTCCCCAAGGGTCGGTAGCGATATCAAGAGATGCTCTCATCTTCGTATTAATCACTTCCCTGGAGGTCAGTGTCTGGTCCAGCTCCATCTCGCCGATAATGTTACGCAATGTCGTCGCCGTCAGGTTCTCAATCGCCATAATCGGGTTCTCTACACCGTATGCAAACAGTTTCGGGTCTGTAATCTGGAAAAACACCACCGTGTCAATCCGCATGGTTACATTATCCTTCGTAATCACCGGCTGCGGCGCGAAATCCACCACCTGTTCTTTCAAGACGACTCTCTTAGCCACCTTATCGATAAACGGCACCTTAATGTGAAGGCCGACGGACCACGTCTGCTGATATGCGCCCAATCTCTCCACCACATATGCGTGCGCCTGTGGGACAATCTTGATACAGGATAACAAAATCATCACCAACAAAATCAAAACTACTACTAATGCAATAATTCCACCCATTCTTAAACCTCTTTTCTCTCCTCGACGATTAGCTTCACGCCATTAATCGCCAATACGGTAGCCACTGCCCCCACCGGAAGTTTCACGCCATCCTGCCTTGTTCTCGCAGACCATTCCATGCCACCCACATTCACCTGTCCGGTGCCCTGAAGATTATCAATCTCACTGATTACAATGGCCTGGCGCCCCACTAAGCTTTCCGCGTTGGTCCTGACTCTGTCTTTGTTAAAATACTTGACCGCAAGGGGTCTTGTAAAAAACAACAACACGGCAGAGACAACCAAAAAGAGTATAATCTGCAATGCAAGCGGCGCATGGAATAGCGCCGCAACCGTCGCAACAAGCGCCCCGCCTGCAAACCAGACAGTCGTGAGTCCCATCGTCAGCAATTCAATAACGACTAATACCACAAGGACAACCAACCAAAATACGGTCATACTTAAATTAGTCATAGCACCCAAGTCCTCACTCCCTTTCCTATCATCTGTTCGTCTGTCGTTAAGCCTTATTTTACTATATCAGGCTATAACTGGCAAGTTAATTATTGTATCACGTGGATGGACAGACCAAACGACAACGTCCGTTACCGGCCGGACATTCCACTCACTTACCAGAAAACCTGATGGTCAATTAATAATCCGTCATGGTTGCCTGCTCTCCTAAAGTGCGTCGCATCGCCCACATTTGTCTCTCCGTTGATGGCAGCACGGGCCGCCTCATAACAGCTCTCGGAGATGTTACCGCTTGTGTAGACTCTTGCCACCTTACCGTTTAATGCCGGAGTAAACTGTCCGGACGCGAATATAACACCCGATATCGTATTCGGATAAGCGCCGCTCCTGACACGGTTCATAACGACTGCGCCCACCGCTAACTTGCCGTTAGACGTTTCGCCTCCTGCTTCACACTGGATAAGCGCTGCAAGCAGCCTCGTGTCATCACCGCCCACCACGACCGCACCCTGGTTGGCCGTAAGCTTCGCCTGACGCTCCGCTTCTTCTCTCTTCCTAATCGCCACCAAAGTCTCGCCCTCATCGATATGGAAATCCACATCCACAAATTCCGACGAGACATATCTTGTCTCCCCTTCATAGTTAACGCTAATCCAATCGTCATTGATAAACTCAATGATTTCCAATTCATCATCGACCGTGAGAAGCCCCACTACTTCCGCATTCCTATTAGGCTCCACGCGCACCCGCAGTATTTCCGTCTCGATTGTGACAATCAGATTGCCTACGTCATCCGCCATCGCTTCCGCATCTTCTCCAAAAAGGAGATACTCGTCGCTCGCCCAGCCAATCAAATCGCCGCTTTTTAACCTCGTCCATCCGTCCCTGCGCTCTAATATTCTGCCCCCACAGTCTTTATATAATACTCCGACTTTGTCAGAATCTTCACTGGCTTCCGACCTTACATTCATCGCCATCTGCACATTGACCATAACCAAATCGGACTCCTCTGCCGTCTGGGGGCTGTCTGTCGATGCCATTTCTGTCAATTCCTGTATTGCCTGTTCATTCGTGCTTCCTGTCGTCGGGTCAATAATCTGCGTGATGCCTACACTTAAAGAATCTAAATATTCCTTCTTAGAAGCCGCCTCCGCATCCAAATAGAACATACATGATAGTCCCAGACAAAGAATCAGACCGGCAAACAGAATCTGAATCCTTCTGCCTTTCAGCATAACACAATCCTCCATCATCTTCTCACATTACCCTCATTAGACAATGGAATACATTTGTCCCTTTGTCCACTGTGGGTATGATATTATAATAATAAAATATTACAAATATTACAAAAATGTTAAATTTTAAGTCTGGATTATTTTAGCAAAACACCTATTCTTTGTCAAGTTTATGCGGCTTGTCCACATCTTATGCCTTTTTGGGACGTCTTTTTTATTTTACGTTTTCTTATTATTTTGTAACATTTTTTGTTAAAAATAGTTTGTGTAATTCTATTTCCCTCATCTCTTCCTATAATTTCTTAGACTGCTCCACCGTCACGGTAAGGGCATCTATAACAGCTCCTCGCATCCCCTTCTCTTCCAGGATGCGCACCCCTTGTATTGTGGTGCCGCCCGGTGAACATACCATATCTTTTAATTCCCCCGGATGTTTACCGCTCTCCAATACAAGCTTCGCCGCACCGTAAACGGCCTGCGCCGCAAACTCATATGCCTGCGCCCTGGGCATTCCCGCCGCCACGCCCCCGTCCGCCATCGCCTCAATAAACATGAAAACATATGCGGGCGAACTGCCGCTGACCGCGCCTACCACATCTATCATGTGCTCCGATACGACATCTGCCCTGCCGAAACTGGACATCAGCTTCTTACTGTAATCTATTTCACCCCGGGATACCCTCGCGTTTGCACAAAGGCCCGTGCATCCCGCTCCGACTAAAGCAGGCGTATTGGGCATACAGCGCACAAGTTTGATTTCTTTTGCAAAAGTATCTTCAATCCAAGCCATCGTCTTACCTGCTGCGATACTGATTATCAAAGTATCTTCCTCCACCACTTCTCGTATCTCCCGGATGACCGCTTCAAAAAACTGAGGTTTTACCGCAAGCACAAGGACATTTGCCTCTTTTGCCACCTCTGCATTGGTATTCCGAATGCCTATGCCGTATTCGACATGTACCGCCTCCATAGTCGCACCTGTCTTCGCTGTTCCGATAATATTCCGACTTTCTACAATTTTATTCTTTAACATTCCGGCTATAATCGCTTTTGCCATATTTCCTAATCCGATAAAACCTATTGTCATTTTCTCTCCCTTTCTGTGTTACAACTTTCTCTTGCTTTTTTCATATTTTTGTCTAAAATATAATGAGATGAAACAATTTTTCCTGTTTTAAGAACATCAAATAACATGTGGTATATTTTCTCCACAAAATTTTGGCAGGTACTTTTGATTTTTATTTCAATTTTTTCAGGTTTTCAGGCTGTTTTTAAATCACACCTCATATTTTATCTTAATATAATCTAAATTTAATGTTTTCTCTCGATTCATACCCGTGTTTTCAATAAACTATATCGTGTTTTTAGTTTTTTCTTCAGCCACAAACATGTTTTTATATACACCATCTGTTATTTTTACAATCCGTTCGATTGATTTCCTATTTCTCAAGAGGCTAAGAATCTGAAACATCTCCAATCACCTTCTCAACGTCTTCATCAAATCTACATTTAACTTATTTCCATTCTCCTTTAAAGTCATACTTCCCAATAAATCTCATTCCTCCCCTTCTAATGTTTACTCAAAACAACCTTTCTCCTCTGTCTGTACGCCTCATATAGGAGTATCGAGGAGGCTACGGCCGCATTCAACGACTCTACTTTTCCCTCCATCGGGATTCTGAGTATCCCGTCTGCACAGGCAGCCGTCGCTTCCCGCAGTCCGCTCGCTTCATTCCCCACAAGAAAGGCCGTGCCTTTCACATAATCAAACTCGTCATAATCTTTAGCGCCTGCCAAGTCTGCCGCATATACACCCACTCCCTGCTCTTGCAGCATACGGGCTACGGCACGCAAATCCTCCACATAAAGGAAAGGCACCCGATACACGGAGCCCATTGTAGAGCGGATTACCTTCGGATTATATACATCCACCGTCTTGCTGCTCATAATAATGCCATCTATGCCTGCCCCTTCCCCCACACGAAAAATTGTTCCGAGGTTTCCGGGGTCCTGCAAATCCTCTAACAGAATAAATAACATTTGTTTTTTGCCCTTCTCTGTGGCCGCCTTAGCAGCCTGTCCCATATTTTTTTCTTTTCCTGCCATGCTGCAAATATAAATCTTCCCCCGTTTTCCTGTCAGCATTTCTTCTATATTATAATGGAACTGCCTGACAAGACACAAAATCCCCTGGGGCGTCTTCGTATCCGACATCTTGTCAAAAACTTCATCTGCCACTATCTCGCAACTAAGCCTGCCCAATCTGTCTCCATACTGTTCCCATAGCCCGGCTTGCGCCCTCTGGGCGACATACACCTTCTCTATCCTATCCGCCGGCGCCTCCGCGAACATCTTCATGCCTTCCACCACAAACAGACCGGCCTTGTTGCGTGCTTTTGCTTTCTGTCCAAGCTGTATGACTTCCCTGACAGATTTATTATTATAACTTGTAATCATGAACGCTTAGCTCCTTCTATTTTATATTTTACTCCCTTTTTAAAAAAGTGTTTCTATTTTCACCGGGCATACAATTCCCCGCAAACTCACCATCTGCGGGGAATATAAATTCTATTATGAAATTAATCTCTCATATGCAAAGTTCATGCTACAGCGCAAGAATTTTAGCAACCTCATATTCATAATCATGGATATTCTTCTGCATATTAAGGGCTTCCTCAATATCGAAGTCAAGAAAGACGCCATGTTGATAGCCTACCACACGGTTGCTCTTACCTTCACAAATAATATCAGCCGCATAAGCACCCATGATAGAAGCATAGTAACGGTCCTTACAAGTAGGCGAACCGCCACGCTGCATGTATCCTAATATAGTAGCCCTGGTCTCAATACCTGTGGCCGCCTCGATACGCCTTGCCATAGATGTGGAATGCCCGATACCTTCTGCATTGATAATAATATGATGGGTCTTTCCCCGTTTCCTGTTGGCAATGATATTATTGATAATCTGCTGTTCGTTGTAATCATATTTCTCCGGAAGCAAGATGTCTTCGGCGCCATTAGCGATACCGCACCACAGCGCAATATATCCGGCGTTTCTTCCCATTACCTCGATGATACTGCAACGTTCATGGGAGGAAGAAGTATCCCTAATCTTATCGATTGCTTGCATGGCAGTATTGATTGCCGTATCAAAACCAATGGTATATTCGGTACATGCAATATCCAAATCAATCGTACCGGGTATACCGATAGTATTGATTCCGTGTTTTGCAAGCGCCTGCGCACCACGGTATGAACCGTCCCCGCCAATCACAATCAATCCGTCAATACCATGTTTATGGCAAATATCAGCGCCTTTCATCTGTCCTTCTTCCGTGCGGAATTCCGAACAGCGCGCCGTACCCAAAATCGTACCACCCTGCTGAATCGTATCCGATACCGACCATCTCTCTAAATCAACGATTTCTTCATTTAATAAGCCCCGGTATCCTTTCTTGATTCCCTTGACACTAACGCCGTTTGCCAATGCCTTCCTGACAACCGCACGGATAGCTGCATTCATACCCGGCGCGTCGCCGCCGCTTGTCAGGACACCTATCGTTTTGATTTCTTTCGCCATATCTACCTTCCCATCCGAAGCGCTCCCGAACCTTTAGACGCCTCTACACAATTTTTCATCCAGAGAAGCCTCCGCCAGCCTGCCTATCCTCCTGGTATCCGCTTTCTGTGCAAATTCCTAACTGTATTTTACTCTAAACAAACATCCATTTCAATATTTTTCGGGTGATTCTGTACAGAAATCGGCTCACACTACCTTCACATTTTCTTTGCCGTACAGCACGGCTAGTTTTCCGACCAACTCTTCCCCTGCGCTCACATTCCAGTTTCGTGGAAGCGGATTCATAGATTTAGGATTCTCCACATAAATGACGACCCGGTCTTTCCCTTCCGACAGACGCAAAACATCGAACAATTCCTCTTTCCGGCTTTCATAATTTTCTTTCGTGGGAAACTTAATCCAAAGTTTTCTCGGTACATCCTCAAAAGGCGTAATCTGCTCACAGATTAGCTTACCGTCTTTTTCCTCCTCCACGGAAACACGTCCCCTTATAAAAACCTTGTTGTCCTCCATAATCTGGCTTCCGTAACGCTCATACTGACCTGGAAACACAATGACTTCCACGGAACCGACCAAGTCCTCCACCTGCAAAAATGCCATGACTCTCTCATTCTTCGTATACTTAATCTTTTTCTCCGCAATCATACCGCCAATAGTCGCCTGGCCGTTATCCTCCACGACAGTCTCCCCCGTATCTTCATCCATCATAAAATCCGCCGTCGTATTGGTGATATTTTTGCGCCATACGTCCTGATACTCCTCCAGGGGATGTCCACTGATATAGATGCCGAGCACTTCCTTCTCGAAGGCAAGTTTCATCTCCTTAGAATATTCCCCAACATCAGGCATCTTAATTTCAAAATCACTCTTATCTTCCTCAGAAACAATATCAAAGAGCGATATCTGTCCGGCCATATTGTTCTTCTTATCCTGGGATATGCCCTCCATAATCTGGATGTACACACTCATATACTGCTTGCGCGTACCTCCCAGGCTGTCCATCGCCCCCGACTTTATAAAATGCTCTATGGCACGCTTGTTCACTTCTTTATCCGCCATACGGGTGATGAAATCTTCCAGATTTGTGTAGGGTCCCCGTTCCTTGCGTTCCGCAACGACCGCTTCGATTACCGGCCTACCGACACTCTTAATGGCAGTCAGCGCATAACGGATTTCTTTTCCAGATACGGAAAACCCAATCTCCCCCTCGTTAATATCCGGGGGAAGTATCTGAATCCCCATATTTCTGCAACTCACAATGTACTCCGAAACCTTATTGGGGTTATCAATCACCGACGTAAGTAGCGCCGCCATAAATTCCAGCGGATAATAATATTTCAGATACGCCGTCTGATATGCCACCACGGCATAGCACGCCGCATGTGATTTATTAAAAGCATATTTGGCAAAATCTATCATGGCATCATAAATATGGTTGGCAGTCTGTGCGCTGATTCCATTTGCCTCACAGCCGGGAACACCCTCCTCTTTGTTTCCATAGATGAAGTTTTTGCGCTCCTGCTCCATAACATACTGCTTCTTCTTGCTCATGGCACGGCGGACCAGGTCGCTTCGCGCCATCGTATAACCCCCCAAATCCTGCACAATCTGCATCACTTGTTCCTGATAGACGATACACCCGTAAGTAGGCGCCAGAATCGGCTCAAGCTGAGGGCAGTCATAAGTAACAGACTCGGGGTTATTTTTCCCCTTAATGTATTTCGGAATAAAGTCCATAGGACCCGGACGATACAAGGAGATGCCCGCGATGACATCTTCCAGGCTCTGGGGTTTCAGCTCTTTCATGAAGCTCTTCATACCGCCACTTTCCAACTGGAACACACCGTCCGTGCGCCCCGTGCCGATAGACGAAAGCACCGCAACGTCATTATAGTCAATATGGTCCATATCAATATGGATTCCTGTACTTCTCTCCGCCATCTGGGCTGCGTTCTGGATGACCGTCAGTGTGCGCAGTCCCAAAAAATCCATCTTGAGAAGCCCCAACTCCTCGATGGTCGTCATCGTAAACTGGGTGGTGATGGAACCGTCCGAGCCACGGGATAAAGGCACAAAATTGTCCGCCGCATCAGGACAAATGACAACCCCCGCCGCGTGCATGGAAGTATGCCGTGGAAGCCCCTCCAGCCGTTTGCTCATATCAATCAGCGTGTGCACCTGCTCATCCTCATTATAAATTTTGCGAAATTCAGGATTCATCTCAAGCGCCCTGTCTATAGGCACACCCTGATTCTGCTCTTTGGGAATCATCTTGGCGATGGAATCCACGAAAGAATAGGGCAGGTCCATCACACGGCCCACATCACGTATGACCCCTTTCGCCGCCATCGTACCGAAAGTCACAATCTGAACCACCCTGTCACTGCCGTACTTGCGATTTACATGGTCAATCACTTCCTGCCGCCTCTCAAAACAGAAATCCACGTCGATATCCGGCATGGAGATACGTTCCGGGTTCAGAAACCTTTCAAACAGCAGGCTGTACTTGATAGGGTCAATATTGGTAATCCTAAGACAATAAGACACGATACTGCCTGCCGCGGAGCCACGTCCCGGACCGACAGAGATGTCATTTTCTCTGCAATAATTGATATAGTCCCATACAATCAGGAAATAATCCACGAATCCCATCGTCCTAATAATATTCAGCTCATATTCCAGGCGCTTTTGCAAGGTTCCGTCATCATCAGGATACCGGTACGCCATACCGTCCTGGCAGAGCTTGTTTAAATAGCTCCATGAATCATATCCCTCTGGCACCTCATAACGGGGCACCTTATACTTGCCAAATTCTATTTCCACACGGCATCTGTCCGCAATGCGCTGCGTATTCTCCACCGCTTCCCATGCATAAGGAAAAAGCCCCTTCATCTCCTCTTCGCTCTTCACATAGTACTGACCGCCCTCATAGCGCATACGGTCTTCGTCCGCCAGTTTCTTGCCGGTCTGTAAACAGAGCAGGATGTCATGGGGCTGCGCATCCTCAGCGTAAGTGTAATGTACGTCGTTAGTAGCCACCAGGGGAATATCCAACTCTTTGCTCATGGCAAGAAGAGTCGAATTGACTATCTGTTGTGTGGGAATCCCATGGTCCTGCAGCTCCAGGAAAAAATTGCCCTTGCCAAAGCAGTCCTCATATCTTCTTGCAACTTTCTTCGCCTCGTCCACAAGCCCCTTCTGAATATAGCGCTGCACCTCCCCTGCCAGACAGGCAGACAGGGCAATAATACCCTCATGAAACTCGCGCAGTACTTCCATATCCACACGGGGACGGTAATAATACCCTTCCGTAAAACCACGGCTGACAATTTTCACCAGATTGGAATAACCCGTATTGTTCTCCGCAAGCAGGACAAGATGATAATACCTGTCCTCCCCGCCGGTCAGTTCTCTGTCAAAACGGGACCTGGGCGCCACATAAACTTCACAGCCAATAATCGGATTGATGCCCACCGCCGTCGCTTCCTTATAGAAGTCGATAACGCCATACATAACGCCATGGTCTGTGATGGCGGCGCTGTCCATACCAAGTTCTTTGACACGTTTCACATATTCTTTGATTTTGTTGGAGCCGTCCAGAAGGGAATACTCGGTGTGGACGTGCAGATGCGCAAATGCCATATAAGGAACCTCTCTTTATTTTTGCTGTTCACTGAGGGTATGTTTTTTTATTATATCACAAAAGAATAGGGGTGCAAAGAAAAAGAAAGGACGCCGTCTTGTGCGGCATCCTTTCCCCTCTGTTCTATCTTCTTTTTGTCCGTTCTATATCTACGATTACAGATATTTCTTAAGTTCATCCACCTTGTCAAGTTTTTCCCAAGGAAGGTTAAGGTCATTACGTCCAAAATGTCCGTAAGCCGCAGTCTGCTTATAAATCGGGCGGCGCAGCTCTAACATCTTGATAATACCTGCCGGACGCAAATCAAAGTTCTCACGGATGATGTCAACCAATTTCTCGTCAGACACCTTACCTGTACCGAATGTGTCTACCATAACGGAAGTAGGCTGTGCCACACCGATAGCATAGGATAACTGAATCTCACACTTATCAGCAAGTCCTGCCGCCACGATATTCTTAGCCACATAGCGGGCTGCATATGCAGCGGAACGGTCTACCTTCGTACAGTCTTTACCGGAGAAAGCGCCGCCGCCATGACGCGCATATCCGCCGTAAGTATCCACGATAATCTTACGTCCTGTCAGACCCGCATCACCGTGAGGCCCACCGATTACGAAACGTCCTGTAGGATTGATAAAGAACTTGGTATCCTGGTCAATCAGTTCCTTCGGAAGAATCGGCTCAAAGACATATTTCCTGATGTCCTCATGAATCTGTTCCTGTGTCACATCCGCATCATGCTGTGTGGAAAGGACAACAGCCTCAAGCCTTACAGGCTTGCCGTCCTCATCGTACTCCACGGACACCTGGCTCTTGCCGTCCGGTCTTAAGTACTTCAAAGTGCCGTCCTTGCGCACTTTGGTAAGCTGCAGCGCAAGCTTATGTGCCAGAGAAATCGGATAAGGCATATATTCCTCTGTCTCGTTGGTGGCATAACCGAACATCATACCCTGGTCACCCGCGCCGATAGCTTCAATCTCGGCATCGGACATCTTATTTTCTTTTGCTTCCAGCGCCTTATCCACACCCATAGCGATGTCAGAAGACTGTTCGTCAATTGCTACCAACACGGCACAGGTATTGCCGTCAAACCCATACTCGGACTTGGTGTAACCAATCTCCTTTACAGTCTCACGCACGATTTTCTGCATATCCACATATGCATTCGTGGTGATTTCACCTGTCACAAGGACAAAACCCGTACATACCGCCGTCTCACATGCCACACGGCTCATAGGGTCCTTCTCCATACATGCGTCCAGAATCGCGTCGGAAATCGCATCGCACACTTTGTCAGGATGTCCCTCAGTCACCGACTCCGAGGTAAATAATCTCTTTTCCATTTTCATTCTCCTTTATCTGTTTGATATGTTGCGTACCTTGCAAAAGCAGTCTCTTCACTGCCCGTAAAAAGGCACAAATCCTTTCCGTACCTGCCTGCGGCTCACCTTGCACAGAGCATACAGGACACAATAAGCCTTAACAAACACAGGCTTTTGCTATGGTACAAAAAAATCCGCTTATCTTGAAATAAGCGGACCTGACAGTCGATAATCAAATCCTCTTATTGTTCGAGCTGTCATACGACAGCATTTTCGCTCAGGCTGGCACCTTCCTTCTAAGGGGTTGCCGTGGCTTCACAGCTCCTATGTAGCTCCACCACTCTGAATAAGAGAAAATTACTTCCCCCATATACATTTATCGGCATAACACCATATCTCTGTATACGGAGACCTCACAATATGGAATTTTCATATCTGTACATACAATACACCTATATGATGATTCTGTCAACATCATCCTGACAAATTTCTGTCAGCCGACCTTCAGCTTAAACTTCTGTATCTCCCGCTCTGTAGCCACTTTATCAATCTGGGCCCCAAGCCCCTGCAGCTTTAGATGGAAATCTTCGTAACCGCGCTCGATATATTTGATATCGTCCACCACGGAAATTCCCTCCGCAGCGAGCCCTGCAATGACAAGCGCCGCACCTGCCCTTAAATCAGGCGCCGTAATACTCGCCCCCGTATATTTCTTCACTCCGTCGATAATAGCCGTGTTGCTCTCCACCTTTATGTTGGCGCCCATACGGGTCAGCTCATCCACGTATTTGAAACGGTTCTCGAAGATACTTTCCGTCACAATGCTTGTGCCCGCCGATAAACCAAGCGCCACCGTAATCTGGGGCTGCATATCTGTCGGAAAACCCGGATAAGGAAGTGTCTTCACATGCGTGTGCCCCAACGGCTTGGACGCCACCACCCGAACCGCGTCATCCGATTCCTCCACTTCACATCCGATTTCTAATAATTTTGCACTGATAGACTCCAAATGTTTCGGGATGACGTTCTTGACCGTCACATCCCCCTTGGTCACCGCAGCCGCAAACATAAAAGTGCCCGCCTCAATCTGGTCAGGGATAATACCATACTCTGTCCCGTGAAGCTTTTGCACGCCCTTAATCTTCACCACGTCAGTACCGGCGCCCTTGACGTTGGCCCCCATACTGTTCAGAAAATTAGCAAGGTCTACGACATGAGGCTCTTTCGCCGCATTCTCAATGACGGTCTGTCCTTCCGCCATCACGGCCGCCATCATGACATTCATTGTCGCACCGACAGAAACCACGTCCATATAGACATGATTGCCTTTGAGCCTGTCTGTCTCCGTTATAATCAGTCCATGTTCAATCCTGACATTGGCTCCCAATGCCCGGAATCCTTTAATATGCTGGTCTATCGGCCTAAGCCCGATATTACAGCCGCCCGGAAGGGCAACTTCCGCCTTCTTATATTTGCCAAGCAGTGCACCAAGCAAATAGTAAGATGCACGAATCTTCTTGATAAAATCGTCCTCAATCACCAAATCATGTATCTGGGATGCATTAATCTTCACCGTATGCCTGTCCAGCCTGTTGATGATAACGCCAATACTCTCCATCGCCTGCATAAGCACATTCGTGTCCCTGACATCCGGTATATTCTCTATCACTACGGTCTCGTCCGTCATAATAGCCGCAGCAAGGATGGCAAGAGCCGCATTCTTGGCGCCGCCTATTTCCACCTCGCCGACTAACGGATTACCACCTTTAATCGCATATTGTTCCATATATTGTCCCCTGTATGATAAACGAAATAAAATCTAATTTAAAATATATTATCTAAAAGTATATCACATAAACTCTGTTGAAGTCTTAAACGAAAACGCCAAAAACCTTCCGCCATGGAAGGTTCCCAAAGGCTGTCACAGTACAAGTATACCATATTTTAGATATTTGTAAATGGGAACCTCAGTTCAGGTATTTCAGCGGATTCACCTGGGAACCGTTAATCAATATCTCAAAATGCACATGTGGTCCCGTACTTACGCCGGTATTACCGCTCAATGCAATCTTCTGGCCCTGGCTGACAGTCTGTCCCGGAGACACCAAAACTTTGCTCAAGTGCCCATATCTGGTCTGCCTGCCATCTGCATGATTGATATATACCACATAACCGTAGCCGCTTCCCCAACCTGCTCTGGCAACCGTACCTGCCGAGGACGCCATAACCGCCGTGCCTGTAGGCGTAGCCCAGTCGATACCCTTATGATAACTACTAGCTCCTTTTGTGGGAGATTTACGTCTGCCGAATCCGGAGGACTGCCTTCCTCCCGAAATGGGTTTGATGTAAGTAGGAGGAATCTTCGTGCCCCTCTCCACAATCTTGGGAACCGCCTCGTAGGTAATCTCTTCTTTCAGGATTTCCCTGGACAATTCTTCATTGTTACGGTAGGCAACATTCACCACTACCTTACGGTGCCCCGCAGAAGGCTCCTGTATCGTCTGTGTCTGGTTCGTGTACCAGTCATCATTGTCTACATATTGAATCTCCGCCTCATAATCCTCCTCATAATACAGTTCTTCCGTGCGCTCCACCGAAAGCTCCGGCTCCGGGACAGTGACAATCAGTTCGTCCCCCACACGAATCATGGAGTTTTCGTTCTCGATAGTCTCATTCATCGCAATCAGGTCCGCCAGAGGAATTTCGTTCTTCTCCGCAATCTGGGATAAAGTATCCCCGGACACCACCTCATAAATCTGTTCCTTCTCCTGCTCTTTCGTCACTTCTTCGATGGCCTGGTCAAGAGATGTAATCTCGTAGTCCTGTAAATACGATTCCACCACTTCCACCGTATCGCCAAACATCAAAGATTTCAGTCCCAGCTCATAGTCCGAGAAATCTTTCTCCTCCGCAGGCTCCACGTCCGCAAACATCTCGTCCAACGCAGCATTGATACCCACGCTGGTCATGACTTCTTCCGCCGCCTCTTCCTTCTCTTTCTGTTCCTCCACAGAATAAATCTGCGTGGTCAGCACATTAAGCTCCCGCTCGCCGTCAAGCACCAAATCCACATAATACTCGCGCTCACTGTCGTATTTGTTGATAGATGCCTGTAACAGGGCAAGCACTTCCTGGGTGCTGGAAAGATTCACCGTATATTCATTGATTTTTACCGTGTAAGAGCGGTTTAACGTCTCCTTGACGCTCTTCTTTAATGCAGTGGCCATATTGGCAGTCACGACACTGTCGTCGTCCACTTTGCCCCAAAGCACCTCTGCTCCCTCAAAACTCAGCTCACTGTCGGCAAGCACCAGCTCATCGCTTGTGCCCGCCAGTTTCCTTCTCGCCTCAATCAGAAAATTATCCATATTGTCAAGGTCGGCTACCGTACCCACCTCAATGCCGTTCAGATACACGGTAAAAATATTGTCTCCCGTGCTCTCCAGTTTCTGAAAACCTGGGAAAAAGAATATGCTGGCTAAGCTTGCAAACACCGCAACCTTAATATATGCAATTTTCATCTTTTTATAATGTCTTGTAATCTTTTTTATCATATTTTTATCTCTTTTTGTAAAATTATCGCCGCCAAATATAAACCGTAACTTTTCGTAACAAAAATGTAACATTTTATATTCTAGCAGTATTTCCATCAAAAGTAAAGTGATGTATAATTTTGGCATGGATAAAATAATTTTTCACATAGACGTCAATTCCGCTTACTTAAGCTGGAGTGCGCTGGAAAAACTTCATAACGGTTCAGATACCGACCTTCGCGCTATCCCTGCCATCATAGGCGGAGACATGGCCAAACGCCACGGCGTCGTCCTGGCCAAATCCATTCCCGCCAAATCCTACGGCATAAAAACAGGGGAGCCAATCGTAAACGCCCTCCGTAAATGCCCGAACCTGACAGTAGAGCCGCCTGACCATAACCTGTACAGTCTAAGGAGCAAGGAGCTGATGTCTCTGCTGTATGATATCTGCCCGGATATCGAACAGGTCAGCGTCGATGAATGTTATATGGATTATACACCAATCCGCAGACAATATACATCGCCCGAGGCTGCCGCCCATATCATCAAGGAACAAGTGAAGGAAAAACTGGGCTTTACAGTGAATATAGGCATATCCGACCGCAAAGTCCTGGCAAAGATGGCTTCCGACTTTCGCAAGCCTAATCTCGTCCATACACTCTATTCCAATGAAATTCAGGAAAAAATGTGGCCCCTTCCTCTGTCTTCCCTTTTCATGTGCGGCCAGTCCAGTGTGGAGACGCTGCGCAAACTAGAGATTCTGACCATCGGCGACCTGGCGCGCGCCGACCGCTCCATCGTGGAAGCGCACCTGAAAAGCCATGGAAAACTCTTATGGGAATATGCCAACGGTATCGACTCTTCCGAAGTTGTCACCGTACAGGCGGATGCCAAAGGAATCGGCAATTCCACCACCTTAAGCCAAGACGCCGAAGATAAGGAAACGGCCCACCGGGTACTCCTTTCTCTGGCGGAATCCGTATCCCGCCGTCTGCGCGCTGCCGGGCAGAATGCCTCCATGGTCAGCACAGAGATTAAATACAATACCTTTAAGAAAGTATCACACCAGACCACACTGCCTGCACCCACCAATCACACAGACACTATCTACCGGACAGCCTGTGCCCTCTTCGACGAAATATGGGACCAAACCCCGGTGCGCCTGCTGGGTATACGTTCCTCCAAACTGACCTCTTTCAAAGAACCCGTACAACTGTCTCTCTTCGACCTGCCAGACGCCTCCCAGGACACCCTGGTACACGGCGTGTCGCCCAACAAGAAAAAAGAGCAGCTTGACGCCGCCCTGGATTCTATCAGGAAACGATATGGCAAAGACGCCGTTGTGCGCGGCAGCCTTATGCTTGGACAAAAAGAAGAGACATAAAAAGCCTGCCCGTCAGCTCTTTATGTCTTTTCCCCGAACCCAGCCTTCTTGCCGTTTTTTTTCTTGTGATTCGCCTTCCCATCCATATTCTTTCTGCCAGTCGCTTTCCCACCCGGCCCCTTTCTCACACTATAACCGAAACTCCCTAACTCTTTTCCGGTTGTAAGATATCTTCCGTGGGAATAGACTAACGGTTTCGCATCGTTTAGACAAAACCTGCCTGATTCATCCATATATTGTTCATCCACATGGACTGCCACCACCTTGGCCAAAAACATATGATGCGTGCCAAGCTCCAGTTTCTGTGTCACGACACACTCCAAGTTCACAGGGCTTTCCGCCACTAACGGCGCCCGGACATGTTCTGCCGACACCGGTGTCAGTCCGGTCTTCTTCCACTTATCTTCATCCCTGCCGCTTCTGACCCCGCAGTAATCCGTGGCATGGGCAAGTCTCTGCGTCGTCAGGTTGACTACAAACTCCCCCGTCTCCTCAATCATATGATAAGAATAGCGTTCCGGCCTGACAGAGATAGACAACATCGGTGGCTCAGAACAAACCGTCCCTGTCCATGCCACGGTAAACAAATTCGTATGTCCCTGGCTGTCTGCCACGCTGACAAGCACCGCCGGAAGGGGATAGAGCATATTGCCCGGTTTCCATACCTGTCTGCCCATAGCATCCTCCTGTCAATCTAATGTATTCTTCTACGCCAAATTAAAAACTACAATGTAATGGTAACGGAAAAAAGCTGTATCACAATATTCGCTATGAGGCCAATTAAAATCATAATGGAAACCGGGAGTAACAGCCTGCTGCCTTTGTCCTCTTCCTGGCTGTCTTTCAGCTCCTGTGTCTGCTTACTTAACTCTTCAACCACAGCCGCCTGCACATTCCGGTACACTTTCACGTTCTCTTTGTGCAGAAATTCATCCGCCTGTTTGAATTTCTCCTCCAGAAGTTCCTTAAGCTGCGCAAAAGTTTCCTGCGCTTCCGTCTCCTGCATCGCCTCTGCCTTCTTGGCCTCGGCCTGCATATTGTCCTGGACACTTTCCAATTTTGCAATGCATTCTCTTAATGCGTCCTGAACTTGCGACGCATTTTCGGCCGTCTTTAGATTCACCTGCCGAATCTCTTTCATCAGCTCGTCGTAAAAGCGTATCTGGTTTTCTAACTCTCCTACCTTCGCTGCCTCCGCCGCCATATTTGCCCGGATAATCTCCTGTGCATTTCTTTTCTCCGCAAGTTTATCGATAAAAGTATCCATCTTCTTTCCTCCAAGTTATTCTTATACATACGTTTTTCCATAGGTAAGATGTTATAATGGCTTATTGGCATTTTAACACCTTTCCAGCGCTATGACAACTGTAAAGCGGCTAAAATGCAGCTCGTACGGCATCCACAGCTTTTTGCTTTTATATAATTTGCACAACTTTGACATTATTTTCCTTTTTGTATTATAAATATTTACGATAACTTTACGCCCGGTTCATAATTTATTCATATTTCACTCGTATACTTTAACTATAGCAAACAAGCGAAAATGTAATGTTTAACATTACACACATAGATAAATTTTTTCATAATAGCCCAAGTGCCGCAAGGTACTTGGGCACTCCTCATTTTGTCCAAATAAAAGACTGTTACAAAACCCGCCATTTTGTAACAGCCCCAAATCAATCAGCATATTGCCATTCTAATATTCTTCCAATGCCTTCCGCTCAATATTTTGTATCTCTTCATTAAGCGCCAACATCCTGGCGTCCAGCTCCGACACCATCTGCGCACATTCCACCAACTCTTCTTTGATATGAACCGGCGCATTGCCCTCGAACTTATAGTGTATTTTATGCTCCAGACTGGCCCAGAAATCCATAGCTACCGTCCGAATCTGTATCTCCACTTTCGTATCTGCGATGCGGTCGGAAAGATACACCGGCACGGTCACCAACATATGGTAACTCTTATAACCGCTAGCCTTCGGATTAACAATGTAGTCCTTTACAGAAATCACTTTTATATCTTCTTGGTTGCTAATCATCTCCGCAATCTGGTAAATATCCGATGAAAAAGAACAAATGACACGGATACCTGCGATGTCGTTGACATACCGTATCATATTGTTAATGGTGGATTCATACCCATGCTTCTTCAGCTTCTTCACGATACTCTCCGGCGTCTTGATACGCGATTTGATATGTTCAATCGGATTGTACCTGTGTACATGCTGAAATTCATCGTTTAAGATTTCCAATTTCGTGGAAATCTGCTTCAATGCGGAATTATAGATGAGCGTCACTTCTTTCCAGCTGTCGATATCCTCATCTCTATCTATTCTTATTTCCATTGCTCCCCCTAAAATTTCACACAAAATAATAATAAAATAATGCCAAACCTACATCATTACAGGCTTACACCGATAGTATACCACACTTTTTTATAAAGTGTATATTTTTACCAAAAATTTCATAAATATTTAATGATTGTTGTGTACTTTTACTCTCCCTTCGCATCGCTCTAAGAGCCACAGCGCAGGTACCGTCACCACGTAAGGATACATATACCGTATCAGCACGGTCGGCGATAAGAGTAACGTCATGTAATAAATTACAAGAAAAACAACCGGCAAGAGTAATCTGTACCGCCTTGTGTATATCACCACTGCCATATATATGCATAACATCCACCAGTAGAATGCCGGGGCAAAGACAAGCCGCACCAGGGGTATTTTCTGGTAACAGTTATCCGACACAATCCGCTCCATAAATACGCGAAGCCTTGGCATGTAGCTGCGCTCCACAACCTCGCATCCCGGCGGCATTGTCCTGTTGTCGGTAGACAGATAACCAAAGCCGCTTTCCGTCCCAATACCATATATCCGTGCATGGGTCTGGTCCTCCAGAAACCAATATCCTATGGAGTTATCCAGAAATGCATCGATATAGATTCCCGGATGTTCCACTCCAAGTTTCACCCATGTCTTCACAAGTCCTGCAGGATTGTCATGGATAACCGCACGGTTCTTCACCGGGTCGGCAAGATACGGATTATATGCTGCGAAAACCCATTCTGAGGGTAAATATTGCTCCAGCTCTTCCCTCACGTCAAGGGTCAGTGTTTCCTCCGCCTTCACTCTTGTACGGGCCATTTGCTGTAAGGGTACGCTTAGCATTTCTCTGGGACTGCCACTACGGGCATCCGTGGCCGCCTTGAGCGCGGCATTCCAGACGCCGGACAATGCTAGCGCAGCCAAAGAATATAAAACATATCTTTTCCATGTTCCGCCACCCTTTTCCGTTCTGTGTAAGCCATAACATACCACCGGAAGGGTACCTGCAAATGCATAAACAGCGTTGTTCCTGAACAGAAGCATCAACACAACCCAAAGCATATAGACAGCGTACTCTTTCCTTCCACACACCGTATCTTTCTTAGAAGGGCTGACCATCTCATACATACCGAGCGTATACAGAAGTACAAAAGCCGAGAATAATACATCCTTGGTGGTGCTGAGCGCAAGAATGGAATTGGTTGGGAACAGCCCGTAAAAAAGAAGCAAAACAATTCTCCGGCACGCCCCAACACCCCTACGCTTAAGATATGCAAGCGCATAGCCGAAGGTTCCCGCCATCAAAACCATCTGCACGACAGAATGAAGCGCCATGCCTGTCTGGTAAGAGCCAAACACTTCCCCGCCTATCCGGAAAAAGGCGCCCAGAAACAATGTATGCAAAAGCGGATGATGGGTACTGTAATCGTGCGCAATCACCTGGTAGAGCTGCCCCTCCGCATCATATGCAAACACAGACGGATAATAGGCCAGAAAGACGGGCGCCCAGAGCAACAAAATGACTCCGGTATAAAACAGCCAGGCCTGCTGCCAGGAATACTTTTCCGTCACATCTTTTCTTTCGGACGCTTTCATGCGCACGTCCCCAAACCATCCGCAAATCTTCCTGCCGGACAAAAAAACGAGCTTTGCTCGTTTGTGAGATTTGCCTCCGGCAAACTCGGATAAGCAGAGGAGTTTCCTATACCGTAAAAACAGTGCGACGGCCCCGGCCCCGGGCACGGCCAGACATACGGTTTGCGCCGTTAACGCCGGAAGCTCCCAAAGGCTGCCAAGCGCCGTACCGTCACGCCGCATCCGACAACCCAGCACATAAGCGGCCGCCATCGCCAGTCCCCACAGCATGGAATGCACCTTCAGTCTTCTCTCCGGCTGTCCCAAATACCTAACAGCCAACAGGAAAAACACTGCCATCCCCGCCGCCGCAAAAACTGTAACCGCTCCGCTCCCTGCCTGTTTCGTCCAGGTTTCCAAAGACACCACTAAATATATATCTATGACAGACAGTAGGAAAGATATGACAACTTTTCTTAAATCTTTTTGTACCGGATTGTTATTTCCCTTGTCCATAGCTTAAGCCTTCCTCTTATAAGCATAATTTTTACAACACCAGTGTACGTTACTTTCCACATCTTGTCAAAATAAGCAAAAAGATATTTACTTTTGCAGCCGGTGTTTGTATAGTATTTTTTGTATAACATACATAACAAGGAGAGTTGCACCTATGTTCCGTTTATGGGCCAAAGAATTTAAAGATAACCGCATGTTAATGGATACCGTCATCGAGGATGCCTCTGACAATACCCGCACGCACAAGGTATTTCATGCCCTAGACGAAGTATGCCTGCAATTCGACTTAGGTAAACCCATCTGGTTAGATTCCACTATCCAGGATTTCAAACGCCACGACAAGGCACGGTTCACACAGGATAACTTCATAGAATCTATAGATTTTGACTACCTGGAAATCCATGTCATCGAGGAAGACTGATTATTTTAAGTCCCTTCAATTTTTTATCCTAACTATTTTTTACTGAAATTTCTTTTCATAATCCCAGAAATGTTATGCATATTTTCATTGACTTTGCATACTTTAAGTAGTAGTATTTTGGTATGGAGTATGTAGTTTTTAATACTATGTGTAAAGTTTTTGCAGACTTTAAAACGCCTCAGCCGCACCAAATTTACTCAGTGTAACGGCTGCCGTACACAGAAATCTTAATAGAAATATGTTATATCGGAAGAAAGAAGGGATTATATATGCAAATTACAATCAGGGAACCGGGAAGCGCCATTACCCATTTCATCGGTATGATGATGGCAATTGTAGCCGCCACACCGCTCATGGTTAAAGCCTCCATGGACACAGACAGGACAGCCTTTATCGCCATGGCCGTCTTCATCGGAAGCATGGTGGCACTCTACGGCGCCAGCGCCGTATACCACAGCGTTACCGTCAAGGACAATATATTGAAAGTTTTCCGTAAGCTGGACCACATGATGATTTTTGTGCTCATTGCCGGCTCCTACACACCGGTCTGCCTGGTGGTCCTGGAACCAAAGTCCGGATATGCCCTCTTAACAGCCGTGTGGGGCATCGCCATCGCAGGCATGGTTATCAAGGCATGTTGGATTACCTGTCCGAAATGGTTCTCCTCCCTGCTCTACATCGCTATGGGCTGGCTGTGTCTGGCCGTCTTCGGAACTTTGTGGAGTACACTGTCGTTGGATGCATTCCTGTGGCTTCTGGCTGGAGGTATCATCTATACCGTAGGCGGCGTGATTTATGCCTTAAAACTGCCGCTATTTAATTCCAAACATAAGAATTTCGGCTCACATGAAATCTTCCATCTTTTCGTGATGGGCGGAAGCATCTGCCATTTTATATTCATGTATCTGTATGTGGCATGAGAGCTCTCTAAACAGCTAATAAATCAAAAAGGACTGTTGTACAGTCCTTTTTGATTTCAACGTCTTACCGTCTATCTGCCTAATCTTTCTCAGTCATCATACCCGTTAGGATTATTGCTCTGCCATCTCCAGGAATCAGCGCACATCTCCTTGATGCCATACTGTGCCTCCCAGCCAATCTCCCGCTTTGCTTTGTCTGCATTCGCGTAGCAAGTTGCGATATCCCCGGCACGTCTGTCCTTAATCACATAAGGGATTTTCACACCGTTAGCCTCCTCAAAATTCTTCACGATATCAAGAACGCTGTAGCCGACGCCTGTACCCAGATTGTAGATGCAAAGCCCTGCTTTCTCCTC
Source organism: uncultured Lachnospiraceae bacterium (assembly GCA_910578645.1). Classification (GTDB taxonomy): domain Bacteria; phylum Bacillota; class Clostridia; order Lachnospirales; family Lachnospiraceae; genus UBA3282. Next base: position 104,441 of record CAJTQI010000005.1, read on the forward strand.
AATCTTCTTAAGCGCTTTCACATGCCCTACTGCAAGGTCAACTACATGGATATAGTCGCGCACGCCTGTGCCGTCATGGGTATCATAATCGTTCCCAAACACCCCTAACTCTTTCAGCTTGCCAACCGCTACCTGTGTTATATAAGGCATCAGGTTGTTCGGAATACCATTGGGATTCTCACCGATTGTACCGCTCTTATGGGCGCCGATAGGATTGAAATAGCGTAACAGAATCACATTCCATTCCGGGTCGGCCTTCTGCATATCGGAGAGAATCTGCTCCAACATAGATTTCGTCCAACCATAGGGATTGGTACACTGTCCCTTCGGACATTCCTCCGTAATCGGAATAATCGCCGGGTCGCCGTATACCGTAGCAGAAGAGGAGAAGATAATATTTTTCACGCCGTTCTTTCTCATCACATCAACTAGCGTCAACGTGCCGGCAATGTTGTTCGCATAATATTCCCAAGGCTTCTGTACGGACTCTCCTACCGCTTTCAACCCTGCGAAATGGATACAGGAATCGATGGACTCCTGCTTAAAAATTTTCTCAAGCGCCTCTCTGTCCAGGATGTCCGCCTTGTAGAATTTCACTGCCTTGCCCGTAATTTTCTCTACTCTCTCCAGGGATTTCTCGCTGGAGTTCGACAAATTATCTACAACAACCACCTCATACCCTGCATTCTGTAACTCTACTACGGTATGGGAACCGATATAGCCTGCACCGCCTGTAACTAAAATTGCCATCTGTATACACCTGCCCTTTCTCAGTGAAAATATTGTGAAAATGTTAATCAGCCTGCACGATACACATGCCGCCTATCTCTTGACTTATCTATAGTGTACACTCCTGTCTTCATTTCATTCAATAGGATAATGTTATTCAAACCTGTCAAAATGTTTACAATGTTATAATGCAATCCCATTCTTAAGGCAAAGCTGTCTTGCGCTCTCCACAGAGTCAATACCCGTCTGGTTCTTAATCGGCGCAAACTCGTATTCCCGCAACACCTCGTAAGGCAGACAAGAATCCAGTTCGTGAATCATATCAAGCACAAGCTGTTCAAATTTATAGCCGTTAGGGCTCTCCGGCTTCACAAGTCTGCCGTTCTCATCCAAATAGGGAATCTTCTTCTCCACAATGTGCAGCGGAAGTTTCCTGGCCTCGATTGCCTCCAAATCCCTTACCTGGAATAAATAATTCAGGATAACTCCGAAATTATATGCCGGCTCTCCCTGAGCGTCTTTCGCATTCATCAGTTCTTCCGTCATATCATAGTATTCCACGATGGATGGTCTGCCGTCCTCCAAACACATCGCACCTACCCTCTCGTCGGGTGCGTTCTTCTTCACCACCTTAGCGCCCGCCGCACTGCCTGTGGCTATCGTCGCCCCCACAAAGCAAGGGTCCGCAATACGCTGTAACACATTGTCCACCGCAAAGACATTCAGCCATTCCACGCCTGCTTCCTTCACCTTGTCCGCCACACCCCACTTCATCATGGACAGATACCATCCGCCGCTGCCGTTGGGAGATGTGGACATCTTATATGTTTCTTCCATATATACCTTACCGTCAAAATCCGAAGCGGGCGCCATGTCCTGCATAAAAAATGTCACATAGTCAGGGTTATATCCAAAATAGCCTTTTTCTTTAAAAAACGAAGTCGTCCTCTCATGGTTTTTATCACTCGTCATCACATAAAGCGGAACCCAAACCTTCGCCTGACGCACCACGTCCAGAAGGTTCTCTATAAGACGTTGGAAAATGAACACTTCCTTTGTCAGTCCGATATTGTAAACCCCTTTGGGTTCGTCAGAACCCAGCCTTGTACCCATCCCGCCTGCAAGAATGACGGCGCCCACCTTGCCTGCCTTGATAGCCTCTAACCCGATTGCCGTATAGGCTTCACGCTTCTCATCAATTTCTTTTAATTGCATCACTTCAATCGGCGTAATAACCCCTCTTGGGTTCAGCTCTTCCTTATGCGCACACTGGCCAAGAACCTCGAAATCCGTATTCTCAATCTGCTCCATCAAAGCTTCTTTCTCATAACCGCTCAAGTCCTCATAATACTTCAGTACGTGAAGCTGCCCGTATTTCTCCAATTTGTCATATGCTTCCCGGAATCCCATATCCTGTAAACGCACTCCTTTCCCATCTGTATCCATACAAATGAAATGCTATGTTTCCTATTATTCTACCATGAACGCCATTTTATCACAATGTAAATCTATCTGACGTTTTGTACGGCAGTTGTATTAAACCTGTCGCAGACTCGGTTAATCGAATGATTTGGTTTTCCTGTACAATGAATTTCATCCTATGCCTTCGCTAAAACCTGCGCCGTCTTTTTCCGTACATGGAGGAACGCAGGAATCAGGAATACATCCGCGAAAACCCATGCCAGAGGGTTGGCAAAGCATACTGCGCCAAACCCAAACAACGGGACAAACACGAAACCTGCAATTGCTCTTGCCACCATCTCAAAGGCGCCGGCAAACACTGCGAGTTTACTAAATCCCATACCCTGAATCAGAAAGCGGATAATATTAATGAGCGCAAGCGGGAAATAGAACAGCGCATTGGTCCTGATAAACCGGTAAGCATTCCCTAAGATGACAGTCTCCCCACTGTCGATAAATAAAAGAAGGAGCCTGTTGCCTACCAAATATACCAACACCAGCGCAATGAGAGAATAAATCAGGCCAAGTATTGTACATGCTTTTAATCCCTGGTCCACCCGCTCCATATTCCCTGCGCCTACATTCTGCCCTCCATATGTGGCCATCGTGGAGCCCATGGCATCGAAAGGACATACCATAAGCATACCCATTTTACCCGCCGCAGTGACAGCCGCCACGGTGTCAGAGCCAAGCCCGTTCACCGCGCCCTGCAAAATAATGCCGCCAATTGCGGTGACGGAATACTGTAGTCCCATAGGTATCCCCATACCACATAACTTACCTATAAAATAACGGTTCCACCGCCACTCACTCTTATCAAGTTTCAGAATCGAAAACTTCTTATACATAAACACAAGGCAACATACACCTGCCAATGCCTGGGACACCACGGTAGCCACCGCCGCACCCGCCGCACCCATATGGAATACGATAATGCAGAGCAAATCCAGGAAAATATTGAGGATTGCCGCCATGACCAGGAAAATTACCGGAGTCTTGCTATCCCCAAGCGAGCGCAGAATCGATGCGGTCATATTGTACAAATATGTAACAGGAATACCAAGAAAGATAACCACTATATAACTATAGGAAGCATCTATAATATTCGCCGGTGTGTTCATAACCTGTAAAATCGGGCGGCATAGTATAACCACAAGCACCGTCATAACTGCCGCAAATATACAGGAAAGCCATACACTGTTGCCCACGAACTTGCGCATATTCTCTTCATGCCCGGCGCCAAACTCCTGCGCAATGGGAATGGCAAATCCGCTGCACACACCCATACAGAAACCGATAATCATAAAATTCACAGAACCGGTGGCTCCCACCGCCGCCAGTGCGTCCACACCCAGATAGTGGCCGACGATAACAGCATCCACCATGCTGTAAAACTGCTGAAAAAGCAACCCGAACAAAAGCGGAACAGCAAATCCAAGAATCAGCCGCATAGGGCTGCCCTTTGTCATATCTTTTTCCATAATAATAACCATGCCTTTCTCTCAACCTGCGAACTTTGTGCGCAAATATAAACAGGATGCCCCTTCACATACATATTCCGGGGCATCCTGCATTCCGACTCATACTCCCGCATCCTGCTGTACCGCCGGCTTACGCGGGATATAGGCTTTTCAATATAATAAGGAAGATGGGCAATTATTTTGCCAGACGCACTACATTCCAGCTCTGCTTTCCGAACACTGCCTGGAATATGCCGTCATCCACTTTGGAACTGCCACCCGCCTTCGGGATGACATTGTCCGGATTTTCCTCCGTATTGACTGCCTTCAAATCATCGTGCTGCATCACAATATGCTCCTGCACCCGGTATCCTGCATACTGTCTTAAATCTAATGTTACTTCCATATCCTCTTCTAAATCTTTGTTCACTGCAAAAATAACCAATTCTTCTTTCTCGGCATTCTCCACAACCACACAGTCTAAGTACGGCGCCTCGCCGTATTCTTTCGCCTCATACACGGGCGACTTCACAATCGTCTTCAGTACCGTGCCCTGCCCCATAGTCGCAGCATGCATATAGGGATAGAAGATTGTCTGTCTCCATGCGCCTGTGTCAGAAGTCATAATCGGCGCGATGACATTCACAAGCTGTGCCAGACACCCAATCTTTACTCTGTCCGCGTGGCGCAGTATCGTAATCAACATACTACCCACTAACAGAGCGTCTTCAAAGTTATACACATCCTCTAACTGATGGGGTTTCTGAATCCACTTCTCAAGCCTGCTGTCCGCCTCGTTGGAATGATACCATACGTTCCACTCATCCAGGGAAATATTGATATTCTTCCTGCCATGGTTCTTTCCCTTCACATAGTCACAGATGGATACCACCGTCGAGATGAAACGGTCCAAATCCACGCTGCTTGCAAGGAAATTAGCGGAGTCATTGTCTCTGTTCCCATAGTACTGGTGCATGGAGACATAGTCGATGGTGTCATAGCACTCATCTAAGACGGTGGCTTCCCACTGGCCGAAGGTAGGCATCTGGGAATGGGAGCTTCCGCATGCCACCAGTTCGATGGAAGGGTCCAAAATCTTCATGACCTTTCCTGCCTCATGCGCGATTCTGCCGTATTCTATGGCAGTCTTATGCCCAATCTGCCAAGGTCCGTCCATCTCGTTGCCAAGACACCATGTCTTGATGTTATGAGGCTCTTCATATCCATGGGATTTACGCAAATCACTCATCTGCGTACCGCCCTTAAAGTTACAGTACTCCAACAAATCCTTCGCCTCCTGGATGCCTCTCGTGCCCAGATTCACCGCCATCATAATATCGCTTCCGGCCTTCTTCGACCAATCCGCGAACTCGTTGAGTCCAAACTGGTTGGATTCCACCACTTCCCACGCGATATCTACCTGAGCCGGCCTTAAGTCCTTGGGTCCGACCCCATTCTCCCATTTATAGCCGGACACAAAATTCCCGCCCGGATAGCGCACGATAGGCACATGGCATTCTTTAACCAGCTCTAACGTATCTTTACGAAATCCCTGTTCGTCTGCAAAGGGGCTTTCGGGCTGGTAAATCCCCTCATACACCGCCCTGCCCAAATGTTCTATAAATGAGCCGTAAATTCTCTTGTCAATCCCGCCTACGATATACTCTCTATCAATAATAACCTGTGATTTCTTCATTCTCTTCCCGTTCTCCTTCTGTTCTGACGCCCTCCGCGGTTTGGACGTTTATAGTAAGCCCATTCTATCAAAACAGGTACGGATAGCTATGTCTTTTCTTCCGTTGTAATTGACTTTTTTTCCGATGTTATATAGTATGGGATGTGGGTGTGCACCCACCCGTCTGTCACAAAATAAAATTACCCGAGGAGATTTCCCATGTTCCATACCAGGTACTGCGATTACAATCATTCCAATCCCGACCAGGATTTCATCAACCGGCCTGAAGGCAGCGGGGATTATCTTTTCCTCTATTTCATGACGCCCATGAAAATACAAATCGGCGCCAAAAAAACAGTAACAAAGGAAGGCGCTTTCTTACTGTATACGCCCGGAGAACCCCAGATTTTCCAGGCAGTGAAACGGTTTAGGAACAGTTTCGTGCATTTCACCTGCGATGATGACAACTTCCTTAAAGATTACAACCTGCCGGGCAATCAAATCGTCTATTTGCCCGACCCCGACGCCATGAATGCACTTTTTCGCAACATCTATGTTGAAAGCGTGGTAAAACCAGATTATTACCAGGAACAAATCGACAAGCTGATGCACCAACTCTTTATTCTTTTTTCCAGGCAGTTACACGCTTACCCGAAAGAATCCGGCATCCACGCAGACCTTTATGAGCAGTTTAAGAAGGCAAGAATCGAAATCCTGACCCATATCGACAGGGATTGGGATGCGGACAGCATGGCAGCTTTGACGAACCTGGGTACGAGCCAGTTTTACAATTATTACAAGTTGTTCTTTAACAGTTCGCCAAAGTCCGAGCTCTTAGATGCCCGCATCGAACGCTCCAAGTACCTTCTGCGGGTGGAGAAGCAACCTGTGGGGCAGGCCGCCATACAGGCAGGCTTCGACAATCTGTCGCATTTTACGCGCTACTTCAAGAAAGCATGTGGCATGACGCCTACGGAATACGGGCATATGGAGGATGAAGACAGGTAACGGAATGTTTCCGGACTGCCTAACAGAGACATTTCCCGGTAAAAAGACAGGGACACAATCCACAAAAAATAAACATCCAAAACATCATTATATATATTGACAAACCATCCTTTTTCAGCGTATTCTTAGTGACAATGTGTTAAATATACAAAATGTAATTCTTTTAGAAGGAATGGGGGTTCTATTATGAAAGACAGATTTTATTCCCAAATTTTGAAACTGGTTGTACCGATTGTCATACAGAACCTGTTGAGCGCCGCCGTCAATTCGGCCGATGTGGTCATGCTCAACTATGTAGGGCAGTCTTCCATCTCGGCCGTATCGCTGGCCGCCAACTATGCCAGCGTACTATTCATGGTATTCTACGGCCTTGGAACCGGGGCAACCCTGTTAAGCGCACAATATTGGGGCAAGAAGGACTTGCAGGCAATTCGCGTAGTCGAAGGCATTGCCCTTCGTTTCTCGGTATTAATCACGCTTGTCTTCTCCGGTTTCGCAGCCTTTGCGCCGGAACTGATGATGCGTCTGTTCACTCCTGATGTGGAGCTGATTCAGATTGGCGCGGGTTATCTGCGCGTGATGTCGGTAACTTATCTATGTTGGAGTATTATAGAAATCTACCTCGCAATACTGCGCAGCATCGGCAAAGTAACCGTTTCCATGGTATTAAACATCCTTGCTTTTTCGCTCAACATCCTGTTAAACGCCGTGTTTATCTTCGGCTTGTTCGGTGCGCCAAAGCTGGGGGCTACCGGCGTGGCAATTGCCACCGCCATCTCCCGTATCGTGGAACTGCTTGGCTGTATCTTCGTGTCCATGGCGCTGAGCAAGGACTTGAAATTGAACCTTGCATACATGTTTATCCGCAACAAGGCATTGTTAAAAGATTTCATCCATTTATCCTTGCCTGCCCTGGGCAATGACATCTCATGGAGCGTGGCTTTCTCCATGTACTCCGTCATCTTAGGACACCTTGGAACCGATGCCGTTGCAGCCAATTCCCTGGTAATCGTTGTCCGCAATTTCGGCACCGTACTTTGTTTCGGAACCGCAAGCGCGGGAGGCATCCTGCTTGGCAACGTGATGGGTGAAGGAGATATGGAGCGCGCGAAAGAGTATGCATCCAAACTGATGAAGCTGACCGTCATCACCGGAGCCATCGGCGGCGTACTGATTCTGATTGCCACGCCTTTTGTGATGCATTTTGCATCATTAAGCGAGACGGCAATGCATTATTTGAAATATATGCTTCTCATCAATACATATTATGTTATGGGAGCTGCAGTCAATACGACGTTAATCGCAGGCGTATTCCGCGCAGGCGGCGATACCCGTTTCGGCCTTATCTGCGATACCATAGACATGTGGTGCTATGCGGTGCCTCTGGGCTTTATTGCCGCTTTCGTGTTCAAGCTTCCTGTGCTTTGGGTTTACTTCCTGTTATGTACCGACGAATTTGTGAAATGGCCATGGGTTATCAAGCGCTACCGCAGCGGAAAATGGCTTAAGAATATTACGAGAGAGGATTTGTTTGCACAAGCGGAGAAATAAATTTGTTTGGCAGACCCGTATTCATGAAAAAGTATGATACCCCGCCGGAAAACCGCGGGGTATTTTTGTGGTTTATTTATTTTCTATCCTATCTATACAGCGGCCCAAACGCCTTACAAGCCGCCAAATCTGCCGCCTCTAAACTTTCCGTCCCGAAACAGGACCAGACATGGGGGCGGAAAATCTTTTCTTCTTCCACATTGTGCATCGTAACCGGAATACGCAGCATGGAGGCAAGTGTAATCAAGTCGGCGCCTACATGTCCATGCACGAAGGCCCCATGGTTGGCGCCCCAATTTGCCATCACACTGTATACGTCACGAAACGCTTTGCGGCCGGTAGTCCTTGGTACAAACCATGTGGTAGGCCATGTACGGTCTGTCCGCATGTCAATCTTGTTGTGCACATCCTCCGGCAGAACAACGCTCCATCCTTCGGCAATCTGCATCACAGGCCCCACACCGTCCACCAGGTTTACACGCACCATCGTAAGGGGCATCTCGGCCTCTGTCCTGAAATGCGAAGAATAACCTCCGCCTCTGAATTGGCACAGTTCCGCCGGGCACCAGTCCGTAGCGTCCAGGCATGCCCGGATATCCGCTTCTTCCATCTCCCACCACGCTTTCATCACGCCTTTGCCGTCACTGTCCACAGACTTTCCGGTGGCATCCAGGCAGGTAGAGCCGGAATTAATGAGATGGATAAATCCGCCTGCGGCTTTTCCCTCCGGCTGCCACCCTGTCACCCTCTTAACGGCGTCAGGGCTCCAATAGCACCGTACATCGGAGAATCCGCTTGCCTTACCCGTCAACAGATTGCCAAACAGCATGGACAACCCGTTTAGGTTATCATTCTCCGTGGCGAATACCATCGGCTGACGCTTTCCGTTCCAGTCAAAAGAGGAATTAAGGAGCGCTTCCGTAAAATCCGCATTGGGCTGATAGTCCGTCCACATGCGCTGTCCCTGGAATCCGCCGAACAAACCGTTGCGCCCCAACGCTTCTTCCTGGAATCCAATTTCCGCCAGCCTGTCATTGCCAAGCATGACGTCCCTGACAATCATGGTCATCTTCACTACAACTTCCCATTCCCTGTCCTTGTCTTCCCGGCTGTGCGCCCGTTCTTTGGAATTGGGGTCATAACCTTCCTTACAATTTGCCCTAACCCACTGAATCGCCTCTTCAAATTCTTCCTTGTCATAAATCCCTTGTTCCATACGCCGCAGTATTTCCGTCATATCTACCCATTCAGGACGCATACCAAGATAATGCATGTAGAAAGCAGGGTCCAGGAAGGAACCCATGATACCCATTGACACCGCACCGAATCCTACATAAGCCTTATTCTGCATCTGACCCACTGCAAGCGCACACTTGGCAAACCGCAAAATCTTCTCCTGCACATCCCCCGGAATTTCCTCTTCTTCCATATCCTGTACATCTCTGCCATAGATAGAAAAGCAAGGTCTGTGCATCTGGTTATGAGCTGCCATGGCCGCCGCCAGGTACACGGCTCCCGGACGTTGCGTCCCGTTAAATCCCCAGATTGCCTTCGTCGTCATAGGGTTCATGTCGATGGTCTCCAAAGGATAGCACCAACTGGGCGTCACGCTTAACGTGGCCGTCACATGCTGTGCCGCAAATTCTTCCTCGCACCTTGCCGCTTCCTCTCCACCCGCAATGCTGCCCGAGTATATCACCACCCGGGCCGGTGTGCCGTCCGCATAAAACACGTTGTCCTGAATCAGCCTCTTTGCCGACTCCGCCATCTGCCTGACTTTCCCTTCCAGTGCGTCCCTGATTCCGAGCCGCCTGGAATCCACAATCGGGCGTATGCCAATTACCGGATAATTCTTCATCTTTTCCTCCATTTCTATAATCAAACTAAAATCCCAGTCTTACTCCATTCCGGTGCATTTCTGCCATCATCTACCGCAGTACGCTTCCCCCCATCCGAATTTGGCCCGCCAAAGACATATCTGAGAAACGATACGGAATCCGCCGCGTCCTTATCCAGTTGTTCAAGAGACGCCCCCTTGCTCAAATCTCGCCAAATCTTGATATCGCTTCCCACACCGCCGCCGCTCCTGACAAAAGGCTCCATCACCACGTTTTTGTCATAGCCGATTGCACGAAGCGCCATTCCGATTTCATACCAGGGCATATTCCCCTTGCCGGGAAGACGTCTGTTATTTTCTCCCACATGGAAATGTCCCAACATATCCCCCGCAAGCAGAATTGCTTCCACGATGCTGTCTTCCTCGATATTCATATGGAATGTGTCCAACATAATCTTCACCGCATCCACGTCCACCTCTTCCACAAACCGCCTGCACTCTCCACAGGTGTTAAGTAAATACCCCTCAAAACGGTTCAGCACTTCCAGACAGTAATCCACGCCGCACTCCCCGGCAATCCTGCCTACTCTACGCACATTCTCTACACTCCGCGCCCAATCCCCTTCTTTGTCGATAGGCTTGCTGTAATCCACTGGCCAATAAGAGTAAATTCCTCCCCCCAACGTATGAATACCCAACACTTCCAGTTTCTTTAAAATATCCGTGTAGAAAGCGACTGCATTTGCCGCGATGGCCGGGTTTTCACTTGCAAGATTCTCCTGCGCATTCGGCCCGTAGCCGGCAGTGAGGATGATTCCTGCATCCTCAGCCCTCTTCTTTATTTCTCTCAATTCTTCCTGGGTGGTTTCCTTTAACATCGCACAGGAAATTTCCAACACATCGAAACCAAGTTTTTTCACTTTCTCTATGTACGGTTTCTGGTCTACTCCCCATTCTTTCTCCCAGTATGCAAAATATATTCCGTATTTCATAATTACCTCCATCTTTGCGCTGCTTTTCGCATAACCGAGTTTGTGGCAAGCAACGCGCAGGCACAAATCTCGTGATTGAAAATTTCAATTTTCAATCTTGCCTCCATTCCTACGCTCCCAAATAAATCATCTGGAAAATCTCAAGCTTCGGCAGATGAATCCTAAGCGTATTTTCCCCGATTGTCTCGGTTTCAACCTTATCCTTCCCCGGCAGAAGGAACGCCTCTTTATCTCCCTTCCCTTTTACGTCAATCCAGATATCATACATAGGCGCTACCGGAGACTCTTCCTGTTCATTAATCACCGCAAAATAATCCGTCCCTTCTTTGTTCCATCCCAATACTTCCACGAATTTCGGCGCATTGGATGTAAAAGATGCCTCTCCGCGCAAAAAATCAACCATACGGTAAAATACTTTCCGGCTCATATATGGCCTGGACATCTCTATCGGCGCGGCAGTCCAGATAATCTTCCCTGCCCCTGTCTCTTTTAACACTGCACATGGGCTTTCCGTATAGATGCCCGGCGGATTGGAATGAATCGCCGCAAACTCATACGTCCCTGTCATGGTATACGGAAGGGTTTTCGTGGCAAGAACCGTCAGGTTCGTATCATCCACAATCTCCGCTTCCATCTGGTGCATGTCTATCGTCAAGGGTGCAAGATGGCTGAAACCTTCAAAGAAACGTCCACCCTCTTCGGTGGGGCTCATATAGGTAAAGTCATGGGCCGTCCGTCCGGTTATCCGAAGTCCCAGAAGCTTTTGCAGCCTCTCATTTCCGATAGGTCCGCTGATAAACAGACTGCCTCCTTTTTGCAGGTACTTTTCTATGGCGTCCATCTCCTCTTCCCTGATGTTCGCCACATGGGAGAGAATCAACACCTTGGCCGTCTCACTACCGATATTTTTCGTGCCGATTACCTCGAAGGGGATATTGTTCTCCCGCAGCACAGAAGCAGCCGCCACAGGCGCCTCCATATAGTAGGCAGGATTAAAACTTTTCTCCATCATACCGATGTCCGTCTCGTTCGGGTCATATTTGGCATGGCTTGCAAACCAAATCGCCGCATCATGATACAGGCTCCCGCTTACATATGGCTCAAACTGCCTGGTCTGCCCATAGATGCGCTTCATCATCTTATGATAGACGTCCGGCACAATGCTTCCGTCGGGATTGATGGCATCCACAAGAATGAACGCCCCGTTATGCACAAGCGCCGTAATCACATGGAGAAGCAGCTCTTCCTCCGTCTTGGTCGTTGTATGGTACACAAGTTCCGGGTCGCAGCGGGAAGTATGGTACACGAAAGGAAGGTTTGGGGAAACATTCTTATAATATTTATTGATAAATGTCTGTTGCAGAAATCCCCCGTAATAATCTCCCCCGGCATAATCGACTGCCTTCATGATATCTTCCGTGCTTCCGTCAATCCACGCTCCGGTAATCCTGGAAAACTGATGCTCCACCGTCACATGGGGTTTTACCGCTTTCACACAGTCTGTGGCAAACTTCGCGTATTCCGCAATCCACCGGTCCCTCCGGTACGTATAGTCAAGCCAGTCAGGGTCATTCCAGTCAATCCTCCTGGGAAGCTCTTTTCCCGTCTCGTCCTTATATTTCTTCCGGCAACTGGGACAGTAACACACTTCCGGGAAAAAGGTCATGTCCAAAAACATCCCCTCGAAATCATACATCGTGTTCATCTCTGTCAGACAGTCCCTGACATACTCCCGATACCCTTCGTTGTTCGGGCATACAATGCCGTAACGTCCCGTCTTGAAATTGCCCATTCCGCGGTATTCACGCATCCCCTTTCCTTCTGCCGTCACGAGCCGCCATTCCGGGTGCGCCTCATAGGCCCAGTTGTCAAAAATCTGTGTGAAATACGCAATCACCGCAATCCCATTTTCATGACATTTCCTAATCATATTCCCCAGATAGTCGAAGCCTTTTAACCCCTCGTGCATCCGTCCAACTTTCGTAGGATAGTAAGCTAACCCCGTATGCGGCCTGCCTTTGACCATGGCCGCCTGGAAACCCGCATCTTTCAGGGCGTCTACATACTCGTCAATATCAATCCTGCTTAAGAACTCCGGATTCCAATCGTCGATATGCATGTCCAACAAATTCCGTCTGTAATTACCTTCAATCCACATAAGTGCCTCCTGATTTAATTGTGATGTTCTCTAACCATCTCTCCTGCACATCCTTATACGGCTTTTGCCACATGCACAAGGAGATAACCTCCGTCCAAACTACCCTCAACCTGCGCCGGCCATAGCCCTGTCAGACGATATGGCCCTGGTCTTTTGTTACAATGTCATCCAAAAACTGGCTCGGGGAAATACCCAGAATATTTTTGAATGTCTTACTAAACACATGAATACTTGAAAATCCGGTTAAATTTGCCGCCTCCGTCACATTGACCTTCCCTGACAGCATCATCTGCTGCGCTCGTTCAATCCTTACATTTAAGACATATTTGTGCAAAGATACGCCAAGATAAGTCTGGAAAATACTAGTCAAATAGTTGGTAGAAACCCCTACCGCCTCCGCTATGCGCTCATTGCCTAAATCCTCCGTCAAATCGCTGCCTAAAATATACTCCACCGCATTCTCGATATGAATCCACGACTTTGTTTTTCTCCGGTTATTCTCCTGCCCACCCTTAAGCCCGACACAGTTGCGCAAGGTGGTAATCAGCAGTTCCATGCATCCTGCTTTTAAAATCATATTTTTCCCCGACCTGTCCTCGAAAAACTCCCGAAGAAGGTTCAGATAACAAAATATCATCCGGTTCCTGTCCGCCTCCGGAATCTCGGCAATCACAGCCTGGTTGCCCAGAATATTCTCCTGGCTCGAAACCGTCAGATGTCTTTCATCTTCGTCCAGAACATCTTTGTGCAAAAGACGCTTTCTCTCCTCCGACTCATAGAAATCAAAATGTACAATATACTGGATTAAAGACTCTGTCCCATTGGAAACAATTACATGAGTCATATAGGGCGGAATGATAATCGCATTTCCTGTATGAAGGGAATAGCGGAAACCGTCCAGAATAAAATCCGCGCTTCCCGCCGCTATATAAGTAAACACATTGTCGATATCTTTCCATTTCCCTGATAGAGATGCCTCTTTTTTCAGCCTGACCATTCTCACATAAGGGCTAATCTGTTCAAATCCGGATATATCAATCATTCTCTGTTCACTCCCGTCAGCCTTTAACTGCCCCCGCCATCATACCTTCCATAATCTTATTATAAAAGAATAGATAGATGATTAAAACAGGTATCGTCGCCATGGCAAGCGCCGCCAGAAGAAGCGTATAGCTTGTAGAATACTGGGAGGTAAAATAAGTTAACCCCAACGGAATCGTCTTCAACTCTTCCTTGGAAATCAGCACCTGCGCAAAGGGGAACTCATTCCATACATGCATAAAAGTCAATATCACCACCGTAGAAAGAATCGGACGGCAAATCGGCATAATAATCGTAAACATTGTCCGCGGCAGACTCGCTCCGTCTATGGACGCCGCATCCTCAAGGTCCACCGAAATACCTTTGATATAACTGTCTATCAGGAATACGGACGTAGGCAGCTCCATCGCCACATAAATGGGAATCAGGGAAAAGTAATTGTTCAAAAGCCCAAGCTTCTTCTCCTGTATAAAAATCGGCACGATTAATGCATAAATAGGCACCATCATCGCCGCCATCAGCACACCGTAGACGATATTCCTCCCACGGAAACGGTATCTGGAAAGCAGATAACCAAGGATAAAAGAAATCACAAGCACCAAAAGAAGCGAAATAATGCTGTTAAACAGGCTGTTGAATGCAAAAGTCCCGAAATTTGCCCGGCTAAACGCTTTGACATAGTTGTCCAAATGTATTTTCCCCGGAAGGTTCACCGGGCTGATATTAAATTCCGCATCCGTCTTGACGGACGAATAAAGCAGCCATACTACCGGAAAAATACAGGTTAACGACAAGAACAGAATCGGCACATTTACGAAAAAATTAGCAAGATACCGTTTTGTTTTATCCATCAGTCCTTCCTCCTTCCCATAACAAGCTGTATCGCCGCGCTAATCAAAAGCGCAAGCACGAGAATCGTAACCGCAATCGCCGCGCCCATACCAAAATTACCGAACCGAAACGTATATTCATAACAGTACATTGCCAAGGACTCCGTCGCCCTGCCTGGACCGCCGTTGGTCAACGCTACAAGATGGTCGTATATCTTCATCGTGCCGCCCGCGCACAGGATAATACAGACTTTGAGGGAATCCCAAATCATAGGCAGCGTAATATAAACAGATTTCTTAAATCCTGTCGCCCCGTCAATCTCGGCACACTCAAACACTTCCTGGGGAATGGCAGAAATCCCACTCATCAGAATAATCATATACAGACCAATATACTGCCAGATTACAGGAATCGAAACCATCCGCAACACAATATCCTGGTCGTCCAGCCAAAACCGTATCCAGTCGGGACGGCCGATTGCGGTCAGAAACGCATTCAAAAGACCATAGTTTGAATTGTAGATAAAGCGCCATACATAACCTACCACAATGGGCGCCATCACCACTGGAAAGAAAATAACCGCCCGGTGGAACGTCTTTAATTTCAGACGCCTAATCGTCATCAGGAATGCGATGATAAGCGCAATCCCCACCTGTCCTACCGTGCACACCACACACAAAAACAACGTGTTCTTCGTTACAAGCCAGAAATCGGAAGACTGCAGCATCGTCGCATAATTATCAAGCCCTACGAATTTGGGAGCACCGATTCCTTTCCACTTTGTCAAGCTATAATATATGGATATGATAAGCGGGTAAACCATCACATACACAAAATAGATAAAGGGAATAAGTACCAATGCATAAATCCCGGCTTTCTGTTTATTATTCCGTATCTCACGGATATTCATCAATCCACCTTCCTTCCACAAAGCGGGCATAACCTGTTACCCACAAGAATAAAGCCAGCCGGGATTCCGCTCCTGCAAGTTTTCCGACAGGATTTTGCGGATTACCCGGCTTCCTAATTATCCTATTTAATAGTTTGCCTCCAAAGTAGACTGACAGTCAGCCGCCATATCTTCGGGCGTCATCGTGCCTGCAATCAACTGCTGGGTATCCGCATAGAGAACACCTGAGCCGATTTCTGCCGGCAGCACACAGTCAAAAATAGAACAGTTATTCATCGTAGCCGCCAACTCATAGTACTCTGCAAACAACGGGTTTAACGTAGAAGTATCTGCGTTCGCCGCTTTACCCGCGGAGATGAAGCCCTGCTGCAAAGCATCGTCTGCATATTCACCCGTAGTAACCGTTTTTAAAAATGCCAGACACGCCGTCAAGTCATCACCCTCAAGCCCGCTGCTGATTAAGTAATTCCAACCCGCACCTGCAGCCGTGTCATACTTCGTGCCCGACTCGCCTTCCACTGCAGGCATCAGTCCCACATGGGTGGAGGAAAGTACATCCTCAGGACAGTTATCAATCATCGTTCCCACAGACCATGCGCCGTCGAAGAACATCGCCGCCTGTTTATTATAGTACAACGCAAACATCTCATCCTGGTCGATGGAATTCATATCTTCATTGAAATACTGCGCAACATCCTGAAATCCTGCGAGAGCCCTTACAAACGCCTCATCCGTGAATTTTGCTCCCTCGTTGTTGGCCAGACTGTCAAACCATGCCTGGTCGATATATTTGTAGGCATAAGTATTGAACACTGCAGATTCTGCGAGCCACTGGTCCTTATTACCCATGGCAATCGGCGTATATCCTGCCGCCTTGATTTTCTCACAATCTTCCAGCAATTCCGTCCAAGTCTCCGGCCATCCGTCAATTCCGCATTCCTCAAAAATCGCTTCATTATATACCCCGATACAATTGGCCTGCATCTGGAACGGAACACCCCACTGTGTGCCGTCGTAAGTACAATCCGCAAAAGCGCCGTCCACATATGCCCCTGCCCACTCGGAATCGGCGGAAATATACTGGTCCGCCGCCTGGATAACGCCCGCGTCCGCAAATGTCGGAAGCATATCACCCTTGGAAAGCCATACATCGGGAAGCTCATCTCCTGCCATCAGGGTTGTCAGTTTCTCCTGGTAATTGTTTGAATCGGTAAAAACAAATTCGATATTGACATCCGGGTTCTCTTCCATGAATTTATTCGCCGCATTCCAGAATGCCTTGGAAGTTCCCGCCCCGTCGTCCTCATGGAAATGGAAGAAAGAAAAAGAGCCCGATAATCCTCCGCCCGACGCGTCCGCAGATTCTGTCCCGGCGCCATCGTCGCTCTCAGACACCGCATCGTCCGCCGCAGGCGCTGTCTCATCTGCTGCCGAATCCTGTGCCGGTTCGCTGTCCGCTGCTGGCGCCGATGCATCCCCGCATCCGGCAGCCGACAATACCATAGCTGCTGCAAGCATCGCCGCAAAGGTTTTGTTCATGCTTTTTGCTTTCATAATTTATCCTCCTTTTAAGACATCTCCCAAAATTTACTTTTTATTCCTATGCCATACAGGTTTCCCGTTTATATAGAACACTATAAATTTGTCTTCCGTATCAATTTTTGCTCTTTATGTGCAAAAGCTGCATCTTAGGAATAATCCCAGTTTTTTCAGGAAATTAGTTGCCCAATTTGTCTACTTCTATCAAATCATCTTCTTCTCTTTGTTCCAATTCTTTGATGTTTTCAACAAATTTTCTCTTTACATTTATATATTTTAATACATAATCCACTGTTTGGCTTTGGCGATTACAATTATTATTTGTCATTTTCTACAGGAAATGAGTGTGGATTATAACGGATAGTAGTATACGGGTTTATCCACAGCAAGGAATGCAACATTCTGGAATTATATTCTTAAAAGGATTAGGGTGTCAAAAAGTGCATTGTATATATAAGTTGCAATAGCAGATTGCATAAATGTTCCCTTGTGTCCGTCTGCGTCACATGGATTTTCTAAACTATTCCGGAAAATCTATGGAAACGGACGTAGCCGCACTCTATTCGCCATCCAGGCGAACATCGTACTTTTCGGGACATTCATGTCCCGAAATTACTGGAAACTTCACGGAACATTAAGAAAATCTCATATTCCTCCGAAGGACAACTTCGTGAACATTTATACAATCTGCCAGTGAAATTTTATGATAGCACCTTTTGATACTCTAATCCAAAAAGGAAATCATCCCGAATATAGGAATAAGAAGATTAAGAAAAAAAACAGGAGCCTTACCCTCAGTGAACAAAGGATAAGATTCCTGTATAAAACATCCAAGCCTATTTATCATATACCGGCACGTCCATAACACCCCATGCCACGCCAATCAATGTTCCGGCTAAAGCAAGTTCTTTGGCACGTCTCTGGAGACTGGTATTCTCGGACAGGCTGGCATAATCCGTCATCGTGGTATCCGGAACCTGGAACAGCCATTCCAAAAAGTCCTTAGCCTCTGGTTCTTCTTTCACAATCGTAAATCTGTTCCGAAAAGACTTAATGTGGGATGTCTCAGGCAGAATCGACGCCAACACAGGAGAAAGAAGCCATGACTCGCATACATACTTGTCATACACATAGTCGCCGTAATATGTAGCGAAAAATTTTCCTGCCTCCTCAAAGGAGCTGTCAACTGATGCGTCTGTTATGTCTGCGTCGGAAGGGATATGTACATAGAGCACGTTCTTTCCTTCATACTCGCCAAACTGGTACTCTAACGCGCCGATGCGGAAAATTTCCATAGAAATCTGATGGAACGTCCACCATCCCCTGTCGAAAAACATCCGTCCGTTTTTCTTCTGACACTCCCGGATAAATCTCGTATAGCATTTCATCGTATCCGTAAACACTTCCACCGGAATATTTTTTTCTTTATAATTTTCAAATGTACGGCACATGCTTTGCAGTTGGCAGTACAACATCTTCATATTGCCTTCATCTTCCTGCAAAGCAACTTTTAAATCGTTATACGCCTGGGCCGCAGTCTCTCTCTTAGTCAATTGTTTTATATAAGGGGCAAGCGGCTCCAAATCCAAATCTGCGCCAATCTCCTCCAACTGCTTTACCATCTCCGGCTGTAAATCGAGTAAGCGGTATAATTCTTTTTGTTCCATCGTTCTCCTCCATTTTGTAGTGATATACTTTTGGAATCTCTCTTCCACCTGCCCACAGCTTCACTCACCCCTGGGCATACCTTGTCAGGAACTGTTTCGTCCTCTCTTCCCGGGGATGGTCAATCACTTGTTTCGGCTCGCCCTGTTCCACAATCACTCCGTCATCCATGAAAATCAACTGGTCAGACACGTCCCTGGCAAAAGCCATCTCGTGGGTCACAATAATCATGGTCGTCTTCTGCTCGGCAAGTCCGCGGATTACTTTAAGCACTTCCCCCGTCAGCTCCGGGTCCAGGGCGGAAGTGGGCTCGTCGAAACAGAGGATATCCGGTTTCAGCGCCAACGCCCTGGCAATGGCCACACGCTGCTGCTGCCCGCCGGACAGTTGGTGAGGATAGTGGGACATACGGTCCGCAAGTCCCATCTCTGCAAGAAGCTCTATGCCGTGTTCTTCAATCTTTGCATAGATTTCCTTTTTATTCTGCTTAAAATCCGCACGTTCTTTGGCCAATAATTTCTCTGCCAACATCACATTTTCCAACGCCGTATACTGAGGAAACAGATTAAACGACTGGAATACCATCCCGAAATGCAGACGCTTCGTGCGAAGAGCCTTTTCCTGCTCCTTAAGGGGCATAGCGGCATCAAAAAGCGTTTCCCCCTTCACGGAAATTGTACCCTTGTCAGGTGTTTCCAGGAAATTCAGGCAGCGCAAAAGCGTCGTCTTGCCTGAACCTGAAGAACCGATGATGGCGAGCGCGTTGCCCTCTTCCAACGAAAAGCTGACATCGTTTAACACCATCGTAGAATCAAATTGTTTTCCTATATTTTTTACTTCCAGAATCGCCATCTGTATGCATACCTTTCATTATTTTACTCTATTACTTAAAGTAATCTAACTTCCGCTCAATATAATTAAACAGCAAAGTCAGGATGCCAACAAAAATCAAATAAAATACGCCCGTATAGAATAAGGGCCATGTAAGGCCGTTACTCTTCATGAATGAATACCCCGCAAAAGTCAGCTCATAGGCGGCAATCATACGCGCCAGGGAAGTGTCTTTTACCAACGTAATAATCTCATTGGACATAGGAGGTACAACACGTTTCACCATCTGAAGAAGCGTAACCTGAAAGAAAATCTGGCTTTTGGTCATGCCAAGCACTTGTCCTGCCTCCCGCTGGCCCGCCGGAACGCCTTCGATACCGCCCCGGAAAATGACGGAGAAATAACAGGCATAGTTGATACTGAATGCTACCACGGTTGCAGTGATACGCCCCGCCTCATTACCGCTCCATATGTTATGCCCAAGCCAAAGTCCGGGACCATAGAATATAATAATAAGCTGCAACATAAGCGGTGTCCCCCGGATAATCCAGACCAACACCTGTATGAGATAACGCAGCGGACTAAACCTGCTGATAGAGCCAAATGCCAAAACTAACCCAAGGGGCAGTGAAAACAGCAAGGTAAACAAAAAAATCTGAAAGGTCGTAAGCAAACCGCCCAACAGTGATTGTGTAACACTCCAAAACATAGATACTTCTCCTTTACCGAAGTCTGTTCCTCCGTTTTATGCCTGGTGGCATATGTCATACACATTATACGGTTTCCCGACAAACTGACATAACGGCCTCTCCCCGAAGCCGTTATGCCAAAAGCCACTCCTGCAAAATATATCTGTCTTCTAAAAATTATTCAGCCGGCACCACAATAACCTGTGCGTTATTGCAGTAAGGATTCGTGCATTCCATAGCGGATGTGGTTTCTGTCGTAAGTGTCATACCGTTCCATACAACATCGATGGTCTTTGATTCCAACTCCATAATCTTGTTGTCCCAGTCAATCTCCACAAACTGTGCTTCCACACCTAACTTCTCAGCCACGACGCGCGCCATATCCGCATCGAAACCAATCCACTCGCCTGACTCGTCTTTGTAATCCATAGGGGCAAAGTCTGTGATGCCCACAATCAATGTACCTTTTTCCTGGATGTAAGCCACATCGCTGTCCGTCTCGGACGCCGTAAAATCGGAGGCAGGCTGCTCAACCAACGCTTCCTGTACACCGTATGTGGCAGCCGTCTCTTTCATGGAACCGTCTGCATAGCTTTCCGCAAATACGGAATTAATATAGGAAGCCAAGTCGGAGCCCTTACGGCAGCCAACGCCGTATTCCTCTGTCGTCAACTCATCCGTATATTTCATATTGGGATAACTTGTTCCCTCGCCAATCATGGCGCCTGCCATAAGAAGGTCGATAATCGCAGCATCGGATGTGCCGGACGCCACTTCCATCAATGCATCTGCCTGGGATGCCACTACATTGGTCTGGAACCCCTTATCCTGGGCTGCCGCTTCGCCTGCAGAGCCAGCCTCCACCGCATAGACAAGATTTGTGTCCGCCGCGCCCTCCGTCTCTGCCGCAGCGTCTGTATCCGTCTCTCCGCCCTCTGCGTCACTCCCTGCATCTGACGGTTCCGCCTCCGCTGTGTCTGCCGCCGTCTGGGCCGCATCACCGGACACGCCGCCGCAACCTGTCAACACCGTGCCCACCGCCATGGATAATACTAACATAAATGCCAATCTTTTTTTCATAAACTTCTCCTCCTGATTTTTCATTCCCGCGGTACAACGAGCCAAGTACCCTGCTTAAAATCAACCTTTGATTGGTTTGGGTATTTAGCGAATGCCGCCAGGGTCAGGTTGTATTTTACCATAGTAGCAGACTAAAGTAAATGGTAAACTTATGTAAAATATGTAAGTTAGAATTTAATCCCCTTCCCCTGCTTACGCCACTGCCTAAATTCCGCCGAGGCAGACAAGAGCAAATCGGAGGAGGAATTAAGCGCCGTCTCCACGGAATCCTGGATAACGCCGATAATAAACCCGACCGCTACAACCTGCATGGACACCGCATCGGTTATGCCAAACAAAGAACACGCCATCGGGATAAGGAGCAAAGAACCGCCCGCCACGCCCGATGCACCGCATGCCGCAAGCGCCGCAAGGAGACTTAACACAATCGCCGTGGGTATATCCACAGGGATTCCAAGAGTATGTACCGTGGCCATGGTCATAACCGTAATCGTAATTGCCGCACCGTCCATATTGATGGTAGCGCCAAGAGGAATGGTCACGGAATATGTATCCTTGTCCAATCCCATCTCTTCACAGATTTTCATGTTCACCGGGATATTGGCAGCCGAACTTCTCGTGAAAAATGCCGTAATCGCACTCTCCTTCAAACACTTAAAAATAAGCGGATAAGGATTCTTCCTGATACACCAGTATACAAGAATCGGGTTGGTGATAAAGTAGATGCCAAGCATACAGCCTACCAACAGGACAAGCAGCTTTCCATATACCGTAAATGTCTCCAAACCACTGGCCGTCACACTGGAATATACCAGACCTAAAATACCAAAGGGCGCCAGATTAATAATCGTTGTAACCACCAGGGAAATGGCTTTGGAAATATCGGCAAGGGCCGCCTTTGTCGTATCCTTCGCCCCGCGGAATGCCACCCCAAGAAGCACCGCCCATGAGAGAATCCCGATATAGTTGGCATTGACTAACGCCGATACCGGATTCGCCACCACATTTAACAACAGTGTACTCAGCACTTCCATGATGCCCTGAGGCGCCGAGGCCGCCGTATCCGCCGCCTCCTTCAAAACCATCTCCACCGGAAAAACCATGCTGGCGAAGACGGCAATCACTGACGCAAGCACCGTACTGAACATATACAGGACAACCACTGTGCGGATGACGCCGCCATGGGACTGCCCTGCATTGCTTAATGCACTCATAACTAAGAAAAATACCAGAAGCGGCGCAATCGCTTTCAGCGCGCCCACAAACACATCCCCCAGGATTCCGATGCCGGAAGCCTGCGGTGCAACCAGCGCCAAAACCACACCGATTGCCAGACCTACAACAATTCGTTTGACAAGGCTTATGCCTGTCCACTTTTCCCACATTTTCTTCATTCTCACATTTCCTTTCCTGGATGCACCCTGGCCATGTACTGTGGCGGACCGCCGCAAACTACACTCCGGTTCTTCATCCATCAACCTATTTCCATAGAAACCTACGGATAGTAATGTACCGACACGTTCATTTTCAGGCAAGCAATTTGCCGAAACAGGAACATGCCAGTATATTAGTATAGCATAGATTGCGGCACATTCACAGCGTAACTCTGTTAAGCGGTATTCTTTTCATGGCAATTCCTGTACAATTTTTATCCCGCCGCATTGCACTTCATTTCCATCATATCATCCATAATCCGCTGCCTAGTCTGTCCGCTCTCCCCGAAATCTTCTTTCTCCAACCGAAGATATGTCTCCACCCAGAGTTTCTCTTTATTTTCCACCGGACAATACCGAAGCATTATCTCAATCTCTCTGTATACAATATCACGCGGCACGTCACATGCCAGGAAATTGTCAAGCGCCTGCGCCGGCCTCTCATTCTTATCCATGCACATTTTAAGAAGTCTCATGGTAAGAAGGTTCGCACCGACAGAATATGTAATCTGTTCAAGCTCCTGCATCTCATTTTCTGAAACGCATTTTCTTATGTCAATCGGTTGATTAACTAATGTAGGAATGATTGCCAAATAGTTGCTTTCTTTCGAATCATAAATGATTTTGCCGATGATGTTGCCTATGGCCTTTTGTAATGTCTCAGTTTGAACCAGGTATCCTCTATATCTATCTTTTCTTAACTCCAGTTTGAGCATTTCGTCAACCAACAAGAAATCAGGAACTTGCTTCCATAAATTTCCCTTAAATTTTGAACCGGCTAAAACTGCCACTAATACATTTTCCCTATATCTATACTTTCCCCTACGGTTTGTTTCACTAATGATTCTGACTAACCCATCGGCCAATTCGGTATCGTCATCAGAAAGAGAACCTTTAATGTTCATCTGGGCTTCTGCCACGGAAGGATATATGTAAAAAAACACATCGCTTAACAATTCCAAATTATCCATATGTATCTTGCCGTTTTTCATCAAATCATCAAATACATACTCAAAATATCCATATGAATAGCTAAATTCTATATCGGTGTCTTTATAGCATACGGCGTCAAAATCACCTTTCATTAAACTGTTGCAGTCCTTTTTCCGCTCTGCCTGTATCTGCCGGAATTGTTCTTCACTGTCAAATTTCTCCCGTCTCACATAATATTTAAGCACACGCCGGTACTGTTTTGCCAAATACACTTCCTCTTTGTTCAATTTTTCACACAGCTCCTGATAACCCGATAAAGTAGGATTTAACAAAAATTCACAGAGCTCTGCCAAATATTCCAGGTTTAAAGCCCGCAGTTCTTCCTGTATTGCCAACAAAGCAGTCTCATCAATCTCCCTGTCATGACAGGCAATCTCTACACATTCGGATAAATTTACTTTTGTATTACCATACCTATACCATTCTCTGTACATCGGTGCAAGATACATGAACAACTTTTCCATATCGCACTGGAAGCCTAACCAATTTCTCAATTCTATCAGTGCCCCAAACCTGTCAAATCCATTTTTCTCATAAAGACATTGCAGAAGCATATTTTTCTTTAAATCTACACCAGACGCTGAATCAATTGCATCCAATAATCTTTCAAGCACCCGTGCAGGAAGAAATTGTTTTATTTTTCCTTTCTCCAAGCCTTCTTTTATCCGGCAAACCGACGCATTGAGCACTTTCTTCCCGGATTTCATCCCGTTTGCCACAATATCAATATCGAGCGCCAATACCTGCTCTTCTGAAAGCCGCCCCATCCCATCGGCAATTTCACCACTCAAATTATTCTTTCCGTTCTCATTCAGTTTCAGATACAGCTTGACAGCCTTTATGGTTTGCTCCGGATTTCTTTCACACTTTTCTTTTACATGTCTTACAAGTTTATCCTTCTGTGTCCCCGTCACCACAGAAAATTTATTGTAATCCGTACATCTATCAAGTCCCGCCGCCCTCACCGCAAGTGCAATATATTTATTCTGAGCCTTCCCTCTAAAAAGATTCTCTATCAAGATATCGACTGCAAGCCAGGAACCAAACAGGCACAGGTTATCCGATGTATAATCCTCCTGTAGGATATTATCCTTCCCATTCATCCGCTCGCAGAGCAATCCAATTTTCGGTTCAAGGCTTTTACGCTCAAGCTCAATATAGCCCAGGGCAAAGAGGAGCGCATTTCTCCAGTAAGACCTGTATGCAATTTTTTCTATATTGCATATGGCGTCCTCATCGCTTTTATCCTTGACCAAATCGGTTCCTGCAAAATATTCCTGCATGGAGCGGATTGTGAAACTGTAAAATCCCTCCCTGTTTTCACTTAAGAAGCAGATTCTCTGCGTGATGGTCATCAAAAATGCATTCTCTTTTTCCTCTTCCTTGCTTCCTGCCTCGTAATCATCATCCCGCTTTTCTTCTACATAATTGCTTATCAGTTTTTGCAGTTCATCCTTGCTTATCTCGGCGGATGCATTCTCCGCCAGTTCGGATTCTTTCTGCAAACGGTTTCCAAGCAGATAGTGGATGTCCTCCAACCACCCCGTATTATCATTGAGTGTGGCCACCACATTCTTTTGTTTCTCTCTTCTGACAATCGTGTCATAATATTGTCTGAACAGTGAATACCTCTCATGGGGCGGCTTTCCGCCGCTCTTTACAAGAATGGCAATAATGGTAATCTGTAGCGGCGTCTTCATCAGCCTGCTTGTGGTCTCATCCTCAAGGGCTTCATACATAATGCGAATATATTCTTTCCGCCGTTCCATCTGCTCCTCCATGACGGCAAATAGCTTTTCAATATAAATCTGGCTGTCCTCCTTGGAAAGTTCCGCCACTTCCATATGGGTATATTTCTCTTCGTCAAAGTCGTTGTTATATCCCTGTTCTCTGGTCGTCCCTATGACCATGCAGTCACATTGCGCCTCCCGCAATTCCATCGCAATAAACATACGAATCTGCGCAAGCACCTCCTGCCGATTGGAAGACTCCGGTACCTCATCCAGGCCATCGAAGAAAAATATCCAGGCCTGCTCCCTAAGCATTTCCCGAAGCACATCAGCAGCCAGTACATTCCCCTCAAACCTGCCGATTCGTTCCCTCATATATTGCAGGACAGAAACAGCTTCATCCTCTCCCTTCCTCTTCATCCATGCAGCATATTCGCGTAACGCAACTTTAAATGGAATTCTGATACGGTCAATCCGGTATCCATAGCTTTTGTTGAACTCCTTTATAAATTTATCAACGGTCTTGTCCCTGTATCCTAGCTCCTTTAATGCAAAAGCCCGGTAAATCTGAGCGATAAACTGGCTGATTGTACTTTTCCCCTTACCGGGACCACCCACCAACACAAAATTTTCATCTCTGCACAGTTCCTCATTGCCGTCGAACTTTTTGTATCCCAGAGCCCCATTTCCCAACGAAAAAATGTTCCTGGCAAATTTCATCGTCTTTGCCTGCATTCTGTCGATGGCGTCAATATCGATACACACCTTTTCAATTGGTATTTTCTTGTCCTCCATGGAGCCTGCCTGCTCCAATCTGGGGTACATCTCTTCCTCAAATTCACAGAACAGATATTTCTTTAGTATGTCAGTATAATCCATCTCTTCCTCCTCCAACATTGTGGCAAACAAATCACTGGACAGAATCATAGCCGTGTCCATTTTGCTAAAGTCGTGCCTCATATCTTGTTCACCTTTGTACCGTTCCTTAGATTGTTGACGGCTGCCATGCAGGGCAATTTCTTCGTGCTTAGCATGATACCTTCAGTGAACAAAGGGTGTTTGCGACAAATATAGTTTACCATATTATCCCATAAAAAAGAAAGAATGAAAACTGTTTAAATCACCTGAAATTCCTTCCATTTTCCGGATTTCTGCCGCCATATAAAAATAACGGCCCGCACAATCCAGTCCCCAACCATTGCCACCGCGATGCCGATTACCCCCATGTGGAACACAATTCCAAACAGATATGATAAAAGCAGCCTTGCGGCAATCGTAGAACCAATTGCCACATACATCGTGAACTTCACGTCCCCTGCCGCCCGCAACCCGTTGCTGAGCGCACCGGAGAACGGAAAAGCAACCGCATTAAACACATTGTGGATAAGCACCAACCAGATTACAAGCTGCTTTGTCTCCGGCTCTAAAGCATACAGCCGCAGAAAAACGGGAGTCAAAAGAAAAACAAGAAGGTTCCATGCCGACGAAAACAAAAGCGTAATCTTCGTCAGCTTTCTAAAATAGCTCTCCGCAGCCTCCACATCCCGATTCCCCATACACTGTCCAATCACCGTAATAAATACAGGCCCCATAGCCACACCCGCCAAGGCGGCCAAAGACCAGATACTTTGCGCCACGCCATTTGCGGCAATCTGGTATGTGCCAAAAAGAGCGACGATACTGCTCAGCATCACTTTTACCAACTGGAATATTCCGTTCTCCGCTCCGTTAGGAACGGCGATATTCAAAATACTCCTCATCAATTTGCCGTTCCACCGAAAAATCCACTTTCCACAGTAAACCACCTCGTTTTTCTCCTGAAAACAAAACGCCGTAATCGCCACAGCCGAAAATACTCTTGCAACCAAAGAGGGATATGCCACACCTGCCACGCCCGCATGCAACGCAAACACGCCAATCAAGTTACCTACCATATTGATGATATTAGAAACGACTGACAAATACATAGTCACTTTCGTTTTCCCAAGGCTTCTGTAAACGGCCGCACCGGAATTGTAAATTGCAAGAGCCGGATAAGAATAGGCTGAGATTTTCAGGTATGTAACGCATGCCTGCATCACAGAATCCTCCACTCTTCCAAACATCAGCCGCAATATCCGTTCATTACCGATTAATACAACCGCAGATACAATGACTGAGAAAAAGGTGGAAAATAACAGAAGTTGGCTGGCGGATTCCCCTGCGGCATCTTTTGCTTTTCTTCCTATATACTGGCTGATAACAACCGCGCCGCCTGACGCCAACGCGGTAAAAAGATAGATAAACACCGTATTAAACTGGTTCACCAAAGAAACCCCGGATACTGCTGCCTCACCCACATAGCTTATCACCACTGTGTCCGCCATCCCCACGAGCATAACCAGTAATTGCTCCAAAAAAAGCGGAATAATCATTTCCCTTAAATCCTGGTTTGAAAATATTCCTGTCTCCTGCTTCATACCCAATCTCTCCTTCTACCATCTCTTACTTTAAAACAAATGTCCCTCTGCAGTCCCCAAATGACCGCAATCATCCGTCTGTCCCGTTGCTCGCGGGAACATGCTTTTACCCACAAAAAAAGCAGGTGCAGAACGAAAGCGACATGCGTTTTTCTCTACACCTACATTATAAAATCTGCTCCTAGTTATATCAAATACTTGGTTTTTATATATCACTTATGCTCAAAAAGCATTTTATGTGTTCCAAAAACTTGCTTACGGCTAAGCTAAGCGGCTGCTGCTTCTTCCATGCCAGTACACAGCTTGCCGTCAATTCCGGATACAGAGGACGGTATACTATCTTCTCCTTATCCCAAAAGGGCACTGCGCCTTCTATCGTAACAGAATACCCCAATCCTCCCTGAACCATGATGGCGCTGTTGGTACTTAGATTGCTCGTAAAAAGGATTTGCACATCCTGAAACAGTTCCCCAAACCAGTTTGACAGTTCATTCTGTACATTCAACCTCCTCGGAAGAATCAGCGACACGCCTGTCAGGTCCTGTGCGCAAATGACTTCCTTGCGGGCAAGCGGACTGTCCGGGCGCATTAAAACCACCCACCGTTCTTTTTGTCCCAAACGGATAAAGTCAAATTTCTCAATGTCAACGGGTTCCAATAACAACCCGATATCTACCAGGCCCTTTTCTATCTGTTCCTTCACCAAATCGGCAGTCGCCGTAAAAATATCATAGCTGACGAGAGGATATTTTTTATGGAAGGATTCAATGATTTTGGGCAAGCACTGTACGGCCGCCAACTCACCGCTGCCAATCACAATCCTGCCTTCCACAAGCTCTTCCTGCTCAGCCAGTTCTTTTTCCGTTTTATCCACCAAAGACAGTATCTCTTCCGCACGGCGTCTTAACAAGATTCCTTCGTTCGTGAGTGTGATTTTTCTTGCCCCTCTGTGGAATAATTTTACCCCCACTTCTTCTTCCAACTGCAGTAGCTGCCTGCTCAATGTAGGCTGCGTGATATGCAGAACCTCCGCCGCACGGTTAATACCCTGCTCCCGGACAACAGTGAGGAAATACCGCAGTACCCTTATTTCCATCTCAATCCCATGCCTTTCCACCACCTGCGGGCTTTGCCACAGGCACAAAATTTTTCTCGCTCCTTATTAAAAAATCATACCTGATATCCACACGGAAAACAACCGTTATATCAGATTATGCCATTGTTTCGGCGGCATCGCGATTGATAAGGCAGAGACAATGAATCGACTACGCTATGAATACCAGATTTCTTAAGACGACATTGATTTACGGATGCATTGGCGGTATAATAGAAGCAGTCGCATGAGATTCCTTATGGAAAGAATTGCACAGATTTATAGACTGAAAGATGATAAGGAGGTATGCATATGCAGGAAATCACCAAAATCCGTTCCAAGAACCATCCAAATGTCACCCTCAAAGCAATACCGGGACATTTTGTGACACCCAACTCCCACATCAATTATTTTCTGGACATGACTACGCTAAAGACAAGGTTAAGCGAAGCGTCCACCGCCGCTAAGGAGCTGAGCAGACAAATCGTGGCATCCATGGTGGTAGACACCATCGTCTGTATAGACGGCTGCGAGATTATCGGCGCATTCTTGGCTGAGGAGCTGACCAGAGCGGGTATCTACTCCCGCAATGCACACCAGACAATCTATATCGTCACACCGGAATACTCTGCATCGGGACAGATGCTGTTCCGGGACAACTATCTGCCTATGATTAAGGACAAGAACGTGCTGCTTCTGTTGGCCAGTGCGACCACCGGAAGGACCGTCACGAAAGCCGTTCAGACACTTACATACTACGGCGCATCCATCAGCGGCGTCAGCGCAATCTTTAGCGCGGCAAACAGTGTTATGGGTATTCCCATCAATACACTGTTCAGTACATCGGATATTCCGGAGTACAAGACTTACAGTTCCGAAGAATGTGCACTTTGCAAGGACAAGAAGCCAATCGACGCATTCGCCAATGCCTTCGGATACTCCACCATCACTCCTTAGGAACCTGTTCCTGTGGGATGTGGAGTCCACGAAATACAGATACAAACTTTGATGATAGAAAAGCAGCATTTCATCCTGCCGCAGAAACCGGAATTGCCTATACAACTCCGGAAATTACTGTCCAGGAATATGCTGCTTTTTCCTATAAAGATTAGGGTGATAAAATGCACCTTCTGACACCTCAGCAGCCTTACTGCAAACGCGTCAGTTAGTATAGTTATACATCCAAAATTATGATACAATAAAATGAATGAAATATAGCAGTATCAGACAGGACGGTGTGTATCCATGGTACAGGAAATGCAAGTTAAGAAAAAACCGAAACACAGCAAAGAAAATATCCACATCACTTTCAATATGGCGTGGCCATCCATTGTGGAGTCTTTCTTCGTCGCATTCGCCGGATTAGTAGACTCCCTGATGGTCAGTTCATTAGGCTCCTACGCGGTTGCCGCCGTGGGACTTACCACACAGCCGAAATTTATCGGACTGTCTCTTTTCTTCGCATTGAACGTGGCAATCTCGGCGTTAGTGGCCAGACGGCGCGGAGAAGAAAACCCTGAAGAAGCGAACCGCATTCTCAGCACTGCCATTCTCTTTATCATCTTGGCCTCTGTGCTGTTGAGCATCCTGTTCGTGGCACTGGCAAGTCCGATTATACATATGTGCGGCTCCACCCCGGAAACCCACGACAGCGCCGTGGCATATTTCAGGATTATTATGGGCGGCATGATTTTTAACTGCATCCAGATGGGAATCAACTCTGCCCAAAGAGGCGCAGGCAACACGAAGATTACCATGCGCACCAACGTAACCTCCAATACGGTCAACATTCTCTTCAACTATTTGCTGATTAACGGGCATTTTGGATTCCCTGCCCTGGGAATCCATGGCGCGGCGCTTGCTACCGTCTTAGGCACAGTGGTGGCCTGTGTCATGAGCGTCCTTTCTATCTTAAGGCCCGACGGGTTTATCAGCCTTTGCTATATTATGAAAAATAAGGTTTTTCCCGCTTTAGACTGCTTCGTCCATCTGGTAAAAGTAGGTTACAGCGTTTTCTTTGAACAACTTCTCATGAGAATCGGCTTTATGATGACGGCTATCATGGCCGCCAAGCAAGGAACCGACGCTATGGCCGCCCACCAGGTAGGCATGAATATTATGGGGCTATCTTTCTCCTTCGGAGACGGCCTGCAGGCAGCCGCCGTGGCGCTCATTGGCCGGAGTCTCGGCGCCGGAGACGGGGAGCTTGCCAAAGAATACGGAAGCATATGCCGAATGTTCGGCGGTGTCATCTCCGTTTGTCTGGCAATTGTCTATTTCTTCGGTGCCAAACCTCTTATGGGACTTTTCTTTGAGGAGAGCCATATCGTCGCAATCGGCGTAAACATCATGCGGGTTATTATTTTCGTGGTTGTTTTTCAAATCAGCCAGGTTGTGTACATGGGCTGCCTGCGGGGCGCCGGGGACACTTTTTATACAGCCGTCGCTTCCACGATAAGCGTCACCTTTATCCGTACCATCGGCTCCGTCTTAGGAGGTTACGTGTTTGGCCTTGGCATCGTAGGCATCTGGCTAGGCGTCCTGGCAGACCAGATTTCACGTTTTCTTTTCGCATCAACGCGGTTTAAGAAGGGTAAGTGGACCGAGATTAAAATATAAGTTACTAGAGCAAATTGCATAAAATGTTCCCTTGTGTCCGTCTGCCAGTGAAATTTTATGATGGCATCTTTTGACACCCTAATCCTATAACATAAGAAAGAGCGGATACCGCTATGATGAACAGACTGCTCAGCATCATCTATATTTTAATGAACAAAGGCACCATAACCGCGGCAGAACTTGCCAAGCGATTTGAAGTGTCCGTTCGGACAATCTACCGCGATATCGAGACCTTAAGTATGGCAGGAATCCCTGTTTATACTGTCAAAGGAAAAAACAGCGGCATACGATTAACAGAACAGTTTGTGCTCAATAAAATGCTTGTCTCCAAAAAAGAACAGCAACAGATTCTTGCTGCACTTCATAGTCTCAAAGAGACAGGTGCACAGGAAGAAACGGCAATCCTGGTCAAACTGGGGGATTTCTTTATGGAAAAGCCCGAAAGCTGGGTCGCCATCGACTTTTCCGACTGGAGCGGACGGCGAAAGGAACTCTTCAATCAAATCCGGGATGCCATCCTGAACCGCTATGTCATACAATTTGACTATTACGGCCAATATGGTGACATGGCCCACCGATGCGTAGAACCTATACAGCTTCTGTTTAAAGAATATACATGGTATGTACGCGCCTACTGCCGCACAAAACAGGACATGCGGCTATTCAAAGTGATGCGCATGAAAAGAGTGGAAGTCCTGGAAGAAACCTTTCCGCTAAAAAATATAGAGGCACTTAGGCAGCAACCGGAAGATATCAGCATGATGGAAACCCCAGCTCCAAGTACCGCCCACTGCACGGAAATTCCGTCTGTTTACGGGCCAGCACCCGAAATCACCCTATGGATAGACAAAAAAGAGGCATATCGTATTTATGACCGCTTCGAGGAAGAGGAGATTACAGTACTCCCCGACGGAAACTTTACGGTCTGTCTCAACTGTTACGTAGATGATTGGATTTACGGCATGGTTCTGTCTTTTGGCCCCTCGGCACAAATACTGGCGCCGGAATGGATGCGCTCTGAAATGCGGCGGCGTATCGATGCAATGCGGAAATTATATTGACATATTGGAAAGCAGTGAGTCTTACACATCAAATACCATAAAAACTTACTGCTTTTATTTTTTATTATCCTTATAATATGACACGCCGATGTCAGGTTATGTCTGTTATAGTAATCCTATACACCACCCAAAAGGGTAAAACGATAGGAGGATTAAGATTGAAAATGAAAGTTTTCAATCGCGAGATTTGTGTCTGCGCGTTGCTTGCCACAAACTCGATACATGCCCTGTCTCAACAAAAGCAGCGCAGAAATGGAGAAAAACATGGAAATAAAAACAGAAATGAAAATTTGTCAAAGCTGTGGCATGCCTATGCAGGAGGAACAATACGGCACAAATCAGGACGGAAGCAAGAATGACATGTATTGCTGCTACTGCTACAAAGACGGCGCTTTTGCCCAGGACTGCACCCTGGAACAAATGGTAGACTTCTGTGCTCCTTTTGAAGTCGAGGGCGGCCGCAGTAAAACCATCGATGAGGCGAAAGCCATGCTGATGCAGTATTTCCCCACATTGGCAAGATGGAAAGCGTAATTTGCCAAGAAAAAACGGCGTGATTTGTGTCATGCCGTTTTCTGCTATAAGCTATATACAGAATGAGGTAAACTTGACCCTGACGTAAATCTGTTTTAAGATAAAATTGCAGATAAATAAAGTTAATATAATTATGATTTTGTATTGCAATTAAGATAATAAGTTTCTCGATTTTGCCTATACTCAAAAAGATACTCTATTATCAAGGAGGGTTCCCCATGCCACAAGCCACTCAGGATTTAATAAAGCAATATGTTGCTGCCATAAGAGATATTTACGGAAAACATATACACCAAATTATTTTATATGGTTCCTATGCACGTGGAGATTACCATAAAGATTCAGACATCGATATCATGGTCCTTGTGGATTTACCGGATGCCCAAATAGAAAACTATTCTGACCGGCTCTCAGAATTGGGCTTCAAATACAATGTCAGTCATGGTGTTTGGTTTATGCCTATTGTAAAAAATGCAAGTCATTTTAATCACTGGTGCACAGCCTACCCATTTTATTCAAACGTAAAAAAGGAAGGAGTGCTACTGTATGAAACAGCCTGAATCCGGAAGCCAACATGACCTAATTCAGCATCGATTCCTCATCGCTCAAGAAGATTTGGAAACAGCCCACCTACTTCTAGACGCAAAACAATATAGAGGCGCTAACAATAGGGCATATTATTCTATCTACCATACAATTGATGCAATTCTTTCCATAGAAAGCATTGCTTTCAAACGCCACAAAGACACATTAGCTTATTTTAACAAGCACTACATTGCAACAGAAATTTTCCCTCGTAATATGGGTAGGAAAATTGTAAAAGCAGAAGAAATCAGACATGCAAGCGATTATGATACTTTCTCATCCTCCGGCGACAAAGCAAGAAATTCCTGCCTTGCTTTCTCAAGGTCACACCAAAAATGCAACCTCTTGCCATTCATGTCAAAGCAGTAAAAATAGGGTTCAAAGTATAGCTCCGTATCATCGCAGATTGCGCCTATTTCACGCCATATCTGATACAAATCATCTTTCGGATTACATCCTGTCAGCCAGTGGAGGCAATTGTCAATATGATACCCCTGCCTTTCCCAACCTGTACATTCCCCGCCAAGAAAAGCATTTTTCTCATAGAGCGTCACTTCATATCCGTCTAGTAGCCCATAAATCCCGGCCGTCAGCCCGGCAATTCCGCCGCCGATAACAATAATCTTTTTCATATTTAACTCCATTTTCGCGCCGCTTTTGTCTCAACTTCTGTTGGTTTTAATTTTCAATCTTTCCACTAAAAAACTGCCGCAGGACACATTTTTGTCCCGCGGCAGTCTGCTTTGCTTTCTTTTCCGGTCTTATAAAAGCCATATCTTGGGGCTTATTCGGCCGTCACTTCTTCTGTGTACTTTACGCCCAGCTCAGAGATTGTCCCGTCTGCCAGCTTCGCCTCGATGGCTTTGTTAATCATATCAAGCAGTTCCGTGTTACCCTTCTGAACTGCAATCGCATATTCCTCGGACTCGAATGCCGCAGAATCTTCTACAATCTTTAATCCTTCATTGTCAGCGATATATTTCTGAGCCGTTGCAGAGTCGATTACGACTACATCACACTTGCCGTTCACAAGCTCCATAACTGCTTCGGTACCTTTCTTGAATGCCTCGTAAGGATATCCCATATCCTTGACGCACACTTCACCGGTATAGCCCTGTACGACACAAATCTTCTTGTCTGCCATGTCTGCTGCTGCCGCGATGTCAGAATCTTCCTTCACAATCATAACCTGTGTAGCCGTATAGTAAGGTGTGGAGAAATCAACTGCTTCCAACCGCTCTTCTGTCACAGTCATACCTGCGATAATCGCATCAATCTGTCCGTTCTGCAGTGCGATAAGCAAGGAATCAAATTCCATATTCTCAATTGCTGCCGTCATGCCATTCTCTTCTGCAATCTGTTTTGCAATCGCCATGTCAATGCCGTCGTACTGGTCGATAACGCCTGTACCCGCCACAAACTCAAAAGGCGGGAACTCTGCGTTCGTGCCAAAAGTGATAACGCCCTCTGTCTTCGTAACTGCGCCGGATGATTCTGTCTGCTCGGCAGCATCCTCTGCGCCATCCGCCTCTGTAGTTTCCACTTCCTCTGTCTCATCCGTTTCCGGAACCTCCGTAGCAGTTTCTGTCTCTGCGTTTGCATCGTCCGTCGCCGAACCCTCCGTAGTAGTTTCTGCCTCTGCGTTTGCATCGTCCGTCGCCGAACCCGCACTGTTTCCACAGGCTGTAAGAGTGGAAACCATCATCGCCATTGTAAGTACAAGTGCGGCTGCCTTTGTTGCTTTTTTCATAATTATCTCCTCCTGATTATAATATAATTTCGTATATCTGGAACTGGCCTGCCCTACTGCGGACGGCCAGCCTGATACCATAGATGAAATATTAAAGGACTTTACTTAAGAATAACTTCGTCCTTTCATTCTTGGGATTACTGAACACCTCTTCCGGCGTGCCGCTCTCCATCACCTTTCCCTGGTCGATAAAAAGCACTCTGGACGCCACTTCTCTGGCAAATCCCATCTCATGGGTGACAATCACCATCGTCATACCTGACCTGGCAAGGTCCTTCATAACATCCAAAACCTCGCCAACCATCTCCGGGTCCAACGCCGAAGTCGGCTCGTCGAACAACATAATCTCCGGGTTCATGGCAAGCGCCCTGGCAATGGCCACACGCTGCTGCTGCCCGCCGGAAAGCTGCGCCGGATAAGCCTCCGCCTTCTCAGACAAATTGACCCGCTCTAATAACTGCTGTCCCTTCTTTACCGCTTCCTGCTTCGTCATCTTCTTAAGAAGCACCGGGGCCAACGTAATATTATCCATAATGGTCAGATGGGGGAACAAGTTAAACTGCTGGAACACCATCCCCATTTTCTGCCTGACTTCGTTTACATTCACTTTCGGCGCGTTAATCTGCTGGTCATCCACATAGATTTCACCCTCCGTCACTTCCTCGAGCAGATTAAGACACCTTAAAAAAGTACTCTTTCCGGAACCGGAAGGGCCAATCACCACCACAACCTCTCCCGGAGAAATATGTTCGTCTATTCCATTCAAGACTGTCAGGTCACCAAATTTTTTATGTAAATTCTTGACTCTAATCATAAGTGTCCCTCCACACTAATCCCCATGTATTCAATCCATTACCTAATGTCAGACTTTCTTAGCCCTTTCTCGACTCTGCCAAGAAGCAGCGTCAGTATCTTAATCAGAAGATAATAAATTACTGCTGTGCCGATTAACGGCATAAACGCAAGGTATGTAGCGCTCTTTATAAAATCGCCCGCTTTCTGGATATCCATCAACCCCACGTACCCCACAATAGCCGTCTCTTTGACAAGCACGATAAACTCGTTGCACAGCGCCGGGAATATATTCTTCACGGCCTGGGGAATGACAATCCTCGTCATCGTCTGGAATCCGTTAAGCCCCAACGACCTGCCCGCCTCAACCTGTCCGTGGTTGACGGACAAAATACCGCCCCTGATAATCTCGGACACATACGCTCCCGAATTAATACCAAATGCAATGGCCGCAATAACCCATTTGTCAAGATTAACGGTTGCAAAGATTACAAAATAAATAATCATCAACTGCGTAACCGAAGGCGTACCCCGTATTATATCCGTATAAATCCCACCGATTATTTTAGGCAGTTTTTTCTTGGACAGATTGCACATCGCAATCACCATACCTATCAGAATACCGATAAACACTGCCAAAATCGAAATCTTAATGGTGACGCCGATACCGTCGAGCAATAATTTATAGCGGTCTTCTTTAATAAAGCATTTATAAAATTCTTCAGAGAACTTGGCAAACCATTCCTGAATCCCTGTCATTCGTTTTCATCCTTTCTCAGCCGTATATGTATGTCCCAAAATATTTATATCACTCTGCATACTCTGCATATATATGCACCTGTATTCCCGACTCGCATTATAACACAAAGAATGTCGGTTGAAAAGTATTATTATTAAAGGAATTATTCGTTTGTGTTTTTATTGCTTACTGTCCATTATAATTGCATCATTATTGCATCATTTGATATGCCTGCCTTGCTATTCCCCTGCCAATATGCCATACTAAGACGAAATAACTGTTTAAAATGCCAGGTCGCTCTTTTCCAGTTGCTTCCAATTTTTTTACAGGAATTATGATACCCTAGGCAGTTGGAGGATATACTATAATGATTACCCTCAGTGAACAAAGGAACACATGGTCGGTAAAGAATCCATTTCAGCTCCTGCTATGTTGCTTTCATTCCGCGTACGTCCGGTACGCGTCAATCAAGCGCCTTGCAGGAACTGAAATAGATTTCTTTCCGACTCTTCGACCCTGGCCATGGATATTTGAGTGATTTTCAAGGCGGACGATTGAGGCGTACTGGACGTACGCCGATTGAGGACAACGCTGAAAAACGCTCAAATATCATGGCGCAGGGCACGTGTCCCTTTGTTCACTGAGGGTAAGGTAATCGATTGAAAAATCAGCTTGATAACTGATTTTTCAATCTGTAATTTAAGTCAGAGCCTCAAATGTGTGCTAATCGCAGTAAACCGTTCTGACATGGAGAATTAGTGTGAAAAATCCATATGCGGAAGATTTTTCACACGCGAGATTCGTGTCTGCGCTCACTTGACACAAACTCGTTACATGCGCTGTCTCAACAAAAGTTGAGACAAAAACATGCGCAGAAATGGAGGATTATT
Source organism: uncultured Lachnospiraceae bacterium (assembly GCA_910578645.1). GTDB lineage: Bacteria > Bacillota > Clostridia > Lachnospirales > Lachnospiraceae > UBA3282. The sequence continues at coordinate 142,576 of CAJTQI010000005.1, forward strand.
ATGAAAAAAAAGACGCTTAAAGTAACATCAAAAAGAAACCACCGCTTCTATCCCTTGCTGTTATGCACTGCACTGGCCTGCACAGCATGCGGCGCAGATAACCAAGCAGAACAAAACACCTCCCAGGAAAGCGGGCAAACGTCGACATCGGATACTGTCGACAATAACCAACCGCCTCAGACAGAAGACGGCGGACAGACCGAAGAAGACAACAAACAGGCCGAAGAAGCTAACGGTCAAACTCCGGAGCCGGACACCTCCGCCTCTAAGCCGGACACATCTGTCAGCCCTGTCGAAACAAACATCACAATCGACATACACCAAGACTCGGAGGAAGTCACTGCCGACGACGGCACCGTACTTCTCACGAAAAGCTATTCATACCCTGTTATTACTATAGAAGGGAACGACGCCGCTGCCGAGAAAATTAACGCCGATATCCGTTCCCGTGTGGAATCTTTCCGTGCCGACAGGGAATCGGAAGAATGGGCAAAAGGAGGTTATGTTGACTCGCAGGACTCGGAATACGATTTCATTCCCTATATTGAAGATTTATCCTTCGGAATCCAAAGAGCTGACAGTAATGTCATTTCTTTTGTGAAATCGGCTTATTCCTTCACAGGAGGCGCCCACGGCAACTATGGCTCCGGAGGGATTAATTTTAATACCAAAACAGGGGATATCATCGCATTTTCCGACCTGAGTGACGATGCTGTCGCTTTCCACGAAGATACTCTCGCCTACAACCAGAGCCTAGCCAAAACAGAGTCCTACCAAGAACGTATGTTTTCCTCAGATTTCCTTTCCTCCGATTCGTTGGAATCCGTATTATATGCCGACGACAAATGGTACCTTTCCACTGAGGGACTGGTTTTCATAAGCAATCCCTATGAACTGGGCCCCTACGTGGCAGGCACAATTGAATTTGTCATCCCCTACAGCGACCTGGCGGATATGGGATTTAAGGATTCCTTCGCCTACACAGGCCGATTGATTCAAAAGCTACAGGAAGATGTAACATACAACTCCGACTTAAACGGTGACGGAATACAAGACAACATCAGCATTCATGTTGAAAATACCGAAAAACCGGACGGCAGCTACACTGCCGTACCCTATCTTACCATCAATGGAAAAGAATTTATCGGAAATGGCGAAAACGCCCTGCTAGAACTGACCGAAGGCAACGGCGAAAATTATTCCTGGCCACTGCTTTCCCTGTATGACCTCAACGTGGAAGACCAGTATGTCGACCTGGTATTCCTGTCAGACATCCTCATCGAGAACCAGCATAGCTCTTACAGCTATTTCTACCGCTATATGGAAGACGGCTCCCTTGTCTATCTGGGAAAGGCACAGGGCGACGTCAATGACCCTTTGGTAACCGTTGATTTTGTGGAGTGATGTGTTTTCATCTGAGAATTGTCAGAATCTTCTCCACAACCTCCGCCAGTTCCTTCTCATCTGAGATAAAGAGTCTGGCGGAGGCTTCCAGTGCAATATCTGTCACCTGGTTCTCTTTCAGAAAGCTTGTTTCCTCCGGTCCAAAGCACCCCATCTTACAGGCATTTACGGCCTCATTGATGCCGCTAAAATACCGCATCAGCCCATCAAACTGCCTCATCGAGTCAATGACGCTTTCCCCGTATCTTTGCCTTTCCAACTCACAGACGGCAATCACCTGCATGGACAGCTTTAATTCACCCGTGATGTCCGACGCCTCCATCAGCACATCCGGCCGCTTTTCCAGGACGCCCAGGAAGTATTCTTTCGCCCCCTCCAAATCAGCCTCCAGGAAATACTCTGACAGCCTCTCTTTCATCTGCCTTGTCTCGTACTTTTCCGTGGTCATGCCAACCTTGCATTCATACACCTTAAGCCCTTTTACTTCTGTCCAAACCAAAAGCAGAAACTCCGAGATAAACCCGTAGACACGTTTATGGTAATCGTCATAACCGCTGGCGTCGATTTTCTTTTCCACCTCCGCAAAGACAGAAAAAAGCCATGCGGCATATTCATCGTACAATTTCTTGGATGTTACCATCATATTGCCGAAATAAGTACCGTTTCCATGTACCAGACGTTCAAAAGCGTCATAATACTCCGGATACATCTGCCGGATGACTTCCCCGGTTGTGACCAGGTCAAAAATATTGTAATCACTTGCATATCCGTCAAAATAAGAAAAATTCAATTTGAGCTTCTTGGACACAATCATATCATACTCTTCCAGAATAGACAGGTAATCCCTTTCATTAAAAATTCTGCCTTCCTCCGTGCAGAAATACCGCCTGTAATGGCATATTCCCACATAATCCGTTGTGCGTACATTTTTCCACACCCAGTACACCCCTGTCAATTCTCCGTAATAGCAGTTTTTCTCCGAAATATTGTCCCCTGTGTTATCTCCTGCATAACCGTAATCTTCTCCCCCTGCCCGTCCCACGTGCAGCGGCATATAGATTGGGTCTTTTGGCTGCTCAAATTTCTTATGTGTCATCGTAAAAATCATAACTGACATATGTGTCATCCCCATTTCTGTCAAACAAATATGATACTTCATTTCCCGGCCAAACTTGCGGCGCAAATTAAGAAATTTTTCACGCCCTTTTATCATACCTGCAAAACAAGCGATGTGCAAGTCACGGTTTGTCCACTCCTCTAAAATAAGTGTTGACATTTATTCCGTTTGATATCATAATGATATCAACAAGATTACACAGCAACCGAAATGGAGGTTACATATGAAAGAAAATACTTTAGAAGAAAAAATTATCCAAGGAAAGAAAAACGGACTTTTTGCGTTGTTGGGCATCATTCTGCTCTATGCCGTGGCAATTATGGGAATCCTGGTCAGCAGCGCCATGATGAATTACCCAACAGGCAACATCTTCCGGCTTGTCATTCGTCTTATTTTTATCCTGTGCCTGCTCATCGTTATGTTTGGTTGGATTCTCTTTTGTGGGCTGAAAGTATTAAAACCCCAGGAAGCACTCGTCCTGACACTGTTTGGCAAATACATCGGCACCCTCAAGGGCGACGGTTTCTATTTCGTCAATCCCTTCTGTTCGGGCGTGAATCCCGCGGCCCGCACGAAGCTGAGCCAGAGCGGGGATGTAAAAGGTATGAATACGCCCGACTCCGCCTCTCTCAATATGAATGTACAGGAGGTTGCCACAAAAAAACTCTCCTTAAAGGTTATGACCTTAAACAACAGCCGCCAGAAAATCAACGACTGCCTGGGTAACCCTGTAGAAATCGGCATCGCCGTGACCTGGCGTATCGTAGACACCGTAAAAGCCGTATTCAACGTAGACAACTACAAAGAATTTCTGTCATTACAATGTGACAGCGCCTTACGCAATATTGTCCGCACTTATCCTTACGACGTGGCACAGGGCGTGGACACCACCGGGGACGGTATCGCCGACGAAGGCAGCCTGCGCGGTTCCAGTGAAATCGTAGCCGCAAAAATCCGGGATGAAATCCAGGCAAAGGTACAGGAGGCAGGGTTAGAAATCATCGAAGCAAGAATCACCTACCTGGCCTACGCCCCTGAAATTGCCGCCGTTATGTTGCAGAGACAGCAGGCGTCTGCTATTATTGATGCAAGGAAAATGATTGTGGACGGTGCGGTAGGTATGGTCGAAATGGCTCTGGAGCGGCTTAGTGAAAACAAGACGATAGAGTTGGACGAAGAACGCAAAGCGGCTATGGTATCCAATCTGTTAGTTGTGCTGTGCGGCAGCCATGATGCACAGCCGGTAGTCAATTCCGGCAGCCTGTACTAACATAATCTGCTTACGCAGTCATTTTATCCTGCGAAGTTTGCACAGTCATTACGGGAACGTTATATAGATAAAATAGAAATGAGGACATCATGGGAGATTCAGGCAAGAAGCAAATACCTCTAAGATTATCCGTCAAACTGTATAATGCCATTGCCGCCTGGGCGGAAGATGATTTCCGCTCCGTCAACGGACAGATTGAGTATCTCCTGACAGAGTGTGTCAGGCAGCGCAAGAAGAACGGGAAGTATGTATCCGACGAAATTGACGTGCCGCCAAAACTGGATATTTAATGATTTCCCACCTTTCGGGAATGAGGGGTACAATGTTTAGCGTATCAAAAAAGCGCCATCTGCTCATACCCTTTATTTTCCGGAAATTCCTGTAGATATGCAAAGTTTTGTCCTATGTCACTCACAATGTGATGTTCTCTACAAAAGTCATGGAAATACCGCATCAGTTCATCTGAGTTTTCACTTGGAATCTCATAGGCATACCCGAACTTCTTGTGGTATTTCTCATGCAGCCCTGGAAAATGTCTGTCCAGCGCGGCATAGAAATATTCCCTGTCTCCTCTTCTGAGTGTGAGTCCCATCCCGAAACAGATAATCCCGTACACGCCCGCATCCCCGCAATATTTTAAAATCCCCCGGATATTTTCCTGAGTGTCATTGATATAAGGAAGAATCGGAGACAGCCAGACCACCGTGGGAATGCCATGCTTCCGCATAATTTGTAACACCTCATAACGCCTTTTGGTTGTGCATACTTTCGGTTCTACAATGCGGCACAACTCTTCATCGTAGGTCGTAAGCGTCATCTGCACCACACATTTCGCTTTACGGTTAATGCTCGTAAGCAAGTCCAAGTCCCTGAGAATCCGGTCCGATTTGGTCTGTACCGTGACACCAAAACCATATGCATCAATCAGTTCCAGACATCTTCTGGTAAGTCTCAGTTCTTCTTCACAGTGCATATAAGAGTCACACATGGCTCCCGTTCCAATCATGCACTTTTTCCGCTTAGAGCGCAACGCCCTCTCCAACAATTGAGGTGCATTCTGTTTCACTTCCACATCCTCAAACGCATGGGTAAACTGATAGCATTCACTGCGGCTGTCGCAGTAAATACATCCATGGGTACAACCTCTGTACAAATTCATACCATTCCCAGAAGACAATATCCCTTTGGCCTCCACAAAATGCATCCTGTCCTTTTCCCCTTTTTCTTTCCTAATTGCCCTGCAATCTCTTTTCACACAATTTGATACAGTGCAGACAGGTAGGCACGATATAGGCGCAGGCGGAAAGCCATGCCGTCTGGTCTGCAAAACAAATCGCCGTAAATCCAAACAACGGCACAAAGCACAGGCTAACCACGCACCTTGCCACCATCTCTAAACCTCCCGCCGCAACTACGCGCCCCGAGAAGCCAAGCCCCTGGGTGCACATGCGGCAGACGTTTAATATCCCCAGGCTCCAATAGAAATATCCCATACACCGTAAATATTTCGCAGAGGCATCCAGAATAGCCACGTTTTCCCCCGATATGAAAAGAAGGGACAATGTCCTGCCGAAGAATATGAGCACAATCCCCGCAAACGCTCCATAAAATATACCAATGGCCGTCCCTTGCTTAATTCCTGTCTTAATGCGCTCTATCTTACCTGCACCAAGGTTTTGGCTGCAGAATACGGAAACTCCTGTGGCTAACGCATCAAAGGGACACATAGCAAACTGCTTAATCCGCATCCCCGCCGTAAAGCCGGACACATACACACTTCCCAGGCCGTTATTGGCAGACTGCATAACCATGCTGCCGATTGCGGTAATCGAATACTGCAGCCCCATAGGAAGTCCCATAGCTAACATTAGCTTGACCGTGCCGCCGTCCAGACGGCAATCCTGCCGCTTCAGACGCAGGACAGGCATCTTTTTGCGCATATAAATATAACACAGGACACCGCTTACCGCCTGCGCCATCACCGTAGCCGCAGCCGCCCCCGCACAGCCTAAACCAAGGACCATAATAAAAAACAAATCCATGCCAATATTTAACACGGTAGAAAAAGCAAGAAACATAAAGGGTGTCCTGCTGTCTCCCACCGAACGGAAAATCCCCGCCATAAGGTTATACAGTAAGTTAAAAGGAATACCCAGAAAAATAATAAACAAATACTGATATGCATTTTTGTAAATATCCTCCGGCGTGGACAGAAGGTGCAGGATTTGCGGGCACAAGAGTGCACACAACACCGTCAGCACCACCGCAAAAATTCCTGACAATACCATGCCGTGAAAAATATCGCTGCGCATCTTATCATAGTCTTTCGCCCCAAAGCTTTTGGCAATGGGAATGCCAAATCCGCAGCATACCCCTATACAAAAGCCCAATACAAGAAACTGGACGCTGCTTGATGCACCCACTCCCGCCAATGCATCCGCGCCCAAAATCCGCCCTACAATGGCGGCATCTATGATATTGTAAGTCTGCTGCAACAAATTCCCAATCAGAAGAGGCACAGCAAACCGCAAAATTAAAGGAAGCGGTTTGCCCTCCGTCATGCTTTTTGTCATATGTATCAAACCTCCTTGTATGTCATGGGGCTATACTTGCCAAAATCGTAGTCTTTATTCGCAGGGAAGTTTAAATCCCCACTGCTCCCTGACTGTGTCCAATATCCTCATGAGCCGCATTGTCTCGCTGTGCGGCATCTGTACACACTCAACCCGGCCATTGCGAATTGCCTCCGCACAGGCTGCGGCTTCATACTCATATCCGTTAATCTGTTCCGGCACCGGATAACAGGCAGTCAATTTTTTATCCCCATCATAGACACGGATTTCCGAACAGTTATCCAAGGCATTCGTCTCGATATAGCCTTTCTCTCCATAGATGATTCCCCGGTTATCCATGCACGCTAACATATTGCTGTGGAGCACCGCTGTCTTCGCCCCTTCAAATGTCAATGTGATGCCGTTCATCCAGTCCACACCTTCCGGCGACATCACCGCGCTTGACTGGATATCCCGTACCTCTTCCGTGAAAATTGTCAGCGCAAAATTAAGCGGGTATACCCCTAAATCAAGCAAAGCGCCGCCTGCCAGCTCCGGCCTGGAAAGCCGCTCCACATGGGATATCGGCCCACCAAAATCCGCCACAACAGAGCGCACTTCCCCGATAACCCCCTGGGCTATCAAGTCAACTATCATTTGCCTGCTGGGCATGTACCTGGGCCAGAATGCCTCTGCCAGAAGAAGGCCCTTATCCCTGGCCAGCGCAATCAACTCTTCCGCCTGGGAGGCATTGACGGTAAATGCTTTCTCTAAGAGTACATGCTTCCCATGTTCCAGACAAAGCTTTGCGTGCCGATAGTGGTGGGAGTGGGGAGACGCCACATAAATAAGTTCTGCTTCCGGGTCGTTTACAAGTTCCTCATAGGAACCATATGCCTTTTGAAACCCCCATTTTTCCGCAAAATGCTTCGCACGCTCATAACTTCTGGAAGCCGCCCCATAGCACTCGAACATCTCAAGTCCATTGACCGCCTTCGCCATACTGTTTGCAATGTTGCCCGTTGCAAGAATCGAAAATTTTATTTTTTCCATAGTTCACTCCATTTCCGCTCTTTGTGCAATTAATCGTTTCAATACGGTTTATATGTTTCACCGCGTCTTTTTATCATCCGGTCCGCCAGATTCTCCGCCGCAAAACTGATAAGAACACCGCTCAATATGCCGAACAATACGTCGCTTGGGTAGTGTACGCCTACATAAAGCCGCGACAAGGCAATTAAAAAAGCCAGAATCAAAGCCGGCACGCCATACTTCTTGGGCAACCTGCGGTACATAATACACGCCACCGCAAACGAACAGGCCGAATGCCCTGACGGAAAAGAAGAATCCACAGGCATCCGTACCAGATATGTCAACCCTTCAATCACCTCATAGGGCCTCGTCCGATTGACCAAGGGCTTAAGCAGTATGTTGTTGACAAGCAACGTCCCTATAAGTGACAATGTTGTCATAAATCCTATGTATCTTGTCTTAGGGATAAGAAGCAGAAGGAGCGTCAGCGCAATCCAAACAGCGCCTCCGTTTCCCAACGTCGTAATCAGACGCAAAACCGGCGTCAGAACCGGATTCCTGACTGACTCCTGAAGAAAAAGCAGTATGTTTTCATCCAAACTTGACAATGTATACAGCATATCTTTTCCGTCCCCTATACTTTAATGTACGCTCGAAATCTCTCTTGCACCTGCCTCTGTGGCTGATTTTGTAACATATGCACATCCGACAAATAATCATCTCACATAACCAGGCACAAAGAAACCCCGATAATACATTTTATTGAACATACACAGCACATCCCGATACAAAGCAGCTGCTGAACTCTATTTTTTCACTGCATTCATACTTCTCTTTTATCCCTGAGCAAAACTGCATAAAAACAGGATTTTTCACATACTCTTCCATTCAGTCAATGTTGGACAATGGTTCCTATCCTGTAAATCAATCATATGAATAGCCATGCCTTTCTTTTAACCTGTGAACTTTGAGCCGCAAACACAAATTTGCCTCCTGCTCAATTCTTCTATTTTCGCAAAATTTTGTCCATAGATTTGCCCTTTGCCAGTTCATCAACCAGTTTATCCAAGTATCTGATTTTCTGCATGAGCGGCTCTTCTATCGTCTCCACCCTGACGCCGCATACCACTCCCTTAATCAGCGCACAGTTGGGATTCATACAAGGCGCTTTCTCAAAGAATGTCCCGTAGTCAACATCATCTTCTATCTGCTTTTGCAGCCCGGCCTCGTCATACCCTGTAAGCCAGAAAATAACCTCGTCAACTTCCTGTTTTGTGCGGTTTTTCCTCTCTGCTTTCTGCACAAGCAGCGGATACACTTTTGAAAGTTTCATCGCATATACTTTACTGTTGTCCATCTATGCACCTTGTCCTTCCCTCAGCCTTAAAATTTGCAGACGATACCGCCCTGTCTTTATAGACATCCGCGGCGTGAAATATCCTGCGCAGGAGTTTTCTGTTATTATAGCATAAAATATGAAAGAATACATCATAGCATGTGGGCCGTCATAATATGTTCCGTTTTTTCAACCATTAGGTACGCCAAAAAACTACCCATCACAACTTTCCAAACAGCCCTCTTGCCTTGACAGCTATCCCAAGCGAAGCCACACCTGCAAACAATACCACCGCCGCTTCATACCCCGCGCACAATTCAAACAAGAACCCGTACATCGCATTTCCAAAGGGTTGGGCGCACATAGAGACAGTCATAATGACCGCCATCACTTTCCCAATCAGATGCTGTGGCGTCTGCGCCTGTACGAAAGACATAATCTGCACCGTAAACACAGTGGAAATGACCATGATACAAAAGCAGCATACCGCCATTGCCAGATAAGCCACCATTGCCAAATCTTTCCACAAAAGAGAAATCCCCATAGGGAACACGCAGGCTGCGCCTGCCATAAGCAGATTGCCCGTCTTCCTCACCTGTAATCTGTCAGCCAAGACGCCTGCGGCGATTCCTCCTGCAATCCCTCCTGCCGCCAATGCCCCTTGCGCGTATCCATATAGCCGGGTTGCCTGTGCCGGCGTAAAAGGAAGCACTTCCGTAATAAGATAAGGAAGCCCTACCACAATCATTGCCGATAGAAACAGATTAATACCACACACCACAACTACGCCCTGGCCAATTATCGGTTTTTCCTTGCGCACAAACCGGATACTCTCGCTAAAATCCTTACGTGCCGTCTGCAGTATATTTCCGCTCTTTTTTTGTTTCTCATAGGGGATACAGATAAACAATTCCATCACCGCTGACAGGGCAAAACAGACCACACACACTTCCAGAACAGGAAGAAGCCCATATGCACTGTACAAAATCCCGCCAAGTACCGGGCCCACCAGCGCGGCAAAAGAGCCAATCACATTGACAACCGCGTTCGCCTGCATGAACTGTTCCTGTCCTACTAGCGCCGGAATACTGGCCTGCACCGCAGGCTGGTAGGCGCCCGCAATGCCATATAGAATCATTAATGTCAATGTTAGCAAAAATACAAGATTGACATTTCCCATTAGCCATGCAAACACTAAAATCAACGCCGCTGTGGAAAAATCCAATATTACCATAATATTTCTCTTATTCACTCTGTCGGCTACCAGCCCTCCCACCGGAGACAGAAGAACAGCCGGGATAAAGGCGCACGCCATCACTGTTCCATATAGCGCAGACGAGCCTGTCTGGTTTAATAGGTATAGTGGCAATACAAACCGGACCGCAGAGTTTCCAAAAAGTGAAATAATCTGACCGATAACCACCATTGTAAAATCCTTCGTAAATAGTTTATCCTTCATAATAATCCTCCATTTCTGCGCATGTTTTTGTCTCAATTTTTGTTGAGACAGCGCATATAACAAATTTGTGTCAAGTGAGTGCAGCCACAAATCTCGCGTGTGAAAAATCTTCCGCATATAGATTTTCACACTAATCATCCTCCGTTCCTGCATCACTCGCAATGTTTTTATATAGCATAGAGTCTATAGCCCTCCTCGCCGGTTGCGCGATACACTTCAAGTGTCAGCACCGCGACTATTGGTTGCGCAACCTCTGTCAACTATTACATTGGGTTATGGTTTTGTATAAATTTTAAAAACATAATGCTTTTTTCTTTGTATAGTGCTATATTATAGTTGCGCGTGTCTGCCGGAAACATGGCAGGACAGCCTGAGGCGCCAGGCGGCGGAGCGGTTTTTTCACGAGTCAGGGAACATACCGTATCCGCTGAAACATTTTACGGCGTATCGGAATGGAGAAGACATGTCGAAACAAAAAAAATCTGTTGAACAAGGGCTAAAAATTATCATCGTCGGATGCGGCAAAGTGGGCAGGACACTGCTTGCCCAACTGACCAAAGAAGGACACGATATTACCCTGATTGACCACAACCCCCAGAAAATCCAGGAACTGGCAAGCCTGTATGATGTCATGGGAGTCGTAGGCAATGGCGCCAGCTTCAGTATCCAAATCGAGGCAGGAATCGAGGACACCGACTTAATCATCGCCGTAACCGATTCCGATGAATTGAACCTGCTGTGCTGTACGGTTGCCAAACGTGTCGGTAACTGTTCCGCCATCGCCAGGGTGCGCACGCCGGACTACAGCAAGGAAGCGGGATACCTGCGTGAGAAACTTGGACTTGCCATGATTATCAACCCCGAGTTGGAAGCTGCCGCCGAAGCGGCCCGTATTCTTTTTCTTCCCACCGCATTGGAAGTGAGTACTTTCGCCCACGGCCAGGTGGAAATGATTAAGTTCAAAGTACCGGACGGCAATCAGCTAGACGGCATGACCATCGTTGACCTTGGCAGGACTCTGGGCAAAAATATTGCCGACCATATCCTAATCTGCGCCGTGGAGCGTGACCGCGATATTCATATCCCTTCCGGTAATTTCCGGATACAGAAGGGTGATTTGCTTTCCTTCGTGGCCTCCAGGGCAAGCGCAAAAACTTTCTTAAAAAAAATCGGATTTAAAACCCACGCCGTGAAAAACACCATGATTATCGGCGGTGGCAAATCTGCCTATTATCTTGCGTCGCAGCTCCTCCACGTGGGAATCGCCGTCAAGATTATAGAAAGTAACCCGAAACGATGCGAGGAATTAAGCATCCTGCTTCCCAAGGCTATCATCATCAACGGCGACGGTACCAATGAGGGTCTTTTGAAGGAAGAAGGCATCGAATACGCAGAATCTTTTGTTCCTCTGACCGGAATCGACGAAGAAAATATTATGCTGACCCTTCACGCCAAAATGGTTTCACAGGCGAAGGTTATTACGAAAATTAACCGCATTACGTTCGACGACGTGATAAGCAACTTGGATTTAGGAAGCGTCATTTATCCGAAATTCATCACGTCAGAAGCAATCATCGCCTATGTGCGTGCCAAGAAAGACTCGATGAACAGTAACATCGAGACGCTCTACCATATGTTTGATTCGCGCGTGGAGGCCATCGAATTTCGTGTAGGTACGGAATCCAAGGTCACAAATACCCCGTTGGCACAGCTCTCTTTGAAGAAAGGGCTGCTGATTTCCTTTATCAACCGTAACGGCTCTATCATCATCCCCAGCGGGCAGGATTCCATCAAGGTCGGCGACACGGTTATGATTGTCACCACACATACAGGATTTAACTCCATTCAGGATATATTAAATTAAATTATATAAAGGAAACGACTACACAAATGAACAGTTCAATCATTCGTTTTATATTAGGATATATCTTAAAGACGGAAGCCGCCTTGCTGCTGCTTCCCTGTTTGGTTGCGCTAATCTATGCTGAGCCAGAGGGGCTTTGGTATCTTCCGGTTGCCGCATCCTGTTTTCTGTTGGGCGCTTTAATGACGCGCAGAAAACCAAAGGACAGCGTCTTTTACCTGAAAGAAGGCTGCATTGCCACCTCTTTGAGCTGGATATTTTTAAGTTTCTTCGGCTGTCTTCCATTCTGTCTGACCGGGGAAATTCCTTCTTTTACGGACGCCCTATTTGAGACGGTTTCCGGTTTCACCACCACCGGTGCAAGCATCTTAAGCGATGTGGAAGCTCTCTCCCACTGCTCTTTGTTCTGGCGCAGTTTCACCCACTGGATAGGCGGCATGGGCGTTCTGGTCTTCCTGCTTGCCATCGTCCCCCTAAGCGGCGGCTCCAACATTAACCTGATGCGTGCGGAAAGCCCTGGCCCGTCTGTAGGCAAACTGGTGCCCAAGGTCAGATACACGGCGAGGATTCTCTATCTTATCTACCTGGGTATGACAGTGATAGAAATCATCCTGCTCCTGCTTGGCAAAATGCCCCTGTTTGACGCGGTCTGTATCAGTTTCGGTACGGCCGGAACCGGAGGCTTTGGCATTAAAAACGACAGCATAGCCAGTTGCTCGCCTTATCTGCAATGGGTAGTCACCATATTTATGATTTTGTTCGGCATTAATTTCAATGCCTACTACCTGATTATCTTCGACAAAATTAAGAAAGCCCTTAAGATGGAGGAAATCCGCTACTACCTGTTAATCATCATCGCTTCCGTGGGCATTATTTTCCTAAGTATATTGGACACGTGCTCCAGTGCTTTTGAAGCGTTGACACATTCGGCCTTCCAGGTTGCTTCTATCATCACCACCACCGGATTCTCAACCACCGACTTTAACCAGTGGACAAGCACGTGTAAAGTAATCCTCGTCCTCTTAATGTTCGTGGGCGCATGTGCAGGCAGTACCGGAGGCGGTATCAAAGTGTCGCGTTTTGTGATTCTTTTTAAGACGGTGAAAAAGGAATTTACTTCCTACATCCACCCCAAGAGTATTAAGAAAATCCAGATGGACGGCAAACCAGTGGACCATGAAACCATCCGCACCGTCAACGTGTACATTATCACCTTTATGGTGCTTTTCGTACTGTCGGTTTTCCTCATATCTTTTGACAACACGGATATCATAACCGGATTCACGGCAGTTGCCGCCACCATCAATAATATTGGGCCCGGGCTTGAATTGGTGGGTCCCGTGGAAAACTTCGGGTTTTTCTCTCCCTTTGCCAAGTATGTCCTCATATTTGACATGCTGGCAGGCAGGCTGGAATTGTTCCCGCTTCTTCTGTTGTTCCATCCGTCTATCTGGCGCGACCTGTTCGCCTATAAGATGAGTGTGCATAGTAAAAAAAACGAGCTTCGCTCGTTTGCGAGGTTTGCCTCCGGCAAACTATGAAGCACCTTTTGATACCTTAATCTTATAAAAAATATCCGTAACTCCAATCAGGCGGAATCAATTAGCTTCCGCCTGATTTTATCTGCTTTTTCACTTTACTCTCCAATAGCCCTTCCGTGGTGTACCTATCCGTTCTATTGTACCTTTTATCTGAAGCTTTCTGATATGATATTTCACTGTATTCACATTCAAATGAAGCATCTCCGAAATTTGTTTTTGAGACAGTTCCGGTTTCCTCCTAATCAAAATCTTGGGTGGGATAGATATCTGATTGTTTTTTCTGCCATTCCTCTAAAAATTCCTCATTTAGAGGAACGGTAATGCGGAATACATCCCCTTCAACAAATTCCGGCTCTTTCCCTGAATAATATTTACTATACTTATACAGGTTCCTTACCCCTGAACCAAATTGTTCTGCATACCCTATATTGCGGAAAAACGAAGCAATAATCGGATTTTTGAGATTCGGCTCCAACGCCACTGCCACAACGTTTAAACTCAACAGCAACTGTTTCCCCAATTTCAAACATTGCCCGCATGGCCATATAGTCCATAGTTTTCCCTTTCCATCACTGCCTGGTTTTTATTATCTAAACTTGCAACCGCTATTTTTATATATATTATAACATCCGTATAATTTTTGCCAGCAATATCTTTATCTGCGCCCCTTGAAAAAAAGAACCGCCGCCCCTGCCAACAGAAACAAAACAGTCAGAACATCCCATCCGTCAATCACCGGCACACCAAGCAATCCGGCTAAGCTACAATTTACTGCTATGCTTGCGGGAATAGCCAATAGTAATGACCATGCCGCAGCAAGCATTTTCTTTGGATGAAGCATCCTGAACAATCCATACACCGCCCAGATAAATAGAAATCCGACAGCTGCCATCCTTCTGCTTATGGCAAGCATATGTGTCCCGGCATTTCCGATGATTTGCGTAAGTGCATACAGGTAAGGCAGCGTAAGGAAACTCAGTGCAATCAAAGAGCCTATAATTCCTTTTGTGCCAAACCGGATAAACGGAAAAAGCACAATCCATGCATATAAAATGGAGCTTATAACAATCAGCGACCATGTCATATGTCCCGAAATCGCCAAATCACAAACCATGCACACCAAAACCCCTGCAAGCAGAAAAACGGAAAAGCCTACGGCACAAATTTTCCGTGTATTCTTCACTCTGCTTTCAAGGGATTTCTCCGCATAATTTATAACTGCCTCAATCTCTGCCTTCTGTTCCTTTTTCTCCACAGGCTTGCGTCTGCCGCTTAACAGTTCATCTACCGTGACACCTAATATAGCTGCCACTTCCGGCAAAATAGTGATGTCCGGACAGCTCAACCCTCTCTCCCACTTAGAGACAGCTTTATCCGTAATATACAACCTGTCTGCCAACTCTTTTTGTGTCAAATGTTTTTCTTTTCTCAACTCTGCAATAAATTGCCCTATTCCATTATTATCCATAGTAACAGCCTCCCGCCCTACATTTATCAAACGCTATGCGTACAAACACATTGCATGCATTGATTGTAGCTAAGCAGGCCAAATTATGCAACCGACTGGCGGTTTACATGGTATAACGCAGCATTTTTGCGAGATTTTCTTTTAAAACTCTTTTTCCGCCAATGTAATACGCGAACATCACAAACCCAAAAACCGCTACGATAAAAACAAGCATCGGGACAATAGGCGCTGCCTGCCAAAACTCCATAGGATTCAGGTAACTCGCCCTGGCCGAGAGCTCCACAAACAGCACTGTCAGCGGAAGCGTAATCAGGACAGGTCTGCCTGCAATTACCATTATTTCAATGCAAAACATTTTCTTAATCTGCGCAGGCGTCATTCCCACGGACAGATACCTTGCAAGCTCTTTTTTTCTCTGCCGCATAAATCCCATTGTATAAGAAAAAACATTTGCAATGCCGATTACTGCAAGCAGTGCACACAATGTGCCAACCACGATTTTATATCCTAAAATAAGCCTGTCGTTGGTAATCTTTTCCTGCACCCGGTTCTCGGTTTCCGTTTCATAACGCTGTCCGGTGCACTGCACAATAACCGATTCTAGTTTCTGCAATTTCTCTGCCACCGCTTCATCTTTGTCTGCCCTGCCTGCCAAAACACGGATGAAGGTATCAGGCTCCACATCGGTAATCTGCCCTTTCATATTTTTCCACAAAGACAGCGGAACTATATGGACAAGCGCATAGTCATCGTACTCTTCCCGGAGGATGGGCGGCATGTCTGTATAGGCGAGCACCGGCAGTTTTGTAGTGTTCGTCTCCTCGCTGTCTGTCTCCTGCCCGGTCGCTGTCTCACCGCTTTGCCCATCCATACCACTATGCAGCACAGTAAAAGCGCTGTCCCCTTTTACATAAGGAATATACTCCCGATAGCGGAAATTACTGTTTATACTGTCCCATATGCGGTTTAAGATGACCACACCATCCAGACTGGGCGCAGCGCCAATCTGCCCGCAATACTCCAAGAACCCTGCATCATCCAATATGATAATCGGAGCTTCCACAAAATATGCGCTGCCCGATGTGTCCAAAGCACTTGCCAAACTCTCTGCTTTCCGGCTCATTTGAGCCTCAGGAATCTCCGTCATGGCATAAGCTTTCTGATACGCAACACAACTGAAAGCCCCCTGCGCCTCCTCCGCTTCCCGCAACGCACCAATCATATCCAATTCCTCAATCTTGGCCTCCTTTACTGTGGCCATCACATCCCATACATCCTGATATTTGGCAAAATAGGTGTATTGTGTGCTGATAACCGAAAGAGTAAGAAAGCTCAGCACCACCGTAAACCCAAGAAAAGAAAGTGTCAGAGACAGCGTAGACGTCCGAAGCGATTTTTTCTGTGCCTTCAGCGCATTTACTGCCAGTTCTGCTTCCACCCCAAAGAAAAAGGATAAAACCGGGGAATGCCTTTTATGCCGTAAAACCGGCTCCTGTGCGCCGCGAATCGCCTCAAGAGGCGTCAACTTCGCCAATTTCCTTGCGGGAATCCAGGCTGAGACGAGCACGGTCAGGGCCGAGAGCAGAAACGTTAATAAAAAAATCATAGGATGATAACAGAAAGTAATGCTATGCCGCCCTGTCATCTGCACCGCAAAGTTTTCCATCATCCGCATCATTCCGTAGCCCAACGCGATTCCTAACAAACTGCCCACCGCAAGAGGCAACATGCATAGTATACCCGCTTCCTGTAACAGACAGGCACGAATCTGCTTTGGCGTAGCGCCAATACCAGACAAAACCCCCAACTGGTGGACTCTTGCATTCATAGACACCGCAAAAGCATTATGAATGACAAGAATCAGTGAAAAACACACAAACATAAGCACCGTAAAATAAAGCGGCATCACCATTCTGGGTGCTTCATCACCCGGAATCCGAATAAAATACATCGCTAAAAGTTCGTAATGATATGCTATCTGCTCTTCATGGAGCCCGAATTTTTCTGACAGCAATGTCATATCCTCATATATTGTACGGGGATTATGAAAATATAAGTCATACACTTTATTCCCATAAGTCATATAAGGTTCCGCAAAAGACAGTTCCTGATTCACAGCCACACTCTTTATATTCGCAAATCCACAAAGCAACTTTAATTCTTCGTCATCAAAGTTCCCGATGACCCGCGCTTGCCAGTCTCCCTCTTCCCGAATCACCGACTCCACATCATATACCCATAAATTATAGAAGAAACTGCATAGCACAGATAAAAGAAGCGCCGCTATATGCGCCGATATCATAATAGAAACTCCTGATGCGCTGTTTCTTTTGATAAAACTAGACGAATAATCCCTCCACATAAACACAACACCCCTTTTTTAATCTTTTCTTTCCTGTCAATTTTCTATCAGCCGGCCATCCTCTATCGTCACAATGCGCCCGGCCTCCAGCGCAACTTTCTCATCATGGGTAATAAGCACAATCGTCTGATTTAGGCTGCGATTTGAAAGTTTCAGCAAATCTACGATTTCTTCCGCGTTCCTGCGGTCTAAATTTCCTGTAGGCTCATCCGCCAACAAAAGCGCAGGCCGGTAAATCAAAGACCTTGCAATAGCCGCACGCTGCTGCTGTCCTCCCGAAAGTTGGTTCGGAAGCGCTTCCAGCTTGTCAGCAATACCCAGAGAATCTACAATCTGCTCAAAATATTCCTGATTGACCTTCTTCTTATCCAATAAAAGAGGCATCAATATATTTTTGCGCACAGTCAATGTGGGAATCAGGTTATAAAACTGGTAGACAAGCCCCACCTTCCTGCGCCTAAAAATCGCCGCCTGGGTGCTGTTCATCTTTGAAATATCCGTTCCCTCCACCATGACTTTTCCCTCCGTCGGCTTATCTACACCGCCTAATATATGCAGCAAAGTGGACTTCCCCGAACCGGAAGCTCCCATAATTGCCACAAACTCTCCCTTTTCCACCGACAGGCTAATGCCGTTTAACGCTGTCACCTGGCTGTCTCCCGTACCGTACACTTTCTTGATATTGTCACACCTTAATATTTCCATTCCGGCCTCCACTCCTTTCTCAGATAAAAAAACGAGCTTCGCTCGTTTGCGAGATTTGCCTCCGGCAAACTCGGATAAGCGAATGAATTTCCTATACCATAAAAAAAGTTGGCCGGACGGCCAACTTTGCAAGAATTTGCTCCACAAATTCTTGTTGGCGTCTCACCACATTATGGCGTACTTTTCTATAGGGATTAGGGTGTCAAAAGGTGCTATCATAAAATTTCACTGACAGATTGCATAAAATGTTCACGAAGTTGTCCTTCGCAGGAATATGAGATTTTCTTAATATTCCGTGAAATTTCCAGTAATTTCGGGGCATGGACGCCCCGAAAAGCCCGATGTTCGCCTGGATGGCGAATAGAGGGTGGTTACGTCCGTTTCCTTAAATTTCCCGGAATATTTTAGAAAATCCATATGACGCAGACGGACACAAGGGAACATTTTATGCAATTTGCCCTCACAACTTATAAAATGCACCTTTTGACACTCTAATCCTATAGGGTAAAAAAACGAGCTTCGCTCGTTTACGAGATTTGCCTCCGGCAAACTCGGATAAGCGAATGAATTTTCTATAGAAAAAGAAAGTTAGCCCGGCGGTCAACTTTGAATCTTTATCTGACTACACACTTTATTATACCCATCCAAAGTGACAGCTTGGTGACAGACAAATTTTTAGTCCGCGTCAATGTATCAGGAACTAATTTGGGGTTGTCTGTAAATCTTTATCTCAAAACACGCTCCTCCTTGAGGTAGATTGCGCGCCGCTATTATGCCGTTTTGTAAATCAAAAATGGAGCGGGCCAGGGGCAAGCCAAGGCCGATGCCTTTCCCGTCAGCATCTTTTCCACGATAAAACCGTTCAAACAAATGCGGAATGTCTTCCTCCGAAAATCCTGTTCCATCGTCCCAAATGCGTATTTGTGCATAGAGCGGGTTTACTGAATAATCACAGTAAACCCTGCCGCCTTCGCCGGAATGTTCCATACAGTTTTTTATCAAGTTCATAAGCGCTTCCATCGTCCATTCCATATCACCCCGGAATGTGGCACAGCCCTGCTCTGGAATGAAAACCGTGACTCCTTTTTGCGAAAGCAAATCATACAAGTTATCGGCTGCAAGATTTAACACCGTATAAATATCCACCTCGGTGCACTCCATGTGCAGCGCGCCCGCATCAATTTTTGACAGTGTCAGAAGGGCCTCCTCCAGGCCGTGCATACGCTCCAACTGCCTCCTGACCCGGCCTGCATACTCCTTTGTTTTTTCCTCGTCCTTCGTCTTTTCCATTAACTGTAATGCCAAATGCGCCGCCGTCACCGGCGTTTTCAACTGATGCGCTATGTTGGCTAAATTATCTGCATAACTTAATTTTTCCGCCACAGCCTGTTCCCTCGTCCGGTACAGTTCCGTGACCGTCTTATATATCTCGTCCTGTAAATGCGAAAATCCATCTTCCTGCACCGGAAGTATCGTTGCCCCGCCACCTGTGTTGATTTGTCCCAGGTAATCTGTCAATGACTCTGCACGCGCCTGGCTATACCGGTACGGACACCATACCGCGTATAGTAATCCACAGGCCGAGACTACCGACAAAACACTGCAAACTACTACTGCATAAGCAGGAAGCACGGCGTCTAATACTTCACTCTTATATCCATATTGCTCCAAAAACAGACCATCCCGGGTCAGATTCCCATAACTGTTATAATATTTCTTCACAGAAGCTAAGAGCGCTTCCTCCATCTTTGGATTTTCCTCCACCACCATACCGCAAAACGCGGATAAATGCAGGAAGGCGCTCCTGCGGTATTCCCGCACATAGAGCGCCGTCAATCCCAATATTCCTGTCAGGCAAAGTAACACCGCAATCATGATTGCCAACCTGGATTTTTTATCTGTCATAATGATGTTTTCCCCTTTTATAAATATAAATTCATCATGTAATTTTATCATCTTCTCTATATGGCGCCGGAGCCTCTGATACCATGGAAAAATTCTGTGGCATCTCATACGTATAACCACCAAACTCATCCAAAGCCTTTATATCCTTCTTCCTCATCTCCCGATACACAACCTCCGCTAACACACTCATAGTCGCATTATACTTAGCCGTATCTTCAAACAAACTCTGATACGATTCCTGCGCTTCCATATACCCATCTTGGGCTGCTATACCAAACGCTTTAGGAAAAATACTTTCAACAAAAATCTGTGGTTCTGAAGATTGCGCCATCTTTTTCAATTTCTTATCAGAAAGTAACTTAGCTCTCAGTGCTGACAGAATAACTTTATCTCCTTCCGTAAAATTTCCTTTAAATTTTTCATTAATCTTCGCTATTACCTCATCCAAAGGTGTTTTTTCATCCATACCTTTCACACCTTTATGCTTTGCCGGAACATACATTGTCTTTGCTTCATCCAGAGCAATTTCTCCTTGAAATGTCTTTTGCAGCTTATAATATTCCAGTTTTAGCTTACCCTCCAAATCAATCAACTCTACAGGGTCTTTAGGCAATAATCCAATCAGATAAGAACAGAACACATACTCTTTCTGTAACTCTTTATCAAACATTCTCAATATCTGAGATATGTAACTATACCATTTAATCAAATTGCGAACCTGTCTGCGAAACTGGTATCTTTCGTTCTGTGTCTTTTTGTTATAACGATTGGAAACAGGAAGCAAAATACTACTCATTCGCCCCATTGCCCTGTTATCCTGCCTGCCTTTTTTGTAATATTCATTTGTGAAGGCTTCAATATCCTCATCCGAATAAATACCATAAGCCCGCAACTCCCTCTGTGTGTGATACAACAAATCTGCATTTACTTCTTCCTGCAAGAATGTTTCCTGATAGAACGGCTGAAATGCATCCTTTATATCCTCCGCTTTATTTACAAAGTCCAACACAAAAGTATCTGTCTTACCCTCGCAAGTCCGGTTCAGTCTGGACAAAGTTTGTACCGCTTTCACATTTTTAAGCTTCTTGTCCACAATCATCGTATGTAAAAGTGGCTCATCAAATCCCGTCTGATATTTTTCCGCTACAATCAGCACATTAAAATTATCATGGAACTCCGCCTTAGTCTGATTGTCCGAGATACGAGAACCATCTTTGCGTACATTTAGCTTTGATTCCGAATATTCCTCGCCCTTATCGTCAATCACACCGGAAAAAGCCACCAGAATATCCACATCACAATACTTCTTTTCCTCAATATAACGTTTGATTTCATGGTAATAGCGGACAGCAGCCAGTCTGGATGATGTAATCACCATCATCTTTCCTTTGCCGTCAATCTTATGTCTTGTAGTATCCCTGAATGTCTCCACGATAATCTGCGATTTCTGATTGATATTGTAAGGGTGCAATTCCTGATATTTACGAATGACCTTTGCCGCCCTGCTGGAAGGAACATCCGGATTATCTGTCATAGTTTTTGCAATTCGGAAACAGGTATTGTAAGTCATATAATTTTGAAGGACATCCAAAATAAACTTCTCCTCAATCGCCTGCCTCATGCTATACACATGAAATGGATGAAAAGAGCCATCCTCCTGCTCTTGCCCAAACATTTCTAGTGTGGTCGCTTTTGGCGTTGCCGTAAAAGCAAAAAAAGACAAATTCTTATGCTTGCCTTGGGCAATCATTTCCTTGATAAGCTTGTCCTCCGAATCAACTTTCTCCTCTGCTAATCCTTCACGCTCTGCATACTCCCTCAGAGCTTCTTCCGTATCTGCCAGCGCAGTTTTTAATTTCAATGCTGAACTACCCGTCTGGGAAGAATGTGCCTCATCTACAATAACCGCAAAGCACCTGCCGTCTGCCTTATCAACCTCCGTATAAATGACCGGAAATTTTTGTAAAGTAGTAACAATAATACGCACACCGTCATTGATTGCATTTTTCAAATCCTGAGAATTTTTATCTTCTCCTATGGTTTCTATTGCGCCTAACTTATGGTCAAATCCCGAAATTGTTTCCTGAAGCTGTGCATCTAATACGGTCCGGTCCGTCACAACAATTATACTGGAAAATACCGGCTTATTATTTCCATCAAAAAGCGATGCAAGACGGTATGCTGTCCACGCAATAGAATTGGACTTACCAGAACCAGCACTATGCTGAATAAGGTAATTCTTCCCCGCACCATTTTTCCGTACATCTGCAATGAGCTTCCGAACAACATCTAACTGATGATAGCGGGGGAATATCAATGTTTTTCTTTTTTGTAAATTGATAAACTTCTGGATAATATCCAACATGCTGTCTCTCTGAAATACATTTTCCCAAAGGTATGCCGTAGGATATCCGTTTGGATTGGGTGGATTACCTGCACCACCATCCGAACCGGCTCCATTGGAGCCTTGGTTAAATGGTAAAAAATGGGTATCTTTTTCTGCCAGTCTCGTTGTCATCCAGACTTCTGTATGGTCTACACAGAAATATGCCAAAACTCTCTTATTAAATTGGAAACATATCTCACGTGAATCCCTGTCATACATCCATTGCGCTTTGGCATTATCTACACTCTGTCCTGTGTACTGGTTTTTTAGTTCAAAAGCAAACACCGGAATACCGTTTACTACAAGCACCATATCCACTGACTTTTTCGTATCAACAGAATAGTACCATTGTCTATAGCATTCCACTTCATTTTCCGCATACTGAATCCCTGCTGTATCGTTCAATGCAGATTCGGGTTTAAAATAGCAGACTTTAAAAGTAGTTCCTCTATGTTTGAAGCCGTTTCGTAAAACATGCAGCACTCCGTCCATATCACAAGCATTATTAAAAGCAACACAGAATTTTCGCACCGGGTCTATGTCATTTTGCCGCTCGAATGCTGCCCATTCCCTCGGCTGAGTACGCCGGATAAAAGCAATCAATTTATCCGGATACACCCCTAATTTCGAATTATATGTCCCATTCCCTTTTGTATATCCACCTTCGGCTGATATGAGAAAAGCCTCAATATCCGATTCAAATTGTTTTTCTGTGGTAACTGTTATGCTCATGATTTTCCTCCGCAAATTAATTTAAAAAATTGCTACATGTAGCGACTTTTACTCTTTCCGCTGCTCTAATTGTATTTTTGCTCTTTGAATTGCCAAACGCAGCTTTTCTTCCAGTTCTTCCTTTGGCGGCATAGCTGTCAAGTATTGAGCTACCCTAATGTCCCCCTTATCCAATTCAAGTAATTCAATTACCTCATCTGACTTCTCTGCGCATAATATTAATGCAATTGGTGCTTCTTCATTTTCCATCCTCTCGTATTTGTTGAGCCATCGCAAATAAAGTTCTACCTGTGCTTTATACTCCGGTTCAAATTCTCCAATTTTTAATTCCACAACAACAAGTCTTTTTAATTTTCTGTGAAAGAACAGCAAGTCTATCTTGTAATCTTTTCCATCTATAGTAACCTTCTTCTGCCGCGCCATAAAAGCAAAATCTGTTCCCATTTCCAAAATAAATTTTTCCAATTCTGCCAAGATTGCGTTTTCTAAGTCTTTTTCACTGTAAGTATCCTGTAATCCCAAGAAATCTAATATACAAGGGTCTCTATAAAACATGTCTACTGTCATCATATCTTTTTCTTCTAAAAGCTGAATATCATTTCTGATTGTTTCTTCAGGACGCTTGGAAATAGCAGTCCTTTCATATAACATTGACTTTTTTCGTTCTCTTAATACTCTTACACTCCATCCTTCATTTTTACATAAAACAGCATAAAAATCTCTTTTTAATTCATCATTAACAGGAAGTAATTCCTTAAAATGAGACCATGTCAATTATTGCGACAGTGTAGCAACTTTTTCAAAGTCCGGAAATTCTTCATAAAATTGTATCATACGGAAAACAGAACTTTTTTCATAGGAACGTCCATATTGAAATTCTAAATCTTTGCTCATATTTTTGACAATTGATTTGCCATATTCAGCCTTTTGTCCTTTCAAAATATTATCCTTAAGTTCTTGTCCTATATGCCAAAACAAGTATACGGTTTGAAAGTTAGCCGTCTCAAATACTTTATGTTTTGCTGTCTCAATCATCTTCACAATTTTGTCATATGTCTGTTTATAATTTTCCGGCAAATTAATTCATTTTCCATTCTGGTCTCCCTTTTGCTAAAGTTCACATGTCATGCATTTTTATGCCTGATACTTCTGTGACACTTCTTTTTTCCCTGTCACATATTCGTAAATTAAAGATTTTTTGTAATTCTCTATCTCGGAGAGGTACTGCTCTTTCTTTGCAATAAGTTCATCTATTGCCGAGCATTTTTTCTTAAGATAATTCACTATCTCCCTTTGCTCCTCCACTGGCGGAACCGGTATTATAATACTTTTTAAATCCTCCTTCGACACCTTTAGTCTACAAGTATTTACTCGGTCATCTCCCCGAACAATCGCATATATACCCTTTCCCAGACTATATAGCACTTTCAACATAGTTTTACTTCTAAATATATACTCACAATATTTTGCTGTCACATGCTCTTCTAATTCATCATAAAAAGTATAATATACTGGACTTACACATCCAAAATAATCAGATACCCCTGTTGCACCTACAATCATATTCATGCTATTCATTACCAAATCGCCCTCATAGGCTAATTTATACTGTTCAAAATCTTCTTTAAATCTATCCAAATTTGTGGTCTTCTCTGCATAGAGAGTCACTCCTAAATCAATAGACAAAGATAAACGCTCTACTGATTTTATGGGACTATTTTTTTCTTGGCGCTCCTTAAGTACATGTCGGAACGGAATAAGTCTCCATTCAGTAGGTATATCTCCAATCCACTCTACACCACTATCCTTCATTTCCCTGTTACCTCGTATTCCTTTGGTAACAGCCTGTGTAATAACAGCTTGCTTTAACTTTTTGTATTCCTCTATACTTGCACGAGTTTTTTCAAGCACATTGTCAATTGTAGCACAATGTTCCTCTAGGTAATTCACAATGCTTACTCTTTCATCTTCAGGCGGAATCAATATACTTGTCTTTTTTATTAGTTTTTGGGATATGCTAAATAATTTCACACCATTAACACATTCCCTAATCTGTTTTCGCCAACAATCTGACATAAAAAGAAATGCAAAAAATTTATTATCCTTCGGTGCCAATGACCGAAGAATAATCGTATGATAACCAGCAAACAAAGTTTGTTGCCCATCAATATATATAAAATTGCCGCATCCTTGTACATCTTCAGATGTATCAGCAAAAATAAAATCTCCCTGATTCACCAAAGATAGATTACCAGTCTTCAAATAAGATTCATCAACAAACCTTATTAAGTCATCAGATATTTTATAAAATAGATTCAGCTTAGAATGAATTTGACCATAATTAATAACAGCAACTCCTTGTTCCTTTAAATTTTCTTTTGTTATATTTAACCCTTTACCAAAGGAAAATAAATATTTTATGTTTCTTATTTCCCAATCTTCCGGTATCTCCCCAATCCACTCAACTCCACTATCCTTCATCTCTCTAGCCATCTCTATTTCTCCTCAGCGCATAACTTCTCTAAAGATGCAGAAATATCAGCCTCTAACACATGAATCCGCGCCACGATATCCTCCACCTTCTCCGGTGCCTGATACTCATAGAAATACCTTGTCATAGGTATCTCATAACCCACCTTCGTCTTTTTCTTATCAATCCATGCATCCTCCGCATATGGTAACACTTCTCTCTCAAAATACCTATCAATATCCTGCACTAATGGTACATTCTCCGTATCACGCAGGCTTGCATCCGCAACAGGCTTCCCTTTTTTCAGGATGACTTCCCCATTTTCATCCCTCAATGGTCTTTCCACCACAATTTTGTTATATCCAAACTCTACTGTTTCAAATATTTTACTCTCGCAATAAATTCCATTCTTATCTCCATATATAACACAATTTTCAAAAGAACCATAAGCTTTTACAATCAAGTCTCGGCATTTGTCTGTAATGTCATTTCGTTTCGTACCAATGCTCTTTCTTCTAGCCTCATAACAATGCGATGCATCTATAAGCTGTACTTTTCCTTCTCGATATGTAGGTTTATTCTTGGAACATATCCAAATATAGGTACTGATACCCGTATTCATAAACATATCCGTAGAAAGCTGCACAATACAGTCCAACCAATCATTTTCCAAAATATATCTTCTAATCTCTGACGGACCACTTCCAGCATCTCCCGAAAATAACGGAGAGCCATTTTGTATAATTGCCATTTTCCCATTCGGTGCAAGTTTGGAAAGCCCATTTAACACAAACAACTGTTGTCCGTCACTGATTTTAGGTAGTCCAGGTGCGAATCTACCTTGCTCTCCTTTTGCTGCTTCCTCTTCCACCTTTTTCTGCTCACGTTTCCAGTCAATTCCAAAAGGTGGATTAGAAATGCAATAGTCAAAAGTAAACCCTTCAAACTGGTCGTCTGACAATGTATCTCCGAACCGCATATTGTCGGGTTCTCCACCGCGAATCATCATATCCGCTTTTGCAATCGCATATGTGGATGGATTAAACTCCTGTCCAAAACAAGTAACCTCTATGTCGCTGTTCAAATCATGGATTCTCTCCTCCATACAGGAAAGCATTTGGGATGTTCCCATCGTCATATCATAAACAGTCATTCCTCCTGTGTTTAAATTAGCATCCGCAAGGAGCAAATCTGTCATGAGATAAATAATATCCCTGCTAGTAAAATGTGCTCCGGCTTCCTCTCCAAAGGACTCTGAAAACCGGCGTACTAAATCTTCAAAAATGTATCCGCAATCCACAGCGCTAATTTTGTCAGCGCCCAAGTATCCTTTTTCAGAATTAAATTCTTTGACAATAAGATACAGTGTATTGCTCTCCACCATTCTTTTGATAATATTATCAAAGTCAAACTTAGATAACACATCCTGTGCATTTGCAGAAAAACCTGCTAAATAGTCTCTAAAATTCATTTCTATATTATCCGGGTCAGCCAAAAGCGTCTCAAACGTAAATTTGCTTGTATTATAAAATTGATAACCGGATGCCCTTGTCAGGAAACCATCGATGACTGCCAAGTGCTTCACTTTTTCATACTGCGCAAGCACGTTATCGTGAGTAGGCAGTAAACAATCATGAAATCTTTTTACCACCGTCATCGGTAAGATAACAAGACCATATTCATGCGGCTTGAATGGTCCTCGAAGCATATCTGCCACATTCCAAATCACAGTTGCTTTTTCTGCTATATTAATTCCAACATCACTAATTTTATTATTGCTCATCTTTATTAATCCTCCCTGTTTTCCTATGGAAAATGCAAGTTGCTCCAACGAGCAGAGGATTTTTCCTCCTGCGTTCTTTTACCAAGCCTGCAAATCAGCATTTTGTAACTTATTCTAAATTATATCGCCATTTTATCAAATTAACAAATTGAAAAAATACAATAATTCAAACCTGTGTTCTTTTCTTTATCAGGGTTCGCCTTTAAATTATCATAAATATATAATATTTCTTTTTATGAGATAAATCAGCATTCTCTGCTTGTTCCCCGATATCTGCACGGCAACCTCACTCTTCCATCCGATAACCAAAACTGCGCACCGTCTTGATACACGCCGGATAATGGAGCTTTTCCCGAAGACGTTTCATAGTCACTGTCAAAGTATTGTCATTCACATAATTCCCATTCATGTCCCACACACGCTCAAGAATCTGGCCGCGCATAAGAGTCCTGCCTTTATTCTCCATCAGAAACAAGAGCAATTGGTACTCCGGTTGGCTTAAAGCTACTTCCTCCAATCCGCAGTATACCGCTA
This sequence comes from uncultured Lachnospiraceae bacterium, assembly GCA_910578645.1. Classification (GTDB taxonomy): domain Bacteria; phylum Bacillota; class Clostridia; order Lachnospirales; family Lachnospiraceae; genus UBA3282. The sequence goes on from CAJTQI010000005.1 coordinate 170,496, forward strand.
TTTTCTCCCTATCCAACACGATGTCCCCGCAGGACAGATTCGTTTCCTTAACCCTTTGCGTCCGCCTGAGCAATGCCAGAATACGGGAGTGCAGCACTTCCAGTTCAAAAGGCTTCACCACATAGTCATCCGCCCCGTCCGAAAAACCTGCAACAATATCCTGGGACTCTCCCCGGACAGTCAGAAAAATAACCGGAAGCTCTTTCCACACAGAGCGAATCCTCCTGCAAAACCTGTCTCCCCGCCCATCCGGCATATTCCAATCAAGCAGAATTATCTGCGGGCACATGGCCCTGAGCGCCTGCTCCGCGTGGGCAATTGTACTGTAAACATTTACGCAAAACCCTCGTTGCTCCAAATATTCTTTGACAGACTGTGCGATGGACAGGTCGTCTTCAATATAGTAGATTGTTGTCATGTTCATTGTAGTCCCCATTCCGGAATATTTTACGCGACGAAGCGCTTCTTTACTGAGTAAAGCCACAAACCTCAAATTTGTGTCTGCCATCAGGTCTTATTTGTGACGCTCCGGCATAAATAGTTGATTTTTCATACTATGTTGCAATGATATCATATCTCCATCATCATCAAATAACAACCCAATTTTTCAACGAGTGGAAAGCACTGACAAAAGATAAAACGCTTTCTCAAAGCCCTTCAAAAACCCTTACATCGACGGTTTATACCAAATGGTATAAACCAGTATCCAAAAGGTGACTTCCGTTTTTTTACCGGCAAACTATAATGAAATAAAAAGGAGGTCTTGGAAATGGAAAAAAGAAAACTTGGAAGCAGTGAATTGTATATCAACCCTGTCGGTCTGGGCTGCATGGGATTCAGTCATGCATCCGGCGACCCAATGGAAAAAAGTGCGGCTGTCAAAATACTCAGAAATGCTTACGAAATCGGGTATGACTTTTTCGACACAGCGGAAGCCTATACCGGCATAAATGCTGACGGAACAATCTCTTACAATGAAGAGCTTGTAGGAGAAGCAGTCAAAGGGATTCGGGACAAGGTGGTAATCGCTACAAAAATGGGAGTCAGTCACAATGCCGACCGTTCTTTGAAATTGGATAGCTCCCCGGAAAACATTAAGCGAAGTGTAGAGGTCAGTCTGAAAAAACTGGGAACAGATTACATTGATTTATATTATCAACACCGGATTGACCCCAAAGTAGAACCGGAAACTGTTGCTCAAACCATGTCAGAATTGATAAAAGAGGGGAAAATTCGGTACTGGGGAATTTCAGAAGCATCGGAAGAATATCTGCGCCGTGCAAATTCCATCTGTTCCGTTACTGCTATCGAAAATAGGTATTCTATGATGGCAAGATGGCATGAAACTATTTTCCCTGTATGTGAAGAACTAAACATTTCCTATGTTGCATTCTCCCCAATGGCAAATGGTTTCCTTACGGGAAAATATACACCTACTACCAAATTTGAGGGCAGCCAGGATTACCGTGCATCGATGCCGCAATATACCGAAGAAGGCTACTCAAAAGCAAAGGAACTTTTGGATATGCTAACAGGAATAGCGGCAGAAAAAAATGTAACAATGGGACAGTTATCACTTGCATGGATGTTAAACAAGAAGCCTTATATTGTGCCTATACCGGGTTCTCGCAAGCCGGAGCGCTTGAAAGAAAACTTTGACGCAGGAAATATCATTTTAACAAAAGATGAGATTACTATGATTGATTCTAAGTTAGACACTATGGATTTTGAGGTTTTTGGCGGTCACAGTTGCAAATAGGAGAATGAAGATTGAAAATTAAAATTTTCAATCGCGAGATTTGTGTCTTCGCGTTGCTTGCCACAAACTCAGTTCATGCGCTGTCTCAAAAATAGTTGAGACAAAAGCAACGCAGAAATGGAGATAAAAATGACAAGACATGAGAATTTATCAATGGGAAGAAAAGCAGAAACTATTTATACGGCGGCAAAGAAAAATTGTTTAATTTGCAAAAAAAGAAAAGCCCTTTCTATGGCACAAAATAGTGTCAGCTCTTTTGAAGAGAACATAAGAAGAAATGCGGCGTCCAAGGCATGCTACGTGTATATTAACGGGATTTCAATGCCGGTGCTGAGCGCATAAATATGGGCTGGTAAAGTTGTCATATAGTCGGCGGGCAGAAACTGTCCGCCTGACCCTATTCAAGCTACATATCTATCATCAGTACGCTTTTTCCCTTAAAGTATTCCTTAGCTCTGTTTTAACCTAAAATCCCAACTATAGCCACTAAATCAAAAATTTAATTAAATAAAAAGCGCTGATTTCTCGCCTCAAATTTCAAACTATACAAGCAAATTTTTATTGTACCTCTTTCTATTTGCTGTTATACTTTGTTTATGTATACAGAAAGAAGGTCTTGAAATGAGTGCTCCACAGACAATCAACGGTTTAATGCGACATTTAAGGAATGATTGCAACGTTCAAATCAGTGGCAGTTATCAAAAACAACAATTAATCAGTTATGGTTACTACCATGGATATAAAGGCTATCGTTTCATAAAAAACAGACATAATCAAATTCCATATACAGATTTCAGTGAAGTAATTGCTGTAATTGAATATGATAACAATTTAAAAGCCGCATTATACTCTGACTTGATGTTTATAGAAACCGCCATAAAAAATATTGTCTGCAATGAATCTGTAAATAGTTTAAAACTTAGCACATTTGAACACATCTATAAAGAACGTATGTGCGACAATACTACAAATACAAAGTTACAATCCAAACGCCTTAAGCTGCGAAACTCTGTATATTCAAAGTTGTCCACGCGTTACCATGATGAAGAAGGTAGTGATAACCAGATGGTTCGTCACTTTTATAACCGTGGAGAAGATGCCCCTCTATGGGTTGTTTTCGAAATATTATATCTAAGTGACCTTGCAAGCTTTTTTGAATGTTTAAATGAATCAGTGAGAGAACACATTATGACGCAATTAAGCATGTTTGACGTTTCTATTGATACAAATAGGAATCTGCTCAGCAGTATGCTGTATACCATAAAATCACTCCGCAATTCCGTTGCCCATAATAATATAATTTTTGATACCAGATTTAAAGACAGGAAAATCAGCCCCGTACTTAAAAAATGGATTGAAAAAGAAACCGGCATACAAAATATCACCTTGTATTCTCTGATTGACTACATAATTATCGTATGTTGTTTGCTGAAACGTGTTGATTTTAGTTCTGTAAGAGCGAATCAACTAGTTCATGCCTACAAAAACCAAAACCAGTTTCTTCAAAACAGTGTTGCACCTGCAATTTACGCACAAATTATTCAGCAAAATGTCACGCAAAAAATAACCGCTTTGGAAACTTACCTCAATACATAAATACTTTAATAAAAACAAATTTATCTTGTATTTTTTTGGTTTATATTGTATATTATAATTATTGAAAGAGGTGTATGTTTTAGGACTGCACTGGGAGAGTCACTCTGTGGCTCTCTTTTATGTTACTCATCTCCAAAACAGGCTTCGCCTTTGACTCCACTCAGACTCCCTTTTATTTTATATACGAAACAGTTTCCACTATTACGCCGCTTTCTGCTAATGTCTCTGTGCCATATCTCCATCCATAAATCGCTAAGTTAATATTCTTTTTTATGATAGATACTTACGGTCAACGGATAGGATAAAGCGAAGACTAATAGTGAACACAAAACCAAAACAGCCGCGCTTAATAGAATTGTAGTTACACCGGGGGCCAAATAAAGATTAAGTACACTGATAATTCCCAATACGACACCAATTCCACCAAGCAAGCTGATTACTAAAAATACATCACTTCTTTCTTCGCCGCCCAAATAGAATAAGGGAAAGAAAAATGCTCCTGTAAAAATGCTTACACTAATTCCCAGTGCAAATATTGAAACTACGTCAATGCTATTATCATAAGGACAGCCATGTAATGCCCATGATACGCTTATAACGATTCCTGCATAAAATATTCCCACAAGCAGCCACATTATTTGACTGATAAAATAGCTTTTAACAATAGCCGCTCTCTTTACAGGCAAAGTTAATTTGTATTTTCCCCATTTTGAAATAAACTCTTTCTTTATGCTTGTAATTGCATTTGCGTAAAAGCCCACCATGCTTATCAGACTATATCCAATCAGAAGCGGTTGGCTGATAACCGCAACAACAAAAATCCCCAACAGCAGCATAAAAACCGAAAAAACTTTCGCATTTGAACATACCGTCAAAAAATTATTTTTAAGCAGCCCTTTCATACCCGTTCTCCCTTTACCAATAACAGCATGATTTCTTCAACCGAAACATGGTCTACAACCGTACCCTTATATTTCCGCTGCGCTTCTTTCCCGTTAGCAACCAGTACATCAATCTGAAAATCCCGTTTTCGATAGACAATAATATCACTGGACTCTAGTGCAAGGAACTGACTTTCCCTGCAACGCATAACAGCGTAATTATATACCAAATCATTTTTGGATACGGTCATAATTAATTTCCCGTTATGAATGAATGTGATATAATCTGCGACTTTTTCTAAATCACTTGTGATATGAGAAGATAAAAGAATAGAATGGCTCTCTTCCTGCACAAATTCAAGAAAAACATCCAACATTTCATCACGCATAATGGGGTCTAAACCACTGGTTGCTTCATCCAATATCAATAGCTGTGGATGGTGTGACAAGGCAACTGCAATAGCCAGCTTCATAGCCATTCCTCTGGAATAATTTTTAATTTTTTGATTAACAGGTAGATGAAAATCCTCTAAATATTTTTGAAACAGGGCATTATCCCATTGCGTATAAATCCCCTCCATAACTTGCGCTAATTGTTTCGCTGTCCAAAATCCGGGGAAATTATCTCCATCGTAAACCACACCAATTTTCTCTCGAATATCTGTGTCAACATCCCGCATTTCTTTTCCAAACAGTTTTACCATACCGCTGTCTTTTCTGACAGTATTTAATATACAGCCAATCGTGGTAGTTTTACCTGCTCCGTTTTCACCAACAAAGCCCAGAATAGCCCCATACGGTAATGAAAAAGAGAGTTTATCCAATATAAAGTTTGACTTTGGAAAAGATTTACATATCTGTTGCAATTCTAAAATGTTTTCCATGCTATTCGTCCTCCTGATAAAACATAGTTAATAATTCCGTCAATTTTTCAAGAGAAATATTGCTCATTCTCCCTATTTCGGCAGCCGTCTGTAAGTGTTCCTCGGCTATACGCTGCTGTTCTTCTTGATAAAATTCTTTATTCCGCGCCGACACAAAACTTCCTCTGCCAACCGTCGTTTCAATAAACCCGTCTCTTTGTAAATCCTCATAGGCTTTTTGGACTGTAATGACGCTTACATGAATTGATTTTGCCAAAGCCCGCATGGAAGGGATTACATCACCTGCCTGTAATTCGCCGCTCATTATCATTGCCTTGATTTGTGATGTGATTTGTTCATAAATCGGTTTATTGGCATTGTTGCTAATAATGATTTCCATTATGCACTACCTCTGCTTCCAAAATGTACTCAATGTACAAGTACATTATATCACCCTTGCTATTATAGTCAATCCCCAACTACTCATGGCTGTCATACACTCGTTGACTATAAGCAGCCTTACATTCTTTTTATATTTGATAACTTCAACAACTCAGCACATAACGCAAAATCAGATTATTTATCATATTTATTTTAAGATGGAATACAGTGAAAAAAAGTCGGCGGACAGTCCTTATCCGCCGACTATATGACAGCTTTACCAGCCCATATCTATGCGCTCAGCACTGGCATTGAAATCCCGTTAATATACACGTAACATGCCTTGGACACCGCGTTTCTTCTTATGCTCTCTTCAAATGAGCTGACACTGTTTTGTGTCCTAGAAAGGGCTTTCTTCTTTTTGCAAATCAAACAATTTTTCTTGGACGCCGTGTAAATAGATTCTGCTTTTCTTCCCATTGAGAAATTTTCATGTCTTGTCATTTTTTCATCCTCCTATATTATGGTTTTGATTTTTTGAAATCTTTCCCTTCGTTCTGCTTATATTGTATGGAGCTTCTGTCCTGGCATCAATTTGACTTTCAGGATATTCTTATAAGAAAAACTAATAGGAAAACTAATGTAAATATAAAATACCATTACATAGAAAAAGAAGATTGTACTTTTATTTGTTTTTTAATATATTCTTTATGTATTCTCTAAGTTTTTTGTGCCTGATTATGTGAAATGATTTTTTGTCAGATGTGCATCAATTTATGGGACATACGTTGATGAAATTGATGTGCATCTAGCGTAAAATTAGCTATAAATGCAGATACAAGAGAGAGTCTGAGAATACGTCTTTTCATACTTTCGCAGGAATATGAGATTTTCTTAATATTCCGATAAACTTCCAGTAATTTCGGGGCATGGACGCCCCGAAAAGCCCGATGTTAGCCCGGATGGCGGATAGAGGGCGGTTACGTCCGTTTCCATAAATTTCCCGGAATATTTTAGAAAATCCATATGACGCAGACGGACACAAGGGAACATTTTATGCGATTTGCCGGTACAACTAATAAAATACACCTTTTGACACCCTAATCACAATAGAAATATTTCATAATAGTATTTTTATTTGTTTTATGATATAATTTACTCATGGCGCAAAACATCCTGCGGCAAATTTCAGCAAGGCAGCGTTTGCATCATACACATACCACGGAGCAATATAGAGAAGGAAAAAAGTCAAAAGAAAGAGGTATCACAAATAATATGGCAGAGAAAACCACAAGCCTGGATAAGCAAATCACATGCATGGCATATATCCACCGTGAAAACAATTTCAGACACCATTACTATGATGAAGAGATGAAACAATATGAATTGATGAAGGTTGGAGACCCTTGCGCCATTGCAGAAAGTACCCGCATGATGTCATCAAACCTGCGCGGCCATCTGTCCGATGACCCTGTGCGGAATATGAAGTATCTTTTTGTTGCATCCGTCACAATCGCAACACGTTTTGCTATTGAGGGCGGCCTTGATTCTGAAACTGCCTACAATATCAGCGACCTCTATATCAATAAGATGGATGCCTTGGGTAACGTAAGCGAAATACTGGAACTGCACCGCGACATGTTCACCTATTTTACAAAGCAGATGGCAAACCTCAAAAAGCAGTGCGTTTTTTCTAAACCCGTTATCCAGTGCCTTGACTATATCGACTTAAACCTCCATACACACATCAAGATTGACGAACTGGCCAAGTACGTAAATCTGAATACAAGCTATCTTTCCACCCTCTTTAAAAAAGAGATGGGTATTCCTGTCTCCGACTATATCCTCAATCGGCGCATTGACACCGCCAAAAATATGCTGCGCTATTCAGAATACCCCGCATCCCAAATCAGCGAAATCCTGGCCTTCAGCTCCCAGAGCCATTTTATCCGCTGTTTTAAAAAACTTACCGGAATGACCCCGAAAGAATATCAGAAACTGCATTATCGGGAAAATCTTAACGCAGCTCACAAACACAGCGAATCTAAAAATCATTGAAAAAGCCTGCTAATTTCCATATGGAACACAAACACCCATGAAAGGAGACATTATCATATGAAAACAATCAGAGTAGCAGCCGCCATCATAAGGCGCGGCAATCAAATACTGGCAACCCAGCGTGGATACGGGAAATTTAAAGGCGGATGGGAATTTCCCGGCGGGAAAATCGAGCCCGGCGAAACACCGATTTATGCGTTAAAGCGGGAAATACAAGAAGAACTGGACACGGAAATCGAGGTCGGCAGCCTGCTTGATACGGTGGAATATGACTACCCGGATTTCCACCTGTCCATGGACTGCTTCTGGTGCACCATGCCAACAGACACCATGATTCTCAAAGAACATGAAGCCGCCAGATGGCTTGGTGCAGAACAAATCGACAGCGTAAACTGGCTGCCTGCCGACCTGGATTTGGTACAAAAAATTAAATGTATCCTCAGTGAACAGAGGGTATCCTAATGCGAAACGGAGAAGAAATTAATTAAAATTTCCTTGATATGGTTGTACCTTCTGGCATAGGAGTTCTCTACGCGGATTAACTGCAGGTCATGTTCCATGCAGATTTCATTTTTCTTTCTGTCCCGCTCCTTGACTATGTCGTCCTCGAAGTGCTCCTTACCATCCAACTCGATTGCCAGAACCGGCATAGCCTGCCTGCCCTGTTTCTCATACACCACGAAGTCAAAACGTCCGTTATAGAACAGGTCGTTATAACTTTCATTTCCCTGGAAAACATGGGAAATAGCCACCTCTTTCTGTATGGTATAGCGGCTTTGGGTCAGCCATATATTTTCAAGCGCATGGTTTAAATTCTCCAGAAAAGCTTCCTCCGTCACACTGCTAAAAGGCTTCACGCCAAGGGCCCTGGAAACCGACTGCTTGGGTGTCACTGCCGTGGTCCCGTTGGACCATACATACTGTGCAAGCTCGTACAAATCGTCTTCCCCTTCTTTCTGGTGAAGCCTTTCCAGGTCCTTTCTGCTGGACAACACAATCAGTTTATCCTTCGCCCGGGAGGTGGCCACATTAATCAGTTCTTTGTTGTTCTTTAACCATTCATAAGTTCCCGCCTGTGTCTGTTCTGTGATAGCGGTGGAAAAAAGAATAACGTCCTTTTCATCCCCCTGGAACGCATGGACTGTGCCGCATGTTACATTGCTTACTTTCGCCCGCGCAAGTTCCTCCTCAATGAGCTTCTTCTGGTTTACAAAAGGCGTGATAACGCCAATATTCCTGTCCCTGTTCTGTGCTGCGTATTTCGCAATCTCGTAAGCCTCCGCGGGAGCCGTATTTTTATAATCCGCAAAGGAATCTTTCATATCCATATACACAAGCGGCTCTTCCTCGCCGCTCTTTGACAGAATATTTAGTCGGGAATGATAATACTTCTGGTTGTTGAACCCGATAATGCTCTCATGGCAGCGGTAATGGTTATGGAGAAGCGTCTCGTCGCTGACCGCATCACACGCCAGATAAGTTTTGTAGACAGAATTTTTCCGATAGTCATACTCATCCGATACCGTGTAACGTTTCTTAAGTTTCTCATTGGTAATCTCATCCAACAGAATAACCGGGTTAAGTTGCTGCGGGTCGCCCACCAACATCAGGCTTTCTCCCCGCACGATAGGCACCAGGGATACGGCGATGTTGCACTGGCTCGCCTCATCCATAATGACCATATCAAACATAGGTTCCGGCTCTCCCAGACGATGGGCCGAAATACAGGTGGTGGCAATCACCGGAAATATTTTCTGCAGTTTCGCGATATTTTCCTTCTGTCCCAGATATCTCGTGAAAGCTTCCACCTGCTTTCCTTCTTCTTCCATCTCCAATATCTCTTTCAAATCGGCATTCCTGGGCGCGTCGATTTTCTTGATATAGCCTGCGGAAAGATAATAGAGATAACTTTTCAGCTCCTCGGTCTTATCATCGAGAAGCAAAAGCGCCTCCTGTTCCGATACTTCCCCCGTGGATGCAATCTGCCTGTCAATCTGGTTCCTCTGTCTGTTTCCCAAATCCTGCTCAAAGGACATCCGCTGCAAAGAAGCGCCCTTTTCCTTCTCATACTCAAGAAGCCTGTCGATGGTTTCTTTCCGCTCTCTTAAATCCAAAAGCTCCTCATAGCGCTTGAGCAAATCAGACAGCCGCCTTGCACGCCGCTTTCTGTCATCCTTGTTCCTGTCCAATGTCCCCTCAAATACTTTTACCCCCTGCACACTGGTATACAGACGCTTCATCGTTAAAAGCGCTTCTTTTACCTTCGCCTGGTTGCCCAGACGTAAAATCGGGAATGGAATCGTTTTGTCCTGAAACCGGATGGATGAAAGTTTCTCATAGACGCCGTTAATCGGGTGGTTATTGTAGGACGCAAATAAAACCGTGCGCTCATTAAAAAAAGCGGTCACGATTGTATTGATAATCGTATTCGTCTTGCCTGTCCCCGGCGGGCCCTGTATATAGGCCACCGGATATTTCATGGCATTGTGGATTGCCAGAAGCTGGTCCATATTGATTCTTTTGTCAAGCAGTGCAATGGGATAAGCCGCCGTCTTTCTCGGACGCTCCAACAAATCCCCGAAAAAAGCTTTGATTGGCACAGGCGCCTTATTCTCCTGGTACTTCTTCATGAGCGCCTGGTACTCCTTATGCAAATCAAGCGCTATATCCGACTCCAACCCAATCATATAAGGCATATCATCCACGTTGCTGCCGCCCCGGTGTAGCCGCCGCATGATACAGTCTTTGATTTTTTCCTGGTTCGCCTCGAAATCAGACAGTAGCTCATATTCATCCCCATCCAGGAAACGGCGGACACTCTGTTTCGTCCCGTCCACCGTAAACTCCGTGCAGACCGTAATCTCCTCGTCCGGTTTTAGGGCGCGCTGCTTCACATCCAGATTCAGTTTACGGTACGCCAAAACATACAGCCCCTTCGTCATATGGACACTCAGCACGTTCATGACAAGCTGCCGAATCTGCAGCCCGCCGTCTTTTCGTGCGTCCGTATCCGTATGGTATTGGAAATTCTTCACAATCTCCCGAAACTGTTCCGTGCTTAGCTGGTACAATTCTCCCCTGATATTGTCATGGTCCAGATAGCGAACCAGATTAAAATCCGACAGATACGGAACCGAATCAAGCCGGTTGCACATTTCCAGGTAATTCAATATTTTCAGGTTTGCCACATTATCAAAAAGTGTCCGGTACTTGTGGGGATTTAGATAGATATCCCTGACCAGTTTTTCATTGACAGGTTGGTAAGAGCCTTCAATAATATGGGAAGACTGAATGGAATCAATTTTGATTCTGTCATAGGACTCCACCGTATACTGTCCAAGATGCAGACCGTCCACCGCAAGTGTGCGGCTGCGCATGTCTAAGTCACGGATACCAATCCAGTATTTCGTGTCGCGCTCTTCCCTGTTATGATATTCAATACTCAGCCATTTTCCTTCGTGGATGGCGCGGAATATATCCCGCAAAACCGTATTCATAACCATTTCCCTATGACCTGCCACGCCTCTGTCAGTTTCTCCAGAGAATACCCTGCATTGGCCGGACTTGTGGAAGGCAGGGGATAAGCCTCCCGGCCATTCACCGGCAAAATATATTTCTTATATAACTGATTCGACTTGGAGCCATTCGTATAAATAGCCCGGATATCCGCCTGTGACAGAATCTTTGACAAATCATTGGGTACGACGTCACGGATACTGGCATCGGAGGAGCCTGTAATCTCACAACTTGCAATCACATCCCACAAGGCAATATGATGGGTAAGCAGCATGTTACGCTTCTGCGCGATATCCTCCGGCACCGCACAGTTTAGCACCTGCGCCATCACACGCCAGAAACGGTTCTGTTTATGCCCATAGAAAAATTGTTGTTCCCGCGACTTGACAGAAGGAAAGCTTCCCAGTATCAAAACTCTGGATTTACTGTCATAAACGGGTGGAATCGTATGGTTTAGCATGGTATATTCTTCTTTCTTTATCCTTTTTTATCTATCATAAAAGGTTTACCTGCCACAGGCAAGAAAAATCCAATGTCCTGCCTGACAAAAAAATTTACCGAGCTTATCCCAAAACAATACGGCAAGAATGGCCGATTCTATACGGACATATTTCCCACAGCTTATATGCCTGATGCCATTACACTTTTTATATGATTAAGAGGGCAGGAACTGGCAGCAGGAAAAGAATCTGATTACGAACTATATGAAGAAGCCAGGGCTGCTTTTCATCTTCTCCCACCTGCCATCTCCTTCCAGAAATCCATAAGTCTCTTCATCCCGGAAAGCGTTCAGCATGTCTTCTTCAAGCTGTACCCTAAATTCCTCCCGCATTTCCCTAAAATCCATATGCTCGTAGAGCGGTGCTTTCGTATAAGAATCAATTTCATGAAATGCTGCAATCATCTTCTGCATCGTGGAAATTGTTGCCTCTACGTCTTTCCTGGCCACTGCCAGCTCATGCTTGGCTAAAACTTCATAATACTTCCCCATCTCAAATATTTGTGCAAGTTTACTCTGCTTCTCTACAAGCGTCCCCGCCTTATCCATATCCCCGTCCTGCATTGCCATCCTGCAAATGCTGCCGAACAATAAATTTGCCATCTGAAACGTGGAAAACAATAGTTCTTCGTAGATTTTATAAGCTTCCTCCCGCCTGCCCATCCTGCAACACAAAATAGCTTGTTTTCTCTTCTTCTCCGGGCTTTGTTCGGAAAAAAATACCAGACACTCTTGGGCTTTGTCATACTGCCTCTTATCTAAATAAGAATAAAACATGCAATCTGCCGCTATGGTACGAATCTGCTCATCGCCACTTTGCAGTGTCTTGGCAAACCATTGGTGAATCAAATCATCGTACTTTACGTCTTCTAAACCAAGTTTCACCCGTTCTGCATGAAGTATCATAGCCACTTCCAGAATCAAAAACTCACAGTTAGGATATTTCTCTATTTTCTCTTTTGCCCACATAAAAGCTTCCTCAAAAGGCTTTTCACGCAGCAATACATTCACCTGATACACAATGTCCTGTATTTCCTCATGTGTCAATTCTTCGCTAAACGACAAAAGCGTATCAAGGGAAACGCCCAACAACCTGGAAATGGGTGCAAGAAGCGTAATATCAGGAAAAGAATTGCCATTCTCCCACTTATTGACCGCAGGGGCCGTCACCCCAAGCCAACGGGCCATCTCCTCCTGGGTTAAATTTTTTATTTTGCGGTATTTCCTGATTACCTGTCCGATTTTTATGGTTTTCAATTTATCTTCCCCTCCTTGCATCTTTTATCTTAGCATAGCAGGCAAAGGGGCAATCTACAACTGAGCAAAAGTTAATCAATCGGGATTTTTATTAACCGGTACTCATGCCGACATCACATGCTCCGTCCCTCATCTCCTTGCAAAAACCATCTTTAAACTACTGGCTTATAATAAAATAGACTTTACATGCCAGCCGTATTATACTTATACTATCTATTTATAGCTAATAGCTTTTGATATCCTCAGTGGACAAAGAAATATATGCCCTGCGCCATGTGTTTCTTTGTTCACTGAAGGCAGCATAGATAATTAAGGATTTACGCTTTGGGATAAAGCGTCTGGGAACGGAGGAAAATATGGTCTATGAAATGGCAAATCCGTCTGTAGCTTCGGCACTCTTTGACGGATGGGAAGAAACGCTTATCTGGTCCTGCCTGCAAGGCGTGATGGGCAAAATATATGTGACAGACATGCAACATCCTGTATCCGCCATGGCTGTCCTGGGGGATTTTACTTTCTTTGCCGGCGACGCAAACGTAGAATTAGCCGCCTACAAGCCCCACATGTGTACACAGGATTTTATGATTATGATACCCCAAAATAAAGAGTGGGAACATACAATCATGAACTATTATGGCACAAAAGCCCACCCTGTCCAACGTTACGCCATCAAGAAAGAGCTCCATATTTTTCACCCGGAGAAGCTCTCCGGCATCGTGGCTTCCCTGCCGGACGGTTATCAACTCTGCCCTATCGATGAGCCTCTATACCGTCTGTGCAAGGCACATCCATGGAGCCTCGACCTTGTATCCCAATATAAGGATTACGCGCAGTATAGCAGACTCGGTCTTGGCATTGCCGTGTGCAGAGACGGTATACCCGTCTCCGGCGCATCTTCCTACGCAAGTTACCGGGGCGGAATCGAAATCGAGATTGATACGAGAAAAGATTACAGACGGCAGGGATTGGCCAGTGTATGCGGCGCGAAACTGATTCTGGAATGCCTGAAAAGAAACTTATACCCCAGTTGGGATGCACAGAACCGATGGTCCGTGGCATTAGCCGAAAAACTGGGGTATCATTACAGCCATACGTATACGGCCATTGAAATTATAGGATACTGATTGTTAAAATATTACTCTATGATATGCAAATATGCCTATTCTCCTGTCTTCTCAAAAATTGCCTTTACACCCACGCCGCTTCCCTTGACAGGCACTGCCACCGTCTCTCCATCCACCGTCCATTCGTCCGGTGAAACGGTACTTTCCCATCCGACGAAACGGTATCCTTCGTTGGCAGACGCCGTCAGGACCACCGGATAATCGGTAAAATATTCTCCTCTCCATCTGCCGTTTTCATCAAAAACAGGCTCGATTGTGTTGAGCACAACACTGCCCGCCGCCGTGTCACTGATTTCCACCGTCACAGGCGCCAACGTACCTGTCAACCCAAGGCCATTTTTCATATACTCTACAATATAGGAACTACGCCCGTCTAAAAAGCTTTGGATATCCGCCATGGCATCCAGAAACAAGTCAATATTCTCCACGCCAAAAAACCGTTTCAAGTGTACGCCCATGGGCTCCGACATGGAGGCAATATATTCCGAAACCACACTGTTTACATGTTCCTTCTCGAAAGCCGTATTGGCCAAATCCATAAATGTAGTGGCAAACTGCCTCTTAAACGCCTCATTCTGGCACAGATTACGGAACATGGCGCTTTGTTCCATGGTGTTTGCCATGGTATCCATCTCTGTAATGTCCGCTGAAAGCGCCAGGCCATCCACATCAAAAAGAAGCCATCTCCACCTGCCGTCCTCATATTCTCCGTCGTTTATTTCTCTGGTTCTCCACAACGCTTCGTTGTTTACAGGCCAGTCGCTGTAACGGCCAATATAGATTTCGGCGGCATAATAGTCAATATAACTTTGTATATCAATCAATTCACAGACATAAGCATAGTTCTCAGGAAGGGATAAATCCGTGTTTTCCATATATGTCCTCATATCTGTATACAGCGTAATGTCTTCTTCCAATCCTTCCGCAATCGCACCATGCTTGATAATCACAGCGTCATTCTTATCCACGCCGTAGCGCTCTTTCAGATACACATCATTATATTTCTCCGTAAGCCAGTATACGCCCCAGTACTCCCCATCCAAAAACATGGCATAAGGCTCATAGTGCATCGTCGCAAAACTCCTGTCCGACACAAGCTTTGACACAATCATGTCCTGGGATTTTGTCAGTGTATCGTCACCACCTGCAAACAATGTGAGCGTGTCCGCCATATATCCGGTACCGAATAAATCCACATAAAACCTGCCCATGTTGTCGTATTCATCTCTCGAATACAGATTCATACTTTTCGGCGTCTTCAAACGGTTCATCCCGCCTTGAATGCGGATACCACAGTTTTGGTTTAGCAGCACATTCCTGTCTTGGTCAAATATCTGTATCGTGGCAGGCCGTTCCCAGTCAATCCCACTCTGGGCATAATTTGTATTCCACAAATGCCCTATGGCATACTTGGCGCCCTCGTATTCATCAAAAATGCGCCCGAGGACGTATATTCCCCTGTCATAGTCAAACAGATTATCGGGCTCCGTCACGATGGACATGACATTCATGCCGTCATAACCTGCCCTGTCGGCATAGCCCACAAAATAGCTTTCCGTACTGACATCACTGAAATTCCCATCCACATCACAGTAGGCCGCCCTGACCACCGTACATTTGTCAATGGGATAATCAGGAAGCACGTATTCCGGCTCATAATTGTAAGTCTCAATGTTTTCCGACACAAATTCCACAGAAACATCTGTGCGCATAGCATGTATATTTTCATGCTGCGTCGCATCGTCAATCAGGATTGGAGCCGTATAAACGCTCCCGTTTTCCGCAGGCTCAGTGCCGTCTAGCGTATAGTAAATTTTCGTCCCTGCCGGCGCGGACAACTTAAGTTCAAAGGGTTCCTCATAGAAACCGGATTTTACGGAAAATACAAGCCCTCTCTCTTCCTCGTCCTTCCAGAAAAAAAGCAGACACAGACACCCGCATATTGCCGCCAGACATGCTAAAACACTTCTTCTACTCATCATCCTACCGTTTCTCCGGACTCTGCTACCCAATTAACCGACTGTATCCCCGGTACTTTAACAAGTTCATCAAGCACGGCAAGGTCTAATTCTCCTCTTGTCTTAATCTCCAGAATCATTTCTTCGTGCACCGCATCCTTATTGACCGTGCGAAGCCGCTGGCTTACTACATAGGGTTTCAGTTTCTCCTGGAACTGTGTCCTGTCGATAGGCTGTTCACCACCTATCACCACCAACAGATAGCGGTTCCAAATGCCGGGTATCTTACTGGAAATGATAAGTACCATCGCAATAAAAAGTACGGATGTGAGCGTTAGCCGGTAATTCTGCGAACTCACGCACAGCCCTTCCGCCATCGCCCAGAAAATAAACATCGTATCCCTGCTGTCCTTCACCGCCGTCCTGAAACGTACAATCGACAAGGCACCCACCATACCGAGGGAAACAGCAATATTACTGCTAATCATCATCATAACAATCACGGTGATTAACAACATCGTCACCAAAGACCAGTTGAATTTGCGGCTATATACGGCTTTCTCCGAGGTAATGTAGTAGGTAAGATAAATCACCATCCCCGTAATCAAGCCGCACAACAGAATCACAAATGTTCTTTTCACCCCATAATTTGTACTGTTTGTATAAAAGTAACTGAGCACTTCTTCTTTTGACATTTTTTCCTCCATACCTAGTACAACGAATAATTAATTCCTGATACATTGGCGCAGAATGATTATTTCATGTGCAAGGCGGAGGAATGAGGCGTAGCGGTGGCTACGTCGATTGACGACAACGAAGCAAATGAAAAATCAGACAAGCCAATGTGTCAGTTAATTAATATTCTTTGTACTAGTAATTAAAATCATAATGAACTTTACGCCCCGAGCAGTACTTACTGTAAGCCCCCTGTGTCAAATCAAACTGCGCCAACGTATCCGATATGAATCCCATCAGTTTACCGCTGTATTTAATTTCCAGGACTACATTCTCACACTGGATAGGCGTATAATTCACCTCCCGCGAAAAAATATCCAGGTTCGATTCGCTTGCTCTGATATTCATATCAAGTGTGACACGTGTGTCATACATGGGATACCTATAGGCAATTCTGTCATATGCAATCTGCACTACCGGTCTGTAACACCCCTGTACCATGATGCTATATGCCTCTATCCCCGTCTTAGTGCTGTCAAAATAGTGTTGCAACACGCCATAATTTCCCCGCGAGAGCGCCTCGGCGTCGGCCCTTTCGATAATAAAACTGTGTTTCTGCTGCCAGTCGCCGTTTTTTTGTTTGATTTCCAACTTACACAAAGACGCGTCATCGTCATAAATCCTCAGACGCACCTTCTTTCTGACACTGACCCCGGAAAGCTTCTGTGCAAAATCCGTGTCATGAACCGACTCGAAGTAGACGCTGCGCACCATATAAAAACCGTCGGCGCAATGGCTGTCCCTCGCCATAAGCCCATCGAGCCTTTGCTTCACCATAAGCGCCTTTTCCAAAGGAATTGTATATTTGATTTCTTTTCTTAATGAAACAATCTCTTTATTCATTGGCTGTTTATTTGACCTCCTTAGACTCCTGCTTATTGTATCACCTGGGACATGCCTTTTCAACAAAAAAACGAGCTTCACTCGTTTGAAGTTCGCTTATGCGCAACGCTTTCCTACGCTGCCTTAATCCGCACCGCTATATTTTGTACACAAAGGCTCAGATATGCGGACAGCTCCTCGTCATCCCCGCAGTATTCTTTTACGAAAGCGGCTGCCATCCTTCCAATCTGTCCGCTGATTTCCGTCACCTCCATAGACGCAAATTTCTGTCTTATCTGCTCATTCTCCTGAGGTTCAAATATGCCTCCGGATGCAGATTGTTCCCCATACATCTGCCAAACGACAGCACTCAACATCACTTCACATAAATTATCTATCATATCCGCGCAGGCCGACTCATATTCGCGCAGTTTTTCCATCACATATTCCCGGGGAAACGCGCCCAGAAACTTCTGTTCCAGGCGAATGCAGTCAATATATCCATAAATTCTGTATATTCCGGTATATCCGGTTAAGTCCCGCAGCACCGG
Source organism: uncultured Lachnospiraceae bacterium (assembly GCA_910578645.1). Classification (GTDB taxonomy): domain Bacteria; phylum Bacillota; class Clostridia; order Lachnospirales; family Lachnospiraceae; genus UBA3282. Next base: position 188,496 of record CAJTQI010000005.1, read on the forward strand.
ATAGTCCAGCGTCAGAATCGTATCCTGCGGTGCATATTTCACATCATACCACTTGAAAAACTCCGGCATTCCATGTATAAAAGTATCCTCAAGACAACGATTCCCATAGCTGTCGAACTCTGCCAGAATATCATGGTAAAGGCTAAGCGCCGCCTTGACCTTCTTTTCCACACAGTCTCTTCCCATCTCATATGCCTTCTGCGCCTGTATTTCATTTAAGGCCATTACCTGATTACGTCCCTCTTCCTCCACCGCACGGATGCAATACAACACGGCGCCCATCAACTGCTCCGCTTTCTCATAGCTAACCGACGTGCTTTCCCATGCGGTATATTTTTCTACAAGCTTCCCCACAACCGGAAGCAATTCTTCCATTTGATAACCCATATGCCTTTCTGCCGCGGCCCACGCCGTCTCCATCCTATATGAATTCGGCCAACATGCAAACCGCAGCATTCCTCCTTCCCTTCCTGGCTCCCACTTAAGTTTCCCATGCGCATGTACAAAACATCATCCTCAGAAAAGGTCATATAACGCTTCCAGATACAAATCACGGTCCCACCTTTTGACTTCGTCAAAGTCTCCGTATCCCCCATAACCTTCCGAAGCCTTATGGCCGCTGTAACCTGCACGGATTGCCTGTGCGAAAATTGTCAGACAGGTCCCTTCAAGATACCCCAAATCCCCATAACAGACTTGGTCAAACTGCTCCCTCATAAAATGCAGGAGTTCGTCATCCGATATCTCATCCTGCATCTCATTCTTGTACGCATAGAATATTTCCTGCAGCCGAATGAGCGTATCCACATAATTATTCTGGTCGATAAAATCAGAGTCACAAAATTCATAGATAATCTTAGGCGTAATCCCCTCCCCGAACTCCACCCGGCGCTGTGCCTTCAAGGCATTGTTTTTCTCCCCAAGAATCAACTCCGCCTCCTTCTCGCTCAAGGTTAACCCATATTTCTCCGTCACCCGGTTCACCTCGACAATCTTTGCCAATTGGTTCTTCTTCTGTAACACTGCCATCCAATCCATACCCATAAGCATCCCTCCCTGTCAAGCTCTGTGTTTACATTCGGAATTTGATTGTACCACCGCCTAAATTCTTACACCAGTCTTATATTCTCCCCAATTCTATGTTATAATGTACATGGCATCAATAAGCAGTGCCAAATTGCAAGATGGTAAAAAGGCAGCTTGCTGACTCTTTTACCAGGTTGCAATTTGATAGGGCGCATGCCCGTGAGCGAGATGCAGCCTTGCGTAATCGAGCTCGCACTGCCAATTTCGCCCGTGCCAAACGCAAGATGGTAAAAAGGCAGCTTGCTGACTCTTTTACCAGGTTACCAACAACAGTTTATTGTATCTCCAGTTACCGTAATGCTTTTTTATGTATTTTAGAATTTACTATCTTTTGTTGTGTAATAATATTTTGGACAACAATACACATCCGAAAGGTAGTACATATGAAAGAGTTACGCGAAATCATACGAGACCTGCGGGAAGACCGCGACCTCAAGCAGAAAACAATCGCAAACTATCTGGGTATCTCTCAGCAAACATATTCTAACTACGAGAACGGACACCGCGAAATCCCGACATGGGTAGTTGTCGCCCTCGCACAATACTATAAAGTCAGTACTGATTATCTCTTAGGCACAGATACAAGCTATTTGGGCAACACAAATCTTAAGAACCCTTATCTGGAAAACATCACCATGCACGATATTATTTACGACATCCAAAAGTTAAAACGAAACGAGCGGAGGGATTTAATTAAGTATATACGCTTCCTAAGACACTCAGACAATACATAATAGTCTATTATGTCATAATTCCTTATTAAGATTAGAATTGCAAAAGGGGAGATTTCCTCTCCCCTCTTCCAAATACAAAACATCACCAAATTCTCTTCGCCGCCTCTTTTGCCGACACAAAAGGTCCCGGCACAGCCGCAACGCCACGGTGCTCTCCCAAATAATCCGTATCAAAGATAATTGTGGAGCCATCCGGGTTCTCAAACCGTTCTTCCGGCTCAAAAGCATACCCTAAAATATCGCTATTGATAATGCCCACATGGAAATCATCCATATAATCATACACATTTGTCTCCAACCTGTATTTCCCGTCTTCTTCTATGAGTTTGACAAAAACGCTGTTGTCATTATCTATAAGTTTACGCTCCTCATTTTTACATGCCTTCGCTCCGTTAAAATAAGCATTGCCGCCAACCCATACGGGAAGATGTGAGAAATGGTAATCCTGCAGCTTCTCCATATCCGCAGGGCGCTCCATCTCAAACCACCCAATCCACTCCTCGTATGTGGGATAGTCGTCAAACACATGCGTGCCCACTACCTGGTTATCTACCATCTCAAATCCCATATCTTCTTTCACTTCCACATCCTGTACAGGCCAGTTTTGTATGAAAATATTATTGTAAATACGGTTGTCCCCGTGAAGGATACTCATAAAGCCCGCAACCTCCGTACGATGCGGAATATGGTAAGGCGTATAACGGGGCTGGTTAATACCGTTTGCCACCATATCCGTTCCGCCTCCTACTGCCGTAAAAGAGCCCAAGATTAGATTATGCACACACGCTATGCCCTGTGTCGCCATGCGCACCCCGGCCTTAGAAAGCATAATATTATTGTCTATCAGTGTAGGGCCATGACCTACCTCAACAAAAATATCCTGGCTCATCATAGCGCCCTCAGCCATAACAGTATTGTCCGGCGCCTGATTGTCATGCAGAAAGTTTTGGGTAATCCTTGTACCCTGTGCCTGCCAGTCACACCAGATTCCCATGGTGGAATGGTGAATGTGGTTACGCCGAAATACTACGTCAATTGCAGCATGGAATTTTATGCCCGAAATTTCCGCTCCGCCAAGCTGCTGCATATTGTTAATGTGATGGATATGGTTGTCCTCAATGATGCTGAATACGCATCCCATGCGCCCTACAATACCTGTCTGCTCGCAATGATGAATATGACAGCGGCGCACAATATGGCTTCCCACGTTCTCTTTTAACCATCCATGGTACTGTCCACGGCACACTGCGTCGCGCTCCATCTGGGTCGGGCTTTTCACATGCTTATGCGTGAAATAATGGTCATTTTCAGGGTCATAATATTTTCCCAGAGAAATACCGCAACACTTACTGTTGCTTATCTCGCAGTCCTCAATAATCCATCCTTTTGACCAATGAGGTCCCACCATACCGTCCTGGTAAGCCGCAGGCGGAGCCCAGGTAGTTGCCGCCTTATTTACATGGAATCCGGAAAAAGTGATGTATCCAACACCTGTCTTAGACGGCATGAAACAGTTCCTGCGTACATTAATCTCCACGTTTTCTTCGTTAGGGTTCTTGCCCTGGAAATTCGCATAGATTACCGTCCTGCCATCCTCCTGCTCGGTATACCACTTGTAGACAGAAAATTCCGGCTCCCAAGAAGGCGGGTATACCTCTCCTTTGATACATTCTTCCAGACTTTCCGCCTCATATAACTGCCTCCCATTCAAATACACCGCCCCTGTATGCCGCACTACCGGGGCAAAATACCAGTCGCCGCCCACAAACGTAGTGTAAGGATTGTAACTGCCAAACACACCGTTGTCCACATGACATACCCATACATTATCCTGGTATTTCTCCCAGGATTTTATCTCTTCCGCCCCGGTAATGACTGCGCCGAGAGGTTCACTGCTACGATAAACGATACGCGCATCCTCTCTGCCTGCATTTAACGGGTCTACATACTCCCGATAAATACCGGGCGCCACTATCACCTCGTCCCCTGGGCGCGCCGTCTGGGCTGCCAAATTAATCCGCCTATAGGGCATTTCCTTGCTGCCATTGCCGTCTCTAGGCGCTTTTGCATCAACATAAATAACCATCTGCTCCATCCTCCAATCCTCTGTAATTTATTCCAACATCTTGTTATTTGATATTATACCAGATTCCTGCCTATACCTTCCAGTATCTATCTGCAAGGCAAATAATTGTTGATTAACCGCGTCTTATCAAGTATGATAGACAATGGATGCCATAAGGTGCCGCCTCTGCACCAGGATTGGCGGCATCACCTAAAAATATGGAATAACAGGAATCAATTACATGAAAGTAACAATATGCGATGACAGTATCGAAGACTTACGAAAAATAGAAAAACTTTTGCAAAAATACATAGACCTTAATAACAGTGCCCATTTTGAAATAACAAAATACTCAGACCCGGGCAAGTTGACCCAGGATATATCCAACCGCCAGTTCGCAGACATTTACATACTGGACATGATTATGTCCAACCAGACAGGAATCGATATCGGCAGGCAGTTGCGCAAAACCGGCTGTCAAAACCCAATTATATACATCACATTGTCGGATGATTATGCATTGGACGCCTACCATATTCACGCGGTAAGGTATCTTCTCAAACCCTTAAACGAAACAGACCTTTTTGAAGCCATGGACTATGCCATCTCCTGTGGTGAAGTCAAAAACAGCCCCGTTTACCTGATTAAAACCAAGGATGGTTTGATTTCCGCGCCTTATTCTAAAATAGAATATATTGAAAATGTATCCCGTACACTAGATGTTCACCTGACAGACGGAAGAAATATAAGAAGCATCTTTATCCGGAAATCCTTTGATAATGAAATCAGTGAACTGCTACAGGATAGATGCTTTATACAGGCCCATAAATCTTATATTATCAATTTAAACTGCGTCAAACAATTAACCCTTGCAAGTGTCATTATGGAAAGCGGCAAACAAATTCCTGTCAGTAAAACGAGAGCAGCCAGTGTCAAGAAAGCGTATCTGGCTTTCATCGCCGAGCAGTACAGATAGTTTTCCATCCATTTATTCATACTCTCAGTGAACAAAGATGCCTGTATCCCTTTTTTCACTGAGGGTATACGAAGGAGAATAGAATTTTACATGGAATACTTCAATAATATTTCTTACTTTATCAGCCACATTTATTTAATGTTGTACATTTATCTGTTTGTTAACCACCGTTATTCTAAGCGGACGACAGCCGCCATCTGCTTCACTGCCGGATTGCTCTTGGCCCTCACCGACTGCCTGAAACTAAATATTTTCCCGGAAAGCGACCTGTGCTATTTCACAGTAACCATTATACAAATCATCATAACACAGTCCACCGTAATCTTTATATCCGAAAACAGGGACAGCAAAGTGCTCTTCCTGGGGCTTAGCGCATCCAACTATGTAATTTCCGGGAGCATCCTCGCCGCCGTCCTGCATATTTATACAGGGAATGACATTCTCGCCTTAACCGGAAGTTTTTTCACGCACCTATTGATTCTTCTGTTTCTGTATTTCAAAATCAGGGACATGTATCTTAAATTGTACGGCAAGGAATATATGAAAAACTGGTGGGAGCTATGTCTAATTCCCGCTTTTTTCTATTGCGGCTTTTCCTTCCTCGCTTTCTTCCCACATACGCTTTATGAAAATCCCGACAATATCCCCGGAACCGTTATCTTCATCATAACGATGTTCGTATCTTATGTAGCAGTGCTCCGGTATGTGGAAAGCGAATCAAACAGAGCAGACATTTACTGGAAAAATGTGCTGTTTGAATCTTATATCAAAGGACTGGAAAACTACTCCCACCTGGTAGAACAATCCGAAAAGAACCTGAGAATACTTCGCCATGACATGCGGCATTACTCCGGCATGATTGACTCCCTTCTGACCCAGGGAAAATATGAAGAAATCCACAAGTTAACTGCTTATATCAACAAAGTTACCGATGAAAATAAAGTCCCCAAGTACAGCAATAACATGATTCTCAACTCCATTATCTGCGATGCCATGGACTGGGCGTCCACCCTGGATATCAACATAAATTTGGATAATAACATTCCTAAAGAACTGCCGGTCAACGACTGTGAACTTGCCGCCGTTATCGCCAACCTGTTTGAAAACGCCTTTATATGTATCAAAGATTTCCCTAAGGAGAAAAAATATATCAACGCCAAAATACACTGCGCCCAGGACCATTTGCTCATTCAGATGGAAAACGAATACAAAAATGAAATCTTCTTCGACTCCCTGACCGGGCTTCCCAAGAGCAAAAAGGGCAAAAACCACGGACTGGGCATGCAGAGCATTTCTGCTTTTTCAGATAAAATCAACGGTAATATCGGTTGTTACTGCGAAAACGGAATGTTTCATATTATGCTGTTTGCAAAATTCTAACGTATCTACCACTGCCTTTCTTTAATCCGTATCTCCTTCCTTTTCCCATTCTCAATCACACCGGCGCTGCCCTCCGCGGAGCTTGCTCCCGGTATATAAGATGACTCCTCTATCCTCTGGCCATACTGGTCATAGCCTATCCATCCGTCAATATCTCCATTGGAGCCGAATATGTATTTATTCATTGCCACCCGTTTATTTTCAGGTATAGTCAGCCATCCCTGTGCATCATAGTATGCCCACCAGTCTAACTGCCTGGCGTCATTGTACTCCATCTTGCATACCGCATAGTCCGTGTAAGAAGATACGACCGAATTGCCGGAGACGTCAAAATGTCTTCTTTCCACCCAGTCCGGGCCGTCATAACAGTCCTCCATCACCGCGTATCCATAATCTTTCCTGAGTGCCAGTTCCATCTCTCCGTCGTCTTCCGGGTTGAATGTGAAATATTCACTCACAATCATATTCCCATAGTCGTCATATGCCCTACGGTTCATGGCAATCCCCATATCCGCACGGGCCGCCACCTCCCCGTTCACATCATAATACCAGATACAGGTATTGTCGCCCCGCTCATTATACTCGTATTCCACACCCGCGCTGCTGCCTCCCAATCCGGCCGCCAGGGTTTTTCCGGTAGCGTCATAATATCTCTTAAAAATACACTGCCCAAATTCATCATACTCATATTCAATCTTCGCATAACCGCCGTCCGTCAGCGCTACAAGATGATACGGTTCATCACAATAACGCGCTTCCACGCAGTTCCCCTGGCTGTCATAGTCATAATCCACACGGCTGTATCCTCTCTGTCCATATGCCGTGGGCACACCCGCCGCATCCATATATTCCACACAGGTTTTATTCCCGTGCCCGTCATACATTGTAAAGACATAGGCATAGCCCAAGTCAACCCGGGCTGCCGGCTCTCCGTTTCCATCCACATAACATAATATCCTCTGGTTACCTTTCTCGTCATATTCGTACCTGCATCCGAAGCAGTGGTATCTGATGTTCATAATGGGTTGTTCATCTGTCCCCAAATAATCCGTTCCGATAAGCTGTCCCTGCCCATTGTAGGTATGCCGTGCGACGGCAAAGCCCTCGTCCTTACGGCATACCAGGCTGTGCTCCGTATCATAATAGCATTCCTTCACACGGTTGCCGCTAACGTCATACTCATACTGACAAGAAGCGAACCCACTATCCTTGCGCATCACCGCCTGTCCTTCCCCATCATAGTAGGAGACTTTCACCTCATTTCCAAACGCATCATAATCCCACCGCACCTCGGCATAACCATAATCTTCCCGGTTAAGAGGCCGCCCATTCAAGCCTATATATGTGGTTTCTATGTTATTCCCCCTGCTGTCATAGGTAAACTCCCTGTTGGCGCTCTGATACTTCCTGCTTATTACCGGCTGTCCCTCCGTCCCGAAATAGGATTCCGAAACACACTGCCCATAGTCATCATATACAAACCGGATACTGGCATAGCCGCCGTCACCGCACAGGACCGGACTGCCCTGGGTATCAAAATACCGTCTCTCCACACAATTGCCCTTATTGTCATATTCCATCCTGCATGAAGCGTACCCTTCCCCTTTTATTGCCGTTGCTACTTCCTTTGCATCAAAATATGACACACGTGTCTGATTTCCTAACCCGTCATATTCCGAATGCACATGGGCATAGCCTAAATCCCGCCGACATATCGGCTCCCCGTCCAGGCCGACGTACCATGTATCTGTCCTATTTCCCTTCTTATCATACGCAAACTTCCGGCCTCCACACTGATACTTCTGGCTGATAACAGGCTGGTCGTCAGCATCATAATACTGTTCCGCCACGCACCTTCCCTGGTCGTCATACTGATATCTGACAATCGCATAACCGACATCCCTGCCAAAAGTCACCTGACCCTGTGTATCCAAAAATCGTTTCTCTATACAATTGGCTCCATCATATCGGGATTCACATACCGCATAGCCCTCTTGTGTCCCCACAGTCGGCTCACCATTTTGGTCAAAGTAGGACTCTCTGATTACATTTCCCATATTGTCATATTCCAAAACCACCTCTGCATAACCCAGGTCATGCCGCATCATGGAGCTGCCATCCGAACCTATGTAGCTGATTTTTACCTGATTATTGTCATATTGATACATAAACCCGGCACATCCATATGCCGTGTTAGCCGACAAACTTCCGTCCTCACCATAATAATAATTGTATACACACTGACCAAACCCGTCATATTCCGAACGCCTCATGGCATAGCCTAAATCACTGCGGCACGCCAGGCAGTTATTTGTGTCATAATACCTGGTTTCTGTCAGATTCCCGAACCCATCATATGTAAATTTCATACGGGCACAGCCATATTTTTTACTTACCACAGGTTCCCCGTCCACATCATAAAAGGACTGTGACTGCAGCCTTCCGTCTACATCGTTATATTCGTTGTGTATCTGCGCATAACCCGTGTCTTTGCGCAACACGGGACATCCAAAATAATCATAATAACGGGTTTCTGTCCACAGCCTTCCTACATATGTATTGTCAAACATGAAGTAACCCACGTCCTGGTTTAAACTGGGATTGTCATTTTCATCCCAAAATGTCCCGCTCTCCACATTCCCATAGCTGTCATAAGTTAGCTCAATCTTGGCATAGCCAAGGTCCCCGCGCACCATCAATCCCCCATCCGTCCCAATGTATTTTATGGTTACCCGGTTTGCCTTGTCATCATACTCATAGTTAATGCCTGCGCAGTGGTTCTTTTCACTGACAGTCAGCAATCCGTCCAGTCCATAAAAACGGACGTCATTTCGTTTTCCCTCTTCATCATTCTGGTACTTGACCGCCGCATAACCCGTATCCTGCCTGAGAATCGGTTGCCTGTCGGTTCCATAATAGTACTCGGCGCATTTGTTCCCGCTGTCATCATACTCAAATTGCTGCACCGCACATCCTAAATCACTTCGCAGGGTCAGCTTTCCTTCCGCATCGTAGTATTCCTCTCTGCTTTTCTGTCCGCCGTCATACATATATACTGTGCCTGCCACCCCTGTCACCTTATCTACCACCTGGCCAAACATGCCATCCTGATACCCGCCGTAATGACAGTGCACCATCTGTCCGTTCTCAAATTTTCGATAGACTACGGCATAGCCTGTGTCGGAGCGGTTTACCAACCCACCGTCCACATCCTTGTAGGACTCACGTATCAAATTCCCACTGTCGTCATACTCATACCAGATTTCCGCCACACCGTAATCCGCCCGGCGCATCTTGTGGCCCTGTTCATTATAGTAGGCTTCCCAGACAAGGAAATTTCTCTCATTATAGTATTGCCTCACTTCCGCGTATCCCTGCTTCGGAATCCGGACCAATTTTCCCGTCTGGTCAAAATACCGCCTGCATACTGTCTTCCGCCTGTCCTCCAACTCACATTGATAGTCAATCCGGGCATAGCCAAGCTTCTGGCTGAACATCCCTTGACCGGCGCCGTCTAAATATTCTATACATTTATTTCCGTCACCCCGCCTATTTTCATAGGTTGTTTTGACCCCCATATAGCCATCGACAGTCAGGCATGGCCTTCCATTGGCGTCACAATACCACTCCCTTTCAATCAGCCTTCCCGCATCGACCTCACTGTCAAAATACTTGACGGCATAACCCTCTTCATTCTCCACCAAGTTCCCATCCCTGTCACAATAGCTGACGGATGAAATATCTCCTTTTTTATCGATGACATAATAAACCGCAGCATAATGGCAGGCCACATCCGCCTCATCTTCCACCTGTATCCAAGCGTCATTCCTTACTGTGCCATCCTCCGCCCTATCGCTCTGGCGATTATACAATTCCTGTAAAATATCCATCTCATACTGCTGTTCATACTGCGCCATAGAATCCATGTAGCCGGTCTGCGAATCAGGCTGTCCGGTAAAAACTGTCTGGGCCAGCTCCTGCCTGCGCTTCGCTGTAGGGTCGTCCCGGAGAGCCTGTTGGTTGGTTTCATAACCCGAAACCACCCCCTGTCCGTTCTGTCCGGATGCACCGCCGGAAATGCCCATACTGCCATCCGCCACCACAAAGCCATCTGTCAGTTCAAAGGGAGCACGCAATACGTCAGTGGAGACAATAAACGCTCTTTCTCCCTCTTCCATCTTTCTGATATCAAAACTGACACATGTGCCATAAAACCGTCTGTCGCGCACAGCCTCCCCATTGAACCCCAGAAACATCTCCTGTTCCAGTTGCCCGTCCTCTTTCCGATACTGATAGCGGTACATACATACGCCATTCACATCACTGCGTAAATTCTCATTGCGGTCTAACTGATACCGCTCAAACAGCCTGCCCTTTGCATCATAAGAAAACCTTTCACAGAAAACGCCCTGGAAGCCTTCCGTCTTTTTCTCTCTGTCCCCGTCGCTGTAGTAGCGGATACTATGCAGGTTTCCATTGTCCTCATACTGGAAATCAATCCTCATAATGCCCAGTTTATTACAGACATACTCCCCGTTAATGTCAAGAAAATACAAGGATGACAGATATCCATTCTCATCATAGGCATAGTATTCCCCATTGACCCCATACAGGTTGTAGATATAGGGACTGAGCCTGCGCGTCTTGGGCCGCCCATCCGGATAAAAAGTGACCTCAATCTGCTGGGACGTCAAATCATTCTCAATCGTCTTTCCTTCCGGTATCCGCAGCAAAACAGAATTAAATAGCTGCGGCACATCCCGGGAGGAATAACGTGTAATCTCAAATTTCCCGTATGAATTTTTCTCCATTCGCAGTGTCAGCCTGTTTCCACTGTTATAATAAGATATTTCTACCGGTTCCCGGAATCCGTTGCCTCTGGCCGCCTCAAACGCCTCCTGGCTCATGGAGCCATACTTCGACTGGTCAACTTGATACTCCACCTCGATGCGGGCCGACGGTTGGAAAAAAGCCATCCCATAGGCGCTGGAATATTGCCCCATCAACTCCGGCTGCCCATAAGGTTCCATGTAAGTCAAAGTCATGCGCCTGCGCCTGGGATACTCCTCAATCTTCCAGTATGGCCTTCCGCCCTCCATGTCCGTTACCTTATCCGATACCTGGCCTGCCTCAGAGGGCATCCCGTAAATCTCCGTAAGAAGCGTACAATATGTCACCTCCGGTTTCCAATAATAGACAATGACAACCGACACAAGTAAGACCGGCACGCACGCCTTTATTATCCATGGGCACTCTCTGTCAATCTTCCTGGCAGCTTGCTTCAACCACCTGAAAACGCCAACTGCCGCTAACCCCACACCTACCGCCATGATAAGCAGAAGGGCAAAAATAACATGACAGGTTATAAACAACCATGGACAGTATCTACGGACTTTATCCGCCGCGCTTTCTCCCGTCTTCCGAAGGAAAATGGCAAACCGTCGCAGCCGCCTGTATCCCACCACGCATAGCAGCTCCCAAACTGCAACCACACCGACGAAAACCATCGCAATATTAGAAAATTTCCGTGCTCCCTCCACTTTCTGATACTGCGCAAGAGCAGGGGTTAAAGCCAGATACGTGACGAACGCTATGGCCCCTGTCGCAAGCCCTGCAATATTCATCAGGCGGCTTCTCCCGTTCTTGTAGTTGTCCTGGATTACTGCAACAAAAGGCAAGAAAAACTTCCGTGCAGTTGGCTTCATATCCTGGAAAAAGCGCCTTGCTATGTCTTTTGAGTTTTCATAGCATCTATAAAATGATTTCTTTACAAACTGAATACTTTGAACACATACTTTCTTCCATCTGGAAAATGACTCTTTTATCTTCTGTTTCATTCTAATCTCCGTTCCGAAGCGCTTACGCGACAGGACTCTGCTTGCCACAAATCCGTTCCATGCGCTGTCAAACAACGTTACATCCAAAAATGTGTATGAACAATTTTCTAATTAAATTATAAACTATGTATGTTGTTTTTTTCATCTGTAAAACTTTTCAGAAAGGATTTCCTTGTGTAAATAATATATTTTTACAACGAATTGAAATATCCTATTATTTTTACTATATTTTGTTTGTTTTTCTCATTTACAATATTTTGTTGTGAAATAATATTTTACACAATGTATATACTGTAATATACCCCCAATTAACAATATACTTTTTACTCATATTGCTTTCATGAAAGATACTACTTTAGCCTTCTGTGTCTTGATACGCCCTCTTTTAAGCTACTGCCATATGGGGTTACCTTTTTCAGCAATCTCTTATTCTTTTTGTAAAAAGTGAAAAGCAATTTGGTTTAAGTAAATATATGCCTAAATTTATATTCCGGAAATACATAAGAATGGCTATACAATGTTAGCCGGAAAGGTACAAATTATGAAAGAACTACATGAAATCATGCGTGATTTAAGACAGGACCACGACCTGAAACAAGAAGTAATCGCAAATTATTTAAATATCAAACAGCAAGCTTATTCTAACTACGAAACCGGCCGACGCGCAGTTCCGTCTTGGGTTGTCCCTGCCCTCGCCAAATATTACCATGTCAGCACCGATTACCTCTTCGGCATGGGACATCTTGGAAATATGCGCCTCAATACCGACTACCTTGGAAAAGTCACTATGTATGATGTGATGTATAGCATCCAGAAAGTAAAGCCAGACAGGCGTGGGGAGTTGCTCCGGTATATAAAATATTTGGGTGGAGAAACGTAAGGGGACTACCTCTGTCCCTATTTCTAGCTCCTTCCGTTCATTTTTTGTAATGACTATAATCAATTTTGTTGTGGCGACTTAATTCTATCAAACGGCTTTAGGACATGTCTATTTTTATGAAATTATTATTTGCAAAATTTATTATACCAATTTATTATACACCATCAAACTTAATCAAAAATTAGTTGGAAAAAGTTATTACATATGATATAATTTAACAGAAAGATATCACATCCAAAGCAAAAACAAATAATTATTCACACGAAAGATAAAATTGCTTTGAATGTGATTCTTTTTTCCTTATACTAGTTATCTAAAAATATCTTTTTCGGCTACTCAACCTATATTTATATAGATTAACATCTTATCCGACTTAATCAACCGATTTCTCTACATGATTCTGCCTATCGTTCCGATGTAAATTTGCCTCTTTAACAATATACAATGGTCTATTTTTTACTTCCATATAAATTCTTGCCACATATTCTCCAATCATTCCCAATGTCGTTAATATAATTCCACTAAAAAAAGTTATCAAAACAATTAACGTCGTAAAACCAGAACGTACCCCATCATACATGACAGCCTTAAATACTACATATGCAGCATAAATAATGGAAACAATGGTAACTATAATCCCTAAATACACTATACCTCTTAAAGGTGTGGTCGCAAAAGCTATAATACCATTACCCGCATAATTAAACAAACTATGAAAGGACCATTTAGATTTCCCTGCCGCCCGTTCTACATTCTCATAGTCAATCCATTTTGTCTTATATCCAACCCACGCATATATCCCTTTGGTAAAACGTTCATTTTCTGTTAATGAAGCAACAGCATCAGCCATCTCTCTCTTCATCAATCTAAAATCTGTACTTCCTTGTACTAAATCTATTATAGTCAATTTATTCATAATATGATAAAATTGATTAGAAAAAAATTTTCTAATTATTGGCTCACCCCTCCGATTCTTCCTACGGGCGGCACAACAATCATATCCTTCCTCTTCAATTATTCTAATCATTTCTATCAATAATTCAGGCGGATGCTGTAAATCAGCATCCATAACAGCAATATAATCTCCTGTACAATTTGATAGCCCTGCATAAATGGCTGACTCCTTCCCAAAGTTTCTTGAAAAAGATATATATTGTACCTTGCCTTTCAACATTCTAGCCGACATATTTTTAATTGTACTTAATGTAGCATCTTTACTACCATCATCAATAAATGTGATAATAAAGTCAAACTTTTCCATTGCATCAAAAATTTCACATATTTTATTACAGAACAATTCAACACATTGCTCTTCATTGTAACAAGGTACAATGATTTCTATTATTTGATTCATGACAAGCACCCATATTTCTACAATATATTTTATAAATCTACTAATACTATAAAATAAACCATACATCGTTATAAGTTTATTTTAGTATGTACAATCTTAAATACCTTTTCTAATGAAATTAACAATAAAATAGCTAACCATGACACATATAGCCCTACCATTACACCAGACATAACATTTAATAATGGTGGACACGTAAATGTTAATGCAAATAAAACAGCATAAATGTAGTCTTTAATAAAATATCTTTTCTTTTTTAAAAGTGAATTAAGAAAAAAACATAATGGTATTGAAATAAATACAAATGTGTAGATATAACTTTCTGCAAGCAATATTGTCTGTGTACTCATCAACAACGCTATTGTCTTCCAAGTTATTGATTCACTAAATAAATAATATATTATCCAAAGTAGCCAACAAATAATAAGTACAAAGCCTATATATCTTCCTTGTTCCCCGAATAACATAATGCAATTTCCTAATAGAGAAGTTTTAGAGTATACATTCTTTCCTAGATATAAAGAAAATGTAAAAAAATAATCTCCTATACTCTCTCCCAAAAAAATAAAAGGAACAAAAAATGTTGTTAAACCATATATAATAAGTCGTATAGCTTCTTTATATTTTTTATCTACAATCCAAAGTAATCCAAAAATTGCCGGATATAGTTTGAAACTAGCTGCCAAAGCAATTAGCACAAGGGCAACTTCCTGCAAAAAACGGCTGTTTGCCCCCCCCCAATGCCAATCCCAACATCAAAAAAAGCATCGCATATAAAACCAGGTTACCCCTTTCAATAGCACAACCCAAAAATGGATAACTAAAAATAAATATAAAAGGTAAAAGCTTCTGTTTTATACAAGACTCACTTTTATATATATATTGTATAACAAAAACAAATAATAGAATAAACAAAGTAAGATAAATTACTAGACACAGTATTCCATAACCAGAGATTCTCACAGGTATATCTATATTGTAAGCCCGATTCATTATCAAAGTTGCAAACAATTTAAGAAAACAGTAGGCTAATGGAGGAAAAATTGCATTTGCATCAGACGAATTTCCATATATTGAATCTGCATATAAAACTTTATCTATATGAAACCAAAAATCTCCAAAATTACTTTCTCCATAACTCATTATTTCTAACGCTGCGCCATATGAATTAAGCAAAATGCAAAACATAATCAGTATATTCAGTAAACACACCCCAAGAAAAACATTCTCTGGAGAAATTTTGTGTATAAACACTTTCATTATATATCTCCTCAAACAAAACGAATCATTTTATTATACAACCTTTCTAATCACACATCATACACAAACTAAAAAATGTAATAACCATCGTAACATCCACTCTATCTTAAACAGTTACTTACCATAAGTATATTCCCCATTTTTTATATGAAAATATTTTCTAAGTAATTCAACTGCCATCATTATTACAACATAATATGTGTATACAAAATGCATTAGTAAATCAAGTCTTTTATACTTCATGCTCATTCTAATAGAATCCATTAACGGAGCAATAATGGATAAAGCATATACAATAAACACTATCTTTTTTTTACGCAGTTTACTATTTTTTCTTGCTCTGACGCTATACCCTGACTGCTCTACTGAATTTAAATTCGTATATACCCTAAAATGCAATTTTTTTAAATATGATGATAATGAAGCTGTAGAATAATGAACAATATTATCTTCCGGAATACATCCCATATATTTTGTTGACTGTATCATATTATAAAAAATAGATACGGCAAATTCTTGTGTATAATAAGTTTCTCCAAATAGTTCTTTAGCTTTTATAATATCAATAGTCGTTGTCCCACCATCTCCAATAGGAATTATATCATTGTGACTATAACGGTAAATGTTTCCCTTGGCCGTGGATTGCACTAAATATTCCCGGTTGTCCCTAACCCTAGAATCTGACATATGATATACTACATAATTAAACGGGTCTCCAAACCAATTCGTATATGCACATGCAATCCCACAATGTCTTCCAGGAATATATTTGTCTAAAATCAAACAATAGACATCTTGATTTTCTTCAAAAAAAGCTTTTCTCTTTCTCATTTGTCCAGAATCTGTCAATACCTCGTCGGAATCCTGCATCACTACCCACCGCCCTCTTGCGTGCTTAAATCCGATTCTTTTGGCATATTCGGGAAACTTCTTAGTATTATCTAAAATATTAGCTTTATATTTCGCTGCAATTTCTCTTGTTCTATCTTGCGACCCTCCATCAATTACTAAAATCTCTATCTGCTCTTCCGGTAAATCCTGCATACGAATAGACTTTAACGCCATCTCAATCGTTAATTCAGAATTATATGTCGGCATAATAATAGAAAAAAAAGGATTACTCATCTGTACTCTCCTTCTAAAACAAATCGCATTTTTCTATCTTATATATAAAAATGACAACTATCAATAAAAAATTATATAGCAAAATAAGAAAAAAGCAACATGATATTATCTTTTATGGTTTGCATAATCGAATCATAAACATCCGATTCGTTCGCTTTGTCCTCCCTCCCTATTTACTTTCAAACAATATAGCATAACAGAACTATGAGGCAAATATGAATTTCTATTATAGTACTTCTACTAATTTCCTAATTTAACATCTATCATCTGTAATCCTTGTAAAGTCCAATTTTTAATCCCCCTGGTAAGCTGTGACTCAACATAGTAAAAGCATATACCAAATATTGTACAAATAACTATATTAAAAATAATCTGCAATCCATGATTACTTATATTTCCAATACTATGCCCACACTCCATGTATAGAAAATATACCTTTTGGCATAAAAAAATATCAAAGGATGCTTTTCCAACAACCTCCAAAAATTTACATGTAAACAAATGTTTTTTTAAGAGCCAGGCTACAATGGGCATAATATAAAGAACAGCTATAAACGATGTTCCGGTCCAAAAAGCTATTATTTTTGGAACATGATTAAAATACCGAACAAGTACTATAAACAACGCTCCACATACAATTGAAAGCGTACATGCTCTCCAACTAGACTTAAACTTTCCAAGCGACAAATAACACCCGAACGCTATAACAAGGATATATCTAAAAGAGAGTAATCTATAACATCCCTCTGTCATCCCATAACCCCATTTCAATAGCTCATATGCAAAATTTATAAATCCACAAATTATAACCCCTTTAAATTCATACTTTCTGATAATAAAATATATTATTGGATACATAAAAATAAATTGAATCATTACAGGAAAATAATATCCCCCCGGTCCACGGCCCCCATACAAAAATGCTGCTATGATTCCGGCTATATCCGCCTGCCCTTGCCCAGACATATACAAAATAATCTCTTCTATTAAAAATGCGATTCCAAATGGAACAACAAATCTTATAATTTTACTAACAATATGCTGCGGCGAATAAGCATCGCTTAAACATAAAATTTTATGTTTTTTATACGAATATGCATAAACATACCCCGAAATAATCATAAATACTGGTATGGCCATATCTAACCAAAATGGAAATAAATACCGCAAACGTTCTGCCTCACTCCAAGAACTATGCGTAAAAATTATTAATATAATACAAATTCCTTTTAACACATCAATGTCTGTCTGTCTGTCTGTCTGTCTGTCTGTCTGTCTGTCTGTCTGTCTGTCTGTCTGTCTGTCTGTCTGTCTGTCTGTCTGTCTGTCTGTCTGTCTGTCAAACAATAGTCCATATGCATACATATGTCAACCCCATCTTCATTTCTAAATAAATTCTTTCGTTTTTTAATGCTGTAAATCAGTTATTTTTTCATCCTTTAATTTCAGTACTTATAACCCTCAAGAAAAATGTCAGCCTCTTCCGATTCCATTGCATAATACTCTAATATTCCAAGACTCTGTATATCTTCATCAAATTTTTCCACATTAAAAATTTCTTCCAATTTAAGCTGTAATGTTTTTGACAAGGTTAGTGGACAAGTATATACAATTACACCATCTAAATTACTATTGTTAAAATCATAGTCATCCATTTCAAAGCCCACTGTCTGCATTAATAAATTTTCTCGTTCAATACCCGGTTCCAATAACACCAAATCACCATACCCTTCCAAAAACAGCCTGGAACGGTCTCCAAATGCTGCCACTGACATACCATTAAGAGAATAAAATCTTAATCCATAATCCGCATCAAAAGAATCGTTCGTTAAAAACAGAAAATTAGAGTTATTTCTTATATTAAAATTTTCTTGCATTTCAGAAACTAATGCTTCTTGCCAATATGCTACTTTTTGATAACTCAAATATTTGTAGTTCAACGAAAATGTACCCAATATAGTAATTATACATGCAGTAAAACACTGTAATTTCTTAGAAAAAAATATAGTATCAATAATCGTCCCGAATATAATAGCCACCCCAATTGGCAATAGCACACTATCCCTGTCCCCTACGCCATATACTGACAATACTGAATGTTGTCGAACAACAACAAATGGAAACATTCCTATTGCAAATATACAGCATCCTGACACTAATCTAATTACTTGTTTTTTATAATTCAAAAGACATTTACTATTATTTTCTAATACAAATCGTATTTTGATGCCCTTTCTTTTTATAAATTTTACAACTGAAAAAAGCAATAAAATTATTACCACGTATATAAGAGATACTTTCGTATAATTTGAAAATGGAAATAGATATTGCTTCACAACAAGTACCATTTGTGGTAATATTCCTTTAATCGTAAACGAAATTGCTTGAAATACCCTGTTCAAATCTACTTGATTATAATTCTGATATCTACCATATGTAGGAAACATTATCTGTTTTAGCAAATAAAATATGATTGGTAAAAAAATGAAATCAATATAGTAGCACATTTTTAGACAAAAGCATTTAATGCTTTCACATTTTTTCCATTCATTTGTCGCAATATATATCAATACAATACTATATAAAACTAAATTTGCATTTAGTATAAACGACAAAAAGAAAAACATTATTATAGATATCCGTAGTACCCCCCCCCTTACTTCTATCATAATAGTAACGCGTCATTAAATAAAATGCAATAAAAAAAAGCGTCAATCCAACAGCATAATCCAATGTACATAATGATAAGCGTATTGTATTAACTGGTACTGTAATATATAATATACTCATTATTAATGCCTGTTTTCTACCAAAAATTTCTATTGAATTAAGTATAAAATAAAACAAAATACTAGTTATAAGATAAAGCGCAAATGCAACCGTCCTATAACCATAATTTGGAAGCCACCACACCGCTTCAGTGATAATAGCTTTGCTAGGTCTTCCAGATGCCAGAAATCCCTCCCATAACTGTTCAACATTATGGCTAACATAAGCCCAGTCATCCCAAAAAGTCCCTGATAATATCAATAAAAATCCTTGTGAAACAAAATTCACCAAAATTAGCAAAACAATATCTTTATATATTTCCTTTTTATTCATTTTCCCACCACTTAATATAGTATATTTATTCAGCATTACTACAACACAAAGAACTGCTTATACAGAATCAAACACACTCCACACAATCTACTGTTCAATTCTTGTCATTAATCACTTTTACCATATCTCCAACATTTTCCATCGTAACAATTTCATCTATATCAAACTCTAATCCAAACTCTTGTTCTAGCATTGATAAAAGATTAATGTGTTGAAGTGAGTCCCATCCTTCAATGTCATCCGCACAAGTCTGTTCCGTAACCACCAAATCTTCCTTTTCAAATATAACTTTAAATACCTTATTAACTCTTTGTAATATATCATTCATGTCTTTTCCTCCATTTTATAATATTTTTATAATTACTCATTACTAAACACTATTTAAAAATCAAACCCATCTTAACTCAATATTATCCCGACTACATTTATTTAGCAAACTTCCTATATCATTACATATCCACTCCTCCACTTCTTCCTCCTGCCCACATCCCTTTTTTTCAAAACCAACGTCTTTGAAAAAATGTGCAATTTTTATATTTTTTGTTGTCTTACGATAATATCCATATAGCGAGTCAATTCTGTGTCCTGCACACAATTCACAGATTAAACGCAACATAACAAACTCTAATCCCCGTTCAAATACCCGGCAGCTCATTACCCAATCATCAATATATGCTGCCGCTTCATCCATTCGTATTATAGCAACTGAAACAATACCATTACTCCCAAACTTATCTTCCAACTCAAGTGTAAATGTTACAGTATTTTGTTTTTGGATTGTTTCTATCATTTCTTCCTTCGCATATCGTTTGGTCAAAAAATTAAATTGATTTGTTTTATTTATGAGCTGTACTACTCTATCTATATTTTTATCTCCTACTTTATCAACGTAACAAACCATATTTAAAGATTCCAGATATTCTTCGTAATTTGCATACTGTTTTTTTTGCTCATTTCTTGCCTCGTTTCCTTTGTAATACTGAATGCGCTGTTCATCCTCTCTCGTTTCTGCCGTTAATTCAAAAAATGACAATACATCCATCTCTTTAAGGAACTTTCCGACACTTGACATCTGTAACACTTCTACTTCCGGAATCATATTTTTAACACTGTCGCACTCTACTAGATTATCATCAATAAAAATTGCAGCTTCCTCATACAAATTTAATTGTTTCATTATTTCTTTAATATTTATATATTTTTCATTCCAATTAATTTTCTTGATAATAAAGTCTTCTTCATGCAAAATCGATTTATCCGAATGTATTCCGGACATTCCTGTTTCATATTCATTCTTAGAACAAATATTCAATATAATCCCGTGCTTAGATAAATATTTCAAATGTTGGTGCAATAAACTAAACATCTCACCCTGCGCTGTTTCATTTCCCAACTTAATATTATCTACCCCAACCTCTCCAATAATATCCCCCCACAAAGTATTATCTAAATCAGTAATAATTGTCTTTTTGTTCTTTCCCAAAACAGATTTTATAATATTTGCTACATTCAATGCATATCTGGGCGCTACTACCATTGACACAGGGTACTTATACATACTCCACATTCTGTCATCATACCAATTATCTAACCCCACATAGGCAGATAAGAAGTGGATATCATTGATATACAGATTGTCATTACTTGCATAAGATGTGATAAACTGGTTAATATCATCTATATATTTCACGACCCCATCTCTGTGGTACCTGGCCGCATTCCCTATAATCCTATGTAGAAAATATTCAAAATTATTTTGAATAATCACACAATGATACTGTTCTTCAAGTGCTTCCCACATCTGAATTAAGCGTTGCTGCTCTTCAGCCAAAGATTGAGTCAATATTCCATTTAAATTAGTACTCCCAAGTAAGTTTTTGTTTGTTACATGAATCAACACAATATCCGGCGCAAATTCTTTCAATCTCTCATTTGGGAAACACGCCTCTTCAAAAAAACGATTATATTCCCCAATAAAAAAGGTCGGTTTTATCCCATAATGCAACAAAAAAACTTCTAAAAATTCTTCTATTATTCCAAAGGTTGCTCCACATAAAACAGCAATTTTTATTTCCTGCAAAGTTGTGGATTGCAGAAGTTTCTCCCGCTCCTTGTTTTTTTGTTTCATCATATAAGAATAATCCAAAAATTTATATACTTCCATGTAACACCGCCCTCACTATACCACTTTTTCAGCAATGTATGCCAGTCCAACAGAGATATCTTTCGACTCCGGAAAATCATCTGTCATATGATAAATCCTTTGTTTTAAAATTTTCATATGCGCATCTTCAAGCATATCCTCTACAACAGCCGGAGAGGAAAAATTAGAAATGTGGTCCATATGATTTGAATTTATTACTGTCGTCAAATACAATATGCCACCCTTTTTTAACGTCCTTGCAACCTCTTTGATACCCACCTGAGGATTAGGAATATGCTCAATTACTTCTGCCAGAATAGCAAAATCTACAGATTCGTCATCTTGTCTTATACCTTCAAAGATATTTCCATATTGTAACTCATAACATTCCTGAGAAACTCCCGCCAAGTCCAACATGCGGGAAGCAAATTTTATTGCATATGTTGAAATATCATATCCGCGTACCTTAATTTTTGAATACTTTTTTAATATCTCCCACAGATAAAATCCCTCACCAAATCCAACTTCAATTCCTACCATACCATTTTTCAGCCTGGATAAAAACTCTGTGATAAATAAATGATTCTTTTCGTATAAAATAGTAGTATAAGCATAAGAAATCAGCAAACCTGGCATATAAGTTTCAAGCATAGTCTTTTCATTATCATATATTTTTTCCCGCACTTCATTGAAATCTGAGTGTCCATAATCTTGATGTTTAATAAAATAATCCAATTGTTTCAAATAATCGTAAATATACTTTCTTCCTATTTTGACAGGGTCTAATCCCAACAGCTCAAATAAATAAAGAATACTTTCCGCAACTTCCACATATTCATTTCCATATCTTTGTTCTAATATATTAATCTGATTAACAAATCCCCCCGTCATAGGAACCTTTTTCAAGTTTTGTGAAAATTCATCTATTTTCATCATTAATTCTCCCCGTTTAATTCTGCCACAACAAAATCCTCAGTATCAAATAATTTTTCTAAAGGTATAGGATTTAGTATAGTCATATCCCTATCTAAATATTTCCGTGCAAAATCTACATCTTCACCAACAAGGCACTTATTGCTATATTCTCTAAATTTCTTGACACTGAATCCTCTCTGTATAATTTCCTTTAAAGGTTCTTTTTTAATATTCCCTAATTTTGTATGTATATATGGGCATGGTAAAATATCTCCTACTGGATTAACATAAAATAAATTCACAGCCGGACAACCATACACCAAATTATCTTTCGGATTAAAATAATTCCACAAGTCACGTATAATAGACGGATGCTTTTGTTTAAGTTGTTCCAATACTTTAGAATCTTCTTCTGTCAGCATAACATCATAATTTTTCCGCCAATTTCCTGTAGGTGATGCACAGTTAAAAACAATTCCCCAGTTATTTCTGTCTAAGTACTCTACAAACTCTTTCAGTTCTTTACTCTGTGCATTATAATGCCCTACAACAATATTCACATAAGCTTTCATCCCTGCTTGCTGTGCATAGTTCAATGCATCGATGCAACGTTGAAAAGACCCCTCTTTTCGGCGAAAGCTATCATGTTCCTCTGGCGAAAAAGCATCAATCGATACACTTACACGGTCCACCCCCCCCCTTGCCAATTTTACGGCCATATCTTTATCCAAAAACCAACTATTTGTTGTTATATAAACATAAAACCTGTCAGTCCCGATAGCTTCTAATATATCAAACAATTGCGGATTTAATAATGGTTCCCCACCTTGAATGTCAATTTCATAAACTCCAAGTTCATCTGCTTCATCAGCCAATCGTTTTATGTCATCTATCGTAAGTGTCGTCTCACCAAACTCACCTGAACCAGACCTGGTGTAACAATGCGGACATGTAAAATTACATTTATTAGAATAATTCAATATAAATCCTTTTACACGCGTCCCATGATTGTGGCTTTTTCCATATTCCCTGGACAGGGCAACCATCTTTTCTGTCATCCTCTTTTTTTTGGTAAACACATTACTCATGAATTGAACCTCCTCCTAAACACCATACTTTGAACATTTCCCCTTACTTAAAGCAGCAAATCCCCACTAATAAAATTGGGTCTGTCCTGGTCTCCATCCCCTTTAAACAAAATTGTCTCTTCCAAGGAATCCGCATAAAAATCTAAAGATATATTTTTCTGCACAAACGGCTCAAAATAATTTGGTATAATATTTACATCATCGTCTTGTAATACAAATCCGGCATCCCTAAGTATATCATCTTCAATGCCATATAAGTAAAAATCTATATACTCATATCCTTTTAGCAAACCCTGCAAGGCTTTACCTGCATGTGCAATAGCTTCTACATCACCTATATAATCTACAATCCTTAATACCAAAGTCGAGTGATATTCTACTTCCCTCATAATAAAAGTTCCTAACACATTATTTTCATTATATATCCCCCAGAATTGGTAACGATAGACCGGATGGTTCCAATAACGATGACAAATAAAATCGAAACTTTTTCGCGGATGTTTATTACTCATTTTCTCCTTTTCACATAATACCATTAGGATATCTGCCTTTTTTATTTCCCTCAATGCAAATTGCTCTTTTTCTTGATTATAATCCAATATTCTTTTGGCTGCTATTACTGCTATGTTATACTCTTTAACATCTGAGAGCAAATAATAATGTTTCAGTTTTCCCAAAACACTACCACTTCTTCTATGGAGTTCCAATGTATCTATATTTAATCCAATCCCTGAAAGAGTTTTTGCATTAATGGACCTCATTAAATATAATTTTAATTTCAATCCCAACATCGGATAATGGTTATTCCGTACTTTCCAAAGCGCTCCCAACACGTCCCGTTTTTCTTCTTCAGAGTACGGTATATACCCCACAATCCCTTCTATCTCATGCCTGCAATTATTTTCCGCAATTATAAAACAAACTTCTCCATGATAATAATGCTGCCACTCAAAGAATTTACGGGATTTACATAAAATATGATTTGGATTCCAATACCTCTCTATGAATTTCATAATATTTTCTATATCATCAAATTCTGCTTTTCTTATTGTACACTCAGCAAGGCTAGCCATATCCTAAAATCTCCTGTTTTCTGACAAAGTTAATAACAAGTAAATCTGTATTATTTCTTTCGTATTACAAGATGTGCCCTTCTGTTAGTTATAGCCCCTTCTTTATCAAAATACGCAATAATCTTAAAATCAATCATTTCTGCATTTTCTTCTAGTAATTCCGTAATAGATTCAACAGTATAATACGATTGGACAGTATCTTTTTCATATCCAAAATCTACAATCACATCCTTATCCTGCACATCCATAATCAAATCCAAATACATAAGTCCATTCTTCTTTAAAACACGAATCGCCTCATCGATACCTTGCTTCGCTATTTCTCTATGCATAGAGTCCAATGTACCACAAGAAACACATATCCAAAATGTTTCATCTTCATACGGCAACTCTGTGACGCTACCTACACACATCTTCTGTGCCAAGTCTTCCCTTCCTATTCCCCTCAACCAGTCTTGTCCCATACAAACGGCTGTATCTGATAAATCAATTCCATACGGATTAAGCCCAAATTCATCTAAAAACTTAACATGTCGTCCAATGCCACATCCCAAATCTAAACTTTTAAAACTTTCCCACTCCGTTTGTGGCAAATTCATTACATTGCGAAATACATCAATCCCTTCTCTTTTACGCACATATCTATTTACAAACCGTATAATCTCTTCATGTGGATAAAAACATATCTTTCCCCCTCTATCATATGCCTGATTCCATTTTCTTTGTTCTTCCGTATGCTGCATCTTTAAACTCTCCTTATCAATTTATTTTATACATTTTTATAGTTACTACTCTTTGGTGGAAAATCATTACAATCCAATCTCGGTAATTCAAATCTATTACAATTGCCCATATCCACTACTGCCACTTTAGTTGTTATTCCAAGGCATGCCCCTCTTTGCTGGATAAACTGAATCACATCATCATTGTAATTTCCATATGGATAGTTCATGACCCATTGCTTTCTATCTATAAATTCATCCATAATCTGTAATGCTTCATCAATATCCTGCCTCATTTTCTCCGCAGGTAGATTTCCAAGCCAATAATGGTCATGTCCATGAACCCCAATAAACATACCATGCCGTTTCATTGTACGTATTTGCTCTGACGTTATATACAGCTCATACGCTAATTGCTCCTCGGAAACACCGACATACTTTTTAAACAAGTCACTTGAAATCCTGTTCCTAAGCTGCTCTGGTAAAACTGTCTGAAGAATGCGCTTGACGAAAATAATCTCCTTACAATCAAACCGATTAGCAACAGCATATTGTTCAAACAGCTCGTCCGTTGGAGCATAACTATATTCTGTTCCTCTATAGAAGTCTAGCTTGTCCTTTAAATCAAGGACAAGCTCACCAATATCAGCACTCGCCAAAATATAATGGATTTTGTTTACATCTAGCAACTGATGAGTTGAAAATGTTTTCGAAGATATGAAAAAAGAACCTTGCACCTTAAATTCTTCAAGAAGTGGCAACGCATACGAATAGTGGTCTATATATCCATCATCAAATGTAAGTAATATAGCATTCTCCGGTAGTTTATACCCCCCCCTCTGCCCTCAACGGCAAGAAGGACTTGCTCCATCGTTACAATTTCAAAATTGGACTTAAAAAATTCAAGCTGCTTTTTGAACAATGAAACATCAAGTCCCTTAATTTTGGGATAGCGACTATTTTTTATATCTCTTACATAATGGTACATTGCAATATACAATTTACCCATATTAATTTCATTCTCCCTAACAATTTATCAAATGCAAATTTACATGTTCCAACTTATTAATTTTTGATTATATAAGACGGTTTAGCATGCGAAAAAGGGAATTTGTGAATCGTATATTCCTTATTAGCAAGAAACTCATCAACTGCCAGCGTCTCACCTTCAATGCACCCATAATCATCAAATATAATAACTCCGCCTCTAACTACTCTGTCAAATAATTTTTCCAAGCCCACCTTCGCCGGCTCATATATATCCGTATCAATATGCAGTAGTGAAATCTTTGTCTGCGGATTTTCATTCAAGTACGATTCTACCGTGATACAAATATCACCTTGCACCAATTGTATATTATGAATATTTTTATTCTTCAAGCTTTTGTAGATATCTTCCTTGGATAAAAAATCTCCTTCAAATTGTTCATTCCATCTGCTTACAAACTCTCTATCACTCTTTACTTTTTTTCCTTGCGGAAATTGTCCAAAAATATCAAAGCCAATTATTTTTCGTGAATTCTCATTCTCAAGCAGCTCCCTAAATGTGGAAAACTGTATTATACCCCCCCCTTTAAACACTCCGAGCTCTATTACGTCACCCGGCAAATCGATAATTTTTTTATATAATTCATAATGTGCTATAATGTTACCTAATCTATATGGTTTAGACGTTAAATAAAATCCATTTTCATAATCAAACTGTTTCGCTTCATCCCATTTTCCAATCATATATTCATTCCTCGTTTTTTACATTCATCTTACTGGCTTTACATTATTTCTACAAATTCTTGTTATATAAACGGGTCATAATATGCCGGTATTCTTTCCATAAGATTATTGATAATCCTATTATATGACATTGCACGGCAATTCCTACATTCCCCATTTTCCCATTTAGCATTTGATATTCTTTTTACCTCATTATGCCGCTTTCCATTCCACATATCCTCTAACTTTTGTTCATACAAATTTCCTATACAATACTCTTCCTTGTCAATCTCTACAATATTCGGATATACCTTCCCGTCTGTACTTACGTTGGCCAACATACCATACTGGTTAATCCAACACTTGTTTTTAAAGTCCGGCAATTCCTTATAATTAAAAATACTCTTAATATTCGTAAAATTACTATCTATATCCACAAAATTTTTTATTTCTTCTTTTAAATATTCTTCTTCCTCTTTTGTAAGTCCTTGTCCATTATCTTCATAATCCCGAACTGCCTTAAATAACGCATAATCAAACTTTCTCTCCTTAATAACCCTAAGAAAATCACCCAATTGTTTATAATTTTTATTTGTTAGTACAATCCGTGCGCCAATTACAGGACTATTAACACCATGTACTTCTTTGATTTTCTTCGGTAAAGTCAATGCTTTTTCTAAATTTTCAGTACCCGTTATCGTTTTAAATGTACTCATATCTATCCCAGGCACAGAAATAGCAATATAATTCAGTTTATTAGCAACCGAAAGTAGACCCATTTGTCCAAAGCACGTACCATTTGTAATAATAGAACACTCCACCCCATTGCAATACAACTTATTAATGTACTCCGCTAAACCCGGATACATAGTGGGTTCACCTCCACCTGAAAAATAAACCGCACGTATCTTCATATTAATAATAGATTCAATTAATTTATCCATAACCTCATGTGAAATAGTTGCCCTGCTTTCATTTCTCTCTTTATAAGAACAATGAATACATCTATGGTTACACATAGCAGTTGGATGTATTTCTATCGCAATTGGATTAAACTCTGTTTTTCCTTTTGCAATATCTTCTAACATTTTCCCATAATGAAATAATATTTTATTAGAATTTAGTAAGTCTCTTGATAATGCTATTTCTTTCATATAATTTGTCTCCAGTCCATATTTTTACAAAAATTTCTAACAATTTATTTCTGTTGTAAAATAGCCTCTGCCACCCGGAAATCTAACATACTGTCAATATCAACTGATTTCTCTTGCAGCATAATATATGCATAACTTTTTTCTCCATATAAATTTATTATATTATCCAGAACAAATGGTTTCAACATGTATATAGCGCCATTAACCCGATAATATGGCTCCATATCTTGTCTCCTGCCTATTTTATTTAAGTCAATGAAACCATTTAAAGATAATGTATCATCCAAAGTATTCGACAGCAACGGTGAATGCTCCTCCTCATTCACACTTATCACTACATCTGCATCTTTTTCAATAAACAGGCGATAGGCATTTTGTATATCCTCTTCATCCCTCAGTGGTGATGTTGGCTGCAAAAGTGTAACCATATCAAACATTCTACCCAATTGTTTATATTGTTCAAGCACAAAACGTACCACGCTCCACGAATCCACCAAGTCCGTTGAGTACTCCTGACAACGTAAAAAAGGGACATCCGCGCCACAGTTTTGAGCAATCTCAGCATATTTAACACTATCTGTTGAAACATGAATACACTCAAAAACTGTTGAATTAATTGCCGCCTCAACAGAATACTGCAATAAAGGTTTTCCCGCCAGCATCTTTATATTCTTATCTTGTACACCTTTAGAACCACTTCGTGCAGGGATAATTGCTAAACTATTCATAGTCAACTCCTTATCCAAAAACTATAAATAACATTGGTGCGGTTTGTCTAAATTTACATGCTAAGACCTATATCAATAATTACCTACATCTATGTTAATGTAATGTTACAGCAACAAACTGAATAATCTATATTATTTTTTATATGTTCAACTCTATATTATAAAATTTCTTTTTTAACTCAATCCCTTTGCTTAATTCAATATTTACCACTTCTAAAATCTTCTCCGAAGTATTTAAACCTTCATACGGATTATTTACTCCTTTAATTAATTCCTTGAAATTTGTCCGCAATACCTTTTGTAATGCACACTCTATATCTTCTGTTTTATTCCCGCAATGCACCACCGACTCTGCACAAACCCTGCCTCGCTGTCTATCTCCAATATTTATTGTAGGTATTCTAAAAGATGGAGCTTCAATAAGTCCACTAGATGAATTTCCAATTACCATATCACAAAACTGCAACGAACTTAAATACCTGAGTTGTCCCATCGAAGTAAATGAAATACACCTATCTCCATTTTCCTCAACAAAACAATCTATCATTTGATTAATAATTCTTCCATGTGCATCTGAATTTGCTTTTGTAAAAATTACCTTTAACTCTTTATGTTTATTAAGTACACTAAGTATGTTTCCAAATTGCCTCTCTGCCGTTAAGTTTTCAAGAGTAACTGGATGATACGTAACCATGGCTGTGGGCCTATCAAATGTAAAATGCAATTCTTCTTCTAAACATATTCTATCCATTAGCATAAGAGCCTTAATGCTTTCAACCCCTAACGAACCAACATTATAGACATTGCTCGGTTGTTCCCCCATCTGTATTACTCTATTTCTGTACTCTTGTGTGGAAGTAAAATGTAAGTAGCTCATTTTAGTAATAGAATGTCGAATAGCCTCATCTATAGCACCTTCGGTCAGCTCTCCACCATGTATATGCGCAATCGGGATTCTGGCAATCATTGCCGCAGATGCTACTGCCAACATTTCATATCTGTCACCAAGTATAATAATGATATCCGGATGATATTTTTCAAAAAAATCTGCAAAACCAATTAACGCTAATCCCATCGACTTTGTGATTCCAACTGCCGTATCAGAAGACAAAAGCATCTCAATTTTAGATATAATCGGGTATCCGTCTTCTTCAATTTCACGATAAGTCAAACCAAATTCTGTTGATAAGTGCATACCGGTTACTACTAACTGTAATTCCATATCTACAGAATGATATACTTTATCAATAATGGGCTTTAACAATCCATATTCTGCACGTGTACCTGTCGCAATACATATTTTTTTCATAACTCTATCAACTCATCCGTTTTAAAATCTCTTTTAGCTTCCTTGTTTATAACCTCACTCCACCGCATCGGCGAAACCCCAATGCCTGGTCTCTTCGTTGTAAGATTCTCTTCAGTAAAAGCGTCTCCGGCTTTTATGTCGCATTTGGCAACAATACTTTTTCTAACGATACTAATATTCTTTCTCTCGGATTGTGAAAATTCTTTCATCCCATCCCCTAAAGCCAACTCAATATTTCTGATACACCCCACTAACTTGCAAAGTTCATCTGGTTCTAAGCTTGCCTTATGGTCCGGTCCGGTCATATTTCTGTCCAAAGTAAAATGTTTTTCAACTACTGTGGCGCCCAACGCCACTGCCGCAATCGGAACTTCGATTCCCATCGTATGGTCAGAATATCCCACCTCAACGTTTAACTCATCATGCAAGGTCAACATTGCCCTCAGATTCACATCCACATAAGGCGTCGGGTATTCTGTATTACAGTGTAATATTGAGACATCTTTACATCCGTTAACCTTTAGTACCCCTACAGCTTCCTTAACTTCCGACAGATTGCTCATTCCTGTGGAAAGAATAACTTTCTTTCCAGTCTGTCCTGCCGCACGCAAATATGGATAATTTGTTATTTCACCTGACGGAATTTTAATCGTATCAATTCCTAATGAAGCCAAATACAGCATACTTTCAATATCAAACGGTGTTGACAAAAAAATGATATTTCTTTCACGGCAATAATCTATCAATACTTCATGCATGTCAGGCGTCAATTCTAAACTTTTTAACATATCGAACTGAGACTCATTACTATCCGTTGTTACTTTTTGGTAATCGGCTTTTTGTGCGTCCTTACATACTAATCTTTCTGCTTTAAAAGTCTGAAACTTAACGGCGTCGGCTCCTGCCTTTACCGCAACATCAACCAACTTTTTAGCAATCTCTATGTCCCCGTTATGATTAACACCAGCTTCCGCAATAACAAATACTCTACTCATAATCCCTCAACCTATCTCCAATCCTAATTTTTCCGGCATATGTATACTCAACAACCTCCAACACGGTGTCTGCCGTTTTTACGAAAAACCCATCTTCGGTTTTTCCAATAACTTGTCCCGTTATATTTTTATAAACATGTGCATTTGGCACCATCCGTGCTCTATTGATACAAATCTTCTGACCGTTTATCCACGATACAGCCTGCGGTCCTGGAATACATAGGGCACGAATAAAATTAAAGACATCCCTGCTGGTCTGATTCCAGTCAATAATCTCATCCCCAGGCTCCCGTCCGCCACAATACATTCCAAGGGCGTCAATATCCGCTTGCTTAATAGTTGTCGCTGTTCCATTTTGTATCAATTTTAACGCGGTATATAATGCATCCGCACATCCTATGTATGCTCTGTCTAACAATGTACAATAATTGTCCTCATCCGAAATAGAGTATGTTCTTTGTATAATGATATCGCCTGTGTCAATCCCCTCATCTATATAATGAACCGTGACTCCAAATTCTTTTTCATCATTAATCAAAACCCAGTTTAATATATTTCTTCCCCGGTAAAACGGAAGCTTCCCCGCATGACAATTGATTGTTTTAAGCGAAGGAATATTTATAATTTGATTCTTAAAAATCTGATTAAATGACATAGAAACAAATATATCCGCCCGATATTGTTTTACCCTCTCTATAAATTGCTCTGAATTTATATTTTGGCACAATTCCAGCGGTATACCATTATTTTTTGCCATCTCCATCAATATGATATCTTGTCTGTCATATCTTACCACAACAAACACAATCTCAAGAGAATCGTCTGCTATAATCTTTTGAAATGCTTTCTGCGCCCATGTCCCATCACCAAAATATCCTATCCTCATGCAGCGCACCTCTTTCTTACAGTTCCGTTATACCCCCCCCCAGGTCGCATTTTGCTTACTATAGTGAATCATACTGTCATCCTCCACATTATTTCTAATTACAGTTCCCGCGCCTATTATGCATCTTTGCCCCACTGTCCTCATCTGAATAACTGTTGCGTTTGCACCAACAAAAGATGCCTTACCAATATGAACCCCACCACATAGAACAGTTCCCACCGATATATGCGAAAAATCTTCTATCTGGCAATCATGCTCAACAATTGCTCCCGTATTGATAATACACATTCTGCCTATCGTTACCCCTGCATTGACAATTGCGCCTTTACCTATAAAAGTTCCCTCACCAATGTCTGCACGCCTCGAAACAATAGCTGACGGGTCACATGCAACCGGCAAATAAAATCCTATTTTTTTTAAACGATTATACAGCTTCTCTCTCAAAACGGAATTTCCTAAATATCCGATTCCTATCACCGCATTTCTAATTCCACTTTTATACAAGGAAGATAGGTTTTCATCTGAACCAATCACTGGATACTCACTATTATACTCTTCACCAATGTCATTTACAATATAACCGGCAATTTTGTATTTATTTTCCCGTTCTAAAATATCTATAAGGCTTGCAGCATGTCCTCCACTTCCCAATACCAATATTTGTTCCATTTTTCACCCATTATGCCCTTTGATAAGTCATACCCTGACTCCAATAAAGCACTAATATATTTTCAATTCTTTTATTTCCCGTTCCATACTCTCCATAGAATCAAACTGTCCCATATCCAACCATGCGTTTTCTCCAATTGGATATATTCCGACTTTCTGTCCTGCTACGCGCATGCGGTCTATGATATCCGGCATACCTATCTTTTCGTCCTGATTAATAAATCGGAAAACATCTGGTTCAAGAATATAATATCCTGTATTGGTAAAAAAAGATAACTGTGGTTTTTCTTCAAAAGAACTGATTTCCCCACCCTCAGAAAAATTTACAATCCCATATGGAATTTCAAAATTCTTCAAAGAGCATACCATTGTCACTTTATTTTGTTTTTCTTTATGATGTTTAACAATTTTTCTTACATCATCTAAAATCAAAATATCACAATTTGTTAAGACAAATGTGTGATTAATATATTCTTTTAAGAGATACAAACCGCCACCTGTTCCAAGTGGTATCTGCTCGTCCCAAAAGTGGACATTATAACTATTGTCCGCATCATTGTAATACGCCTTAATCATATTGCGCTTATAATTGACAACCATATGGAACTCTTCGCATCCCAGATTCTGGAATGATTGTATAATCCTCTCTGAAATAGGCGTATCTAACACCGGGATTAGCGGTTTAGGGAGAATCTTCGTATATGGATATAACCTAGCCCCTAACCCTCCTGCCATAATCACTACAGGTATATCCAGTTTCTGAATATATTTAGCCTGTACATTTCCTTTCTCACTTCTAACATATATTTTGATAATTCTTTTTTCTTTATCAACAACCGGTATTGCCGGAATATCTTTTGTAGCCATTATTTCCTGGGCTTGTGCCCTATCATCATTTGATAAATAAAACGGACAATAATTGGCAATTTGTGCAATTGGTGTTTCCAATGAAGCGCCTGTCAAAATTGCACGTCTAACGTCCCCATCAGTCAATGCTGCTACAAATCCTGTTTTGTTATTAACAATAAACAAAACTTTTACACTTACTTTGTCCAACCGCTCCAAAGCATCTTTTAAGCTAACATCTTCTAATATAATATTTAATGAATTATCTGTAAGTATACTTAATCCTGTCTCCATACTTGCCTCATATATCTTTCCACCCTTTGTTTATCATTGATAATAACCAAATTGGGAGAGCTTCCAAATACAATACTGTTATCCGGAATATTTTCATTTATTACATAAGAATTTGCACTAAATATAACGCTATTTCCTACATGCACATCCCCCAATACTTTCGCGTCAGAAAAAAATACTACGTTATTTCCAATAACAGGATGCGTTATTTGTCCAGTATTTAAGGAAACATTTCCTCCAATAGTTACACCCTGATAGATTAACAAGTAATCTCCATACTTGGCTCTGCCAAGTATACTACCCAGCGGATGCTCTACCATAAAATGAGGTGGCAGCTCTATCTCATAATACCAGTCAACACCGTGGAGTATTTTGTTTAAATAGAAAATTTTTGCCGCACAATTCGCCCCCCCCGGGACATTTTTGAGACAATTTGACAAATAATATAAAAAAACAGCCCAACAACCACTATGTTCTATTGAAAAACATGGAATGCCATCCGGATTCAAATATTTATTATTAGACGCTGACAAAGCATTTATACACCGAAAATATGCTTCCTCTATCTTTTCTTCTATCACAGAAAAATCAATACCAATAAAAAAGCTGTTCAATTGTTTTTCTAATTGCATTATTATATTCTTGTGTATAGACAGCAAACTCATATATCCTCCGTATTTGGTCTATCTAGTCGCGCACCATCCATTAGCATCTAGAATCTGACCTTACTATTTTTTTTATCAGGCAGGAAATTTTATCCACATCACTAAGTTCTAAATCCGCATATAATGGCAATGTCAGCACATTGCCAGATATGTTCAATGCGACTGGTGTTTTTGATACATCAAACATTCCATGATAACATTCAAATGTATTTGTTAACGGGTAGAAATATTTTCTGGCATATATTCCATGCAGCTTTAATTCATCATACACTGTATCTCGTATTTTTTCAACGTTCCCGTTTTTAAAAACAATCGGAAAATATGCATAATTGGAAGCCACATACGGGTTCACCATGTTTACTTTTATTTGTTTGATATCCGCCAAGTTCTCTATGTAACGTTGGAAAACTTTTTTCCTTTTTGTAATTTGTCCATCGACATGTCGCAAATTACATAATCCCATTGCCGCCTGAAATTCATTCATTTTCGCATTAGCGCCAATACCATTTACAATTGTCTCTGACTGTATTCCAAAATTCTTTAGCTGATACAGTCTTTCCCCAATTTGTGGCTCAGCATAACACACTGCACCACCTTCAATTGTATTAAATACTTTTGTCGCATGAAAACTAAATATAGAAGCATCTCCAAATTCAGCAATTCCTTTACCACGATAGTTCACCCCAAAAGCATGTGCCGCATCATATATTACCTTCAATTTATACTGTTTTGCAATCTTATCTATCGCTTCCACATCACATATGTTCCCATATACATGAACTGGTATGATTGCACTTGTTTTCTGCGTAATGCAGCTTTCAATTTTTGAGACATCAATTGTATAATCATTTTCATTAATATCACAAAAAACCGGCGTCAATCCATTCCTTACAATCGCATGCGTCGTTGAAGCAAAAGTAAACGGAGTAGTAATAACTTCCCCTGTCAAATCCATCGCCTGTATTGCCAATTCTAACGCCATATGCCCATTACAGAACAACGAAACATTTGGCACTTTTAAATATTCTTCCAATCTACGTTCTAATTTATTATGTTTCTCTCCCATGTTTGTTAAAACATGTGTATCCCAAATTGTAGATATTTCTTCGTAATATTCTTCTTTAGAAGGCATTGAGGGCCGTGTTACATATATCTCACGCATTTTAATCTCCACATAAATAATTTACTATTATTTTAATTAAAATTACTTTTTTAAGTTTTCCATCCTGACTAAATTATACGCTCAATCAATTGACAAATATACTCCATATCTTTTTCGCCGTATCGCTGGTCAACAGGCAATGGTAATATATTATCTGCATATTTATATTCTAACGTACTACAATCACAAGTCTCCATTACATCTGGCCATAACATTGGAATATATACCTTTTCTTTTTGAAGTAAACTTCTCAATTGATTACCTTTGTCTACTAAAAGCGGATATGCAAATGGACCCTCAGGCATTTCCAACGCTAATTTATTATGTTGATTCATCCGGCTGTGAAGATACCTAAAATTATTTTCTCTTCTGTCTTTAACAGATGCATAATCAATTCCTTTTAGCAAATTTGAAGTCAGCTTAGACATTAACTTAATCGGTTCGTCATCAAAAAGATTATTATTGTCTTGATACTCTTGATAAAATTCCGATGCTGTCTTTTCAAAGCGTCCCAGTAAAAACCGTATCCTTTCATATGATATATCCTTTGGATACTCTTTCAAAGCATGATTATTTGTAAATAAATACCCACCATCCGTTACACCAAAATACTTTCGGCAACTATATAGTGTATCACACCCATATATGGGTTTGGAAAAAAAGGCCTGAACATTGTCAATAATTATATTTGCATAGTCTTTTTTCAACTGCAAAATATAATCATCCGCTAATTGCCCATAATAATTTACAACATAAAAAAATGTTTTATCATCTAAATCAAAATTAATAATTGGCCTGAAATATTCATCGATATGGTAATACCTACATATAACCCCGTACTTCTTACATGTCTCCCTTACGGAATCACATAAAAAATACGGCATATAAATCTCTTTAATATCTTTTAATTCTATCAGGTAAGCCAAACAATTTCTACCACAATTTAACTTAACCAATTCTTCATAATATTCAAATCCATGGTTAATTTCAAATTCTATATATCCCCCATATTCCTTCATAACATTTCCTTTTAAATCCTTAATCAATCGTTCTCCACCAACGTATACCGACTCAACATTTGCCTTATCTCCTCAACACTGTTATGCATCATCACATCAACAATAGAAAGGTTTGCTTCAAAGCCTTCTATCTGCTGCTGATACCTAATTTCATCCGTATCCAAAAAACACAGCTTTATTCCATTTTTCATAAACTTATCAAAATGATATAATTTCTTTCCCCCTATTGCATTATAATATGTATCCGCTCCCATATGCTTACATATATCTATTACTTTATCTTCGCCTGACAGTACTTCATTCTTTTTTATTTGAGACGATACATATAACTCTGTATTTATACAGAGATATTCGCATATAATCTTTATAGAAAACTCCAAATACTCTGCCAGGTTAACTTTATCGCATTCTAATATTTTACATATAATAGGATATACTATCTCAAAATAACTAGATTTATGATAAGCGGCATACAATGTTTTTTTACTCTTTTCTACCAAAGTCCTGCTGCAGTTTACTCCAATCTCATTAATATGCTTGAATGAACTAGCTCCAAACATTTGAACATTTATATACTGTACCTTACCATTATTCAAAATTCGATTTCTATTAATCCATCCGCCTTTAATGTAATTAACGTCATCATATATTACATACTTATCAACTGCATTCAATAATTGCCAATATCCAATGTATGGTAAAAAATACGGCTGCATAATTCCAAGTTTCATAGTGTCTCCTACTTTCTACTGGCAAAAATAAACCCTTCCGGCTGATACAGACATGTATTAAAGGCCAATCTCTTTCCCTCTATCGTCTGAACAGTATAATATCCCAAATTGCGATGTTCAGGCTTACTAATATCTATATCTATCTCAAATGGCTGATAATATACATGTTCATATCCATATTTTTTAAATTCCTCCGCTAATTTAGGAACGGAATAAATATTATAATACACTTGTGAAAAATCGCTATTGTGTGTAGGACGTTCATAATTTTCAAGACTGATTGTGTAATTAATCATTCCATCATAAAGTAACGCTGAAAACGCTATCCATTCGGCATTCAACTTGCACATTTGCTCCAGTGGTTTTCTATAATCCGGTAACCATGACAACGTTTGTAAACAGATTATCCCTTGATATTGATTCATATAATTCTGATTTATATTATAAATATCACCATACTCAAATCGAATATTTTTAGCGACGCCTTTATATAAGTCAAATAACTTCGTGTTTATATCTATACCCGTAAAACGAGTTGATGCATGCTTTTTAGCAATATAGTGTGTCCCCCCCCCGGTCCACATCCAACATCTAATATATCCAAATTATCTATATCTACTTTTGAGCTCAAGAACTTTTCAAACTCAATTGTAATTTTGTATGGATTATCAAATTGCCGGGTATACCATTCCAAATTTGCTTCCTCTGTCCAGTATGCAATATTATCTCTATCTTGTTCCATGATAACTCCTCCCCAACGCACTTATTAATCTATTCTTCCATTCTTACCGAAATTCCATTTCCCCACATAAACTTTGCACTATCTATCATATCTCCGCTAGCACTATCCATAATTAATATATCAATATCACTATCATTGCCATTATCGCTCTGAATAACAACATTTACACTACCATTCTTCTTCTGGATTGCCAACATTTGATTTGTATTTACTTCCGCCTCCATATGAATCCCTAAATTGGATAAAAGCGCCAAAATACGAGCATCTTTTAAAATTTCAGAATCACCTTTTATTTTTATAGTAAAATCAATCTTTCTATTTTTCATTAACAGAAGATAATTTTCTACCTCTTTTTGTAGCGAAAATAAGTGAAAAATACTTTTCTCATAATGGCCGTACTCATAATGCCATCTACTATATTCCTGATTATCCCTTTGGTCAGAAATATCATAATTGTCTACTATATAATTTCCTAAAAATGTTGTAACTTTGCGTGCCCCGGAAGGATTTAAATGGGAATTGGGGTCCCAACAGTCTGTGCTATAATTTACTAAATCTAATTGTAAAAAATTAATATAGTCAATATGATACTTATTTGCAATTTCACAAACCATCTGTGCCTCATTCTGTTCTTCCTCCGTCGCAGGAAAAGGAAGATAGGTTAATAAAACATCTATATTACGGTTCTGACATTCCTCTATTATTCTGCAGAGATACTCTGACCCTAATGTCTCTGCCATCTTTTTGCCTTTATATTCACTTATCTCATTTGGAACAGCAACATTTATTCTATACTCTGCACCTTTATTCAATAATAAGGCAGGCTCGTAATCTATCTGCTCCAATTCACTCCAACGATTATGATAAACCGAAAAGTTCCAAAGCAGTTCAAATCCTCGACTATCCCCTTCAAACAAATCGTTAACTGCTCTAATTTTTGTCCAACTTAGAGGCATACTATCGAAAGACATATGCTGATAACCTATATCCGCTGTCCTATTATTATCACCAACTAAATAGCAATCAATCACAATCAATTTCGGTTGTGTATAATCTAACGCATTTTGCATAATCCAATATGTTGTCGGAATTGTATTACTATGTCCGCCAAAATTATAAGATACAATCCCATACTCATCCCATAACTCCATCGGATGAATAGCATTAATGACATGGCTAGTCCCCATAAAAAGGACGTCAAAATCCTCTTCCTGACTATAAAACTCCGCATATTTTATATAGCTTGCTTTACGTTCTACCAAGGTAGACAATTGGCTTATCACCAAATATACAACTAATATAATACCAATAATCTCAAACAAAATTTTTATCTTTTTCATTGTCTCCGACTCAAAACTGAAAATATATAAAACTAGATTCGGAATATGCATAACCCCATATTCCAAACAACAATATTCCACATATAGCCAACGCTATTGCAACACATTGGAACCACCATTCTTGTTTTATAATAACATATCTAATTTCAATACTATATTTCTTAGCAATATCTGCTATCATTAAAACCACAATGGACAAAAACATAAGCCTAAACTCATGTTCATTCAATCCACATTCATAAAGAGAACCATCAAAAAGAATCTGCCAATTATGTACTCTAACCATACTTTTGATTATATTTAATGCATTATAAAATCCATCTGCACGAAAAAAAATCCAAGAAAAATCCACCAACACAAATGTTATAATACAATTTAAAAATCTGTGGCTAAAAGTTCTCCTATCGAGTCTGCAAACATCAATAAGCCGTTCACGTACAGGTTCTAATGCTTCTCCAACTATTTGATATATCCCATTTATTCCACCCCAAATCAAATAATTCCACGAAGCTCCATGCCATAATCCGCTTATACAAAATACGAACATTTTATTAAAATATTTTCTGATTTTTCCTTTTCTATTTCCGCCTAAAGGAAAATATAAATAGTCCCTAAACCATGTATTTAATGAAATATGCCATCTTCTCCAAAACTCTGTTATCGACTGCGATAAATACGGTGCATTAAAATTTTCTATCAATTGAATGCCAAGCATTTTTGCTGTACCCATTGCTATGACAGAATATCCATAAAAATCACAATAAATCTGAAATGCAAAAAAAACCGTAGCCACAATCGCATACCATCCTCCATATGTTTCCGGACTTTCATAGACTGTATCAACAAAAATTGCAATTCTATCAGCAATAACTATTTTGAGAAAAAATCCCCAAAGCATTAATAGTAGACTTTCTTTTGCCTTATCTATTGTAAGTTTAGATGGCGATGACAACTGAGTTAATAAATTTTTGGACCTCTCTATCGGTCCAGCCACAAGCTGAGGAAAAAAAGACACAAATAATGCATACTTTAAAAAACTTTTTTCAGCATGTATTTCACCTCTATACACATCCATTGTATAACTCAACGCCTGGAAAGTATAAAAAGAAATCCCCACCGGTAAAAGAACATCAAATATTGGAATGTTCATACAAATATTTAATTTTAAAAAAAGTTTGTTTATACTTTCCGCTACAAAGCCGAAGTATTTGAAAAAGAATAAAACTGATAAATTAAGTACAACACTAATGCCAACACACCATTTTTTATATAATAATGCCCGTTTTACCCCCCCCCACTCATTTTGGTGTACTATTTCAATCTTTCTGCCACATGCATAAGTCACCACTGTTGAAAATAAAAGAAGCAATACGTATTTCACATTCCAACACATATAGAAATAATAGCTAGAAATTAGCAGCCAGAGATAACGCCTTCTCTCAGGAACTAAATAGTATATCAACAATACAATGGGAAAGAAAACCAGAAAATGCAATGAATTAAATAACATATTTTTCTCCTATCCCAATTACTCTAATGTACTGCCTCATCATATTCTGCTCCAAACACTTCTTCTTTGCTTCTTAAAATAGCTTTTCCATCCTTAATTTCATATATTTTATCACATTTTCGCACTGTAGTCAGTCTATGTGCGACGATAATTAAAGTTTTCTCCCCCTGTAATGCCTCTATAGATTCCAGTACCGCTTCTTCAGTATCGTTATCCAACGCCGCCGTTGCCTCATCTAACACAAGTATTTGCGGATTATTATATAAAGCCCTCGCTATTGCAACTCTCTGCCTCTGTCCACCGGAGAATTTCACTCCCCGCTCTCCCACTATCGTATTTAGCCCATTTGGCTGTTTGATTACAAATTCCTTTAGCTGCGCCTGCTCTAAGGCATCCCATACAAGCTGCTCATCTATGTTTTCCTCCGTAATTCCAAATGCAATATTGCTCTTAATAGTATCATCAATAAGAAATACCGATTGAGGCACATACGCAACCAACTTCCCCCATGCATCTGGTATAGACGAAATATTGATTCCATCAATCTCCACACTTCCTTGGCGTGGTTCAAACAATCCCAGAATGATATCTACAAGTGTAGTTTTCCCTGCGCCTGACTCTCCTATTAAAGCAATAGATTCTCCGTCTTTAATATTTAATGATAAATCACTTAGAATAATTTTATCAGAGTGGTCATAATTCCAATATATATGATTAATGCTTAAAGTCGAAAAATTTTTGACAGAAAGAAGTTGTTCACTTTTTTCTGTCGGCCATATAATACTTTCACGTACTTTCTCATACTCTTCTACTTCTTTTAAATTTCGATATGTCGCATCTACGCCTGGCTTAGAAAACACCAGAGATGTCACTTGCCCGGAAATAGCGGCAACGGAAGGCAACAATTTCATTCCTCCTACAGCAAATGCCGCAAATTGTGGTATAAATGCATTTGCGTCAATACCTATACTTATTCTAAAACATACGACTACAATAATTCCCGTCATAAAAGCTGCTTCTATCAATCTTGCCGGACAGGCAATAATTGTAGCATATCCCACATTGCTTTTACGTGTTCTTTCAAATGCTTTTTCATAATTATCTATGAATTTCTCCTGCCTTTTCATTACTATGATTTCTTTTACTCCATTGATGGTCTCATATATACACTTACTAACAAGTGCATTGGCATCCCGGAACATCTCGCCCCATCTGCTTACTCTGCCCTTAAAAGCATATGTAAGTATAAAAATTCCTAAAAAGGATGTAATCAAAATTCCAACTGCCAACACATAATCTGTAACTAAAAGATATACACTAATCATCAACATCATAATAAGTTGGGTAACAATATTGAACAAGGTCTCCAAAGCATCTTTTACACATCCGACATCTGTTCCTACACCTCTTATTATCTTAGAGCTGTTTTCATCTAAAAAATAAGAATAAGGTCTTTTCATATAAGAACCCAACATCTGCACACTAAGCTTCTTTTGTATTCTATATCGAAAACGTATCTGTAAATGAGTTGCAAAAATCAGATACAAGTTTTTTATCCAAAAAACAATAACTAAAACTACTCCCAGAAAAACCAGTAAATACAAATCTGATTCAATATGCAGTATATCGCAAGCTTCCGCAATATATTGATTAGACCATAGAGCCTCGGGTGTCAGAATTGCCATAACAAAAGGTGCAATAATACTAATACTCAAAGTTTCAAAGCAGGCCGAAAAAAGAATGCTAATAAATACCCCTAACGCCAGCCATCTTTGCTTTTTATCCAAAATAGAAAATACTTCTCGCAATAATGAAAATAAATTTTTAATATCTCTCATTCATATTTCCTCCAAACGTACTATTGCTACCGCCTTTCGTACTTACTTTCCCTATAGCATTAACAGCTAAACAATATCATCTAAATTAACTCTTGGATATACTTCCAACATTCCACCTCGCGTTGCATTATACACTTTAATATTATGCTTATCTGCAAATCTCTTAATTTCTTCATGTGCAATAATATATTTCGCCGTATAGTTTTCCGGTATTCCTTGTTTAATTTGTTCTTCACTCCTGCAATCCTTAAAGGATGCCTCGCCAGGTTTATAGTTACAGTCCATTCCCAACATATAAATTTCTTTGAATCCCATATAAACAATCACCTGCATCATAGAATATACTACCATATATCCCCAGTATACATCTTTTGTGATATCTTCCGAAAACCCCCTGGGAATCTTTGGCGCATAATATATCCATTTCCCGGTATTCATCTGTGGGATTTCATAGGCACCCATTTCACGCAGCCGTCTATAATCTGCTTTCGACAAATCGGTTCGTTTTGCAAAAAAAATATTCTTTATGCCGCTGTTTATAATCTTTTCTCCATAGATGCGCATACATGCCCCATCTATAAATCCATAAAATGTCGGCATGTACGATATTTCGTTTAACGCAAGCACGACTGAGTTTACCATAAATGTTTTCTCATCCTTAAGTTTCTCTAAGTCTTCACAAGTTAAGCTTGGCCCACTTCCAATCAAAAAACATCGTTCATTTTTATATATATTCTTGAATTTACTCAATTCATAAAATCGCTTACTATTAACCCCCCTATGCACATAAAACTTTGCTGCATCGGCTGTATACTCCGCAAATGCCATGAAACGTTCCTTTATAATATGGAATATCACACCATAATCCAAATTTATCACCCCCGATGTATCGCATCTTTCCAATAATTTGCTAATTTTCGTAGCCAGTATGGCACAGTCGTAACATATGCCCGTATTTTCCCACGGATTCTTCTCATACGAATGCACAACATATGTATACGAATGCCTATCAATACATAGTAAAGCCCTCCTGCTTTATCCTTATATCGGTTGTCAGGAATATCTTTCTCACTAAGGTACCCATCCTCAATCATGTCAATATCCTCAATATCCTTTTTTCTTCCATGCAAATATCTAAGTAAGAATTTTTTATATAAATATTCATATCCAATATCAATAATCTTAAACCCATTGCATTCTATATATGCCTTATGCGCAAATATATATTTATCCGCATAGCCGATTACCGCATATTGGTTATTAAAGAAATCCACATGCTCGCTTACCGCAATGTGCCCCCAA
This sequence comes from uncultured Lachnospiraceae bacterium, assembly GCA_910578645.1. GTDB lineage: Bacteria > Bacillota > Clostridia > Lachnospirales > Lachnospiraceae > UBA3282. The sequence goes on from CAJTQI010000005.1 coordinate 233,136, forward strand.
TATCCTGTTTTTTTTAATTCACCTGATATAAGCTTCTTTTTACCACTACTGTCAAGAATAACCTCTAAATCATTATTTTCCCTTATTCCATAATAGGCTAAAATGGCCGAACCGCTTAGACAAACCTCATTCATCGATATTCCAAGAGCATCTAGCCAATCTATCAATTCATCTATATATTTGATTCGGTTTATCTCTCCTTTGAACTGGCATTTATCCTTTAAAATCAAAATAATATTCCCCTATCATACTATTTATTTCTTTCCACTTTTTATAATAGTCTTTTTTGAAATCCGGCTCTATATCCTTCAACATTATCAAGGTCGCATAAGCATCATCATACCATCCCATTTCGGGTGTGCCCATTAGTCCTAAATTTTCTAACTCCTTAGGAATGCATTCTCTGCTAAACAGCGGGTCTTCAGAAATATACTCTTCCACTCTTGCAAACTCCCAATCGATAATATAGAACAAGTTTTTTGATGAAAAAAGAATATTTCTCTTTCCCAAATCCATATGTATCGTTTTCACGCATTTTAATTCCTCCAGACATTTCATAAGTTCATCACAATAGACTTCAAAATCATATTTTTTCTCTTCATTAATTGCAGAGATATATTCCATTGCCAAATAATCCCATTCCGCTGCTCCACCTTTTTCATAAACCATAGGCAAATGTGTCTTCAAAATCTGACTATTATTATGTAAATAATGTAATGTGCGCCACTCTCGGTCTATACCTCCATACGTAGGATTATTTCGTTTATTGGAACATTTAATAAACATTCGATTTCCGTTTTTATCTGCCAAAAAATATGTTTTCCGACCGACACTCCATTTATCTAATGCTACCGGCTCAATATTTTCAAATCCATTTGTTCCCAACATATTTTCAATAATACTTCGATTCTCTCTTATTCCATCCCTCTTCCACTTAGCACGCCGCATATTGTAAAAAACCGAATATACGCCTACAATCAATTTGCTCTTTTTACACAACAGGCTAATTGAATAAAGCACTTCGCTATTTGCTATGACTGGATTAGCATATTGAACCACTTTTCCTTCATTATATATTTGCCAAAGCTCTTCATATGTTTTTCCCAGCAAAATACCCAAATCATGTCCAGACTCGCTTACGTTATTAGACCCATGAACTCTATGCCCTCCGCCTGTCCATTTTCTATACATTTCTTTACTATCAAACATATTAATATTTACATCTTTTCCACCCCGTGATGTCCTTCTAACCTTATATAAAGGATTTTCATCCAATACAACAATCAATAAAAATTTTCCACTTCCTACATGTTTTTCTTTATCAGAATTCTTAGGAAGATTTTCTCCATAAAATTTCGTTATCTTGCCAGGAAAATTGTCCCTCCAGTCCATTTCAATTTTCTGTAAAATACGAAAATTATTATTTATATCTACTAATATTTTCTTTTCCTGATTACGCGCTTTTTCCCATAATATAAAAAGATGAATTTCACCATCCATACTTAAAACCTACCTTTTTGATGCTACTGTCACATTAATAGTTGTATATAAATCTAATATCCACAATTATTCCATCTTGCACTTCTTAATATCCTATCCCTACTTAAATGACAAGCCATGACTGTCCAATTTTCTTTTTATAATTAAAATTGCGAGGGCAGACTATTATTTTATTCTTATTATCATTCAATACCCCCCCCCAAATACTAAATGTAGAGTTTGCAACAATATTATGTTTACAATGGGACATTAATTGTAAATCAATATAACTATTCTGCCCATTATTATTTTTAACAATAACCTTATTTTCTAACCATTCAAATTCATGTTCTATATATTCTTTATCATCAGAAAAAATAAAAAACAGCGGATTTTCTACTTTCTCAGAAATGATTTTCACCGCCTGCTTATAATATTCCATCTCAAGCAGTGGCCAACCTGCACTGACATAATCCCCTCGCCTTACATGTACAGATACTGAATCACTGTCTTGAATTCGTTTAAATTGTAATATATTTTCTTCATCAGTAATATCTTTAAACTTCAATTCTTGCCGTAATAACCTTATATTTTCTGAAAAATAAAAGTTATCCTGCCAATATCCGCTAAAATACCTTTTCCCATTTTTAATTCCAACAATCACACTTTCATAATTCGTTTCTGAACATTCTTCAAATACAGCATCTGACTTGATAGAAAATATCCATTTATTTAAAGGTTTTCTAACTTTTCGCTCAATAAAATTTTTGCCAACCCACCCATATATCCTTGGCAGTTCGCCATAAACCTTATACAAATCACAGCCACTGGCTTTTTGTATCTGTATCTTAGGAAATACTCTAAACAATTCAAAGCCTTGGTGACAATCTAACACCACATACTCTGATAAATCTGCCAAAACTTCTATATCCGGAAAGCATATCTGTATCCAACGGTAAAAACAATATTGGTATAACTGATTCCCCAGTCCACCATGAAAGAGAATAATGACTTTTTCTTTATCTGTTTTCTTTAGCGACAAACACATAGAATAACTCCTTTGTTTCATTATTATGTAAGATATTCCTCCGGCAAACAGTAATCATCTACAACATATCTGCCTAAATTCCAAAAATATTCATATTGGTAACCAGACGATATAACATACGAAATTGTAGTCATACCACATCTTCCGCCAATCAGTGCGTCACACTCTGCAAGTAAATAAATGGCCGCCAAATACCGCATCCCTTCCATATATCGACTAGTTTCATTAGCAAAATCTTTTCTTAATGCCAATGGAATAGAACCATCCTGATAACGTTGTTGCTCTACATATAGAAGTTTATCACCAAACTCTGCTCTAAATTTTTCGAGAATAGATTCATCTTCGGTTGCCAAAAATACTTTATCATAACCATACTTTTCTACCCCCCCCCTGACGCTTTTAAGCATTTCTTTTACCTCGGGCTGAATAGGATGTCTGTAAGCTCTTCTTTCAACATAATCGGTGCCTCTGCACACACAGCCTAAAATTTTTTCTTCATGATTCCCAAATAATCTGTATGATTCATTTTTAACATACTCCAATGCTGCATCACTTAAACGTATCTGGTCAGCATATAATGCTCTCCAATATTTAGCACTAAAAGCATTCGTATAAAATTCCATTGAATCTGTAGGACATATCTCTAGCTGCATCTGCTCTGCATATATTATATTGTCTTTCCCTGCGATGTCTTCTAATCCAACATGTCCTGGCTGCTCAAAGTAGAACTCCCACGCATTCTTTTTCCCAACCTCGTCATCTTCTAAATAAGGGTTCTTAATACTTTGCATATCTACAACCGGTATCCATCCATGGTTCAATGCATATTTAATATGCCCCAAAGCATACCGGATTGCAGTAGCCAATCCAAATGTCACAGCATTAATTTTAATTAAATAATATATTGGTTCTTTGCTAAATCTCGCAATGACCTTTTCATTATTTCTTCTTTGTTTTATTTCATGAACTCTATTAAGAAAAACCTTCCTGTCAATACACCAATCACCTAATAATCTAAACCCTAATCCAAAATAAATGCCAATTTTCATAAGTATTTTCCTCTATATTCTTTACCAATAGCATGCATCGTCCAGATTTTTATATTGCAGTACCATCTTCGGTTTTTCTGGACGTATCCAATATTCGTTAAAAAATTTATTAATATCCTTATTTTCTTCCCATCGTTTTCCCTTAATGCCAAATAATATCTGAAGCGCTCCACCAACATGAATAGCCTGCTTGCCTGCCATTTTAAACCTTGTAGCCAAAGGAAAGCCAAATGGACCACACCCTAACAAAACAATATCAAATTCTTTTTTCATGGCTTCTTCATATATATAATTATACGCATCAAACCACGTTTGGAACCGGGAATCTTTTCCAGAAGAATCAAACCAAACAGATTCTTGTGTCAGCAATTCAAATTCTGGTAAAACTCTCTTATCTTGAAATAACCGCTCTCTATTTTCTTTATATTGCTTTTCAATTTCCTCTACAAAAGGACTTATCACTAACACTTTCTTGCCTTTTAAAGCCTCTGACCACGGTTCGTCAAAATAGTATGGTTCCACCATGATTGCACTGCTAATTATTTTTTTATCCATATTCTTAATTGAGGATATGTAATAATCCCCCATCTGGACACCATTCCAGACCCCGATATAATCTGCTTCCCCGCATGACTCTCTCATCAATTCTGCAAATCGCATAATCCCATTCTTGCTATCACCAGAATATAATTCAAAAATTTCAACAACATCTTTTTGCATCTTAAAAGAATCAGTTCCCCACAATGCATCTTTCTGACACATAACAACCCAATTAAACTCCGATATACCAAATCTGCAACACGAAAAAGGTCGATTACTTTCGATTGATTTCTTTATCATTTTATTAGCATCTGCCGGCAAAATATATTTATTGTTTCCATACCTTTTTATCTTTATTACCCTTTTAGGAAATACAAGTTTACGGACTCTTTTCATTTTCCACTTTAATCTATAATACAACCATGTAATTCTATTTATCATCTTCTTATCCTTTTTGAACTATATTTTATTTAAACTTCTACTATATAACATTTACGCCTTGCTCCCCGGTCCATTCTTTATAGGACTTTTATTCTTTACCTGAAGTGCTTTACACAAAGTAATAAGATTAGACGCCGCAATGGCAGGCGACCACTCATTCATAATTGTATAATATGCATTTATTCCCAAGTCCTCTCTCTTTTTCTTATCCACGCATAATTCATACACTCTTCGTTTTAACTGGGATACGTCTCCATTTCGAAAAACCATCCCGTTATATCCATGCCGAACTAGATATGGCACACTCCCTGCAGAAAAATTGGCAACCACAGCGCATCCACTGTTCATCGCTTCATTCAAGACCGCTCCCCATCCCTCCTCATGATTGGAAAGAAACAAATATATGTTAGCTGCCTCCATGTATTTGCGCATTTCTTTATAGTTTACTCCACTATGCATTTCTATTTCATGTGATAAGTTTTCTTTTTCTATTAATTCCTTTAGTTTCCCTTTCTCTTCGCCTTCGCCAATTAGTCTAATCCTAAAACAGATATTTCTTGTTTTTAAATACTTAGCAATATCTATTGTCCATTCAACGTTCTTCCAGGCCAAAAAACGTCCACACCATAACAGTTCTATTCTTTCCTGTATTTTTCCTGCCATTAATCCATCCAATGCATATTGATAAAACTCAGTGAAATAACCCCATTTAAACATCCTGCGTGGATATTCATGAAACAGTTTTGCTTCTACTCCCCGATAAGCACTTGCGCACAAAAGATATACACTTTTTTTATCATTTGCTTTTGATAACATAAAATGTGAACTAATTATTTTTAGAATAGAACCGGGTCTAATAATTTGCCAAATTCCTTTTTTTAATAAATGTTCACTATATCGAAATACTAATCTTCCATTTTGCAAAGCAAAATTTTCCATCTCAGCGAAAGATGTATCGTGTATAATAACATCACTTACCTTTGCAAGATGTATTGCTTTTGCTTCCTCCTCAGCGCTTTCATACATACGGACTATAAACGGAAATTGACTATTCATGTCCACATAGCCTAACTGTTTTCTCTGTTCATTAAAAGGGTATTTGGCTACAAAATGATAATCTATCCCCTCACAATTATATAACTCAAGCGCTAAAGGAAGTTGGTGATGATTCATATAGCACGAGTAAAAAGTTATTCTCATACACTTTCTCCTAAAACATCTTGATATATCTGCAATAACTTTAAACGATTCGTTTCTACGTTATTGATAGTATTTGCCGATGCAATCCCATTTAACGAAAATTTTTGTTCTATTGCTGGATTTTGAAACAGTTTATCTATATAATACGCTAACATGTATGGCTCATTATACGGATACAAATACCCATCATAGCCATGTTCAATTCTGTTTGTAACCCCTCCAACATAAGACGCAACAACAGGAACCCCTAACATATGTGCCTCACTAATTGCATTAGACTCATTCTCTACTGAAGATGAACTTACAAAAATATTTGTTTTTAAAAAATATTCTTGCATTTGTTCCTTCGATAATTCTCCCGTAAAATATATACAATCATCTAAACAAAATTCTTGTATTAATTCAGACAGATACCTCTCATAGGACGTATACCTGTATTTCATCGGAAAGTTAAATAATATCTTATCAACCAACCCTTCCACGGTATCCTTATTCAGAAAATTCTTACCTGTTACATACAATATAACATCTTGATATTTTCTTTTAATTATACCAAGAGCTATTAAAACATTATGAAATCCCTTAATAGGATTACCAGGCTGCGTGATAAACAAAGAGTGTTTCCTACATTTTTGTAAATTCCATTTTTCGCTTAAATAGAAATTATCCCTTATTATCTCATTGCAAAAATAATAGTGCACTTTAGGATTAATCTGCTGTGCACACGCCCTGTCCCAATCAGTCCTGCCTATTACATTCTTAATCTTCCCAATAGCTTCCTTTTCAAACATTCCTCTTTGTTCAAGATTTCTCTTCCCTGCTTTGAGACTCCCTCCTCTAAGCAATTCAATCAAGGTTCTTTTATGACAATACTGATATGGAATACCAGCCTTATAATGCCCTGCATAAACAGACACCAACCCCTGAAGATTTATAATTGTTTTTGAGAGAACTCCCAATTTTTCCGCTGCATTAACTGCCGCTATGCTATGAAGATATTCCGTTCCCCAAATATGAATAATATCTGGCTTGCTCGAATCTATAACATGACATAAATTATCTTCCAGAACATCATTATATACAACTTTCCCCTTACTGAACTGATTATACTGAAAATAGTGATAATAAATATTTCCTATTTTTTCTCCCTTTACACTGATTGTAGTAACGGGAAAAGCCACATGCATATCTAAAACTTTAACAGCTTGTCTTAATGCTCCTTCCATCCATCCACCACGGGTACTCGAAGCATGTTCCTCATCTATATAAATTGGCGTATTAATAACCCACAAAACTTTCATTCACATATCCTACCATACATCGTATTCTGCTCTACCTATATTTTTCTAATAAATCTAGCCGGATTCCCCGCCCATATTTCACCTTCCGGCACTGATTTTGTCACGACTGCACCCGCTCCAATAATACTTTGAGCACCTATATGCACTCCTTTTAAAATAATTGTATGCGCACCTATAAAAGCTCCTCTGGCAATTCTTATCTGTTTTGATACAATCCCATCCACACTGCCCTCAATCCGTTCACTATACTCAAGCGCATGGAAATCTGTATCGTATATTCTGCATCCGCCTCCAATCAACACATTATCTTCAATATAGATTCCTGCTCTGGCATAAAATGTTGTATTGGATATTCCCACATGATTCCCAATAACAATTTCAGCATCTCCGACCGTATAAAAGGAAGTTGCAATTTCGTGTCCTACCGGATTAATATAGCCAGAATTAATTTTAACATCATTTCCCAATGTTAAATTAAGCCTGTCCGAAAGCAAAATCTTCCCATTAACCGTAATATTTTGACCGTATTGAACATTTCTCCTTTGGAAATCTTTCAATACCTTTTTTTCAATAATTCTTTTTCTTATCATTTCTTCCCCAAAGCAAACAAATTATTAAATTCTTTGCTCTTATTGATATAACACTCATCCAGTAGGAGCTTAACGGTATCAATCCGTGATTTTTCCTTACTTTCAATGCATCTATGTTGCCTTTAACAGTATTGGAAATTCCATCCGGACGATGATTTGCAATCACCTCATACACCGGCCTAAATTTAACCAAATTATTGCCATACAATTTGAGCATAAAATCAAAATCTGCTGCACTCACATATTTAGTGTCATATAGCTGGATTTCGCTATAAATAGCTTTAGTTATGAAACATGCCGGATGTGCTATCATTCTTTTCCGTAAAAAATCATGAGAGAAAAAATGGATTGCGCTTTCCTTTTCATCCTCAATAACTCTAACCATACCATACAGAATCAAGTAGTTTTCATTGGTATAATGTTTCACTATTTTCTCAACAGCATCGTTTTCATAAAAATCATCACTATTGATTATCCCGATAAGTTTTCCTGTTGCTCTTCTAATTCCTTTATTCATTGCATCATAAATTCCACTATCTGGCTCACTAATTATTTTCATTCTGCCGCCAAACAATGGTTCATACTTTTTGACAATATGCAATGTATTATCCTGTGACTTCCCATCTACAATAATATATTCTATATTTTTATACGTCTGGTTCAGAACACTCTTAATAGTTCTCTTAATCGTTAATTCACTGTTATAACACACTGTAATGATTGTAACTTTGATATCCTGCCCTGTTGTCATATATATTCTCTCTTAATCTGCCACTTTTCAGTATCTAATTATGGTATATTATTTTCATTCTATAATATTATCAGATTTCTTTAACAAAATAGCACTAATCTCCCCACACAATAATACAATTTTCCGGAGCTGTTAACGGTTCTTCTGAAAGAGTACGTGCATTAGGAAGGACATGGAGTAGTTCTTCTACGGAGTATCCCCCAAAATTGTCCCTAGATATACGGTTCCATGTTATATATCCCCGCTTTGACTTCTTTATGACTAAATCTAAATATACTTCCTGTACCTCCCTTGTCAATTCAGAAAACGCATAATTACTTATGACCAAATCATAACTCCCCTCTGTTAAACAAATATCTGTTCCATCTACAAAAACACTTTTATTCTCTACTTTACATTTCTTAAGATATTTTCTCGCAAGTTCCAGAACCTCTGGTATATCAAAAAAGAAGTATTTCTCTATATTCAAACTACTAATTAATATACGTCCTTCTCCTCCATACCCAATTCCAATCTCTGCAACAGAAGCAAACTTTTGATTACCAAAAATTTCCTGTATATCTTGTAGTACTTTTACATATCTTATTGTTGTTGGGGATATTCTGATTTTCTTATTATTTATCAAGTATAAATATCTTCTTGGATATCCATACAAATCATTGATAAAAAAATTATTCCATTTTTTATTATTAAAGCCACCTCTTTTTTCTATTATTTCAAGATACTGCTGTCCTTGCCATTTTGGAACATGTTCCAATATTGCATTATATATAGCATTCCTACGAAACTTTTTAAAATATTTATCATTTTGCGCCGCACGCAAACATACCATTCTATAAACATCTGTATCAGATGAACTTGTTTTTCTTTCTCCTTGTTTACTATATTCTTTATGAAACATCAATTCCATATATTGAACGCGATACAATATATCATTTGCATATTTTTTCATTTTCCCAAGATATAATAAAATGCAAGACTCTAATTTCTCTTTCATATAAATACATGCCCCCATAATCATCTTTATTATTTGCTTTTAGTCAAGTCAATTTATCTTGCCGCTTCATCCATACATCCGATTAACTAAATCTACAAAACGATGTACATTTTTTTCTGAACAGTATTCCCGTTCCCACAATTCCAATGACGCTTTACACATTTTTTTTCTGACATCCGGATTACAATAAATATACGCAATTGCACTTTTTATTTCTTCCGCGGTTGGCTCACTTCTTATCAAGATTCCATTTTCTTGTATCATTTCAGTAATTCCACCCACATCAGTACCTATAATCGGAATACCATATGCCATTGCCTCTTGTACAGAAACCGGCGCGCCTCCTTCAGTACTGGAAGCAGTAATAAAACATATAATATAATTGCTTGCATAGAATTTCAGGATAGCCTCATTCTCTATATCTCCATGAAAATAATATCTGACTTTTACGTTTTTGTCTAATTTTCTACTTGCATATTGCTTCATGGCCTCATATTCTTCACCGCCTCCAAAATGATGCCATACTATTTCGTTGTTGTCCCAAAGACTTAATGCATCGATTATCAAATGAATCCTTTTTAATCTTACAACCCTGGAACAACTTACAAGCACATTAGCTTCTCCATTTCTCATATCAGTATTGGTCAACGCAGGCTGCGTGCCAATTTTTGATACCACATATCTCTCAGTATCTAACGAATACATTTTTTTAATATAATAATCCTTTGCATACTCGCATGCAAAAAATATTTTATCCAATTTGGCATCCATAATCTTTTTAAATGGCTGTCGGCCACATTGATATCTTTCATCATACAAATCAAAGCCATGTGCTCTGGTGATTATTTTCACATTCTTGTATTTTCTTTTATGTTTGGTCATACTATATGTATAGTATGTATACCAAAAAGAATAAAAAATGAAATCTTGTTTTCTATCAAACAATTTCTTTTTGGATAACAGCCTCCAATTTTCCATCGCACGAATATAAAAACCTAATGACTGATATAACATAAAGAAAAAATTATTATGCTGTTTATAAATATCAATAATTTCCTTCCATCCATCAACATCAAAAACATATCGCAAAAAATATAAAATAATTTTCATGGCATTTAATCGTATGCTGCAGTTCACAACAGTTACTCCCAAAGGTAAATCTGTTTCCCAAATTTCCTGAACCGTTAACTCACCCTCTGCATGCGATATAATAGTTATATCATATTCTTCTGCTAATGCCTTTAATTCTGACTGAAGAAATGTTTTCTCACCATTCCTGTATGGAAATCTTTCTGTTGACAAATACAATTTCTTTTTCATATTATAATTTCTTTTTCCGTTGCTTTATTATCAACTTTGTCACCCTGTCAGCACCAACAATATGGTAAATAAGCGCATTGATATCTGTTTTTAAATTACTCCAAGCACTATGCTTCTTTCTTTTTGTAAAATCAATTGTCACACCCTCCTGTTTACACAATGCGACCCCTTCCCTTGTCCATTTTTGTCTCCAGATAGTATTTGTAAAACTAATGACTTTATCTTTGCAGGTCAAACATTTTTCCGGATATTTATTACTCTCAAAAGATACTAAATATTCAAAATTCCATGCGTCCATCGCTTTTTCTGTCAAAGAACATAGATACTCCTTTTTCCAAATTGCCGGATGTGTTGAAATACGATATGCATGTCCTTTCGTATACTCTCCATACTTATCATTCTTTTCGTAGTCACGTTGGTATTTAATGTCAGGCATTAATCGAAGATGCCCAATGCTATGCTCCTTCATAAGGCTTATACACTGGGCTATTCTCCCAGAATTAACTTTTCTGTCTATATATAAATCTTCAAGCATCAATAAAACAAACCGGCTGTCAATCTGCTCAAGCGCCTTATGCAGTCTCTGTGTCCATTCTAAACCTGACCCTGTTGTAATTACTTTGTCTATCCCCTGTGGAACATTCGTCTCTTCACATGTTACAATTACCATGGGATAACGGCAATCTGACCAATATTTCTCTTTACAATGCACAAAGCCATCCCATACATCGTTATAAGAATCAAATGCCATCATAAGAATTGTCATGTCTGTCTCTTTTTTATTCATTTTAAATTCCTTCATAGTCTAATATTTTCATTATCTTTTCATTATTTCCCCATATTGCTTTGGAATCATACGGCCTGTCAGGAAACTTACCATATTCTAAGCATATCTCAAATTGATTATCTGCTATAAATTGCTCCATACGTTCTTTTAATTTCATTGGCTTTCCGGAACAACAATTTACAATACCATTAATTTTATGTTGGCAAACCGCTGCCGCTACCTGATTGCAAAACACTTCATAATCAATAAAATCATATTGATTCTCACCCGTTGTAAATGGAAACGTTTTCTCCCCTTTTTCTGCCGCCGTTTCTAATTTAGAAAAAACCGAACAGCCATACTTATTATTTCCAACAATATAAAAGCCTCTTAACCATAAAAACTCAAACAAATACTCTTTCTGCAAAACATTAATACTTTGACGCAACGCGTTCTTACTAATACCATACATACTCTGGGGATTTGTAGGCGTATCTTCTTTTACACAGCCTTCATAAAATCCCACTTCATGCATACTTCCCATAACGCATATCCTGGTGATTCCGCTTTCCACAGCATTTCTAATAAATTCATAATGTTTAGGCAAATCTAAAAAATGATTCAAAGAAGAATGTTTAAAGCCATCCCGCCACGCTAAATGTAATAATGTATCCGGCTTATCAAATGTTACATAGGGGTTCGTGGTATCAAAAATATTACTTATAACCAAATTAGCCCGTTTATCTACATGGTTTAAACTAAAATCAGTGGCAATAACCTCATGACCTCTGTTTAATAAATTACTTACAACCCCCTGACCGATATAACCATTGGCTCCTGTTACCAATACCTTCATAATTACTTTCTCCCGTCAGATAAATATCTTTTTTAACACTATATAGACTTAACAATATTCTCTGCAATATGCGCCGCATCACCTATCCCCATATACGCATGCATCGGTAATGAAAGGCATCTACTACTGACACTTTCTGCTACTACACATTCCAAATCTTTAAACCTGTACGGTTGAAATGCTTTCTGCAAATGCATAGGTTTCTTATAATAAATAGCTGATGGAATACCTTTTTCCCGTAAATTTTGTATTACACTACAACGCTCTGCATCATTCTTGAAGCATACCGTATATTGTGCCCAACTGGAAAGCACATCAGTTGCTATAACAGGAGTTTTGACAAAACTATGCAATTGTTCTGTATATTTTGCCGCTATCAAATTACACATTTCTATCTCTTCATCCAAAAAATGTAATTTTTCAAGCAAAACAGCCGCTTGTATTGTATCTAACCGTGAGTTAACTCCTATTCTTATATTATCATATTTGTCTTCACCTCTACCATGTACACAATAAGAGCGAAGCTTCTCTGCCCATTCATTATTATCAGTAAATATTGCACCCCCATCCCCATAACATCCCAGAGGTTTGGACGGAAAAAAAGATGTAGTAGCAATATCTCCAAAAGAACAGGCTTTTCTTTCTCCTATCTTTCCCCCGAATCCTTGTGCCCCATCTTCTAAAACTAAAATATGATATTTATTTGCTAAATTTCTGATGCGCCTATAGTCTGCAGGTTGACCAAATAAATCTACTGATACTATAACCTTAGGCCTCAAATCAGTATGCTCTATAACATAACAAATTGCCTTGTCCAAACTATCTACACTAATATTGTATGTGTCTAAATCGATATCTACAAAAACCGGAGTCGCTCCCATAATAGAGACTACCTCTCCACTAGAAAAAAAGGTAAAATCAGGAACAAAAACTGCATCTCCCTCTCCAATCCCCCACGTCATTAGCGCAAGCTGTAATGCATCTGTTCCGTTTGCACAAGTTATACAATGTCTAACGCCAACATATTGTGCCAACTCTTCTTCTAATTGCATTACCTGAACACCATGAATAAAATTTGTTTGTGCAAGAACATCTTTAATTGCAGTATCAATTTGTGTTCTATGTAGCTGATACTGTCTCTTTAAATCTCGAAACTCCATTTTTAGCACTCTTTCTTTTCAGCAAATAAACGCGCCGGGTTTCCAGCAACCGTTATATTAGGTTCAACACTCCGGGTGACTGTAGCTCCCATCCCTACAATGCTATTTTGTCCTATATTTATCCTGTTGCGTACACTTGCATTAACCCCTATATACGCATTATTTTCAAGTCTTGTAAAACCACCAATAACGCTCCCGGCAGTTATTTCAACATTTTTTCCAAGATATACATCATGTCCAATATGAACGAGTGCATCTAATTTAACAAAGTCTTCAATAATAGTATCACCGCCCGACCCACACGAAATATTATCATGCACTCCAATCTCCACATTGTTCCCAATACAAACATTCCCCAACGTGGGCATACGTAATTTATTTCCATTCTCATCCTCTGTCATCGTAAATCCCATCGCCCCTATGACAGCATTCTCTCCTACAAGTATATTATCACCTATACTAGATTTTTTGATAACAGCTCCTGATAAGATACACGCATTATTTCCTATCAACACATTATGCCCAATAAAGCAAGCCGGCTCAATATAAGCATTTTTTCCTATTATAACATTTTCTCCTACATAATACCCCTCTTGCGTTTGAGTATATCTGCGCCTCCGCTCCTCAATAACATATTCATTATATAAGTCATTAACAAACTTAGCATATTCTCTTTGTGGATTATCCGAAAAAACAATACAATTGCAATTCAATATATATGGTGGGACACTTATTCCTTTTTCTACAAATATAAGACAATTAAAACATCCATCCATATTATTCAAAAGATATTCTACCTTTTTTGTTACAAACATAGCCGTATGCGATTTCGGATTTCCTATATAGGACACCCCACTAATAGCAAAATCATGTTGTGATGAAATATGGTGAACATTATACTCCATCACGCCGCCTCCTTCCTTCTCTGTGAAGGAAAGCAACATAATGTCAAATACTCTTTACCCCCCCCCATGCATATTTTTCTCATATTTTTCCCACAGTTCAAGCACATAAATTCCGTGTCTAAAATTTGTCCACATTCACATACCCATCCGACCTGCCTGGCTGGCACTCCTATCATCAACGCATATGGTGACACATCCTTTGTCACGACTGCACCCGCAGCTATCATCGCAAATTTGCCAATTGTATGGCCGCATATAATCGTTGCATTTGCACCCACACTTGCCCCTTCACATATTCGGGTAGATTTATATTCCTTAGAACTTCTCGGAAATTGCGCCCGTGGTATACTAACATTAGTAAACACACACGATGGCCCCAAAAAAACATCATCTTCTACAGTAACACCCTCATATACTGAGACATTATTCTGTATTTTGACCCGATTACCGATTTTTACATTATTTGATATATTCACATTCTGTCCCAGAGAACACTTTTCCCCAATTTCTACTCCTGATTGAATATGGCAAAAATGCCAAATCTTTGTATTATCACCAATAGAAACATCATTATCAATATAACTGCTTTCATGTACAAAATATGGCATTTTAAAACCTTCCTTTAAAATCTATTGTAGCGCAACTTTCAAGCGGCAAATGTATTATGCTCTCCTCTGTTGCCGATTTATAAATTGCAAGTACAAGTTCTAACGCGCGTTTTCCGGCTACTGCATCTACATATAGCGGTTTATTTTCTTTTATTGCCTGCATAACGTCTTCGTATAAGGGTGTATGTCCATAACCATATACATTAGGCGGATTTTCGTGAAACTGCTTCTTTACTTCTTCCGGGTCATCGAGCATGTCCGAAAAACGCCATTCCTCAATCACATTTACTGAGGTTCCTCCCGCTTTTACAGTCCCTTTATCCCCAAATAGATATAATGTTTCTTCCAAATTTTTAGGATATATATTCGTAGTACCTTCTACCACCCCATAAGAACCATTCCGAAATTTAATCAATGCTATACCCAAATCTTCTGCCTCAATATAATCATGCTTCAAACGGTCAGTCATTCCAACAACGCATTCGATATCATCCCCCATCATCCAACGCAACAAATCTATATTGTGGATGCATTGATTCATTAATGCGCCGCCATCCTGTTCCCAAGTTCCACGCCACTTTGCTCTTGCGTAATACTCATAATCCCTGGCCCATCTGATATGCGCAGTTCCATACAACATTCTCCCAAATCGTTCCATTTCCACTGCTTCACGGATTTTTTGGATAGATTTATTAAATCTATTTTGATGACATGCACATACTTTTACTCCCGTTTCAGCCGCCATAGCAATAATCTTATCCGCATCCTCCAAAGACAATGCAATTGGTTTCTCAATAATTAAATTAACATGTCCTATCTTCATGCAATCTAATGCTATCTGTGCATGTTTGCCACTCTCCGTTGCTATTGCCACAATATCTAACTCTTCATTTTGTAACATTTCTATATAATTTGTATAGCATTTTACAGACTTAGATAATTTGAACTTTACGATTTTATCTTTCATGTTATGTTCTACAATATCACACAATGCAACAATATCCAAATTATTTCGTTGTGCTGCTACAATATGGTTCGGAGATATTCGTCCACATCCAATTAATGCATATTTCATTAACAACATCCTTTCATAAGAAATCTTTTTTCTATTTCGTTCACAATCAATTCAGCCGCATTCCCTTTTCCATAAAAATCAGGTCTTACATTGCTTTGCGTATCATTGTTAAATACATTGCGTATAAAATCTAAATTTACAGTATTATTCTCTTTCATATGAAATAGCCAGCCATTATCCTCTAATTCAGGCCACACATGCAAATCTATCATAAATAGGCACATTACCCCTGCAAAAAAAGATTCTTTGGATAAACCTCCTGAGTCCGTCAACGTCATCCTACAATTCGATGTCAATGCAATCATTTCAAAATACCCAACAGGAGCGATTAGCTTCAAATTACTTATCAATTCAACCCGTTCCCATAATCCTAGTTTAAGCAAAGCATTTTTTGTTCTCGGATGTAATGGACATACTATTGGCACATCGATTTGCTCAAGTAATTCTATAATGTGCACCATCGCCTCCCTGCTAGATGTATTCTCCTGCCTGTGCCACGTCATAAGTATATATCCTTTTTTTTCTAGTGAATAATCCATCAAAATACTATGGGCATCTACTCGCTTCCGGCTTTGAATAAATACATCATACATCACATCTCCCGAGAAAAAAGCTCTTTCTTTTAATCCTTCCTGCATAAGATTATGATAAGAACTTCTGTCAGGTGTACACAGCAATTCCGAAATACGGTCTACAATTACCCTGTTAATTTCCTCCGGATTTTGTTGATTACCTGTTCTTGGCCCTGCCTCAATGTGCACCAATGGAATATTTATTTTTTTCACCACCAACGCTGCTGCCAATGTAGTATTAGTATCACCATAAATAATAACAATGTCAGGTTTATATATAAGTACAATCTTTTCCAAATCAATCATCATTCTGGCTGTCATTTCAGCATGACTTCCCCCAGAGATGTGTAAATTTTTATCAGGAAACGGAATCCCTAACTCTTCAAAAAAAATATTTGACATGTTTTCATCAAAATGCTGTCCTGAATGAATAATAATTTCTTGATAACCACGTCTTCTTATCTCTTTTGAAACCGGAGCAAGTTTAATAAACTGTGGGCGATTTCCCACAATTTGCATAATACAATTCTTCATCGTTTCCCTTCCCCTAATAAATAATCAATAATAGGCTTCATCACAACAGACATATCTACTCTTTCTTTTGCATAATTCCTTATTTTTTGTGCTAATTTTTCTTTATCATTACCCTCAAGAAACAATCTTTCATAAAAATCAATAATCTTATTCATATCAATAACAGAATCATCATTTTCAAAATGCAAATAAAATTCAGGTAAATCATTTTTAAAAACATCTTCTTGGCAAGCAGACACAATTGGAAAACCTCTGGATAAATATTCCCTTACTTTAAGTACACTAGATTTATGCAATTTAATTTTATAAAACCCAAAGCTACCTAACGCGATATCTGCTTTATTATAAATTTCATTTAATTTTTCTCCACTTAATTGACCATAAAAAATAATATATTTTTCTAATCCATATTGTTGAACTAGTTTTTTGTACTTGACAAGCTCAGGACCATCGCCAACCATATGCAAAAATATCCGTGGCTGTTCTCTCACTTTACTTTCATAGTAATTTTTTATTCCCACAATACATCTTTCATATCCATGATGTGGTTGAAAACAGGCGACCGCTATCAAATTAATTGTATCCATCTGATTTAATGGAGCAATAAGTGGTATCTCATCTACGTTAATCCCATTCATTGTCCTAATAGTTTTCACGCCAAAAATCTCTGTATCATCTGAATACGTTACTATTCTATCAGCATACTTTTTAATCTTGCGCCGATTATATAAATCTTTTGGTAACAACACCCAACCATCTATTCGCCGAAGAGACTCTTTTATATATGGATATGTGGCAATTTCAATAACAATTTTACATTTTGGAAAATTCTTTTTCATATGCTTTAGAAATTTAATGAAATGTCGGTCCGCCCCTGTCCTTCTCATAAAAATAAAATCCGGACTCTCTATTTCTTTATATGCGCCCTCATAATCCCACGGCAAGTCAATAAATGGCAAAACCGACAATATATTCCTAAATATATTCTTAGGTGCAATATCTATATCCACCTCTTTTACTAACGCAATTGTAGAAAGCTGCTGAATCTGCATATTTATTTTTTTATCAATACTTATTATCTTCCTTGCGCCAAAAGGAATAAAATATCCCTTCATATTATTCCTTCCTTTCTTTCAAATGAGATGATTGCATCCCCAATCATTTTTCCAATTTCATAACTTCCACGTTCATTTGGATGCACAATATCTCTTAAATAAGTATCCCATTCATTCATAAAATAACAACATTCTGAATGTAAATCTATACAATTCACATGCATCATCCCACATATTTCTTTCGTCATTTCCGCATAATCCTTTGAAGTTAATTGAATTTTATTTTTATACAACTCACTATTATTAGTTAATTCTTTACGCCTCGGAATTAATGTTGAAACATATATCCTCGATTTCGACCTATTTATCAATATCCACTCAATTACATTTCTTACCGATTTCATAAAATCAGACGGTTTTGCATCTTGTCCCAAATCATTCGTTCCTGCCATAAATACAATAAAATCGCACTTTATTGGTATTTGCATCTCCATTCTCTTAGTTGAAGAACACCATCCATCACATAACTTTTTTCCGTTGGGCAAAATCAGATTCTCCCTGATAAAACCATTTCCCGCCACTGGCCTGTCAGGCATTGGCCTATCATAGTAGCTTCCGCTACTATTTGCATACCACACTTGTCCATTAGGAACGACAGTTGCCCCCCCCCACTCCTCTATTGTATACAATATAATGCCGGGTATCCTTAGATACAATTCCATGCCAAACTTTATCAGCTGCAATACTATCTCCATAAGAACACCATGAAATTTTTGACAAGATTCCCATAACCATTCTCTCCGATTCTTTAACCAACAATCTTCCATCTATTCAAATAAAAGTATTTTTCTTTCCCCGAAACATTCACATACTATAAAAATCACAATAACCGCTATATATAAGTATACAATATATCTACCAAAAGCAAAAGTAAAGAATTCTTATTCCTCCAACTACTATCTATATAATATACCAACTACAGCAATGATACTACAAAACCTATACTCAAAAATTTTTTCATTCCTTAAACACAATGCCATACATCATTTTCATCACACGCCTTATTGTCCCCAAATATGCGGAAACATAATTTCCATGCCGAGTATGATGGTCTGTTAACAGTGCTCCTTTTTTATAAAAAAAAGCCATGTCCATAAACAAATTTTTATTATATGCCACATTATATTTTTTACAAACTAATGAAAAAAGGCTCTGGTCATGCCTATGGTCAATAAACTCCTTATAATTCTCTTCCCCACAATGATTTGGTTCATCAGTAATCCAATGAATATTCTGGGCATGTCCCAACCACTCCTCTATTATCTGTCTATTATGAGGAATATTTTTAATTAACATGGCACTTGCCGCACGTTGTAAAGAATCAGTATAGTAGGGAGAATCACACCCTAATTCTATAAATACATCTCTTTTCGTAAACTCTTTTTCTTTAAATTTCGTAGTACGCGATATAAATTCTATCCCTTCTTTTTCTAATCCCTCTATATATGTTTTAATATTTTTCCTATAGTACGTCCCCGAATCTGCATACACTACCCAGTCACCATCACCGCAAAGCATAAGTGTTTTATAGATGAAATAAGGTTTCCACAGCCAGTATCCTTTTCCTCTTTCTTGAACCAAAATTTGCCGGTTTTGCTCATAAAACTCTTTATCAATATCCTGCCAAGAATACTCAAATACTTTATCAGCTCCATATTTATATGCCGTTTTAGTATTTAACTGTTGTGCTTTTTTATATTTTTCATCTGCAAAATTAAGCGCATAAATCATTTTCTCTAAACGAACCATTCTTCATTTACCTCAAGTCCGTATTTCCTTTCTAAGAATCATACCCAATGTCTCACCAAAGACACTTTCTTTAGCCCTTTCAAAATCCACTGATACAGTAAGCTCCACCATGAATATAACAAAATGGAACCTGTAAATTCATTTTTCATAAAATTGCTCCCCATATAATCATCAATATAAGGCCATACATGTAATACTCCTTTTTTATAAATTTAATTAAAGTAAAATGGATTATATGACATAATATAAGCTAACTCAGTCATATTGTTTTATATAATACTTCTCCTATGTAGAAAGTATATGCCTCCCCTGCTTTATTAACTCTTCCGCAATCACCTCGGAAGGAGAACGCCCCACCTCAACCGGAGGAATCTGCAAATCTCTATACGCCTCTGCAAATTTTGAAATATCCTTCACGTCTCCACCAAACATTCTGGCATTTTGCCCAATTCCCTCCTGCCGTTCTGTTGTCTTACGCATAATCAAACACGGTTTTCCCATATAATGAAGCTCTTCCTGGTTACTCCCCCCATCCGTAATGACATATTTAGAACAATTTAAAATCTTCATAAAATCAAAATAATCTACCCGGTGAAACAGTATAAAATCAGGGCTAGTTTGTAATCTTGCCAATATTCCCATTTCATTTAACGTATTTTCCGTTATTTTATGCAGTATGAAAACACATTTGGTATGTTTAGCCATTTGCTCAACCTGATTTATCACTTGGCTTACAAACTCCTTATTCATCAGGTTCTCCTGCCTGTGCATCACAAACACAAAATAATCCTGCGGTAAAACAGATTCCAATGAATCTGTAACCACTGGCATCTCTTTCGATATTGCTAAGCTGTCAATAATTGTATTATACTGCGTGTCAACAACCTGACCTTTTACACCTGCCAAATTCCGGACTGCCTCTGTTCCCGGCGCAAAGTGTACTCTTGCAACCCTGCTAGTAAGCATCCTGTCTATCTCCTCCGGAAACGGATTCAAAAGATGATGCGACCGCAATCCTGCCTCTATATGACACACATTCATATGTAATTGTTTCCCAATTAACGCACCCATAAATGTTGACACAGTATCACCATGTACAATCATTGGCTTGTTTTGCATATCTTTTATATTAAAATAACGCGCAATAATTTTTGCCGCATTTTCTCTTGTAGAAATAAACCACCTGAACAATCC
Source organism: uncultured Lachnospiraceae bacterium (assembly GCA_910578645.1). Classification (GTDB taxonomy): domain Bacteria; phylum Bacillota; class Clostridia; order Lachnospirales; family Lachnospiraceae; genus UBA3282. The sequence goes on from CAJTQI010000005.1 coordinate 254,386, forward strand.
AACTACGCTTTTCTTAATATCAGCTTCTTGGCTAAGTTCAATGTAGCTGCCATTTAATTTAATATAATCCAGTATTCTATTCTTCTTTAAATCATTTTGTCCTGAAGCAATAATATTACACACGGCGCCCTTTTCCTGACATTTCATAATAACAGGAAACACCTTAATCAATTCTGCCTCTGTTCCAATAAAGAAAAACATATATTTTACTCCTCTATCTTAATACCATTTTCAAACACAACAAGCTGCAATTTGTCATAACAAATAATTTTTGTCGGCTCTGAATAATATTCGCATATCTCATCGTAGCTATTACAATGCTCATAAAAGTTACCACGTATCTCGGTATTATCTTCATTGCTCGTAATAATATAAGAAATTTTCGCCTCATCACCATAAATATTGTATATTTCTTCTTTTGTCTGATAAACCATAATCTTACCGTCACTCAATGCTCCAATCTGCGGAGATATCCAAAACGGAGCAAGTGCATACCCATATTGTGTACTTTCAATATATTCTTTCATTGCCCATAATTCATCCTCATACGCATTTGGAACACGATAATCCCAGACTTTACCTATACTGCATATGAATAAAACCGACATACATCCACACACTAACGCTTTTTTGTATTTTATCCCTTCAAAGAACTCTATTCCAACAAATCTAGAAAATATCTCTATATTCCTGCACAAAAGTATGGTCATCACTGTGGTAAGCCCTGGAAAATACCTTGAAAACTGAATGGTTCCAATCTCTGTAAAAATATATACAGAAGATAAAAGCAAATACGACCATGCCAAAATTTCATCTATATAATCATAACCATAATAATTGTTTATGTTCTTTATACTATTTTTTAAGCTACATATTATAATATGGAACACAATAATATATCCAAATAACAAAATTAATATTTTAAATATAGACACCACCGTATATAAACTGATTACCGGTAATTCTGGAAGTTGAATATTAAAATTTAAAAAATTAAGTTTAATGTAGCCAAGCAAATGCTCTATCAACGAATCAACTGAAATCCAATTAGTCGCTCCATAAATGCTTCCATAGACCCCCGTCCTTTCCTTAGTCCATAATTTATCATAAAAACTAAAGGGAAGTACCTTGCATATCCCCATAACTCCCATTCCAATACCAAACAAAACAAACACATATTTTCTAAACTTTGTTTGCTGAAAAACATGTAAAAATAATACTATAGCGGCAGGCGCTAAAAACATGATATAGAAAATTAAATCAGTACATTTGGCCGCATATAAGCATACCAACATAAAGATAATTCCATATACGATTTTCTTATTTCTTCTTTTACACTGCATGCAAACAAAAAATAAACTAAGGCAAATCACAACATAAATCCGGGCCATATAATGGTAATGAAATGGCCATATATATATTAGTTCTACCCCATTAGGAAATTGAAACAACTCAGGATATTCTGCAACCGGGAAAAAGGCGATATGAAACAATGCAATTAATGGTAAAAGATATAGCTTTACTTTCTTTTCCTTCTTTGACCTTAAACATAAAAACAGCGTACCACACATTAAAAGAGCATATAATAACACAAAATGTAATCTAGTAGCAAAATATGACATTCCACCAATATTTGTTGCAATATAAACACATGCATCATATAGGATTTCTGTAAAATGATAATCTACTCCCAATGTTAAATATGAAAACATTCTTGATATTGCCATCACATCCTCTGGCTCTGGCGGATATTCACACTGCAATCCATAATAATACATCCCTGCAAAAATAATAAATAATGCACATACAGCTAAAACAAATATCTTACTATCTATAATTTTCCTAAAGTTCATTCACAATTAATCCTCCTAACAATATCAAATTAAATATCTCTATCAGCTTTTCCTATTTACCTATTCCTATCAATAATCTGCGCACCCTATCCAGCCCATTTTCATATACTCCATAAAAATTTTGATGCTTCCTATAGTCACTCCGGATATGTTCAAGATTCTTTTTCCCTGGCAATTCCGGATACTCCCAATTGTGCCGCATCATTTTACTTTCAAACAAGCTTCTATCCTCAAGGTCATGGGAAATACCATGAGATATAACGAATTTCTCGAAATTTTTAAATTTATCTGCAAAATTTTGATTAAATTTCGTATAGTCTGTCTCCAAATACACTTCATATAGAGATTTGCGCTTATCAAACCCAGATTGATTTGGCAACTCAAAAAACTCTGCCAGTTCTCTTGTCCGTGCATCACGGTATACTACCATGGCCGGCACCTGTGCCAATGCCGCGGCAATATTTCCATGAATACGTGAACCGCAAGAAAAGGTAATATTCTGTTCCCGAAACCATGAAAGCCAAACCGGTACATCATAAAATAACCGAACCCTGTTTTCTGCTAAAAGTTTTACGCTGCACAATGTCCTTTTTCTGACTAACTCTAGCGTATTTCTATATTTTCTTGCATGATGAAAATATAAAACATGCGCGAGTTCATCCTGGTCTACATAAACACTGTTTTGATACTCCTCGAATACTTGCAACATCCCAATCTGCTTTAAATATTTCAGGTTACCATTAATGGATGGTTTAAATTGTTCTTCCAAAACCTTCTCATTGGAAATCCTCAGCCCACTCCCTCTCTGATAAAAAGATGGGCAGCCTGTCACAACTGCAGTATTGTTCGGCATGATTTTATCTAAAAACTCTTTGGTTGCATATCCACGTAATGCCAACTCACCTCCGGTTTGATAAATTGCTTTCAAAAATTTAGTTGTTGGCTCTTTAATGGCATTTGCCAATGCGCCAATTTCATCATATCCTGCACATTGTAAACCACATCCCAGAATATAAACCGGTATTTTAAATTTACTGATTGCTGACGCAAACTCTTCCAGTTCAGGCGTAACATACGGATTAGCATTAAAAATATTGGCCGTTGTAAAAATAGCCATATCATATTTTTCATTAATCTCTTCCGCTGTCTCATCCCCTGTGTAATAGGAATAAGTGATATCTTCTTTCGTCAAATACTGCTCCACTGCAGTATTATATAATTTATTACCGGCATTCCCAAACCCCTGCTTAATCCATGCTTCCTCAAATGTACTATAATCTACTGGTCGTAAAACCTGCCTGTCCAAATCATGGTTATCATATAGAAGTAAAATATTCCTTTTCTTCATAATATTTAAATTGTCCTTTCCTTAATCTATACAGACCACATATTTGTACAGATATATTCCTCCATAAATATATGTAAAATAAAATATTTATATATTTTTACTCGTCATTTCCTTTCTGCACACGCAACATGTGAAACATATCTTTCCGACATATTTTCTTTAAAAGTTCTACTATAAAAACACACGTCATAGTTATACAAAATACAAAAACCGGAATGAAATATGCCGCGGGGAACATTTTTAAAACCCTGCCAAATAGCTGCATTAATGTCTCACAGAAAAACGGATGAAGCAAATATATATAAAACGAATTTCGGGCTATCAAATCAACCCCTGTATTCGGCTTTACAGTCAATCCTGTAAAACCAACAAAAAGCATTAGAGAAGCCGCTACATTAAAAGGAGACAAATAACCTGGTCCTGATAATCTCATACTCCTATAGGTATAAATATACCAGTGCCCTAGCAATAGTAAATAAGACAGGCCAACGCAGACACACGGACGTCTGAATATGCCTTTACATACAATCCTATCCCCTAACCCGCTGATAACGTCCCCCATCATGAAGTATCCGAGCCATTGGGCAAACTGAAGAATCCAACTAAGTGTACATGTATAAGATACAATGACGCTATATACCATCATAAATACTGCCAGAACATGCCATACCTTCTCTGTAACAGATGACTTAATAATAAGAAGAAATGGAGTAACCAAATACAGTGGAATAATCATATACATATACCACATCGTTGTATGCGGCTCACCCCTAAGCCAATCAACCAATGGCTGATACACATCAAATTCATACCCCGGCTTAAAACTGCTCCCTGCGATATTCTCTACATAATGGAATAAAACATAAAGAACGCTAAAGGCTAAAATCGGAATCCCAAGTTTTTTGGCTGATTTCATATAGAAATATTTTAAATCTAAATTTTGTCTTGCTTCAGCAAAAAGGCACCACTTAGCATCACAAAACACGGTACTGACATTTGCGATAAAACTCTGAAACAAGATGCCACCAAAAAATTATGCCGTCCTACAATATCTCTGAATTCGTTGCTCATATACATTGCCGACACATGAATCAAAACCACCGTTATACAGCTTACTGCCCTTAGCAAATCATAATTTGCATACCTGTTCCCCTTCTCTATGCTATTCATTTTTACCCCACATATATTATTTCCCTAATATTTTCAATAATTTTCCCCGAATCGACTTATCCCTCAACTCCTGCAGCTTCCCCTGGTCTAATTCAATCTTCCTCTTTTTATCCACCGTAATAATCTTCTTCTCAAAAGGCAGCTTATAGTTCTCCGGATACGCATAGGCCGGCGTCAACAGTTTATAGTTCCCGTGCACCCAAACATAATGATTCAGATGGGATTCATCGTGCCATTTGGCGATAACGCCCTTCTCATAATCTTGCCCGATTTCTTCATCCAGCTTCCTTGCCATCTCCAGGAAAGCCGTTGCCTTTCCCCCATTGACGGCGCCATAGACATAATCCTTGCCTTTTCCTCTCGGAATCCGCGCACTGGATATCTTCCTTCGCTCATAGGGCATCCGCCACACAAAACTATGGTAATAGCCTGGATGCTGCACCACAAGCAAATCCTCCTCTACGGGAAGAAACTCCTCCTCCGTCACCTGTTCTGTGCACACAGTATTGGCATTTAAGAAAAAAAGATAATCGAAATCCGCCAACCGCTCTTTGATACTGACAAACATACGAAAACGGAACAGTGTATTGCCCGGCCATCCAAGATTTCCCTGCTCGATGCGGTGTATGTTGTCGTATTCCTTTTCGCCATACAAACTGTCTGCATCCGTGAAAACAAAATATTCCACATGTGATTTTTTCAGAAAATTCTTCTCAAAGCTCTTGTAAAAATCTTCCCAGAAAGCCACATACTTACCTGTACATATATAAAGAATAGCCACCTTTTCGTGTCGCTCGACCATATTTCTCGCCATTTTTCCGCCGTTTCTTCTCCCCTAACCTAAAGATACAACCCGCCCTGCAATCTTATAGCCCATGGCGCTGCAAATCTGCACATGATAAATCTGCTGTCAGGTTAATCTCTCCTTCTATGCTTCACACATCACCCATCCGTCGCAACATATTCCATGTCCTCTGCACAGGTTATTCCACCGGGAAGGAGTGACCACAATCTTGTCTTCTCTTCCGTCGAGCCAGGCGCCCCACCATCCGAAAGTACTGTTCGCAATGATATGGTGTCTGCACAGGCTCATCAGGTACATATCCAGATAGGATTGTTTCCCCTGGTTTCCCGTAACCAGTTCATACTCGCAGTCGTCCAATACTTCTTTCACCCTGCCAGGAGTATCTGAAAATACATAAAAGACCGGATTATCTACTTTCCCGCGCATGTAGTCAATTGCTTTCTTATAATAATCTACCGTACAGATTCCTCCGTACAGCCCTGACGTATCCTCATAGTCGCCCAGGCGTATATGAATGGAGACGGAATTTCCTGCCTGCATCTTATCCCGATATCGTAATACAGTCTCCACATCTGCCTGCCGGAACCTGATTTTATCCCTGAGTGCGGCCGCCGTCTCCACAAAATACTTTTCATTCTGCCAGTAACCGCTCAAGTAACCGTCCTGGGTGTCCGAAACCCACGGCTCATAATCATAATTTTTTTCTTTCCGGTATTTATTTCTTCCAAGTGTATGGCGGCACACCCGGTCTGATATTCTTTGATTATCCGCATAATATTGATGCAGTTTTCCCGGGTCCATAATTTCCGGAGACAAGCCCAATTTCTGGAGCTCATAAGGACGCTTTTCTTTGCCGGAGAAATAATCCATAAGGTCTACCTTGGCTTTGATACCTCGTGCCCTGAAATTCTCATAGAGGGCATATTGGAATAGCTGATTGCCAAGCCCACCCTGTATTCTGATAATAACCATCCTTATCCTCCGTCTTTTCTCCGTTGCATGATTGACTCAATGTTTGCAGGAGCAAAAATTCTCTTCTAAGCTTTCTTATCACACGACAAATATATATCCGACAGCCTGGTTTAGAGTCAATCTCTATAAAGTATCCACTTACACATTACTCTCTGCCTTATCTCTGCCAGATTATAGCTGCTGCACAGAAAATAAATTTTCTCAGCAAGTGTAAGCTTTTCCCCGCGCTTCCATTTTTTTCCGATTGCATAGTACCGGACCAGTTTTTCTTCTTTAGGCTTCATTTTCATCCGGTATCTTTTAATTTCTTCCACGGAATAAACTTTTTTCTTTTTAAGCTGCTTGGCCAAATATTCGGCCACCACTTTTTGACTTGCAATATTCTGCTGTGTCATACCGTTGCTGTTAATCCTGTAACGCAACAACGGCTCTGGCACTACCCCTAGCCGAAACCCCTGCAAAGAAGCCCGGATTAAGAAATCATAGTCATCGGCACAGTCAATGTCACGGTAACCGTTCAACCGCTCATATACTTCCCTCTTTGCAAGCCATGTGGGATGAGGAATGGCGCTCGTATAACGCAAAAATCTGCTGATACCCTCGTTCTTCGTAGGATACCGCCTGATTTCCCCAACCAGGTTTCCTCCCATGTCCATCAGGTTCGTATAACTTCCCACCAAGTCCAGGTTGTATTTGTTCATGTATGCAACTTGTTTTTCTACCCTGTCTTTCTCTGCATAATCATCCTCGTCCATACGGCAGATTAGTTCACCTTTGCTAAAGCCAACGCCTCTGTTAAGACTGTACAGTAAACCCAAATTCTTTTCATTGACATAATAATGAAGCCTGTGCTCCTCCTCCTGCAGTTTCTTAAGATACCGCTTCATCTCTTCATGTTCCGGGTAATCTAACAAAACCACAAATTCCAGATTGTTGTAGCTCTGCTCCCGCATGGAGTCAATGGACTTCGATACAACAGCCACACTCTCTTTATAGATGCTTATTAACACACTCACAAGGGGATTATATCCCATATCTTTACACTCTCATTTCTGTTTATCTTCTATCCTGATACCTGCCGGGCACTCTCCCTCCCGAAAGTAACTCATAAAACTTCGGTGTAATCTTTATCAACACTACGGCACTGCATAGTGCAAGCCCAAATGCCGCAGCAGCCATACAAATCCTCCACAGAAGTGCAAACCCAACCGAAACGGTCTGGCTTGCATACTGCTTGGCAAAAATACCTGATAACCGGATACATTTGCCTGTCAGATACAGTATGAAATTGTGGATGGCGTACACGTAAAATGACAACTGCATCCACCATGCAGGCTCAAACGTAAAAAACGATTTGCTGCAAATAACCCATAACGCTGCGGAACGCAGTGTAAAGCATGTATGACATAAAAAATTCCCCGCAGGAAAATAGGATACCACCACAACCAAAACTGCCACAACCACACTCCAACGATATTTGCTCCGGTACGTTTCCTGCACCACCGCCTCCGTCCAGTTCAGTCCAAGATATGCCCCCAAACTGTATACCGGCAAATGCACAAGCATACGCACTATCTCATTAAAAGCTTTTTCCGATGGGAACACAGGCAACATGCGTAACCCCGGAAAACCAAGATAACCAACTACAAACAAGAAAGCTACCACAAGCTCTCCCACAATCCGAATCCTCAGCACCCGCACAAAGACCGGAAGCAGGAACAAGAACAAAAGTAATGCCTCCACAAACCACAACTGTTCGCAAAACCGCGACATCACATAACTGCCTACGATTTCTTTTACACCCCTTCTAAAAGGATGGTTCGCCGCCAGGCCGATTATGTTCCACAGCACCCAGGGGACAAGCAGCGTCTTAATACGCCTTTTTACTTTATCCGCCATTTTACCCGGCGCAATATCCCTGTACAGCAGAAATGCGGAAAGCATCATAAAGAAATACGTGCCCGATTGTCCTGTAAAAACCTGGTTGACGCTTGACATCACACAGTCAGCCAAGGAGCCCGATGACGTCACATTGGCAAAATGAACTTCTGCGTTAGCATGATAGCATATCATAACCAACGAATAGAAAAAATTAAAAAAAACAATTTTTCTGCTAAATTGCTTATCCAAGTAACTTCCCAGACCTCTCTGCATTTCAGTTTACAACTGACGTATTACTTTCTTGATTCAATACCTTTTCATACAGCCCATAAATCTCCGTAGCATGTTTCGCTATGGAAAAATGTTTCCGAATCTCCTGCCTGCCTCGCCTTGCAATCTCTTCCGCCCTCTCCCTGTTTTCATAGGCAAACCTGATATTTTGCGTCAGCTTGGCAATATCCCCAAACTGGTAACGCAGTCCCGTTTCCTGGTGTTTTGCAAGCTCTGTATAGGTAGCCACCGCAAGAAGCCCCGCCGCCATATATTCCGCAACGACAGTCCCAAATGCATCCCCTTTGGATGATAAAATCCCCACATCATAATTGGAGAGAAGCTTCGGTATATTATCCTGGTATCCCAGAAATGTTACCTGTTTCTCCAATCCGTTTTTCTTGATAAACGCCTGTAATTGCCTCAGATAATCAGGATAAGGCTCTCCTGCCAGGTCCAACGTCACATTGCGCCGTATTTCCGCGGGCAATCCGGCCATTGCCTGCAGAATCTGCATCTGGCCTTTGCTTTTTTCAATTCTTCCCACACAGAGCATCTTAAGCTTCCCATCGCGCCTCTCCACCCTTGGAAGAAACTTACCCGTATCGACGCCTTCGTAAATAACCTCTATTCTGGGGCTATCCACCCCCGCTTCGCTCCAGTACTGTTTCACCTGCTTCGTCACGGCGATAAACCTGTCCCCATTATGGTTAATATATTGATAACAATGAGGCTTATAATGCACAATTTTTACGTGCCCATGGTTTAGTTCTTTAATATGCCATATGTGTGGGATTCCTGTCTTCCGGCTGATATATGCGCCAATGTCCACACGGATATGGTTGGAATGAATCAGGTCAATTTCATTCCAGTCAATGCCACAGTTTAAGATTCCCTTCTGTGTCAGTGCGCCCCGCAGGTAAAGCAAATACTTCACCGCATGTTTCGCCATATTTAAAACCGGGCTGCTGTAAGCAGAGCCCGCCATAATATCTCTGTACCAATAAGAATAATTCTCTATACCCTGTCTGTCGCACAATTCATTCAACGCATTATGCTTCTTTGTCAATACCACCGGTACGACGCCGTGGGTATCCTTGAGCACCTGAATCATGTCAATCTGCGTCCTGGCTGCGCCATATTTATAATCCGCAGTGGAAATAAACAAAACTTTCATTCACGAGTCCTCTATCGTTTATGATTATCATACTTTTGCTTTTTCAAGTGATACTGTACATCCTCCAAAATCTTGCGGTTGGCGGATATCACATCTGCAAGCATCCCAATCACAAATGTCACAAAACCAATAATAATAAGGGTACAGGCCAGTATAAGCGACTGGGTATGCCCAGTGCCGTATCCATGAGCATAATACACCAAGAAACGTATACCTATGCCAAGCCCAATCAAAACCGGAATTACCGCAACAATTGAAAAACAATAAAGCGGCTTGTACATCATCAAAGCCCGCAAAATAGTCAACATTGACTTCTTAATATAACTTGCCATACTATGAAAAAGTCTCGATTTACGCAGTTCCGGGTTCGTCCTGACCGGTACGGAGGTGATTGCCATGCGGTTACGCCCAGCCTGCACGATTGTTTCCAGTGTATATGTGTAATCATTGATAACATTAATGCGCATGGCGGCATCCCTGCTGAATGCGCGGAATCCGCTTGGCGCATCGGGGATATCAGTCTTAGACGCCTTACGCACTACCCAACTGCCAAAATGCTGCATTTTCTTCTTCAGCCATGAAAAGTCTTCCGTATCGTCAATAGGCCTTGCGCCAATCACGATATCCGCTTTATGCTCCAAAATCGGTCCAATCAGTTTCGGAATATCCTCCGCACAATACTGGTTATCCGCATCGGTATTCACAATAATATCGGCACCGTTCTCCAGACATGCATCAAGCCCTGCCATAAATCCTTTGGCTAATCCTTTATTCTGCGCAAAACTCACCACATGATGCACACCCCAGTTCTTAGCTACTTCCACCGTATTGTCCTTACAGCCGTCGTCGATAATTAAATACTCTATCTCATCAATCCCATCAATCTGCCTTGGGAGGTCGTTCAGTGCGATTTCCAATGTCTCTGCTTCATTGTAACAGGGAATCTGAATGATTAGTTTCATCGTTTAATCTCCATTCTGTCTATGTGTGCAGATAATACGTATTCGTATATCCATATCCGCCCAAATGCTCGCACATCGTAAGTGCCGGGCATATTTCCTGTATTTTTCCAAGTACATTTTCATCATCATCAGTGACCATCACAATCAACTGATATCTGGAAGCAATATCCGCCTCTTCAAGCATCTCCAAATCATCCGCCGTAAAGAAGGTGATACTGTGGTATTCGGAAGCCTCATAGTAAGCAGGATTCGTCTCCCACGGTTTATTGTAGACATATACACAATCCACATCACCGTATGCTAAAGCCTGCTCCAACAACTGGGCGGAAGGCAGGAACAAATAAGTCCAGTCTGTATCACGCCAACTGTTTACAGACATGACAGCCACCATAATGACTATGGCATATATATATAATTTTTCCGCCACATGTTTTATCCAGCATGCCGTCCCGCAGCATATTGCCACAAAGAGCACGGCATAAACCGGAAACATATATCTGTCGGAAAGATAAACGGCAATCTTAGAAATAAGAATAAAATAAAGAACCACAGGAACCGCTAAACAAATCCATCGCATTGCCTCTATTTCTTTTTCATCATGACGTTCTCTGTCAAACTGCTTCAGGCCATGGACGCCACGCACAAGCAGAAAAATCAATGCTGCAATGGCAATATAGATAAAGATTCCTCCAAACAGCTGCCCATCTAAAAGTCCGAAATAATTCTTGACTCTGGTTACCCAATCTGCCAGGGATGCATTCCCCATATTCTGCGCCGACTGCTCCCCTCTTGCACTGGAAAAAATATGATGAAACATGGCCGGAAAAATGCAGACAGACAATCCTCCCGCCACTCCCTGTACCAGACAGAAAAACCCTGTCTCCTTCAACCGTTTCTGATATAACAGGTAAATACCATATACAATACTTGCAAACACCGCATAGACAATGCAGTAATAATGAGTCAGCGCTCCCCCAAGGGTGCACAGCATAAGCATAACATAAAACTTCGCTGTATGCCGCTCTCCGATTTGCCTGGTAAACATATAAGAGAGAGCCGTCACCCAGAACATCGCAACAATATACATCCGTAAGAATGATACCGCCGAAAGTATACCCGCACAACAGACAAAACCAATAGAAACCGCTGCCTGGATTGTTTCATCCTGTACCAGAACCATCACCAGTTTACGAAGGACATACAATGTCCCCAGTGCAAACAGTATATTGACTAATCCGGCAAACCATTTGCTGACGCTGCCCGGAAACAGGGAGCATATCGTATGCAAAATCACATAATATAGCGGCGGATGCACATCCTGCGCCTGGTTTTCCCATACATTAGCGTAGTCAAACCGACTGTCTGCGCTCACTGCCATATAAGAAATCCACGGCGTATTCGACGGGTAATATGTCTTCCCATCCTCAATCTGCATAAACATGCCGTCGGTATGGTTAGCCAACCCATAACTATACACTTCATCCACATACAAATTGGTTTTATTGCGGATTGTAAATACCATTAAAATAATAAACAGGATATAGATTAATCCATTCCTTGTTCTCGCCTTATTTCTTACAAGTACAGCAAGCATAACCGCCTATTCTCCACTTCCTCCAACACCTGATTTTATATCAAGGCCCTGTTCCTAAGCCTGGAAAATCTCTTCCTTCTTTTTCCTGACAGCCTGTCCATCCTTAATTTCATATATCTCGTCACAGTTTCGGATTGTGGTCAACCGGTGCGCCACAATAATCAATGTCTTAATGCCCTGCAGCGCATCAATCGACTCCATAACCGCCGTCTCTGTCTCGTTATCTAACGCTGCCGTAGCTTCGTCCAAAATCAGAATATCGGGCTCCCCATATAACGCCCTGGCAATTGCCACACGTTGTCTCTGTCCACCGGAAAACTGAATACCCCATTCCCCGACGACCGTGTCAAGCTGTTCGGATAACCCTTCCACAAAAGTCTTTAACTGCGCCATCTCCAATGCTTTCCATACTTTATTATCATCAATTTCCTCCTCCTCCACACCAAAAGCAATGTTCCGGCGTATGGAAGCGTCCGTCAGATAGACAGACTGAGGCACATATCCCACAATCTTATTCCACTGTCCTTTGAGCTGTCTGATACTATAGCCGTCCATTGTAATTTCACCCTGTTGAGGTTCAAACAGGTTCAAAATGATGTCCGCCAACGTCGTTTTCCCGGCGCCGGATGCCCCGATAAATGCCACGGAAGTGCCTTTTTTAATACGCAAATTTAAATTATCAAGTACTTTATTGTCCCTTCTCGGATACCGAAACGCCACATGGGACAACACCAACTCGTCGGTAAAATTAATCTGCGCCAGTTCATCTTCCGCAATCTTTTCTTCCGATTTCTCTTTCTCATCCAATTTTCTGACCAACTCAATGGTTTCATAAGAAGCAGCAAGAGATGGAATGTGATAAATTATTGAATTGACATAGCTTAACACCGCGCCAAGTGAAGGTAAGATGCGGAATGCCGCCACGGCAATCACCGACAACTGGCTTACCATCTGGGCCACATCCGCCTCATGAAGCACGCGCACGGCAATCAACGCCATCAGGCCGGTCACACACACGGCTTCTATAATATAAGTGGGCGCATTGGTACCTATCGCATTTTTAATCGTAGCTTTATCACTGCCAATCCGACACTTCCGGTATTGGCTGACAAAGTATTCCTGCCTGTTCGTCACAAGCACTTCTTTACTGCCTTGAATGGCTTCCAAAGAAGCTTGATATGCTTTCCAGTTACATTCTCTTGCAAGCCTTCCATACTTGGCCATGGATTTCCTGAAAAGCAGTTCGATTACGATAAAGCACAACACCACCAGAACCATCAGAACTAAGGACATGGAGGGCGTGACAATAATGATAATCACCGCCGTCCCCAAAATCGTGAACGCCTTGCTCAGAAGCAGAAATGTAAAATTGATAATGTTATAGACACTAGATACGTCTTCCCCTAACCCATTTAAAAGTCTTGCGCTGCTGTTCTCCGTAAAAAAGCCGTATCCTTGTCTCATGTAAGCCTTCATAATCTGCACGGACAATTCCCGGTGAACCTTACACGCATACTTGTTAGAAACCCAAACAAAGAAAATGCCAAACGCATTTTTAAATACATAAATGGCAATGATAGCCATACAGACCAGAAAAATAATATCCCTGTATGACTGTAGCCCAAATAAATCCACAAAAACACCTACATACTGGTTTTGCATCAGCTTGTCGGGGTCTAAAAACGCCTGTAACAGAGGGAAAATAACCGATACACCGAAAGTCTCTAAAACCGCATAGATAATGGACAGCACAAATACCAACACGCCATATCGTTTCTGACTTGCTGTCAAAATAAAATTCAACTTATAAATTGCATCGGCAAACTTCTTAAATTCTCTTTTCACTCTATCCCTCCATGTCTGAGCAACTTAACTCTTCTCGCCATTGACATGTTCGAGAAACTCCTCATAATTGCGTATATAGTCGCTCTCGTCATAATAGTCCGACGCCAATACCATAAGAACAGCATTGGGGGTAAAATCATACATTTCCCGCCATATATTCGCTTCAACAATCAATCCTTCCGTGGGGTCATCCAGCCTCACATATGCCTTTTCCTTGCCGTCATCCAACTTGATTGTGCACGCCCCGCAAGGACAGCACAGTACTTGCTTTAACTTTTTATGGGCATGCTTCCCCCTAATCTCGCCGGGAGTTGTGTCATACATATAGTAAACCCTTTTGACTTCAAAAGGAATATTCTTATTTTCCTCCAAAACAACAAGCGCACCTCTGTCATCACCGTGTTTCTGGAATTGCATCATCGTTATGTTCATTTTAATCTTATGCCTTTCTTTTATCCGTTCCATCTGTTGAGACATTCTATCACATAATCAACTTCTTCTCCCATTCCATAATACATCGGAATGCTTATCTGCGTCTCGGAAATCAATTCTGCAACCGGCCAATTACCGCCATCCAAACGCTGTCCCAAATATGCCTCCTGTTTATGAATTGGAATAGGATAGTGGATATTTGTATAAATCCCCTGCTCCTTCAAATATTCGGCCAACTGGTCTCTCTTCTTTGTCCTAACCGCAAAAATATGCCATACATGCTCATTATTGTGCCCAACCTGCGGCAGTATGAGTCTGTCATTCCTGATTTCACGTAAATACCTGTCAGCAATTCTTCTCCTATCCTCGTTCATCTGGTCGAGCAACGGAAGCTTCGCACGCAAAAAAGCCGCCTGTATCTCATCCAACCTAGTATTGTATCCCTGGTAAATATGATGGTATTTATAATCAGAGCCATAATTAGAAAGCGCGCGAACCCGCTCTGCCAATTCCGGGTCATTAGTCGTCACACATCCCGCATCTCCCAGAGCGCCCAGATTTTTACCCGGATAAAAACTGAATCCGGCAGCATCCCCAAGGGCTCCCGCCCTCCTGCCTTTATACCTGGCCCCATGTGCCTGAGCCGCATCCTCTATGACATACAGATTATGCCTCCTGGCAATATCCGCAATCAGAGCCATATCCGCCGTCTGTCCATACAAGTGAACCGCCATGACTGCCTTTGTACGCTCGGTTATTTTCTCCTCAATTAACTCCGGGTCAACCAAATATGTACGGATATCAGGCTCCACCAAAACAGGTATTGCTCCAGTTCTGCTCACTGCAAGGGCAGAGGCAATAAACGTATTGGAAGGAACGATTACTTCATCGCCCGCGCCAATTCCATAAGCCTTTAATATTAAAAAAAGCGCATCAAGTCCATTACCGCAGCCGACACAATACTTTGTCCCACAATAAGCGGCATATTCTTCCTCGAATCTTGTTCCTTCTTCCCCCTCGATATACCAACTGTTGTCAAATACGCGAACAAAAGCCTCTCTCAGTTCCCTGTTTAGTTCTTCCTCCAATGGCTTAAATGTAACAAAAGGTACTTTCATTTTCTCAATCCCCATTCTTGCCCAACCTGCAACCTTAGACATAAGCACAAATTTGCATCAATATTTCTGATTTTTCAATCTATCTCTCGCTCAAAACACAGCTTTTTTTGCTCCAACACTCCGGGTCTTTATGGTGATGAACCTTTAAATAGATTTTATATAGTATAAATTCTATCTTATCTTTCATGGTAAGTATACTCATAAATTTCATAAAGTTTGGAATGGAATCTCCTGTTTTTAGGCAAAAACGATTGAAAAGTTTCAGCTTAAAAGGTCTTAAATCATACTTTTTTGCGTAAATTGGTTTAATCACATTAAAATCCTCATAATAATGCTGAAACATTTCCAGTAAGGTATACCGGGTATTATAGTTTTCCGAATCTGAGTTTACATAACGATAAACGCCCATAAAGTCTGGCAGGATATATTTCCTCCCTTTGTCCATCGTATACATCCACATCGTAATCTCTTCGTTGTTTCTTGAGCCAAGCTTCAAAAACTCATTGTTTGCCCTGTCCTGACAGAAGACATTTCTCATCGTACCGTAATTGCAGGGTGCAAGGCCGTCCACAAGGAAATCCCCAATCGTATAATCCCCTGTCCTGATTTGACATTTATTAAAACTTCCGTCCGCCGGCTTATAGATATAATCCCTTGCCGTGACACTGAAATATTCTTCGTGCGTTTCAAGAAAATCCACCTGTTTTTGGAACGTCTCATCGCTGTAGAGATAATCATCCCCATTCATAAGGTAAATATATTTTCCCTTGGCATGCATAAACAAGTCGTACATATTCCTGCACAGGCCCAAATTCTTGCTGCGGTCAACAATTGTGACCCGATTAGCATATCCTTCCTTTACAATTTTCAAGGTATTATCTGTGGAACAATCATCCCCCACCAGAATTTCTATACGGAAATCTGTTTTTTGTGACAAAAGATGGTCCAGACATTCCGCTATATAATTTTCATGGTTATAACTGACTACACATACCGATAACATGATATCCCGCATCCTATATTTCCTCTCTCCTATATCCATAAATCAGACATTTCCCTGCTACATGCTCCTGGTGGCATTATGACACAATTTGTCTAATTCACTCTCTAGCCAGTCCACCTTATCCTGTACCCTGCATTTCCTGCCAAGCATGTATGCCCGTAACCTGGCGCCTCTCTCATATAGTTCATCTCGGTCGGCATAGAGGCGTTCCATAGCTTCTTTAAGCTGCACGACATCTTCAACCAGAATAATCCCATCTTTAAGTCTGACATCCCCCACGTCAGTGCTGATAACTGCCATCCCTGCTGCGGCCGCTTCACAGTGCACAATCGGACAATTCTCTGACCTGCTCGTACAGACAAAAACATCAGACTCTTTATACAATTTATAAATTTCTTCCCTGGAAAGATGGACATTGAAAATCACTTTCTTATCGCTATGCGGGGAAAGCCACATGGACACATGCTTACGTAACATCGCCAGATAATCATTTTCTTCAAACCCTGCAAACTGCAGTACCGCATTTTCAATCTCTGCCTCGCAAAACGCCTTAAGCAGCATGTCCTGATTTTTATTATCATTATAGTTAGCTACATACAAATACTGTATCCTGTCTCTTTTAAAAAATTCTTCCGTATGGCACATATCCTCTGTGACAAATGCATCCTCAATCGCATTCTCCAACACTTTCCCATTGGAAAGCCTATTCTCCTGCGCATAGAGATAAGAACTGTTCAGCTTGGAAAGATACACCGCCAAGTCAAACTTGCTGACTACATGATGCAATCTCTCATAATATTTTTTGACACGCCACTCCTCGTATGCCCCCAGAATATTCCTGTGTCTCAGCTTATCTACAATCAGGTGTGTCTGCCCAAACCTGGAATACCCATGGGAATAGAAAACTTTAACACATTTGATACGGTTCAAATAAGGCACGACCCAATCCAATGTCCATGTCTGTGCGCACACGACAACAAGTACGTCCGGGGCAAAACTGCATATCCTGTCATAATACTTCTCTCTAGTGCTGTTCTCATCTCGTCCCTTTAGATACATAGGCCATCTGACATCAACCCTCGTCCTCTCTATAGTCACCCCGCCATAGCTTTCCTTCTCCGGGAGCACCTGCAAACCGCCGTTTCCCGTGCTAGTATACACCAACACTTCATGTCCTCTCTGTGCCAGCCCTTCTGCCAAATATTTTGTAATTTGTGTGACACCGTCCTGAGACGGCCAGTAACATGGAACGGCAAACATAATATTCATAACATTTATCCTATATGCAAAGTTCATGCATCCAATGCTTTAATAAAATCTTCTATACTGCTGAATAATTCTATATGCTCTTTCATCCGAGCTTCTTCCCATTCCCACCACTTGCTCTTTTGTAGTTTACTAATCTGTTCCTTATCAAAACGGTATCTAATCACCCGAGCAGGATTTCCCGCCACAACTGCATAAGGTGGTACATCTTTTGTCACAACAGAACCTGCCCCTATAATCGCTCCATCACCTACATGAATATTCCCTACCAACATAACCCTTGTCCCAATCCAAACATCATTACCAATAAAAGCATCCCACTCCCCATTTTCGCCTCGCTCATACGGGTCATACGCATCTTTTATCACATAGGTATTCACTAATGCATTCCTTAAATGAAACACAGGAGATGTAGAAACAAAATTTCTTGTAGGATGCCCACGTCTGGCAACCATCTTAACTTCCGACGCAATAGAACAATACCTGCCAATCATACAACTTTGAAACCAACAACCATCCATAATGTAAGTTCCTCTGCCAACCCGGCAATGTTTAACCCATCCAGAAATATAATTATTTCCCTCAAAAATATCATCAGAAGAAATTTTACATCTCCTGGAAAATTTACACCCTTTCCTTTTCATCTTATACTTATAAAAAACACAATATATTATATTTAATAATTTTTCCATACAAACCCCCGCAATTTTTACCATCCCATCTGAAATATGCAATTCTAGCTTCTAGCGCCAACATAATTATCCAATAATAATGTACCAATATATACAATCATTTAACCTGCAGGCTGTTTATAGCTAAAATCTATTCACCTAAAATAAAACGAAGTTTTGTCTTTTTTACAACACCTGTCAACAACAATGATAGCCCTCCAAAAACTATAAAATTAAGAAAAACAACAAAAACCGGATTTGAGTTTAAAAAAAATGTACATGTCACATATATAAGCGGAGAATGGAACAAATATATACCATAACTGTTTTCTTCTATCACCCTTGTCAGCCTGTTTGTTTTAACAGGGACAATGGCATATAATGTAACGACCCAAACAAACGAAACAATATACTGGATTATCCTCTCTGGCACCGTAAAATAAACCAAAATCCCCACAATACCCCCAAGAGTCCCTATAACCGATATCAACTTATGCCCTTTTGTCACAAACGCATTATAATAATTTAACAAAAATCCTATATAAAACCAGAATATATACAGCACCATATTTTTCAATGCAGGTGCCATATGAAACTTATCCGAAAAAAATGAAAGTAATAATGTACATCCAAAAACAACAATATTTAATAAGTTACTCTTCCTTCTGTACACATATGCACATACAAAATACATGACTGCAAAAACCAAAAACAATGCTTCCAAAAACCATAAATGACCGTTATCACTTCCCCATAAAGTTTTAAGAATAACGATAGAAAGTATACTTTGATTTTCATAGCCACTATAAGATACTAACCATTTGATTGGTACCATCCAAAACAATCCAAAAAAAAGAAATGGAACAAGCAGCCGCTTTATTTTATCTTTTAAAAATTGTGAAAATTTCTTCTTTTTATTCTGTGCATAATAAAATAAAAATCCGGATATAGAAAAATATAAAGGCATCTGAATAATATCTATAATGCCCTTCAGTATTACCAACGGATAGCAAGTTCTGTCCGACTCATACAAAGTCCACGCAGGATTATATAATATGATACTATGGCCCAATACGACTATTGTTATTGCCAGCGCTCTTAAATTACCGATTTTCTGGTTTTTCATTCCGTACTCCCTGCAAACCTCTGAATCCGACGAAATACTAGATAAAAATTTATTTTCCTTATTTCTTAACGTGATTGAGCCAAACAGATGCTACCCGGGCAAATAAACTAAATAGTATGGAAAGTAATGCTTCTGCCAAAAGAAGCAAAATTATCCTTTCTGCCGATATCCTTCCCACACAAATCCCCACTGTAACTGTTACCACAATAATATATATAACAAAAGCACAAAGAAGCACATTTCTGTAACTGATATTCTTTGCAAGTTCTTCTTTTTCCCGTTTTACCTGACCGTAAATTTTCCATTGTTCTTCAAAATACTCTTTATAATAAGGACTGTCCTGGGCGTACTGCCACCAAGTAACATACCCCGGCATTATGCTCACCGGATTCCAGGGCTTCCCATAATCCTTATAAGAAGAAAAGTGGAGAATCTTCGCCGTCTTCTCACACTCTCTCATATAATCATAGCCTAATTCTTCAGCATACCGCTCGTTCTCATCGATACAGGAATCTTTCCCCGGCACATATTTAATTTTTCCTTTGAAAAGAAGGCCGAAGGTAAATTCCATCTGCGAATAGCCTGCGTGCCTTTTCACTTGTTCATCGGCCTGCAAAATATCACGCAGGGTAAAATCCTGCCTAATCTTCTCCACATTATACATAGACAGCACAAAAGTAAGCGTATCCCCGCCGATACTCTGCATAAAGTCCCTATGGTTGGAAGGTTTGTGCTCCGGCCCCGGACAGATTGCATATGCATCGCCGAAATTTATATCATAAATCTCCGATAAATCTCCTATCACCACCGTATCTGACTCTATCACCATTATCCTGTCCACCTGCGCCGGAAGAAGCTCATGAAATAGCCAATAACTTGACATCGTCCCGATGGGCCAATGGTCTTTTTCGTCTATATGAATGTACTGACGTGCTTTCTCTTCGTCGAAACGCAGGATATGAATACGATGCCCATACGCATCCGCCAATGCATACTCGTGCTTCATATCTTCCGGCGTCAAATCTTCCGACACCACATACAAATGTACCTCTCTGCCCTTGTTATTCATAAAGAGGGACTTTATCGCCACATATGCATATTTCAGATTTCTACGTCCGGTGGTAATGTATATATTCATTGTTTTTTTCATACTATTCCCCATGCATATCGCAAGCTTGCTTGCGATACTGCTCACTATATCCCGGTTCCGTAAATCTCAGCCACAGCGCTCTCCCACTGCCCGCGTTCTTTCAATAGCCATGAAATAATATCCCTGACTGCCCCGTGCCCCGCCTGGACGCAGGATACATAATCACTGGCCTCCTTAACTTCTTCACAGGCATCCAGTGGACATCCTGCAAATCCGGCCTTTTTCATCCCTGCCAAATCATTCAAGTCATCCCCCAGATATCCAATTTCTTCGTAACCGATTCCTTCAGTGCGCATAAACTCTTCCAAATAGGATAACTTATCTTTGATATTCTGCACAAGGAAGTCCACTTTCATCTCCTTCATACGCCTGGTAGTCGCCGCACATTCTCTCCCTGTAAGGACCATAATCTTAATCCCCACATGTTTTGCCGCGAAAAATCCTGCCGCATCTTTGGTACAGAATTTCTTCAGTTCATTACCATGCTCGTCATAGTAAATCCCAGCGTCCGTCATGGTACCGTCCACGTCAATAATAATATATTTTATTTTATCGTATTTTGTCTGCCGCGCCATCTTTTTAACCTACCCCCATGATTCCGCTATATGGAATCACAAAATCCAAAGACAAGCAAGCTTGTCTGGGAGAATGCCCTATTTTAGGCATTCTCCTGTGTGGGATGGAGTTGTAAAGCAACTCCTAGAACTTCCCCGCGAAATGCCCTCTGGTATGAATGGCTAGAAGTTCTTCTCACACTAATCCCCATGTCAGAGCAGTTTACTGCGATTAGCGCACATTTGAGGCTCTGACTCAAATTGCCGATTGAAAAATCAGTGCATCAGCATGATTTTTCAATCTATTCTCTCTCATCATATACGGAATCCGTCAAAAACACCAACTCCATCTGTTTGCGGATATCCGCCACATACCTGCGGTTACGTCTATTCACTTCCTGCCCATCCGTATGTTGGTTCACCAGATATGATGTGACATAGTTGTCGCCTTCTGTACGGTACCCGTCAAAGCCTGCCACATAGACTTCATGAAGTCCCAATTTCATCAAAAGCTTCAGAAGCATAATGACACTATTGTCACAACTGCCTTTTTCATCGAAATACAGGTTTGAATAATTGAGAACCATCTTCTCGTCACATACATCCAACAAGTTGGAAGTAACCAAGACCCCTCTGTGCGGTTTCTTGTGCTCCAACGCCTCATATCTTGCCGCGTTAGCACAGAAAATATAGTCAGCCTCATATTGCTCAGATGCAAAGTTCGTACAAAATACGACCGGTTTTTTTTCCGCAATAAACTGCTTTATCTCCTTCTCTCTCTCAACCAGGCTGTACCCCGGCGCAAGAATCAATATCTTACACCCCTGTAACTCTTGACGCAAAGAAGAAAGCAGATTGGCGTCATCTACTTCGTGGTTTTGGAATCTCTGGTACAATTTTTCCGCATAAGCCTCATCAAAAGCAGATTTCTTATGCTCTTCGATGCTTGCAAGAATCTGGTTAATCTGTTTCGCCCGCAGCCGTCCTTTCCCCAATAAAAATTCCGCATAATTCCTATGCAGATTGAATTTGGCAGAAAGCGCATAGGCCGTGCTGTATCCCCATGGCTCAATCTGTTTGAGCCTTTCAATATGGTCGTCTATTCCATCAAGCACCGGATTCACATCATAGACGCCCCCCTGGGTTTTATTCATATAATCCATAATCAGCTCCAGGCACAGATTGCCCGGAACCCTGCCCATTCCCAACATGGAACCGTCGATTACACTGCTGCGCCCGCTGGCTTTCATAGAAATAAAATCCTGGGCCAGAGAATAGGACAGCGCAAGATTCTCATGCAGATGCAGTCCAATGTGAATGGCCGGGTCCAGATTGTGCTCAATCAAAGAATATATCCTCTGTAAGTCCG
Organism: uncultured Lachnospiraceae bacterium; assembly: GCA_910578645.1. Classification (GTDB taxonomy): domain Bacteria; phylum Bacillota; class Clostridia; order Lachnospirales; family Lachnospiraceae; genus UBA3282. Next base: position 276,952 of record CAJTQI010000005.1, read on the forward strand.
CACGCATCATCGAGCCGAACGTGTCTACCACTGAGAACGCATAAGGCTGTATCTCATTTACTTTCTTGAGCAATTCCAATATCTGTTCATCGGAATATCCCATAATATTGATTGGATTACAGAATACTTTATATCCCTTTGCTTTTACTTTACGTATAAAAGCAAGTCCTTCATCGATATCATAATCATGGAATGTCACACGGACAGCCTCAATCGTCCTGCCGTCGTACGGCTCAAGCTTGTCCACATTGTATTTATTGTGAAGCGCCATGGCCGTAAACATAGTGTTTCCACGTTTCTCAGGCAAGATTGGCTCCATCTGCCTGCAATTGTTGAACAGGCTTTTGTCCCTGTCATACTCACAATCACGCAGGAAACCTACCTCCACATAATCCACCTGGGAATCCACCAGCTTGCGGATAATGCTTTTTATCGTGTGATACCCGAAATTCCAGTCATTAATATATCCGCCGTCCCTCAATGTACAATCCAATAACTTAATATTTGACATATCTATCTTCCTTATGGCAAAAGGTGTAAAACCCGTCCATCATCTGCCAGGCCTTACACCTTAATTTATAAACTTTTATAAAGTTATTATGCTTTTATCCGGTCAATTTCCGTCAGATTAACGCCAGAGGCTGTCAAAATTACTTTCAAATCTATATATCTTTCCCGCAATGCCTTATACACATCGCTCCCTTCCTCTGCCAATAACATATATGTCTGAATCCTTGAAAAATCTTCGATATTTCTCTGCATCATCTCTTTTTCAGTCATATAATTCCACCTGCCTTCCATAACCCTTAGTGACATTTTACAGTTATATTATACCAAAGTGCCTGTGAAGTGTAAAGCCTGTCCGACCTACTTCTCTATCTGGTCGGGTTCGGGTCATCCATGGCATACATTGCCTTCGCCATCTCATAATCGTATACATCATCAATATCCGCCGCTTCCCTCTTGTTAATCATCAGCCTGTAAGCGTTCGGTCCATAGTTGTAATGCCATTCTTTCAATTTTACCCTGGGAGCAAGATTAATTCCATTCGTAAAATGATACAGCAGCGGTAGCTGTTCCGAATTTTTATGGGCAAGCCCCATGCTGAAATTTAGCGGTCCCTTCTCATCCAACAGGTACGTCTGATACGGGCAGCATGTAATCAGTGAATCATACCCCTCTTCCAATTTTTCAAAGTAGGTCTTGATAGCTTTTTCATAAAGATACGGCTCTACAAGAGGCGAAGTTGCACATGCCCACATGATATGCTCATTGGGCATCTCATCACTGATATACTCCAAAAACATGCCAAAGGGAACGGACTCGTCCGCATACTGGGTAGGTCTTTTAATCGCCGTAACACCCTCATCCTTTCCCATCTGTAACATCTCGTCGGAATCGGAAGATACAATAATCTCCGTGATACCGCTTACTTGTTTTAACTGCCTGATTTTATGAATCAGAAGATTGGAATCTGCAAAAGGCAGAATATTTTTGTTTGGTAATCTCGTACTGTTTCCTTTAACCGGAATAATTGCTGTAATTGTTTTGTCCATAACATCCTCCGTTTTTAACCCACACGACTGAAATAATTAATTGAAATGCCTAATTGTTTTTTAGTATAGCACAAAAAAACCAAACAATAAACATTTTATAAGAATTTGCCATAACATTAAATCCATGCTATACTATCCATAAATTTGCATTACGTTTGAAAGGATAAACCTTTAGCAATGAATACTAAACCAATAAAATCCAAGCAAAATATGATTCTGCTTTTGTTTTCTTTATTATCTTTTTTATCTTTCCAATTAAACCTGGAATATACAGACCAAACCGGTTCTATCGCACACATTATCGTATATAATCTCTTAGATTCTTTTCAGGAATACAATTTTTTGTATTTATTTATTTTTCCTGCACTCTACTATTTCTATCAATATGTCCATACACAGATACACGGAACAGACCTCATATATCATCCATCCGTTATCCTTCCTGCCATTTTGTTTGCTCTCTTTATGGTCGTTGGATATTCTTTTGCCCAAACTGACAGTTTCAATCTAATAAAAGGTATAGAAAACGGACAACTGATAAAAGCCTGCTTCAAAACTGCCGGTTATGCCATTTTTTTCTATTTTGTAATTTCTTTTCTTTTCTATAAAATAAATTTAACTGAATGTAAAATAGATTTTACCCCCCCCATATTAAAAATATCCAAGAACACGAGGCATTTGGGAGGGGTAAACTGCTAATTTCTCTCCAATTCGACAAATCAGTGTGCAACAATCAAATATCGCTGCTGTTACAGAATGTTTCCGTCTGGCTGCTGATGCGGTCAGGCGCTTTTTTGCCCAATCACACCAGCCCAACAAAGCGGTAGTAGATTTTAATGTCCTGGTGTCTTTGACCGTCTATGACGGTTCGTTCTCCAACTTCAATGCGGTCAATCAATTCCTCAATGATTTCCCGGTTCAGTTCCTGCAAGTCCAGATACTGCCGGATGGTTCCAGCCCACTGGTGGATATTGGCGATGTCCTGCTGGGCTTTCCGTTCCCCGGCTAACAGACTGTCCAGGCGTTCCGATTTCTGGATGCGTTCCTGTTCGTTCTTTTGAATCAGAACCGAGAAAGAGTCCCCGCTGATTGCCCCGCTTACCTTATCTTCATAAAGTTTGGCGGTGATCCGTTCCAGTTCCTCCAAACGCCGCCGCAAACGGCTGATTTCCTGTCGGCAGTCCTCTTGTTGCGCGGCGCTTGCGGATTGGATGTGCTGTTTCAGCTTATCCAGTACAGCGGCTTCATCGGCTGCAACCGCTTTTCCATGCGCCCGGATTTCACTCAGCACCAGGTTTTTCAGGCTGATCTCAAAAATCCGGTGCCAGGAGCAGATGCTGTGTCCGGTAGTGGCAAACCGGGAGCAGAAATAAGAAGTATAGTGCTTGACAGTGCCATTTTTCCGGCGCTGTGTTTCGCGGGCGGCAACCAGAGGATGCCCGCAGTCCGCGCAGACCAGCTTTCCGGTAAACAGAGATGCTTGGGGCGGCGTATTGTTAGCGGAAATCTGTTTCGCCGCCTGATTGATTTTCTGGACAGCCTCCCACAGCTCCGGCCCGATAATTGCCTCGTGCGC
>CAJTQI010000006.1 GCA_910578645.1 uncultured Lachnospiraceae bacterium
CTAAGTGTTATCCCCCAGTGCAGGGCAGGTTGCCCACGCGTTACTCACCCGTCCGCCACTAAGATGCCACCGTTTCCACTCATAGCAAGCTATTCGCTTCTGCTGCAACATCTCCGTTCGACTTGCATGTGTTAAGCACGCCGCCAGCGTTCATCCTGAGCCAGGATCAAACTCTCGAATATATTTGCTTACTCTTTCTTGTTTGATTCTGAACCTCTAAATGTCTGGCTTTCTTTCTACCCTTCCCCGTCCCCTTCTTTCCTGTCTACTCAGTCTTTCCGGCTCCGGGTCATTTACTGTTTGGTTCGTATCTGTTCTTCCTTTTTACTTCTCTGATAATCCTTTAAGACTATCCGCTATCCCTTCAAGGACAGCTTCTTTTCTTTCTGAATTTTCAGGGTTGCATTACTGTTTATTTGTCAAGGTTCTGTATGTGCCATGTCTTCGGCACTTCGCTGCCAAGCAGCTAACGGAGAAGGAGGGATTTGAACCCTCGCGCCGCTATTAACGACCTGCACCCTTTCCAGGGGTGTCCCTTCAGCCATCTTGGGTACTTCTCCAAACGTAGCTAATGCTAATGATTCTATAAAAAATCTCGGTTGGAGAGGTATCTCCAAGCGGAGAGGGTGGGATTCGAACCCACGCGCCCTTGCGGACAAACGGTTTTCAAGACCGCCTCGTTATGACCACTTCGATACCTCTCCGGATTCGCAGTACGCTTCTCTCTCGGTCAGCGCAAAAATTATTCTAGCAAAAAAGTTTTTCGGTGTCAACTACTTTTTGTCAAAATTTTCAAAAATTTTTATTTACAGGAAATTCATGCGGAAAAAGCCACTATCCACGGCTCAAAAATGCCTCGGCAACAGCCAGGTCTTCCAGCGTAGTAATCTTAATATTTTCATATGACCCGTGCACCAGCTTAACTCGTAAATCCGTAAATATTTCCACAGCCATGGCATCGTCCGTAATTTTAATTCCCTCAGAAGCCAGACGCTCTTTCTCACATATCAGTCTATGATATGCTTCGGTAATCAACGGCGTATGAAACACCTGGGGCGTTTGAATCTGCCATACAAGCTCCCGCTCCGGCGTCTTTGCCGCATATCCTTCCCTGTCAGCAATCTTGATTGTATCTTTCACAGGCATTCCCGCCACACAGGCTTTGGATTTTTGCACTTCCTCATAGCATCTTTTTAAAATATCCTCAGTCAGAAAGGGCCTGGCGCCGTCATGGATAAACACATATCCATCTTTATTTGGCACTTTTGTCCCTCCGTCTGCGATAACCTGTAAGGCATGGTATACGGAATCATACCGTTCCGCCCCGCCTTCCACCACCTTATCTATCTTGTGAAATCCATACCGCTTCACAATCTCGTTCTCCACATAAGAAATATCTTCCGCCCCGGTGACAAGAATACAGTCATCAATCACGGAAGATTGTTCTATCACATGCAGCGCATACCAGATTAACGGTTTGCCGCACAGGAGCATGTACTGTTTCGCCACACCGCTCCCCATACGCTTTCCACTTCCCGCCGCCAGCACCACCGCGGTACATCTCTTCTTCTCCATATCCTTTCCTCTGCCATCACTGAAACATCCCCGGCCACACGAATCTCCATACATATCGCAAGCCTGCCTGCGATACTGCTTAAATAGAATCAGATAGTTCAGGCGTTCGATTTCTAAACGGATGGAGCACTGGTGCAACGATTATTTAAGTAATTGACAATTGTGCCCGTACTCCATGTTTTACTCCATTTCTGCGCTGCTTTTGGTATCGAGTTTGTGGCAAGCAACGCGCAGACACAAATCTCGCGATTGAAAATTTTAATTTTCAATCTTTACTCGCCTAATCTTAAATTGGGCACCGCATTTAAATCATAACCATGCCGCACACCCTTACGGTACTCATAATATGCCGCCGCGCCAATCATCGCCGCGTTATCAGTACACATCACAGGGGACGGATGGTAAAAAGTAATTTCCCGCTCCACACATGCCTTATCCAGTGCGCTCCTAAGAGCCGAATTGGAAGCCACGCCTCCTGCGATAGCAAATTTTTTCAAACCACATTCCTGCACTGCCTGCATGGAATGTTCAACCAGGACATCTACCACCGCTTTCTGGAAAGAGGCAGCCACGTCAGCCTGACACACCTGGCGCCCCTTCATTTCGCAGGAATTGAGATAATTCAAAACTGCCGATTTCAATCCGCTAAAGCTAAAATCATAGACTGCATCCGCCACTTTTGCCCGGGGAAAATTGATGGCGTCCGGGTTGCCTTCTTTTGACACCCGGTCGATTTTCGGTCCGCCTGGATATCCCAGGCCGATTGCCCTGGCAACTTTATCAAAGGCCTCCCCCGCCGCATCATCCCTGGTACGCCCAAGAATCTCATACGCTCCATAATCTATCACTTTAACAAGATGGGAGTGTCCTCCCGACACAACCAGACAAACAAAAGGCGGCTCAAGTTCCTGATTCTCAATGTAGTTCGCACTGATATGCCCTTCTATATGATGGACACCGATTAGCGGAATCCCAGACGCGAAACTGATTGCCTTGGCGGCCGATACGCCCACCAAAAGCGCGCCTACCAAACCCGGCCCATAGGTCACCGCTATGGCATCCATCTCATGCAAAACCATGCCCGCCGTCTGCAATGCCTCGCCGATTACCTGGTTAATCCTCTCGATATGTTTTCTGGAAGCAATCTCCGGAACCACACCTCCATACAACGTATGCAGGTCAATTTGCGAAGAAATAATATTGGACAGAACCTCCCTGCCGTTCCTGACTACCGCCGCCGCGGTCTCATCACAGGAACTCTCTATTGCCAGTATTGTAATGTCTTCTTTTCCCCACGCCTTTTCCATATGTCCTTCCGTGTCTCTCTATAATCTCCCGATACTTTCATTGTGATATACCCTTTGTTCACTGAGGGTATCAAATCTATAGTTACTCGTTGACCAAATCCCAACCAAGTATTTTCCAATGGTTGTCTTCATCTTTACGCAACACAAACTGCTCCATAGAGCGTTTAGTGCCATTCGTGCCCTGTTTAATACTGAACGTACAGTAAAGCCTGGCGCACGAATAACCATCCTTCATGAACTCCTCCACGTCAACACTTGCAGACAGTACATATCCGGTTATCGTATAGTTACTCTCCTTCATGCTGGCAATCTCCGTGCGCAGGTCGTTCATATATTCTTCCTGCGACTTGTTCGCAACCAGCTCCGCATCATATATCTCCTGAATCTTTAGCGCCATCTGCTCCAATTCATCTTCCGTATACTCCTCATTATAGAAACACTTGGTGATTTCGGCATAGTATTTCACGACTTCCTTGGGAGTTGGCGGATAGCTCTTCTCCAAATCTTTCTGCAAAACCTTCTGAACCGCAGTGGATTCCACAACCTCTTCCCCTGCAGGTGTATTCTTCCGGTTCAAATTTATGGCATATCCTACAACAATTGCGATAAGAATCACACCGATAACGATAATAGTAATCACTCCAGAACGCTTCATACCTAATCCCACACTCCTCCGCCTAATCTTCCTCAAATAATAAATCTATGCTCCTGCCGTCTTTCGCGGCAACGGCATTTGGAAAAATTTTCCTTACATCCCGCATATACTCTTCCGGCCGGGTCAAAGACGGGCTGTAATGGGTCAGCCAAAGCTCCTTCACATCCGCCCTCCTTGCAAGTTCCGCTGCTTCATAGAAAGTCATATGTTTATACTCTTTCGCCTTCTGCTGCTTCTCCGGCTCACCGTACATACCTTCGCATATAAAAAGGTCTGCGCCCAGGGCGTTTTGCACAATACTTTCCGTCGGTCTGGTGTCGGTGCAATAGGTAACTTTAATCCCTTTTCTCTGTTCCCCAAGTACCATATCCGGGGTATAAGTTCCGTTTTCCGTCTCTATTATCTCACCTTTTTGCAGACGATTCCAGTAATTTCTTGGAATATTGTATTTTTCTGCTCTGGATACGTCGAATTTGCCCGTGCGCTCCACCACAATATTATAGCCATAGCACAGGACATTGTGATTCACCCTATAAGCTTCTATGCGCAAACTGCCAAGCGCCACCGTCTGCTGCGCCTCAGACAATTCCAGATATTCAATTGTAAAAGGAAGTTCCGGTGCAATGACTCGCAAAGAATTAACTACTTTCGCAAGACCTTTGGGCCCAATAAGAAGAAGAGGCTGCGTTCTTTCCGCATTCCCCATCGTAAGAAGCATACCGGGCAAGCCGCTGATATGGTCCGCATGATAATGGGTAAAGCAGATAACGTCAATCGGTTTCGGGCTCCACCCTTTTTCCTTCATGGCAATCTGTGTTCCTTCGCCGCAGTCAATCAGTATGCTTTGTCCATTGTACCTCGCCATCAAGGATGTAAGCCATCTGTATGGCAGCGGCATCATGCCGCCCGTGCCCAGTAAGCATATATCTAACATGTTTGCTCCCATTCCGCTGCCGCCTGCAAAAAGACACCCCCTCCATAGGGCACATTCACAAACGGCAGCCTGTTCCTATCACAGTCCGGGCAGCTTAGAGTAATTCTTTCCTTTCCCACTCTTCCACGGGAATCTGAAACTGTCCGGTTATTTTCCGATAACATTCCTCGCAAAGGTCAAACTTATGGCTCATACCGTCTTTCGTTCCAAAAAAGCCAAAATCATGCTCTACATGAATACATTCCTCTTTGAGAAATCCATTTTCTGCCAATAAAATTTTCTGGCAGCAATTACAGACTACTTTCACTAATTCAGGTTCTTTCTGATTGGTATAGACGCGCATGGCAAACCTCCTGTAATGTTAATACATTTACTTATTCCGCTATGTCCCATTTTATCAAACAAAATGTGTGACAACAGTGGTAATTGTTCCATACGCTGCCTATCTCTTCCAAAAAATCATGGCGTCCTCCGTCGGTTTTTCATAAAACCCCGGACGGATTCCCGCCGAAACGAACCCGAGCTTTTCATATACATGGATTGCGGCGGCATTACTCACTCTGACTTCCAAAGTGTACGCCGTAAGTCCTTCCCGCTCTCCTTCCCGCATCAAGTGCCGCAGCATTCCGGTAGCCACGCCCTGCTCTCTCGCCTCCGGGGCAACCACCACATTGGTGATGTTCCCTTCCCCGGCAATCATCAGCACGCCACAACCGCCCACAAGCTGACCGTCTTTTTGCGCCACGTAATATCTGGCATCCTCTTTACGAATCATCTCTAAAAAAGAGTCCGCCGACCATGGCATCGAAAATGTCTCTTCCTCCAATTTACTGATAAAAGGAACATCCTCGGCAGTCATTTTTCTATACGTTACCATCCATCTATCTGCCTTTCTATCCTGATTAAGGTACCAAAAGGTGCTATCATAATCTTCAGTAATTTCGGGGCATGGACGTCCCGAAAAGCCCGATTTTCGCCCGGATGGCGAATAGAGGGCGGTTACGTCCGTTTCCATAGATTTTCCGGAATATTTTAGAAAATCCATATGACACAGACGGACACAAGAGAACATTTTATGCAATCTGCTCTTGCATCTTACAAAATGCACCTTTTGAAACGCCCGATTTTATCCTACAGATTCTGCGCCCGTTCACGCTCTGCCTGGGACAGCCTTAAGTACTCCGGTACATGTTCCGCCCCATCCACAAACTTTCCCTGCCTATAATATACACTCCCAAGCACCGCGATACAAGCGGCGGACTGCCTGTTCCGGTGTGCGGGCGCAAGCGTATAAGGCACCTTCAACACTTCTTTCATCCGTCCCCTAAATACCGGAATGCCGTCTCCGACGAAGACCATACGCCGCCCAAGTCCATTCAATTTCTCTGCAATTTCATCAAAAGACACCGCGCATTGTTCTTGTATGACGCGCATGTCATATTTACTGTCTGCATAAGTCAGAACCGCCTCCAGGCAGTCGCCTGGTTTGTTATCCACGGGAGTAAACTCATAAATTCCCGTATATACCTGGTTTCTTCTGGCATCCATAATCGGACAGACCACCCCATCCGTCCCATACATCTGATAGGCTAACCCCTCCAGCGTCGGCACCGGAATTATCGGTTTCTCCATGGCAAAAGCAAGTCCCTTGGCAGTAGCCGAGCCAATCCGCAGTCCGGTAAATGAACCCGGCCCCGCTGCCACCGCGATAGCGTCAACAGTGGCCAAATCAAGCTCCACCATATTCCTAATTTCATCCAACATAGGAAGTAACGTCTGTGAATGGGTCTTCTTATACTGCACGGTGTATTCCGCAATTAAATTATCATCCTCCGTCAGTGCCACGGATGCTACAAGCCCGGAACTGTCCAACGCTAATATTTTCATAAAAATCCCTCATTGTACCCTGTTTATGCCAGGGTAATCTTCCGGTAATCGTATCCCTTCGCCAAGTCTTTTTCAATCACAATCTTCCGGCAATTCTCAGGGAGAATCTCTTCAATCAGGTTCGCCCATTCAATCAGGCAGACACCCTCTCCATAGAAATAATCCTCATAGCCGACCTCTTCCATCTCTTCCGCATCACCGATACGGTACACGTCAAAATGATAGAATGCAAGCCTGCCTTCCTCATAAATCTGTATAATCGTAAAAGTCGGGCTGCAAATCGGCTCCACAATGCCAAGTCCGGCCGCAACGCCCTGTGTCAGCACGGTTTTGCCTACGCCAAGGTCCCCAACCAACGTGTAAACCTCCCCCGCTTTGGCCTGCTGCCCGATTTTTCTCCCAAGCTCATATGTTTCCTCGGCGCTGTAAGTCTCTATAATATCCATTGTTTCTTTTTTATCCCCTAATCTTAACTTTCTTCGGCGGCATATGTGTAGAGATAATCTCAATCACCTTATATTTATTGTCCCCCAAATCCCTCTTAGGAAAAATACACGCACTGGTGCGCGTCGTATACACCACTATGCTGTGCATGGTGGACACCGCCTTAAACATGCCGTCCCACCCCATCTTCTCCACCGTGTCGTCCTGGGACACTTCAATACCTTCATCCGTTAACCGGTAATGCAACGGTTTCTTGAAAGCCGGCGTGCCAAGCGCCTGCTGCCTGGATTTGATAAAAAGCGTCCAGGGAAGATACAGTAAGATAACCACCCCGATAATCAAGCAAATAGGCTGCTTGTTGGAGGCAAATAGCACCAACATCAAAGCTCCCACAAGGGAACCCATAATTCCTGCCATACTGTTATAGGTATGATGCAGCATGTAGTCATACAATATATTAGAAGTAATTTTAACATCAAATTCGATTTCCATAAATGACTCACACCTCATAAAAAAACGAGCTTTGCTCATTTGCGAGATTTGCCTCCGGCAAACTCGGATAAGCGGAGAAATTTCCTATATGGATTAGGGTGTCAAAAGGTGCCATCATAAAATTTCACTGACAGATTGCATAAAATGTTCACGAAGTTGTCCTTCGCAGGAATATGTGATTTTCTTAATATTCCGTGAAGTTTCCAGTAATTTCGGGGCATGGACGCCCCGAAAAGCCCGATGTTCGCCTGGATGGCGAATAGAGGGTGCTTACGTCCGTTTCCTTAAATTTCCCGGAATATTTTAGAAAATCCATATGACGGAGACTGACACAAGGGAACATTTTATGCAATTTGCCCTCACAACTTATAAAATGCAGCTTTTGACACTCTAATCCTATATGGTGAAAAGCACCTACATTGTAGGCGCTTTCTTTACTTAATTTTTATTATACTGCAATTTGGGCAAAGTGCAAGCAAAAAGAAATATCTCCGTCACATTTATATTCTGCCAGCCTCTTTTTTTTCATAAAACACTAATGTTAGTCTTTCGTTAATGACCTCCGTTTTGCCTGTCTGCCGATACCCCATTTTCTCATATAAATGGCAGTTTTTAGGTTCCTGCAAAATTGTGTCTAATTCCCAATTTCCGTTCCCATGCAGTTCTTCACATAACCGGATTGCTTTCTGTGCAATACCTTTTCCCTGAAATTGCGGCAATATAAATATCGGGGAAATTCTCTTGTTTTTTCCGGCCTCCTTTTTGTCAACAATACGGACAGCCCCGACTTTTTGTTGTCCAATACAGATAAAATAGTAAAATGTAAAATCTTGTTTCAAGCGTGCTTCTACTTTTTCTATGTTTTCATTCCCAGGACTGGTGCCAAAATCCTGATATTTCTCTAATAATTCTTTGAAAACTTCGACCTGCATGGCATGTATTTCTTTCGCATCGTCAATATTTGCCCTAAACAATGTTACTTCCATTATGAAACCTCCGGATTAAATGAAATATTGCTGAAAAAAGCAGAGTCAACAATCCATACCGAGCCATACGTCTCATTCTTCCTGCCGTCCTTCTCCCTCTCCTGCGTATTCCCTTCCTCCGGCATGGAGGAATTGTCCGTCTGTGAATCAAAATTCGCATCGCACATGGGAATTTCCACGCTGCTTCCATCTGCAAAAGTGTACTCCACCATAGCTTTTCCGGAAGAATCAGTTGTCCAAACACCCTCTCCTCCCGACAGGTTCAGTATCCATGCCGCCGCACGCTCCGGGCTTCTGTACACAGCGTTGCGGTCTGTCCCGTCTCCTTCCTCTTTGTCATACTCTGTCTGGTAATTGACCGCTTCCACAAAACCCCACTCCACATAATCCACGAAAGCATATTCCCCCGAGACCAGATACGCCTCCTCAAAGTCTTCCCGTGAAGCAATCTCATTGAAATACTTCATGTCACTGTCAACGACACGGTATCCTTTTTCACTCTCTATAAACCGAATCGTCTCTTTCCACACAGACACATGAGGTTCGGATGTCCAAGCATAATACCATATCTGCGCCGACGATTCCCCTTTTTCCTCTTCACCATGCACCATATACCGGGATGCAATGGGCCAGGGACTGGAAATGCCAAATGTATACCTGCTTCCTGCCTTCTCCAGCATATACACATGCTCAAAAGCCGTTGCTTCATCTATATAAAACCCAACCAGGGCGTCCCCATCCCTCTCACAGTAAGTGTTGGCGTAGTGTTCCACAAACTCACGCTTTTCACTGGAACGAAGCCTTTCTGCAGCCTCCTTCTCGTCCGTGGGATTCAAAGAAAGTCCCAGCACAACGGCGCTCATCAAGACCGCCACAAATGCCACGGCCACAAACGTCCTTTTTCGGTAGGACAAAATATTGCGGATTCGGTTCTTTACATCCCCCTCCCCAAAGGCAAGCGGACATCCCCCATCCATCGTCTTTTCACAGGATAATGACAGCAAAGCACGGGAATAATCCTGCTTCACCTCCAAACCCATCTCCCGCAGGACAGCCTCGTCACAGGACATCTCCATATCCCGCTCTATCAAGGCAAACGCAATCCACACAAAGGGATTAAACCAGTGTACACACACGCTTATCCATACCAAAATTTTTACCAGATAGTCCCTTCTGGCAAGATGAACCCTTTCATGAGCCAGGACATACCTGCACTCCTGTGCAGACAAACCACTCGGCAAATAGATACGCGGACTGACAATGCCAAACACAAAAGCCGTGGGAATCCCGTCCACTTCATACACTTTTCCTTCTATATGTACTGCCCTGTGCAAAAAACGTCTCAGACGAAAAGCACTCCAACTGCCATAACCGATAAAAACTGCTACGCCTGCCAGCCAAATCCATCCGCATATTACAAGAAACATCCGGAATTTTTCCACATTCTTTTGTCTATCCCCAGACAAAATCACGTTATCCGCTCCATCCCTTTTATCTCCGCTCTGTTCTGTTTCGCCTTGCAGCTTCTCTTTATCCTGCCAGGCCGTGTTGTCCACTGCGCCTGTCCCGGCAGTCCTTTCCTGGGTAAATAAATTCGTGCGAAGCCGCACGAGACTGAAATCGCTATTTGCAGTAACCGGGCACAAAAGCCTGAAAAGCACCACACTCCACAGCAGATAAGAAAAAATCTTAGGCTGCTTTCTCAGCAAAAGACGCAATAAAATCACTGCCGCAATACAATATGTGGCCGTAACACTCATATTCAGAATTGTTGTAAAAATTGTTGTGATATCCATCCGTATAACCAAACCTTTCATTCCTGGGTATACCCGTCAATTAACTGTTTTATTTCTTCCGCCTGTTGCCTCGTCAGTTTCTTCCCACCCATAAATGCAGCCAGGAATTTCGGGATAGAGCCCTCAAAGGAATCCTCCACAAATTGTCTGCTCTTATATCCGTAAAATTCTTCCCTGGAAATCAATGAAGTAACCACCGCATTCTCGTTTTGAAAAATTCCTCTGTCGCATAATTTCTTCAGGACAGTGTATGTAGTTGATTTCTTCCAATCAAATTCTTTCTCGCATAATTTCACAAGCTCCGGTGACAAAATCGGCTCCTTTTCCCAGATTAAATCAGCAAAATGTGCCTCCAGTTTGGCAAGCTTATACTCTTTCATCGGATATTGCCTCCTTCCATGGTGTATGTACTGTCGAAATCTCTTTGTGGCTGATTTTTATTCGCCGTACCAATCAGTCCGCATTTCGGTCTATTATTAATAGACCGTATAAGTAGTCTATCACCGATAGACTATCCTGTCAAGACTACTTGATTTCTTTTGCATTCTGAATGCCGAGATAATCATCTATAACAAAAGGGGCTTCAGAACGAAAGCTGACAATATAACAGGCTGCCGAAAAAAACGGGAAAAAGAAGAATTATAAAGTGATTGTGCAACTGGTATTTGCCTTTTAGCACTTATCAAATTCTTTATTATAATCGCCATATGCTTTATAATGGCACCAAGGAGCGTGATTTTTATGAATATGAATATTATATCGAAACACTTACAATTTCTGCGTAGAAGCCATAACTACACACAAGATGATTTAGCAAAAAAATTAAGCATATCAAGGCAAGCAGTATCAAAATGGGAAACAGGAGCGTCCATCCCCGACTTAGAAATTTTGCTGAAAATCTCCAAATTATATGACATTTCAATAAATGATATTTTAGAACCTCAAATACAACCACGGAGGATAACTGATTTTGAACAAATCTCTACAATTCCTGAAAAGGAACTGAAAGAAATGTTAAAACAGTTTGACGCTAATTCTCTTGTAACAGCTTTAATGGGAGCATCTCCTGAAATAAATTGTTTTTTTGAAGGATTATTTCCCGATATAAATTTTGAAATGACAAGAAACAATATCGGTAGAACCAGAATAGAAACTGTTGAAGATATGCAGAACCAAATCATTGCTATGATAAATTTGTTAGCGGTTGACAAGGAAATATATGACGGGATTGTACTGTAGCTAAAAGTGCACTTAACCCATATCTTACCGGTTAAGTGCACTTTTCATGCCCTCGGTAAACAAAGATACCCTTTGTTTACTGCAGATAATTTTACTTAGTATACTTTCTGGTCCAGTCCCATCCGCACAATAATCTCCTGAATCTTCCGGTATACCAACTGCTCATCGATAGTCAGAAGCTTGCGGTGCTCCATCGTGACCTGTCCGTTTATAATCACCGTATCTACCTCAGAACCGTTGGCCGAATATGACAGACCCGCAATCAGGTTATTTCTGGGTGTAAGGGAAGGCGTATTCAAATCCAGGATTGCCAGGTCTGCTTTCTTGCCGACCTCGATGCTCCCAATCTCCTTCTCCATCCCAAGCGCCTTAGCGCCGTTGATTGTGGCAATGCGCAATCCCTCTTTCGCGCTGACACATTGCGGCGTCCTGCCGACGCCCTTATGAATTAAGGTGAGAAGGCTCAGTTCATGGAACATGTTCAGGCAGTTATTACTTGCCGCCCCGTCGGTTCCTAAACATACGTTGATACCTTTCTCCAACATACCCGCCACAGGTGCAAACCCATTGCCTAACTTCATATTGCTGGCCGGATTCGTCACCACGCTGACATTCTTTGCTTTCAGAATATCCATGTCCGCATCGTCAATCTGTACGCAATGGGCGGCTACGGCAGGCACATCGAACAGTCCGCAGCGCTCCGCCAAAGCAATGGGACTGCATCCGTATTTCTCCTGAATCTGCCCGATTTCACTCTCGCTCTCCGACAGATGGATATGGATTCCCATGCCGTTCTTCTTCGCTTCCTGTGCTACAATTTTCATAAATGCCTCATCACATGTAAAAGGCGCATGAGGCCCTAACACGAAAGAAAGTCTGTCGCAGTCTTTCGCTGCGTCCCGCTCCTCGTATGCCTGGCGCAGACGCATCTGCCCTGCCTCATCGTTGCCACTGCCTACCAGCCCACGGCTGATGACCGCACGCATACCGGATTCCTTGACCGCCCTGGTAGTCTGGTGAATATTCATCTGCATATCGTTAAAGCAGGTTGTCCCGCTCTTCATCATCTCGATAATCGCCAGGTTCGCACCCCAATATGTATCCTCATCGGTCATCTGCTGTTCAATGGGGTCGATTGTCCCAAAGAGCCAGTCCATAAAGGACAGGTCATCCGCCACATTACGCATGAAAGACATATAGGAATGGGTGTGGCAGTTGATGAGTCCCGGAATAACCAGTTTATCGGTACCGTCGATTACCTTATCCTCCACAAATCCGTCGGGCATCTTGCCGATTCCCGTAATCCGGTCCTCCTCTATGTAAATATCTGTCTGGCGCACCACATCCTCTGCACCCTGGGGCAAAATTGCCAGTGTATTCTTGATTACAATTCCCATCTTATTACCAATTCTCCCTTCTCATTTTCTAAAATAAAAAACATCTCAACATTGAACATTCTTTTTCCATTCCGGAACGTTACTTGCCACTGTTTCTGTCTATTCTAACATATCATGCAGATTCTGGCTAGCGCAACAACATAGAGGGTACCCTCAATGAACAAAAGATATGTTTGCATGATTTATTGATAATTGTTTTGACATAGTATATACTAAATGATAAGAAGGTTTTGTATGCAAGTGCAAGTAAAAGAATGGGGAAACAGTCAGGGAATACGATTACCAAAGGAAATACTAAAAAGCGCCGGCATTACATTAAATGATGTTTTAGATGTTACGGTGTCAAACGGCAAAATTACTTTCACAAAACCCTTTCGTCATAAGACACTGGAAGAAAGAACTACGGAATATGGCGGAAAATTAATGCTTGATGGCGAATATAATTGGGGCAAGCCCGTCGGAAGAGAGGTTTGGTAACATATACATTATCAAAATAAAAATAATTTTTCAACTATAATAAGCAATACTATTTTTATCTAAACTTCAGTATACAGTCTAACACACAGCAAAATTAAAGTCTAGCATTTTTTCTTTTAACATCTTAAAATAGGAACAGTCCAATTATCAACCCATCTGAAATGTTATCCATAATGAAACAGCAAACAAATTCCATAAAGGAGGTCAGACATGAGTGCACAAGACGAACACCAAAACCGCCGCCTGACAAAGACGGACGAGGAAGAATATCTTGCCAGAACCCTTGCTGTAGTGAGAAACAATCTGGCAAGCTACGGCGAAGAAGTCGCAAGAATGCAAGGAAACATCGATGATATGAGGGCGCACTATAACAGCAAGGATGTGGAAATGCGCACCATCCTGTACAACACAATCACCATGCATGACCACATGAAACGTGCGCTGATGCGGAATGAAAAAGCCTTAAGCAAACCATACTTTGGCAGAATCATTTTTCATGACGAATCCCTTGACAAGAATGAGTCCATCTACATCGGCAAGGGCGGTATTGCCAGGGATACGACCCACTGGATGGTTGTGGACTGGCGTGCGCCGGTGGCAAACGCATACTACGAAAACGGCCTTGGCAAGTGCAGCTATATGGCGCCTGGAGATACGTCTATCAAAATTGACCTCCAATTAAAGCGTACCTACGAAATTGAATCCGGTAAGCTAATAGACTATTTCGACAGCGAAGTCATCGCAAACGACGACTTGCTGACCAAATACCTGGCAAAAAACAAGCAGGCTGTGCTCAGTGAAATTGTCGCTACCATCCAGAAAGAACAAAACGACATCATACGCAAATCCCCCTACCACAATATCATCGTGCAGGGAGTCGCCGGTTCCGGCAAAACCACTGTTGCAATGCACCGGATTTCCTATATCCTCTATAATTATGAAGCACGGTTCAAGCCTGACGATTTCTACATCGTAGGCAGTAACCGTATTCTCCTCAACTATATCACCGGCGTACTGCCCGACCTGGACGTATACGGCGTGCGTCAGATGACCATGGAACAGCTTTTTGTCAGGCTTCTCTATGAGGATTGGGACGAGAATAAGTACCGTATAAAACGCCATTTAACTGACAACAACGACAGCATAAAAGGTACATCCACCTGGTTCCACGACCTGGAGCAATACTGTTATGAAACAGAATACAAGGCTATTTCCCGGAAATCCGTCTACCTGAATCCGAAACAATTCGTGGAAGGTATCAGGAATGGCAAACTCGGTGTATTTGACGAAACTTCCGGTCAGTCCCCGGAGCCCAGACATCTTGTCTGCCTGTTGGACGGCGATGCCATAGAACGTTATGTGGAGCAGAATCCTTCCGTATCCGTCCAGAGTAAAATCAACATGCTTAACAAACGTCTGCGCGGCAAAATCAAGGAAGAATTTCTGGGAAAAGGCATCAAGTATACCGAAGCTGAAAGAAAAGCAATCCTGAAAGCATACCGGGGTTACTATGGGGGAAAAGTATGGAAGCGTTCTATTTTTGAAATGTATGCTGATTTCCTGAAAAGCCAGAATGCCAAGGGGTATTCCATAAGCAAACCGGATACAGAGTTTGACGTCTACGACCTGGCAGCCCTCGCCTACTTGTATAAGCGAATCAAGGAAACCGAAGTTATCAGCGAGGCGCACCATATTGTCATTGATGAAGCCCAGGATTTTGGAATGATGGCATACCGTGTCCTGAAATTCTGCATTTACCAGTGCACATACACCGTCATGGGCGACGTCTCCCAGAATATCCGTTTCGGTTACGGCCTAAACGACTGGGAAGAATTAAAAAAGCTGCTTTTGCCGGACCCCGCGGACAGTTTCGGCATATTGAAAAAAAGTTACCGCAACACAGTGGAGATATCGGATTTTGCAACAAACATACTGCATCATGGACAATTCTCCGTCTATCCTGTGGAGCCGATTATCCGGCATGGCAGCCAAGTACAGGTAAAGCAGCTTGACGACCGAAACGCCCTTATCCGTGCTGCGGCCGACATATGTAAAAGATGGCAGGCCGGCAGTGACCGTGAAAGTGATACAGAAGCGCAGGCTGCCGGGACAGGCGGCTTCGATACCATCGCCGTAGTCTGCCGTGACCAGGCAGGCGCCGCCGCTGCCGCCAAAGAGCTGTCCCGCTATATAGACGTGCTTGGCAACGATTTGGAAAAGGCAGTATTTGGGAGCGGCATCATGGTGCTTCCGGTAGAATATACGAAAGGTCTTGAATTTGACACGGTACTCATTTTAGAGCCCACGAGGGAGGAATATCCTGTGGACGACGGGCATTCTAAGCTGCTCTACGTGGCCGCCACCCGGGCCCTACACGAGCTATGTGTTCTCCACACCGGAAACCTGACCGGGCTGATTGCCGAGCCGGTACCGGCCAGATGTGAAGCAAAGGCAGATTCCGCTATGGACACCAGGCCCACTTCCGAAAACAAGCTTCCTCACTCCGCTTTACGAAATGTCTCCGGAAAACAGGACGTACCTGCAAGACTACGCAACAAGAAAATTTCCATCGTTCGCAATGAACTGTCAGACGAAACAACAAGTTCCGACAAACCAAAACGTCCCGCTGTCAAGGAGACTGCGGCGCCATACACACACCGAAAGCAGCAGGCTCCCCAAAACATGCTTGCCAAGAGCAGTATCAAATTCGGGGATATGCCCGCCACCGAAAAATTGCGGCCTTCGGGACATAGCAAGATTGACCTTGCCATCCGGTGGGTCACCAAACAGGCCGACGGCCTGTATCTGCACAGCCGTTACGGCGTCCTGCGCCTAAGCCCGGTGGGCAGTGCCATCGTCCGGATAACTTTTGCAAAAGGCGGACAGATAACGGAAGGCTTCCATCACACAATCGCCGTCCACAGCACTGATAAAAGATGGATGTACAAGGAATCCGGCAGCACCGTTGACCTTATGACCGACGAACTGTACTTACAGGTAGATAAATCTACCGGCGCTATCCGCTATATGAACCGGGATAAGAAACTTCTTCTGGCAGAGCGCGGTAAAGAATGCCGCCAGTTGGAAAACACACCCGATGGGAAAACAAAAACCTGGCTCTATCTGGACTGGGCCAAAGGTGAAAACATCTACGCCATGGGCGCGGGCGACGCCAAAGGCTTAAACCTTCGGGGAACTGCCAGATATATTTCCCACGAAAGCCACACCGGGGAACTGCCTTTTCTTCTTTCCGACAAAGGCTACGGACTTCTGCCCGCCACGGACGGCCCGGTGCTGTGCTGTGACATTCCGGTCTATGGCTCCTACATCCACGCCGAGAACGCCGGACAGCTGGATTTCTATTTCATTACAGGTAAACGGCAGCCTACGATACTGAACGCTTATGCGTATCTGTGCGGAAAGCTTTGACATCCCTTCCGGCTCCCGCTGTCTGACAGCGGAGGGCCGGGTTTTCTTTGCCGTCTCCTAAACCATAAATTCTTTGTATACCTGGCTTTTAAATAAAATGAGCGCAATCACCGCAGTCACCATGTCTGCCGCTGCCTGTGACACGATAATTCCCATGTATCCCAGGGTATTGTATGCCGTGATAAGAATGACCAAAAAAATAATCCCCTGTCGGCTGATGGACAGGATAAATGAGCCCACCACTTTTCCCATGGACTGGAAAATAATGGTCATTAAGAGGACAATGCCCACAAATACCATGCTTATAACCTGCCAACGCAGCATAACCGTTCCGTCCTTTATGATACTTTCGTTGCTCATAAAGCACCGCATCAAAAGGGGCGCCGCCAGAAATATACCTGCGGTCAGCACGGCGGCAATCACACTGATAAACACAGCGCAGAAACGCAGCAATTCAGAAAGCCTTTTTCTATCATTTGCACCGTAGTAATATCCGAAAAGCGGCTGTCCCCCGAATGCAAATCCTGTTAAGAGCAGGAGGGCAATCATGTTCACTTTCAGGACAATGCCCATCGCCGCAATTTTATCATTTCCAAAAGGAAGCAGAAACTGATTCACCAACACCACGCTTAAGCTCTGCATAAGATTGACGATGGCAGCAGGGATACCGATACCCAAAACCTGCCCCACATGCTCCGAAGGTATTTTTATTTCTTTTGGATTTACGGATAATATTTTACTTTTCCGGTCCACAACGTAAACAAAGAAAATGTCCGCCACTGCATATCCAACCACGGTGGCAATGGCCGCACCCTTAGCGCCCCACCCCAAGACAGAGATAAAAACAGGGTCCAGGACAATATTGACTACTGCGCCTAAAACCGTTCCTTCCATAGATTCTTTTGACATCCCCTCAGAACGCAACAAATTGGAATGGATAAAAGAAAGCATAATAGCCGGAGCGCCCACCGCCAGATAAAAATAGTAATCCGACGCATGGCTAAAGGTTTCCTCACTAGCCCCTATCACATACAGAAGCGGTATGCGGAAAACCAACATGATAACTGCGATGATAACGCCTAAAAGAGCCGTGACATAAAAGCAAAAAGAACTGACATGGCGCACCCCCGTCTCATCCTTTTGCCCTAGCAAACGGGAAATAAGAGAGGAGCCGCCTTGCCCAAAAACATTTCCCACCGCCATAAGCAGCGTAAATAACGGCATACCCAAAGAGACGCCCGCCACTATATTCGTGTCGTTGGTCTGCGCAACAAAATAAGTGTCCGCCAGATTGTAAATCAAGGTTACGACCATACTGAATACAAGCGGCAAAGATAAGCGTATATACGCCTTCGATATTTTAGATTCATTAAAAATTTCATTTTCCATGTTTTTCTCCATTTCTGCGCTGCTTTTGGTATCGAGTTTGTGGTAAGCAACGCGCAGACACAAATCTCGTGATTGAAAATTTTCATTTTCAATCTTTCACCCTCACTTCCTATATTATGATAGCGTCATCCCTTGATTTTTTCTGTGCCATATGGCACAATTAAAAAACAAGCAAAGCCCGTTTGCGAGATTTGCTTCACAAATTCAGATATGCGGAAGAATTTCTAAGATTAGCATGAGAAGAACTTCTAATCACCCGCAGCAATGGCTGCTTCGCAAAGTCAGCACAGCTGACTTGGAAGTTCTAGATTTGCCTTGCAAATCATTCTCCGCACAGATTTGAGATTATGCTTTAGCATAAAAACCGGGGAAGGTGGAAAACTTGAGACAAATAACAGATGAAAAGCAGATAGAATACTGGCTTGACAAGGGAAATATATGCAATTGCTTTGATACGCCAGACTTGGTTTTTCAAGTTTGCCGCTACGAAAAAGGCGAATATATTACGGTTCCTGACATACAGATGGATAAAATTATATTTGTGGTTGAGGGCACAGTTCAAATTTACGGGATTCGTGAAGACGGAAGCCTTTCCCCGGTAAACGAGATTGTGAGCCCCACGATTCTTGGCGACTTAGAATTTCCCAACCAGGAAATCACGCCCCTTTTCACGGAGGCTAAGACCCCTACAGTGTGCCTGTCATTATCCACACAAGAATACCGCGAGCAGCTTTCATGTGACCTCCGCTTTCTTCATACGCTGCTCCGCTCCTATGCAGATAAACTAAAATTCCTTTCCTCGGCAGAGACCATGACAACAACACTGGAAGAGCGGGTTCTGTTATACATGAAGAACGTCTGTCCGCTGCATGAAATTAACGGCATAGAGACGGCCATATTTAAGCTACGGTGCAGCCGCAGACAATTACAGCGCGTACTAAAAAAACTATGTGACAACGGGGCGGTTAAAAAGACAGGTAAGGGCCGGTATCAGCTTATAACGTGAACTTTTATCCGCTCCCTCACTCCCCCGCCAACCTGACCACATCTCCGTTTTTCACCTCTATCGTGGAGGAAGAAATAATCACGCTGTCCCCGTCAAGCGCACCCTCCACTGCCACCCAGCTCTCATTTTCATCTAACACTCTCACATTAACCTGGGCGGCATAATATTCCATGCCCAGAATCCCTTCCCTCTCTTTGACCACATACACATAAGCCCTGCCCCCTCCTTCTCCTTCTTTGTGAACCGCCATAGGTGTAACGCAGGCAGGATGCCTCTCGCCGCTCTCCGCCCGTGTCATCACGCCTGACAATCCCGGAACGCCTGTCTCTTCAGGCAGGTCGATATATACCTCGTAACTTCCAGGCGCCGAACTGCTTTCCGACAGGTAACTAATCCTGGCGTCCTTTGCCCTGCTGCTTCCATCCAGTTCCAGGGATACTTCATCATTCAGGCCAATATACTTCTTCTGTTCCTGTGTAATCAGCGCCTTAAACTGACATGGTACGGAATCATCCGCAAAAAGCATCACCGCCGAATCCGTGGTTCTGTCGCCCATGCTGATAAGCACATCCGTAACCAGTCCTGCGTGTTTTGCCTTAATCTGGCCCCCTGCGTCTTTAATGGCCTGGAAGCGTGACAAATCAGCCTGCATGTCGGATAGTTCCAGACGGTTCACCTCCAGGGCTGCATCCTCGTTTTCTGGCGCGGCGCTGTCTTCCACTTTCCGCTCTGCCTCACGCATGGCATTCTCCCGCTGCACCTTGGCGTCCGCCTCCGCATACGCCGCATCCTGCAGGGAATCTAAGAGGGATTCGTCTACCTGGATACCGTCCTCGCTGTCGTCCACACCGTCCCAATGTTCTTCCTCATTCCACTCTTTTCCTTCCTCCATGGCCTTTTTCTTCTCTTCCTCCTGCCTCCTCATCCGCTCTTCATTTCTGTATTTCTTAGCCTCTTCCTTTTTATTATCTATTTCATCCTCAATCTGGCTGTACGCCTCCGCCGCCCGGCCGACCAGAGTATCTTGCTGCCTGGCAAGTGCGTCATAGTCCTCTCTTGCCCGCTGAAGTTCCAGTTCCTTGCGCTGCCTTTCCAACTCCTGATTCGTTAAAATCGTATCAATCTGTGCCTGTAGCTTGGCAACCGCCGTCTGCTTTTCCTCCATGATATCCGCAAGGTCTTCCATGTCCACCGTAAAAAGTACATCGCCTTCCTCCACCTTATCGCCTGGCTGCACAAGAATTTTCTCCACCCGCAGCCCGCTTAAAACGGTCACCGGGTCTTTGTCCCCCGCCACCACGATACCGTCCACTTCCACGATATGCTCCACGTATTTCTGCTCCGCGGATTCCGTCGAGACAATGGGAAGCTTTGATGCATAAATACTCTTGGATATGACCGTACAAAGCCACATAAAACCTAAAAACACAAAGAACCCCACCACAACTTTGTTTTTCTTTCTCTGCTCCAACGCACTTTCCTCCGCTTCTATATGCTATACTCACAAACCTTTATTCCTTCAACCCAGAAAAAATAATCCCTTGTTCCAGGTAATCCTGACCCCAGATAAATATAAACACCGCCGGCACAAGGGTGATAATCGATGTGGTGAAGGCATAACCCGCCTGCGCCCATGTGATTTCCGGCAGATACAGCGACAACGGCCACAGCGACTTATCCTCCAGAAACGCCATGGGCTGTTCCATCATATTCCAATATTCCAAAAAACCAAGCACCATCGCCGACAGGAGGCCACTCTTGCCAAGGGGCAGCCCTATCTTACAGAAAATCCGAAATTCCCCCGCCCCGTCAATCCGCGCCGCCTCGAACAGTTGCATGGGAATGCACCGGAATCCTCCATACGTCAAAAACACCGGAAACGTAGAGAAAACCGCAGGCAGAATCACCGCCTGCTGGGTGTCCAGGAAACCCAACCTGTTTAAAACCAGGTAACTGGACAGCATAGTGACCTGAAAGGGCAGGAGCATCAACACCACATAGAGGGCAAACAACGCCCTGCTTCCCCTCACTTTAAAGACGGCAAAAGCCCATGCTGCCGGAACTCCCACAACCAATTGGCCAAGCAGGATAAACCCAACCATTTTCACCGAGTTCCAAAAAAGCACGAAAAACTGCGGCGTCATAAAAAGCAGTTTCCCGTAATTTCCAAAAGTCGGGTAGTCGGGCACAATCTTCCAACTGATATATTCCGCCGCTTCGGAAAACACCGGAGATAAATGCTCCCACAGCTCCCCATTGTCCATCACCGAGCCTGTCACCAATAAAACAATCGGCAGACAGACTAATAGCGTCGGGAATGTGATAAAAAAAAGTATAATGTTACGTTTTATTTTCTTCAAATTATTCAAATATGATTTCAGACGATATAGATTCAATTGATTTCCCCTCTATGCTTTCTTGTCCCACACGCGCTGTAACAACATGATTACGATGAACAAAAATCCGCCCACGCAGACAGCCGCAGCCGCCATCTTATCGAAATCCAGGTTCACGAACCAGTTATTAAAAAGATGCTGCAAAAGATACATATCCTGCTGCGGATAAGCCCCGGCAACCAGGTACGCTTCCCTGTAAATCTTAAAAGAATTTAAGAAAGATAAAATCACAATGGTGTATAGGCTGCCCTTCAAATTTGGAAACACAATCTTAAAAAAACATTGGCGCTCCGACGCACCGTCCACCCGCGCCGCCTCCAACAATTCATTGGGGATTCCTAAAATACCCGCCAACCACAAAACTACCGTATAACCTGTATTTTTCCATATGTAACTGAACACAAGCACCCAGAAAGCGGCGCTGGTGCCCAGATAATCCGTGCGCACTTCTTCCCACAGCCCTGTCCATTCCCCAAGCCGTGTCAGAAACAAGTTCAAAAACCCCTGTCTGTAGAATACCATCTTCCACACAATCACAATGGTGGCCGTAGGCATCGCCAGGGGAAAAAGGTATAGCGACTTGATTGTCCCCGCGTTCTTTAGTTTACTCACCGGCGCCGCAACCGTCAAACCGATAATTACCAAAAGCGGAATACACACCAACGTAAAACGGAATGTATTTTTGACTGCCAAAATAAACGCCTGGTTCGCAAAGATTGTCCCATAATTCCGAAAACCCACAAACTGTCCCGTCACCACCGTCCGAAAAGACCTTCCCACCACATCCATAAACGGAAGCAGCACAAACAAGAGTACTCCCGCGAAACTGGGCGCCAGAAACAGTGTAAAAGCCCTGGTATCCCTATGGCTCCTTGCACCGTGACTTCGCCGCCGCTTTGCCACCCCTATGCTGTTTCCGTCTGTTGTATTTTTTGCCGTCCTTACTTTTCCGAACATCCCGTCATTTCCCTTGTTTTAATTCTTCCAAACATGATTCATTATACTTAGACACCGTTTTCACAGCCTCAGAAGAATGCACGCTCTTTGCATTCTTCCAAACATGATTAGTTATACTTAGACACCGTTCTTCGGTGTCATAGTATAACTTCATGTTTTCTTCACTGTTTTATTATTCTGCCATATAAATTGCCAAATTCTTCTCCACATCGTCCAGGGCTTCTTCCAAACTCTTTTCCCCCTGTATATAGGCCGTACCTGCCGAAAAAACTGCCTCTTCCAACATCGCATTCACCACATAAGGCGTATCGGCCGTCTCCATCCGGCTGCGCAGCATACCCGCCCACGTATCGTCGAACCAGTATATCTCCCATGTAAACATCTGTCCGTCTTCCGTCAGATATCCGAAAGTGGAGTAGCTGTCGCCCGAAGCCAGATAGTCTTCGTAATCATCCGGAAAAAGTCCTGACTCAAAGGCTGCACGATTGACAGGAAAGCCCAGACTTGAGATATCTTCGCTCCCCAACAGTACGCCTAGCAAGCTTTGGGCATGTTCCGCATTCTGTTCGGAAGCTCCCGCACTGACGCCTGCCAATGTCTGTACACAGAATACATTGTCACTCTGTCCATCCATAGGCGCCATCACATCTTCCTCAAACCCTTTCGTCGTCTGCACCGAAAATAATTCCGCATAGGCATAAGGATAAGTCAGTATTCCCGCAAGTATCTGTCTATCACTCCTTAAATAATGAAATTCATCCATGCTATACATGTAGTAAGGCTCATCATCTATAGTCATTCCACTATATTCCAGGTTGTCTTTCTGCCGCTGTTCGTACTTCACCATATACTCTTCCGAAAGACCATCCATCTGGGCCTCATAAATCCGCTTCGTCTGCACCAGAAATTCTTCCAATGCTTCCCTGTCAATACTGCCGTCTTGTCTGCTCCATGCAGGGGCACAGGATGTGATGAAATTTTTCATCAACGCTTTCGGGGAACATATTTTCAACAAGTCTTTCCCTGGATTGTCCTGCCTGAGTTCTTCCATCACGTCCGCAATCCCTTTCAAATCTTTCATCTTGGAAACATATTTTTCTTTTCCCATAACGGTGGGCAGCCCCACCTCACAGGGTATGGCATATAACCCGCCCTCTTTCCTGAAAGCGTCCACAATATTATCATACAGTTCCCCGTCGCCTTCCAGGCCGTCCACAAAAGGCGTCAAATCTTTTAACAACCCCTTCTCTATATATGAATCAACAGGCATGTCATCCAGTATGAGCAAATCCGGCCCCTCTCCCGCCATGATTTCCGTATTCAGTTTCTTCAGTGCGTCTTCCCTCGTTATGGCATTATCTTCTTCCATACCGACTTCGTATTCCACATACGCCTCCGGGTGCCTGGTCTGGTATATGGCAATGGCACGCCGCAGCATCGCATTGTCTGTCAGGCTGTATGCCTTAATCCGTTCATCCGGCACCGTGGGCACGTCAGGGTCATAGACAAGATGCACCAACCTGGCATCCGTAAAAAGAGCAATAAATTCATTATTGTCAAGCCTGACCATGCCAAGCATATTGTAGCTTGGATTGCCGAATGTAGACAGGCTTGCGTCCACCACTTGTTCCATGGCGCTGCCGCCGATAACATGGCGGTGCACCCCTTTTTTTCCTGCCAGATAGAGGACATCCTCTTCCCCCGGAAAGAAATACATGGTATACCAACTCCCGCCGCCAAAATTTCTGTCCCCATAATTTTCCTGGACGAAATCGCTAAGCACTTCATCTTCCATGTATTCCTCTGCGTCCATGTTATATATGACAACACTGTCATAACTATAACCGTCAATCAACATGCGGCTGCCAAGAAACTGTATAAGCTGCGGGCTGTCCTCCAATGTAAGGTATACTTCTCCCGTGCCGTCCTCTGAAATTTCATACAAAACCGCTTCATAGGTTCCGACAAACACCCTTCCGCTTTCCGAAATCCAAATATGGCGAGGGCAGTGCTCGGCGTCATTTCCTCCTGGAAGGTCAACCTTCACCTGAGTGCCGTCAGGCTTCACAATAAGCGCCTGTGTCTGGGTATAAAACATCCAACCGTCCATTTCCTCCAGCGTATTTTCATCTTCCGTCTCCTCACCGGTTTCCGTTTTCCCCTGACTGTCTGTGGGCTCTGTCACATCGTTATCTTCTTGTTTACCGTCATCTGCTTCCTGTTTACTGCCTTCTTCGTCACCGTTATCTCCTGTCTGCCCACCGCTTTTTACATCGTCACTACGGTCTTTTACCGTATCTTCACTGCTTTCTATACTGCTGTCATCACCCGTTGCCGCCGCATTTTCCATATCCGCCGATGGGCTGTACACAATAGCAATCGTCCCGTCGGCTCCCACGGCGTAATCATCAATAAAACTATAATCTCCCACAGCTTCCAACCAATCAAGCTGAACGTTCTTCCAGGAAGCGCCATTGTCCTCCGAAGCCTGTATACGGCCCTCTGGCTGCGTAATCATCAGCTTCCCGTCTTCCAGGGTAAAAATCTTCTCCCGGTAGCCTTCCAGGTTCCCCGACAAGTCTATTACTTGTTCCAGATACCTTCCCATTGCCTTCCCGTCCGCCATACCATCCGCCTGTATGTCACCGCCTCTTTTGTCTGTCCCGCCTGTGCTGTCTTCTTCTCCTATCGAAGCGTTACGGTTTCCGCAGCCGCCCAGAAGAGATACCGACAGTACGACGGACAAACCCACTGCCAGACTTTTATTATGTAAAAACCGCTTTGTCCTGTACTGATATCTTTTCATATTCTTCTTTCCTTTTACCTGCATACTGTTTCCGGTAAATATGCGCACATCTTACGGATAGTCATATATTTCTCTTTACAGTTCCCATCATACCAAGGTTTTCTCTAAATAATCTCTAAAAATAAAAAGATTTGTTTATTTCCTGCCACTTATGCTATATTGGACATAAGAAAGCATCCACTCCAAATGTGCAGCAAACAGGCTGCCGAAACTCGCCGGCAATGTTAATATCCTAATGGGAATCGAGGAAAATGGAAAATAATAATCTTGAATTTGAATGTAATGGAATAAGAGACAAGGGTAAATTTCCCCTGGAAAATACCGGACGGGGAAAAGATATTTCCCCGGAATTTATCATAAAAAACCTATCCCCAGACGCCGTTACGCTTATTATTACCCTGGAAGATTTCAGCCATCCGGTGAAAAAGTTTACGCATTGGGTTATTTGGGACATTCCTGCAACGGATAAAATTGCGGAAGCCATTCCATCCGGGAAAAAAATCCCTTCGATGGAAGGAGCCACCCAGGGAATCGGTTACGGATTCCACCGCTATGCCGGCCCGAAGCCGCCGAAGGGAACATCCCATACATATTGTTTTACCGTCTACGCTCTGGATTGCAGGCTAAACTTAAAACCATTCTCTACCAAAAGAAAAGTCCTGCGCAATGCCGCCGGCCATATTATCCAACAGGGGAGCGTATGCGGGTATTACGAATAAAAAATTTTACTGCAATACCGCTATGTCTACCTGCACGCTTCCTTCCCCGAGCGCTGCCGCAAACCCTTGGATATCTTCCATATAGCCTAACGGCGTATAGCGATAAGAAGTCGTAAAACTCTTATAAAACAGCACCAGGCAGTCGGAGCCATAAAGCATCAAATCACCTTCCCGGATGCCGGACGGTACGGAAGAATCTGTCGGCAAACCGGCATCCAAATAATAGTATTTTTCATTGCCATTTAACTCGTCCATAGTAATATGAAGCGGAAGCATATCCACTAATTGCTCCGTTGCACTGTTTTCATATAATTTTACTAAAAAGTCCTGTCCTCCTATTGTAATACATAAATCCTTCATCTCATCCTCCTGTATCTCAGGGCTTTCCTTCTGCTCCTCCTGTCCATCGATACTGTCTGCCTTTTCCCTCGCTTTATCTTGCCGCATCGTCTCTTCTTGTTCTTTTTGCACTACCGCTCCCGAATGACTATCCTCACGGCCATCGTTTTCCTTACTCTCCCCAGTACAAGCAGACATAATAAATACCATGAAAACCAGACAGGCTGCGAAATACAACCTCTTCACTGCACCTAACCTCTTCTTTCTTCTATAAATCTTTTTTCTTATTCCCGGGCCTTGTCAGACGCTTTCCGCAAGCACTCTTTTTCCACATCGATTTTCTGTCCACAGCAAATCCAGCTTTTTTTCGTCTGCAACATAAAAATCAGATAGTCGAGACAGTCAATTCTCTTCTGCCCTCTGTGCAAATCATCCAACAATGTCTCCCTGTGCTTTTGTAATATACGAATACTCTCCTTCAACCTGCCTGAACCAAAATCTTCCAAGAAACGCTCAATCACCGTATCCTCACATCCCGCGTCTTTCAGACACTGGGCCATGGCTTCCTTTTTACACTTTTCATTGCAATCCATGTCTTATCTCCGTTTCTACACACCTTACTGCTCAAATCCATATACAAGTTACCGATTTGTGACATAATCCTAATCACTGATTTGCACAATTTTGTTCCCCACCCTTCCAGAACAGGGTTCTGTTCTCCCGTCCACTGAAAATAGTCTAGCACATGGATTTTTTAATAACAAATGCCTATATATAATATGTTTATATGCTTGACAGGTATAGATTTTCACACTATCATAAAGTTAAATTTGCTCCGCAAATTAACCTTACATAACCCTTTTATCAGGAGGTATGAGAATGGAATTGAGAGTGTTACAGTATTTTCTCGCCGTCACAAGGGAGCAGAGTATCTCCGGCGCCGCCGAAGCCCTGCATCTTTCCCAGCCTACTCTTTCCAGACAGCTTAAGGACCTGGAAGATGAACTAGGAAAACAGCTCTTTATCCGCGGAAGCCGCAGGATAACCCTGACTGAAGAAGGGATGATTTTGCGCAAGCGCGCGGAGGAAGTCCTAGAACTGATTCAGAAAACAGAACATGAAATCGCCATAAACAACGACATGATTGCCGGAAATGTGTACATAGGCAGTGGGGAAACAGATGCTGTCCGCTATTTTGCCCAAACTGCCCGTGCGCTTCACGATGCCTACCCGGATATACACTGTCAAATTTCCAGCGGCGACACTACCGATATCCTAGAAGACCTCGACAAGGGATTGATTGACTTCGGCCTCATCTTTGGCTCCGCTGATACCTCGAAATATGAGTATATCACCTTCCCCGTCAGGGACACTTACGGAATCCTGATGCGCAAGGACAGCCCTCTTGCATCCAAAGAACAGATATGCCCTGAAGATTTATGGGATAAGCCGCTTATGTGTAACCGTAATACCAAAGACGGAGACGTCCTGACCACATGGTTACAGCGGAATCTGTCCGAAGTCAATCTGGTCTCCACATACAACCTGCTCTTCAACGCCTCTCTGATGGTAGACGAAGGAATCGGCTACGCATTTGCCCTGGATAAAATTATCAACGTAAGCGGAGAGGGCAGCCTCTGTTTCCGCCCTCTCAATCCGCCTCTTCATGCGTCGATGCATCTTATTTGGAAAAAATACCAGTTTCTACCAAAAGCTGCCGCAAAATTTTTGGAAAAATTTCAGGAAATCATTACAAAATAGCATACCGCTTATGCATTACGCCGCCTGCGGATGATGCTCTTTGCGTATCTTTTGCTTTCTATGCCCTGTACGAAACAGGGCATATTTTTCCCGATGGAGATACAGCCCTAAGACAAGTCCTGCCCATGTCTATGCGCTGAGCACCGGCATGGAAATGCCATTGATATATACATAACATATCTTAGACGCCGCATCTTTTCTTATACTCTCTTCATAGGAGCTGACTCTGCCCCCTTTCCTGGACGCGACTTTCTTCTTTTTACAGTTTAATTGATTTTTCTTCACTGCCGTGTAAATAGATTCTGCTTTTCTTCCCATTGATAAATTTTCATATTTTCTCATTTTTCCCTCCATTCCGACTTACTTTTCCGTCGCTTATTTCCGATTACAATGCTGCTTTCCGGTTTGTTGTCCGGCTTGATATGTGTATTCTATCAGCGCAAAATTAAAATTACAAATACTTATACTAAATGATTTATTATGCCTATTTACTATATCTCTATCCTCTATTTATCCAAGTACATTTTTAGAGATTAAATAAAGGTTTCTGTGATATACTGTGGTCAGTGGCCAGTATGCTGCTGTCAAGCATCCTCAGCGGACAGGCAAATGGAAGCAGGCCATTTAGACAAATACGAATGTTCTCCCACACTAACGCAATATTCTTAGGAAAGGAATAAGCCATGAGAATTTTACTGGCAGAAGACGATAAACATTTGAATGAAACTTTAGCCTATCAGCTTACATCGCAGCACTTCACCGTGGACTCCTGTTTTGACGGCGAGGAGGCTCTTTTCTACGGTGAACAGAACATTTATGACGTTATCCTGCTTGACAGGATGCTTCCCTATATGGCAGGCACCGATGTGCTGACCGCACTCAGACAAAAGGGCATCGCCACGCCAATCATTCTCATTACCGCCCTGGGTACGTTGTCCGATAAAGTGACCGGGCTTGACCTGGGCGCCGACGACTATCTGGTA
This sequence comes from uncultured Lachnospiraceae bacterium, assembly GCA_910578645.1. Classification (GTDB taxonomy): domain Bacteria; phylum Bacillota; class Clostridia; order Lachnospirales; family Lachnospiraceae; genus UBA3282. The sequence continues at coordinate 28,975 of CAJTQI010000006.1, forward strand.
AAGCCCTTTGCCTTTGAAGAGCTTCTCGCCAGAATCCGCTGTGTCTCCAGGCGTCCACACACCCTTACCGTCAACGACACCTTCTCCGTCGCCGACATCTCATGGAAAGAATCGGAATGTATCCTAACCGGCCCTTCGGGAAGCTGCACCCTCTCTAAGAAAGAAGCGGCCCTCATGGATATCTTCGTCCATTCCCTCGGCAAAACGCTGCAAAGAAGCACGATTCTTTTAAAAGTGTGGGGACCCGACAGCGACATCGAGGAGGGTAACCTTGACAACTATATCCACTTTCTGCGCCGCAGGCTCAAGATTACAGGCAGTACCTTACAAATTAAGACAATACGGGGTGTGGGGTACAGTTTACACCAGGGCTAATCCTCAAAAGAACCCGTGTTTGAAATGTAAAGCCGACTTCTCTGCCCTGACCATAGACATTTGATGATTTTCAAGGGAAACGACCGAGACGTACCGGACGTACACCAGAAAGGAGCATACATACATGTATAAGAAAACGAGTTTCGCTCGTTTACGAGATTTGCCTCCGGCAAACTCGGATAAGCGCAAGGATTTCCTATTATATAAAAAAGTGCATCTGCGGCTGACTCTTCTTTGCACGGGCATCACTGTGGTCATCATGGTTATTATGTCTTTTTGTTATCTGTATGTATCGGAAAAGGGACTGTATCGGAATCAATTCCAGGCTTTCAGGAATGACATCAATACCATCTCCACCAACTTAGAACAACAGTCCGTGATTTCTATGGAATGGCTCTCCAAGATGGAAGCCCAGGGGAATTATCTGTTCTTCGTCCTGGACAACGGCACGCCTTTTCTTTTTAATCAATTAAATAATTCAGGCAGTCAGGCACAAAGGAACTTTCTGTTCCAGGAGAGCCAAGAGGCTTACGCGGCGCTGCATGACGTATCGTCGTCCGTGCTGCATGGCACATCCGGCACGCTCACCCATACCGAATATGAATTTACCTCGCCCTCCATGGACACCAATTATTTTGCAGCCAAAATTGTAACGGGAAAAAACGATTCCATATTGGAAATCACCGTTCTTACTTCTATGCGTAACCTGGAGGCACAAATAAACGCACAACGTGTCCGTTTCCTTTTGATTGATTTGGCGGCGGTAGCGGCACTCACTGTTTTCTCCTGGATGTTTACCGGACGGCTGTTGAAACCAATCATAGAAACCCAAAAAAAGCAGGCACTGTTCATCGCTTCCGCCTCACATGAACTGCGCACGCCTCTTGCCGTCATCCTCTCCGCAGCGGAATGTTGTAAACAAGCACCCGCAGAAAAAAAGGGAAACTTTATCAATATCATCTGTCAGGAGGGAATGCGCGTCTCCTCTCTCGTGGACGATATGCTCATACTCTCCCAATCCGATAATCATCAATTTCCAATCCGTAAAGGAGCTACGGAACTGGATACGCTTCTCATGAACGCCTATGAAGCTTTCGGCTCTCTGACCCAGGAAAAATCCATTTCTTTGTCTATACAACTGCCAGACGAAGCGCTCCCGCCATGCAGCGCCGACCCGGAACGCATCAGCCAGGTAATCTCCATCCTGCTGCACAATGCCATAAGCTACACACCGACATACGGTAAGATAACCCTTGCTCTCTCCAGGATAAAAGAAAAATTTCTCATTACCGTTACCGACAACGGCATCGGCATACCGGACGCGGAAAAGGAGAAAATCTTCGACCGCTTCTACCGGGCGGAGAAATCCCGAAGCGGCAAAGACCATTTCGGACTCGGGCTCTCCATCGCCTACGAAATCGTAAAGGCACACGGCGGAAGCATATCGGTACAGGATGCCCAGGGCGGAGGGAGTTGTTTTACGGTAATCTTGCAGACTGTGCCGCCATACACATAATAAGTCACATTTTGTCGATTTTTTATCCGTTTCTATATCAATTTGGCAAGGAATAGGATATACTATAGTGTACTAACACGTTGATAAATGAACGTGTCAGTACACTAATGTAGCGACCACATGATATCTGGTAAAACTCTTGGCCTGAATATGATGTAGTCACTGCACTAAGTATAAATACCAACGTACTCTTCAGTTTATTTGTGCATGTGCACAATAGATTCCGGGGTACATCTCGTAAAAAGGAGGGGAAATGTATGTTTCAATCAACCGTAAGCATAACAACAATCGTCGTCCTTATACTGGTGGCTCTTCTTATCGTTTTTATGGTCGCCGGATATGTCAAGGCGCCGCCGGATATGGCGTTTATTATTTCCGGTTTCAAGAAAAAATCCAAAATTGTCATCGGGAAGGCGAGCATCCGCATCCCATTCTTTGAACGTCTGGATAAGCTCAACCTACGGCTGATTCCCATTGACGTCAAGACCAGCAATGCGGTTCCCACCGCCGACTACATCAATATCAATGTGGACGCCACAGTCAATATTAAAATCAGCAGCGAAGCGGACAGGCTCCGTCTTGCAGCGGAAAATTTCCTAAACAAAGACACGGAGTACATAGCAGGCGTTGCCCGTGAAGTACTGGAAGGCAATGTGCGTGAAATTGTGGGCCGGATGCGTCTGGAAGAGATGGTTTCCGACCGGCAGAAATTTGCCAATCTGGTAAAAGAAAACGCCGAGCCGGATTTGGCGGCCATGGGTCTTGACATCGTTAGCTTCAACGTTCAAAACTTCGTGGACGGCAATGACGTCATCGAAAACCTGGGTATCGACAACATTGTGAAAATCAAGAAAACAGCCGCTATCGCCAGGGCGGAAAGTGAAAGAGATATCAAAGTGGCGCAGGCCGCCGCGGATAAAGAATCCAACGATGCAGCCGTTGTGGCGCAGACAGAGATTGCAAAGAAACAGAATGAACTTGCCATCAAGAAATCCGAACTGCAACAGGAAGCGGATACCAAGAAGGCTATCGCCGACGCCGCTTACGAAATCCAGAAAGAGGAACAGCGTAAAACCATCGAAATCACTACCGCAAACGCAAACATTGCAAGGCAGGAGCGGGAAATCGAATTGAAGCAGAAGCAGGTTGCCGTAAAAGAGCGGGCGCTGGAAGCCGAAGTGAAAAAGCAGGCGGACGCGGACAAATACGCCGCCCAACAAAAAGCCGACGCCGCTCTTTACCAGAGACAGAAAGAGGCCGAGGCGAAACAATTTGAAGCCCAGCGCGAAGCGGAAGCCAGAAAGGCACAGGCCGAGGCGGAGCGCTTCTCTAAAGAACAGGAGGCCGAAGGTATCCGCGCCGTGGGTGAGGCGGAGGCGACGGCAATACAGGCGAAAGGTATCGCCGAAGCGGAAGCCATGGAGCGCAAGGCGGAAGCTTATGCAAAATATAACAAGGCGGCCGTTGCCGAGATGATGATTAAAGTACTACCGGATATCGCAGCAAAAATTGCGGAACCTCTTGGCCAGATTGACAGAATCACTATTATCGGCGGAGACAGCGACGGCAACGGCGTAAGCCAGGTGGCAGGCAACGTGCCTGTGGTAATGGCGAAGCTCTTTGAAAGCATGAAAGAGGCAACCGGAATCGACCTCTCCGAGATTATCAAAGCCGATACTTATGACGCGAAAGTCAACCGCAATATTAATGTGTCGGGAATCGATGATGTAAATCTGGTTATCAAAAATGACGATAACAAAAGCACGAAGTAATTGAACAATTACCCATATATTTACTTTACCTTACCCTCAATGAATAAAGGGACACATGCCATGTGTCCCTTTGTTCACTGAGGGTATCCTTCTTTCATCACTCATGGCGCAGCGCCTCAATGGGACTTAGCTTCGCCGCTTTTCTGGCAGGATAAATGCCGAAGAAAATGCCCACCGCAGAAGAAAAGAGAGCCGCAAACAATACCGTTGTCGCCTTCACCTGTGCAGGAAATCCTAACATGCCACAGATTCCCACCGCACCCAATCCACCGATGGCTATGCCCACCAGGCCGCCGATTAGGGTGATTATGCCGGCCTCCGCAAGGAACTGTAGCAGGATGGAATTGGTTCTTGCCCCCAGAGATTTGCGGATACCGATTTCTCTTGTCCGTTCCGTCACGGAAACAAGCATAATATTCATGACCCCGATACCGCCTACCAGAAGCGATATCGCTGCCACAAAAGAAATAAATATGGTGACAACGCTCAATATGCTGTCATATTGCGCCTGGTAATCTGCGAAACTCTCCATCAGAATCTTATTTTCCCCACGGGCATTGTGCTTCCCTTCCATCAGCCTAATGGCATCCGCCGCCACCTGAGCAGAATTTTCCGCCTTCTCCGCCACGATATAAAATTGTGTAAAGTCCTCCACCCAAAAGCCATAACCTGCCCCCAGCGCGGAAATAGGCATTTCCACTTGCAGATAACCCCCACCGCTCATCGCCGAAAGAAGCGTGGACTTACTGTCCTGTCTGATACCAACGATGGACATTTCCTGGGTCACATTGTAGATAGTCACATCGAAGGTCATTCCCACCACATCCGTTGTTCCGAAAAGCATCCTGGCGCTTGTCTCGTTGACCACGCACACCTTATTGCCGGACAGATAATCGCTCTCCGTAAAATATCTGCCCTTTATGAGTGGCTCCGTCGCCGCACAATACTGCAGTGCATCATTGCCTGCGCTCACGATGGCGTCAAAATAACCTTTACGCCCTTCCGCTCCCGCCCACATCTGATATTGTGGCGTAACGCCCTTGACATTCTCCACTTTCTCTTCAATCATCTCAAAGTCTTCATCCGTGAAAACCACATCGTTGCCCTCCACGGAATCGTTGGTATAAAGCGCAATCTGGCCACCTGCCATGTTATCCAGTTCCCTGTTTATCTGACTCCTCATACCGTTACCAATAGAAATTATCAAAATGACAGAGGCGATACCGATGATGATACCAAGCATGGTAAGGATTGAACGTCCCTTATTACTCTTGATATTCATCAGGGCAATCTTGATATATTCCCATATCTGTGCCATTACAGCAACCTATTCCTTTCTTGCAAGTTTATACAGATACCGCTCTCCCCACGGCAGCCTCCGGGCTGCCGGTAGGATATCGCATTTGCTACTGCCCAACCGCTGTCACCTGCATGCCTTCTTCCAACTCCTGTCCATTTGTCATAATGACCTGCTCACCTTCTGACAAACCCTCCTTCACCTCGCTGTAGACGTCGGAAGAGATTCCCAGCGTAAGCCGTTTTTTTACCACCACGCCATTTTCGACCACGAATACAAAATCGCCTTCCTTATCCGCATTGATTAACTCCACAGGAATTGCCACGGCGCCCGTAACCTTAGAAATATGTATAACCACCCTTGCTTCCACACCCAAATAAATTTCTGTGTCCGGATTCAAAATTTCGATTTCCGCCGCCACTACCGCCGCGCCGCTTGCGTTTGTGGTGGCCATGCGGTTGATTTTCGTCACCTTACCGTCATACACTTTGCCGGCAATATCGATGGATGCTTCCTGTCCTGCTTTTATTTTCTCCAAATCGTATTTGGAAACGCTTATCTCCACCTTAACCTTCTCCGTACTCTCTAAGGTAATAAGCTTCTCCCCTTCCTGTGGCGTCGCGCCCTCCACAGCCTCCACCTCTGTGACTACGCCGTCAAACTCCGCCGTAACTCCGCTCTCCACTTCCTCTATGGAAGCAATATCGTCCTGGTTTTCGATGCGCTCTTTCTCCGTATTAGCCTCAAGCTGACTTCTGCTTCCCTGGTCCATGGCGCTGCTCTCAGATGTCTCTTTCTGGCTCTTCATTTCCGAACGGTATGCCTCATACTCCCCGATTAATTTCTCTACCGCGGCTATCTCCCGCTCTATATCCCGAATCTCCTGATTATTCTGCTGGTCGTATGAATTATACTGCACTTGCTCCTGCAGATTTAAATAAATTTCTTCATCCGCTGCGATTTGTCCCTTGGCCGCCTCATCTTTCTCCTTTTTCTCTTTGTCATCGTCGTCCACGCCGTCTTTTAATTCCTGCGCGTTTCGCTCTTCCAGAGCTTTCTTCTCATCATTAATCTTCTTCTCCCACTCCAAAAGAGAAACCTGCAAAAGCGCCCCCTGGTTGGCGTACCATGCTTTCTTGTCCTCCGCTTTTTTCTTAAGCTCATTCAGATAATTTTCATTGTCCGCAATCTGTTGGTCTAACACCTCCAGATTCACATTCGCCTCGCCAAGTTTTGCTTGGTACTGATTGTCCTTGTGAATGCTGCTGGCATAGCCGCCCTCATTGGCCTGCAGATTCAGTTGCGCAACTTGTTTCGCCTCCGCAAGCGCCGTTTCATCAAAACCAAGAAGCTTTTGCCCCTTCTTCACGCTGTCGCCCGCCGCCACATCCACCGTGCCAATCTTAACTGACAACGGTGCAAAATAGGTTCTGCTCTCTTCACTTTTGACCGTGCCGCTCGTATTCATCGTCTCTTCTATGTCTTCTACTGTCACAGGCGTTGTGTACACCATCATAGGCGCATTCTTGGCCGCTATGGAACGGCTGACCATGAAAACGGCACAAGCCACCGCCACACCGCCTAAGACAAAACGGCGTATTACCTTCTTCTTTTTCTTCTTGTCCATAGGAGCCCGGGGCGTTTTCTCCTTCTTCTCTTTTTTCATTTTCTTGTCTTTATGGCGCTTGGATTCCTTGTCCTGGATTATTCCCGCTCCCGGTTCCGCCGCTTCTGTCAACGACACAGCATTCTCTGTCACAGCCATAGTTCCTGCCACTGTGTCTGCCGCTTCTGCGCTTGCGTCTCCCGCCATCTTTATTGTTTCCGCGCTTCCGTCCGCTGCCGTATTTTCTTCCCCGGCTGTGACAGCCACTTTATCCGCTTCCCCGGCGCTTTCCGCCGTCATAACGATGTCCCCGGCCTCTGTTCTCTTATCTGCTTCCGTCTCATTTCCATGCAATGTCGTCACTGCCATTATTCTCCCTTTCCCCTCTTATTCTCTTAATATCTCTACCGCCATGATATCCATAGCAGCGAATCTTTCTTAAAACCTTGCCCCTTCCGGGCAGCTTACTAAGCCGGATAACCACTTAACCAGTAATGTCGTTTATGTAATCCTCCACGATTTTCCCATCCATAATCTTTATGACTCGCTTCGCCTGTGCGGCAATATCATTGTCATGGGTAATCAGGATGACCGTTCTGCCCTCCTCGTGCAACCCTCTAAGAATCTCCATAATCTCCCTGGTAGAATTGGAATCCAGATTTCCAGTCGGTTCATCGGCAAGAATAATCGGCGGCGCCTGCGCTATCGCCCTGGCGATAGCGACCCTCTGCTGCTGCCCGCCCGACATTTCCGAGGGCTTATGCTCTTTCCTGTTCTGCAGCCCGACTTTGTCCAATGCCCGGTCAGACAGTTCTGCCCGTTCTCTTTTTCCCACACCCCTGTATATTAACGGCAGTTCCACATTTTCAAGAGCGGTCAGGCTGGGAATCAAATTAAATCCCTGAAAAATGAATCCGATTTCCTGATTGCGGATATCCGATAGTTCATCGTCACTCATTCCCGCTACATCATGTCCATGCAGATAATAACTGCCGCTGGTGGGCACATCCAGGCATCCGAGCATGTTCATCAGCGTAGATTTACCTGAACCCGAATGCCCGATAATCGCCACAAATTCGCGTTCGTAAATCGTCAGGCTCACATGGTCTAAAGCCTTCACTTCATTCTCTCCGGGGTTATATGTCTTACACATATCCCGGATTTCAACAAGTGCATCCATTCTTGTTCCCCCTGTCGCTCCCGTATCTTCTTCCGGCGCTCATTTCCATTCCATTATATGTAACGAATAAACAACCTAGTTGTCTTCATTTCTATGGCTTAATTTTGAATATCATAACTTAATTTTCTTAAAATCCTGGGAGTGAAAACTTAATTTTGTCTTAATACGCAAGATAAAACCTATGCTTCATATAACCCGAAAAATCATGATGTCCACTATATATAACGATTTGAGTCTGCAAAAAGTTCAGTTGGCCCATAAAAAAGTAAATTTGCTTCGCAAATTAACTTTGCGAGCTATTAAGTATTCCTTCGGAAAACTTGTCGCAAACTCGGATAAACGGAGGAATTTCCTATACCAGATTCGGGTGTCAGAAGGTGCTGTCATAAAATTTGTTCCATACTTATTCTTGACAAAGCGACATGAATGACGCATAATAAAAGCGACACAAGTGTTGCAAAAAGGGGCGATAGTGATACAAATCAGCTTGATAGCTGATTTATATGCATGGCAAATTGGATTCGCCTGGCTATTTGTGCCGGAATGTCACAAATAAGCCCTGATGGCAAACGCAAATTTGAGATTTGCGGCTTTGCGTTAACAAAGTCATGCCCCTTGTCGCATAAAACGCTCCGGAATGGAGGATTAACATGAGTTTGAAAGGCGAAAAGACAAAACAGGACATTCGAGAAAAGGCATACCAACTGTTTGCAAAAAAGGGATATAAAGATGTAACTATGAAAGATATTTGCGAGTTGACGGGGCTCAGTCGTGGAGGACTGTACCGCCATTATGAAAGCACCGAGCAGATATTTTTGGAAATCGTTAACGCTTCTTCCAATAAGCAAAAAAATGAGATATTTACTAAAATTGAGCAGCACATTCCGGCTACCACGATATTAGAAGAACTTCTTTCAAGATATACAAGTGAAATGATTGATTCTGAAAATTCTATAAGCCTTGCTATTTACGAATTTTATAGTAATCCGGCAATTTCTAAAGAAGATAATTCCGTAAAAAAGCAGTACGAAATTTCAAAATCGACATGGATAGAGCTTATCAATTATGGAATAGAAACGAAAGAATTTAATTCCGTGAACCCGGAATCAATTTTCAATGTAATTATATTTGCATATCAAGGGGTACGAATGTACAGCAAGTTGATGAAAATTGACAAAGATATTCCCACTCAAATAATAAATGAAATAAAACGGCTATTATTGCCGGAGGAGAAGATTGAAAATTAAAATTTTCAATCGCGAGATTTGTGTCTGCGCATTGCTTGTCACAAACTCGATATATGCAAAAAGCAGCGCAGAAATGGAGATAAACATGAAAAATGATATTGTTTTGGTAAGACCAACTTTAGAGCTAAAAGAAAAAGCGCTTGATTATCGTAAGGAGCATTTTCAACATGGAGAAGAGATTATCTACGGAAGTGAACTTTTTGACAAGACAGAAAGCTACGAGGAATGGCTATCCTCTGTAATGCTAAACACAAATCCCAAAACGGTAAATGAAAATTGGGTAGTTACAGATACTTTTTTTGCAATAAGAAAAAGGGATGGCAAGCTAATCGGAATTATTGATTTAAGGCATACGCTGAATGAATTTTTGAAAGATTTAGGGAATTGCGGATATAGTGTCCGTCCATCTGAAAGAAAAAAGGGATATGCAACAGAAATGTTATATCAACTTCTCCAAGTGGCTAAAAAAGCAGAAATGAAAGAACTTTACATATCCGTTGAAAAAGAAAATGCAGCGTCAATAAAAGTTATACAAAAAAATGGCGGTGTGTATGAACGGAGCTTTTCTTTTGAAAATGAAATAGCAGCTATTTATAGAATTGTTTTATAAATTTTGATTTCAGTTTTACAACTTATAAAATGCGCCCTTTGACGCCCCAATCCTATAATCGGGTAAAAAACGAGCTTCGCCCGTTTGCGAGATTTGCCTCCGGCAAACTCGGATAAGCGGAGGAATTTCCTATACCATAAAAAAGCGCATAGAATAATCTATGCGCTCCGGCTTATATATGCACTTTTCTACTCTGTCACATTCCTTCGGGTACTGTCGCTCACACGGTTTCCTACCGGGAGATGTGCATTTTTTAAAATCGGACTGAGGGGTTTATAGATAAGCAACGTAACCCCGGACGCCGCCACACTCTTAATAATGTTAATGGGCGCCACTGCGAAGCAGACGAAAGACGTAACGCTGTTGATATTGCCGTTAATCTCCGCCCCCGCCGCGATAATAGCTTCCATCGGCATTCCAAACAATGCGGAAAAAGCAGGCAGCAAATACACGCCGTTGAAGGCCGTGCCAAATACCGTCATAATCAAAGAACCTGCAAGACACGCCAGAAACGCTCTCTTTCTTGTCTTCTTAAACATATAGATAACAGAAGCAGGCAGAACCAGGCTGCACCCAATCACAAAGTTTGCCAAGTCACCGACAAAAGCGGTACTTGTTCCTTTGATAACAAGTTTTAACAGAATCTTACAAAATTCAATCATCACTCCGGCCACCGGGCCAAAAGCAAACGTACCTACCAATGCCGGAATCTCGCTGAAATCCAATTTATAAAAACCGGGCGCCAGGAAAGGTACCGGAAAATCAAACATGTGCAGAATCACAGCCAGTGCGGAAAAAAGACCAATCATCGTTATCTTCCTTGTGCTCAGAATACGTTCCGTGATGCCGTCCCTCTTATACACATACTTCTCCACCGCATAGGCCACCGCAAACAATCCCACTGCCACACCCACGCAGACCAACACGAAAACCACATTGTCTGCAATACTTTGTAATAATCCGTTACTCATTTTTCCTCCATTCCGAAGCATAGACGCTTCTTTCATAATGTTGTCGGAAAAAGTCCTCGTTCTTGCCTTGACTCGCTTAAACTTTTATTCCACATGCCAAGTATGGCCATGGACAGCCACTTGTACGTTGCCCGCAGGAATAAAAAAATCCCGGAACAAAACTCCGGGGGAATTAAAATCAAAGCAAACAGTCACCACATGACTAAACCGCCATGCAATGCCCTGCCATTCTTCTCTCATCCAGACTTTACTGTCGGTTTTGGAATTTCACCAAATCAGCCGTCACAATCACTGCAACAGGTCGCGGACTATACCGCCGGTAGGGAATTACACCCAACCCCGAAGAACTTTTCCTAAATTAAATTGTTATGTAGCATGTTACTACGGAAAAAAGTATACCGTATTTTATTCTGCATTGCAAGCAGAAAATTAATACTTCATTGATTATTGTATCTTTTATATTTTATTGCCACTCGCCAAAATCCAGAGCCAGTCCGTCCAGAATCCCAGATTTCACCTTCTCCGAAAAGAAATGCAAAGCAGCGCCTCCCTCGTGCTCCAAATTGTACACTACAACGCTCTTCTGCATAGGGTCTACAATCCAGTATTCCCGAACTCCCGCTTTATGATATAAGGAAAGTTTCCATAAAATAATACTCTCCTTTACGCAATGCATGCCCCATATAGAACCACCTTCCACGGCAGGGGATTCTTAGGGGTTGTCCCCGCAAAAAAGGAACCCCAACAATATACAGTCCGCATCATCTAAAAATTATGACTATATACTGTGAAGTTCCCACATCTGCTAGAAGAACATACCGGTTATCATACTCTTCTGGTTCATCTGCTGCCGCAGCATCAGATTCCGATATTCATTCAGAACCTCTTTCTTCTGCTTCTCGGAAATTGCTTTGGGCAAATCCAAGTCTTCCAACCTGCTTCTGGCGCCAAGCTGTTCCAAAGACGCTCTGGTGTTATAATTGTAGGTATGCTCCAGACGGTTGGTGGACGCTCCTATATTTCCCCGCTGGGAAGAAACCATTTTCAACGCCTTATCGATAGAGTCCAGATTGAAATTGTCAGAAGTCACATCCAAGTCCGCGATTCCTAACGCTTCAAGCGTGGAATTTGCCATCTGGATTTTCATACCGCCACCATTCGGATTCGTCGCTAAACCTATGTCCGCCATGCTTCCGTCAAGCAGCTTCTGCTCATTCAGCGAAGTATTCTTGGCCAACGACTGAATACCTTCTTTTAACTGATTAATCTCATCCTGGTAAATCTGCTTGTCATCGGCGGAATTAAGTCCGTTCATAGACCTGATTGCCAACTCACGGATTCTCTGCAGATAATCCGTCACGCCGTCAAGCGCACCGTCCGCCACATTCAAGGCGCCTATGCCCGCTTTCGCATTCTGGGCGCCGACACTTAACCCTGTCTCCTCTCGCTGCATCTTCTGGGCTATCGCCAGGCCCGCCGCGTCATCCGCCGCAGAATTGATTCTTTTACCGCTCGCAATATGGGAATAAGAACCGTATATCCCCTGACTGATTGTCATCGCACTCATAACTGTACCCCCTTTCCACGTAAACTTTCTTTTTTTTATGTTTATAAAATAATCTGTCCTATTGTGTACCCTTTTGCTGCACATACGCTTTCTAAAGGATAACGTACTATATTTTTATCATACCTATATTATGCAAAACAGTCAAGATGTTTCCCAACCGAAAATGAAGAACAAAAAATATGTATTTTTTCTTATTGACACAAAGAGTACGCCATGTTATCTTATGATTAGATTACAAATTGTACACTTATTATTTTAAGGAGGAACAAATGCAGCAAATATCGGACTATGAGTTGGAGCTGATGAAAGTAATTTGGAACAACAACGGGACCGCCCTCTATGCGGAAATTGTCTCACAGTTGTCTCAAAAAGGAATGGAGTGGACGAAGAACACTATCATCACCCTGCTTTCCCGCTTAATCGACAAAGGCTTGTTGAAAACCAACAAAATCGGACACCGCAACAAATATACGGCAATCGTTTCCGCAAATGAATACCAGGCAACACAGACCAAAAATTTCCTTGACAAAGTCTATGAGGGCAACGCCAAAGGACTTGTCTCCACATTAATTCAAGGGGATTTGTTGTCATCGGCAGACTATGAAGAATTAAGGACATATTGGAAACATATGAAAAGCGAAAACACATGCGATGTCCCAATAAAAAGCGAACAAATGCAGTGCCGAAAGGAGGAAAAGCAATGAACGAATTTCTGAAAATACTACTTTCACTTTCCCTGTCGGGAACTCTGCTCACCTTGCTCTTATTCCTGCTTCGTCCACTCTGGAAAAACCGCCTGAGCAAGCGTTGGCAGTATTATATATGGCTTGTAGTAATCGCGCGGCTGCTCATTCCCTGGACACCGGAGCCAGGACTGATAGGCAATCTTTTCCTTCAGGCCGAATACGCCCTGACCATTCCGGTACAGGAACCGGATTCCTCCGATTACATCACAGATTCCTCTCACAAATCGAGCTTGTCGGATTTCAGAGCAGATTTGGAGCAGGCGCCCACTCCATCGGACTTAGCCGCGGATTCGTCCCACACATCTGCCCTCACAGATAGTGCCGATACCATAGCTTCGCAAAGGACGGTTCACCCACCTCTTGTCGGTATGATACCTGATATTCTCAGCAAGATTACTCCGGAACATATAATCTACTTTCTGGCATTTCTTTGGCTCACCGGAACCTTACTGCTCTTTGTGCGCAAGGTAACCATTTATCAGAGCTTCGTGAAATATATACACGCCGGAAGCCGCCCTGTAGAAGATATCAGTTTGTTGGAACATTTCGGACAAATTATAGAACGGAATAAAGTCAAGGGTAGAATTGAACTGTACACCAACAGTCTCGTATCCTCACCCCTTTTAATCGGTTTTATTCATCCCCGTATCGTTTTGCCAGACACGAAATTGTCAGACGACGATTTTTACTGCACCATATTACACGAACTAACCCATTACCAAAGACATGACATGTTTTATAAATGGCTTGTACAGCTTACCATCTGCCTGCACTGGTTTAATCCATGCATACACATGATGGGAAAAGAAATCAACAGGCTTTGTGAACTCTCCTGTGATGAGAGAGTTATTAGTTCACTCCCTGAAAATATGAGGAATTTTTACGGTGATATGTTGCTTCATGCCATCCGTATAGAAGGCTCTTACAAAGACTCTCTGTCATGTTTCACCCTGTATGAAAGCAAAGAATTGCTGAAAGGCCGTTTGGATGCAATCATAAAATACAGAAAAAAATCTAAAAGAACCCTAATCGTAGCAACCGCCGTCACATTCGTACTCATTGGCAGCACCGTCTCAATGGGCGCATATGCCGCTTCTGATAATTCCGGATTTACGACGAAACATTCAACATCTGACAGTGCTATCCCACATGACGGCACCTTTCTATTTGATGAAGACAAAGAATATTTTGTCTATACCGACCCGGACATAAAATACACCATTTTCCATGAAGACAATGTTTTCCGCATTCTTGCGGACGGCGCCACTATGGCAGACTGCCCTACCGGCTGCGCCACCGACGACAGTATCCTTTTAACACTTGTTTACAAAGACAGTTACCACTCCTTCCTCTTCAATACCTCCGACACCCCCGCCGACATTGCCGACGGCGTCGCAAGCCTGTGTGAAGCTGCAATACAGGAAAACCGAATGACTGAGGAACAGGCCGCCCTGATGGCCGATGCCACCGGACATATTACAAAATTTTTGGACGAAAGCGCTCGGGAAACCACTCAGTCCTCTCAAAAACAATATGACAAATATGTCGAAGCAAAGCAGGTCTCCGGAATGGACGGCACATATTACTACAGGCAAACGGCATATTTCCAGAAGCCCCATATCATCGAACTTGGTTGGAACTTGCCGCCAAAAGCCCAGACGGCGTATGATGTCCTGCAAATTACTTTAACAGACGGCAGTGCTATGCCAGTCTACTTCGCCCCATCATGCAAAAAATTCATGTCAGATGAAGAAGCCCTCTCCTCGATTGCCAGACTGCTTTCGGAACTGTCTGCCAAGACAGGTGGCATATACGATGAACTTCCCATCCAGACTCCTTTTGTCACCGGCCTTGAATATGTCGGAGACGCCAACCTGGAATCTTTGGCAAAAGATTACTATGCACAAAACAGAAATTCCTACTTCACCGCCATTTTCCTGGAACTGGACGGCAAGACACAGCAAGAATACCTGGAACAGACTTTCCGGGAAGAAAATATCTCTTTCTTCATGTGCTGCATGGATGCTCTTTTCGATGAAGGACTGCAGGGAGATTCTGTGGAGCGTTATATCCTGAAATCCTATCAGGAAGACAATATTGCTTTCTTTTCCTGTCTGTGCGATATGTTGGACGAAGAAACGAAAAGCCAATGGGTGGAACGCTGCGAACGGGACGGAAGAACCAATTATCTCAGTGTCCTTGCAGACAGCGTAATAGATTCCATGAACGATACGAAAGGCTCTATAGAAAATGATGGATTTGCAGATGATGGAAGTGCCGTGGAAGAAGACGGCACTTCCATGGAAGAGGATGGTTTTACCGATGGGAAATATCTGAGCGATATACTGGAGGAAAAGGGTCTTCTCACGGAGTATAACCATCATAGAATCACGTCTGTCAAAAATGACTACTATTACTGCGGACATCGCGTCCGCCTCCTGATGGATACCAGGGCAGACAACTCCTTTGAAAATTTCAGCTATAACAAACGCGGAACCGTAGACATACACATTCAGAGGGATGGAAACAACGCTATTACTCACGTACTGTACCTATCCGAACCAGAGGCAAATAAGATATTAAGCGATATCTACGGCTCTTCCCAGGACTCATACAGCGCCTTTCCGCTATATGACAGCATGGAATAGAACACAACAAAGCACATTTGCGAGTTTGCAAGCAGCCCCTGGCTCATTGCTTGCGGGAATAAAAACCTGGCTATCCCACGCAGTGCGATTTCCTATGCAGTGTCCTTATTCAAAAGTTCTAATACAACAAATATTCAGTTTGACTAACTAAAACTGAATATTTGTTGTACTAACATCTGTTTGTGTCCATACCATCCTTACTTCTGCACGTCAATAATCACTTTCATTGTCGTCTCGCGGTTCTCGTCTATGTACTTGTAAGCTTCCAGGTAATCCTTGAACGCAAAGGTGCGGGAAATCAACGGTTTCAGCGCAACTTTCTTCTCATTCACGAGACGGATGCCGTCCAGGTAATCGTCATGTCTGTACATCATCGTGCTCTTGATATCCAGTTCATGGTCGTTGGCCACCGCAAGGTCAATCTCCGCCATGCCTGCAAATACGGCTACCAACACGATTGTACTGCCTTTTCTTGCATACTTGATGGCCTGCCCCATGGTGATATTGTTGCCCGCGCAGTCATAAATCACATCCGCCTTGTCAGGACCGAAAGCGTCAAGCATCGCATCGCCGAAATCAACCTTGCCCGTATTCACGCAGACATCAATGCCGCACTCTTTGGCCTTCTCAAGCCGCAGCTCGCTCACATCCGTAACCATAACCTTGGCTGCGCCCATTCCCTTGGCTGTCTGTGCCACAAGATTGCCGATGGGGCCGGCCCCGATGACTACAATATTCATGCCCTGTACATCGCCCACCTGTTTTACGGCGTGGACAGCTACTGCCAAAGGCTCAATCATAGCGCCTTCCTCGAAAGACATATCTTCCGGAATCGGTGTGACCTTAGAGGCATCCACCGCAAAATACTCCGAAGCCGTCCCCGTGGTCTGGAATCCCATAACCTTTAATTCTTCACACAGATTATATTTCCCATGGCGGCAGGGATGACACTGCCCGCAATAAACCTGGGGCTCGATGGTCACCTTCTGTCCCACATGAAAGCCTTCCGTCCCTGCGCCTAGCGCCACGATTTCCCCAGATACTTCGTGGCCCTGGGTCACCGGATAAGAAGTAAAAGGATGTTTTCCGTGATATACGTGAATATCTGAACCACAGATACCTATCTTCTGAACCTTGACAAGCACTTGTCTCTCTCCTGTCTCCGGCGTGGGTACCTCACAAAACTCAATCTGGCCCGGCGCTGTCATAACCTGTTGTAACATGATATCTCCTCCTTTTTGTCAGTATACAATTAGTTTATTAAATACTTTTATAAATCTCTTTATATAACTAATCATATTATGATACACCACATTCCATATGTCAATATCTAAAAATAATATTGAAGGTTAAGCCGTAACGATTCAGCCTTTCACTATTCCGCGAATAAAATCGTTCTCTATGCGATTTTGCGAGTTGTTAAACTATGGCAAATCCTTCGTCTCAGCCCTGCTTACAGATAAGAACGCAAAGAGAAGTGAAACACCCGCTAAAACCACCAGGAAAACGATGTTTCCCGCTAAAGTCACGTCACCGATATTACCCTGTGTCAGCAATACAAGCAAGAACGAAGACACAATCGCCGCCTTTGACGAGTTCATTGCCATACCTACAAACAGGGCGATAAATCCCATCGTGACCGTGATGGCAGACTTGAAAGTCAGTTGGATGTAAAAGTTTAATGTCGTCATGTCAAAGTCAATCGGAAATGACGATTCCATGAAGAAAGAACCTGCCATGATAAAACCATAAATTAGAACCTTCGCCACAATAAGCGCCGCAAAATTGAAAAGCCAAACAGCAAGCATCTGTGAAACCAATATTTTCTGCCTCTTAATAGGATAAGAAAACATCAAATTCATCGTTTTGTTTTTGTACGCGCTGACGATAAAGGAAGACAGCATCACGCTTGTTAAAATTAAGAACGACATATCTGTAAATATTTCAATGGATGATGAAATCATCTCATTGCCAGGCGCAGCGTCCGGCACCCCTAAATCCGGGTCATTGGCAATGCCAAAATAGGCAAGGGCAAAGCAAAACAGTCCTAGAATAAGTACCATAACAACAGTCTTCACAATATACTTTCCAATATTATTTTTCTTCCATTCCAATTTTATCAGTTTTAACATGATTACTTCACCTCCCCTGTCATTTTCAAGAAATAGTCTTCCAGTGTCTCCGCCTTCACTCCCAGGGCGGTCACTTGTACGCCGTTTTTTGCCATCACACCAGATAATTCCTGTGTGGAAACACGGCTGTCATAGATGCGGATTTGCCCGTCCTCCACAATCTTGAAGTTTGTAATGCCGAGCTTTTCGGAAAGCACATAGGCTGCCCTTTCCTGATTTAGCACGGACAGTTCGGTATAAGCCAGGTTCATCTGTTCAATTTCTTTCATGCTGATTTCTTTCATCATCACGCCATGGTTTATCACCCCGACCGTATCCGCTATGCTTTCAATCTCGGAAAGAATGTGGCTTGAAACCATAACCGTAATACCATACTCTGTGCAAAGCATCCTTAACAATTCCCGGACCTGTTTCATACCCGCAGGGTCCAGTCCGTTAGTCGGCTCATCGAGAATGAGAAATTCCGGCTTGCACAGAATCGCCCGGGCAATCCCCAACCGTTCTTTCATTCCCAGAGAATAATTCCTGACAAGCTTCCCCGCCGCCTCCGACAGTCCCAAAAGCCCAATCGCATTTTCAATGCTCCCATGCTCATAATATCCCATATACTCGGCATGAAGTTTCAAATTCTCATACCCGCTCATATGGTCATAAAATGTGGGAAATTCGATGATGCTTCCCATCCTTTTTAAAACCTCATAGGACTGTGGGGTAAGTGTCTCCCCAAAAATTTCTACCGTTCCCTCTGTAGGCTTCCACAGGTTGGTAACCATTTTCATAACCGTAGTTTTGCCCGCCCCGTTAGGTCCAAGAAACCCGTAGATT
Organism: uncultured Lachnospiraceae bacterium; assembly: GCA_910578645.1. Lineage (GTDB taxonomy): Bacteria > Bacillota > Clostridia > Lachnospirales > Lachnospiraceae > UBA3282. The sequence continues at coordinate 47,467 of CAJTQI010000006.1, forward strand.
TCTCCTTTCTGAATGTGAAGAGCAACATCCTTCACAATCGTTTTCCCGCCAATGACTTTCGTAAGATGATGTGTCTGTAAAATATATGGCATTTTCAATGCCCCCTTTCTTACATACCATTGTAGCGGTTCTGTTTTTCAAAACTCTTGCGCAATTCTTACAAATTTCTTTCGGAATGCTTCTATTCAATACACAACTTCTGACATTGTATCAATATTCCATCCTCTTTAGTTTCACCGTAAACGTAGTCTTCACATGAGGCGTACTGTCCAGAATAATCTCTCCACCAAGCTGGGTTGTCAGGTTCTTTGCAATCGTCAACCCAAGCCCATTCCCCTGCACGCTGCGGCTGCGGGAATCCTCCATTGTAAAAAGACGGTCAAATATGTTTTCCGCAAATGCCTGTTCTATCCCCCGTCCTCTATCTGTCACATCCACATATGCCCCGTTCTTGTCTGTCCGCAGAAAAACGCCCAAATACTTGCCGTCCGCGCCATACCGCACAGCGTTTGACACCAGATTAAAGAGAATACGCTGCAAAGCTTCCTTATTGCCCTGCACATAGACCGGATTCTCCGGAAGCCGTATGTCCACCTGAAAATCTGTTCTTGACAGTATCTCATAAAAATCCAGGATACTCTCTTTGCACACCTCACAGATATCCACCCTGGAAAGCTCCATATCCATGTCGCCCGCTTCTATTTTCGCCAAAGTGAAGAATTGGTTGATAAGCTCCATCACTCCCTTGGCTTTGCGTTCCGTCTTTGCTAACATGCCGTCCTGCATCACACCGTTTAACCTCATAATCTCCAAGTACCCTAAAACAACGGTCATCGGCGTCTTCATGTCATGGGAAATATTGGAAAGCATTCTCTTGGAAGCCAATTGGGACCTGCGGTAATCTGCCTTTACTTTTGAATGCTCTTCTAACAGACGGTTTATCTGCGCCGCAAGTTCCATGAGTTCTTTATTTTCTGTAAAAACCATGACACGCTCGCCGCTGTCCGTGCCTGTGATATCATTTAACTTCCGGTGGATTTCCCGTAACTTCGCCTGAATGCCGGTACGGAACACGAATTGCTGATAGAATATAATGCCCGTCAAGACAAGAATACAGAAAACACAGAAAAAAATAATTGCGCTGCCACTCATCACACATCCCCCATTTTATAGCCGATTCCCCAGACCGTGAGTACATAGCGGGGGTTTCTTGAATCGCCCTCAATTTTATTTCTAAGCCTGCTGATATGCACGTTGACAGCATTTTCATCCCCATAATAGGCATCGTTCCACACCAGGGAATATATCTGCTCTTTCGTATAAACCTTTTTCGGGTTCTGTAAAAGAAGTTTCAGTATTTCAAACTCTTTCGCTGTCAGGTCAACTATATTCCCATTCTTCGCAAGCGTATAATCGGACAGATTCATAACCAGCTCCCCGGCTTTCAATATCTCTGGTAACGGTGCCGGACGGTTATCATATAACTGTGTCCTGCGCAGCGCCGCTTTCATTCGTGCCAGGACTTCCACGACAGAAAAAGGCTTCGTGACGTAATCATCCGCACCAAGCCCTAAACCCAATGTCTTATCGCTCTCCGAATCTTTGGCAGAAAGAATGATAATCGGGACATAACTGTCTCTTCGTATGCGCTGCATGACATCCATACCGTTAATTTTAGGTATCATTAAGTCAAGCAGGACAAGATGGAACTGTGAGGCAAAGAACTTGCTGCACGCCTCTTCCCCGTCATAAGCGCAGACAACCTCATAATTCTCTGTGGATAAATAATTCTTAAGCATCTCACTGATTTCCACATCATCCTCGACAAGCAGAACCCTGTATTTGTCCATCACAGCCTTCTTTCCTTCTTAAAGCCCTTTCCATAGTTTCTCTTTCCTGGCATTTTCTTTCCAATGAACTGCAGGAGTACAACGAATATTAATCAACTGACAAATTGGCTTGTCTGATTATTCATTGTACTAATACATCATAAATTAAATTTCTGATACTTAAGCGCAGAACTTAATTTACGATGTACTAGATTCCTTCTTCCACAAACTTACGGAAAAAATGCTTCGCCACACCCACCGCAGAAGCCTCCCTGCGGTAACTGCATCCTTTTAAATAACTTGCATCTAAGTCAAACAGGTTATGCGCCGCCACTTTTTCCCGCAGCTTCACAAGATAGCCGTCCGCGTAACCTCCCACATCCCCGCCAAGGATGATGTCCGTGTCAAAAATCATGCGCAGGTTGGAAATTAAAATAGAAAGATTGTCCAGATAATCTTCCCATATCCTGTCCGCCCGGCCGTCCTGTCCGAGAGAGTCCATAAACGCATCCAACGTCATGTTTCCATTCCCCGTCAGCACACTGGCCGCACAGTAGGCGTCCGCACAGCCCATCTTGCCGCAATAACACGGCCTGCCATCCGGCACCAGAAGCATATGCCCAAATTCACCTGCTTTTCTGTTCTGTCCCGTATAGAGTTCCCCATCGATGCAGACCGCACCGCCCAAAGTACTACTGAGGGACAGGTATACAGCGTTCTTTACTTTCCCGGGATTCTCCGCCAGCATCGCCGCGTTGGCGTCGTTCTCGAAATATACCGGAAGCGGTAACATTTGTTCTAACATTCTCAGACTGTAATTTTCCAGGTGCAGCGCATGGGATTTCACAAGAACATGCTCCTTCCTGTGGATAATGCCCGGAAGCGATACGCCGATACCCAATATTTTATCTTCCTGTGCCCTACAGGAATAGAACGCTTCCACCTGCTCTAAAACATTCCTGCAGTATGCCGCATCCGGTGTAAAATTGAGGCGTTTCCTCTGCCATGCCACAATCTTGCCACCCAGATTGACTAATACCATGCCAATATGATGGGCGGTGATATCCACACCCACGGACAAACAGTAATCCTCCTGCAGGGCAATTCTCCTGGCCCGCCTTCCACCGGTGGATTCCATTTCCCCGGCCTCAATGACCAGACCTTTCTCTGTCAGGTCCGCGATGCCGGAAAGTACCGTGGGCATACTCAAATCCAGACTTTTGGCCAGTTCCGCCTTGGTCGTACTTTCCTGATTTAACATGAAATCCAGAATCTTCTGCCTGGCAGAAACCTTCTTCTCCAAATTACTCTGTCTCCTATCATACAAGTGCCTGTCTCCCAGGGCAACGCGCAAGCCTCATACTCCAAAACATCTTTCGCCCTGGCAAATGCCACACGCCTTTTCATACTTTTTATGCCTGTTGGTTAATCTTCATTGTCAGTCCGATACGCTTCTTGGGCACGTCCACAGTAAGAACCTGCACATCCACCACATCCCCTACGCTGACTGCCTCCAGGGGGTGCTTAATGTAACGGTTGGTAATCTGGGAAATATGTACAAGCCCGTCCTGGTGTACGCCGATATCCACAAACACACCAAAGTCTATGACATTGCGCACGGTGCCCTTCAAAATCATGCCAGGCTTTAAGTCCTTCATATCTAGTACATCGCTTCGCAAAATCGGCGCGGGCATGTCGTCCCTGGGGTCTCTCGCCGGTTTCTCCAACTCTTTTAAGATATCCGTCAGGGTAATCTCACCTATGCCCAATTCCTCTGCCAGTTTCTTCTTATCCTTAATCTTCTTCTCCAAACCGCTGACGGTCAGTTCAGTCTTTGTACCATTTGCTTTATTATCAATGACACATGTGTCAGTATTGTTATCCTCCAATGCCATGCCGCCCATGGCTGCCGCTAATGCCTTACCCATAGCCGTATTGGTGTTGCGGATGACTACCTTCTGTTGAGGTTTCTTCTTCTCTTTCACAGGAGCGGCTTTCTTACCCGCCGCTTTCTGGGCGGCTGCCTTCTTCTGCGCTTCCTTCACATCCTCCATCGTCAGCCCCATCTTGTCAAGAAGCTTCGTCGCCGCCTCATAAGATTCAGGATGCACGCTGGTGGCGTCCAAGGGATTGTCGCCGTCCGTAATCCGCATGAATCCGGCGCACTGCTCATAAGCTTTGGGGCCAAGTTTCGCCACCTTAAGAAGCTGCGCACGGTTGGTAAACCTGCCGTTATTCTCCCGGTAATCCACGATATTCCTGGCAATCACTTTCGTCACGCCGGACACGTACTCTAAAAGAGATGCGGAAGCAGTATTCAAATCCACGCCAACTTTGTTTACGCTGTCCTCCACCACGCCGTTGAGCGCTTCGCTCAGTTTCTTCTGGTTCATATCATGTTGGTACTGTCCCACACCGATAGATTTCGGGTCTATTTTCACAAGTTCCGCAAGGGGGTCCTGCAGTCTTCTTGCAATGGACGCCGCGCTACGCTGCCCTACATCAAAATTGGGAAACTCTTCCGTTGCAAGTTTGCTCGCAGAATACACTGAGGCCCCCGCCTCATTGACAATCACATACTGTACCGGGGTGTCAAGTTCCTTCAAAAGCTCCACAATCACTTGTTCGGATTCCCTGGAAGCCGTTCCGTTCCCCACCGAAATCAAGGAAACATTGTATTTCTTAATCAGCTTTTTCAGCTCTGCTTTCGCCTCCGTCACTTTATTCTGGGGCGCCGTCGGATAGATGACTTTCGTGTCGAGCACTTTCCCCGTGGCATCCACCACCGCCAGTTTACATCCTGTACGGAAAGCAGGGTCCCATCCCAGCACTACCTTGCCCGCAATGGGCGGCTGCAAAAGAAGCTGCTCTAAGTTCTTGCCAAATACGGAGATTGCACCGTCCTCCGCCTTCTCCGTCAAATCATTGCGTATCTCACGCTCAATGGCCGGAGCAATAAGCCTGCCATAGCTATCCGCGATGACATCTTCCAGAATAGGAGATGTGACAGGATTGTCATTTGTAATCACTTTTGTGCGCAGATACTGCTGAATCCTCTCCACCGGCGCTTCTACCTTAACCACGAGAAATTTCTCATTTTCACCCCGGTTAAGCGCCAGAGTTCTGTGTCCGGCAACCTTTTTCACAGGCTCCTCATACTGGTAATACATCTCATAGACGCTCTCCGCCTTTTCATCCTTGGCGGTGCTCACTAATTTACCCTCTTCCACGGTAATGCTTCGAATATAGATACGGTAGTCCGCCTCATCGGAAATCATCTCGGCAATAATATCCTTGGCCCCCTGCAATGCCTCCGCCACGTTCTTGACACACTTTGCTGCGTCCTCATCTTCATGGACATATTTTGCGGCTTCCGTCTCAATCGGCTCCGTGGTCTCCTGCGCCAGGATAAACTGTGCCAACCCGTCCAGTCCTTTCTCCTTCGCCACGCTGGCTCTTGTCTTACGCTTAGGACGGTAAGGGCGGTACAAATCTTCCACCACCACCATAGTCTCCGCCGCCACAATACGCTCCTTAAGCTCGTCCGTCAGCTTCCCCTGCTCCTCAATGCTTTTTAATACCTGCTCCTTCTTCTCCTCCAGATTGCGCAGGTATGTCAGGCGTTCATCCAGGTTTCGCAGCACCTCGTCATTGAGGGAGCCTGTAGCTTCCTTTCTATACCGTGAGATAAAAGGAATCGTGTTTCCCTCGTCAATCAGCTTTACGGCAGCCTCCACCTGCCATTTCTCAACTTTCAGTTCTTCCTTGAGCTTTAATATAATGTCCATGTCTTCCTCCATATATATGTTAAAAATGATACTTTATAAGCCTGGTTATTGCAAAACAATGCACCGGTATATATTTTACACACAATGTCATAATCGGTCAATATGGCTGTGATGCTGTACATAGGCCATGATAACACACTGTCTTTGTGCATGCTAATCCCCATTTCTGCGCTGCTTTTGTCTCAACTTTTGTTAAGACAGCGCATGTATCGAGTTTGTGTCAAGTGAGCGCAGACACAAATCTCGTGTGTGAAAAATCTTCCGCATATGGATTTTTCACACTATCCTCCATGTCAGAGCAGTTTACTGCGATGACACACGATGAGAAATTCGCGAAAGCGATTTCTCATCTTCGATTGACGCACATTTGAGGCTCTGACTCAAATTGCCGATTGAAAAATCAGTGCATCAGCATGATTTTTCAATCTATCAAACCCTGGTTATTATCTTACCACAAACCCACACCCCCTTCCATTAAGTTTTGCTTAAACTTCCTTCTCTGTCTTGACAAACAACGTTTTTATGACATAATAGTAACATGTGTTGCGCAACATATGTTACTATAAGGAGGAAACCAATGCCGCCCAAACCACTCATCCATAAAGAGGATTTATTAAAAACAGCCCTGAATCTTGTCCGTGAAGAAGGCATGGAAGCTATAAACGCCCGACGTTTGGCCAAAGCCCTGGACTGCTCCACGAAACCGCTCTTCCGGCTTTACCCGAGCATGGATAAACTCAAAGAAGACGTGAAAGCCGAACTTGACCGCTATTATGACGCCTTTATGAGCAGCAGGATTGATAATAAAAACCGGTTATTGAGCCAGGGAATTGCGTACATTGAATTTGCACGCAACGAAAAGATGATTTTCAACGCCTTATTCATGAATATGACACTGGCAGGCTCCTCCTTACAGGATATCGTACATGCCGACTGGAACAGAGCGTCCATAGAAAACGCCAGGGCGGTGACCGGTCTTGCTATGGAAGAAGCAGAAATGCTTTTCATAAACTTCTGGCTTTATTCCCACGGCGTAGCCACACAGATTGTATCCAACAGCATTGATATCCCGATGGATACCGTGAGGCTGCTTATGTCTGATGCATTTATACGCTTTTCAGCGCGGCCCACGGATAACACGCCATGAAAAATTTATTTACCCCAATCCTAAACTGAACTGCGAAAAGAAAGGAACTTACCCTATGTTAGAAAATAAAATCAGGACGAAAGAAGAAACCATCCGGTACATGGCTGAGCTGAAGCAATGGCTTGCCCAGGAAAGGGAGAAACCCGCCGAAGAAATGTCGGACTTTTTTTCAAGGCGGATTGACGGCTATGACGACATCCATCTTGGCAACTGGGCCCAGGAGTATGCCCATATAGCAGATTATTTCGATACCCCGCCATGCTCCCTGCTTGACATCGGCTGCGGTACAGGATTAGAGTTTTCTTCCCTCTATGAGCGCTTCCCCGATGTGGAAATTACAGGCGTTGACTTGTCACAAGATATGTTGGACAAACTACGAAACAAATATTCGGGCAAAAATATCCGGCTAATTCAGGCTGATTACTTCCAATACCCTTTTGAGCCGGAGAAGTACGATGCCGCTCTCTCCTTTGAGACACTCCATCATTTTCCCTATGCAAAAAAGCAAAAAATATTTGAAAAGCTTTTTCGGACACTCAAGCAAGGCGGATACTATATCGAATGCGACTATATTGCCTGCTGTCCTGAGGAAGAAGAAATCTGCCTGGAGCAATACGAGTACAAACGCCGCCAGAACCATGTCCCTGACGATGCGTTTATCCATATTGATATCCCCCTTACGGCTAAACATGAGATACAGCTTATGAAAAATGCAGGTTTCACCGATGTATGCATACTCTATGAGAACGGCGGTACGGTGATATTCAGGGCCAAGAAACCATAAAGGTTACCATGCGCAGCCACAGCATAGTTATCCTCCTGGCCATGGCAGTAACACAGTATCCTAAATATCTATAAGTCATCGTATATGCCACTGGTTTTTCCCGTCCATTTGTGTTAGACTGAATCATAGAATAGAAAGATAATATCTCATACCGGACACAAAACGGCATAGCAGCCGCCCGATGTCTGTTATCCCACCAGGAGGCGTACGGCATGTGGAATCCATATAATAATGCTGACAACCCTTACGGCAACCAGCCTGACAATCCATACGGCCGGAACAACCAAAATCCCTACACAGGCAGCCGTCCGTCCCCATCCAAACCAAGCGGGGACAGCCTTGCAATGGCGGCGATGCTTCTGGGAATCCTTTCTGTCACCACGGTCTTCATGCTGATGTTTCATTTTTCAATGATTTTCGGCAGTATCGGCATCGTACTGGCAGTATTGTCCAAGGGCAGGGCCTGCCAAATTGTAGGCAAGGCAAAAACAGGAATGTTCTGTGCCGCCATCGGCATTGCAATCAGTTTTTCCCTTTGCAGTTCCGCTTTTATAGCCCTTTATACGAACCCGGCGCTCATGGAACAAGTCAATGAAGTGTTTGAAGAATGGTACGGCATATCCTATGAAGATATGATGGATACCATATTAGATAATAGTGGAATACCTGTAAATGAAAGAAATTAATAGCAAGATTGAAGAAAGGTTGGTAATCCTATGATTGACGGAATCAACAGCCCCTACAGCAGTTATTCATCCTATGCAGACGCAAACTCCTACGCTTGTGCCTACCAGACCGCAGGCGGCATGGCAACAGGCGAAGACACCGGGGAGCGGGTCATTATCCGCAATCCGGGAGAATCCACAGAGAAGCAGGCAGGAAAAGAGTCTTCTCCCGCCGAATGTCAGACATGCAAAGAGCGCAAATACCAGGACGGCTCCGACGAGAACGTCTCTTTCAAAAGCCCGTCCCACATTGCGCCAAACGCTGCCGCTTCCCGCGTAAGAAGCCATGAACAAGAGCATGTGAGCAATGCCCACAAGGAGGCGGCCCAGAACAATGGCAAAGTAATTTCCTGCAATGTTTCCATACACACATCGGTCTGCCCGGAATGTGGACGCACCTACGTGTCCGGCGGCACCACGGCCACGCAGATTAAGTATTATAATGAAGAAAATCCTTACCAGAAAGAAATGAAATCTTCGGATGCCACAAATAAATACCGGGGAATGAATGTTGATATCGCATGCTGATTTTCGAGCCGTGCGCGGATTGGAGTTTATGAAATGAATCCTTATCAGTCTTGTGCGAATATAAAGGCCGCTGCAAGGGAGCGTATGTTTGGCCACTATGGGACAGCTATCGGCGCAGGCCTGTTAGTTTTGTTGTCCACCAATCTTGTTGAACTGGCCGCCCTTTCCCTTGCGGGGGCTCCTACCACCGTCATCGGGACATGCCTGTACTATGCCGTGTCTTTTCTTGTTTCCGTACTGACAGGGCTGTTTGTTTCCGGCATGTCTTATTTCTACCTGAAAAACGCCTGCGGACACCGTATAACCGTCGGCGATGTTTTCCAGGGTTTCCGGTCATTCCCCGACAAAGCGCTGGCCATCCAGGCATGGATTTCACTGATTTCCTATCTGTTTGACCTGCCCAGATTTCTTCTGTCTCCCCGTATTACACTGCACCCGGAGAAGAAACTGCTTGTTTTCTTCCTGCTATCCATGGCATTGTCCTGCGCTGTCACGGTGATACTGGACCTGTTCTACGCACAGGCTTTTTTCCTGCTCCATGATTTTCCGCAGTATTCAGGAAAAGAGTTGCTTGCCATGAGCCGCAAACTGATGTCCGGACACAAAGGCCGGTTGTTGCGTCTCTATATCAGTTTTATCCCTCTTGTACTGGTCAGCGTCTTCTCCTGCGGCATTGCTATGCTGTGGGTTATGCCTTACATGAATGCCGCATTGGCGGAGTTTTATCTGGATGTCGTCAGGAAACCTGACTATAAATAATAATAATAGATGTATGCCCATCTTTTTTTCTTTTCTTTTAACAGTAAAATCAATTCTTCCTGTTGCCACAGCGTCTCTTCCAGGTCGGCATCCTCCACTTTTCTGTTTCCATACAGGACGTCCTCATAGATTTCCAGGAAGGACAATATCTCTTCCCGGCCGGTCAAAGGCTGTATTCGCTGCCGGAACTCCTCCAAAGTCTCCTCCTGCCTTTCCATATCCATAACCGCCAGAATCTTTAAATTCCTGGTCACCTGGTCCCTGAACCTTTCTTCCAAATCCATTCTGGCATAACGGTATGCGCCAATCATCCTGTTCAGCACAAAGACAACAACACCGGCGCAGATAAGAGAACAAACACCTGCACCGAATATCTTTAGAAGTCTCGGCGCGGCATTTTTATCTGCTATCTCCATATCCGTTTCTTCGTATCTATCCGTCTCCTGGGTTCCTGTCTGTACTCTTTCGCTATCTTTATCATGTGTCCTGACTTGGTTGACGGATAACTGGGAGTTGTCATCATGCACTGCCCACGGCGTATACCGAATTTCCCCATAGCCGGGCGTAGGTTCAAATGGAATCCATCCTATCCCTTCCAAATAAACCTCCGGCCATGCATGCGCCATATCCCCATATACCATGGTCTCCCCCTCTTTTTTCAGGGGGACGCAAAATCCTTGGACATAGCGGGCCGGATAACCCTGGGCCCTGGCAAGCAGCACAAAAGCCGTGGCGAAGTGGCTGCAATAGCCCTCTTTAGACGTAGACATAAAATAGTCCAGGAAAGTCTCATCGTCCCGCACCGTATCAGGCAGTCTCTCCGGCGTCAGCGTATACCTAAAAGAGGCAAGCTCCGCCTCAAGCGCCCGCAGTTTTCCCAAATCCGTCTCCTCTCCCGCCGTAATCCAGTCCAGATACAGAGCCATTTCCTCCGAAATACGCACCGGAGCGCCATAGACAGACAGGATTTCTTTCTTATGTTCTTCCAGGTCTCCGAAACTTATATAATCTCCGTTTTTCCGGCTGGCATCCTTTAGAAGCGCGATAAGCAGTTCCTCATCTTCCGGCTGCCCCTCCGCTTCCCGCAAAAACCAATCAAATTTTGCCTGTCCCATATTCATCTGGTAAAAAGATACTTCATACTCTGTCCCATACCCTCTTACTTTGTCAAAATACAGGCTCCCGCCATTTTCCGTATAATCAATGCTCTTTCCGTCCTGCTCCAGGTTCAGCGTCTTAAGAGGCGCAAACAAATATTCCGTATATAAATTCCGGTAACAAATCTGTAAGTCCGTATACACCATATAGTCTTCAAAAAGCTCCCCGTCACATCTCATTATGGCATACACCGTCTCCAACGTATCGATATACCGGTCTTTAGAAAATTCCCTGTCCGTCTGTTCCCACTGCCTGCCGTCAAAGGTATCATAAACTTTTCCGCTTAAATAAACATTCGCCGCACTTCTTCCCTCTGTCCGAATGCTCATGACTTCCTTGTTGTTTTGAACTCTGCCGCCGCCAATGTCTCCGCTGCCCGAAAAACCGCCCAAGGCCAGGTCGTACTCTTCCCCTTTTCCACCTCTGAAATATTGGGACAACCAGGAAAAAGATTCTTTTGCCTGTCCATATACATGCTTGACAAACTTCCAATCGTAAGGCTCCTTGGGTGTCACGGCCGCCATAGACAGGACGATATGCACTGCCATAAAGGGCATTACCCACAGCATATATGTCTGGATGCTCCCACTCTTTACTTTCCGCCAATGCCTCTGGCACCACTCCGTATATACCAGAACAAGATAACAAAATATCAAAGCCACACCCGGTTTCGGTACTTCTTTCCTGGCAAACAAGGTATACAAAAGAACAGCCGCAAGGGAAAGCGCACCTACCCCTTTGAGGCGAAAATCCCGCTCCATCATCCATGCAAGGAAATAGCAGATTCCCGCAGCCGTCACGGCCTGTAAAATCCCATGCCCTGTCTCCCACTCCGGCTGCCATGGCTGATTTCCTGCAAGCCAATAAATATACGACCAGAAAAAACGGCTGCATTCGCGAAGCCCTACAATACTTCCTGCTACGGCAAAAAGCGCCATACCGCCCGCAAATCCGAGAATACGTCCGCGCACATCAAGCTGTCCGAAAAAGGCCAGTATAAACACAGTCATTGCAGCCGCCAAAACATGCCAAAATCCTATGGAGACAGTCTCCTCAAACTTTACTGCCAAAAGCATCGTAATGCCTGTCAAAAGGCTGGCATTCACCATGAGCCAGAGACCTTTTTCATCCAGGCAGCTTCCAATTTTTTTCATAACAGTCCATCCAATTCCGCACTGACAGGCACCGCGATTATCTTATGCCTCTGCGTGCTCTGCCTGGCATAGTCCTCCATGTTCTCATCCGTCACCACATAGAAAACCGTCATTATCCCCGCCCTGTCAAATTCTTCTGTCATCCTCATAACCGTCTCGTCAATCTGATGCATCACGCCGAACACAATCCTGCTTTCAGCAAGCTGCCCCTGCCCCAGTAAAAGTGACAACAGTACACCAAGGTTTTCATCCCTGTCGAATATCACTTCCGATACCCTCTGGTAAAACCCGTCAAAATCCCCAATGCTTTCCACATGCTTTGCCAGAACGCCACTTTGTCCGCAATATGCCCAAAAGGGGATATTTTTCCCGGCAAAAAAATTCCCTAACGCCAGCACTGTCTCTAACATCTTATCTTCCACGGGAAGATATTCTCTCTGCTCTGTGCCAAATCGTCTCGTATCCCAGAACAAAGATATTCCCGTTTTCTCTTCCCCTGTACGATTCCTCACCTTCAATTTCCCTTCCTTGGCAGAAGCTTTCCAGTGAATCTGCTTGGGTGCATCTCCCGCAATATAGTCCCGTACCACAATATCCGGTTCCGTACGCTCCAACACAGATTCTTTGCGCAGGAACATGCTGAAATTTTCGACACTGTTAAGCTTAGCCACCGAAGTCACTTTTGGCAGCACCCGGGCTTTAACAGCATGGGGAACCCGATAGCGGATGCAAAACAGCCTAAAGAAATCCGTCAGGACAATTTCCTTCACCCCCACCTCATACTCGCCACGGTACTTACAGGTTAGTCTTGTCTCAAACGTCTTTTTGTCTTTCGGAAGAAGCTCATATTCTTTATCCCCCGGAAGCTCTTCCACCGTGGAAAAAGAGGAAAACATATTCACGCTGATACCGGCAAACAGACAAAAACTCTCGTTTTGCAAGACAAACAGATAGGGCATAGCCTGCCCGCACACCATATTCTTGCTCTCTAACTGCTGCATAATCTTAAGATTCCAGTAAGCGCTCAGCAGATAGACGCCGGACACCACAGGAATCAATGTAATTCCCCAGAATATCCCATAACTGACAGTACCCCCATAACAGCTAATAACAGCCAAGGATAGTACCCATAAATCCAATAAAATCCATCTGCGCATTTTCATGGCAAGCCACTCTTTCTTTCTGAAAATATACTAAAATTTCACTGGCAAATTGCATAAAATATTCACGAAGTTGTCCTTCGCAGGAATATGAGATTTTCTTAATATTCCGTTTGGCTCCCCAATCTTATAAGGGAACTTTCGCCTTAATAATAAGGCTTTTTAATATCTTTAATTTATCCTCTTTCCTGATTTTCGCTTCCGCGGACAGAACAAGCCTGTGCCCAAGCACCTGCATCGCTACAGCCTTCACATCATCGGGTTTTGCATAATCCCGCCCTTGCAGGTATGCCCTGGCCTGGGACGCGCGTACCAGCGCAAGCATCCCACGGGGACTTGCGCCAAGGACAAAACGCTCTTCCTGCCTGGTAAGCTGCACGATATCTTCGATATACCCAAGTACCCCTTCTTTCACCGTAATTTCGGAGACTTCTTTTCTCATCTGTAAGACGTCCTCCGCCTTGCAGACGGTCGCTGTCCGCTCCAGGGTCTGGCCTTTCAGAAACTGGGAAGCCATTCTGATTTCCTGCTCCCTGTCCGGGTATCCCACCGTAAGCTGCATCATAAAGCGGTCCATCTGCGCCTCAGGCAACGGATAAGTGCCAAGAAATTCCACCGGATTCTGAGTTGCCACCACAAGAAAAGGTTGGGGAAGTTTATGAACCGTCCCATCCACCGTGACCTGTCCCTCCGCCATCGCCTCAAGCAGACTCGACTGGGTCTTAGGGGATGTCCTGTTAATCTCATCCGCCAAAAGCACCTGGTGCATGACTGCCCCCGCCTGGTATACAAACTCCCTCGTATCCATACGGTAGACAGAGACCCCTGCCACATCTCCCGGAAGCGTATCCGGCGTAAACTGTATCCGCCCAAAACTGCACTCCATGCTTTTTGCAAGACTTAGGGCAAGCGTCGTCTTGCCCACCCCGGGAACATCCTCCAGAAGCACATGCCCGCCTGCCAGTAAACAGGTCAGCAAATCCTCCACCACTGCTTCCTTTCCCACAAACACCTGATTAATATTTTCCGTCAGTTTTTGTGCCAAACCGTAATTATCCATATCGTCCCCCTTTTATACCAAAAACCCAGAGCGTGATTATCACCTAATCTACACCCTGGGTCCGTCTGTCTGTTATATATTAATCCAACGCAAATAAGCATTGATAAACGGGTCAAGCGCACCGTCCAACACCGCATTCACATTGCCCGATTCCTCTTCCGTCCTGTGGTCTTTGACCATCGTATAAGGCTGCAAAACATAAGAACGTATCTGGTTTCCCCATCCGATTTCCTTCACATCACCCCGGATACCCGACAGTTTCTCCGCATTTTCTTCCTGCTTAAGCATATACAGCTTCGCCTTTAACATCTGCATCGCCTTATCCTTATTCTGGAACTGAGAACGCTCATTCTGGCATGTCACCACGATTCCCGTAGGAAAATGGGTTATACGAATCGCCGAGGACGTCTTATTGATATGCTGTCCTCCTGCGCCGCTGCTTCGGTAAGTATCGATTCGGATATCCTCATCCCGAATTTCGATGTCCACATCTTCCTCTATATCCGGCATAACATCCAAAGATACGAAGGAAGTCTGACGCTTCCCCTGGGCATTGAAAGGAGAGATGCGCACCAACCTGTGTACACCCTTCTCAGACTTCAGATAACCATAGGCATTCTCCCCGTTAATCTGGAAAGTCACCGACTTAATCCCGGCCTCGTCGCCGTCTAAATAGTCAATCACATCCAGGGCAAAACCTTTGCGCTCCGCCCATCTGGTATACATACGGTAAAGCATACCGCACCAGTCACAACTCTCCGTGCCGCCTGCTCCCGCATTCAGTTTCAGTATCGCATTGTTCCTGTCATATTCACCCGACAACAGCGTACTGATTCTGATATTCTCGAATGTCTCCTTAAACTGGTTAAGCTCTTCCTCGATATCCGGTATGATGGCAGGGTCGTTATCCTCATATCCCATCTCAATCAATTCCAGTATATCATGGAACTGTCCGCTCAACCCGTCCATCGTATCCACAATATCTTTCAGGCTCTTAGATTCCCGCATCTTCTGGTTGGATTTCTCCGGGTCATTCCAGAAATCCGGCGCCTGCATTTCCATCTCCAATTCTTCAATCCGCTTCGACTTATTTGCTAAGTCAAAGTGAATCCCTCACTTCCGCTAAGGGACTTTCGTAGCTTAAAAGCTCTGATTTCATATTATCCAGTTCTACCACTTAACGTCACCACCTTTTCTTTTTTATCTGTTTCTTCCACAACACTGCTTATACTTCTTACCGGAACCGCAAGGGCACGGGTCATTCGGGTATACCTTCGCCTCCACGCGCCTTACAGGCCCTTTCTGGACCGTATCATCCTTGTTCGTGCCTGTCACTTTGGCAACCTGCTCACGCTCTACCTTCTGCTCAATCCGCACATGGAAAAGCAGACGGACAGTCTCTTCCTTGATGTTCTGCGTCATCTCGTCGAACATCTCATAGCCGTTTAATTTATACTCCACGAGGGGGTCTTTTTGTCCGTATGCCTGCAAGCCCGCCCCCTGGCGGAGCTGGTCCATATCGTCGATATGGTCCATCCACTTCCTGTCGATTACCTTGAGCAAAAGCACACGCTCAATCTCACGGATAGCCTCAGGCTCCGGGAACTCCGCTTCCTTGCTCTCGTAAAGTTTTACCGCTTCCTCTTTCAACTGCTGCTTCAGACTGTTCTTCTTAGGTTTCGACACACGGGACGCTTTCACAGGCTGCAAGGGAATCGTGGTCAAAAGCAGGGTATTCAACTCATTGTAATCCCACTCTTCAAAATCCGTATCGTCGCCGATGCACATATCCACACAATCCTCTGTGATATCCGTAATCATCTTGTAGATTGCATCGCGCATACTCTCCCCGTTCAGTACACGCCGTCTCTCTTCGTATATAATCTCCCTCTGCTCGTTCATCACCTGGTCATACTCCAACAGGCTCTTCCTGATGCCGAAGTTATTGTTCTCTATCTTCTTCTGCGCCGATTCAATCGCTTTTGTCAACGCCTTATGCTCAATCTCCTGTCCCTCCGGGATGCCCAGCGCGTTGAACATCGTAATCATCCTGTCGGAACCAAACAGTCTCATCAAGTCGTCTTCCAGGGAAAGATAGAAGATGGACTCTCCCGGGTCTCCCTGTCGCCCGGAACGTCCCCGGAGCTGGTTGTCGATACGCCTGGATTCGTGCCGCTCCGTGCCTACAATCATCAATCCCCCGGCTGCCCTGGCCTCGTCGTCCAGTTTGATATCCGTACCACGACCCGCCATATTCGTTGCAATCGTCACTGCACCGTGGACTCCGGCGTCCGCCACGATTTCCGCTTCCATTTCATGGAATTTCGCGTTCAATACTTTGTGCTCAATACCGCTCTTCTTAAGCAGTCCGCTCAGCTCTTCGGATGCGTCAATGTTGATGGTACCTACCAGTACCGGCTGTCCCTTGGCGTGCGCTTCCTTGACTGCATCCACAATTGCCCGAAGCTTCTCACGCCTCGTCTTATATACCAAGTCCTGGCGGTCGATACGTGCAATGGGTTTATTGGTCGGTATTTCAACTACGTCCATTCCGTAAATATCACGAAATTCCTTTTCCTCCGTGAGGGCGGTACCTGTCATACCCGCCTTCTTTTCAAATTTATTAAAAAAGTTCTGGAACGTGATAGTGGCAAGAGTCTTGCTCTCACGTTTTACTTTTACATGCTCTTTCGCCTCGATTGCCTGGTGAAGCCCGTCGGAATAACGCCGCCCCGGCATAATACGTCCGGTAAACTCATCCACAATCAGTACCTGGTCGTTATCCACCACATAATCCTGGTCACGGAACATCAGATTATGCGCCCTAAGCGCCAGAATAATATTATGCTGAATCTCCAGGTTCTCAGGGTCCGCCAGATTTTCAATCTGGAAGAAACGCTCTACCTTGGCAACACCCTGCGCCGTCAGGTTCACGACTTTATCTTTCTCATTGACGATAAAATCTCCTGTCTCCTCACGCTCCACCTTCATGATGGCATCCATCTTGGAGAGTTCTTCCATGTCTTCACCACGTGATAACTGTCTCGCCAGGATATCACATGCCTCGTACAGTTTCGTCGACTTACCGCTCTGGCCGGAAATAATTAAAGGTGTCCGCGCCTCGTCAATCAGCACGGAGTCTACTTCATCGATAATCGCGTAGTGTAAATCCCTGAGCACAAGCTGTTCTTTATAGATGACCATATTGTCACGCAGATAGTCGAAGCCAAGTTCATTGTTGGTCACATATGTGATGTCGCAGTTATACGCTTCCCTGCGCTCTTCGGACTTCATGTCGTTTAACACAACGCCCACCTTCAGGCCAAGAAACTCATGTACCCGCCCCATCCACTCCGCATCACGCTTGGCCAGATAATCATTGACAGTGACTACATGCACGCCCTTGCCTTCCAATGCGTTTAAATAGGCGGGCAAAAGACAAGTCTGGGTCTTTCCTTCACCGGTCTTCATCTCTGCGATACGTCCTTGGTGCAGGATGATGCCGCCGATTAACTGTACACGGTAATGTTCCGTCTTGAGGATTCTTCTGGCTGCCTCCCTCACCGTGGCATAAGCTTCCACAAGAAGCTCGTCCAGTGTAGCCCCATCCGCCAAACGTTTCTTAAATTCCTTCGTCTTATCGCGCAACTGCTCGTCCGACAGTTCCACCATCGCAGGCCGCAGGTCTTCGATTTTCTTGACCAGGCCATCTATGCGCTTAATCTCTCTCTCACTATGTGTTCCGAATACTTTCTCTACGACACCCATGACTTCCTCGTTTCTGCATGTCCGGTTTCTCCCGGCGCCAATATGCATACTTCCTTTCCGAATAGTCCCTTCACTGTGCATGATGATAAAACACCAACGTATATTTTACCAGATTAGTAAGAAAATATCAACCTAAAAACCGGGTTGCTGCTCACACAGGCAAATGTCCGGCAAAGCATACCCCTTTGCCGGACATTATAATTTACATGTTCTGATAATTAATATACCATAGCCTCTTCTTCACCGTTTAGCACGCGCAGTCCGCCCTGCACAAGTGCAAGCAGTTCATCCTCGCCCGGATATACTGTCATAGGAGCAATCCAACCTGCCTGCGCCTTAAGGCCGTCCACCACAGCCTTATCATAAGCGATACCGCCGGTCACGATAATCTGGTCCACTTTACCTTCTAATACACATGCCATGGAGCCGATATCTTTTGATACCTGTCTTACGAATGCATCACGGGTTTCTTCTGCCTTCGCATCGCCTTCATCGACCATCTTATCCACATCGCGCATATCGTTGGTGCCGCAGTAAGCATTGAAGCCGCCGCCGCCCACAATCTTCTTATACACTTCTTTCTCCGTATACTGGCCGGAGAAACACATTTTAATCAGTGCACCGCTAGGTACCGCCCCCGCTCTCTCGGGAGAGAATGCCCCGTCGCCGTCCAACGCATTGAACACGTCAACAACCTTGCCCTGCTTATGTGCGCCTACGGATACGCCGCCGCCCATATGCACTACGACCAGGTTCAGTGAAGCATAATCCTTCCCCTGCTCTTTTGCATAACGCTTCGCCACCGCTTTCTGGTTCAGCGCATGGAACACACTTGTCCTGGGAAGCTCCGGAACGCCTGAATACCGTGATACCGGCTCCAACTCATCCACTACGACAGGGTCTACAATATAGGAGGGCACACCGATGGAATCGCCGATTTCTTTTGCAAGGATACCGCCTAAGTTAGAAGCGTGCTGTCCCTGTTTCCCGATTTTCAAATCTTCCAAAAGTTCATCGCTGACCGCATATGTACCGCCCGGAATGGGTTTTAACATACCGCCCCGTCCCACCACCATATTGAGGGAATTGATATCAAAGTCTTTTTCTTTCAGAAGATTTACAATAATATCCTTACGGAAATCTTTCTGCTCCACGATGGATGCATACTGTGCAATCTCCTCCGTAGAGTGTCTCAAAGTCTCCTCAAACAGGAGAGTTTCATCTTCAAATACGCCAATTTTCGTGGATGTGGAACCCGGATTGATAATTAAACTCTTTACTGACATTTTTACCTCCATCTCGTCAAAAACAACGTCTTAATTCATCTTAGCCATCGCGCCCGCCATAACTGCGCCAAGTGCCAGGGAATTTACCTTCGTCTCGAAATCGTCGGAACGTGAAGTCAAAATAACCGGAGCCTTCGTGCCCGTGAGAATATTGCCGTTCTTCACCTTGGCCGTATGTACAAGACACTTGTATACAAGGTTGCCCGCATGGATGTCAGGGAAAAGAAGCACATCGGCATCTCCTACAATCTTCCTGCCTTCCGCCCCTTTATGCTTGGCAGCTTCCGGGTCGATGGCCAAGTCTAAGGAGAGCGGTCCATCCACGATACAGCCTGTAATCTTGCCTTCCTCGCACATCTTGGTCAACTCATCCGCGTCTACGGTAACGGGCATCTTCGGGTTTACGACCTCCACTGCCGCCAAGGGCGCTACCTTGGGATTCGCAATGCCGCATGCGTGACATACATCTACCGTATTCTCAATGATATGTACTTTGTCCTCCAGTGTGGGATAAGTCATGAATGCCACATCCGTCAAGAACAAAAGATGGTCTATGCCCTCAACTTCAAATACACACACATGGGATAAAGCCTTACCTGTCCGCAGCCCAACTTCCTTATCGAGCACGCTCTTTAAGAAAGATTTCGTGTCAATCAGGCCCTTCATGTACATATCGGCCTTGCCGTCATGCACCAATCCTACCGCTTTCAGCGCAGCCGCATAATCATCTTTCTCGTCAATAATCTCGAAGCCGCTCACGTCAACATTGTCGGCTGCCGCCACTTCCTTAATCTTGTCTGCATCGCCAACCAGAATCGCCTCCGCGATATTGCGTTCTTTCGCCGCAACCACTGCCTCCAGTACGGCGCTGTCCTGCGCCACTGCCACTGCTACTTTCTTGATGCTGCACTCGGAAACTTTGGACAGCAAATCATCAAAACTCTTACTCATCTCACTAATCCACTCCTTTGTTTTATCGTTATTCTATCAATATAATGCTTTTCCTGTTATCAATGCCATAATGTTAAGATTCTATCCGGCTTCCCCTCATGGCGCATTCTTGCATTCCGGCATTATACAGATAACATGCAGGTCTCCACAACGGAATCCCCCTTCGTTAAAATAATAACACTACAGGATATAAAAATCAATGTGAACCGTAACAGACTCCTTAATGATGGAACAGCCGGATTCCCGTAAAGCACATCACCATGCCATACTTATCGCATGCCTCAATAACATTGTCGTCACGCACGGAACCGCCCGGCTGCGCAACATATTTTACACCGCTTCTGTGGGCGCGCTCAATATTGTCACCAAAGGGGAAGAAGGCATCGGAACCAAGCGACACGTTATCCATCTTATCAAGCCACTCCCGTTTCTCCTGGGCCGTAAACACTTCCGGCTTCACTTTAAATATCTTCTGCCATGCCCCTTCCGCCAGGACATCCATATAGTCCTCTCCGATATATAAATCAATGGAATTATCCCTGTCCGCACGTCCGATTCCATCCACAAAATCAAGCCCTAAAACTTTAGGCGACTGCCTGAGAAACCAATTGTCCGCCTTGGTGCCCGCCAGTCTCGTACAGTGAATACGGGACTGCTGCCCCGCCCCGATACCGATTGCCTGACCGCCCTTCACGTAACACACGGAGTTGGACTGTGTATATTTCAAAGTAATCATGGCAATCGCCAGGTCAATCTTAGCCTGTTCCGGAAGTTCCTTACACGCCGTCACGATATTGCCGAAAAACGCATCGTCAATCTTCAGTTCATTTCTCCCCTGCTCAAAGCTGATGCCATATACCTGCTTCACCTCAAGCGGCGCAGGGACATAATCCTGGTCAATCTGAATGACATTATAACCGCCCTTCTTCTTCGCCTTCAGAATCTCCAAAGCTTCCGGCTCGTATCCTGGCGCAATCACCCCGTCTGACACTTCCCTCTTGATAATCTTCGCCGTTGCCGCATCGCAGACATCCGACAGTGAAATAAAATCTCCGAAAGAACTCATGCGGTCGGCCCCTCTTGCCCTCGCATAAGCATTTGCCAACGGTGTAAATTCCATATCTAAGTCGTCTACCCAATATATTTTCTTCTCCACATCGGACAGCGGCAGACCGACCGCAGCGCCCGCAGGGGACACGTGCTTAAAGGAAGCCGCCGCCGGAAGTCCGGTAGCCTTCTTTAATTCTTTCACCAACTGCCATCCGTTAAATGCATCCAGAAAATTAATATATCCCGGTTTACCGTTTAGTACCTGAATCGGCAGTTCACTGCCGTCCGCCATGTAGATGCGGGACGGCTTCTGGTTTGGGTTACAACCATATTTTAATTCTAGTTCAGTCATTTTCTCCTCCAGTCTACTGGTTCTTATTCACAATCCGTGTCTCATATTTTCCGCTTTCGATATCAATATACCTGACAAACAACGACACTTTGTTCTCCTCGTTAAGATTTTCCCATACCAACTTTGTAAAACCGTCTATGCCCTCCTCTATCCCGATTAGAGTGGGCTCTCCCTCAAAACTTGGCAGAGGGTTGCCGTCTCCCATATAAGTATGGATAAAATGTCCCTCACCTGCCGCCGGGTTCTCATAAGCGAAAGTATATCTGCAACAGGAAGAAGGCTCTCCATGATTACTTTTTAAAATTGACATGGCATAATTATATCCGCCCTTCTCCAAATGCATAATACCCGAAATACGAGGCGTATAGTTGGGCCCATCCGGCTCAAATTCCCTGGTACGCAACGCCTGCTCAAAGGTCTGCTGTCTGTCCATCAACTCATAGATGGTGTCTGTCTGGTCGCCATTGGTGACGATGGTTTTATTGCCAAGGACCCTGACCGGCGCATAGATAATCAGGCTAGGGTCTTCCAACTTAGAAGGCTCATATGCCTGGGTCCGTATGCCTGCCCCGTCTTCCACGAAGATACGGTTCCTGCTGTTTACGCTTCTGCCCATAATGAAATATGCAGTCACGGCATACTTCCCATCGGCCGATTTACCGATTATAATCCCCCTGCCAGGATATGAATTTCCGGCAAGTTCCTGTGCCAAAGATTTCTTCTCCATTCTTTTAACCTTCCTCCATCACAAAATCTTATATCACATATTTCTTCTCAAATTCCCCTGCGGGCATCGGTCTGTCAAAGTAATATCCCTGAATCAATCTGACATTCATGTCACCAAGGACTCTACACTGCTCCTCCGTCTCCACACCCTCCATGCATATGGAAACGCCTAATGCATCCGCCAGGTCCGATACCATCTTAACAAAAGATTTGGAATATGTATCCTCCGCCAAATCCCTGACAAAACTCTGGTCCACCTTAATCACATCAAACGGCAGTTCTTTCACATGGCTCAAAGAAGAATAGCCTGTTCCGAAATCGTCCAATGCAATCCGCACGCCCAATTTCTTAATCTGCTGCAATACTTTCTTCATACATTCCAAGTCTTGCACCGCCACGCCTTCCGTCACCTCAAGAGTCAGGTTCCGGGGATTTATTTTTGATTTCTTCACGATTTTAGATATCGTCTTGGCAATACCTTTCTGCCGTAACTGCACCACAGAAAGATTCACATTCACCTTATAGTCAGGATGCCCATTGTCATTCCAACGCTTGCAGGCTTCACACGCCTGCTGCAACACATGGCTGCCGATAGGATTAATCAGCCCAAGATACTCGGCAAGCGGAATAAAATCTGCCGGTGACATAAATCCCATCTCCCCGCTGTTCCAACGAATCAAGGCTTCCGCTCCGGTACACACACTTCCCCTTTGTATGTCCACGATGGGCTGGTAGTGTACCTCAAATTCCCTGTAACCGTCCATCGCCGCATCGCGCAGCTTTTTCTCCAGTTCCAGACGCTTACCGGAATCAAACTTGATACTGTCGTCATAGACGGCCACGCAGTTTTTACCTAGTTTCTTCGCCTCATACATGGCGATATCTGCCTTTTTGAGCAGCTCCTGTACGTCCTCCCCTTCCGACGGGAAATGTACAATGCCCATACTCATGGTGCAGTAATAGTCGGCGTCTTTTATAAACCACGGCCTGTCAAAAATCGAGCGTATTTCCTTTACCACCTGCTCCAATATGCCAAATTTCTCATGGGAAATCAAAACCACAAACTCATCACCGCCCACCCGGTAACAGGAATCGTGTATACCCGACACATTACGCATACCACTGGCAATCGACTTTAATAAAACATCTCCGTACTGATGTCCCAGGCTATCGTTAATATACTTAAAGTCATCCAAATCAAGATAAAGAAGCGCACCTTCTTTACTCTCTTTTTTTGCCTCTTCCACATATCTGGCGATATCACGCTCGCAGCACATTCTGTTGCAAAGCCCTGTCAGATAGTCCGTGTACGCCTGTCTCTTAAGCTTCCTCTCGTACATCTTTTTCTCAGTTATGTCGTAGATAGAGCACATAAGCATTTCCCTGCCGTCTGTCCACGTCATATTCTTATAAAAAAGGTCATACCAGTTGCCTTGTTCTTCCATGCAGATTTCTATGCTGCCGGAAACCGTATCCTTCGGAATCTTTCCCTCAAATATATCAGACAAAGTATCCTGCTGCGTCTTCTTGCCAAACTCATTTTTAAAACGCTTATTGGAAAACAAAATTTTACCGTTTCCCCTGTCCCGCACATAAACCGCGCTTCCTATATTGTACAGGATGTCTTCCAACAAAGCATAAGAGCCCTCCTGGGACTCCTTCTGAATGCGCTTACCTAAAGTTTTTACGGAATCACTTAAAAACCGGATTTCTTCCACTTCCCAGTTATGAACGGTACGCTTTACCTCAAAGCACGCGTACATGCCGGCGTGGTCTTTTAAATCCATAGGAAACGCCGCAAGCGCCTTAATACCGGCCCTGTCCATATCTGTCGCATATCCTTCCATGCCGGATGCAGAAGAAAGAACCACCGGCCTCTCCCGGTACAGGTAAGCAGGGCGGGACTGTCTCCCTGTCTGTCCGTAACCCGGGCACATTCCTTCGCTGCACCATGCCGCAATGACATCCATGTGCTCCTTGTCACTGTCGTCCACAGAACACAGATATGCACAATCTATCCCAAGAAGCGCCCCAACCGTACCAAGAAAACCAGACAACACTTCTTCTATAGGCGTATCACTGTCTAACATCTGCACAATCTTAGCCGTGGCGTCCGCCCTCTTGAATCTGCCTTCCATCTCATTCTTAAAGCAGCGTTCCCTGCTGCTTTCCGCCCTGGCGTTTTGCGCCACTATCTTGTCTCCTACGATATGTCTGCTTATCTCCCGCAGTAAATCAAGGGCCAGATTAAACTGTCTCTCCGTCGTCCGGTACGAAAACGACTCGCTAAACTCTCTTCCTTCCTGTGACTCCGCATCGGACAGTACACCGCATACAAGCCACGTCAGCACCGTCCTGCCTGCATCCTTCACACTCACCGCCGCATATTTCAGCGCATCAAGATTCGTCTCTTCAATGGCCTGGTCTTCTAAGCTGCTCTGCGAAACTCTCTGGAACAAAGATAACATCTTGTCCTTCGATGCCAGCTTTGCAAGCTTCTCCCTGTCCTCCCGCTCACCTGACATACATGTCACATCTATTCCGGCGCTGTCTACGCAAAACGCGTAGACACCCGCCACCATACAAAATTCATCCTGTATTCTCTGTAACTCTTCACGGTCTAAAATCCCTTGATATAAACCGTCCATTTAAAAGTCCCCCTTGCATCCCTTTCTTTCTGACTCTCATCCGTTCTGTCTCACTGATGCCTAAGCCGCTCCCCGTCACCTTACGGCCGCTCCCGTTACTCTGTTAATCACTCGTCTACACTATAATTAGGCGCTTCCTTCGTGATATGGATATCATGAGGATGACTCTCCTTGAGGGAGGCGGCAGAAATCTTGACAAACCTGCCGTTTTGTTTCAGTTCCTCAACCGTAGCCGTACCACAGTAACCCATACCGGAACGCAGGCCGCCCATCAACTGGAATACGGTATCCTCCACTGTTCCTTTGTAAGCCACCCGTCCTTCTACGCCTTCGGGCACCAGTTTCTTGGCGTCAGTCTGGAAATAACGGTCCTTGCTGCCGTTCTCCATGGCTGCAATAGAACCCATTCCACGGTATACCTTGTACTTCCTGCCCTGGTAAAGTTCAAATGTACCCGGGCTTTCGTCACAACCCGCAAACATGCTGCCCATCATACATACGCTGCCGCCTGCCGCGATGGCCTTCGTCATATCTCCCGAATACTTGATGCCGCCGTCCGCAATAATCGGAATATCATATTCCTTTGCCACCGAATAGGCATCCATAATAGCGGTAATCTGCGGTACGCCTATACCTGCCACCACGCGGGTCGTACAGATGGAACCGGGCCCGATACCTACCTTAACGGCGTCGGCTCCTGCCTCAATCAATGCCTTCGTTCCTTCGCCCGTCGCCACATTGCCGGCAATCACTTGCAAGTCAGGGTACGCCTCTTTAATCATCTTGACACAACGGAGCACATTCTCGGAATGTCCGTGGGCGCTGTCCAATACAATCACATCTACTTTCGCGTCCACCAGTGCCCCTACCCTGTCAAGCACATTCGCCGTGATGCCCACGCCTGCACCGCACAAAAGCCTGCCCTGGCTGTCCTTAGCCGACAACGGGTATTTAATGGTCTTCTCGATATCCTTAATGGTAATCAGACCTGCCAGATTGTAATCGTCATCTACGATAGGAAGTTTTTCTTTCCTTGCCCTCGCCAGAATCTGTTTCGCCTCATCTAACGTGATGCCGACCTTGGCGGTTATCAACCCCTGGGATGTCATGGATTCTTTAATTTTCTTAGTGAAATCTGTCTCGAATTTTAAATCACGATTGGTGATGATACCGACGAGTTTCCTGCCTTCCGTAATCGGAACGCCTGAAATCCTGAATTTAGCCATCAGCGCATCAGCATCGGCCAATGTATGCTCCGGTGTCAACGAAAAGGGGTCCGTAATGACGCCGTTCTCAGAACGTTTTACTTTATCGACTTCTTCTGCCTGTGCCTCTATAGACATGTTCTTATGGATAATACCGATTCCGCCCTGCCTCGCCATGGCAATCGCCATCCTATGCTCGGTCACGGTATCCATCCCTGCACTCATCATCGGAATGTTCAGTTTAATTTTCTTCGTAAGCCACGTTGTTAAGTCTACCTGATTCGGAATTACCTGAGAATAGCTTGGCACCAACAATACGTCGTCAAATGTAATTCCTTCTCCAATAATCTGACCCATTTTCTTTCCTCCTATGTTGTTGTGATGGTTATAAGTAATTATTTATGTAAAGAATACTGCCAGCCGTACAACTGACAGTATTTCTTTCCATTACCTCTATTCTTTAATCTGTAAACACCTTACGCGGTGCAACGCTCTGTATAGCCTTGACCATAGCCTCATTAGGCTCTAAGATAATCTTCGTATCGCCATTTAAAACCATCATGTATCTCTTCTCCGGCTGCGCAGCGATACCCGAACTGTAATCGATTGTCTTAAGGTTGCGGTTTCGGTAAGAATCCAGCCTGTGGGAATTTAACGGCGCAAAAATCTCCATCTGTTCCGTGGAATAAACCCCTGCCTTCTTCCTCCTGCTCTTGGCCATAACTTTATCGACACTCACTTCCCTGTCCAGATACAAGTATTCATACTCCACATTCGCATTCATCGTCGCAAAATATGCGCCTACGCCCGTAATGGCCGCCACCACAAGCCCCGGAAGGAATATGGCGCCAATCAACACAAAAACCACCGTCAGCATAATCAACAGTATTTTCAGAAAAGATAAAACTGTGGAAGGCTTCCTCGCCACCAGACACTCCACATACGTCTCACTCATAATTGGGATACCTCCAAGATTCTATTCTAAACGCTTTGAAACATGTCCTCATAAAAATATAGACTTATCATATAACAAATCCGGAAAAGTTTCAAGCGATAGGTTACATCAATTCCCCTTCATATTCCATCGAGCGCATCTTACAGCTCCCGTCCAGTTTCTGAAATTCCCCGTAGCCTGTAAAATGCAGGCCGCATTTCTCCATAACATGTCCCGAGGCAAAATTTGGCTCGCAGTGGCTTGCACAGAATCTACTGACGCCGAAATTCTCTCTGGCATATTCCATCATGGCTTTCACCGCTTCCGTGGCGTACCCCATCCCCCAACAGTCATAGCGGAAATTATACCCCAGTCCCCAACAGCCCTTCTCTTCACTTTGGCCCATATCCCCGCTCCCAATCAGCTTTCCGTCCGAAATGCGTTCAAAGCCAAACTGGTAAGCGCTCTCGTCCTTACTGGCAAATGCAAGCCATTCCTCTACATCCTTAATGTCCGTATATGTGGTATATACCATATACTTTGTGACCCGCTCGTCGCTGGCCCACTCAAACACATCCGCTGCGTCCGAAACCGTAAGAGGGCGCAGCAAAAGACGCTGCGTTGTAATCCTGATATCATGCATAATTTTATACCTTAAATGCGTCGGCATCCCTTTCTGTATCTGTCCTATTATTTATCATGAAGCCATTTCCCGGCAGGCCATGCCCCCTTCGTCCTATTTCTTCAGAAAATCACTAAATTCTTTCAGTTCCTTTTTCTTATCTTCAGGAAGACAGTTAAATTCGGTATTACAGACAGCCCCTTCCAGTGCATATAAATGCACCAGGCAAACACCCGGATATGCCTGTTTTAACTGTACAAACGCCTGCTTGGAGCCCGTTGCAATCAGCGCCTCCGGTGAATCAATTCCAACAGACGCCAACTTTCTTGCCATCTCCCCTCCGATGTTCACCATAGACGTTAATTCTGCCATCTTCCTGTCCTCCCTCCCCAATATAAGTACAGCTTATTACAGGTACCAAATCTTATTGGCATCGTGCATAAGAGCTTCTCAAACTTGTCCTACAGTTCTCTGCCATCATGATGTTCGGAACAGTCTGCCATACTAATTAGCGTCTTACCGCACCGACTATTTCTGACCATTCTATCATCCCACAGCCCAAAATACAACATAGTCATAGGAATTGCCTCTGCGCCCTTATGTTTTGCCACACCAGCATTCATCAAAAGCTGCCAGACCTTCACCGGCATATTTCACGAAAATTTCATATAATCTCCATTCTCTCTTCATTGACATTCAATTATAAACGAATTATGATAAGAAAAAACCAAAGGAGCATACACGCCCCGGAATGAGGATTCCCATGTCAGTCGCAGAAGAAATCAGACAAGAACAGAAAAAAGCCTTAAGTACCATGAGCCGCAAAGAAAAACTGGCTTACTTTTGGGACTATTACAAAATACATGTCCTTGTGGCAGTGGCTTTGATTGCCGTAGCCGCCTCTTTTATCCACCAATACGTGACCAACAAAGACTATGGCTTCTATGCCGCCCTGATTAACACAAGTCCGGTCGAGCCCGGCCAGGATTTAACCTCTAAATGGGCTGCAGAATTTCAGGAATATGCGCAGATTGACCCCGGACAGTATCAGGTGTATATAGATACCTCTTTCGCCCTTTCCGATGAAATGGCTTCCCAATACAGCATGGCAAACCAGCAGAAATTGATTGCCATGTTGCAAATCGGCACAATCAGCGCCATTACCGCTGAAACAGAAACCTTTGAGCGGTATGCGCAGGCAGAAATGTTTTGCCCTCTGGAAGACATATTGTCGGCGGAAGAAGTTGAAAAATACCGCCCCTATTTCTACTACACAGACGCCGCAACCTTTGAACAGGACGAAGCGGATAATGATAACACTGCCGTCATGAAAGACTCCTCTTCCCTGACAATCAACCACCGCGACCCTTCCGACATGGATGTGCCCGTCGCCGTAGGTATTGTGCTCACCGACGACAATCTGCTTGCGGACTCCGGGTTATATGCTTATCTGGAAGATGCACAATATGATTTCCAAGGATACCAAGCCGATGTCATCCTGGGTATTCCTCACACTAACGAGAAACCGGAACTGGTAGTCCGTTTCCTGGAATATATGAAATTAGGAGAAGATTGACCTATGCAGTCAACCTTCTCCTGTCACAAAATCTACCTAATATATAATAGGATACACTACAGCATCTCTCTCAGCATCTGGTTTACCGCTGCCGGGTCCGCTTTGCCCTTCATGGCTTTCATCGTCTGACCCACAAGGAAACCAATCGCCTTCTCCTTACCGTTCTTAAAATCCGCCACCGACTGGGGGTTTGCGGCAAGCACCTCTTCCACCACGCTACGCAGGGCGCCCTCATCATTTACGGTCTTCAGGCCATGTTCCTCCACATACTGTTCCGGGTCCACATCCTTTTCAAACATTGCCTCGAAAACTTCTTTTGCCACAGAACTATTGACCGCCTTAGAATCCGTCAGTGCAATCAGTTTCGCAAGATGCCGGGGCGAAAGCACAAGCTCAGATGCATCCACCTCTTTTTCCTTCATCAGACGAAGGGTCTCCCCCATCAGCCAGTTAGAAACTTTCTTTGGTTGACCGCTAAATGCAACGGCCGCCTCGAAAATGTCCGCCATATGCTTGGAACCTGTAATAATCTCAATATCATAGTCGGGAATGCCGAACTCTTCCTTATACCGTTTCATCTTCTCTGTGCGAAACTCCGGCTGCCCTGCCTTGATTCTCTCAAGCATCTCGTCGCTCACCACGATAGGCGCCAGGTCAGGGTCCGGAAAATAACGGTAATCCTGCGCATCCTCCTTGCTTCTCATGGCGTAGGACTCACCTTTCCCATCATCCCATCTTCTTGTTTCCTGAACCACCTTTTCACCAGACTCAATGAGGTCAATCTGCCGCTCTTTCTCTCCCTCAATGGCTCTGGAAATGGCCTTGAAAGAATTTAGGTTTTTCATCTCTGTCCTGGTGCCAAACTCCTGTGCCCCCGCCTCACGCACGGACAGATTTACATCGGCGCGCATGGAGCCTTCTTGCAGTTTACAGTCGGAGGCCCCCAGGTATTGAATAATCAGGCGCAGTTTCTCCAGATAGGCAATCACTTCCTGTGCACTCCTCATATCCGGCTTTGACACAATCTCGATAAGAGGCACGCCGGAACGATTATAATCCACAAGAGAGCAATCCTCCCATTCATCGTGAATCAATTTACCCGCGTCCTCTTCCATGTGTATTTCGTGTATACCTACGCTCTTCGTACCGCCTTCTTCCGTCTCTATCTCCACGCTTCCGTCACGGCAAATGGGCAGATAGAGCTGGGATATCTGATAGTTTTGCGGGTTGTCGGGATAGAAGTAGTTCTTCCTGTCGAACTTGGCATAGCGGGTAATATCACAGTTGGTGGCAAGCCCTACCGCAATGGCATACTCCAATACCTGTTTATTTAAGACCGGCAGCGAACCGGGCATACCGGTGCATACCGGGCATGTCTGGGTATTGGGCGCTGCGCCGAAAGCGGTGGAACAACCGCAGAAAATCTTCGTCTTCGTGGCCAGTTCCACGTGCACCTCAAGTCCGATGACTATTTCGTACTGTTTACTCATGGCTTCCTCCCTCCTGTTCTGTCTGTTTGATGCAACCCGCCTCTGCCGCTTGTTCTGCCTGCCCCACATCCGTCGCTTTCTGCCCGGCACATTTGTCTTCATCCTGTCCCGAACGGAATGCACCTCTTGCCTTCTCATAGGCGTAGGCCGCCCGAATCAGTTTCTTTTCTTCAAAACAATCCCCAATGAGCTGCAGGCCGATGGGAAGCCCGTTACGGTCTGTACCGCAAGGCAGGCTGAGAGCCGGTAAGCCCGCCAGGTTCACGGCAATCGTATAGATATCCCCCAGATACATCTTGATAGGCTCTGCCAGGCTTGCGCCCAATTCCGGCGCCGTGGTGGGGGCGACAGGACCTAAAATCACGTCATATTTCCCGAAAGCCTCATCGAAGGCTCTCTTTATCAGGGCTTTTACCTGCAGCGCTTTTAAGTAATACGCATCGTAATAGCCGGAGCTTAACACAAAAGAACCCAACATGATACGCCTTTTTACTTCCTCCCCGAACCCTTCGGAACGGGATTTCTTGTACATATTGTGGAGCCCTGCATAATCTGCCGTCCGGTAACCATATTTTATGCCGTCAAATCGCTCCAGATTGGAACTGGCCTCCGCCGCCGCAATCGTATAATAAGTAGGAACAGCATATTCCACAAGGCTCAAATTAAACCGCTCCACCAACGCTCCTTTTCCCTCCAACACTTCTGCCGCCCTGAGCACTGCCGCCTTTACGTCTTCATCAAGTCCTTCCCCAAAATAGTCGTTGGGAATCCCGATACGCATCCCTTGCACATCGTCCTGCAACGCGGAAGTAAAATCTGTGTCCTCACGTTCCACTGATGTGGAGTCCTTCTCGTCATGGGCAGAAATCGCCTCCAATACCATGGCACAGTCTGTCACATCTTTTGTCAGTGGCCCGATTTGGTCTAAAGAAGAGCCGTAAGCAATCAGCCCATACCGGGATACCGTACCGTAGGTAGGTTTCATGCCCACCACACCGCAGTAGGATGCAGGTTGTCTGATAGAACCGCCTGTATCAGTGCCAAGCGCATAAAAACATTCCCGGGCTGCCACCGCAGCCGCCGAACCGCCGGAGGAGCCCCCCGGCACATGTTTCGTATTCCATGGATTCTTCGTCACACCATAAGCGGACGTCTCTGTCGTGGAGCCCATGGCAAATTCATCCATATTTGTTTTCCCCAATACAATGGCGCCGGCTCTTTTTAGACGTAAAACGGCCTCCGCCGTGTACGTGGGCACGAAATTGCCCAATATTTTAGAAGCGCATGTGGTAAGCAGCCCTTTTGTACAGAGATTATCCTTGACAGCCAAGGGTACGCCTGCCAACGGGCCAGTCAGCTCACCCGCCTCAATCTTCGCCTGTACCTCCTTGGCCTGCGCCATGGCTCCGTCCCTGTCTACCGTCACATAGCAGTGATACATGCCGTCCTGTTCCTCGATGCGCGCAAGCATAGCCTGTGTCGCTTCCACTGCCGTCGTCCTGCCCTCTTTGATTGCGCAAGACAATTTTGCCGCTGTCATATCTGTCATACTCATATGAGGTTTTCCTCCTTCCCGATGTTCCTATTGCTTTGTATTGCAATTCTCTTCCATCCCCGTCATGGTTGCGCCCTGCGAAATTCCATACTAATCAAAGGTCTTTGGCGCCATAAACATGCCGTCTTTGTGCTGCGGTGCATTGGATAACAGTTCTTCTCTCGTATCCCCGTTTATCACCATGTCTTCCCGAAATACATTCTGTACCGGAAATACATGTGACATCGGTTCCACGCCGGTGGTATCCAGTTCACCCAGTTTATCAATATAATCAAGCATTCTGCCCATATCCGACTTAGCCCGCTCCTTCTCTTCATCGGACAGTTCAAGTTTCGCCAGAATACCCACATATTCAATTGTCTCGTCACTGATGATATTTGCCATCGTCCCAGTCCTTTCTGAAATTTATTTTCATACATCTAACTTTACTGCCTGATTTTAATATGCACTTCCCGAAGCTGCTGTTCCGTCACGCTGCCCGGCGCACCGCACATCAAATCCTGGGCGGAACCACTCATAGGAAAGGCGATAACTTCCCTGATATTCTCTTCATTCCGAAGAAGCATAATCATGCGGTCTACGCCTGGCGCCATGCCCGCATGTGGCGGCGCGCCAAACTGGAATGCATGGTAGAGCGCACCGAATTTATTTTTTAACGTCTCCTCGTCATAGCCCGCAATCTCGAAGGCTTTGACCATAATCTCCAGGTCGTGGTTGCGGACCGCACCGGAAGATAGCTCTACACCATTGCATACGATATCATACTGGTAAGCCAATACCTCAAGCGGTTCCATCGTTTCCAGTGCTTCCAGTCCCCCCTGGGGCATGGAAAAAGGGTTATGGGTAAACCCAATCTGCTTCGTATCCGGGTCAAGTTCAAACATGGGAAAATCATTGACATAGCAGAAACGGTACGCGTTTTTTTCTATGAAATCCAATTTCTCTCCCAGTTCGGTGCGAATCCGCCCCGCATAGTACGCTGCCCGCTCCTCCTTATCTGCAATAAAGAAAATGGTGTCTTTCTCAGCAAGCCCGGCGAGTTTTGCCAATTCGGCCTTCTTTTCCTCCGGGATAAACTTGTCGATGGGCCCCTTGTAACTCATATCCTGTGCCACTTCCAGATAACCGAGCCCACCCATTCCCATATCTGTTGCGAATTTTAAAAGTTTCTCGTGGAACCCTTTGGACATCTCTGCATGCACTTTAATGGCACGAACTGTCCTATTATGGAAGGGTTTAAAAGTACATTCCTGAAAAAATTCCGTCAAGTCAATAATGCGCAACGGGTTTCTGAGGTCCGGTTTATCCGTTCCAAACTCCAACATTGCCTGTCGGTAACTAATTACCGGGTAGGGGGCCGCCGTCACCGCATATCCTTCCGGCGCAAATTTCTCAAACGTTGCAGAAAGCACTTCCTCCCCTATGCGGAACACGTCCTCCTGGGTGGCAAAGCTCATCTCGAAATCCAACTGATAAAACTCTCCCGGCGAGCGGTCTGCCCTGGCATCCTCATCCCTGAAGCATGGCGCAATCTGGAAATATTTATCGAAACCGGAAACCATCAAAAGCTGTTTATACTGCTGGGGCGCCTGGGGCAGCGCGTAAAATTTTCCTTTATATTTTCTCGAAGGCACAATATAATCCCTGGCGCCCTCCGGCGAGGAAGCACACAGAATCGGCGTCTGAATCTCCAAAAATCCCATCTGTGTCATTTTCTCCCTCAGATAAGCAATCACCTTGGAGCGGAAAATAATGTTGTCTTTGACTTTCTGGTTGCGCAGGTCAAGGTAACGGTATTTCAGCCGTACATCCTCCCTCGTCTCCTTAGATGTCATAATCTCAAAAGGCAGTTGTCTATAGACTCTGCCAAGCGCCTCCACTTTGTGCGCTTCCAGCTCTATGGTGCCTGTGGGGATTCTGGGATTGTAAGTCTCCTCGTCTCTGTGCTCCACCAGACCTTCCACGGATATACTCATCTCCTTAGACAATCCGTCAAGCAATGTTGTATCCCGCATAACGACCTGTAGTACACCGTACATATCACGCAAATCCACGAAAGACACACCGCCATGGTCCCTGATATTTTCTATCCAGCCCGCCACACGGATTTCCCGGCCGATATCGGACTCACTGATTTGTTGTAAAGTTACGTCTCTGTAAATGTTTTTGATTGTCATCGCTTCTTCTCCCTCCGTTTGTCATTCATGTTCCGGAGCTATTTTTTGTACAAACCGGACAAGAAAGATTAACTTCTGCCCGGCTGGCAATCTTCCTCTGGGCGCACAAAAAAAATCCCGGAACACATCTCTGCATTCCGGGACGGATAATCTTCAATATCCGCGGTACCACCCGCATTGGCAAGCCGCCACCTCAAACAAGGTGTTTTTCCGCCTTACCCTCTCTTAACACTTAACGCGTGTAACGTATTGCCCTATCATATATCTAGATATCCGTGAAATCTATACACAAGCCATAAGATACCATATATGGTTCAGACAATCTGCTCCGGAGTGTTCCCATTCCCTGCCTTTCACAAACGGCGCTCTCAGTCGGTGACGCCGTATTCCTGTCGCTTCCCGCAAGGCGAGTCTCCCTCATTGCATTTGGAATATATATTTAACATATACCATAAAAAAAAACAAAAAACAACCTTTGTACTAAAAAAAGTACAAAGGTTGTTTCCCTATTTTCAATCTAACCGCTTCATTAACGATTGGCAGAACCTATAAACTGTGCATCGCCAAATCCAAGCATCGGCAGGAAAATGAAAGGCAGGAACAAAATACCAATACCAAAACCTGCACCCTTACCAAATGCCTGCGCCAACTTAATCCACATGATTATCATCATAACCTGCCCGACACATGGAACCAGTATCAACAGAAACAGCCAACCTGTTCCGAAAGACATCTCAAACAGACAGTACGTATTGTAGAAAGGCACAATAGCGCCCCATCCGGGTTTACCCGCCTTAACGAAAACCTTCCACAATCCTACCAGGCTTACAATCATAACCGCAAGAAAAACCACATAGTACACAATAAGTCCTGCTGCCACTGCAGCTGATGTTGCATCATTCATTTTATTCTTCCTCCTCCTACATAAGAAAATAAATTATAATAAGTATATGCCGATAAGCTTACCCGGCATTTTATTAATCATAGCAAAATACGACTTATTTTTCAACATCTTTCAACAAAACAGGGAAAAACTTCCGGTATACGCATCCATTTTTTCAAAGTCATTCTTCTCCTGACTATATCTCGCCATCTCAAGATTATCCGGCGCACACCGAATCAAATACATGTTTCCCTGGTCACGTATAATAGCCTCCCCGATATATGCAAACTGTCCGTCCGCGATTCCCTCCATAACGGCATATAGTATAGCGCCATGGGCAACTAATAATATATTATCCATGTCTTGGTATGTATGCACGATTTTCTTAAGCACGGCACGCGCCCTCTGGCCAACTTTCTCCCGCGATTCCATCCCGGGAAAAATGTTATCCGGATACTTTTCCCGTCGCTCTTCTACAGTCAAGCCCTCGCCTTCTCCAAAACCACATTCAATCAGCATCTCTTCCACAAGAATATCTTCCCGGGAATACCCTATCCTTTTGGCAACGATTTCTGCACTTTCCCGCGCCCTAGACAGTGGACTTGACAGAATCAGGTCCATTCCCAAATCCAATGTGCCCAATATCTCCCCTGCATGATTCATCTGCATTCTACCCCTGTCATTGAGTGCAATATCCGTGTGCCCCTGCAGACGCCCCACCTGGTTCCAGTCAGTTTCCCCGTGCCGAAGTAAATAAATATTCATATGAATACATTCCCCTTTTCTTGTTTCGGTTGTATTGTTAGCTCCCGGTTATGTGAAATAATAGCTTCAAATTTGCAGACTGCGGAAAGGTACCCTCAGTGAACAATACCATACCAAGAAAAATTGCACAATACAACATCTTGTTGTTGTGGTTCCTTTTGTGTTCGTTCAATACCTCATATAGATATTCTTGTATAATAAACGTTATTTCGTTTATTATTTTTCTACATTACACCTTCACAAAAGTGTTTGTATGCTTCCGTTTTCCATGATATATATATCCCATACCCGTTTTTACCCTCGGTGTACAAAAACACTCTTCGCGTTCCTTATCTGTCAAGGACAATAACAGTCCGGAGTATTTGGAGCCTGGGTAGTCCCGCCAAACCACCACTATTTTATACGAAAGGAAATCTAATCTATGACACAAAACAAATCGAAACGCAAAGACACATCAACAGCTATTCCCATGACAGCCTCATCCCTCCAGGAGGCTCACGGCACAATTCCCTATGGCATGACAAACGACTACATGTTCCGTGCCGTCCTGCAGGCCAACAACAAAGTACTCCGCGGTCTTGTCTGTTCATTGCTCCATCTTCCTGAAAGCGCAATAAAATCCGTACAGATTACAAATCCTATTATACTCGGAGAAGCCGTCCAAAGCAAAGAATTTCGTCTGGATATTAATATCGTGTTAAATGACCACACTTTAATTAATCTTGAGATGCAAGTGGCAAACAAACTCAACTGGCAGAAACGCTCTGTTATTTATCTGTGCCGTTCCTTTGACAGCCTAAGTCATGGACAAGACTATATGGATGCTAAATCCGCCATACATATCGGATTCCTGGATTATACACTGTTCGATGACTGCCCGGAATTTTACGCTGCTTACAAACTCATGAACATAAGAAACCATCATATATATAGTGACAGTATCGCTCTCAATGTGGTAGACTTATCTCGTATAGATTTGGCCACAGAAGAGGATAAACAATATAATATCCACCATTGGGCAGCACTCTTCAAAGCCACCACATGGGAGGAAATCAGAATGTTGGCATCCAAAGATGAATACCTGGACGAAGCTTCTAATACTATTTTCCAGATGAGCTCTGACGAGCAAATCCGTAAACAGTGCCGTGACCGCGAAGAATACTATCAGGATATGCGCAATTATGAACGGGTACTCTCAGAACGTGACCTCACTATTGCCACTTATGAAAAAAGAATCGAAGACTGCGATTCTATTATCTCCGGCTATGAGAAAGAACTTGTAAACCGCGATTCTGCTATCTCTAACTATGAGAAAGAGCTTGAAAACCGCGATTCTGCTATCTCTAACTATGAGAAAGAGCTTGAAAACCGTGATTCCGCTATCTCTAACTATGAGAAAGAGCTTGAAAACCGCGATTCCGCTATCTCTAACTATGAGAAAGAGCTTGAAAACCGCGATTCCGCTATCTCTAGTTATGAAAAGGAACTTCAAAACCGCGATTCCGCTATCTCCAACTATGAGAAAGAGCTTGAAAATCGCGATTCTGCTATCTCTAGTTATGAGAAAGAGCTTGAAAAGCTTCGTGAAGAGATTGAAAGTTTAAAAAGATAAGATGATATGTTTCACTCATTTTTTATGGTATAGGAAATCCCTCCGCTTATCCGAGTTTGCTCGAGGCAAATCTCGCAAACAAGCGAAGCTCTTTTTTTATCGGCGGGACTGCTTTTATGACAGTCCCGTCACTTTAGTTTTTATTCTTGCCGAATTGCCCGTATGCGCTAAACAGACAGTTTCTTTATCCTGTCAACTGCCTCCACTGTATTCTCATAGCTTCCGAACGCAGTCAGGCGGAAATATGTCTCACCGCTTGGCCCGAATCCCGAACCCGGTGTTCCAACCACGTTGGCATTCTCCAACAAATAATCAAAGAACTCCCAACTCGTCATCTTGTCAGGTGCTTTCAGCCAAATATACGGTGCATTTACGCCGCCGGAAACACTAAACCCGGCAGACTTAAGCCCGTCTAAAATATAAGCCGCATTTTTCATATAATAAGCGACCAGTGCTTTGGTTTCTCTCTTGCCTGCCTCACTGTATACCGCTTCGCCCGCTCTCTGGATGATGTACGGCGCACCGTTATACTTGGTGCCATGGCGCCTTGCCCACAAGCTATGCAAAGATACGTCTCCCACTTTCAGTTCTTTCGGAATAACGGTAAATCCAAGACGCACTCCTGTAAATCCTGCATTCTTAGAAAAAGAGCGTAACTCAATCGCACAAGTCCTTGCACCATCACACTCATATATCGTATGGGGTACATCCGCCTCGGAAATATATGCTTCATAGGCCGCATCATAAATGATAACAGAACCATTTTTATTGGCATAATCCACCCATTCCTGTAGCTGTGCCTTGTTGATGGTGGAGCCTGTAGGATTATTGGGAAAACACAGATAGATTAAGTCCGGCACTTCCTTCGGAAGCTGCGGCGCAAAACCATTCTCGGCTGTACACGGCATATAAATGACATCACTCCAATTTCCTGTCGTGGCATCATAAGTCCCCGTCCTCCCCGCCATAACATTGGTGTCCACATAGACGGGATACACCGGGTCGCAAACGGCAATTTTATTGTCTAACGCAAAAATCTCCTGGATATTGCCCGAATCACACTTCGCACCATCGGACACAAAAATCTCATCCGCCTCAATCTGGCATCCCCGTGCTTTATAGTCATTATCCGCAATCGCATTTCTTAAAAATTCATACCCTAAATCCGGCGCATAGCCGCGGAATGTAGCAGCATCCCCCATCTCATCCACCGCACCGTGCAAGGCACTGATAACCGCCGGTGAAAGCGGCTGTGTCACGTCTCCAATCCCAAGCCTGATAATCTTCTTGTCCGGGTTCGCCGCCGCATAGGCAGTCACTTTCTTCCCAATTGTTGAAAAAAGATAACTTCCGGGTAATTTTAAATAATTGTCATTTACTTTAACCATACTTTCCTCCCTGTATATTTAATGTACTATCGGAACCTCTCTCAAATCTGCTTTTGGATACTTCCCCACCATGCATATCTCGCAAAATCAAACGTAAAAATACTACAGGAATATATTTTACCCATAATATTTCACCATTCTCCTTCAAACACAGTAACGGCAGGCCCGCTCATGTAGACAAGGTTAGACTCTCTGTCCCATGTCACTCTAATTTCGCCTCCTAATAGTTTAACAGTAACCGATTCATCCGTCAAACCATTTAGGATACAGGCAACCACCGTCGCACAGCATCCCGTGCCACAAGCGAGGGTCTCTCCTGTGCCACGCTCCCAGACGCGCATCTGCACGTTCTGTCTGTCCAGTACTTTTACAAATTCCGTGTTTATCCGTTTGGGAAATCTTTCATGGTTCTCAAAATATGGCCCGATTTTCTCAATTTTCAGGTCAGTCACGTTGTCCATAAAAATAACAGCATGGGGATTTCCCATTGACACGCATGTCATTTTATATTCCTGGCCCTGTACAAAAACGGGCTCGTCAATTATGCTCTCTCTTGCTGCCTCGCAAACTACGGGAATACGCTCTGGTACTAACTCCGGTGTCCCCATATTCACTTTCACCGTATCCACTTTGCCATCCTCTAAAAAAAGTTGTAAGTACTTCACTCCACCACAACTTATGACACTTATGTCAGTCTTATTGGTAAGCCCCTTATCATAGACATATTTGGCCACGCACCTGATTCCATTGCCACACATCTCCGCACGGCTGCCATCCGCATTGTACATCTCCATCTCGAAATCCGCTTCCGTCGAAGGATTAATAAAAATCGCCCCATCACCGCCAATTCCAAAATGCCTGTCACTTAATCTGCGCACCAACTCCGGCTTATCCTCCTGTGCAACTTTCTCCGTAAAACCGTTGATATAAATATAGTCGTTGCCACACCCATGCATTTTTGTAAACTTCATAAAAACTATTACCCCCTTTTACAATGTCAATAAGTCAAATTGTTATCTGGCGCATCCATCCCTAATTGAATAGAAATACGTTTCCTCTTTTATTCTACATCATACCATCAACAAACAACAAATAAAGCTCATTAAATGCATAATACTATGCAAAACATGCTTTCCCACATCATCAAAGTAAGACAAATACAGCATCTATCATCTTGTTTCCACAATATTTCATAAATTTCCATAAGTATTAAAATAAATATATTCCGCCATTTCACTCTGCAAATCTTCCTTACTGAACTTATACGAACGGTGGAATATGCCAAAAAACATAATACCCCACGGCAAACCGCGGGGTACTTCTTCTAAATTCCGGACAAGACAAATGCCTGCCCTATCTTTTCCATAAATCAAACACCGACTCCACACTACTGTCAAAATACATGATGCGCTCTCAGTACCCCAACCACAATAACCGCTACAAGCGCCATAACGCAAACCAGGATAAATCTGTCTACGGAACGGACGGAGATATCCGGCAGTTGGTCATAGATGCCCTGAAAAACACTTCCCTGGGAAGATTTTTGTTCCTGCTTATCCTGCTCCTCTACAGTAACTTCCTCTGTGGGCTCCTGCCCATTTTCATACATCTCTGCCATCGGCTCCACCCTTTCAATCAGACTCCTTTGCTCATAACAAACTGTCCGCACACAGACAATCAATCTTAAAAACCACCATTATTTCTTCTGCAAATATTTTCTCAAGTCAAGCGCAACCGCAATCACGATGACAAGACCCTGTGCGATATATGTATAAGCCGGGTCCACACCGAGGAACTGGAGACAAATCTTCAATATCTCAAATACCAGTACGCCTACCAAAATACCGCCCACGCGTCCGACACCACCGTTTGCGGATACGCCACCGATGGTACACGCCGCAATTGCTTCCAGCTCATAGCCGTTTCCTGTTGCAGTGGAAGCGCCACCGGCCTTCGCGCCTACTAAGAATCCTGCCAATGCGTACATACAACCTGCAAGGATATAGATACGGATTAAAGAACCCTGTACATTGACGCCGGCAACCTGTGCTGCATTCTCGTTTCCGCCGATAGCATACATATATTTGCCGTGGCGAGTCTTATTATACAAAAACCAGAAATAAGCGCCTACAACTACGGCGAAAATCATCAAGTAAGGAATCGGTCCCAAAGAACCGCTGGCAACCGTCAAATAACTGGTCTTATAACCACCCATAGGTTGGTTATTGGTAATCAGGGAACAGAGACCGTAAATGATTGTCTGCATACCCAACGTTGCGATAAACGGCGGAACTTTTAACATAGAAACAACGACGCCATTGACACCGCCAAAACATCCCATAATTACCATTACAATAACAAGTGCCACCGGCCACGGAATATCCGGCATCCAGGGAAGCATACGCGCGGAATAATCCAGACTCTGCAATAACATTGCGGAAAGACACGCAGCAAGACCTACCGCACGCCCTGCCGACAAATCCGTACCTTTGGTAATCAGACAGCCGGACACGCCACAGGCAATGATAAATCTGGGAGATACATTCACAACCAGATTTTTGAAATTGTTTACCGTAAAGAAATTCTGCGTTGTAAATCCTGTCAGAATTGCCAACAGCACAATCAGAATAATAATCGCATTGTTGGACATAAATTTTTTCATATTAAAAGATTTTGCCATGATAATGTTCTCCCTCCTTATTCAAACTGCGTTGCAAGCGCCATGATATTCTCCTGGTTAGCCTCGCTTCCATCAATAAAACCTGTCACGCGTCCGTCGCACATAACCATGATGCGGTCCGACATACCGATTAACTCGCTCATCTCAGAAGATATCATAATAATACTCTTGCCCTGTTTTGCCATCTCAGCTATGATACAGTAAATCTCATATTTAGCCCCCACGTCAATACCCCTCGTGGGCTCATCCATAATAAAGACATCCGGGCTGTTGGCCAGCCAACGGCTAATCAGTACTTTCTGCTGGTTACCACCTGAAAGTGACTGAATCTGCGTCTTTGAAGACGGCGTCTTAATGGATAGCTTGGCTACATTTTCCTGTACCAGATTCTCAATCTTGGCATCATCTAACATAAATCCTCCGATAAGATACTGATTCAAGGATGCGATGGAAACATTATCTGCAATGGACAGTACACCCAAAATTCCCGTGGCGCGCCTGTCCTCTGTCAACATAGCGATACCGTTGTTGATGGCATCTTTCGGCTGGGTAATCTTAATTTCCTTACCTTTGTATGTAATCTTGCCTGACGTATGGCTGCGAAGCCCAAAAAGTCCTTCCATAAGTTCCGTACGCTGAGCGCCGACCAATCCTGCCACACCCAGTATCTCACCCTTGCGCAGCTTAAAGGAAACCCGCCTGAAACTCTTAGGATTGATGGAAGTGAAATCTTCTACCTCAAAGACTTCCTCTCCCGGTACATTCTCCCGTGTCGGATACAGTTCGGAGAGCTCACGTCCAACCATCTTAGTGATAATAAAATCAGTCGTCAATTCTTTTGCCGCCCAGGTCCCGATATACTGGCCGTCCCTCATAATCGTCACTTCGTCGCTGATTCGCAGAATTTCATCCATCTTATGGCTGATATAGACGATGGAAACCCCTTTGCCGCGAAGCTCATTGATGATGGTGAAAAGCGCCTCCACCTCAGCCGCCGTCAAAGATGATGTGGGCTCATCCAGAATCAAAACTTTACAGTCGGCGGAAACTGCCTTGGCAATCTCCACAAGCTGCATCTGCGAAACGGATAAGCTACCCAATTTCGCCTTGGGGTCAAAGTTCAAATGAACCTCCTCCAACACCCTCGCAGCATCCTCATACATCTTGTCATGGTCAATCACCGTCACCGGGCCAAGTTTCTTAACCGGATAACGTCCAACATAAATATTTTCTCCAATGCTTCTCTCCGGAATCGGCTGTAATTCCTGATGCACCATGGCAATACCACGGTTCAAGGCATCCAAAGGCCCCTTTATCTGTACCTTCTCTCCTTCATAGATTACCTCGCCGTCGTCCATGTGGTAAATACCGAACATGCACTTCATCAGGGTGGATTTTCCGGCGCCGTTCTCTCCCATCAGGGCATGAACCGTGCCCGGACGCAGATTTAACTGCGCTCCGTTCAGCGCTTTGACACCTGGAAATGTTTTCACTACATTATGCATTTCCAAACGATACTCTGACAATTTGATAACCCCCTTCATTATTTATTGATAAGCGCCCTGCCGCAAGCGGCAGAAAATGCAGTTCCCGCAGCATTTGCCGGATGCCTTCTCCAAAACTATCCTGCTCATTGCCTGTGGGAATGAAAGAAGTGCATGCGCCAAAGCACACGCACTTCTCAATATTTTACATCTTCATATATTGCAGACTGTCCTGATTACTGGAAATCAGCTACGTTGTCCGGAGTAACCTTCACATAGTCTACATAGATGGACTGCTCGCCCTCTGCATAAGTCTTGCCGCCAAGCAATTCTTCCATAGCTGCAACTGCGCCTTCAGCCTGACCCTGTGCATCGTTGAGTACAGTACCTGTCATATTGCCGCTTGCAACTTCATTCAAAGCTGCATCAAGTGCGTCAACACCTACCAGATAGATGTCTTCGTTCACTGTACGTCCTGCTGCCTGGATTGCCTGCAATGCGCCGATTGCCATATCATCGTTGTTACAGAAGATAACTTCGATGTCTTCGCCAAACTTAGCTAAATCGTTCTGTGCAATTTCCTGTCCCTTGTTACGGTCCCAGTCACCACGCTGTAAGTCAAGCTCTTCTACTTCCATACCTGCATCTGTCAATGCCTTTACGGAGAACTCTGTACGGTACTGTGCATCGATGTTCTCAGGGTCACCCTGAATCATGATGTAGGAAACCTTACCGTCGCCATTGATATCACCCTTGTTAGGAGTATCCAGAATCAATTCACCCTGCATTGTACCGGACTGACGTGCATCACATCCTACATATACCAACTTGTCATATGCAGCCATCTGCTCTGCAGTGGGCTCACGGTTGATGAGTACAGTAGGAACGCCTGCGTCTTTAACGGTAGCGATAATCTGGTCTGCTGCAGAAGTCATAACCGGGTTGATAATCAATGCATCAACACCCTGTGCGATAAAGTTATTAATCTGGTTGTTCTGCTCAGCCTGGTCGTTCTTGCCGTCCATGAAAGTTACGGTATAACCTTTGCCTTCCAGGATTTCCTGAAGTGCGTTACGGTATGTGGTCATGAATGCATCGTCAAATTTGTAGATGCAGACACCAATGTTGCCACCTTCTCCTGTCGTTGCAGCTGCTGCATCTGCTGCGTCCTCTGCAGCATCTGTTGCTGCTTCTTCTGTGGCCGCATCTGTTGTCTCGGTTTCAGCCTCTGCAGTATCTGTCTCTTCGGTTGCAGGCGCTTCTGTCTCAGGCTCGCTGTTTGCCGGAGTAGAATCGGCAGTATTGCCACATGCAGTCATAGAGAAAACCATCATGGATGCCATTGCCATAGCGACTACTTTTTTGGATAATCTCATAGTTACA
Organism: uncultured Lachnospiraceae bacterium; assembly: GCA_910578645.1. Taxonomy (GTDB): domain Bacteria; phylum Bacillota; class Clostridia; order Lachnospirales; family Lachnospiraceae; genus UBA3282. The sequence continues at coordinate 92,094 of CAJTQI010000006.1, forward strand.
AATCCTCCCTTATTCTGCCCGTTTTGGGCGTTTTTGTTAATTTGTGCCATGTAATGCATATTATTTTGTACATTACGTCAACTGACAAGGCTATTGTAATCGATTTAATACTCATTTTCTATAAGAAATTTTTGGATTATTTATGGATTTTCTTTGATTTCATGTATCAGAATCTCCTGTGGCGTCCAATAATAGTTCCCGTCTGTCAACGGATATTCCTCCGGAAGCGCCTGGCCTAAGGCACAACTTGCCGCCAATTCCACGATGGCGCTTGCGTAAAGTTCCTTGTTCGCCGAAACCGTCCCCAGAAGTTTACCGTTCTCCAAAGCCTCCAGTCCCGGGGTAGTGCCGTCAATCCCTATGACATTCACGCCTGTAACCTGAGCCCGTTCCATGGCGTCAATTGCCCCCAACGCCATATCGTCATTATTGCTGATGACAAGCTCAATGGTGTCCGGGTATGCCGTAAGCCATTGCTCCATAAGCGCCGACGCCTGGCTGCGCTCCCAATTTGCGATTCCGCCGGTAATCTTCTCGATGGGAACACCGCCGTCTTTCAGCGCCTTAACAGACCATTCCGTGCGGATTAATGAATCCTGATGGCTGGTTTCTCCTTCCAGCATGACATAACGTACCACGCCGTCCCCGTTCAAATCCACCGTCTCCGGACTCTCCTCATATAAATCCACCACCATCTGTCCCTGCAAAATCGCCGTCTCCTTCGCATCCACCCCCACATAATAAAGCTTATCCCAACGATTCATATCCTCTTCCACCGGCTGACGGTTGAAAAATATAACCGGCACGCCTGCCGTCATAGCCTGGTCGATGATAACCGAAGCGTCCATGCGGTCAACCAAATTGATACACAGTACGTCGCAATCCAAAGATATGAACCTCTCCACTTGCGTATTTTGTGTATTCTGGCTTCCTTTGGCATCCTGGATGTCCAATGTCACTTTAATGCCTTTCTCAAGTTCATATTCTTTCGCCTTATCCTCGAGAATACTGCGGATATTATTGATAAAAGTGTCGTCGCCACGGTACAGGCTGATACCGATGCGGAGTGAAGTCTTTTCTTCCTCTTTCCTGACGCCTTGGCAGGAAACCAAAAATATACATGCTAAAACAAACGCAAGAATTTTTATTTTCCCCATCTTCCCCTCCATTTCCCTTCCGGGCGAACAATATCATTCGATGAAACTTTTATTCAAACGCCTCCTTAAGACAACTTCATAATATCCGGCGCGTTCGGATTCATTGCATGTTACTCAATCGGATACAAAAGCTTCTCAAAGCCCGGTTCCTGCAAATCTTCTTTTTCTATATAATAAGAGTCCATCACCACAGGCGGGCTACCGGCTCCTTCCAACACCCGGACTGCCTCCCGCACGCTCAGATACCCTATGCTAAAGTCGTCTGTCACACATATTCCTGTAATATAATCCCGCTCCAAATCATTGAGAATTGGCATGGTATTCCCCCTGCCATATAACCCCAGGACGGACTCTGCCGCCTCCGGGCTGTTGGCAAGGACACCCGCCGCCTCTGTCAAAATCTCCTGGTTCTGCGCCAAAACAACCGCTTTTTTCTCTGTTCTTTTAGACAATGACTCTAACGGCACCTTTCCCCCGTCGTCTCCGTTTTTGGCAATCATCTCTATGCTTCGGCCCTTGCCTGTAAACACTGTACCGGCGCCTTTTAGGAACAGAATATCCGCCCTGCTTTGTTTCTCCCGGTCCACAAGCAGGAAAATGGAGGCATCCTCCGGTATGTCCTTGAGCATCTCTTTGGCCAATTGTCCGCCCATTTTCTCGTAATCTATAATAATATTTCCCGTCACGGCTCCTTGCGTCAACCCGGAGCGCAAAAGGATTACCGGAATAGTCATTTGTTTCCCTGCCACCTGCCCCTCATCCGCCGGGACTACCACCAATGCGTCAGCACCGTCCTGCTCCTCGCGCTCCATCAGTTCCATCTGCTGCGCGGCGTCAAGTTTTTCATACAAGGTGATAAAATGAACGTCCACGTTAAACTCCATGGCAGCCTGGTCCATCCCTTTGCGAAAATTGCTGTAATTATCACTGCGCATATCTTCGATAATTACGGCAACCTGATAAACCTCCCTCTCCGGCTCCCGGATAATCAAATCCGTAGAGCACATGAGAAGCAGCACTGCCAGAAATGCCACATATACAATTATGAGCGCTTTCCCACGTCTGCCTATCATATGATAACCATGCTCCTTCCTCATCCTATTCCCCGTTCCTGTACCGCTTATTGTAGAAAACCACACATGGATTACGAGCCGGAGGCAGGCAGCGGCCGGATACAAACGCTGCGGCCGAAAATATTAATTTTCATCCTTGCCCTTCTTCACGGGTTCTGCATAGACTTGCGCGGGAAGATGAATGCAGATTGTTGTTCCCTCATCCGGCTCCGACTGGATAGTAAGACCATAATCTTCCCCAAAGTACAATTTAATCCGCTCGTTCACATTCTTAACCCCTATGCCCGAGCCACGTTTGGAGGACACACGGTTTTCCTCTCCAAGAAGGCTCTCCACCTGCTTTTGTGTCATGCCGAATCCATTGTCAATCACCCGGAACCATAAATCCTCCGACTCCCTTTTTACCTGCACGCAAATTTCTCCGTCCCCGTCCATAAATTCCATGCCATGATAGATGGCATTCTCCACCAAAGGCTGTAACATCAACTTTAAACTGACCAAATTAAGCACATCTTCCGCCGCCTCGATACGGTAGACAAACTTGTTCTTAAACCGCATCTGCTGAATGGTTAGATAACTGCGCACATGTTCCAGTTCGTCGCTGACCGTGATAATACTCTTGCCTTTGCTTAAGCTGATACGGAAAAACCGCGCCAGCGCCGTCACCACCTTTACGGCTTCCTGCTTCTGCTCGTTTTCAATCATCCAAACGATGATATCCAAAGTATTATAGAGGAAATGGGGATTAATCTGCGACTGCAACGTGTCAAACTCTCGCTTGCGTTTCGACTCGTGCTCCGCCACGATATCTTCCATCAGCATCTTAATCCGTCCGGCCATATCCCCGATAGAGCGTCCCAAATGCCTGATTTCATAGGAGCCTCCCATATATACCTGTGTATCCAGGTCACCTGCCTCAATGGCATTGACAGATTTTTCAAGTTTCTGGATTGGCACGGTGATGCGGGATGAAATAAACGTATTCGTAAGCACCAACACCAACAGAAAGGCCGCCACCACAAACACTACAAAGAGGCGCATTTTCAGATTACTTAAGGGGAGCCCTTTCTCCGGCGTGACGCTTAAAAGCTTCCATCCTGTGTACCCCACGGATTTGACGTTCACTTCCCGCCATTCCCCGCCATATTTCTCCCGGTAGCTGCCATCCCTGTAACTTGCCGCCATGGCTGTGTTTTCCGACATCTGCCCGGTTCCAATCAACTGCATCCTGGGATGGTAAATCAGCTCGCCGCCGCTGTCTATCATATATAGATACCCCTGGTTTCCCAAGGTAATATTTTTCAGAATCTGCTGTAAACTGCTGTAGCGTATATCAATCAATAAAATACCCTGTTCCGTGGATGTGCCGTGTGTAATCTCCACCGCCCGTGTCAGGGTGATAACCCACCTGTATTGGTTCTCGTTATTGTCGAATATATACTGTACATGGGGCGTGGTAAAATGCAGGTTATCCGTCCGCTCCAGCGTATTGCCAAACCACTCTTGCGCCGTCACGTCAAGCCCCGTCTTTAGACGCGCCGCAGGGACTGCCTCCAAAAGCTGCCCGTCCTTGGACAAAAGTGCAATATTGGCAATACTGTCCTTATTATTGTCATACAGTAGCGTAATCTGACTGTTCACCGACTCCTTATTTAAATCCGCGTTCTTAATGACCCCATAATACAGGCTGTCAGACAACTTCATAATCGTGCGCAGGTAAGCGTCCACCGACCGGTTAATCTGCCCCAGGACAGCCTGGTTCTCGTCCTGCACGGCAAGGGCAAGCTGCCTGGACATCTGCGTATAGAGCACCACGCCCAGAAGCAGGATGATTGCCAGGGCGCTCACTGTAAAATAAATAAAAATCGTATAGCGTATGCTGTTCTTTTTCTCACGCCCCGTCGGCATCTCCTGTTTCATGGTTGTCCTCATTTTTGCCTGCCACAAATCCCACGACCAAAAACCTGAATTTCCGGTCTTTTCCTTTCCCGTCAGTTCTGCGTCCCACGGTATTTGGTAGGTGACACGCCATACCTTTTCTTGAATACATAACTGAAATAGTTCTGCTCCTGATATCCTACTTTTTCGGCAATCATATAAGTCTTGTCGTCGGTCTCATTTAATAATTCCACCGCCTTATTCAACCGTGTCTCCGTCAGATAATTGACATAGCTCTGCCCCGTCTCTTTCTTAAACACAGTGGAAAAATACGCCGGGCTCATATGCAGATAACCGCACAGCATCTCCACGGACAGTTCCGGATTAGAATAATGCTCCCTGATATAGTCTTTTGCCTCCTCAATCACCTTTCTCGTCGTATTGTCCCGCTCCCTGTTCATCGCCTCATTCATGCGGCAGGCGATAGGAATCATCCTGCCGGCAAATTCTTCCCTGTTGCAGATTTCTTCCAGAACATTCCCATACTGCTCTTTGGAATCAAACATCTCGTCAATATCCAAATCATACTGCTGCATCAGTCTGATAAGACAATTGACGATAGACAGCATGTAGACCTGATACTGCCTGGCGTGGACTTTCGCGCCGTCCATGGCGGCCGACAGCCTCCGCACCATACTCTCAACCGTCTCCCTGGAGCCGAACTTGATAACCGCTGCCAAATCTTCTTCATCCTTGGCATTAAATTGCAGCTTGCCTCTGTTCACAGGCTCTACATCGTTGATATAGATAGCCTTGCCCCTGCCCACAATCGCACGGTATCCCAACGCATCCACAGCCGCCTGGTAAGAGCTGCTTATTTCCTGCAAAGTGCTGCAGCCATGTCCTACGCCCACCGTAATCGTGACCTCAAGCACCCGCTTGCTCTCCTTGCATATATCATGAAAAAGATTAATCAGGCCGGTCTGGGAGTTATCCTCATCAATGGCCGCAAGCACGGTAATTCCTTCCATGGAATTGAAAATTGCATAACGGCAATATTGCCTCAGATAATCTTCCACCAGTTCCCTCACGGAAATGGGTATCAATTCTTGGTGCATGGAAAGCACCTGGGTCTCTTTCTGCTCCACCTTCTCCACATGAATGACCGCCGCAAGCCACTTGCGGGCATCCAGGATATCCAGCCCATACTCTCTTAATTTCGGCACCACTGCCGTCACGTCCGTCGTCCTGCGCACCAAATCGTTCAGGAATATTTCCCGCAGGATAGGCAGGCTGCCCATATAACTTTCCCGCAGGGAATCAATATTGCGGCGCTGCTCAATCTCCTCCTCCAGGCTGAGCCGTATCCGTTTCAATATGACTGCCAGTTCTTCTCCGTTCACGGGCTTTAAAATATATTCCGCAACATTTAGCTTAATCGCCTGTTGTGCATACTCAAAGTCGTCATAACCGGAAAAAATAAGTATCTTCATAGAAGGATATTTCTCGCGGATGCGTGCGGTCAATGTCAGCCCGTCCATATAAGGCATGCGGATATCCGTTATCACCACATCCGGCTCTAACTGCTCTAACTTCTCCAAGGCATCCTCACCGTTTTCGGCGTCCCCTACCACCGTAAAACCAAGCCGTTCCCAATCCATCTTACGGATAATGGCCTTTCGCACTTCTTCTTCATCATCCACCAACATAATACGGTACAGAGCCATTGTAACCTCCTGCCTTTCTGCCCCACAGAACAAAAGCGTGTTCCACGCACCCCGCATTCTTTCGTTTGATAAAATGCTTCTCTACACAGAAAACCCCACCCATACCGGATAGGATTTCCATATTATTATTAATCATATCCTATCGTTCAATTTTTTTCAACAGTCCATTGCCCTTCATACCCTCTCTTGACAACGGGCAAAGCCAACTTATAAGAAGAAGCTTTTGACACCCTAATCCTATAAAACATCTGAGGGGCCTGCCTCAAGACAGTCCCCTCACCTAGGTTCTTTTCCTATGTAACTTCTTATTCTCTCATCATCGCAAGCACCATCTGCGCCGTCTCCACCATATTCGTGCCGCTGTCCATGCTGCATTTCTGGATATACCGGTACGCCTCTTCCTCCGCCATATGATTTCTGTCCATCAATAGCTCTTTCGCTTCCTTAATCAACGCCGTTTCCTCCGGTCTGCGCTCTTTGGGTTTTTGTTTCTCCCGCCTTTTTCTGCGCGCGATGGTTTGGCACATCATGTCCACCGTTCCAACCAGGTCGTGCACTTTAAGCGGCATGGCAAGGCTCATGATATCGCTGCACATATGCTCGTTTACCGCAGCCTTAGACGCCAACAGAAGCATGTCGAATCCTTCGGGAAGCAAGCCGTGCAGTTGCGTATAAATCATATCTGTCATCTTATATCCGCATATGACAATACCGTCACTTAAATCGCCCAGCCTGGCAAGCGCCTGTGCCCCCGTAGAACACACCGCCGTTACCTGAAACCCGTTTTTCATCAAGATGCCGCGAATCCCTTTGGCATCTTCTATCTTCGGCAATACCACGATAATGTTGACCACACGCTCACCTCCTGTCTCATATACTCCCGAAGCCCCTTTTGCACCTGCCTTTACACATTATTCAGGTACTCGTTGACCTCCCATTCCGTCACCTGCATGCGGTAGCGGAACCACTCTGCCTTCTTGGCTTTCACGTATTTGCGGTAAGCATGCTCCCCGAGCACATCCCTGATAAATCCGTCGGCCTCCATGTGATAGACCGCCTCAATCAGCGTTCCGGGAATCTCCTCGATTCCGTCCGCCCTCTTTTCTTCCTCGGTCATGCGGAATATATTGCAGTCCACGCTGTCAGGCGGCATAATCTGATTCACAATACCGTCCAGCCCTGCCCGCAGACAGACTGCAAGCGCCAAATACGGATTTGCAGACGGGTCGGGACAGCGCAGTTCAATCCTAGTTCCCTCGCCGCGCACCGACGGAATACGGATTAACGGACTTCTGTTGGTAGCGCTCCACGCAATATACACAGGCGCTTCATAGCCCGGCACAAGACGCTTGTAAGAATTGACAAGGGGATTTGTAATTGCCGTCATCCCTTTCATATGTTTCATGATGCCGCCGATAAAATAATATGCTTCTTTGCTAAGCCCCAGCGCATCCCTTTCATCCGCAAAAATATTTTTCCCATCCTTGGACAGCGACATATTGATGTGCATACCCGAACCGTTCACGCCGAACTTCGGCTTCGGCATAAAAGTGGCGTGCAGGCCATGTCTGCGCGCAATGGTTTTGACTGCCAGCTTAAAGGTCATAATATTGTCCGCCGTGGTAAGCGCCTCATCGTAACGGAAATCAATCTCATGCTGAGCGGGCGCTACCTCGTGATGGGAAGCTTCAATGACAAACCCCATATCCTCCAGGGTAAGCACCATATCGCGCCTGGCATTCTCCCCGAAATCCATCGGCCCCAAGTCGAAATATCCTGCCTTCTCATAAGTGATTGTGGTGGGCATCGCATTCTCATCCGTATTAAACAGGAAAAACTCACACTCCGGCCCTACTTCAAACGTATATCCTAAATCTGCCGCCTCCTTCACGGCCCGTTTCAGGATATAGCGCGGGTCTCCGTCAAACGGCTGCCCGCTTGGACGGTACACATCACAAATCAGCCTTGCCACCTTCCCCTGCTGAGGTCTCCACGGGAAAATCTCGAAGGTTCCAAAATCGGGATAAAGGAACATATCGGACTCTTCTATCCGCGCAAATCCTTCAATGGAAGAACCGTCAAACATGCACTCATTATTCAGCGCCTTGTCAAGCTGGCTGGCGGTAATCGCTACATTTTTCAGGTTGCCGAAGATATCCGTAAACTGCAATCGGATAAACTCCACATCCTCATCCGCAACCAATTGTATGATATCTTCCTTCGTGTAATTCTTTCTCATATACTGCCTCCTTGCTCTCCTTTTTTTCTATAAATACCACAAACTTCCTTTATATTGTTTCTCACATAAGTAAAACCGTTATTCGATGTAGTTATCTGCTGCCCAGAGCCGCTCTCAATTACCCGTAAGAAGCCAAAACGCACACAAGGGCATCCTTATCCTAATGATAAGAACACCCTTGTTCCGTATTATCATAACAGCTATCCCGCGGATTTGTCAAGCAGGCACCCTGTTACTTGCCACACCAGAACTTCGCCGCAGGCGAACAGGCCAACTTCCACCGGGCGGATTCCGTGCATAAACACGCCGTCCCCTACATAGACTGATAAAAAAGAATTTCTATGGGGATATTGTATGAGTTCCAAAACAAAAATTGTTGTGCTTCATGTAAAAGAGTTAATATATACCGGAATCTTCGCCGTGCTCGGTATCCTTTTCATCGTTCTGCTCATCATCATGTTCCTGCCCAAAGAAGAAAAGAAGGAAACCATGGCCACCGTGACGCAGACTACCGCCAACACTTACATACCCGGTGTATATACCACATCTCTTGTCCTGAACGACAATATCGTGGAAATCGAAGTGACTGTGGATGAGAAAAACATCAACTCCATACGGCTCATCAACCTGGACGAAGCCGTTGCTACCATGTATCCGCTTATCCAACCGTCCTTTGAAGACCTGGCCAACCAGATTATCATGAATCAGAGTCTGGAGGGAATCACATACCCGGACGAGAGCAAATATACCTCCATGATTCTCCTGGATGCCATCACCACATCCTTAAACAAGGCCCTGGAGAATGAAGGGGACACGGAATAGGAGAACACCGTCCCTATTTACTCCGCCGGATATTTCATGTGCACGGCGCATCACAAGATAGCTTCCGGTCTCACAGCTCCTCCGCCTGCTTCATCCAAATGTCCACACACGCATCGGACGGCATCCGCAAGTCACCCCGGGGAGAGACCGCTACGCTGCCAACTTTGGGTCCGTCCGGCAGGCAGGAACGTTTGAACTGCTGCGTAAAGAACCGTTTATAAAAGGTTTTGAGCCATTTTAATATGACACTATTGTCATATATACCCCGAAAAGACCGGCACGCAATCCGGTATATTTTCGCCGGCTCAAAACCACAGCGCAGCATATAGTATAAGAAGAAATCGTGCAACTCATAGGGGCCAACCAAATCTTCGGTTTTCTGGGAAATCACGCCGTCCACAGGTGGAAGAAGTTCCGGGCTGACCGGGGTATCCAGCACATCCAGAAGCACGCTCCGCAATGCTTCATCTTTGCAGGTATCCGCATAATACTGTACCAGATGGCGCACTAACGTCTTAGGCACGCCTGCGTTTACGCCATACATGGACATGTGGTCTCCATTATATGTCGCCCATCCAAGGGCAAGTTCCGACATGTCCCCCGTGCCGATGACCATGCCGCCCTCACGGTTTGCAATATCCATCAGAATCTGGGTACGCTCTCTGGCCTGCCCATTCTCATAAGTCACATCATGGTTTTCCATATCCTGTCGAATATCCCTGAAATGTACGGTCACGGCCTCTTTGATATCCACTTCTTCCAAAGCAACGCCCAACGTCACCGCCAGTTTGCACGCATTGTCATATGTTCTGTCCGTGGTACCGAAACAAGGCATCGTCACCGCCCTAATCCTTTCCCGGCCAATTCCAAGCAAATCAAAAGCACGCACCGTCACAAGAAGAGCAAGCGTGGAATCAAGCCCGCCGGAAACACCTATCACCGCCGATTGGCATCCCGTGTGTTCACAACGTTTCTTAAGCCCATAAGACTGAATCGAGAGAATTTCTTCGCAGCGCCTGTCTCTCTCCGACTGCTGTGCAGGGACGAACGGATGCGCACCGAAAGTCCTCTCCAGAGCCGTATCTTCTTCCTCCATATGGACAGGCAGTATCAAATACTGCTCCCGGCTGCCGGGCACATAAGTGGACATCCTGCGCCTCTCGTGCCGCAGCCTGTGGATATCGATGTCCGCATAGATATTTCCCGACGAAAAGCGCTTGGCCTGCGCCAGTATCGTCCCATTCTCCGCAATCATATTATGTCCGCCAAACACAAGGTCTTGGGTGGATTCTCCTTCCCCCGCGGAGGAATATACATATCCTGCAATCTGCCTGGCGCTGGAAGATTCTACCAGCATCTGTCTGTACGCGTCTTTGCCCACCGTCTCATTGGACGCCGACAGATTCACCACCACCGTAGCGCCCGCCAAGGCATGATACGTTCCCGGTGAAAGCGGCATCCAAAGGTCCTCACATATCTCGCATCCCACCGCCAGGCCCTTGACGGCATCTGCTTCAAATAAAATATTTGTCCCAAAAGGAATTTCTTTTCCGTCATATAAATATGGTTCCGGTATCTCATTACCCGCCGCAAAATGCCTTGTCTCATAGAACTCCGCATAGGAGGGAATATGTCTCTTAGGGATAAAAGCAAGCACTTCACCGTTTTGTAAAACCGCCGCCACATTGTAGAGCTTTCCTCCCTTTTCCAAAGGCAGTCCCACAAACACTAGGGCATCGCTGCCCTGGGTGGCATCAGCCGCAACATGAAGCGCTTCCTGTGCCTGAGACAGTAGTAGTTCCTGCAAAAAAAGGTCGCCACATGTATAACCGGTAAGACACAGTTCGGGAAATACGATGATTTTAGCCCCTCTTGCCGTGGCTTCCTCGATGCCTTTGGTAATTTCTTTCACATTGTATGCAGGCTCAGCCACCCTAATCTTAGGTGTCATGGCCGCTGCCTTGATAAATCCGTGTTTCATCCGCCCTGCCGCCTTTCTTTACTTTCCGTGCACGCCCGGAGTCTCTTTGCGCCTGATTTTATGAGATGATAAGTCGAACCGGTAAAAATATTATTCAACTTATTTTTCCCTGTTATTTCAGGACTATACCGTACATTCCTTTTACTTCTTCCTGCTGCTTTTGCGTATCCTCTCAAGTTCTTCTACGCTGAAAACATAATTGGTATTGCAAAAATGACAGTTCAGCTCCACGTCTTTTCCTTCCTCGATTAGCTCCTGCATTTCTTTGTCTCCCAGGCTGATTAAAACCTTCTCCACCCTTTCTTTGCTGCAGTTACAATAAAACCTTACAGGAAGCGTGTCCGTCACTTCCACGCCCAAATCCCCCAATACCGTTTCCAGAATTTGTTCCGGCGTCTGCCCCGCCTCAAGCATGGCAGTCACCGGCGCAATAGAGGCTAACTTTTCCTCCAGTTTTGCAATAACTTTTTCATCCGTAAAAGGCATCAACTGGATAATAAATCCCCCCGCCTGTTTCACGGTATTGTTCTTCTCCATCAGCACCCCAAGCGCCACGCAGGAAGGAACCTGCTCGGAAGCCGCGAAATAATATGTCAGGTCATCCCCTATTTCCCCGGTCTTTAATTCAATCGTGGAAGAATAGGGCTCTTTCAGTCCCATGTCCTTGATGACCGTAAGCACTCCCAATCCAATCACCCCGCCTACATCCAGTTTACCTGCGCTGTTAGGCGGCATCATCGCCTGGGGATTATCCGCATATCCCTTTACGTTTCCCTGGGAATCCGCCGTCACCGTCATTCCGTGTACCGGGCCTGCCCCGTTTATCTGAAGCGTCAGCATATCTTTTTCGTCCTTGAGCATGCTTCCCATCATCACGCCGCCGGTCATAAGCCGCCCCAATGCCGCCGTCACCACCGGACTTAACCCGTGGACGCTCCTGGCATACTCCACCATATCCCTGGAAGTAATGGCAAACGCCCGTATCTGCGCGTTTGCCGCCGTCGCCCTCACCATATAATCTGCCATATCATCATACCTTTCTGACTTTCCCATTTAGTCTCCCTTGCGCGCAACCACATAAATACGCTCACTTACATCCGTCACTTCCCCGTGGGTGTCCGCATCTTCCGCCTCCAAAAATACCAGGCCCGCACGCCGCAGACACTCCTGCATCTGCTCTAAACGATATCCCCGTTGATAATGGCTCTCCTGGAATTTCCGGTACAGACTTTCTTCCCCGTCCTCCCGCACAAAAACCGTCAAATCATATTCGTTGATTTCCTCCGCTTCATGATAGTAATTATCCCAGATAAAACTGCATTCATCCCTGTTCTCGGCAATAACCGCATCTCCGATGACAGTTTCATATTTATACACCGTATTGAAATCGAAAATAAATATCCCCTCAGTGAAAAGGTAATTGTTCACCAGGCGGAATGTCTGCACCACATCTTCCTCTTCCAAAAGATAGTTTACCGAATCGCAGACACTGACGACGGCGCCCACGGTACCATACAGTTCAAAAGAGCGCATGTCCTGCAAAAGATAGAGAATATCGAGTCCGGACTTTTCTCTCTTGTCCATGGCAATCCGCAGCATTTCCTGGGAATTGTCAATCCCTATCATATCATATCCCCTGCGTGCAAGCATCTCCGTCAACGTGCCTGTGCCGCAGCCTAAATCCAGAATTGTATTGCATTCCTGATGCAGATTCTTCTTGACGACATTTATGTCATTTTTCTCTTCGTCTATCCGTAAGAACCGGTTCCCATTCCTACCATCCTCTCTGCCTTCTTTCATGTCGTCCGCACGTGTCACAGCATCGGCAAGGCTTTCACCCGCTCCGTATTTTTCAATCAGAGCTGCCAGATGGGAACACCACTCTTCATAGGGTATATCGTCCATGAACGTATCATAGACTTGTGCAAAATCTGTATATGCCTCCATCTTAACTCTCATCCCTTTCAAGCCTTACTTTACCGCTTTACATCTGCCCCGCAAATTCTTCCACCGTCGCCGAACGGGCAGCCGCCTTGCACCATTTGGTCAAGATAACCATGTCATTCTCCTGCATAATCTTATTTATGATGTCTTCCGACACTTTCCCGCAATCCTCCAGCAGCTCAAGAATCGTCTCGCGCTTTCCATCTAATTTTCCTTCTAGCCTATTATCTGCCCAGGCTTTACACATATCGAACCGCTCTTCTTTCCCTTCTGCCATTTTGTACTCCTCCGGTATTTTGATTTTTGCAACTACTTCCAACAATTCCTTCGTCTCACTGTCGATGTTACTGTAAGCCTCCCTGTTTGCTTCCATAATCTTCTCCAGCTTTTCTCTGTCCCTGCCATACCGTAGCATCTCAAACAACTGTCTCAGACCCGTATGGTATTCCTCGAAAGTATCATGCGCATGACAGTCATACAGATTCAGCCTGTAGTTTGTAACATATTCCCGCATCTCATCACCGATATCCAACAAGTCATACAAGCATCCTACTCCAACCATTCTACTTCACCCCAAAAATTCCCGGTCTCTTCCCCGGTTCTTTGCACCGGGAAAACAAACGTGGCGTATTCTTCAAAGGGCTCTTGACTCCCCAGTGTACCTATCAGTTTTCCGTCGGCATACAAAGAAGTTTGTCCCAACTTCCCTACTATTCTCAGTTCCACCCACTGTTCTGTGGGCAGCGTATAATCCCATGTATATGTTCTGCCTTCCCTGGCAAATCCTACCTGTCCGGTTTCAGGCTCCGCGGCATAGAATGCCCATACACCGTAGGGGCTGTCGCTCTCAGCCAACACTTGGCCACTGTAATCTCTGTCCGTGGTCTTCTTCGAGTCCACGTCTCCTGTGCCTTTATCCTGCCCTGGCGCCTCCTGTGCCGCCACCTTTTCCTCCGCTCTTTCCTGGCTCTTCTCCAGATAAACCCGGAGCCGTACGTCATAATCCGGCTCCAGCCCGGTTTCTTCGCCATAGAGTCTGTTTTTCCCGTCGCGGACATCAAACAGGTCTTCATATATCTTCCCTGCCCGACGTTCAAAGCCCTCATAGGTTTCCCCTTTTTCCAGGATATGTTCCATCCCCCACAGTTTAGCGCCAAGTATCGCCAGAGGTTGCTCAAAGCGCTCATACAAGTCATACTCACATAGTCCCAAATCCAGATTGCCGCTCATGTCATTCCAAATCATATAGGCCGCCCCTAACATCTGTGGCGAATAGCAGGGAACCGTTTCTTCCGTATTGTAATCATAGAACTTGTTGGGCGCCCATTCCGTAAATAATTCCTCATTGTTCAGATAATCATATCCGCCGCCCGGAATCACATACAGATGGTTGTTCTGCATATTCACTATAGAGTAACCTTCTTCATACATCTCCATCGGCTCCGCCCATGCCGTACTCCATAGGTTCATCTGCAACCCGTCAGGTCCAGGCATGGTTTTGCCCGCTATGTTACTTAAGCTGCCCCACATGCGGACCGTCTTGCCTGCCTCGCGGGCAATTTCCGCAATCCGAACAGCATAGCTCCGGTACTGTTCCCCGTCCCCGTAATACTCGTCCATACCGATATTGACAATCTCTGCATCCCGGAAGGCTGCGTCGTCTCCCGAAAGCGCCTCCTGCCAAATCTCACTCACAAGCTCCACGGCATCCTCATTGCCAAGGTCAATCTGGTCCACCGATTCAGGCCGTGAAGTCAAGGCATATTCCGGATACAGTTTCGTTATGGAAAGAGAGTGCGCCGGCGTATCGATTTCCGGAACCACCGTCACACCGTAATCTTTGGCCTTCCGGATAAACCGGGCAAACTCTTCCTTCGTGTACGCGTACTCCTGTGAGGTCAGCCGCTCCCCCGCATCATTGGCAATATCCGATTCCAAGCGGAAAGCGCTGTCCGCCGTCATGGCGCTTTCCACCGAATCATTCAGTCCGCTTGTACTCAAAATGGTATTGTCATTCAAGTGGATGGCAAGGTCGTTCATTTTATAGTAGGACATTTTTTCTACGATGGCATAGAGCATATCCATGGAAACTGCCTTGCGCGCCACGTCTATACCAAATCCCCTCACCTGATAAAGAGGATAGTCCCGAATCTGTCCCTGCGGCAGCACACCGCCCCTCTGGGCAAAAAGCTGCAGAAGGGTCACCGTCCCCCAACGTATGCCTGTCTCTGTCTCCGCTTTAATGACACACATGTCAGTTATATCGCACGTATAACCTTCTTTTCCTAATCCGTTGGCCTCCTGTGCATATCCCAAGTACACATCTCCTGGCCTGGCGTCTTCCACACTCCCCTCTGTGACTTCCACTCCACGCCCTGTCATAGAAAGGTACTTGTCCGCAAACAACGTCCCAACAGCTTGCAGGCCGGAGTCTTTCTCCACGATGACCCGGAAATTATCTCCTGCCTCAAAATCACCCTGGCCACCCTGCCACTCTGCAATCCCCGGAATCACACGAGGGCACTCATTATAACGCCTGTCCTGTTCCTCGGCCAACCTGATTTCTCCTTCCGTATCATCGGCCGGGCCATCATAAGCCGGAACGGTTAATATCTGGGATACCTCCCTGACATCCGAAGATTTCCGGATATTCTCCACACGCAGTCCCACCGTCACCTCTTTATCCTGGATGGTATCATAGACAGTGCCGTCCGCCCCTATAACCTGTTCGTAATCTGCCCCCAGGAAGGTCACTTCATATCCCTCCGGTGCATCCGGCAG
This sequence comes from uncultured Lachnospiraceae bacterium, assembly GCA_910578645.1. Lineage (GTDB taxonomy): Bacteria > Bacillota > Clostridia > Lachnospirales > Lachnospiraceae > UBA3282. Next base: position 107,696 of record CAJTQI010000006.1, read on the forward strand.
GATAAGATACCTGCTGCCGTCTTCCCTGTGCCCGACCGCTGCCCTTCCCAGGCAGTATGCCGCCGGTTTGTCCCCGTAGACTTCAAACTCATAGAGGGATACATTCTGGTAGAGGTCGTAATAGTGCTCCGCATTGTCGGACACTTTGTAAGTACTGAGCCGCAAATACCTAAGACGCACAGGCTCGTCCAACACAATCTCCTGATTCTTCGTCTCCGGCGCCACGTCAAAATGCCGCAAATTCTCCCACTCTTCACCGTCCAAGGAACCTTCCAACGCATAGGAGAGCACATTACGCCTCTCCCATCTAAGGACAACAAAAGAAACTGAAATTTCTTCCGGAAATTCCAGTTCTATATAATGGGACGCATCCTCCCTGCTATTCTCACTCGACCAACGGGAAGACAGCTCCGTGGCGTTCCCGTCTATCGCCTTGTCCGCCGACAGCTCATCATTCTCCGTGCTGTCACAGGTCGCGATGACTCCCTTACGCAGCGCCAGGTTCTCACCCGCCCCTGCCTGGGCGCCTGAGAGCCACACCACACCAAGGACAGTCAAGAGCCCCAACACACACAGACATATGGCAATCGCATACCTTTTCTTCCTCTTCCTCATCATCCGTCCTATTCCATATATTTCCAAAATCTCTATGATGCCGTATGCAGCATCACATTTTTACAGAAAGTATGTCCTTCGTATGGCAATGTCACTTCGTTTATCCGAACAGGCCAGCCACGTTCTTATCCCACCAATGCGCCTAACAGCCCGTAAGAGAGCAGAGACATGATAATTGTTGCGATGGCAATTCCCAACAGCTCTGCCAGAACAGCCTTCTTGAAATCCACATCCAGAAGAGCCGCAATGAGCGAGCCCGTCCACGCCCCTGTGCCTGGCAACGGAATACCGACAAACAATACAAGTCCCCAGAACTCATACTTCTTGATATTATCGCTCTTACTCATGGCGCGGTTTTCCAGTTTGTCAATCAGTCCACGGAAAATCTTAATCTTCTTCATCCATTTAAAGACCTGCTTGATAAAAAGCAGGATAAAGGGGATAGGAATGATATTGCCGATAATACAAAGCGGAATCGCCGTAGTAATCGGAACCTGCAGTAAAGAAGACACAATCAGGCCGCCCCTGAGTTCCAGAATCGGAATCATTGATATAATAAACACTACAATTTCTTTTGATACATATTTTCCAAGTGTAACCGCAAATGCTGCCGCTAATTTATCCATAAGCCTTTAATCCCTGTCACCTTTCTGTTTCTCTATAACGTTTCCGTCTCTTCTTATATTCTATACAGTATATGTCCACAAACCGCCAAACTTGATTCTTAACCTGCAATATTTTGACAATTTCATATATAAATGTGTCCTCTTGACAAACATCTCAGACGAACGGCTGCGCATAATGCCATCACTGTCCGCATATCCTCTCAAGCGCACCGTACAATCTCTCCATCTGTTCGTCCGTACCCACGGTAATACGCAGATAATTGTCTATCCGTTTCTTGTTCCACCATCTGACATATATGTCATTTTCTTTCAGTTTCCTAAAAATATCCTCTGCTGCCACTTTTTTATGTCTGGCAAAAATGAAATTCCCGTAACTCTTAGGGAAGACAAAGCCAAGTTCTGTGAGTCTCTTTTCTGCAGTATCCCGGGTTCTTATGATTTTCCCACAACTTTCCTCAAAATATGCCCGGTCCTTCACTGATTCCGCCCCCAACTGCAACGCCGCATAATTAAGCGTGTAAGAATTGACCGAATATTTCACATCATTTAAATATTTGATAAGCCGTCTGTTCCCCATGGCATAGCCAATCCTCATGCCTGCCATCGCCCTGGACTTGGAGAAAGTCTGCACTACCAGAAGATTATCGTATTTGTGAATCAAAGGCAAACAGCTTGTGCCGCCAAAATCAATATAGGCTTCGTCCACAATCACAACTACATCCTTGTTCGCCGCAATGATTTCCTCCACCTGCCCTATCTCCATCAAAATACCGGTGGGCGCATTGGGATTGGGGAAAACAATTCCGCCGTTTGGCTGCATATAGTCTTCTTTCCTGATAGCAAAATCCGCATCCAGTGCTTTCGTCTCATAAGGTATCTTATACAAATCTGCCCAGACATCATAGAAGGAATATGTGATATCCGGGAAAAAGACCGGTTTCCCCGACTGGAAAAATGTCATAAACGCCAAGGACAGCACATCGTCCGAGCCGACGCCGATAAACAGCTCCTCCCGCTCTATTTTGTAAAACCGTGCAATCTCCCGCGCCAGTTCCGTCTCCTCCGGGAAAGCAGGATACAGTCTCATCCTATCCCCTTCTAACCGGGCCGCCATCCGTTCCACTCCCGGCGCCGGCGGATACGGGCATTCGTTTGTATTCAGTTTAACGACGCCTTCCTTGTCCGGCTGTTCCCCCGGCGTATAAGGAACTGCCTTACGCACATTTTCTTCCCATCCCATCTCTGTAGAAAACCTTTCTTCAAACTCTGCGACAAGCTCTAAACCCGCTTGTTCCAATACAGTCCACGGCTATTTCTCCGTCGCTTCCCACTCTGCGGCAAGCTTTTCATACTCCCTGGCCTGGGTCTCGTTCCCTGCCTTGCGGCAACACTTTGCCAGTTCTGACAACGGAATGTCCCCGCCGCTATGGATATTCAAGATGCTCTCCGTCTCGTAGGCGGCATTATAAAACCACAGGGCCGCCTCATCTATATCCTGTTTTTCCAGGTAATATGCCCCCAGTTCACAACAAATCTCGGAACATCCCTCGCTGGCTACCACTTTCATGGCATACTTAAAGAAGTCGTCCGTATCCCCGCATATCCTGGCTGCATGGGCCGCCACACATGCCGCCTCCTTAATCTCGTCCAGACTCCTTGTCTCATCTTTACAGGAAGATTGAAAAAATGCACGGGCCGCAATAAAATCCTGCTCCTCTCCGGAGATAAAAAGTTCCTTGGCATATATATTGTGAAGCCGCTTATCCAGCCTGTCTCCTTCCCCTGTCCTGCGCACAAAAGCCGCCAAATCCCGGTCTTTGTGATTGCTCTGCGGCATATGGCATATCTCTATGTCACTGTCATAGATAACCGGCTCAAGCCCCACCTGCTCATGGATTGCCCCCTGCCACCGGAAGGTGCGCAGGCGCTTAAACAGCTTCGGGCGCAGCTCCTTGTCAAAATTGTAAATAGTCCCGTAGGCAAGTTGGTTCGTATAATACATCTGCACGATGTCAATCTCCGGCAGAAGCGTCTCCTTCAACTGCCTGAATGCCCATCTGTTATTTTCATCCAGCACCTCATCCGCATCAGCGGAATAGATGTACTCCATTTCAGCCTTGGAAAAAGCAAAATTGCGCGCCGCGGAGAAATCCCCAATCCAGGTGAAATCATATATTTTATCCGTATATTGTGCCCCAATCCGTTTCGTATCGTCCACGGAGCCGGTATCTACGATAATAATCTCATCCACCAAATCCGCCACGCTGTCCAGGCATCTGGCCAGAATCTTCTCTTCATTTTTTACAATCATACACAGGCTGACCGTTATCATAACCCACACTGCCCTTTCTGCTTTCCCATCCTGTTCTCTCAGTTATTTACCGTGAAGCGGCGGCGCAAATACCAGGCTCTAAGTCTGCCACTAAAGCTTCTCTATAATAAACCGACTGCCGCATACAGTCATCCACAGGGAGCACGCACCGTGCCTTCCCCGCACTCAAAACCATCTCTTTATAACGGTGTCGGCGTACAAACCGCCTCGGCAGGCATAACTGGTACAATGTGGTATAGGACAAATCCGCCATCCTCTCCCCGATACACACCCGGTATCTTCCACTCTCTCTGTACAGCCTGGCACGCCCCAGATAGCAGTAACGTTTCCCGTTCCAGTTATAGATACGCACCCTGTAACACCGGACAATACACAATATCGCCAACAGACATCCCGTCAGCACAAGCATTCCCGACACTGCCCCTGCCCAGGACGCATCCCCATACATAGCGCCTTTTCCCAAATCCACCAACCCGATATATTCCAATCCAATCCCCATTCCCATATATCACATTTATTTACAACCTGTTACCCTCGGGCAACTAAGGTATACATGTGTCTCTTTTTTCACCCAATATAGATTTTGCGCAAATAGCCTTCGCCCACAACGCATACCCCGATATACCCAACAGTCTAAGAGTATCACACTCACCCCCAGATTGCAATTAGAACCCGGCTCCTTGGCCGCTTACACCTTGGCATTTCGCTTCAAAACCCGCTTTTTTAGCCGCTCCACACAATAATGCAGTCCTAGAGGCGCCATGATTCCCGCCGCCAGATAAACCATTTTAAACTGTTCCGCCCCTCTTACCAGATAGTAATAGTCGATGTTCGTATAAAACTCCCCGAAGTCAAAATCCGCACAATATCCTGTATATACGGCAATCCCTGCGATGACCGTCTTGACTAACATAAACGCCATCACATGATGCATCATCACCGCAAAAGTATGCTGTCCCAGATAACGTACCAAACGGCTCTCTTTTAGAAGCGGTTCCGACAGTTTGGCAATCCGCAACCAGAAAGCAATTCCTGACACGGTTGTCACATATGGAATGACCGGGCCGTTGGCGAATCCGGTACACCACACGCTGCTGAACGCCAACCCATTACAGCACACGCCAAGGATTGTCTGGCTCCCCACTACCACCGCAAAATATGCCAGGTTCCCAAGCTTGTCATACTTTTCCAATTTCTTATTGTAAAACTGTCCCATCTGAAAACAAGGAAATAAAAACAAAATTCTTCCAAAGGCTTTATAATTTCCCCACACATGTCCGCCTATGGCAAACCAAACCACCGCCATGCCCACAACCAGGCTGCCCGCAAGCATCAGCCATTCCACGACACCCTCCAAGTCCTTATCTGTCATATCCTGTATCCTGCGCATAGCCCATCTGACAGCCATTCTTGCAAACAGATTCATCATTTCAATCACAAACAGAACCGGAACAAACCACGCCGCATAATTGTAAATAAACTGATATCCGTGTAAAAAGGGCGCAAGCAACAATGTCCTTAGACTCACTTCCTCGCCCATGGCAAACCCGCCTGCCCGCATCGCCCATGCGACGATTCCATAAACCAGGTTCCACGCCAAATAGGGCACAAGCAGCCTGCACACCTTTTTTTTCACATAAACAAAAGGATGCTTTTCTTCCGACTCCTTATAAAAATACCCGGAAATAAACATAAAAAGAGGTACATGAAAAGAATAGTACGGGAACAGCTCCCCCACCGTCATGATATTATATCCGATATGCCCTGCCACCACCATAACCATTGCCAATGCCGACAGGATACAGAATGCCACATTGTACTGTTTCTTAATTGCCAGTCACCACTCTTGTCCCGGTTTCAACCCGATAACCGTATCAAACATGCTAAAGTCATTTATGTAATATTACCAGTGGCTACGCCAAACGTCAATTCTTTCAGCTCACATCTTCCTGTTCTTGTGTCTCTAAGCACTCCTCACCCGACACCATAGCCAGGTCATGAATATTGACCTCCTGCTCCGCAGGCTCCTGCGCCTGCGCCCACAGACGAGTCAGTATGCGCACCGACACAATACCAATGGTCATAGCGATAGCCGTCAAAATCAGGCTTGATTTTACCATATACTCCCATCTGTCCTTTACCCCACTGTTCATGGGCAAAGCCGCCATGACAAAAGCAGCAACCGTGCCGTCCGCCCTGATTACGGGAACACCTGCGCGGCAGAGCCATCCTGCCTCTTTCGTTTCTACAACCGTGCCCGGGAAGCCCTGTCTTGGATTCTCCAAAACCCCATAATCCTCACTGGCAATATGCCCCCATGTCCCAACCGGGTATGCACTTTCCGCATCCCCTATGTCCATCACATAAACATAAGTTTTAGATGGAATATCTATATAAATTACATAGAGCGCGTGGGCGCCGTTTGCATTTTTTATTTTTTCAAAAGTATGGTAAATCTTCCAATACCCTTCATCCTTCACACTGTCGTATTGTTCCAGGTAGGCAGCCTCCTCCTTGCCCTCAAATTCGGACAAAGGATTTTGCAGATAAATGTCCGACACCCGCGCAACATAACGTTCCAGTTCTATACCCTCCACCACCGACGACGCCGTCCATGCCACATTCCGGCACATGGACTTATAATGCCCTGCCATGTTATGGGTGTACACCCGGTAACTGACCATAGCCGATATGGCCGCCAGTACCAATGTCAGAAATATAATAGCGCAAACCGCCTTTTGCTGTAATGACAAATTCTTACCCATGTGCACCTTCCTCCTAATGCAGATGGCTATTACTGTCCATATATGACAATATGTTAACCAGAAAATGTTATCACATCAAAAACAATCTTCAAAAAATAACGGTAAATCATAGGTTATATCCGATAAATAGAGACTTCTACCAGTCAAAACCTTCCTGTCGAAACGTCCACTCAAAAAACATCTCCCTGATTTTACGGAAATCCCCCGCTTTCACCGGAATCACAATGCCCTCCTGCAGCACGATTCCATCCGGTTTAACACTCTCTATTGCTTCTTTATTAACGATATATCCGCGATAAGGCACAAAAAACTGTCCCGGCAAAAGCCGCTCCAATTCTTCCATGAAAGAGGTAAGTGAGCGCTGCTTTTCCTCATATTCCCCTGATTGCGTATGTACCACCCGGTTATACCGTATACTTTCTATATAAGTAATTCCATTGGCGTCCACTGACTGAATCGCCCCATTTTCCAAAGAAAGCAACAGTTTCCTCACATTTTTTCTCGCATAACGGGCAAATACCCGGTCCATTGCCCGGTCAAATTGTTCCTGTGTATAAGGCTTTAACAGATAATGGGCCGCCTCCAGCTCAAAAGCCTCCGCCGCAAATTCATTAGAATTTGTAAGGAAAATGATTTCCGTGTGGTCCTTTCTCTTCCTGATTTCATTCCCTATGTCTACACCGTTGATACCCGGCATGCAAATATCTAAAAGGGCAACCTCGCAGCCGCCTGATTTCTCCAGATACTCTAACAACATAACCGCATTATCAAAATCCAGGATTCTCACCTCATACTCCGGATGTCCGGCAAAATAATTATCCGCCGCCATGCATATCTGTCTAAGCTGTCTTGGTTCATCGTCACAGATTACTATCGTATACAAACATTTACCTCCGCGGTTACAGTTGGTATATAGAGTGGTACACAGAGCTGCTTCGCCGCCCGGCAAACGCAGACAATACAAAGTGAAAGTTACCATGTCACAAGTATAGCATAATTTGTCTTAAAATGTTATCATAAGATGACAGAAAATATTGCCCTGCACTGACGATTATCGCCATAAGGAAACTATCACACCATGAAAAAGAACAGACTGAAACCGACACCTGAAAAACCGGCTCAAAGGAGCCTAAGAAAACTTATATACTGCCTGGGCGCCCTGCTGTCCGCCGTGGCACTCATCCTATGGAGCCGCATGTCCACCGCCAGGGAGGACATCTCTGCAAGCACACTGACGGAGCCGGACATCACCGGGGAATCCGCCAGCACATCTGCGCCTGTTACGGAATACATCAGGAAATCCGAACTTGTATCCGAAAGCTCCAAAGGCACTGACACAACTGTCACTTCCGATTCGACTGTCCCAGGAAATCCATACGGTGATTTAAGCGTCCCCACCTGGCTGACCAAAATAGAGGACACTTATTTTCTGGTAGACTGTTACCACAACCAGGTAATCTATAACGACAATCTCACCGAACCTCTCAGCGAATGGAAAGTGATGACAGACGATATCGACAAAGGACACACATTGGCCAGTGACGGCAGCGTATACTTAGTCGATGACACGGAACGTCACCGCATCCTGATTTTTGAAAAAGAAAATGAAGTGTTTGTCCACACCCAGACGTTTAACGGAATCGGGAACAGACCACACTATATTATCTATGACGCACCCACTGACACGTTCTATGCCTGGAGTTCCATGAGCGGGGAAATGTTCTTATTCCGTCATAATCCGGACGACACCCGGATGTATCTGACACAAATCCGGCAAATTGAAGCGCTGGACAACGTGTATGTCCGTTCTTTCACGATTATCGGCAACGAAATATATTTCGTATCCGGTAATTCTTCCATCATCCGCGCCGATGTGGAAAGTTTTGAAATCCTGGAAACCTACCCTGTTCCTGACACCATGGCAGGAATGATTCAATTGACGAAGATTCAGGATTACTTCTATATTACTGTCTCCACAGACATCACGGGTAACCAGGATTGCGCCACCATCCTGCGCACAAAAGACTTGTCTGCACTAATGTCCGGCGAATACGAAGACATTTACAGCCGGTTTATCGGCGGCGGCACCCCTTACTATATTACCGAATTTGATAACGCATATTATTTAACTGAGCACCGCCTGCCGGGACATTCTGTCTGGCGTTTTCTAGTGGAAGATAACCTCATAAAAGATGTGGAAACCATCTACTAAGCTTCATGGCTGTCTGATTCGCGCCATGCACAGCCAGTCAGGCTTCCGGATGCAAAAGGTCACTCTTCGACGTCGTCCGCATTTGCGTCCTCCTGAACGGCAAACCGCACCTTCCGCGCGTTGATATCTCCATAAATCTCCAGTTCCGGTATAGCCTGCAGAAATTTGGTGAACTGGGAATAGCCATAGTTCTTGGGCTTAAAACGGGAATACTTCCGATGTACGATATTGCTAAGTTCATTGACCCGCATATCTTTCTCTGTCTTTTCCCTCATCACGGACTTAATATAGTCTGTGATTTCTCCTTCCGACTCCCTGTTCGCCTTAAGCTCAACATTGATTCTCGTGTTGTTCTTAACCAGTTTCAGGCTTGGGATTTCTTCTAAGAAACGTGAAAGAAGGCTGTAACCATAATTCCTCACGTCGAAATCAGGATACTTATTCAAAAGCCTGCTTCCGATTTCCCCTAACCCGGTCTCTTTATCCTTGTTCTCATTCTCCGTAATAATATTGATAATAGCGCTTTCAATGACTTCCTTGCTAATCGACGTAGACTCCTTATCGTCTTCCGTATTGTTCTTCGCCGCCGTTTTCTTACTCTTGCCACTCTTGCATGCCGTGCCGCTTGCCGCCGCCTTCGCATTTTCTTTAACCGTCTCCTGGTCTTCTTCATCCTCGTCAATCAGATTTTCCAGAACAGTGAACTGGGAACATGCCGTACGGAAGGAACGAGGTGTCTTCTCTTCCCCCATCCCAATCACCGCCATGCCCGACTCGCGTAGTCTGATTGCTAGCCTTGTGAAATCACCATCACTGGAAACAATACAGAATCCGTCCACATTTCCTGTATATAAAATATCCATTGCATCGATAATCAACGTGGAATCCGTCGCATTCTTACCTACAGTGTTACTAAACTGCTGCATAGGGGTAATGGAATTTTCCATCAGCTTTGTCTTCCACCCTCTCGCCTGTGTACTTGTCCAATCTCCATACGCCCTGCGGTATGTGACAATCCCATGCTTCGTCATCTCATCCATAATTGCAGATATATATTTCGCCGAAATATTATCCGTATCAATCAAGATTGCAAACCTCTTATCATCCATATATCTCCCCCATTTCTTTGTTACCTTAATCTTAATCTCACATGAATATAATAAAATCAATTCTGAACCCAACTCGCTCCCCATTTAGAGCATTTGTTATTATATCATTCGTTATTATAGTATTTCCAAATTCTTCAGAATGTCTTTCTATTAAATCTTAATTTAATAACATTTGTTTTCTTATTTATAAATTTTTCCAACCATATCAAATCCCTTGGGATACAATATCCCAAGGGATGATTCATGATACACACAACCTATATGCCGTCTACATGCCGCCCACATATTTCCGGCATACGGCCATTATGAGTCCTGTGTACCTATCTTCATATTCAGATAAGCTTTTATCAATTCTACGCAATTGTCCCATCCGACTTTAGAACTGTTTAATGTTAAATCATAATTTACCTGGTCTTTCCAGTTTTTTCCTCTTGTATAATACTTATAGTAATCTGCCCTGTATTTGTCTGTCTTGTGTATCAGTTCTTTTGCCCTGCTCTCCGACACCTGCATTCTGTCCATAACAGTAGCTATACAATCTTTCTCGGGTGCTTCCACGTAAACGCTGATTACATTCTTCCTATCCCTCAGAATATAATCCGCACACTTCCCAATCACTACGAAAGATTCCGTCTTCGCAAGTTCCCTAATCATCTCAGACTGGATATTAAACAGGTTGATATCCGATGTGAACTCCTTATCGCTCGGCTCCACTACATATGTGTAAGGAATCTTCGTCAAATGTTTCACTGCATAACTTCCACGAAGTTTCTCATCCACTTCGGCAAACAATTGTTTATTGATGCCGCTGTACTCAGACGCCATATCAATCAACTGGTGCTCATAACACGGAATGCCTAATTCCTTCGCAAGCTGTGCCCCAATCGCCTTACCGCCGCTGCCAAATCCACGTGCAACCGTAATCACATAATTCTCCATACGCCATTCCTCCTTATCGCCATAAGGTATAATTCAGGGAAACGCCCGCCCTGTGTATAAAAATTTCTAAACACTGCGCGGGTATTCCACCTATCCTTATTTTACCACAGAAAGAACAATCCTTGTAGCAAAATCGGCGATATTTAAAATGATATTATAAAAAGCATATACCTCTCTGTTTCGTCACGCCATCTTTATATCAGCCCAAGAATAATCAATATGATTAGCAGCACAGGCAGGATATAAGTCGCATAAAACCGAATCCATCCGGGCATCTTCAACCCTTCTCCGGCATTGGCTTCCTCCATATACTTATCGAATCCCCAGCCAAATCTCGCCACACAGAATAACAGGTAGCAGAGCGAGCCAATCGGAAGAATCACATTGCTGACCGCAAAATCTTCCAAGTCAAGAATCGTGCTTCCCTCCCCCAATGGCTGCACGGCAGACCATAAGTTATATCCGAGCACACATGGCATCGACAAAACGATAAGCGCAACAAGATTGACCAGACAAGATTTCTTCCTGCTCCAATGAAATAAATCCATGCCACAGGAAATAATATTCTCAAACACCGCAAGTATGGTAGAAAACGCTGCAAAGGTCATAAACACGAAAAACAGCGTCCCCCAGATTCTTCCCCCTGCCATGCCGTTGAATACGTTGGGCAGCGTGATAAAAATCAGGCTTGGTCCCATATCCGGGCTGACGCCAAAGGCAAAGCAAGCCGGAAAAATAATTAACCCCGACACCAACGCCACAAAAGTATCCAAAACCGCGATATTCACGGATTCCCCCAAAAGAGAATGCTTCCTGTCAATATAGCTGCCAAAAATAGCCATCGCGCCGATTCCAAGGCTCAGCGTGAAGAACGCCTGGTTCATCGCCGCCGTAACCGTCTCCCAGATTCCAACTTCTTTCATCCGCCCGAAATCGGGAAGCAAGTAAAATTTCAGTCCCTCCATACCGCCTTCCAGCGTGATACTGTGCACAGCCAGGACAATGATGATAATAAGTAACAGGCTCATCATAACTTTGGTAATTCTCTCCACACCCTTTTGGAGTCCCACAGAACAAATCAGGATACCCGCCACCACAATGACAACCATCACAACCGTAAGCACCTTAGGGTTAGCAAGCATTTCCCCAAACATCGCACCTACCTGCTCCGAACTTTTATCCGCAAACTTTCCGGTAAGCATCTGGTAGAAATAATACAGCATCCATCCGGCCACAGTCGTATAGAACATCATCAGGATATAATTACCTGCCATACCAAGATATCCGTGCAGGTGCCACTTCTGCCCCGGTTTTTCCAACTGTGTGAAACTCTTAATAATGCTTTTCCTGCTGGCACGTCCCACCGCAAACTCCATAGTCATCACCGGAACGCCCATCGTAATCAGGAAAAATAAATAGAAAAGTACAAAGACGCCTCCTCCGTACAGCCCCGCTATATATGGGAACCTCCACACATTTCCGATTCCGATTGCACATCCTGCGGACAGAAAGATAAAGCCCATCCGCGAACCAAGTTTTTCTCTTTCCACTTTTTCTCTCCTCCTACGTTAATCATAAGTAGTCCCAGTATACCATAATACACAAAGTTTTTCATTTCTTATTTTCACACCGGGTATTCTCCCACAAAAAAGTTATCGGCCACAGGGTAAGCAGGAGCAGAAAAATACCCTGCAGCTATTTCTGCAGGGCACCGCCAATATATGGATAAAACCATTGCCAACACACTAATATATCAACTCCACATCATCCAGGCTTTCCGGGTTGACCCACACAGTCACTTCTTCCGCAAAATCCGGGGTATAGAGGGAAACGATTTTACCATCCTTAAGATTCTGTAAAACGATATCCTTCGCTTCTAACATTAACGCTACATCATCATAAGCGTCTATCCAACGCCAGGAGAAAACAACCCTTCCCTCCTCCGGCTGCAAAAATGCATAGGGCTCTATGAGCTCTGCATTATAAGTTATACGGAAACGCACGGTATTGACCGGGATGCTCTTGTCCGTCTGCACATACATTGGATTCTGGCCATTCCCAACGACAATGCCACATAATCCATCCTCCGGTTGGAATGCCACATCATAATTACCCGTCTGCATGTCCCCCTCAATCAGAACATGCTCTCCTCCATAGGATAGCGCGCCAAACTCTGCAAACGCTATACCGGCTCCTATGCCGCACAAGAACACCCCTATACAAAACACAACAATCAATCTTTTACGCAATCTGTCCATGCTGCACCTCCCCGTCAGACTCTTCCGGCTCCCTGTCTTCGCCTTTTTCTTTTTCACACGCATCCTTTTTCTTCCTGATTATCATACTGTATGCCCCGCAGGTCAGTGCGCCGCAGCACAAAAAACCACCCAGACACATAACCAAAATTCCTGCAACGGGATAGCCCTGTAATAAAAGAATCAGGATTCCTCCGATGCCCATCAAAGCTACCATCGCCATAAATGCACAGAACAAAGAAAAAAACAACCATCCCATATTCCACATAATTTTGAGCCAGAAGACACAACAGTGAAGAATCCATCTCCAGGACGCACCGATGCCCCGTCCCACCATCTTAAAAAAATCACCCGCATGTCCACCCATATTATCCGTCCTTTCCGCTCTCACCCGGCTCATCCTCCCACCGGTTTCCTCTTTGTTTCTTGTAAAAGGCTTCTTAAGCCAGTCTGCCAAGGCACGGCACTTTCTTGAAAGCCACCGGAATGTATTCTCCACTGCACCGGCTGCCGCCATACACTTTGCGCCAATCCATTTGCCGCCACGTACGACAAACGATTCTCCCGCATCCGCGCCGCCTTTTTTCGGGAAACCAGGCAGAATGCTTCTCCCCCTGAACTCCGGCTTGACATGGTAGGCTTCCAGAATCTGCGCCGCCAGTTCTTCCATGGGACCGAAATCACGTATTGCTTCCTCTTCGCTCAATCCCTTTCCCATCTTCATATCAATATGCTGGGCATATTCCTCCAGAATATCTTCCTGCTCCTGATTTTCCAGGATGCTTAAGTATTCTCGCAGCTCTATTAAAAATTTTTCTTTATTCATGTCTGCCCCTCTCCCTTCAAAAACCTATTTACTCTTCCCTGAAACTCCTCCCACTCCGCCGCTAAAGAATCCCTGTACAGCACACCCGCCGCTGTCAAATGATAATACTTCCTGGGCGGCCCTTCGGAGGACTCCCGCAGATACGTTTCAAAATAACGCTCATTGGTCAGTCTTTTTAGTAAAGGGTAAATGGTTCCCTCGTTCACATCGACGACCTGCGAAACTTCCTCCACCAATTCATATCCATACATATCCTTCTGGCGCACGGACTCTAAGACAATCAATTCCAATACCCCTTTTTTAAATTGCGGATTCATAGTCATCCTCCATGCTCTTGCGTTAGTATTAGATTAAACCCACTACCTTGTAATGTCAAGTACTGATTTAAACAAAATAGTGCCTTGGGCACTATTTTGCATGTTTTACTCCATTCCTGCGCCGCTTTTGTTGGTACAAAGCATGTCTATATTCCCTGAATCTCTTTCATATTCTTGACTCCATCAAGTTCCCTGATGAATATCTTCTAAGTCCTCTGTAAAACACAGCCACTGCCACCGCCGTCAGCAAGGCGGTATATCCAAGTACCCGAAGCAGCATACCGCCGTCGAAACTGACCATAATGTGTACGGGCTGGTATATGGCCATGCCTACAGGGATAATAAAATAGAGTAAGAACTTTGCCGTACCATGAAAAATACCGTCCGGGTAAGTGCCAAAGCTAATCATGCTGTTTGTCATATGCGTGCCAAGCATCTCGGACTTTACAAGCCAGAACGACAAGCTTCCTGTTAACAGTGCAAGAGCCGTGATAATCAACGCTCCTGTCAGCGTGAACAGAAGAAAGAGGAAAAAACGCCCCACGCCAAAAGAAAATACACACATAATCACCATGCCGTACAGGAAATCACCAATGGATGAAGTCTCGGTGGCCGAAGTCATCACACTAAGCAGGACATTCTTAGGCAAAACCAGATATGCGTCCAGTTTACCGTTTACAACCAGTTCATGCAATGTAAATACCCTGGCAAACAAAATATGCGACAGCCCGTAGCTGCTTGCCGTAAGTCCCCACAGAAGCATCACTTCCTTCATCGTATACCCGCCAATTTCCTCCCGCAGCCGGAACAAGATGAGCCATTGTACAATAAAAGCCGCGTTGTTTAACATCATAAAAACGATATTGGTAAGAAAAGTAACCTTATTGGTCATTTCCCTCATAATATTATATTTGACGGAAAGCAGGCACACCCATAATTGATTCTCAACCGCCGTTAACATATAATTTCCTGACCCCCTTCCGGTAAACAACGTAAATCAACACACTGCCAAGCGCCAGATACAGAAACTGGGCACATAAAATTTCCAAGCATTTCCCCGGGCTAAAATCAACCACCAATTTCGCTGGACCATAACACACCGTGTAGATTGGCGTCAGCTTAAAGAACGGCTGTAGCTTTTCCGGGAAAATCTCAATCGGAAAGATTACCCCTACAACCAGAATCAGCTTGTCATAGAGCCACTGGAACGGATGCGTATCTTCAATCCAGAAAGAAAAAAGGCCGATACACAGCTTGAAAACAGCATTGATAGTGATTCCAAGGACGACACAGAGGATAATGACAGGAACTGCCGTCACATGAAAGCCCGGCAGCTTTCCCACCATCGTCGTACCCATCACCGCTGCAAGCGCCGCATACATTGGAAGTTGCACGCTCCACTCACCGGTATATTTTGCCAGGATATAAAAAGGATAATAATATGGTTTATTCACCATATATGCAATATTGCCACCCCTGATATCGATGGCAGCCTGTCTGGCCACCACTGCGGGTCGGGCGCCAAACCAAATCATTTCCGTTATCATGACATACCAAATCATCTGCTCTTTCCCATATCCCGCTATCAATTCTCCGGATGTCCCATACATGTAGTTCCACAGGTTCATGAAAACAAAATTCAGGACAAAATAACTGACAAATCCCATGGCAATATTCGCCATATACTGCATATTCTCCATCACCACAGACCGGTAAATGACAATATATTTTCTCATCCACCGACATGGCAGGCTACACTTACCCAATATTTTCGTAAGCCCCAAAAGCATTCTCCCACTCTGTCCGGATTGTCCCGTCATACCGCTTCCGACCTCCCCTCCGCCTGGTATATGTCCATAATGATATTTTCCAAAGACATGCCGGATGTATGAATATCCTTTAGATGCGTCATGGAATCATCTAGGACAACACGTCCCGAATTGATGATGACGATGCGCTCACAGAGTTTCTCAATATCCCCCACATCATGGCTGGTCAAAAAAACCGTCGTGTGCAGTTCCTTGTTCATCTGCCGGATTAAGGAACGGATTGTCCCCTTTACAACCGGGTCCAGTCCAATGGTCGGCTCATCTAAGAATAATACCTTGGGCCTGTGGATTAAGGATGCCACAAACTCGCAACGTATGCGCTGTCCTAAAGAAAGGCCTCGGACAGGCGTGTCGATAAACGCTCCCAGTGTAAAAAGTTCCCCCAGTTCCTTTATTCTTCTCTCTGTCTCCTTCTCCGGGATATCATAAATCGCACCAAAAAACCGGAAATTATCATAGGGCGTCAGGTGTGTCCAAAGCTGCTCCTTCTGCCCAAACACGGTTCCAATCTCATAGGCAAGCTGTTTCCTTCTCTTCGTCGGGTTAAGACCCAGCACTTCCAGGCTGCCGCCATCCGGATATAAGATACCCGTCAGCATCTTAATGGTCGTGCTCTTGCCCGCTCCGTTGGGACCGATAAAAGCAAGGATTTCCCCTTCTTCCACCGTAAAAGACACCCCGTCCACCGCCTTAATTTCCTGTGCCTGCGGATGTAAAACGGACTTGACGCTGCCCTTTATTCCCTTCTCTTTGCGCTTTACACGAAAAGTTTTTGATAAATTTTCTGCCCTGATTGCCTCCATCGCTGTCTCCTCCTCAAAATAAAAAAAAACGAAAAGTACTCATTTGCGAGATTCGCTTGCTTCGCTGCGCGAACTCGAATAGGCGTAGGAATTTCCTATAGAGATTAGAGTGTCAAAAGGTACATTTTATAAGTTGTGAGGGCAAATTGCATAAAATGTTCCCTTGTGTCAGTCTCCGTCATATGGATTTTCTAAAATATTCCGGGAAATTTAAGGAAACGGACGAAACCACCCTCTATTCGCCGTCCAGGCGAACATCGGGCGTTTCGGGGCGTCCATGCCTCGAAATTACCGGAGACTTCACGGAATATTAAGAAAATCTCATATTCCTGCGAAGGACAACTTCGTGAATATTTTATGCAATCTGTCAGTGAAATTTTATGATGGCACCTTTTGACACCCTAATCCTATAAAATAAAAAAGAACCGCCCTGCTACATACACTTGCGTGTATATACCATGCGGTTCTCCTATCATTATCCCTGATTTCCGCATAGCCAAATAAGACTTTTCGTCCTACGGCCATGCGCTTGCCCGGCTGTTAGCCGGCCCTCAGGCTGTGACCGTAATATGAAAAATCTGCTCCACTCGAATATTGGCTATAAACAGAACTCTGTTAATGTCAAACATATCATTGTCCTCACTTCAAATTTTCAGATAGCATATCACAGTTTTGCACAAATGGCAAGCTTTTTATTTTATAAATAATTTCTACCTACAGCGAACAAAGGTATATATGTGTCCCCTCGTTCACTGAGGGTATCCCCTTAATATGTATTTACGACAGCTCTTCTTGTCTTTCCCACTCAAACAGCCTTCAGGAGAAAATGTATTCGTCTACACAGTCTTAAACTTCTCGATATAAACAGGAAACGTATCGGTGCCCTTCATCGCTTTGCCGGCGGTGATAGTGACATTCTTGTCAGTAATAAGATATTCCACATTCGCACCGGCTTCCACTACGGTATCCTGCATCAGAATACAATTCCTAATCTTAGCGCCTTTGCCAACCTTAACGCCACGGAAGAGTACACTGTTCTCCACCTCGCCCTCAATCACGCAACCGTCTGCAATCATCACGTTCTGGACTTTAGCGCCATCCTTATAATGCGTCGGGTTATCACCACGGATTTTTGTATAGATGGGGCCCGCCGAGAACAGGGCGTCCAGATTATAATCATCCAGAAGCTTCATATTCTCTTCGAAATAGCTCTTCATACCGCTAATGCGCCCCACATAGCCTGTATACTTATAAGCCTGCACGTTCAGCTTGCCAAGCTGAGGCATGATGATGTCGCGCATAAAGAAAGAACGGCCTTGCGTATATGCGTTGCTGACAAGCTCGATTAACAGTTCACGCTCGATAACAAAAATACTCATGGAAGTATTCTGTACGCCGCTTGTCTTCGGATTAATGTACACTTTACGGATACGGCCCTGTTCCAAATCAAACGTGTAGTAGAAGATTCTGTCGCTGGTCTGGTAATTGAGCAGTTCCTCGGGCAGCTCCTGTTCATTGTAAGCGATTGTGACGTCTGCGCCGTTATCTATATGAGACTGTAACATCGCATTGAAGTCAAAGTTAACTACCACATTTGTGTCTGACATAATCACATATTTTTCTTTCTGGGATTTTAAGAAATCCAGTAGATTCGCCAACGCCCCTGCACGTCCGATATAAGGACCGCCTACATCTTTCTCTGCAAAAGGCGGGAAAATATGCAGGCCACCGTTTTTACGGACCAAATCCCACTCACGGCCGGAGCCCAGATGGTCCATCAGGGAATGGTAGTTCTTGTTCACTACAACGGAAATATTATCAATGCCGGAATGTGTCATGCTGGACAGGATAAAATCAATGATACGGTAACGGCTGGCAAAAGGAATAGAAGCCATCAAACGCACACTGACCAGTTCCGGAACCAGAGCGTCATAACTGTTGGGGAAAATAATACCGACTACACTTGTGCTCGATTTTATCATTCTACTTCACCGCCTTCTACATTATTATTTATCATAGCATTTGGACCTATCACTGCATTCTCTCCTATGATAACGCCCGAACCGATGGTTGCTACGCCGTTTTCATCCCCGCTTGGCATTGCACCTACTATGGCATTCTCACAAATTGTCACATTCTCCGCCACGATACAGTGCTTCACAACCGCGCCCGATTTAACAGTCGTGCCGCCCATGATGACAGCATCCTCCACAACTGCGCCCGCTTCCACTTTTACACCGCCAAAAAGAACTGAATGCTTTACCGTACCTTTGATGCGGCAGCCGTCGGTAATCATGGCATTTTCCACAACTGCGCCCGCGTTAATCTTGTGTCCCGTCATACCTGCGTTGCGGCTGTAAATTTTCCAGTTCTCATCAAACAGGTTAATACCGCTGTGCTCAGGGTCAAGAACCTCCATATTCGCTTCCCACAAAGAGGAAATGGTTCCCACATCCTTCCAGTACCCGCTAAAATGATACGCGTACATCTGACGTTTATCGCGGAGCAGATTCGGAATAATGTTATTGCCAAAATCATTCTTGGATGCTGGGTCAGCCTCATCCTCCTGCAGATACTTTTTCAAAATATCCCAGTTGAAGATATAGATACCCATGGAAGCCAGGTTGGATTTAGGCTGTTTCGGCTTCTCCTGAAATTCCGTAATCTTGTCATTCTCGTCGGCCACCATCAGTCCGAAACGGGATGCCTCCTCCCACGGAACCTCCATAACCGCAACGCTAAATTCCGCGTTTTTGGCCTTGTGAAATTCGAGGAAATCACTGTAATCCTGTTTGCAGATTTGGTCACCGGACAGAATAATAACGTATTTGGGGTCGTAACGCTCGATAAACGATATATTCTGATATATCGCGTTTGCCGTGCCTTTATACCAGTCCGAGCCGTGAGCCTTCTGGTAAGGCGGAAGCACATGTACACCTCCGTAGAGACGGTCCAGGTCCCAAGGCTGACCGTTACCGATATATTCATTTAGCTCCAGTGGCTGATACTGTGTCAGGATACCTACGGTATCAATGCCTGAGTTAACGCAGTTGGATAACGGAAAGTCGATGATACGGTACTTGCCGCCAAAAGGAACTGCCGGTTTTGCAAGCTTCTCTGTAAGTGCATAAAGACGTGAGCCTTGTCCCCCGGCAAGAAGCATTGCAATCATTTCTTTTGCCATAATACGATTCCTCCTATTTTTCTTAATAAACAAATTATATAATATATATGCAAATATTTACAGGAAAATTTGGGAAAAATTATAAAAAAATTAGTAATAATCAAATAATTATATATATTTTGTACAGTCCGGAAGCATTAGCCCCGGTGCATATCAAAAAAGGACATAAGAAAGCACTAAAAGCCGTCCCATGTCCATTTGGTTTCCTATTCTTCCAATTTTTTAAAGTCCGGGGTTTGTGCCCCGGACTTTATCTGCACTGTGACTGTATTTTCACATGTTCCCACATGCCTACTCCCCCGACACCTGCGTACCGTCCGCCTTCATATGGTACTTATCCTTATAAATTAATTGTGAGATGGGTACGAGCTCGTATCCTTTGTCCTGCAGCCCCGTAATCACTGATTCCAGGGCGTCAGCCGTGTACTTTGCTCCGTTATGCATAAGAATAATGGCTCCGTTATTCAGCTTATCGGATTCCACCACACGCTTGACGATGTCGCCGGCTCCGTAATCCTTCCAGTCCAGAGAATCAATCGACCATTGGATTGGATAGTATCCGCATTTATGGGCATTGGTTATGACATGATTGTCATAATCCCCGTAAGGCGGACGGA
The DNA here is from genome assembly GCA_910578645.1 of uncultured Lachnospiraceae bacterium. Taxonomy (GTDB): domain Bacteria; phylum Bacillota; class Clostridia; order Lachnospirales; family Lachnospiraceae; genus UBA3282. The sequence continues at coordinate 128,125 of CAJTQI010000006.1, forward strand.
ACAAGCACATTTCATATCCTGTCAGTTCCTGCACCTTAGTATGTACTTTCATCAACTCTTCCTGGCACTGTTCATCGGACAATTGGGACATGTTTTTATGATTCTCGCTGTGATTGCCAAGGTCGTGCCCGTCTGCCAGGATTGCTTTCACATCGTCCGGGTAAGATTCCACCCAGCCCCCTGTCATAAAAAACGTCACTTTCACATTATGTTTCTTTAAAATTTCCAGAATCTTTCCCGTATCCTCATTCCCCCAGGAAGATGGCATATTGATGGATATCAGAGCCCCACGATGTATCTTGCCCGCGGCAATTACAACCGTTTTCCATCTCCCTTCCTATTCAAAAACAGCTCCAGCTCATCGGAAAAATTATAGACTATCTTAATGGTATTGTCTTCACAAATGTAAATCATAGATATCATTTCCACGACCGTATTTCTGTCAAGACGATGCAATTTTTGATATCGCAGCAGTCTTTCAATCCACGGACTGTTTTCAGGCATCTGCGCCTTAAACCTGCTAATCTTGTCTATCATTGCACTGGCAGCATTTATCTGTTGTTCGCACTTATCCCTGTACTGCCTGTACTCGTCTTTCGTAATAAGCCCGTCGGTATAATCTTCGTAAGTGCGCTCCTTCCTTTTCTTAAGGCGGCTGATTTCCGCCTGATATTTGGAGCTATCACCCAGAGAACCAAGACGGGTTTTACTTTGCCTCTCATTTTCTTCCGCAACCAATCCTTTGATATCCCGCACTGACCGGATAATTAAGTTCAGGTCATCCAAGACAATCCCTTCCAGCTCTCCCTCGGTAATGTTATGAATCGTACAGATTTTTTTCCCATAGCGGTTATAGCTGCCACAATTAAAACATATTTCACCTCTGCGTTTGATTTTAACCATGGCCCGCCCACAGTCACCGCATCTTAAATATCCGGCAAACATATGGACATTGTCCGTAAGACTGGTCTGTCTCGTATTTCTTTTCAGAAGGTCTTGTACCTTATCCCATGTCTCCCTGTCTATAACAGGCTCATGGGTGTTTTTGACAACAATCCACTTTTCCCTTGGCAGACTGATTGCATCTTTCTTACACATATGTCTGAAACTTTTATTCTGCACCATGTCGCCGGTATATATCTCATTCCTTAATATATTTCTTATTGTTGAATATGTCCAGTAAGAAGTGGCGCCTAGCCGGTTACAGTTATGGTAGTTTAACCCGCACTGCTTTTTATACGCCGATGGGCACGGTATACCTTCTTCATTCAGAATCTTCGCAATCGTATTTTGGCCACTCCCTTTTATGTACATGGCAAAAATCCTTTTTACAATATCGGCGGCATAGGGGTCAATTTCCAGCTTATTGTGGTCAGACGCCGACTTCACGTAGCCAAAACTGGCAAAAGCGCCGATAAACTGTCCATTACTCTGTTTACTGCGGAAAGTGGAACGCACCTTTTTGGATATGTCTTTCGGATAAAACCCGTTGAACATATTTTTAAAATCAATCACCATATCCCCATCCGGGTCGATATCCAGATAATCCCTGTCTATGAAATCATTTATTGCGATAAAACGTACTCTTTTATGAGGGAAATACTCGCTCGTGTATCTTGAGACTTCCGGCAAATTTCTGCCTAGCCTGGACAGGTCTTTGACGAGGACGCACTGCACATTTCCGGACTCGATGTCTTCAATCATCCGCTTAAAAGCCGGACGTTCAAAGCTTGTACCCGTATATCCGTCATCCACATATACATCGTGCAGGCGCAGGTCATTTTGCCTTTCCATAAATTCCATAAGCAGCATACGCTGGTTTGCAACGCTTAAGCTCTCGGCCTTATCCCCGTCTTCTCTGGAAAGCCTGATATACAACGCCGTATTTAGCCTCGTATCTTCTTTTGCCTGCGATTGAGCCGTCTTATTCTTCATAGCTGTTCCCTGCTTTCTGCCCATTCCGATACGTCTTTTTCTTCCTGTATCACCTCTATGTGAGGTCGAATAATGCGTCTTATCAGTTCTTCCATATCGTATAAACTCTTATACTCCCTGATTACCGTATAATTTTGATTTGGTCTTGGCATTTTATTGCTTTTTGCTCCATATCAGTTTTATTTCTACTATGTATATGCAAATTGCGCCAAGTCAAAAACCCCGCCGCAAGCAGCGGGGCATCAAATTTGAAACGCCCAAGGGGGGGCGGGGTATTTCTCCTACTCTCCGCGCAGCTCGTACGCTGTGCTAGCTACAACATTCACATGTACGCCTGCACACAGCACAATAAAGCCGGTAAACTGTGATTTTATTCACAAGCTTACCGGCTCTGTCCTTAAATAATACCCTTTTACATAAGAATTGGCCTTTGAGAAAATCAACTCTCCGGCTGATTTTTCAATCTGTTGTCCGCTAATATTTCGGGTTTATATAACATACTGTCCGCCTCGGTAATTTCTCTGATGGCTCTGCATGGAACGCCTGCTGCAAAACTGTTCGGAGGAATATCCTTCGTCACAACGCTGCCTGCGCCAATGACGCATCCATCCCCGATTGTTACACCAGGACATACCGTCACACATGCGCCGAACCAACAGTCGTTACCTATATGCACAGGTTTCGCATAGCAAAAGCTCTTCGCTTCTCCCTCCGGCGTCAGCATTTCCCGCCGTTCGTCGGCACGCATAGGGTGAATGGGGGTTACAATTGTCACATTGGGACCAAAATTACAATTATTCCCAATCGTAACCTCTGCATCGTCCTGAATCGTTAAATTAAAATTACCGAAAAACTTTTTCCCTATTTTTGTATGTATCCCATAGTGAAAAGCAATAGGCCCCTGTATAAAGCTGCCCTCACCAAATTCACCAAGCATCTCCGAGAGAATTGCCGCCCGTTTTTCAGCTTCATCCTCATAGGTCTTGTTGTAATCCACATTCAAATTATGTGTTTTCCTCTTAATCGCCTTTAATTCCGGATGGGCTGGACTGAATAAAATTCCGGCTTTAATCTTTTCTTCTTCTCTCATAATGCTATTCTCCCCAAGCGGTATTTTACACACAGGTCATAAAAAGATTCGATACGGCTTATATCAGCATAAGTTTTCTGATGTACGCAATCGTATAATCCACACCTTTATCTCCCAGTTCCCCGCGCCATGTTTCAGAATGAGGTTCGATGCTCAGACCTTCTCCATATCCTTTCTCATACAGCACGGAGAAGAATGCCCCCCAATTGGTCATATCCATTCCGGCCGGCGGGTCATCAAAACGCTTACCGTCAATCAAAAGCGCCCCTTTGATATGAACATGAATGAAGCGCTCGCCCCAGTCTTTGGCCTCCTGCAGGTAATCTCCTCCTGCATAAATGCAGTGGGAGGTGTCGTACTTAATATACAGGTCCTTCAAATACCCATGGATTATCGTATAAGCCATGGAATCACAAACGAAGTTGTTCCACCTGCAATTATAAGTTGCAATTCTCACACCCTTTTGCTTTCCGAAAGCAATCAGTTTTTCAAAATAAGAAATTGCAAGCTGGCAGTTTTCATAATAAGAAAGCTCATCCACATAATTACAGCCTGTAATATAAATGGTACATCCCAACTTGGCTGTCGCTTCAATCAAGCGGCATTCCAAAGCGAGTTCATCTTCGCAAATGCCTTCTTTGCAGATTCGTCCGCTTCCCCAGCGTCCCACAGCCTGGACGGGCAGCTCATACCGCTCGCTGTATTCTTTCACCTCATCCACATGGGCTAAAAACTCCTCCGCACGGTCATTTACATCAAGCTCCACAAAGGAAAGTCCTTTTTCCTTTACTTTAATAAAATCTTCTTCCTTTATCCAGGAAATAATCCCTAATTTCATTTTTCCCTCATTTCTACTTTGTTTGTCAATTATTCAAAGTAACCTCCGCCTTGCTTTGCCTGTCCCTTAGCGGGCCGCATGGCCATCCATACTTTTGAAAGTCACAGACTTTCAAAGTAAACCTCCGCCCTGCTCTGCCTGCCTCTTTAGCAGGCCGCATGGCCATCCATACTTTTGAAAGTCAAAGACTTTTAAAAGTAAATTGTCTTACCTGTCTTTGCAGACTCATAGATTGCTTCCAGAATCTGTGTTACTACCATAGCCTGTTCCGGCAATACTGTTAACGGTTTTCCATTTACAATTGCTTCATAAAATACTTCCTGCTCCTCGTCTTCCGGTCTCTCGGCTTCGCCGTCATAAAATGCAACGCCGGCTGCATCCAATGCCGGTTTCTCCACGCACTGTTTGCCATATTGTACACGGTTGATACGCAGTCCGTCTTTCATATCAGCCCCCGCCTTCGTTCCGCAAAGGGTTGTCTTTGCCTCATCCACTTCCAGGCTGTTGAGCGCCCATGCTGCCTCTAAGTGAATGGCTGCGCCGTTTTTCATTTTAATAAAACCAAACGCTGAATCTTCAACCGTAAACACTTCCGGGTCCCAATCGCCCCATGCATTCCCGGTATCCTTCTGGTCTGCCAACTTACGGAATACGGAGCCTGTTACGGATTCCGGTTCATAGTTATCCATCATCCAAAGTGTCAAATCCAGTGCATGCGTACCGATGTCAATCAAGGGACCGCCGCCCTGTTTTTCTGCATCCAAAAATACACCCCATGTGGGAACGGCTCTTCTACGGATTGCATGTGCTTTTGCGTAATAAACTTCGCCCAAGTCGCCGTTTGCGCAAGCTTTTTTCAGATACTGGGAATCGCTTCTGTAACGGTTCTGATAACCGATTGTCAGGATTTTCCCTGTCTCTTTTGCTGTCTTAACCATTTCCTGTGCTTCTGCATAGGTCTTTGCCATAGGCTTTTCGCACAAAACATTTTTGCCAGCCTTCATAGCCGCTATCGCAATGGGCGCATGGCTGCTGTTAGGAGTCAGCACATATACGGCATCCAAATCCTCTTTGATAAGTTCCTCGTAATCCGTATAAACACGGGCATCCTCTGCGCCGTACTCTTTTTTTGCCTTCTCGGCCCGTTCTTCTATCAAATCGCAAAAAGCGACAATATTATAATGACCTGTTCTCTTCATAGCAGGCAGATGCTTATTGTTTGCAATGCCGCCGCATCCCACAACACCAACATTTAAAATTTTCATGATACCTTCCTCCTTATAGGGCTTTCTTTTTATTTTTGCATCCTTTACTTTATTTCGTTTTTACATAGTTCAGGCTTTTTTCCATATTTTCCATGGGAGTTCCAAAAGTGTGCGTATCCTGTTCGATTACCAGCCACTTAGCGCCACACTCTACAGCGGCAGGCACGACTTTGTCCGCACCGACCTCACCGTCTCCTACTGCTACCAATACGACTTCGCCATCCTTACGGATAAAATCCTTCACATGCACAATCGGACAACGTCCGCTGTATTTATGAAGATATGTAACAGGGTCTGCGCCGCCTACCTTCACCCAACACAAATCAAGCTCTGTTTTTAACTGCTCTGCGGGAATTGTATCGTAGAGGGCATCCAATTGATATCCACCCTCCGGCGTCTTTTCAAACTCAAAATTATGGTTGTGATAAAGAAGTTCCATCCCTGCTTCCCGGCATTTCTCTGCAACCTTTACAATCGTGTCAAGGGTATCCTGATACTTGCTTCCGCCGTACCATTTTTCTTTGTCCAGGAAAGGAATGGCCACATATTTACAGCCAATCTCCTTATAATTCTGCACGGTTTTGTCTAAATCCTGTTCAAAATCGCTCATAGGTACATGGGCACTGATAGCCTGCAGTCCTGCATTATCTAAGCAGGCACGAATTTCCTTTGGGGATTTTCCGTATAATCCTGCTAATTCCACTCCGTCATATCCCATGTCTGCAAGCTGCTGCATAGCCTTGCCAAAATCCGCCTCCGCCTGTTCACGCACAGAATATACCTGCGCCGCAATCGGTAATTTCATACAAATAGCTCCTTCCATTTTTTATGTGCTCTCGGAATATTTCTTATCCCTCAAATTGTATGACCTGTTTCTTCTCGGAAGATTCAAAGATAGCTTCCATCACTCTCATGACGCGCGCCACTTCTTCTAACTTAATCAGGCTCTCTTCCCTGCCTTCCAATACAGCCATCACATTTTTGTAGAAATCGCAAATATCGCTCTTTTCTTCCGGACGCTCTTCCGTAAAGATACTGTCTTCACGCCGGGGGGCCATCGTCTTTGTAAGACCGGCCGCCGTTCTCACCGGAACCACATCCTCTTCATCCGCTCCGCAGGCCCGCACAATTTTTATGTTCTCTCCCCAGTCTCCAATTATCGCCGTGCCGTCTCTGCCAAGCACATACCAACGGGGAAGGTTGATAAAATTGCTTGTCCCTACTTCCACAATCATATGGACGCCATTGGCAAATCCTAAATCTGCCGTAAAGCCATCATCCACCAACTGGTTGGTCACGTTCGTAACTGTTGCATAAATCGTCTCAAGAGCCACACCTGGGAACATCATAAGCGCCTGGTCCAAAAGATGTACGCCCCAGTCCAGTACCATGCCGCCGCCATGCTCTTTCTCCTGACGCCAATCCCCCGGGATTCCGCGGGAACCGTGTACTCTGGATTCTAACCTGTACACTTCTCCCAAAGTTCCCTCCGCCATCAATTTCTTTACGGTAAGGAAATCTTCATCCCAACGGCGGTTCTGATGTACCGTCAAGAACCTGCCATACTTTTTGGAAGCTTCAATCATCTCCTGCAAATCCGCCGAGCACAGTGTAACGGGTTTTTCACTAACCACATTCTTCCCGGCCTTCATCGCCTCGATTGCAATACTTTTATGCACATCGTTAGGTGTCGCTACAAGCACGATATCCACCTTTTCATCCGCTAAGAGTTCTTCCAGACTGCCATATACAGGAATCTGGCGGGAACGCGCATATTCCCGTCTCTCTTCCTTAATATCCCAAATACCTGCCACTGACAGGTTATCTATTTTTTCAATCAAGTCATAATGCCAGCCAGCCATTCCGCCGAAGCCGACCATTGCTAATAAATGCTTTTTCATGCCCAGTACATACTTCCTCTCTCTTCGAAAATGAGTACATTTTTCAGACATTCAATGGCCTTAAGCAACCCTTCCCTGCCAGACATTAAACTGTCCTCATGCTCAATACTGATGGCGTAATCATAACCTGCCAGCCTCAGCTCTGAAGCAATCGCTTTCCAGAACTCTTCTCCATGGCCGTATCCTACGGACCTGAAAATCCAGGAACGCTCAATCTCATTGCCATAATGCATCGTATCAAGCACACCGTTAACCTTCACATTGACAGGGTCAATTTTTGTATCCTTTGCATGGAAATGGAACAGCGCGCCTGCTTTACCAAGCTCACGTATACATACACAAGGGTCCATGCCCTGCCAGATTAAATGGCTGGGGTCAAAATTGGCGCCGATTTCCGGCCCTACTGCTTCCCTTAAGCGCAGCAGAGTCCTTGTATTATAAACACAGAATCCCGGATGCAGTTCCAGTGCGATTTTATGTATGCCATGCTCTTTTGCAAAAGCCACTTTCTTTTTCCAGTAAGGAATCAGCACCTCATTCCACTGGTATTCCAAAACTTCCGTAAAATCTTCCGGCCAAGGGCATGTTACCCAGTTGGGCATAGTATCCTGCGGGCTTCCTCCGGGACAGCCTGAAAATGTGTTTACTACAGGAACACCTAGCTTCTCCGCAAGTAAAATCGCATTGGTCAGGTCGTCGTCAAACTTCTTTGCGATTTCCGGATTCGGATGCACCATATTTCCATGGCTGCTCAATGCGCTAATCTCCAGATTATGTTTATGGATTGTGTCCAGAAATTCCTTCTGTTTCTTCTCATCCGCCAAAAGTTCCGCTGCATCACAATGCGCTTTACCCGGGAATCCGCCACATCCGATTTCCACCATCTGCACGCCGTTTGCTGCTAAAAAGCTGCATGCTTCGTCCAAAGACTTATCTCCCAGCACTACTGTAAAAGTTCCTAATTTCATTCTTTTTCCCTCCTGTTAATTGTGACTTATTACCAACGATTCATTTTCGCGCGTACAAAAATGTATACTTCTGCACCGCTGAAATTGTGTTTATTATATAAAAAGACAACAGAAGAAAGATAGCTTTCTTCTGCTGAAAAACTCATACGATTCTGCTATTTTATTACAGCCTGTGATTTGTGCTATGCCTTTCCTTTCACGTGGGTCTGTTTGCGTGCTTCCAGGGGCGTACATCCAAAATACTTGCGAAACATACGTCCGAAGTTATTATAATCCAAAAAGCCCACTGCCTCCGCCACTTCCGTTGCTGTGAGCGTATCTTGTTTCAGAAGTTTCATTGCCTTATTTAACCGAATCTCATTGATATACTGTTGGGGCGCCACCCCTGCACTCTCCTTAAAGATATGGCAAAACCGCCCTTCACTTAAATGTACCATCTCCGCCAACTCGCAGTTGGTTATTATTTCCGTATAATGCATCTCGATATATTGATAAACTCTGTTGAGCCGTTCCAATTTTTTACGCCGTTTTAACACCCCCTCTTCCGAAAGCATTTCAATCGCCTTGTTGCGCGCCAGATAAGTGACAAGTTTTAAAAGTTCTCCTTTGCAGACCAGTTGGTAACCAATTTCTTTCCTTTGATATTCCTCATAAATACGGAGCATGATTCTGGAAATTTCCGCGTCACCGGAAATAATCGGGCAAAATATTATATTCTTGTCCGCAAGTTCCCTGGAAAAATCCTCCATGTCAAAAATCGCCACCAGCACTTCCATCTCTCCGTTTCTGCAATATCCCTCGTGCAATACATTGCTGTTGGCAATCACAAGCGCGCCTTCACCCGCCTCCATTTCCTCCTGCTCTAACTTGATTACCGTCCGTCCGCGCACCACATAGTGCAGTTCAATCTGTTCATGCCAATGGGCGCTAAAATATTTTCCTTTACTATTGCATTTATTTACAATTAACTGGATTGGAAATTCTTTATCCTTAAGTATTTTCTTTTCATAAAGCTCCAAATTCCTTTCCATTGATACAATCCTCTCTCATACGAATGTATTTTAACTTAAGTTCTGTCCCGTTCCATTGACAGACCATTCCCCCACGCCGCATCAAAACTGAGGGCTACCTGTTTTTTATCCGTCTCCACACAGTATATGGGCAATTCCCTGCCGCCCACGGAACTGCTGACGGTGATGGAATCGGGCAGAAATTTCGTTACGCCCTGTATCAGTGCAATGGTTGCCAGCGCAAAAGCCGCCGATTTCGCCACCTGCAAAAGTACGCCCTGTATAAAACTCTTACGCTTCTGTTCTTCCTTCGTCCGGCATCCGGAGGGACGGCTTGCGCCGCAATATTGCCCGCTATTTTTTACCTGCTGCCTCTGTTTCGTCCATGCCTCCACCTGGTCTGGCTGCGGCCACACGCCGTCATCCTCACCGGATGCAGAATCTTTCTGGATTTTCCCCTCCAGTTCACACATGGCAAGCTTTATCTTATCGTTCCAGCTTTTACCGTTTTCGTACATAATGATACCCTGCATATTGTTGTTACTACAAGTATATGCAAGGTATCTTACTTTTTACAATTATTTTCCTTCTTCTTCCCCAATCATCAGATTTAATATGGTTACGTCCGTGTCCTTCATGCCCACTCTCCCCACATAACCCATGCTTTTAATCGTGTCTTCCACATCCTCCTTGACCAGTCCCTCTCCCGGACGGAAACAATGGTCCGCGTTCTCTAACATGTGCGCCATAATCGCCGCATCCACCGCAGAGGCAATCTTCGCCGCACAGGATGACTTGGCACCGTCGCACACTACACCGCCCATATTGGCAATGGTGTTCGTAATGGTGTTGGATACCGCTTCATAACTGCCTCCATACAGATAAGTAATCGCCGCACCCGCACCGCAGGCGGCGCTCACGGCCCCACAGTATGCCGACAGGCTTCCGATATATTTCTTCTGATGTATTGCAATCAGATTGCTCACCACAAGCGCCCGGTACATCTTCTCTTTTGAGACGTTGGATTCCTTCGCAAACTCAATCACCGGGAGGGAACAGGTCATGCCCTGGTTGCCGCTGCCTGAATTGATGATAACAGGCATAGAACATCCGTTCATCCTGGCGTCCGAGCCCGCAGCCGCCTTCGCCTTTGCCCTGACCTTGATATCATCCCCGTACACCGATATCAATGTCCTGCCCACTTCCGCTCCATAGTGGTTTTTTAACCCTTCCTCGGAAATGGCCGTGTTCATCTCCACCTGCCTGCCGATAACCTCTTCGATATCTTCCATGCGCACTTCGTCTGCGAACCGTAAAATATCCCTGACATTCAAAGACTCTCTTTTGTCAGGTCCCTGCTCTTTTGCCTGCTTGCAATCGTCCCTGTCTTCAAACAGGATTTCCCCATCCCGTTCTATCCGTTCAATATGGGTATGTTTTCCGGATATGGTGACTTTAACGCAATGTCCTTCACCCCTCATCTCCACCCGGATATAAAGATTCGCCACACCTTCCTGCAGATGGCATGTACAGAATTTCCGTTCCAGTAACGCCCTTACCTGCTCTCTGTCCTCTTCCGTCACTGTCTCAAGCACTTCAAGTTTCCTGTCAGCCCTTCCGCCCACAGCGCCTAACACAGCCGCCGCCTCGATACCTTGCATTCCGCCGGAATTGGGAACCGTGACGCTTTTTACATTCTTAATGATATTCCCGCTGCAATATACGTCCATATGTCCCGGCATATCCCCGAAAGTCTCCCGGGCGGTAGCCGCCGCATAGGCAAGGGCGATGGGTTCCGTGCACCCCAGAGCCGGAACCAGTTCTTCCTTGAGAATATCCAGATAACACTGATACTGTTTTTCTTCCATTAGTAATCTCCATTTCTGCGCGCCCTAATCATACTTACATGCCGTTCTTTCCTTACGGCAGCATCTTGCCTGCAGCCATATAAAGTTCATACCACTCTTCCCTCGTCAGGCATACTTCACATGCCTTACAGATATCCTTGATACGTCCCATATTCACGCTGCCCACAATGGTCTGGATGCCTGCCGGATGCCGCATAATCCACGCCGTCGCCACAGCGTTTGGCGTCACGCTATACTTTTCTGCCAGACGCTCCAATACCTGGTTCAGTTCCGGGAATTTCTCACTTCCGATAAAGATACCCTCGAACATGCCGTACTGGAACGGTGACCATGCCTGCAGCCTGATTTTCTTAAGCCTACAGTACTCTATCACGCTGCCCTCCCTGACGCACCCGGCGTCATTGTGGATATTTACGTTAAGCCCTGCGTCGATGGTGGGACAGTGGGCGATGGAATACTGTATCTGGTTCACACATAAGGGCTCATCCAGACAACTGTTAAGAAGCTCTATCTGCATGGGATTATGGTTGCTCACACCGAAACTGCACACCTTCCCCGCACTCTTTAACTGCCGGAACGCTTCCGCCACTTCCTCCGGCTCCATCAGCGCATCCGGGCGGTGAAGAAGAAGCACATCGATATAGTCTGTCCCAAGTCTCTTCAAGCTGGCGTCCACGGAAGATAAAATATGCTCTTTCGAGAAATCATAGCAGCATCCCGGACGGATGGCGCACTTCGTCTGCAATACCATCTTCTCCCTGTCTCTTCCTGCCATCATCCTGCCGAATACCGCTTCCGCCTCGCCGCCCGCATAGATATCTGCGTGGTCGAAAAAGTTAATTCCCAACTCCATACATCCGTCAATCAAAGCCCCTACTTCTTTTTCGTCCTTTAACCCTGTCAGCCTCATACAGCCTAAACCGATTGCAGATACCTCCTGCAGATTATCACTTATTTTAAGTTTTTTCATCTTTCACTCCATTTCTGCGTTGCTTTTGTATCGAGTTTGTGGCAAGCAACGCGCAGACACAAATCTCGCGATTGAAAATTTTAATTTTCAATCTTTACCTCTTTTCCTTTTATTAAAAACTACTTTTCCTGTTTCCGGAACTATGCTTTTCCGCCTGTTCCAACCCACTCATCCAACATTTTAAGGGCCCGCACATAAATACGCACCGCACATTTTAAATTGTCCACCGCTTCCGCCTCATCGGCGCAGTGACAGTTCCCATGTCCTTCGGGCAACCCGATAGCCCCATAATCCCGTTCCATCCCCGGCCCGAAGGCCACCGCATTGGGAATATGCCTGGCGTACGTCCCGCCTCCCATGACAAAAGGTTCTCCTTCCCGCCCGGTCTCCGCCGACCAGGCATCCATCAGCACGCCCACGAAAGCGTCATCCTTGCTCCGGTAATAGGGTAGATTATCCTGCACACTTTCCACCCTATACCCTGCCTGCTTTGCCTTCTCCTCCAGTATGGGCAGAAAACGGCTGCTCTTTACCGTAACCGGATACCGGATATCCAGCACCAACCTGATATGCCCCTCCCTTAGCCTCAAAACCCCCGCGTTGCACGTCAGTCTGCCGGACAGTTCATCTTCGCAAGAAATTCCAAGCCCTACCCCGTATCCGTCCGACGCCGCCGCCTGCAGGAAAGAAACAGCCCGCCGCTGTGTCTCTCCCAATTTCTCTTTCAACAGTCTGTCAGCCAAAATGCCGATGGCATTCACCGTATTCTCCGGGTCGGCAGCGTGCCCGCTGATTCCTTCCCCATGCACCTCAGCCTTGCCCGCTGACAGCATAAGCTGCGCCTGTGCGCTCTCGGGCACACTATTGCACACCGTACCGCCCTCCAACCGTGTAAACTGCTCCATCACCTCTTCTGTCTCCAGTTCCACACGGCAGATTCCTTTCTCCCCACAACAGACCGGAAACCCGGAGTCTGCCACAAAAGAATAGTCCGGCGCCCGGTGATGGTTTGCATAATATTTTACATCCTCCATCCCGGTTTCTTCCATGACACCCAAAATCTGTCTGACACGGATATTTTTAAGCCCGCCATTTTCCTTACAGTAACGCACCGCATAATACGCGGCCACTGCCGGTCCTTTATTGTCCTGAACGCCTCTGCCGATTAAATAGCCCTTCTTCCTGTGCAGGGAAAAAGGCGGATACATCCACTCCCCCTGTGCAGGTACCACATCCAGGTGATTCCATATGCCGATTTCTTTCTCTCCGTTTCCCGCCGTTATCGAAAGGCAGTATCCTTCATAAGCCGCGTATTCCATCCCGTCCCGCCGTGCATAGGATGCCATCTGTTCCATGGCTTGGCGGCATTCTTCGCAGCCCAGGCCCTTGTCCACACTTGGTATGGCTACCAGCCCGCCGATATCCTCAATGATTTGCCCTTCTTTATCCTGTAGCCAAACACTAAGTTCATCCATCTTTCTTCTTCCTTTCTGACATCTCCATCTGGTATTTCTTCGGCGTCATCCCTGTCTCCTGCTTGAAAAACCGGATAAACTGCGAAGTATCGTTATACCCCGACATCGTCGCAATCTCCGTCACCGAGTACTCCTCATGTTCCAACAATTCCCTTGCCCGCTCCATCCTGACTTGCTTGACATATGCAGCGAACCCGATTCCCTTTTTCTCGGCAAACAGATGGCTCAGATAGTCTTGGTTCATAAACAACTCTTTCTCTGCCAGTTCCCGCAGGGAAATTTCCTTGTCATAGTGCTGCCGCACATAGGAAGCCATCATTTCCACGATGTCCTTGCGCCCATTGTTATCTTCCGTCTGTTCCGTAAGCTTGCCTTTGCCTCTCGAGGATAATCCGGGCGCGCCCATCCTGCATATATTCTGGCTGATACGGCAAAGAAAGTGTTCCATTTCATCCAGGCTGTCAAACCGAAGAATACCCGCCTGGCTCCTGTGCAATGAGATATCCCCCTGTCCGCTTTCTCCAATAGCATGCAAAAACAACGTGACAAGCCTCGTGTACAACAGTTCCAGGCACTCCGCCTTCACCATAGCCACCCCTCGCAGTTGTTCAAAAACAGACTGTATACAGGCATATGCTTTTTCCCCACTGCCATCCCGCAGCGCCTCCCGGAGCTTGTCCTCCTCCCTCTGTTCCATGTAATATACGGACGGTTTTTCATTTTTTATTTTATCGGCAAAACAAATATCTTCCCCGTATATCTTATATTTCAATGCCTCCCTTGCTTCCAGGTAGGCATTGCCCACACTGCCCGCCTCTTTATGCACAAAGCTGACACCCATCTTCGCATCATGGCCCTGCTCATACAACAGGTTCCATATTCTCCTTTGCAGGAAGAAATTCTCCGGCATTGGACAGATTACCAACACCCAACTGTCGAAATCGGGATTTAAGAGACGCACCTGCTCCCAGGAAATGCCTTTATACATCTTCTCAACTTCTGACAAAAAATCCGGCGCATCCGGTTTCTTGTCCCTAAAGTGAATCACTGTGACCTGGTATTCCGGGAACACGGTCTTGAACATTTTTTCCTCCACAAAAGAAGTATATCCGGGATTACGGATACTGTTTCCGATAAATTTTGTGACAATATCCCTGCCTACAATGAGCGCCTCTTTCTTCTCGCTTCTGTTACGCTTCACGAATTTATCCAGACAATCATACAAAGCCTCTTTTTCAATGGGCTTAAGCAGATAATCCGCCGCCCCGTTGCTCAACGCGGTACGTGCATACTCAAAATCCGAATAAGCGCTCAATATGACTACCTGGGTTGCGCTGTCCTCTTCCCGAATCCGCGCAAGAAGCGCCAGCCCGTCCATCTTGGGCATACGGATATCCGTCAGCACAAGCTCCGGTTTTTCTTTATGGTAGACAAGTTCCCCTTCTTCGCCGTTGACTGCCTGCAGGATAAGGAACTGTCCGTCCGTATCATAATCCCTCACCAGTTTCACAAGGGATTGTCTTGCATACAGTTCGTCTTCCACTACCAGCACCTTAAGCATTCGACTGCCTCCTTTACTTCCGCGTCCGCCTCTTATCCTTTCACCGAGCCGGCCGTAAGTCCTTTGATAATATATTTCTGCCCAAGACAGTAAATAATAAGCATCGGCAGCATCGCCAAAAGATATGCGGTAAACGCCATCGTATAGTTAAAAGAATATTCCGTCTTAAAATTATACTGGAATAGCGGCAGCGTCCAAATTTCCTGGGTCCTGTTCAACATTAAAAGCGGAAGCATAAAGTCATTCCAAATCCACAAAGTATCCATGATTAACAATGTGGAAATCATGGGTTTTACAAGGGGAAGTACAATCCTTACGTATGTGCCAAATACACTGCACCCGTCAATCTGCGCCGACTCTTCAATCTCATAGGGCAGCCCTCTGATATAATTTACAAACAAAAATACACCCTGGGTCAGACTGAATGCGGCGTAAAGGATAATCAATCCCGTATGGTTGAGCATATTCAGCTTGGTCATCATCTTGGTAACCGGCAGCATGATAACCTGGGACGGAATGAACAGTCCCATTAACAGATAAAAGTAGACAGTCTTATAATAACGTTTTTCAAAATTCCTGGCAACCGCATAAGAAACAGAAGGCACAAGAAGCAGAATCAACCCCACGGAAATCACCGTAATTTTAAAAGAGTTTCGCAAAAAAATCCAATAGTTGCTGTT
Organism: uncultured Lachnospiraceae bacterium; assembly: GCA_910578645.1. Lineage (GTDB taxonomy): Bacteria > Bacillota > Clostridia > Lachnospirales > Lachnospiraceae > UBA3282. The sequence goes on from CAJTQI010000006.1 coordinate 143,686, forward strand.
CGTGAATAACTCCTTAAAGTTGCCCGTATAGAAGCTTTCAGGGAAAGCGAAAAAGCTTCTCCCCGCCTCATCCAATGTTTTAAAAGCATTGATTACCACAAGATAGAGGGGAAACAGAATCAAAGTAAGCCCACACAAAAGCAGAATATTCCGAAATAGTTTCCAAATGGTTCCATCGTTTATTCTTTTCACTCGTTTACCCCTCCCTTCGAGGTCAGTTTCAGCTGTGTCAGCGAAAAGGCCGCCACAACAACAAACAAGATACACGCCTCCGCATTGGCCACGGAAAACCTCATATTCTTAAAGGCGTCATTATAAATAAGGATACCGATAACTTCTGTGGCACGCACCGGGCCGCCCCCTGTCAACGCGTAGGGAAAATCAAAAGATGTAAAGCCCTGTTTAATTGTCAGCACAAGATTCACCGTCACGGTAGGTAAAAGATAGGGCATCGTAATATACCGGAAGCGCTCAAAAGCCGTAGCTCCGTCGATTTTGGCCGATTCGTACTGCTCCTCAGGTATCTGCTGCAATCCCGCGATAAAGATGACCGTGGGCATGGCAACCGCCTGCCAAGCCTGCACGAATACCACCGCAGGGAGCGCTGTCTTGCCTGTCATCAACAGACTCTGGGAGAGCCAGCCGATTCCCAGAAGCTGCCCGATTAAAGGCACTACTCTGTAAAAAAGCTGGTCCCAGATAAGGGCAATCGTGACGCCGCCAATCATAGCCGGCACAAAAAATATGGATTTTACAAAAGTTTTAAACCACCTTAAAGAGTTTAGGGAAATAGAAAGCAGCAACGATGCCAGAATGACCACCACCACCAGCATGCAGCTATAAAAGAGCGTTGTTTTCAAAGAACCTAAAAAATTAGGGTTTTTGAACAGCAGCATATAATTCTTGAATCCCACATAATCATAATCCACCGACATGCCATCCCAGTCCGTAAAACTATACTTTACACCATTCACCACGGATACTACATAAAAAAAAGTGTAGAGCGCCACCGGGATAACCGTAAATGCGAAATAGACGGCTTTTCCAGGTACACGCCATTTTGTTGTTTTACTCATACTCTGTCCTTCATCCTTTCCTGACAGCCAACGTCACTATGCATCCGCTTATGCTGACACAGCCGCCTATAGGCAAATTTCCTAAGTAAATACAAATGGGACGGCATGGCAGCCCGTGCCCCGCCGTCCCAAAATCATCTTATTCTGCCGATGTAACGGCTATGGAAGCGTCCATATTTTTAAGCACTGCATCCACATCCTTGTCCGCCCAGAATCCCTGCACTACATTGTAGAGGTCTGTAACGACATTGTTGTTAATCGTGGAAGCCATCCAGTCATGGGTCTTGCCGGAATTAATCAGCTCTACCATCGGCGCGATACCGGTATCGTCATTGACTACACCATTGATACAGGAAGGCGCGCCGTCGTTGTCGCAGAAGATTTGTGCATTCTGCGTATCTGCAAGATAAGCTAAGAACCTGTATGCCGCTTCCTTCTCCTCATCCGACGCCTTGGCGGACACACAGATTGCAGCGTCCACACCTGACAGACAGTTGGTGCTGTCCGCCGTATCATTGGGCAGCGGGAATACGCCAAGCTTCAAATCCGCATTCAGGGACGAGATTGTACCTCTCGCATAGGAACCGGTAATACACATCGCATACTGTCCGTTGGCGAAATTCTCCCAACACTGAGTATCGGAAAGAGCGAGGGCATCCTCATTGGCATAGGAGAACAAAGTCTTCATCTTATCAAAAACCTGCGGAAACTCTGTATCCGCCGCAATCGTTGCTTCTCCTGCAACCGTCTTTTCAATGGTCTCCACGCCATTAGGCGCCCATGCGACTACCGCACCTTGGAACATATGTCCCACACGCCCCGGGTCTTTGCCGAACAGTCCCATTGGCGTGATGCCTGCCGCCTGCAAGGTATCGCATACCGCAAGAAACTCGTCCCAGGTAGTCGGCACTTCCAGACTGTTCTCTTCAAAAATCGTCTGGTTATAATATACCCCGATATAGTTACGGCTATAAGGAAGCGCATAGTACCCACCGTCCGCCTGCTTGGTCATCTCCAGGGAGGAAGGATTCACATTGTCTAAGAATGCCTGTCCGCTCAAATCCTGTACATATCCATTCTCCACCTTCTGTGCAAACTGCATCTGCGTAGGGTAATCGGAAAAAATAACCGGAATATCCCCTGATGAGATACGCGAAGTCAACACTGTCCCCGCGTCAGGCACCGTATTCATCTCAATAACAATATCGGGATTCTCCGCATTAAATTTATCGATAATCGCCTGGTATCCTTTCTGCGGTCCCTCCTCGCCTTTTTGCTGGAAAAACTCGATTGTCAAAACATCTCCCGACGGCTGTGCGTCAGCCTGTTCCTCTGCCGGCTCTTCCCCTGCCTCTTCCTGCTCCTGCGCATTTTCCTGGGATGCCCCGCTATTTTCCTGTGCTGTCTGCCCGGACTGTCCGCATCCTGCCAGAGCTGTAACGGTCATTGCCGTACAAAGAATTACTGCTAATTTCTTTCTCATTTTTTCCTCCATTTCTGTGCTGCTTTTGTCTCAGCTTTTGTTGAGACAACGCATAAACCGAGTTTGTGGCAAGCAGCGCGCAGACACAAATCTCGCGATTGAAAATTAAAATTTTCAACCTTTATATCCTGTGATAGTTATGCGCCGCATCTACGGCGGCTTTTATATAATCGAGTCTGATACCCTGTCCCTGGATGGTACAGTCAGCCCCAATCATAATCCCTTTTGTGCCGAAAACATCAAGAATCTCTTTTACTTCCTGCTCTATCGCTTCTTTTGGGCCGTTTAAAATATTTCCTTTATTGTTCATACCGCCCAGAATCGCTTTCCCGAAAGCTTCCCTACCCTTTTCCAGGCTGTATCCGTTATCCTTCACCGACCAGTTCACCAAGTCCGCCGGATAGCTTGTAAACCGCTCTACCCATGTCTTAAAATCGTACTCCGGTTCTCCGCAGATATGCAGGATGTTGTATTTTTCCGGCATGTCCGCCGCCACGTTCAGAATCTGCAGGTCAGAGGGCTTCACCAATTTTTCCCACTCTTCTTCGCTGAAACGTCCGATTTCCCCAAACTGCGCGGAATAATAGATGCCGTCGGCGCCTGCCGCCAGATATCCTTTCGCCCACTCTTCCAACACGTCCGCAAGAATGCCTACGCCTGCCGCCACTGCCTCCGGCGTCTCTTTACTGTATTTCATGAGCACGTCGTCGCCAAATGCCATGGAAGCCGTCTTAAAAGGCCCGAACATTGTCTGGAAAATCAACACATCGTCGCCCGCTTGTTCCCTGATTCCTTTAATGACCGCTGCCATTTTCTCAAATTCTTCCGAATCTGTTCCCTTCATGCCCACCTTATACCAGTCCTGTGCAGACGTAATCTGCCCGGTTACCGGATAAGGATAGTCCTGCATAATCTTGATGACGTCCATACCTGTCTCACGATACAGTTCCATATGCGCGTCAATCATCTCCTGCACGGTATACTTTGGATTGTAATGGAACCAAAATCCTGCCGGGACACAATCTGCTTCCTCCTTTTTCATGACTGCCAATACACGTTCTGACTTTTTCATAATTTTTTCACGCTTACCTCCCTTTCTCTATTTTCATTTATTATAAACAGGAGATACTAAGAAAAAATAGAAGTATTCTTTGTCAATAAATAGGAATATCCTTAGAAAAAAAGTTAATTTGCAAAGCAAATTAACTTTGCGAGTTTGCTTAGCAAACTCGGGATTAGCGAAAGGATTTCTTATGCAATAAGTATAGTAAATTTGCGAGTTTGCCTAGCAAACTCGGAATTAGCGGAGGAACTCCTTATGCAATAAGTATAGTAAATTTGCATGTTTGCTCCTCAAACTCGGATTAGCGGAGAATTTCTTATACAGATTAGGGTATCAAAAGGTGTTATCGTAAAATTTCACTGGCAGATTGCGTAAAATGTTCACGAAGTTGTCCTTCGGAGGAATATGAGATTTTCTTAATATTCCTTGAAATTTCCAGTAATTTCGGGGCATGGATGTCCCGAAAAGCCCAATGTTCGCCCGGATGGAGAATAGAGGGCGGTTACATCCGTTTCCACAGATTTCCCGGAATATTTTAGAAAATCCATATGATGCAGACGGACACAAGGGAACATATTATGCAATCTGCCCTTGCAACTTATAATATGCAGCTTTTGACACGCTAATCTTATACAAAAAATAACGTTGTAAATTTATGTTGCGAATTTACCTCGCAAACTCACCACAACATAAAATACAGTCTGTTACAGATAAGTTTGTTATGATACACTAAGCCCAAGATTATAGAAGGGACTTTTTAGCAAAATGAAAAAATTACAGCAGTTATCCTACCGCACACAGATTTTCATTGCCTCCTTATCCCTAGTCATTATCCCGGCCGTTCTTCTGGGGCTTTTTGCAGTCAACGACTCCACCTCCAAGTTGGTTGATGAATATAATACTTCCCTATCCACCATTATTTCCCAGGCGAACCTTGCCCTGGACACCCTCTTACAGGACGCTTTCAAAGTCGCCGACATGCCCATCCTTAGTGAGGACGTCAGGAAAGCGATGGTCACCAACTACCAGGACGACTATCTGTCTTACGCCCAGACCTCAACCAAGTTCAGGGATTTATTCAACCAGACCAACCGGCTCAACACAGACCTGGAAACCTGCATCTTTACGAACCGATATGGTTTTACCTTTGAATACGGTGTGGTAAGCGCCCTCCACCGGAGACAGATTGACCAGAATATCAGCCAGTGGACAGAACATGCCCGCAATTCGCCCAACTACACTTATTTTGCGCCTCTGCAAAACGGCGCCGACAATGGTACAGGCAAGAAGACTCTCCCCATGGTCAAAATACTGCACGACAAATATGATTACAAGGAAATCGGCATCTGTTACTGCGAAATTAATTTTAAACCGATTGAAAATATCATCCTTTCTTCCCAAAACACGGAAAACACCTTTTTCATTTATAATGCGGACAGCCAACTTACCTTTTCCTCAAACCCAGACTATATGCAGGAACCGGGCAAACATGCCGAATTGTTGTCCTCCCTTGCTACCTTTAACAACTCACTCCATCCGGATTCCTCCATCGTGGAAGAGGTCATCACAATCGGGCACAACCGCTACCAGGTAAACGGCTGTGTCAACAAGACCACGAACTGGCACCTTGTACAGTTTGTCAATAATCAGATTATTTCCCAGATTTACCGGGACAATATCCTCAGCTATGTGTGCATTTTAGTACTCTGCATCATACTTGGCATATTGTTAGCCGTTCTTCTCTCCGCTACCTTAACCCGGTCAATCCTGAGGTTATGCAGCCAGATTGACACACTGAATGTACAGACCAATGAACAGATTGACGAAAAAGCATGCGGCTCCAATCTGGAACTTAAAAAGCTGATTGCCAGTTTCAATCACTTAAACAGGCGTCTTGCCACAAGCTTACAGCAAAACTACCAGATACAACTGGCAGAACAGAAAATGAGAATACAGATGTTGCAGTTCCAGATTAACCACCATTTTCTCTACAATACGCTGAATGTCATCAGGTCTCTTGCCAATATCCATAACGTGCCTCAGATTGAGACTATTTCCCTGTGCATGTCCGACCTTTTGCGGTATAACCTGGAAAACTTCCCGGTTGCCCTTCTTGATGAAGAGCTGCAGCAAATCAGACGCTATATGACCATACAGAATATCCGTTTTCCGGGAAAATTTACTTTTGATATCAATATCTCACCCGAATACCTGAAAATGCAGATTCCGGCTTTCCTGCTTCAGCCGCTTGTGGAAAACAGCATCGAGCACGGTTTCTCCACACAGGAGGCAGGCTGCTATATCAGTATCAGCAGCCAGACATGTGAAGACGGACTTCATATTTTTGTCGCAGACAACGGACAGGGGATTCCTCCCGGAATACTGGAACGTCTAAACAGCGAATGTCTCCAGGGCATCACCGCTGGGGCCAAGGAAGACGGACATCATTCCATCGGCTTACAGAATGTGGGACAAAGAATACGCAGCCACTTTGGCGATTCCTACGGACTCACAATAGAAAGCCGGGAAGGAGAAGGCACCATCGTCAATCTCCTGTTGCCTGCCAACCCGGCTTAGTTGCGCTCGCTCTATTTTTGCCGGAACCCGTCGGCCTAAACCTCTTGCTTTGTCAGACTTGTTCAACACAGAACGCAAAATACCCGGTTCCGGTATTAAATAGAAAACTATAGTCAAAATATTCAAGATAATAAGTTTTCCGGAATTGTTCCATTGTTATGATATGGTTGCTTTCCAACTGATATCTTGAATACAGTCCAAGATTCATGCCAATCTGCTCCGCCATGTGCTGTGAAATTTCTTTGACGGCATCTGCCACCAGTCTATCCATCTTGTTAAGCGGCATGTTCAACATAGAGCTTACGACATACAGAATCAACTCTTCTTCAAATACAAGATAAATCTGTGTGTGCTTCCCGTCTTTCGTACGGTACTTAAGCCTGTCTGCAATACTATTGCCGAAGTAGTCACCACTGTAATGTTCACTGACAATTTCCGGCCGTAATTTAAAAATTTTCTCAATAGTATCAGCCACGGCGCGCTCCATGACTGTCACATCTTTCCCCGTCTCATTTTCCTTCCATCTGTTGGAAATTTTTCCTGTGATGGCTAAATCCTCTATCATAATATGGGCAGCCAACCAGCCGAGGCAAATACCCAGAAAATGGTGGATAGACTCCTCCGAATAATTGGACTTTGTCAAATCTTTTTCAAGAGCCGGAAGTGTCTTATACCGCATTTCATCGTGCAAGCGTTTGTGCATCTCATATCCCTTATAGCCGATTGACTGCATATATGCTTCCTCATCGGTAAAATGTTCTATGGCATAACTCTTAAAGTACTTGATACCTTCAGCACATGCCCACTGTCCATTATTTTCTTTTTTGTCAAGATAAACTAGTTTGCGTACGATTGAAAACAGTTTCCGGTGTGCATTGTCGATGGAATCTACCCCGATGTTAAACCGTTTGTTCCATTCTGTCTCTTTAGCCATTTTACCCTCTATCTAACAGGAACATCCCGCGCCCTTATACAAACATGAGATATATCCTAGTTAAAAAGTTATTACAGTTTAATATATGACACAAAACAACAATATGTGCACACCCGCACCTATGGCCGGACACCACTCCCACGCTTTGCGACATATTAATCTCCATTTTTGCGCATGTTTTTGTCTCAACTTTTGTTGAAACAGCGCATGTAACGAGTTTGTGTCAAGTGAGTGCAGACACAAATCTCACGTGTGAAAAATCTTCCGCATATGGATTTTTCACACTACCTTCTCCTTGACTTTCAAATATATTGCATTACAATATGATTTAACACCCACGGGAAACAGCTAAACAAATTGGCCAAACCATGCGGCATCACGCAAACCATACATATTTCCCTGAAAGGAAACATATTATGATAACAAAATTTCTGAAACGTAAAAACATTGTCTTTTCTTTTAAGCGTTACGGAGTAGACTGTCTGGGCGCCATGGCACAGGGCCTGTTCTGTTCTCTCCTAATCGGCACAATCATCAAGACATTGGGACAACAAACAAGCATAGACTACCTGGTAACGGTGGGGACATATGCAGCGGGAATGGCAGGGCCTGCCATGGCAATCTCCATCGGATTTGCCCTCCAGGCGCCTCCACTTGTGCTTTTCTCACTGGCGGCAGTAGGAGGCGCCGCCAACGAACTGGGCGGCGCCGGAGGTCCTCTCGCCGTTCTTATCATCGCCATTTTAGCGACAGAATGCGGTAAAATCGTATCCAAGGAAACCAAAATTGATATTCTGGTCACTCCTTTCGTGACCATTTTCGCAGGCGTATCCTTCTCCTGCCTGCTTGCACCCGCCATCGGCTCTACGGCAAGTTCCGTAGGAAGCCTGATTATGTGGGCCACCGATTTACAACCGTTTTTAATGGGCATCATCGTGTCAGTGCTGGTAGGTATTGCCCTCACCCTACCTATTTCTTCTGCCGCAATATGTGCCGCACTGTCCTTAACCGGACTTGCCGGAGGAGCGGCCGTAGCCGGGTGCTGTGCCAATATGGTCGGTTTCGCAGTCATGAGTTTCAAGGAGAACGGATGGGGCGGCCTTCTCTCACAAGGGCTTGGCACTTCCATGCTTCAGATGGGCAATATCATGAAAAATCCTAAAATATGGATACCGCCGATTATTGCTTCCGCCATCACAGGCCCTCTTGCCACCTGTGTGTTTAAACTGCAGATGAACGGCACTCCTGTCTCGGCGGGAATGGGCACCTGCGGTCTGGTGGGACAAATCGGTGTCTATACCGGATGGTTAAACGACATAGCTGCCGGCAGCAAAACGGCCGTCACTGCCATGGACTGGCTCGGCCTGCTCCTGCTCAGTTTCCTACTGCCCGCAATTATCTGCCTGGCAGCAGGAAATTTTCTGCGCCGTATCGGCTGGATTAAAGAAAACGACCTGAAATTGAATTAGCCGGAGAACATGTTGTGAAAGGCAGAAAAAATGTAATAAAATTCAGGAAAAAATTAACTTTTCCTCTTTACAAATCGGCATAAATGCCGAGATAATATATGTAAGATTCATTATGTTCAGACAAGGAAGTCGTTAGATTACTACATGGAGGGATATCATATGGGTATTGGTTTAGGAGGTCTTAATTCCGGTCTCGCAGACACTTATTCCAGTTTATTAGGTGGTTCGAGTGCCGGTGGTGCTATGGGCACCTCTTCATTATTATCAGATTATGCATCTATTAAGAACGGCAGCTATGGCAAGATGATGAAATCATATTATGCCAAAGTAAACGAGGAAGAAGAAGCAGAGTCTTCCAAAGGCGGTTCCAAGGCGAAAGACAAAGACGCCGCATCTGCCAGCGCGGCAAGGAAATTCTATGAGACAGCGTCTGCAATGAATAAGCTTGACTACAGCGCAGACAACATCGACGAACTTTATGACAAAGTTTCCGGGTTTGTCAAAGATTATAATTCTTTGATTACCAACGCTTCCAAGAGCAAGAATGCTTCCGTAAAATCGCAGGCTGACGCCTTGGATGCTTATACTTACCAGAATTACAAATTGTTTGCCAAAGTTGGTATCACGATGAATGCCGACCGTACCTTGTCGATTGACGAGGATACATTCAAGAAAGTAAATGAGAAGACAGGGTCTACCAACGTTCCTACTCTTACTACTTTGTTCAAGGGAATCGGTTCCTACGCCGACAAGGCCGCAGACAGGGCGAGCAAAATTTACCGCACCGCAGGCGACGGCGAATCCGTGACATCCTCTAAGGCAAAATATGTAGGTAATTCAGGAAGCGTTTCTTCAAGCGATAAGACGGACAGCAATTCTTCTGAAGTTGGAACATCCAAGACGGCGAAAGACGCCGTATCGGCTGCTTCTGCAAGCGCATTTTATAAGTCTGTGGAGAAACTGGGCGCCATGTCATTAAACAATGACAATAAAGACAACATCTTTGACGCGCTTTCCGGTTTTGTCAAAGACTATAACACACTTATTAAAGACACAGCGAAGAGTAAGAACTCGAATGTCATCAAACAGGCCGATTATCTGAAGACTCTCGTGAACGGCAACAAGAGTGCCTTCTCTAAAATGGGCATCACGGTAAATTCCGACAAGACATTGTCCATTGACGAAGAGAAATTCAAAGATTCCGACATGGGTAATGTGAAAAACATGTTCACCGGTGCGTACTCTTTCGCAGAGAAGATGACTGACAGGGTAAACCAGATTTACCACTACGCTACACAGGGTAACTCCCTGAACAACCAGACATACACAAGCCAGGGCAGTTACAACGTTGCAAATGCAGGTTCCGTGTTAGATACGACCATGTAAAAAACGAGCTTCACTCGTTTGCGGGATTTGCCTCCGGCAAACTCGGATAAGCGGAGGAATTTCTTATACAAATATATACAAATATTTTCTAACAAAGACGGCGCAGCCTATATAAGCTGCGCCGCATTTTTATGTTGTTCTGTTTTGCTGTCCTAAAGCAATCCAAACCTATCCTAAAATTATGCAAAAGGATTTTCCGTCGGGTAAGGCAGGCTCTTGGGTTGGTTATAGCCAATCTCGCTCACATCCACGCCGATATACTTGAATACTTCATACAATGCCTTGCCGAAATGTCCGAAAGCTACTGCGCCGTGGTGAGGATAGTTTTTCTCAATCAGTACATGACGGTAGAATCTTCCCATCTCCGGTATCGCGAATACTCCGATGCCGCCGAAGGATTTGGTTGCAACCGGAAGCACTTCACCTTCTGCCACATAAGCACGCAGAATGTTGTCCGCTGTGCTCTGCAGACGATAGAATGTGATATTGCCAGGAGTGATGTCACCTTCCAACGTTCCCTGGGTCACTTCCTCAGGAAGCGTTCTGGCCATAATCATCTGATATTCCATGCTACACTTGGACAGTTTCTTGGAACATGTATTGCCACAATGGAAGCCCATGAATGTATCCGTAAACTTATAATCAAACTTGCCTTCGATGGACTCCTTATACATATCCTTCGGAACGGAGTTGTTGATGTCAAGCAAGGTTACGATATCATCGCTGACCGCCTCACCGATAAACTCGCTTAAGCATCCATAAATATCTACTTCACAGGATACCGGAATACCTCTTCCTGTCAGACGGCTGTTCACGTAGCAGGGAACGAAGCCAAACTGGGTCTGGAATGCAGGCCAACATTTTCCTGCGATTGCCACATATTCACGGTAGCCCTTATGTTCTTCAATCCAGTCCAGTAGAGTCAGCTCGTACTGTGCCAGTTTCGGCAAGATAGTGGGCTTGTTGTTGCCATCGCCAAGTTCCGCTTCCATATCCTTTACTACATCAGGAATACGCGGGTCGTCAGCATGTTTATTGAAGGCTTCAAACAAATCAAGCTCCGAGTTCTCCTCAATCTCAACACCCAGATTATACAACTGTTTAATGGGTGCATTACATGCCAGGAAATTAAGTGGTCTGGGGCCAAAAGAGATAATCTTTAAGCTGGACAGTCCTGCAATCGCACGTGCAATCGGGACAAATTCATGAATCATATCCGCACAGTCCTCGGCATCCCCTACCGGATACTCTGGGATATATGCCCTTACATTGCGAAGCTTCAGGTTATAGCTTGCATTCAGCATACCACAGTAAGCATCGCCGCGCCCCTGAATCAAGTCATTCTGGGATTCCTCGGCCGCTGCTACAAACATCTTGGGCCCTTCAAAATGTTTCGCAAGAAGTGTCTCGGATATTTCCGGGCCAAAGTTACCCAGGTATACACAAAGTGCATTACAGCCGTTATCCTTAATGTCTTTCAGGGCATTCACCATGTCAATTTCACTCTCGATGATGCAGACAGGACATTCATAAATATCAGACTCGCCATATTTTGCCTTGTATGCCTCTACCAGTGCTTTTCTTCTGTTTACAGCCAACGATGCCGGAAAACAGTCACGGCTTACGGCTACGATACCAATCTTAACTTTTGGTAAATTGTTCATGTATTTTATCCTCCTTTTAACCGGTTTGTCCGGTATTTTTATTGTATAGAAAACTCTTCCGCAAAAGTTAATTTACGAAGCAAATTTACTTTGACTCTTACTCCCGGACATCCAGATTCTTTCCAATCAACCCGATATGCGCACCTGCATCCAAGCCGCCTTCCGCATGGCCAATGAGCCACTTATTCTTAGCGGTAATCAGTGCGTCTTCCCAATCTCCATGTGCTTCTTCCAAAGGGTAATTGGTGCCTGCCGGCAACACGATTCCAACCTTAAACTGCCCGTCTCCCACACTGCAAGGCGCATAGTGAAGGGTAGTGGCATAAATCTCCACCGCAGTTCCTTCCGGCAAGAGAAACGCCTCCATCTTCGCCGTGTCATAAGTAAAGCCATCGGTGACATCCTGCAACATCCCCACAATCAATATGGCATCCGTGGCCGCCACATTGACCTCCGAACTTTTATGGTATTCTGCCGCATTCAGCTTATAGTTGACGCCATTGCAATATCCGACCTGTATGGGCTGTTCGCCATACGTCCTTCTCTTAAGTTCCGCCGCCGTAGATGTGGCTTCCAACTCTGCAATGGACGGTTCATACGCCACGCCATCATAGTCCGGTGTCTTCTTTAACGCTTCCACGAGCGGCCCAAAGTCATATCCTTGTACTACCTTGCCATACTTACGGAATGCCTCGTCGGTAATCTTCTTAATCTCCATTTGGTAATCCTCTCCCTTCTGTCCCCGGCGAACTACTGAATCGCCGCAAATAACTCCTTGCAGGCCGGATAAATCTGCCTGAACTTCTGGTAACGCGCCTCATACTTCTCCACCAATGCCGGAGTCGGTTCCACCGTATCCACAATCTTAACAATTGCGGATGCCGCTTCCTCGACACTGACATATTCCCCACAGGCCACCGCCGCAAGCATGGCGCCGCCCATGGCGGGTCCTTCTTCACTTTCGATTACATCTACTTTCAAGTTCATAATATTTGCAATCATCTTTTTCCAAAGGGGACTCTTCGCACCGCCGCCGCAAATCTTCGTCCTTTTGATTTTAATGCCCAGAGACTTCGCGACTTCAAGAGAATCCCGCAGGGCAAATGCCACACCCTCCAAAACCGCCTGGGTCATATCCGCCCTGGTCGTATCCATCGTCATGCCAATCAACGTACCCCTTGCATTGGGGTCATTGTGGGGAGAACGTTCTCCCATCAGATAGGGCAGGAAATATACATGGTTCTCTCCCAGCCTGTCATCCGTAATATCCTTCTGCTGTGCAGCATAATCCGTTGTCCCGATAATATCGTCCATCCACCATTTATTACACGACGCCGCACTCAGCATACATCCCATCAGATGGTAGTGCCCGTCGGCGTGGGCAAAAGCGTGGAGCGCATTGTACCTGTCTACGCCGAACTGATTGGACGAAATAAAAATAGTTCCGCTGGTCCCTAAGGAGATATTGCACATGCCATCCCCCACGGTCCCGGTCCCTACCGCTGCTGCCGCGTTGTCACCGCCGCCTGCCGCCACTTTCACCGTACCGGGGATTCCTAACTGCTCCGCTATTTCCGGCAACACCGTCCCCACTGCCTCATAACTTTCATAGACCTTGGCAAGCTGCTCCTGCTTTACACCGCAGATATCACACATTTCTTTAGACCAACAGCGGTTTTTCACATCGAACAACAGCATACCGGATGCATCCGACACATCCGTACAATGGACACCTGTAAGCTTATAGGCTATATAATCTTTGGGGAGCATAATCTTCTTGATTCTTGCAAAGTTCTCCGGCTCTTTGTTCTTCACCCAAAGCACTTTCGGCGCGGTAAAGCCCGTAAAAGAAATGTTGGCCGTATATTCAGACAGCTTCTCCTTGCCAATCACGTTGTTTAAATAGTCGCATTCTTCCGTAGTTCTACCGTCGTTCCACAGAATCGCCGGCCGTATTACATTATCGTCCTCATCCAGTATAACAAGGCCATGCATCTGCCCGCCAAAACTGATTCCCGCAATCTGCTCCTTGTCCACATCGGCAATCAGCTCCTTAATTCCCTCCATGCTCTGTGCATACCAATCTTCCGGCTTCTGTTCCGACCAACCCGGATGCGGAAAGTAAATCGGGTACTCCTTCGACACAATATTCACAATTCTGCCGTTTCCCTCCATCAGAAGAAGTTTCACCGCACTGGTTCCCAAGTCAACGCCAATATACAGCATGATAGCCCTCCTTTACGCTACAATCTACTCTCGCAATCTCACTCAAGTCCGGTTTGACATTCACCCTCCTGCAAGAGCGAAATTCTAATCAGACAAAACAAATACACACGTCTACGTGACGTGGTTTACCGTGCACGTGCACGGTGTCTATAATTTTATGATAGTCTTTGTCAGAAAGAAAATCAAGACCAGAAAAAATTTTCGGAAAAATATACAAAATATACACGATAATATTGTCTATTTCGATAGAGTCACACGAATGTACTCTTATATTTACAACAAATACACATACCCTCAGTGAACAAGGAATACCCGTTTCCATGGCAATTTTGCAGACTGCATTTGACTTACAGACACTGTTATGCTACTCTTTATCCGTGTTGTGTCATATCATGCCGCTCAAATCTTTCGTATGGCTGCATAGATATCCGTGGGTTTCCTACACGGCAGGCAACCCAAATAAATTGATTTTATGAAAAGGAGTATCCCGACTTGGCAACCATCAAAGAAATCGCACACCTTGCGGGCGTATCCCGAGGCACGGTAGACCGTGTGCTAAACCACCGCGGTTGCGTCAACCCACAAACCGAACAGCGGATATTGGAAATCGTGCAGGCACTGGATTATAAACCGAACAAGGCCGGCATCGTTCTTGCTGTCCGCAAGAAAAACCTGAAACTCGGCGTAGTCCTTCTCGGACTGGGCACGGTCTTCTACAATGACATCCTAATCGGTGTCCGCAACAAAGCACAGGAACTGTCCGAATATAACTGCGCTGTCCTGGTCAGACAGACAGAATATGACCTAGACCAACAGTTAAATGCCATAGATGAATTGGTTGCCGAAGGAATTAGCGGACTGGCTATCTCACCCTACAATGACAATGCCATCCGCGAAAAAATCAATGCGCTTTGCGACAGGGGAATACCTGTAGTCACCTTGAATACGGATATTGAAAATTCCAGGCGCATCGCCTATATCGGCTGCCATTTCTACCGTTCCGGAGAAACCGCCGGCGGACTGATGCACCTGATGACCCACGGTGAAGTTTATGTCGGTATCATATCCGGTTCACAAAATATCCTATGTCACACTGAACGCATTGCGGGATTCTCCCACATGGCTGACTCTTACGGCAATATCCGCATTGTAGATACCATCAACAACAACGATGACGAGAATGAAAGTTATAGTCTGACCACGGCGCTGCTTGCCCGTCATCCTGAAATTAATGCGCTCTATTTCACCGCCGGAGGCGTTTACGGCGGCTGCAAGGCTGTTATGGATGCAGGACGGCATAAAGATATGACTATCATAACGTATGATATAGTAAACACCACGAGAGAATACATAGAAAAAGGACTGATTGCAGCCACCATCTGCCAACAGCCCTTTATACAAGGTTCAAAACCTCTCGCAATTTTATTTACTTATCTTACAACAGGTGAACTTCCCACCTCGGAGAACGACTATGTAAACATCGACATCCGCATTAAAGAGAATCTGTGAAATTCAAGAACTGTTCTTCAAACTGTTTGGCTGCTGAAGGCTTACCGAAATAGTACCCCTGTATCATATCCGGTTTCGTCTTCAGCATTTTGTGCAGTTCGTCTTTCTCTTCTATCCCTTCCACGCAGACGGAGAATCCAAGGCCGTGCACCATATCAATAATATGGCTGATAATATTATAATCATGCTCATTCTCAAGAGCCTGCATGACGAAACTCCTGTCCAACTTAACGGTTGTGGCCTCAATTTCCTTTAAGTAACGCATATTGGAATACCCTGTCCCAAAATCATCCAACGCTACGTCGATATCCCGGGCCTTCAGACTCTTAAACAACTCTTTCATCCTTGTATCCGTCTCTATGTACCCGCTCTCTGTCAATTCAAGCACAAGGCTTCTGGGTGGAATGCCCACCTCATTGATACATCTTTCTACGTCATGGAGCAGGTCGCTTTTGTGCATCTGGACATAGGAAAGATTTATATTAACATGAAAATCCGGAAGTACCTGTCTCCATTTCTTACAGTTCTTCGCCGCTTCCCACAAAACATATTTCCCCACCGGAATAATCAACCCGCTCTCCTCGAGAATCGGGATAAACATTACCGGAGGCACATTACCGTATTTCTCACAGCTCCACCTCAAGAGAGCCTCCGCACCCACCACTTCATAGTCCGAAGCCGATACAATAGGTTGGAAAAACACCTGGAATCCTCTGAAAGAATTATTGATATCCCTTCTCATCAACTTACGGATATCCAACTTTCTTAAATACCCCTCATATTTCTCGCTGTCAAACAGTACCATCTGGTTCCTGCCCGCCCGCTTCGCCTCGTTTAAAGCAAACTCTGTCAGGCGCAAGATGTCCTGGGCGCTCTTATCTGCAAACCCCTCCTCCATCACACCCGCTGATATGGTGTAAAAAAAAACTATATTCTTTCTCACGCACGGTCTGTGCAACCCGCTTTTTAATCTCTTCATAAATTGCCCATACATCCTGCTCTGTCCTGGAATGGACATCCACAATCATAAATTCATCCGCCATCAGCCGATACACATCAACATTCTTATCCACCGTCTGCATAATACAGCCGGCAAGTTCCTGCAAGACATTATCACCTGCTTCTATGCTTTCTTTTTCATTAATCTCTTTAAAATTGTCGATGCCTACACGCATCACATACCGGATTGCCTCCGGCCTGTCACGCAGCTGCTCCTCCATGTCAAGACGCAGCCTGACCTCTCTGCGCAGCCCTGTGACATTATCCGCTTTCGCCTCCTTGCCAAGTTCCGTCACTCTGCCTATCAGAAGCTTATGTCCTCCTGCACCGGTAATCACCGTACCTCTACAGTCAATCCATACCATCCGCTTTTCCTTGTCAATCCAACGGTATTCCATCTTATGAATCGTCTGTTCCCCGGCCGCGCACCTGCCAATGTCATTTTTGACCTTGATGTAATCGGAAGAATAGATAATCCCCTTCAGAGCCTCTGTGGCGTTCTCAACCACAACTTCCGTAAAAGGAAATCTGGCAAGCATCTTGCTGGTTATCATGTAAGTATCCGTATCCAAGTCCATAATGTAAATATAGGCATCGCAAGATTTCTGAAGCACTTCAATTACTGCAACAATCTCTTCCAATGACATCCTCTGTAAAATTTCCGCGTAATCCATACTCTTCCCTCTCCCCATGTATTCTGCCGGGGATGCTATACAGATTTTATCTGAATGATTTATCGAAAAAAAATCTGACAAGTCTAATAATCATGATTTGTCCGATATATTGATTTTATTATACGCGCCTCATTTCATAAAGTCAAACAAATGCGGTTAGCCTATACAAAATCCACCAACTTTGTTATACTATTGACATAGATACGCAACAGCCTGCAAGTTTTCCGCTTTCTATAAACAATGCACCTGCAGCAGTCACCAAGGCTTGCTGCACTCACAAATACAAGTGTTAAGCAAGAATGGAGGATTTTTTTATGAGCAAAAAAAGAGCAGTTGTCTCTCTCGGACATGAAGCGCTTGGTTATACAACAACAGAACAATGGGACGCTGTAAGAATCACTGCCAAAGCATTGGCGGACTTAGTGGAAGCCGATTATCAGCTTATCATTACTCACAGCAACGGCAGACAGGTCAGCATGATTCACAAAGCCATGACCGAACTTCGCCGTGTATACATCGACTATACGCCCGCTCCCATGTGCGTATGTTCTGCCATGAGCCAGGGATATGTAGGCTATGACATCCAGAATGCCTTGCGGGCAGAACTGCTCAGCCGGGGTATCTCCAAAACCGTCAGCACCATTTTGACACAAGTGACGGTAGACCCCTATGACGAAGCATTCTATGAGCCCACCAAAGTAATCGGAAGGTATATGTCTAAAGAAGATGCGGAAACCGAAATAAAGAAGGGTAATTATGTAATCGAAAATCCTGGCAAGGGCTTCCGCCGTGTTGTGGCGGCTCCCAAGCCTATCGACATTGTAGAAATTGATGCAATCCGCACACTGGCGGAAGCAGACCAGGTGGTCATAGCCTGCGGAGGAGGCGGGATTCCCGTAATTGAACAAAACCACGCCTTAAAAGGCGCCTCTGCAGTCATAGAGAAAGATTCGATTGCCGGTAAATTGGCAGGAGACTTGCTTGCCGATGAGTTGATTATCCTCACCGGTGTTCCCTGTGTGTATAAGAATTTCGACACCCCTAATCAAGAGCCCCTGCACGCTTTGACCGTCTCCGAGGCAAAAGAGCTTCTCTCCCAGGGACAGTTCGGTGAAGGCACGATGCTTCCTAAAATCGAAGCCTCCATCGCATACCTGGAGAAAAAACCTGCAGGCAGTGTCCTGATTACTTCCCTGAAAACCGTAGCCGATGCCATCAAGGGCAAAAGCGGTACGATTATCACCGTTTAGCCGGCTCGCTGCCGCTTCCGATTACCATAAGAAGCGCTCCAATCATAATACAAAAATCAGAAATATTGAACACAATATTTCTGATTTTTGTATTTTTCACCGGAAAGCTGACATAATCCACCACATACTTACGCACCATTCTGTCATAAGTATTGCTGTATCCTCCTCCCAGAAGAAGCGCCAGCCCAGCCTTAAGCATTCTATTACCCCGGAAAGTAAACGTAGCAAGAAAAAGAACCGTCGCGCCAAGTGTCAAAGCTAATGACAATACTGTCACAAGTTCGCGCTTATGTTCTCCTGCGTTGAGAAACGCTCCCCTATTATGATATCTGCGCACAAGAATCCTGCCGCCACAGGCAGACTCCTCCTGTCCTTCCATCCTGGTACGCTCTATATGATTCTTAATCAATAAATCAAGCACAAAGACAGCCACCGCCAAAAGCGTATATCCTAAAATTGCCATAATTATAACCATGCCCTTTCCCGGCTTATCCGTATATCTAAACTGCCGCCCGGGCTTTCTCTCTCACGTAAACCTGGCAAGCACCTCAAATGTCCCGCTGATATTCAACTGCCCAAATCCCCATCTGTTATCGGGATACATAATGTTCTGTGGCCTGTCGGCGCCCCGGATTAAATAGCTCTTTATCCCCCGGCTTTCCACCGTCGGTATGTTGCCGTCCACCACCGCCCACTCCAAAAACTGCGCTACACAGCCGGCCGCAATTGCCGCAGCCATGCAAGAGCCGGTGGCCTGCCCTAATACCGCAGATACCTGCACACCCGGTGCAGATAAGTCCGGTTTGATATTTCCGCCCTTCGTAAATCCTCTGCCTGACTGCAAAAACCAACTGCCCGACAGAGCGTCATATGCAGATATGGTAATCACCCGTTCCGCATTGGAAGGTTCCGTCAAGGTTACGTCAGGGCTTGGCTTTAGAAAGGCCACTGTTGTCTCAAGAAATTCCGTAATCGGAAGCCACATGTGGAACAGGCCCGCACCATTCTGTTCCTCCCCTGCATCATAAACCTGTAAGTTCCATACCCCCGGCGTAGGGTCCTCAAAACGGAAGAAAACAAGTGGCTCCCCCGAATCCCTCTCCACAATCAGATTACTTATCAGAATGCGCGTGCTCTCGAAGATAAAGGTCACTTCCCGGTCTTCCCTGCTGCGAAAATCAATCTCCTGGGACGTTTCACCACCCGGCGAGCGCACTCTTATCGTATAGATATCCGGCAGCATTCCCCACATTTCCAGGCAAAAACCTTTCGTCTCCTGGGCCACGCGGATTTCCACCACATCCGGAATATTGCCTATATAATGATGCTCTTTATCCCCCTCGTTGCCACCGCATACGATAACCGCACGGCTTCTCCGCCTGGCCACACTGTTTAAGTAAGAAGCCAATGGGGACGTTCCATTATGGCTGCCTAAATTTGTCCCAATTCCCAATACGATTACCACCGGTCTATGCAAGGCAATCGCCATTCGTTCCAGATACTTAACAGCCTCCATAATATCGTTTTCCTGGAAAGCGGACGCCCCGTCGTCAATCAGATAGTAATCCCTCAGATACTGTTTGGCTCCCTTGACTTTCACAACCGCTATATCCGCCTGCGGCGCCGCTCCCCTAAAAGTTAATCCCTGATTTAATATACTTCCAACCGCCACGGAAGCCATCTGGGTGCCATGCCCGTCCGTGTCGGTGGTAGGTACGCTCAATTCAGGAACGTCTGTCTGCAGGGCATTGTCTATCTGTGCCCTGGTATATTCCGTGCCATACAAAAATCCCTCCGGCGGCTCCCCATCCTGGATTGTCTGGTCCCAAATTGCCATGATACGGCTCGTTCCGTCTTCCCGCCTAAACACATCCAGTTCATACCGGATACCGGTATCCACAAAACCTACCACGACACCCGCACCCTGTAATGACAGGGGCGGATTCTGCACCCGGATGCTTCCTGTCTGCGCAAGGTTTTCGGGGTTAAAAATATCATCGCCAATCTGCATCAGCCCATATAGTGCCGGAATCGCGGAATATCCGAAGTACCAAATTGACATAGGCGGAATCATATTTCTGTTCACGTTCGCCACACCGTATCCATCGTCTATGCCATGAAAACAGAAATCCATCGGTGAAGTCCCCGAAAGTTCATCCGCCACTACGTAATCCGTAATTAAATCAGCATATTCATTCGATAATATCTTTTCCTTACAAGTCATCTTTAACAATAACAGCCGATATTATACGCTGACTGTTCTTTCACATAGTCTTTCCTACTATACTATGCCTGCATAATCTGTCCCGTTATCGTCAATCTCGTTTAAACTGTCCGGATGTTCCAATGAATTGCTTCTGATATCGATAATCGGGCCGCCTCTTCTCTCAATATACTCCCTTGTGATTGTCACCCTGCCGATGTTGTCATCCTTTGGTACTTCATACATAATATCAAGCATAAATTCCTCGATGATGGCACGCAATGCCCTCGCCCCGGTATCCTTTTCCAAGGCTTTTTCAGCGATTGCCTCCAATGCCCCCTGCTCAAATTCAAGCTTCACCTCATCCAATTCCAGTAATTTCTGGTATTGTTTTAAAATAGCATTTCTCGGCTCCTTCAAAATCTTGACCATCATCTCCCTGCTCAGCCCTTCCAATGTATAGATAACCGGAAGCCGCCCGATAAACTCGGGAATCATTCCAAACTTCTTGATATCCTCCACCGTAACCCTGCTCAGGATATTTTTCTCCTTGTCATACTTGTCACGCAGCTCCGCATTATATCCGATGGAAGTTCGTTTATTCAGCCTTTGCTTAATGATTTCTTCTAAATCAGGAAATGCCCCGCCACAGATAAAGAGGATATTCCTCGTATTCACTGTGGCGAGAGGAACCATGGCATTCTTGGAGTTTGCTCCCACAGGCACTTCCACCTCAGCGCCCTCCAAAAGCTTCAACATGCCTTGCTGTACGGATTCCCCGCTTACATCCCTGGAGTTGGTATTCTTCTTCTTGGCTATCTTGTCAATCTCATCGATAAAAATAATACCCCGCTCTGCCCGCTCCACGTCATTGTCGGCAGCCGCCAACAGTTTCGATACGACACTCTCGATATCATCCCCTATATAACCTGCCTCCGTCAAGGATGTGGCGTCCGTAATCGCAAGAGGCACATCCAAAAGCCGTGCCAGTGTCTTGACAAGATATGTCTTACCACACCCTGTAGGGCCAATCATTAGCATATTGGATTTCTCAATTTCAATCTCGTCCATGGTGCCCGTAGCCACCCTCTTATAGTGGTTGTACACCGCCACCGACACTACTTTCTTGGCATGTTCCTGCCCCACCACATACTCGTCCAGTTTCTCTTTAATCTTATGCGGCGGCAGAATGTTCCTGATATCAATTTCCGGCTTACCGTCCTTTTTCTTCTTCTTTTTCAATTTCTGTTTATTTGGAATGCCGCCATCCCCCTGTAAATCCGCCAAATTGACAAAACTGATATTCGGAAATGCTTTTCCTGTATTAATATCAGACATATTCGGGCGGTTCAAAAGTCCCTGATAATCGAACTGGCTGACCGTATCCATCGTCTTGTGCATACAGTCGTTGCAGACGCATATATGGTTGGGAAGACGGAACATCTTTCCTGCCTTACTCTCCGGTCTTCTGCATATGAAACAGACATCCTCGTAATCATCGTTAGGAGCGTCATCTTTCTCTTCTTTATCGTCTTTCTTCCTGCTTCTTAGTTCGTCTCTCTGCCGTTCCCCGTCCTCCAGTTCACGGAAGTCATAATTGTGCCCGTCTTCTGTCTCCTCCGGCTCATTTATATTATCGTACTTGTCATCTCTCATATTATTTTGTGTCCTTCCCACGCACTGTATTCCCGTTCAATCTAAATTCCCGGAACATTTAGCCATTCTCAGGCCATACCTCTTGCTTCCTCAGAGCTGCTTAATGTTCTCCTCATATTATCATAGTATAAAAAGACGCTCCCCACAAGTAAACATTTTCTTAAATAAGCAAACCCATCGCGGAGCTTCCACACAGGAAAGGGCCATTGCACTTTGCAACAGCCCTCTATAAACCAATCTGCCTCTAATTGGAGACCTTATTTCCCAGGGTCAGTTTAACCTGCCTGTCTGTATATCCGTTCATGTCCGCCGACATCACGGTAACATCTACCGTATCACCTATGGCATGAAATTCCAATTCCCGCTGTAATTCATCCATGGAAGCAATCTTCTCACCGTCAAATTCCGTGATGATATCGCCCTTACGCAGTCCCGCGCTTGCTGCCGCCGTATTCTCATAAACCTGCGAGATATAGACGCCTTCCGGCATTCCATACGTCTCCGACACATACTGGGTGACACTGATTCCCGAAATACCCAGGTATCCCCGTTCTTCTTCCGCCACCTTATTCTTAGTTTCTTTTAACATCAATTCCGCAATAATCGGACTTGCAGAGGAAATCGGAATCGCATAGCCCATGCCTTCCACGGCGCTGCCACCGATTTTGTTGGAATTAATACCGATTACCTCGCCCTTCATATTCAGAAGCGCACCACCCGAATTACCCGGATTAATCGCCGCGTCTGTCTGGATAAATGTTCCATCCGAACCATCGGAGAGAGAGATTGTCCTGTTAAGTGCGCTGATTACACCAGTCGTAACAGACTGTCCATATCCTAGTGAATTGCCGATTGCAATGGCAGGCTCACCTACCACTAACGAGTCGGAATCACCTAACGTCGCTACTGCTATCTTCTCCATTGTGTCATTGCCTATACTGCCAACCGGCACCGCTAACACTGCCAAATCCATATCCGCATCGGTTCCCTTGATGGAAGCCTCCGCCTCGCTTCCCTCCACAAACTGTACGGTCAGCTTATCTGTTTCCGCAATCACATGGTGGTTGGTCACAATCAACAATTCCGTATCATTTTTTCCTACGATAATGCCTGAACCGCTGGCATCCGCCTCATTGATAATGGCCTCCCCAAAGAAAGACATTCTCTCCGTATAATGGTTGTTGATGGATACAATCGCCGGCATTGCCCCGTTTACGACTTCCGATACGTCCGCCACAATTGTGCTGACGTTATTTGTCATCTGCAGGCCGCTTTCCACCTTCGCATCGTCTGTCCCGGATACAGACTCCTTCTGTTCTGGGAGCGCTTCGTCCGCCATGGCTTCTTCTGCCTGGGTTTGTTCCGTCTTCGCGCTGTCCTTTTCCGACATCCCGGTGACAGCCTGCACCGCATATAGCCCCAGACCTGCACATATTCCAAAAAGCAGCCCTAAAGAGACATTCACCAGCGCCTTTTTCCAATAAGGCTTGCCTTGCGGCTTTTCCCCTGTTTTCTTCCGTTCCTTATGGAGGCCATGCTGTTTATAATGATTCGGATAGCTCTTTCCATACTGGTAGCTCCCCGCACCGTTCGTACTTCCTGCCGCGTTTAAACTATCCGTATTTCCTGCGCTATGGCCGCCACTTGCCTGTTCTGTCCCGGGTGCCGCGCCCCCATGGTTATAATAACCGGTACGGTTCTCATAGGGATTTCTTCCTGTTGTCTGGTTATAAGCGCCGTTTTGGTAAGTGTTATTGTAATAGCCGCCTGTATTATGGCTGCCATACACATTTTGGTTCTGTCCCGGATTTTGTTCCTGGTTCTGCGACGTTACATTTGCTGTGTTATCCTCCCTTGACGGAAGGTTCGTATTTGGATATTGATTATCATACATAATACTTTACCCCTTTCTATATAGTAGGCTATGCGCCACCGTTTTCTTTGAACTTGAGGTCAGTATATTATCTAATTGTGTATAAAGTGTGACAGATTTTTATTTATTTTGTGTTTTCAAAAAGATTTTGCATTTCGCTTTTCATTTCCGGATAATTTATTACAAAAACCGACACAAATTTGGCTCCAATACTACTCAACAGTAACCGACTTCGCCAGATTCCTTGGTTTATCTACATCACATCCCTTGCCCACTGCCACATAATACCCAAATAGCTGCAATGGAATAATCGCCAGCGAATTGGTAAAATATGGATTGGTCTCGGGAATGTAGATGACATAGTCCGCCGCTTTCTCGATTTCCTTATTTTCCTCACAGGTAACCGCCAGCACAAAAGCGCCTCTTGCCTTGACTTCCACCATATTGCTGATGGTCTTAGCGTATAAGTCGGGCTGGGTAGATACCGCCGCCACAAGCGTTCCCTCCTCAATCAAAGAAATTGTACCATGTTTGAGTTCTCCCGCCGCATATGCCTCGGAATGAATATAAGAAATTTCTTTCAGTTTCAACGAACCTTCCAATGAAATCGCATAGTCAATCCCTCTGCCAATAAAGAATACATCCTTGGCGCCTATGTAACGGTTGGCAAATTTCTGTATTTTCAGCTTATTGTTAAGCAACATTTCAATCTGGTTGGGCAGTCGCTTCAAATCTCCTAACAGGGACGCAAAGAGCTTGCTGTCAATCTTCCCGCGCGCTTTTCCGAACTTCATCGCCAACAGATACAAGGCAACCAGTTGCGCACTGTAAGCTTTCGTTGTAGCCACGGCAATTTCCGGACCGGCCCAGGTATACATGACATTATCTGCCTCTCTGGCAATGGAGCTTCCCACTACGTTGACGATACCAAGCACCTTAAATCCCCTGGCCTTGGACTCCCGCAGCGCCGCCAGCGTATCTGCCGTCTCGCCTGATTGACTGATGACCACTACCATTGCTCCTTCTTCCAAAATGGGGTTGCGGTATCTGAACTCAGAAGCCAAATCAACTTCCACCGGAATACGCGCCAATCCCTCTATCACATATTTGCCTGTCACTCCTGCATGATAAGCGGAGCCGCATGCCACGATGTGTATTTTATTGACGGAATTTAATTCCTCATCCGACATATTCAGCTCTTCTATGACAATATCCTTCTCTTTTATTCTGGGCATGAGAGTGTCGGTCACAGTCTTTGGCTGCTCATACATCTCCTTTAACATGAAATGCTCATATCCCGCCTTCTCCGCTGCATTCGCATCCCACTCAATCGTCACCGGCTCCTTCGTCAGCTCTTCCTCGTCCACCGAGTAAAAATGCATATGGTCGGCGCGCAGCCTGACAACTTCCTGGTTGTCCACATAGTAAACTTTTCTTGTATACTTTAAAATTGCAGGCACATCGGAGGCAATAAAGCATCCGTCCTCATTCTGTCCCACCACCAGAGGCGAATCTTTCCTTGCCGCAAAAACCTGGTCAGGGCAATCGGCAAAAAGAATCCCAAGTGCATAAGAGCCCTCCACACGGTGAAGCACCTTCGTCACGGTTTCCAGGGGATTGCCTCTATAATAATAGTCCAACAAATGTGCAAGTACCTCTGTATCCGTCTCAGAAACAAATTGGTATCCCTTATCTGTCAACATCTGCCGCAAGTGCAGATAATTCTCGATTATACCGTTATGTACAACAGTGATGGTTTCGGCGGCATTGTAATGGGGATGTGCATTGGTGTTGCTCGGCACACCATGGGTAGCCCATCTTGTATGTCCGATTCCGCATATGCCGGGCATGGTCTCGCCACCGTGGGTCAAATTCTCTAATACTTTCAACCTTCCAACCGACTTCGTAATATTAATCTTGCCGCCGTCATAAATCGCCATACCCGCCGAATCATACCCGCGGTATTCCAGCTTGGACAATCCGTCCAAAATAATCGGCGCTGCTTGTTTCGTTCCGATATACCCTACAATTCCACACATATTGTTCCCTCCCTAGCCATCTAATGCACAATTTTTAACATCCCCAGTATTCTTTGTTGGAAGACATTGCAATAACCATTTTACGGGGCAACATACGATAGTGTTTCCCGAACTGATAGCCCATGTACTTAAATCCACTCTGCAAAATAACATGTGGTATTTTCCGTTTCATTCCTATCTGGGTAAGATGCCCTATCGTCAGCCTCACCAGACGGATGCCCTCTGACTCTGAAGGATATGCCGCAAATACTTCCGGGTGGTCAGCCTGTGAGACACCCAAGTCAAAGTTTCTGTGAAATTGTTCCGCATATCCGAATGTATGTGAATGGTAAACTCTCGCTTGCGCGCTGTATGCAATACCATACCCCGCATGCACGGCTTTTGCCGCATAGACCATATCCTCATTGAATATTGTATGTTTAACGAAACCGCCTAATGTATCGAAAATCTCTCTATTATATGCGGCGCACACATTTGAACAGAAGAATGTCTTAATCCCGAGCCTGCCCAAATCTTCCTGTGTCTTAATGACAGATTCTTCCGGATAATTAAAATTCCTCGTATACTTCTCCACTGCACTGCTGTTCTCATCCGCAAGTTGTCTGGCATATGCCACCGCCACCCGTTCCTTATGGAGCTGGCCCAATAGTTCCTCCACCATATACTCGTCCGCCGGGACGGCGTCATCCGTCATCATAATAAAATAATCCGCATCCGAAAGCTTTACGCCCTGGTTTCTTGTCTTACCGTGGTCAAATTCTCTCTTTGAGATGTGTTTGACGGTAATATTATGGTAAATTTTGTGAAAGGACGTACCATAGATTAATCGGTCAAAATACTTTTGTTCCGTATTCATAACAATAATCTGGTTTACGGAAACGCTCTGTCGCTCCAGACTCTCAATCAAGGCCAGAAATTTCTCTCCGGGCTTATAGGCGGGGATGATAATATCCACTTTATCCACGCAGTTATCCTCCATTGTTGCACAATATCCCATGTATGTCGTAATCCTGTTTTTCACAGAACAAAGGGGCCCCTGTAAAACCGGCCCCTTTGCTCAGCTTATTATTTGTTTAAATATCCATTTGTGTCGGAATATATCTTCTCGCTACACTCCTTCACCTTTGCCGACGGCTCATAATCGTAATCGTTGAACAAAAATTGGTGCAGCCATTTCACATTGTCTTCCAGGCTAAGCGGGATTACACAAGAACCCTTGGAACCAATCGTACCCGTGGTGCGGTTTGACTCCTGAGGGAATCCTGCCGTATCGGAAATATAATAAGTGCCCACCTCACCCAACATCTCAATGATTTCCGAAAGGTCCAAAGATGTATATGTCTCATTGAATACCTTGTTGGCTGTCTCTGTAAGCTGCGGCAGAGAAGCTTTCTTTGCCTGGTCCGCTACCGCCGAAAGCACTTCCCTCTGTCTTTCCGCACGCTTAAAGTCATCACCCGCCGTGTAACGGATACGGCAATAACCTGTTGCCTGTAAACCGTCGAGAAGCTGATATCCTGTGGAAGCCACTGGCGTATAGGAACGTTTCAAGTCTTCTGCTATACAAAGCTGGTAGTTGTTCAAATGGCTAATCTCCGCGTCGTCTACGTCGATATATACGCCGCCAAGGGCGTCAATTGTATCTGTCAAACCTGCAAAACCGACCGTGACAAAATCCGTGATATTCATATCCAGATTCATGTTCAACATACTGATTGCCATCTCCGGCCCACCCTTTGCATAGGCCGCATTACATTTATTATAAGAATCATTACTCAAGTTCAAATAAGTATCACGGTATACCGATACAAGCTTACATTCACCTGTATCCTGGTTAATCGACGCAATCATGATTGTGTCGCTTCGCGTGTTCTTCGTCAATGCTCCGGAAGTGGAATCCACGCCAAACAGGGCAATATTACGATACCCCTTCATGGTTGTCTCCTCTGCTTTCTTGACCGTATCATTAATAATAACGTCATCCTCTTCCAACACCATCTTACCGCTCTTGGTGGTCATCATGACACTGTATAATACAAACACAGCCACGAGCAGAATCATAATCTCTACAACGAAAATAATAATTCTCCTGCGCTGTTTCTTCGCCTGTTCTTTCTTACTCTTCTTACCTGAGCTCTTTTTTCCGGAGCCTTTCTTACCGGAGCTTTTGCTGCCGCTTCCTGAAGATTTCTTGCTACCGCCATGTCCTCCGGATGAAGACTTCTTTCTCGGCCGTTCTTCATATTCGTACTCATCTTCCACATATTTAGCCATACGTTGTACTCCCCTTACTTAAACTTAATCGTAAATAGTGTCTTGCCCACACCGTATCATGCCAAACTTCATAATACCAGGTACTATTCTCTCACACACAGGCCCAAAAGTCAAACACCACGCACGGACACAACGATATTATCATATATCTATCACGGCGTAAATGCAATATCCAAGCCGTTTCTTTGGAAATTCTTTTTAAAATCTTAAGAATTAACGGCCGCCTTACAGCATATAAATATTATCCCACTAATAGGCATTTTTATTAATAAAGCCTTTGAAAATCGTCATGAACATAATCTTGATGTCAAAAGACATCGTCCAGTTTTCAATGTAAAAAATATCACATTCAATTCTTCGTTTAATAGATGTATCACCCCGGTAACCATTAATTTGCGCCCATCCTGTAAGACCGGGCCTGACCTGATGCTTCACCATATAGCGGGGTATCTCTTCTTTGAATTTATCTACGAACTGTGGACGCTCCGGCCTGGGTCCGACTACGCTCATGTCCCCTTTGAGCACATTAAAAAACTGCGGGAATTCGTCGATGCTTGTTCGGCGTAAGAATTTGCCCACCTTCGTGACACGCTGGTCGTCCTTGGTCGTCCATCCCTTCGCCTCCACAGACGGCTTCTGCACCTCCATAGTACGGAACTTATACATTTTAAACGGCCTGTTGTGCAGCCCAATCCGCTCCTGCTTAAAAATAATAGGACCCCTCGAAGTACATTTAACAGCTATCGCCGTTGCAAGCATAATCGGTGAAAATACCACCAACGCCACCAGGGCAGTCACAACATCCACGGCCCGCTTGGCAAGCCAGTTGAGCGTATTGGTCAACGGCACATAACGGATATTAATGACCGGAAGCCCCATCAAATCTTCTGTATATGGCCTGCTCGGGAACAAACTGTTATAATCCGGAATAAATTTTGTATGCACGCCTGACTTTTCACACATATCCACGATATGCTCCAGATGGTCATAATCCTTCAGCGAAAGCGTAATCGCAATCTCGTCCAGTTTACTCTGGGGCAGAATATAGAGAAGGTTCTCAATCGTCCCTATCACTTTGACACCCTTATACAGAGTCCCTCTGGGTACACTGTCATCCAGAATGCCCCGCACAACGTAACCCCATTGTGGATTCGAGTTGATGCGGTTGATATATTCCTCCGCCGCGCGGGAATATCCCACCAACAAAATGAATTTTAGGTTATAGCCTTTTTCACGGAAATATTGCAGAAGCACACGGATAAGGGAGCGTGCCATTGTGGCGGCAAAAATATTTATGACATAGAAATACGCCATCATAGCACGGGAAAAGTGAATCTGGGAGACAAGATACCACCCCGCCATCAGCAGCACCAAGCCTACCGTGTTAGCCTGAAAAATATTCAGTATCTCATATTTATGGACAGTGGCACGCTTGGGTGTATACAGATTAAAATTATAATACAGGACAAGATATCCCGGAACGATAACATAGAGCATCTCGAAATAGTTGCGCATAGGAAGAACCCCGACATCAAGTCCGATGTCAGAGAAAGGGCTGGCAAACTTTAAATACCACGCCAACATATAGGAAGCCACGATAATCAGGGCATCCAGCACTACGTGCAGTCTGTTGAAATACTTCTGGTTATCTTTAATCATGTCTCTGTCTTCATTATCTTAATTCTATATTATAATCTGAAAATCAGCTAAAAGGTTCTGTCTTCTTGTTGGAACCACAAACAATTATTTTCATTATCTTACAATATTTTTATAAAAAACACAACCTGCAGTTACCAATTCGTAAAACGCACCGTTGAACACTGCCACACTTATCCATCCTGTGTATGGCAAGTCTGCATATACCTTTTGTACCCTCAATGAGTAAAGAGTAATATTTCCTAAAATGATTAGGGTGTCAAAAGGTGCTATCATAAAATTTCACTGGCAGATTGCATAAAATGTTCACGAAGTTGTCCTTCGCAGGAATATGAGATTTTCTTAATATTCCGTGAAGTTTCCAGTAATTTCGGGGCATGGACGCCCCGAAAAGCCCGATGTTCGCCCGGATGGCGAATAGAGGGCGGTTACGTCCATTTCCTTAACTTTCCCGGAATATTTTAGAAAATCCATATGACGCAGACGGACACAAGGGAACATTTTATGCAATTTGCCCTCACAACTTATAAAATGCACCTTTTGACACCCTAATCCTAAAATAGAAAGTTGAAAAATTTCTCATTTTTCAACTTAACCTCATAAATATATTGCGCCATAATTCCAATTGAATAAGCCCATAATAAAAGAGATGTTCCCGACTAAAATGTATCTTGTGTGCTTTTCCGCTCTTAGACATGCAGAGCAAAACGCCTTTCCAAAGTCCTCTTAAATAGACGCGCCCCAGCCCTTTTCTCATAAAGAAAAGAAACTTGATTGCAAATCCTGCACACAGCAGTGGCAAGTTTAATAACACCTGTATTGTCGGCATGTTTTTGTATATCAGATACACGCTGTTCCTAGATGTTAAATCCACTTTAAACTTATTGTGCCTTGAACCGGAAAAACCGCTTCCCGCATGGTACACTACCGCATCCGGAATGTACAGATTTCGGTAACCATGGATTCTTGCCCGATACCCTAAGTCCACATCCTCTAAGTATGCAAAATGGTTTTCATCCATGACGCCCAACTCGTCAAACAGTTTTCTCCGGTAAATAGCCGCACCGCCGCAGGCAGAAAAAACAGGACATTTCTTGCGATAGTCCTGTACAGGCTTATCCTTCCCCCGGGCAAAGGCCCACCCCAAAGCGCAATAATAATCCCCCGCATCGTCAATCAACTCCGGTCGGTACATATTGCGCATCTGGGCCGAGCCGGAAAACACCTCCGGATGCCGCTCCATCGGTTCTTCTAGAGCCCTCACAAATCCGCGTTCTGCTTCCGTATCATTATTGAGCAATATCACATAGGTTGTCCTGCTGTTTGCTATTCCCACATTCACCGCCCTGCAGAAACCATAATTTTTGTCTAAGCAAACCAATTTTACTCCGGGAAACTGCTCTTTGACAACCTCTCTGCTGCCGTCCACAGAACCGTTATCCACCACAATTATCTCTGCCGGTTCCCCCATAAGAGAACGCAGACATTTCTCTATATATTGTATCCCGTTATAATTGGGAATAATAATCGTAGAATGTATCTTCCGTTCCATGTCAATCCATGCCCCTTCCACAAACTCTCTATTGCGCCCTCCGGCATTTCCAATCTCACTCCTTGCCAACTGTCATTATATGCTGTAAGACATCTCAGTTTCTCGAAAAAGCCGCACCGGATGCAGACATCAACATTCCCGGATTCCATAACACAAGATATCCCTGACTCCATGCTGCCCTGGACAGTTCCAGGCTCAGTTTGCGATATCCCGCCTCATCGCATGTTAGTCCGGTAATATCTGCAATCTTCATCCGGGCAGAATGCTTCCCCTTCCCGCAGCGGATTGTCCGTTCTCTATAGGGCAGCCCGGTGATATGTTCAAACTCTCCCTGCAACTCCCCCCTTACCCGCATACAGCGGATATCCACCGCGGGCACATCCTGCTTCATAGCCGCCCGGTGGGTGCTGCCTCCGCTGTATTCCTTATATAAACCCTCATAGAGACATCTTCCGGCCACATCCATAGCGCCTGCGCAAATCCGTCCATGAGCATCTAAAATCCTTCCCCCTACAATCCCCACATCTTCTCTGACTGTCAGGATATGCGGCTGATACACAATATCGTAAAATCCAAGATGCAGACTATGCCTCACCTCAACCTGCCATCCTCTATCGCTGCAAAAATCCGTCAGCGCCGCCCGGCCCGCCTCGTAGGCATATGTCTTGCTGGCAGCATTCTCCGCCGTAGAATCTGCATGGCAACGCCAATGATAAAGAATATGGGGAATATGGACAATTCTGTCCTTCATTTCTTGTACAGGTGTTATTTTATATAATTCCCCCACAATACGCAACACCAAGTCATAGTCCTGCGCCCCATCAAATTCCCTGCGTAACCGCAGTCTTTTCAAAAGTCCGGCTTCTACCGCCATGAAGTGGCAAATATAGTTGTTTGACATAATTAAATCAAGATTAAACTCTTGTTTTCTGTGTGGATTTATATAAAAACTGCTGTTATTATCATATTTATCTTCGTCCGAGTAAAGAAGTGCAGGCATAATGCCTCTTTGTTTTGCGTACTGAATCTGCGCCGCCATCTGATATAAAGCATCAGGCGCAAGGAAGTCGTCATGGTCAAGCAGTGCGATATAGTCTCCCGCCGCCAATGCGATGGCTGCATTGGTATTGCAGGATATACCTTTATTCTCTGCAAGCCGCCTGTATTTCATACGACAGTCACCGCTCTTGCTTATGATTTCCTCCACAACGCTTTCCACACCGCGGCCAATGCTGGCATCCGCTATAATCAACTCCCATTTTGTATAACTCTGTCTGCGCACAGATGCAATCATCTCACGCAAAAATGTTTCTTTTGTCTCATAAGCAGGCACCACAATGCTGAATAATTCAGGATAATTTTTACTTTTCCTGCGCTGCGCTTTCAAAACTTCATCGGATGGCTCTTTATAGTAGTAGTCCGCCTTGCGCGCCTCCTCAATCCGTTCCTTCGCTGCATAGAACGCATGGCGGACACCGTTTTTCTTAACATAATTGACAGTCTTTCTCAAATTGCTGACTTTCCATATTTTATTTCCCACTGCCAAGCCCCCTTACAAGTTTCAAAAAGAACCATCGCCCTGCTCCACGCAGGGCGATGTCACCTTCTTTATCATTTCATTTTCTACAGATATGCTTTCAAATCTTCTGTCAGTTTATCCAGTCTCTCCTGTGCGTCTTCTAAGCTAGTGCCTTTGACACCCATATAGAACTTAATTTTCGGCTCTGTGCCGGAAGGACGTGCACAACACCAGGAATCATTCGTCAACTCGAAATAGAGTACGTTAGACTGTGGAAGCCCGGTGCTCCCTTCTTCGCCTGATTCCGGTTTCAATGTCTTACCCGTCGTATAATCCCTAAATTCTTTTACCTTCAAGTCACCGAACTCCTTGGGCGGATTGCTCCTTAACTTATTCATCAGCTCTTCAATCTGCTGGGCGCCGTCAATCCCTTTCATCGTGATGGAGTACTGGCTTTCCTTGAAGTAACCATATTTATCGTACAGCGCAATCATCTGGTCCCATACGGTCCTGCCGTTCTTCTTGCACCATGCGGCCATCTCGCACAGACACATAACTGCCACGATAGCGTCCTTATCTCTCGCATGGGTTCCTGCCAGGCATCCGTAGCTCTCTTCCAAACCGAAGACATAATTGTTGGAACCTGTCTGCTCGAAAAGCTTAATCTGCTCACCGATAAATTTAAATCCTGTGAGCACTTCGATAAATTTCACTTTATAGTCATCCGAAATAGCACGGGCCATATTGGTGGTAACGATGGTCGTAACAAGCGCAGGATTCTCAGGCATCCTACCTGTCGCAGTGCGCTCCCTCAGAAGGTATTCCGCAATCAGCATACCGGACATATTACCCGTAAACGGAACATACTCCCCGGACTTGGTATCAAGGGCATAGATGCCCAGTCTGTCCGCATCAGGGTCTGTGGCGAGGACAATATCCGCATTCTTTTCTTTCGCCAATTTCAACGCAAGGGTAAACGCCTTGGGGTCTTCCGGGTTGGGATAATCCAGGGTTGTAAAATCCGGGTCGGGCATCTCCTGTTCAGGCACTACATAGACATTCTTAAAGCCAAGTTCCGACAAAATTCTCCTGACCGGCACATTTCCTGTTCCATTGAAGGGCGAATACACAATCTTCATGTCCTCCGCCATCTCCTGAATCACTTCCGGATGGATAATCTGCTTCTTCAGCTCTTCCATGTACCTGTCGTCGATTTCTTTACCGATTACGACATAAAGCCCCGCTTTCTTCGCCTCTTCCTTATCCATGGTCTTCACGGTATGGTAATCCGTCACATTATTTACTTCCGTGATAATCTCTTTATCCTTCGGCGCAGTAACCTGGGCACCGTCCTCCCAATAACACTTATATCCGTTATATTCCGGCGGATTATGGCTGGCCGTAATTACTATACCCGAAATACAGCCTAACTCACGCAGCGCAAAGGATAATTCCGGGGTGGGCCTGAGTGCATCGAACACATATGCTTTAATGCCGTTGGCCGCCAGACAAAGAGCCGCTTCGTCTGCAAATTCGGGGGACATCCTTCTGGAATCATATGCGATGGCAACTCCCTTATCTTCGCCGCCCTGTTTCTTTATGTAATTAGCCAGACCCTGTGTAGCCTTACGCACCGTGTAAATATTCATACGGTTCGTTCCTGCACCGATTACGCCGCGCAAACCGCCTGTACCAAATGCAAGTTCTTTGTAAAAACGGTCTTCAATCTCTTTCTCATCATTCCTGATTGCCAGAAGCTCCTGTTTTGTCGCGTCATCGAAATAGGAGTCTTCTACCCAAAAGTCAAATTGTTCTTTGTAACCCATTGTCCTACCTCCATATAATTTTTTCCCAAAAAGTTATGTGCAGGAAAATGCTCTCCGCGCACACTTCTTGCCCTCTATTCTACCACAATGTGATTCCACTCGTAAACACATTTTGGAAATTCGGCTACCGGGCAGTACGCAGTGCGAAATCGCTCCTGTCAAGAGAAAAATTAGGATTGTAATAGGGGTCCCCCTTCTCCAGCACTTCTTTCCATTTTTCTCTAAAAGCGGCAGACTCCCTGTTATAACGCTCCGCATTGGCTCCTGTACTGTCCGTTCCGCGCGAAATCGACTCAAAATGGTACAGCTCCACAAACGGCGTAAACACATTGACATACCCTGCCTTCCATGCACGGATGCACAAATCCACGTCATTTAAAGAGACCGCAAAGTCTTCATCCAAACCGCCAAGCCGTGTAAACAATGATTTTCTCATCATCAGACAAGCCCCTGTCACCGCCATCACGTTCTGTGCATAGCATAACCTCCCCATATAGCCCAGATTATTGCTACTCACACGGTAATGGCTATGCCCCGCCGTCCTATGCTGTCCCAGCCCGAGTACTACGCCTGCATGCTGAATCGTCCGGTCTTCATAGTAAAGCTTGGCGCCCACCGCACCCACATCCTGTCTCTGGGCATACATAAGCAACTCTTCAATCCAGTCAAGCGTAATCACCTGCGTATCATTGTTCAGCAGAATAATATATTCTCCCCGCGCCTCGGATACGCCCAGATTATTAATCTTAGAGTAATTGAACTCTCCGTGGTATTGGAATACACGGATATTCGGCGTCTCCTGGAGCGTCTTATAATAATCAAAGATTTCGTCGCTCCCACTGTTATTCTCCACCACGATAATCTCATAGTTGTCATAGGTGCTCTTCTCCTCAATGGAAGTAATGCACCGCCGTAAATCTTCGATATGGTCTTTGTTGGGAATGATAATGCTCACCATCGGATTTCCCTGTATCTCATACTTAATCTGGAAAATCGTCTCGAAAGCCTTGGTGGAACTGATTTCAAAGTTCTCAAACCCTTGTTCCTTAAGATGGGACGCCACGGCTCCCTTTGCCGCCTCGATGGCGTAGCTCTTGGCACTGATATCCGCAGCCACACTGCCCGCATGGGAGCGCCAGTAATAAAGCAGTTTGGGTACGTGCACCACACACCTGGCCCTGCCTGTAAGACGCAAAATCATATCATGGTCCTGGCTGCCGTCGAACTGTGGACGAAATAGCTGCATTCCTGTCAGAAGATTCTTATCAAAAGCGCTGAAATGACAGATATAATTATTCGCGCGCAGATTATCTGGCGCAAAATCCGGCTTAAAATGCAGGGTAATCATATCGTCAATCGTCTTGTTCCCCTTAAATGTCGCTTCGTCGCAATAAATATAGTCTGCGCCTTTGTCGCAGATAACTTTCATATATTCATACAGCACGCTAGGGTGCAGCACATCATCATGGTCAAACAATGCGATATAATCCCCTGAAGCCATACCAAGGCAGGCGTTCGTATTCCCGGAAATCCCTTCATTCTTCGGCAGCTTCCGGTAAACAATGCGTGAATCCCCGGATGCATATTCCCTGCAAATCTGCTCCACTTCACTATGCTCACCATCGGAACCGTCCGCAAGGCATAGCTCCCATCTGCCATATGTCTGTGCCTGGACAGAGCCAATCGCCTGGTGCAAAAATTTGACAGGCGTATTGTAGAGTGGCATAAGGATACTGAATTTAATATCTTTGCTAAATTTTTCCTCACTTTGACGCTTCGCTTCCTGTGCGTCCGGGAAACTCGCCGTGCCATGCCTGGTCCTTGCTTTGCGCTCGATGCTCTTCGCATTTAGCTTGCGCAGGACGCCTTTTATGCTGCCGTAATAACCTAACCGTTCCTTCGTCCGCCGTACCCAATGCACGAAGGAACGCAAAGGTTTGGACAACCGCCAGAATATGCTGCCCTTAATACGGGCAAGCCGTGCCTCCAATTCCCCGTTCTTTCGCTCCGCCTCATTCAGTTTACCCGCAAGCACACTGCCCTTGTCGCGCTCACGCTCGTAAGCCGCCTTGTAAAACCGCAGCGCCTCTTCCTCCGACATCTGGTTTTGTTGTCTTTGTTCCATTGATTATCCTTCCCATCAACCGTCTATATGGAAAATCTTTCATTTTTC
Organism: uncultured Lachnospiraceae bacterium; assembly: GCA_910578645.1. Taxonomy (GTDB): domain Bacteria; phylum Bacillota; class Clostridia; order Lachnospirales; family Lachnospiraceae; genus UBA3282. The sequence continues at coordinate 180,767 of CAJTQI010000006.1, forward strand.
ATTTCATCTCTGCGTTTCTTTTGTCTCAACTTCTGTTGAGACAGAGCATGTATCAAGTTTGTGGCAAGCAATGCGCGGACACAAATCTCGCAATTGAAAATTTTAATTTTCAATTTTCACCTATACATTTATATTTCGCAAGTCATACCGCTCCATGCAAGCTGCTTATCGCCATTTAATTGATTGACATACAGCATCCCTATCTGATAAGTGCCGGACACCAAGTCATCCCGAAGCACCCGAAGCACAAATCCCGCCAGACAGACATTTTTCTCCATCGGCAGAATCGCCTCCACATCCTTACGATACCAGTTCTCCGGCATTGCAGTATAATCATCACCGTCCACGCGTCTCAATAACAGATGTTTTTCATAAACTGCATTGTCTGCGCCGGGCAGATAACACCACCCCATAATCCAAAGAATATCCGGCTCCTCCATATGAATCTTATGCTGCAGTTCAGCTCTGTCGATGGTAAGCTGCAGCCGCCCTATGCCGGCTTTCCTGCTTAGCTCCGCCGGAACCGGGCTCACCCCGACAGTCCGCAAATGTTCCTCATAGGGAAATTTATAATTGCACACATAGTCTGAGGCATTGTCAATCAGAGCCTTATTATAAAAAGGCTCCCATCCCATCATCTGCGGATGTTTCGCATAAAGGTTCTCTTTCTCCTGAAGAAGTCTGTTCCACTTTCCGCCATCCTGCTCATCTAGTCCCCTGCTCAAAGACTCATGGTGGAACAATACCGCGTCATTGCGCTGTACATTATAATACCCCGCCTCTATCAGTTTAAAGCACAAGTCCACATCATTATAAGAAACCGCCATAGACTCGTCCATGCCGCCCACTTCTTCGTATTTCTTACGGCTTACCATAAGACATGCCGCCGTCACGCCAACCATATCATAGGCCACTCTGTTACGGCCATAGTAATAGTCCCTGTCATCCGGAAACGTAACAAGCTTATGGGAGGGGCCGATTCCCATATTGGTAATGCCCACATGCTGTATCTTCTGGGTGTCCGCATACCATAATTTCGCGCCCACCGCACCCACATGCTGCTGCAACGCCTGTCCTGCCATTCTCCTAAGCCAACTCTGCTCTATAATCTCAATGTCGTCGTTCATAAACAAAAGCAAGTCGCCCCGGGCCTTTGCCGCACCTATGTTACACATTTTGGAAAAGTTGAAATCCATTTCTTCATAGAGATAAGTAAACCCATACTCCTGCCGCAGTTCTTCCATCTTGGCACGGTTTTGTTCGTTGCTCCCGTTGTCCACCACTATCCACTCATAATACCGATAGTCCGTCTTCTTCCGGAAGGATGAAAGACACCGCCTCAGCACATCGGGATGGTCTTTTGACGGAATAATGACAGAAACTTCATGATGCGGCGCCACACGCCGGTCTGCGGCGCGCGCACGCGCACATCGCTCCGCGCCGGAAATGGATGTATCATAGATGATATGATACAGTTCCGGCTCCTGTCCGCTCACCAGACTGCCTTTCATGCCCCGTCTCTTAAGCGCCGCTTCCCGCACGGCCACATACTCCGCATCCGCACCGGTCAAATACCTGCCCTTCGCCAACTCTTCTTCCAGGCGTTTTTCCACAATACAGATTTTTTCTTCCGGTGTCCCACATTCCCCAAGCTCTTTCAACACTTCCGGCCCAGGTTCATAGGCCCGGTGGTAAAGCACACCGTCGATATGCTGTATTCCCTCCTGTAAAGACGCGCCTTCCAGACGGCACCGCCTGAATGCCTCTTCTTCCAGGCATAAACACAAATCATAAAATCTTACCGACTGACCCGTTTGTTTTGTACGGCTCTCCACACCTTGTCCGGAGAGCACCCCGGACAACAAATCTGCTTTCACTGCCACCAGATGTCCCCAATAGTTAAAAGATAATAGTGTATCCGGTGAATAACCAGGCTTGAACCATGGCTGCATACGATTGGACAAATCCTCCCAGTAGAAATCTTCATCTCCATATGCCAGTTTGCAAGATTTATTTTTATTAAAACATGAATTAACTTTTGAAAATGTGCTTCTGTCAATATATCCCTTGCCATATACAAGAAGTATAATATTCGACTCCGGAATAGGGAGAGACTTCCATCCGTTCACAAAAAAACATTCGTTATTGTAACGTGCGTCATCTTCTTCACGTATCCATTCCAGATATGGATGCCTCTGTTTGCTGACCTCTTCCTGATAATGCAGCAAGCTTTGATTTGCCTCTCCCTCTCCACCCCTTGGCCGACTGCGATGCATACCATTTTTCACACCATGATACAGCTTACGGAAAGGAGCCGTCATTTTCCAGAAAGGATTGGCATAGATACGGTTCAGATTATCGCATAAATCAGCCTGCCGTCTCTCGGCATCCGCAATCTTCCCCGCGAACACAATATTCTTTTTACGTTCTTGCTCATATGCGGCCGCATAATATGCTGCCCAGCCATAACGGTTCCCTTGTCCACTCATCTGTTAAAACAGCCCTCTCTTGTGCATGTGCTTCACTGTCTCTTCCGGCAGTTTCGTCACTTCCATCGTCACCTGCAATACATTTTGTTCTTCCCCGGAAAGCCCGGACAAAGATACTGTAATATTAGGGTCCTTCGTAGGAAAAGCGTAAGTGTTCTCCCCTACTTTCCATCCATTAACCTGAATCTGCTTTCCTTTCCAGGGAACAAGAACTCCGTTCCATCGAATCTCCGCAATATAAACCAGACAAGTATCACTGCACGGGTCAATCCGCAGAGCGCTTCTGCCTCTTGGGATGGACACTGTAAGCTCCGTCAACCCCTCAGGAGTTACATGAATCTGTTCCCCCACCGCACCATCCAGAAAGAACGACTGTTCTTCGTTAAATCCCTTTCCGGTATCTTCATAAATCTGCACATAATCTTTATGTTTTGCAAGCTCCTGCCCCTGACAGAATGCTTCTACCGTGTATACCGGATAACCGATGGCGTCACGTATCTCCGCCATGGACATATTCTTTCCTGTCACATATTTCTGAAACTTCATCTCCTGTCTGCGGTATTGTTCTGCATCGGATTGCTCAATTTTTAGTTTCTCAATAATTATATCAAAATTTAACAAATTTCTTTTTTCATTTTCCAAAAGGTAACAATATACCGCACGGAATGCAATCTGCTTCGTGTCTATATCTTTTTCAAAACTCCATTCACAGTCTATAACATTCCAGTCGTTATGAATATCTTCGGGCACAATCACGTTCGCAAAAATCAAGTCATAGTCAGAAATTTGTGTCCCTTCCCCATATGATATGCGGAGAAGATACTCATCAAACAGACTTTGGAATCCTTCCACATCATTGCGCGCAAGACATCCATCCATCAATTCTTCCAACCGAATGCCTTCCACATACTCTAATTGCAGGTGGGGCTCCTGACCTTGCCCTAAGGCTCCCCCTTTATCTTCCTTCCCGACATTTTCCTGTACCCCATGTACAAGCCTGCATTTGTTAATGGACAGTTTACTGCCAGCATAACGTTCTTCCAATTTCGCGTATGCCTGCGCCGTACATTCAATATGCTCCCAGGCATCCTTTGATAACGGATGTTTTTCTATGATTCTCCTGTTTTCCTTCTTTTTCAGAACGGTCTTTATGCAAAACTCCGGTTTCCTGTCATTGGAATATTTTACATACTTTTCTTCCAGCTCCGGGCCAAGCAGCATCATATACGAATTGGAGAACAGAGGAAATTGGTTTTCCTGTATAACGGTGTCAAACACTTTCTTCTCATCAAACAATTGCAGCCTGTCCCTGTCAAAATTCCTGAGATTGGAGGACAATTCCCCAACCTGCGGAAGCCTGTCATCGGAATACAGGCTTGTCATAAACTTATAATCCGGATAAGGGTAATACATCCAGGCATGTTCAAATCCGCTTTTTTTTGCAATACTACGCAGCCCGTCGGCCGTAAATGTCCGCACTACGCCGCCTTCCGGATAGTTTTCCAAATTGCTAAAATATGTGCCAAGATGGTCCTCCCTGCATCCTGCCCAATATTTTAATCCAAATTTATTTTCTAAGGCAATTGCTATATGCCCCTGGGGTTTCATATGTTTTTTGATAATATTCAGAAAATCCACGTAGGGCGTGTCCGATTGAATATATGCCTGGGCGTACTCAAATGCGCCGATAAGACAAATGTAATCATAATCACAAGGAAGGTCAGGCTCCACATCCTGGAAGTTTCCTACATGTATCGTGACATTGTCCGCATCCATATGCCGATAAGCGTTAATCTTACTGCGCTTCTTAGACAAATCGATACAAGTCACCTCCCCCGCTTTCCTCGAAAGGACACCCGTAATCGCCCCACAGCCTGAACCAACTTCAAGTACCTTCATATCCTTCGTAATGGGAAGCCATTCCACGATATTTTCCCGCCCGGAAGAAAAATGGTACAAAATAGGCCAGTTCTTTCTCTCTTCTATTATCCGCTGATACTCCACCGTCCCATAATTGCGTGCAATATAAAGCAGTTCGTCTTCTATGTCGCCGTCACAGTAATAGTCTTCCCCAGGATAATGCGTCAGGTCCAACTTAATTTTTCCAATTTCCTCAAATTTGTTCTCCGACATCTTTTCCCTGCCTTCCATTTTTATATACTATTTTATTTTCCGTATCTTTATAGATGAATTCATATCATAAAATCCTACCGTGTCCTTGTCCGAAATCACTGTCAGGTTCAACACATCGTACAATCTGTGGTACACTGTAAAATCATCATTTTCATATCCGGTAACACCTAATGACAACAGATAATCACCGCCCTGCAGATTCATTTCCTGGGTAAAAGACACCTCCCGAACTTCCCCTGCCTCCACAGGCTCTAAAAATGCTTTCTCAAACATGGTATTGGTTCCTGTAATCTCCGTTCCCCGCACATTTTTGATTGTAAAAGCAAAGATAGGCGCATGTAGGTTTTCCATCATCCTGACCTTCATGCATATTGTAAAACTGCTTCCTTTCAGAATTGCGGAAGTCTTCGTTCCCTTCTCATCCGTAATATAGTATTCCGTAATCAACGCTTTTTTTGAGCCATACTCTAAATGTTCCGGGTTCTCCGCAATCCCGCCTGGGACTTGTCCATCTGCCAAAGTCACTTTCACTGACCCGCCTGCTTGTCCGGCGCCTGCTTCCTTGTGTCCCGCTGCTGCCCTGCGCAAATCTTCGTCGTCCAAAAGGCTGCCATGCCCTGATTCCAAATCAGGAACAGTATACTGGCCAACCAGTACCTGCTTGTAAATATCAATCATCTGTTTCGGCTCACCCTCACCCAGTTTCGTCCCCTGGTTTAAAAGGACTACCCTATCACAGTATTTACTGATACTGCTCAGGTCATGGCTGACAAACACAATGGTTTTTCCCATCTGTTTAAATTCTTCAAATTTATGGTAACACTTCGCCTGAAAAAAGACATCCCCCACCGAAAGCGCTTCATCCACAATGAGAATTTCCGGCTCTATATTGATTGCCACAGCAAAAGCAAGACGTACAAACATACCGCTGGAATATGTTTTCACCGGTTGGTATACATACTCACCAATGTCTGCAAATTCCAAAATTGCATCCATCTTCTCATCGATTTCCTTCTCGCTGAATCCAATCATTGTCCCGTTGAGATAAATATTCTCAATCCCGTTGTATTCCATATTAAATCCGGCACCCAATTCCAAAAGTGCAGAGATACGCCCATTCACCTTTACCTCACCACGGCTCGGCGTCAGCACACCCGTAATTATTTTTAGAATTGTGGACTTGCCGGAACCGTTCGTGCCGATAATTCCTACGCATTCACCCTGCCTGATGGTCATATTGACCCCTTTCAGGGCATGATGCTCCCTGTGGTGCTTCCCACGCCCGAAACCCATGGCTTCCTTGATACGGTCTGAGGGCTTATCATATAACTTATATATTTTTTCCACGTTCGTGACTTGAATCGCAATATTGTCCATTTGTTTTTCCTATCTGTGCTAGCACATCCCTGTTCTTCTCTTCGCTCTTCTTTCACAGTGCAGCTCGAATCCGCTTCGCTTCTTCTCGCTCGCCGGCTCGCGCCCTATCGCAATATATACAAGAACCTTCTCCCGTGCTAGCACGTCTGCTCTTCTCTTCCCTCTTCTTTCGCAGTGCAGCTCGAATCCGCTTCGCTTCTTCTCGCTCGCCGGCTCGCGCCCTATCGCAAGACATATATGAACCTGTTCTTGTGCTAGCACGCCTGCTCTTCTCTTCCCTCTTCTTTCGCAGTGCAGCTCGAATCCGCTTCGCTTCTTCTCGCTCGCGGGCTGGCGCCCTATCGCAAGACATATATGAACCTGTTCTTGTGCTAGCACATCACAGGTTCATATATGTCTTGCGGCACTGCTTATAGCACATCCGCAAAGTGTACGCGCATGCGGCGGAAGATGAGGGTTCCGATGCAGAACAAACTGATTGTAAATATCCAAAAATAGGTGGAAGAATAAAAATGTTCCCAGAACCACACTTCTTCGTATATTGCACTGCGGTAACCATTGACCACATATACGAGCGGATTTAACTTAAATAACGTCTTCATATTGTCGGTCTTGAGCATCGTAATGCTCCATAAAATCGGAGTCGCCCACATACCAATCTGCAGGGCAATATTGATAATCTGCTGTAAATCCCTGATAAACACTACCAGGGCACAGGTCAGGTAACTCATGCCAAGCACGAGCAGAAACATGCAAAAACTATAGTATATAATCTGCAATGTATAGATATTGGGATAATAGCCGTATCCGACCGATACAAGTAAAAGCACGGCGACGAAAAAAATATGGATAAAAGTGGCCGCAATCACCTTGATAATAGGAAGAATACTGATATTGAACACAACCTTTTTGACCAAATAATTGTACTCAATCAACGCCATAGTTCCCTGCGTAATCGCCTCGGAGAAATAGAACCATGGCACAAGTCCCGCCGTAAGGTAAAGCACATAGGGTACTTCCAGGCCACTTGCTACCATCTGGCTTCTTGTATCGAAAACCTTGTCGAAAACAATCCAATACATCAAAACGGTCACTACCGGCTGTGCCATTGCCCACACAATCCCCAAATAGGAGCCGGCATAACGTTTCTTGAAATCATTCTTGGCAAGTTTCCAAATCAGCTTTCTGCTCTGGAATAATTCAACCGGAATAGTCATGATTCTTTCATAATAAATCGCATAAATCACGCATGTAAACGTAATCAGAACGCATCCGCTGACCTTCTTCATCCGTTCCGTCACCTGGTCTGCCAAGGGATTATGGTGATTTACAAGCACCAACGCCAAAATCAAACCAAGCCCCCAGAAAATAGCTACTCCTGCGGGCTTTCCTAAATGTTTTATACTTTTCTTTGTATTTTGTATATGTTCTGTCTTTTTCAAATCCATTGTTATCTCTTATCTGTCATGTTAATCTTCCATTCTTATTCAACCTGCAAATTTGAATATAAGCACAAATTTACATCCAAACAAACCCAAAACTATTTACAATACTTCTCTGTAAACGCCGCAATTCCCTCCCTGCCTGTATCTTTGGCCGACAGAATGGGGTGGGTTCCTTCCGGAATCGGCCATTTAACTCCTATCTCCGGGTCATCCCATGCAATACCGCCTTCGTCATTGGGATGGTAGAAATCCGAACACTTATAGGCAAACTCCGCATAGTCAGATACCACATAAAAACCATGAGCGAAATTTTTTGGCACAAAAAACTGTTTCTTGTTCTCTGCTGAAAGCATCACGCCGTACCACTGTCCATAAGTAGGAGAACCTTTCCGCAGGTCCACCGCTACATCATAGACTTCTCCGCTCAGGACACGCACAAGCTTGTCCTGGGGATAGTTAATCTGGAAATGCAGTCCGCGCAATACGCCCTTCGTAGAGGCAGACTGGTTGTCCTGCACAAATACCTGGTCAATACCCGCCTCCTTAAAATCATTATAATTGTACGTCTCCATGAAATAGCCCCTGGCATCATCAAATACCGTCGGCGTAATGATTTTTAGACCCTCTATCTCACAAGTCTCCACTGTTATCTTACCCATTATCCCCTAATCCTTTCCCTCGTCCTTTTAAACCTATGCGATACCTTGTTTTCAATCTAATCTTCATCGTCCACAATCGGCACATTGCCGCTGTCGCCGTTAATAACGCCGGAATACCCCGCAGCGCCTTTTGCATGATTGATGGATGTATCAATATTCATATAACACAGGTTCAAGTCAACCCGTGTCCCAATGCCCGGAACATTACCTTTGGAAGTATACTGCCACATATGATAGTATTCGTCATAGGCAGGCACATCCGCATATTCCGCCAACCATGTCTTATAATCTGACAGCTCTGTCATATTCACTTCATTGTTGAGCCAGTTCCTGGAACCATAAATACCCGTCTCATAACCTGCCGCAGCAATTGTTTCGAAGAAAGCCTTATGTATTTTCGTCCTCTCTTCCGCATCCAATACATCCGCGCGTCCCTTACCTCCGGCGCTTTCACTGTCCAGAAATACCGGATAATCCACATCATAATCCTCAATGAGCCGGATTACCATACTGGCTTCTTCCACAGCCTCCACTTCGTTTGTCGCCTGGGTAAAAAAGTATACGCCTACTGGCACATTGGCCGCAATGGCTCCCTTTATATTTTTCTCGTACATAGGGTCTAACACAAGCGCGCCGCTTGATGCGCCTCTGTATCCGCATCGGATAATGGCAAACTCGATTCCCGCATCCTTCACCTGTTCCCAATCGATAATCTTATTCCATTTGGAAACGTCGATTCCCAACTTGGCGCCGTCACGTGCAAACTGTAAATCTGTATACTCACTGCCGTCCGCCGCTTCCTCCGCGCCGTTCACGGCCTTGTCTTCCTTATCCGCATCAATGTCGTCTTCTGTCATAATCAGATACTCAATATCATCCAGTACGCGGTATTCTATCTGCTCCCTGACCTGGATGGAAGTGACCGCATTGGGCACGATAAACCCATCCGCTTCTTTCAATGATACATGATACTCTCCCGGCCGCAGTCCATCAATGTAAACAACGCCGTCCTCATCGGAATCCGTATATTCCCCGACTCCTTGTACATTGATGACAAAAGGCATTCCCGTCACCAGCTTACCCACGCTGTCAACAATCATGATGCGCAAGTCCTTCGCCACGGAACTCATCACAAGAGACACACTCCTGCCGGAATAAACTTCTATACTTTTAAACTTCACTTCCGGGTCAAAAAATGTTTCATCATCCATAAAACCGGACAAGTTATTGCCTAACTGTCCGCCTTCCGTTTCTTCCATCGCTATGCTCTCTACCGCCTCGGTATTGTCCAACAATCCGAGTTTCGCTTTCACCGCATCAAGATTCATATATGCAATGACGCCTACCAATACAATAAACATGACAATCATGGCAACCATCATTCTTTTTGTTTTCCTAGAGCCCATTCGCAACCTCAACCATATATTGACCATATTCTGTCTTCATCAAGGGTTCTGCCAGTTTCAGAAGCTGTTCCTTTGTGATGAAGCCTCTTTTAAACGCAATCTCCTCAATACAGGAAATATACAGCCCCTGTCTCTTCTGGAAAGCGGCAACAAAATCTGCCGCATCAAGCAGAGAATCATGATTCCCCGTATCCAGCCATGCAAACCCCCGCCCAAGCGTCTCCACATACAGCATCCCCCTGCGCAGGTATTCATTGTTAATACTCGTAATCTCTATTTCGCCTCTGGCAGAAGGCTTCACATGCGCCGCAATCTCTACCACGTCGTTATCATAAAAATAAAGCCCCGGCACCGCATAATTGCTTCTTGGATGTTCCGGTTTCTCTTCAATGGAAAGCGCTTTACCGTTCTCGTCAAACTCTACCACGCCATACTCCCGCGGGTCCCTGACATAATAACCGAAGATAGTAGCGCCTTTCTGTCTGGACGCCACCTCCCTGAGCACTTTAGAAAAGCTTTGTCCATAGAAAATATTGTCTCCAAGCACCAACGCCACGCTATCCGCGCCAATAAAATCAGCACCGATAATAAATGCATCGGCAAGCCCTCTTGGATATTCCTGCACCGCATATTCCATATGCAGTCCAAGCTGCTCTCCTGTACCGAACAATTCCTTGAAAACCGGAAGGTCCCGGGGTGTGGAGATAATGAGTATATCCCTGATTCCCGCCAACATCAATGTCGAAAGCGGATAATAAATCATCGGTTTATCATATACCGGCATAATCTGCTTGGATACCGCCTTAGTCAACGGATATAACCGGGTACCCGAGCCTCCCGCCAATATAATTCCTTTCATCTGTCAAACCTTACCTTTCCCCGTATCGCGGGTTTACTATTTTACGCTGCGCTCCATCCTTCTGTCTTGCAGAGCCTAAACCTATGCGTGGAGTCGTTTACTCTTGATACATTTCTTCATAATACTTCTGGTAGTCTCCGCTTGTGACATTCTTCATCCACTCCTCATGTTCAAAGAACCACTGGATTGTGCGGCGGATACCCTGCTCAAACATCGTCTCAGGCTCCCAACCAATCTCCGCCTTAATCTTATCCGGCGCAATCGCATATCTTCTGTCATGTCCTTTGCGGTCCTCTACGTAAGTAATCAAATCTTCGCTCACATGTTCCCTGCGGGGGTCATTCTCAGGAAGCATTTCCTGTAAGCTAGACAATATAATTTTAATTATCTCGATATTCTGCTTCTCGTTGTGCCCTCCTACATTGTAAGTTTCAAACAGCCTGCCTTTCTCCTGCACCATATCAATGGCCTTGGCATGGTCTTCTACATACAGCCAGTCACGGACATTCTTGCCGTCTCCGTAGACGGGCAGTTTCTTTCCCTGCAAAGCATTATTGATAATGAGCGGTATCAGCTTCTCCGGGAACTGATAAGGGCCATAATTGTTGGAACAGTTGGTAATATTTGCCGGAAACTTATAAGTATCTATATAAGCCTTAACCAACATATCGGCGCCCGCCTTGCTCGCCGAATAAGGGCTTCGCGGCGCGTAGGGCGTTGTCTCATAAAAGTAACCGCCATCTTCCTCCAGGGAGCCATACACTTCGTCCGTGGACACATGAAGAAACTTCTTGTCCGCCTTGTAGCTGCCGTCCGGCAATTCCCAAGCCGCCTTAGCGCAATTTAACATAACAGCCGTGCCAAGCACATTTGTCTGCGTGAATACCTCCGGATTACGGATACTTCTGTCCACATGGCTCTCCGCCGCAAAATGTACGACCCGGTCAATCTCATTCTCTGCAAAAATCTTGGAAATAGCCTCTTTATCACAGATGTCCGCCTTGATAAACGTATAATTATCCCTGTTCTCGACGTCCTTCAAATTCTCCAGATTACCTGCATAAGTCAGCGCATCCACATTGATAATCCGAATCTCCTTGTCATACTTACGAAACATATATTCAATATAATTAGAACCGATAAATCCTGCCCCGCCTGTCACTAAATATGTCCTCATATAACCCTCCGTCTCTGTCTTTTTCAATTCTTATCAAAGCATTCTTCCAAACATGCTTAATTATACTTAGACACCATACTGCGGCATCTAAGTATAACTACTTTTTTATTATCGTTCAATCCTCCCTAAATTGCAAGCATAATCATATGATGCGCCAAAGGGAGTGGCCTTAATAATTCATATAACTGATATTCATGTCCACGTCGCCGTTAATCCCACTGACCTTTCCTTTGGAGGAATACTGCCACATATCATATCTGGTTGCGGAATAGGTGGGCGCGCTGGCATACTGCGCAAGCCAAATCTTATAACTGGTCAAACTGCCCGTATTAATTTTTTCGCTAAACCAATTCTTATTCGCATAGATGCCCGCGGAATATCCGGAATTTTGCACGGTTGCACAGAAGGCCTTGCACACCTCTGTCCTCGTCTCCTTACTGATACCGTCCCCGCGCCCGCCACTGGCCTCCACATCCAGGAAAATCGGATAATTCAGCCCATAACCGCTAGCCAGGTTAACTGCCATGGACGCTTCCTCCACGGCCTCCACCTCATTGACTGCCTGGCTAAAGAAATAAACACCCACTTTCAGCCCGGCCGCCTTGGCGCCCTTTATATTGCTCCTGAATTTCGGGTCCTCAATCAACGCCCCGGTGGACGAGCCTCTGTACCCGCACCGGATAATCACATAGGATACGCCGGAATTTTTCACCGCATTCCAGTCAATGTTCCCGTTCCACTTCGATACATCAATTCCCATAGAGCCGGAACCATTTGACATCTTACCGTCGCTGCCAAAATTATATTTGGCGCCCTGAATAACCTGTTCGCCTGTCACATATTTTCCCTCTTTATCAAAGAAATACACATGACCGTCAATCGTCTGCCATCCTGTATACTTATACTCGGATGCCTCGGATTTTTTCTTAAAAAATTTATCATATTTCTTGTAATCGTCATAGGTGGCTTCTTTATATTCACCCGAAGAATTCAGGTAATACATCTGATTACCGTCTTTATCCTTCAGCTTAGCCTTACCGTCCACTATGCTTTTCTTGACTGTCATCTTATGTGTGGAAAAGGTTTCCGGCGCATCAGTGCAAGCCGCTTTAATATTGACGGTCCCTTCCGCCACTCCGGTAACCACGCCCTTGCTGTCCACCTTGGCAATTTTCTCGTTATCACTGCTCCATGTAATTTTGCCATCCTTCGGCTCGGTCTGCACCGTAAGTGTAACATTCTGTCCAATGGCCACTTCCGCAGCGCCGCTTATCGCAACTTTCCCGTAAGTGGATTTCACCGTCACGGCACAGGCCAAATCCTGCTTTTTACCGTCCTGGGCAGTCACTGTCGCCGTAACCGTGGCACTTCCTATTTCTTTTGCAGTCACCTTACCGCTGCCGTCCACAGACACAATCTTGTCATTGCTGCTCTTCCACGTGATGGACGCCGCACTGCCGCCGGTAACTTTCACCGTAAGAGTCGTACTTTCACCTTTCTTAAGCTCTGCGCTCTTCTTATCCAGTTCGGCTTTCAATGCCTGGGGCGGCGCTGCATCCGCCTTAACCGTCACGGCACAGGTTAAATCCAGTTTCACACCATCCGAGGAAGCAACTGTCGCCGTAATTGTCGCACTTCCTGCCTCCTTCGCCGTAACTTTACCGCTGCCATCCACGGAAGCAACCCTGTCGTCACTGCTCTTCCATGTGATGGACGCCGCACTGCCTTCGGTCACTTTTACCGCAATGGTTGTGCTCTCCCCTTTCTTAAGCTCTACATTCTTCTTGTCCAGTTCGGCCTTTAAAGGTTTCGGCGTATTGCTGTCCTGATTGCCGCCTTGGTTACCTCCTTGATTGCCGCCCTGATTATCGCCTTGGCCGCCACTTTGGTCCGTATCGTTACCCGATACTGACGTTTTTCCCAAATCTACAAGCTTCCTGTAGGCGCTGCTGACTGTCCATGGGTCAGGAATGTTCTTCTTGTCAACAGCTTCATAGACTGCTTTTTCTTCGCCAATCGGTGTTTTGGTGGATTCCACCCACTCTACCGTATCTTTAAGTACGGATTCCACCACCGTCTCCTGTATGGCAGTGTCCTCCACAGCCGCATTAACCTCCGCCTCAGTCTTCACTTCATCCGCCACCTCAACTTTTTTATATGTAATGGTGTCCGTGACTTTTACGCTGCTTGCCGATGTGGGGAGTTTATAATCCGCATATTGTCCGCTTTCAAAAGGCATGACTTTTACGCTATACTCTCCCGCGGGTACCTCCGTATGGTAAATAATACCGTCCTCATTCTCATCCTTCCATTCCATTGTCTTGGCCCCTCCTGCGACTTCCACTGCAAAAGGCACGCCCCCAACTAATTTGCCCGTTTTCTTATTGACAAATTTAATTTTCAGGTCCGACTGGATGGAAGTAAGATTAAGAGTTACTTCCACAGTTTTGTCCGTCTCTTCTGGCTCTTCTTCCTCCTGTTCCTGCTCTTCTTGCGGCTCCTCTTCCAAGTCAACCATACTGCCAAGCCTTGCTGACTCAGCCACCGCAACCAAACCGCTTTCCCCGATTACGGAAATACCCTCAACCTGCTCGCCCACACTGGCAAACCCTTCCGCCTGCTTTTCTACGGATTTCGCGTTGATATAGAGACCTCCTGTGATAATCACCCCCGCTGCCACAACAACTCCAAGCACCGCCACTACCATATCAAGTGTATTTAAATCTGCCAGGAAATCTTTTATTCTTACAAAAATGCCGTCTTCTTCGTCGTCATATTCGTCATATTCTTCAACTTCCTCGTCATCTTCGTAATCATCCTCTTCGCCTTCAATTTCATAATATTCCATCCCGTCTTCATCGGTTCCATAGTACTCCATCCCGTCTTCGTCGGCTTCGTAATATTCCTCATCCCCATCGTCGGCTTCATAATACTCTGCTTGCTCACTATCGGCCTCATAATACTCCGATTCATAATCTTCATCATCGGCCCCGTAATACTCCGATTCATAATCTTCATCATCGGCCTCGTAATACTCCGATTCGTAATCCTCACCATCATAGGTGCCGTCTATCTCATCACCTTCCCCGTAGTATTCCTCCGATTCATTATATGCCTCTTCCTCATCTACATCACTGCCGTATTCGTAATACGATTCGTCTTCATCATAGGTTTCATCGGTTTCGTAGTATCTGCCGTCTGCCTCATCATCCCCGGATGCGTAATACCTATTGTCCTCTTCTTTTCTTCGCTTTCCTTTTTGCCGCCCCTGTTTCTTTACAGAAGCAGTTCTTCTTGAAGCAGCGCGCTTATGTTCACGCTGATATGCCTCGATTGTCTCATCGTCCAGACTTAAAAACTGTAACGTATCGTCAGTTACTTCATCTTCGTCTTCCTCATCAAACAAACCGCCTTCACGAAGAAACTCTTCCATTTTAATTTCTTTTTTAACGCTTTTTTTGACTTCCTTTTTCGCCGTGCTTTTTCTACCGTTCTTTTTTTCCTGCATTTTTCCTCCATCCAAACCATTTCTTTTTTGTTTAAATTTTCCATTACACAAGCACTTTGTCCTTCAGCTTTGTGAAACCTTATGTAAACCCTTCTTTTTTAACATTTTTGTAATATTGTAGCACAAGATGTCAATGCTTTCAAGGCAATTTACTCCCCGCGGAATTTTGACAAGATTTACATAATATTTGGACTTTCACGCGATATTTAAACGTGCTCGTCTGCCATATTCCGTTAAAACATGCTTGACATTATCAACCGTAACTGACACAATACAAGTGCAACCTTACAATTTCAACAATCATTTTAGCAAAAGAAAGGGAATTTTACTATGATGTACATGCACTATTGTAAGCGTTGCCATCGGGTCTATATGCTAAACGGGCATAAACAGTCTTGTCCGAAGTGCCGCGAAAGTATTGCGGAACTGAAAATCACTTATATGGATTATGTCACAATGGATTTGGAAGAACGGGAACATTTCTCCACCTGCTGCGCAGATGAAGAACAGTTGCAGAAGCTTAGCACTACATACCGTATGTACAAATACAGTAAGTGGTACAAACAACTGCAGACCCCTTTTCCACAAACAACAATCATTACTTATTCATTAGCTGACAGTACCCCGATGGAAGACGCCGTATCGATGGTCTGACCACCGTGTAATACTATCCGATGAAGAGCGTTTCCAAAAATCTGCGGATTTTGGGAAACGCTCTTTTGCGCTAAAAACAAAAGATTTTATTAAAAAGATGTACAAGCCATGGATTTTTATGAAATTTCATAGTAAACTACATATAAATTGCCCAAAGGACATTATATCATAGCACTGCCTGTGAGAAAGGCAGGCATATGGGCAATATGAAGGAGGCAGCCATGAACCAGAATCAAAACAAAAACAAAAAAAACAGCCACGAGGACGCTTCATCCAAGAAGCAGTCAGGCAAACAGATAAATCTACATATTATTCTTCTGTGCGCCATCGCCCTGACCGTAGCTTTTTCCGCATACAGGTTATATAAATGGAACAAGGGCGTTCCGTCCGATTATGACCCCAATCAACAGACAGATGCTTTCGATGTGGAAGCGATGGACAATATCATTCCACTGGCTCCCGACAAACTGGAGGGACGGGAAGACGACGGTGTCACTACTATTCTATGTCTTGGCGACGACCCTTTTTCCATGGACCAGGGAGAAGGTGGGCTGGCAGAGCAAATCGCCAAAAAGACAGGCGCCACCGTCCACAACGGTTCTTTTACCGGCACCACCATAGCGGCACAGTTCGCCTCCTACAATGACGGATATATCCTGGACGCTTTCTCCTTTTCTTATGTAGCCGACAGCTTGGCTTCGGGCAACTTCGACCTTATGAAAACGGCTGCCACATACAGTTACGACGAAGCATTCCCACGGACTGTAGAGATGCTGTCATCCCTTGACATGAACAGCGTTGACTTAATCTGTATTATGTATGATGGCAGCGACTATATCAACAAACGTCCCTGTGACGACCCCAACGACCCCTATTCCATCGTAACCTACACAGGCGCACTGAGGGCGGGCGTTACAGCCATCCAGGAAGCTTATCCGCATATCCGCATCGTAGTCATGTCCCACACCTTCTGCCATACCATCAATGAAGAAGGCAACTTCGAGAATGGCGACCGTGTGGATTTGGGCAACGGCACATTAAGCCATTACCTGCAAAAAGAACTGGACGCTTCAAGCGACTGCGGCGTCTCTTTGATTGATAATTTCTATGGCTCCATCAATGAGGACAACTATCTGGACTATATGACAGACTATATCCATTTCAACGACGCCGGGCGTGAACTCCTAGCAGACAGGTTTGTCCAGTGTATCTTCCCTGAACTGGCGGCCCAGGAATAACCGCTGGCATAACTGCAAACAATTTCTGAGATACAAAAGCCTTCCCGTACCGCCATTTCTATCCCGGCAGTACGGGAAGGCTTTTCGCCTGGTATCTGTCAATATTCTACCGAAAATAATTCCTCGAAATCGAAGCGCGCAATCATATCCCGCGTACTGTCCAGGACTTCCTGCATCTGTTCCCCGTCTCGCACTTCACACGTTCCCTCTGCAAAGCATTCTGTCATATAGCGGTTGATGTCCCTGTGGTAATGGGTATAATCCGCATAAAGATTCAAATCGGTCACAATCCATTCCTGGTCCGGGAAATAGAATATCCGCACATTATCATAGGCAGACAAGGTATCTGCAATATACCTGTATTCTTCCATAGTGGCCTCAAGATGGTTCTCCTGTATGACATCATTCCAATACAGGATGCTGTAGGGCGGAAAGAAAATATAGAAATCCGTGTCCGGGTTCTGCCTGATATAAGGACAGATATTGGCCTGCAGGTTCTTTTCCACATTGGCAATATATGCCTCGGACGGCGTTTCCTCCGCCACCTTCTGTGACGGCACGTAGTTGTGCATGACCCACTGGATGTTGTAGTATTCGTCCGTCCACCAACTCTGGTAAACCGTGGACAAATCCGTCTTATCCGGGTCAGCCAAAGGGCGAAGGATATAATTTAATACCACATCTTTGTTAAAAAGATACTGTACGTCATTCAAGTAGTTGTCGTCATAAAGATAGGCAGGAATGGGATACTTCGTCTCGTCCACCCCTCCTGTGTAAGTCATCACGTCCACCCCCAGAAATACCGCTTTCACCTGGTTTTCACTGCGGAAAATAATATCCATGATGTTCGCCTGGTCTTTTGGGTAAGCGCCGCTATAATTTAATTTTATCGTGTCAAGCCCTAACAGTTCGTCAAACCATTCCGTATTAAAATTTACCGTCATAGATGAGCCCAAGATAACGCTGTCATATTCCATATTTTTCGCCATTCCGGGATTCTGGCTAAGCTGATTGTCCACCAGATAAGGGAACTTTTCGAGGGGTGCATGGTACTGGAAAAAAGGGTCCACATACACCACCAAGGCTGCCGTTACGACAAGCAGCGCCGCAAAGAGCGCCACCATGGATACAACCCATTTTTTAAAGCGGTTACCGGAACATTGCTTCATGCTTCCTCCCACACCTCCCCTTCTGCGTTACTATTTGCACATCCGGCCTTCTAAAAATTAAAATACAGGAAAGTACTAACCTTGGAAAACGTGAGCACGCACCAGAGTGCAAGCACAGCGAATACCATCGCCGAAACAGGTTTAAATTTCATGCGCTCCACACGCTCCGCAGCATTCTTTCCCACCATAGCAAAGTAGATGCCTGCCGCCAAAATGGCCCACATCAGAATATAGCGGCTGTATGACCGGCTGTCAAGCCGCAGCACTTTGAGCACATACCAGAACTCATCCACCTGAAAGCATTCCGCCAGCTCCAGAGAGACTTTCTGCATCCTGCCCTGCAAGGCAATATGCAGCATCCTGTTCGCCTGCGCCACGCTCTGCGCCCGGAAGTAAACCCACGCCACTCCCACATAGCAAAAAAGCAATATACGTGACATGTGTGTCATAATTATATGTCCTGCCTGCGCTGCAGCTCCCCCCGCCGGCACTGCCGTCGTCCGGGACACCTGCCCATGCGCCTCCCCAGATGACGGATTTCCTGCATTCCTGTGCGCACAAAAAAGCCGCTGTTTGAGATTCCTCATCCAGAATCTCGTGAGCACATACAGCACGCCGTGCATCCCTCCCCAGACAAGGTAATTCCATCCCGCACCGTGCCACAGGCCGCTTAAAAGAAATACTATCATCAGGTTTGCGTACATCCTTGCCTGGCCTCTCCTGTTGCCGCCAAGCGGAATGTAGACATACTTGGTAAAAAACCTGTTTAGCGTAATGTGCCATCTTTTCCAGAAATCAATAATATTCCCTGCCTTGTAGGGCGAATCAAAATTAACCGGAAGCTCGATGCCAAGCATCCTACCGATTCCCCTGGCCATGTCACAATATCCGCTGAAATCAAAATAAAGCTGTAAGGTATAAAAAACAATAACAAGAACCGCGTCCGGACGCCCAAGCAGCTCCAGATTCTCGTACCCGTAATCAACGCCCGCGCCGAAAACATCCGCAATCAACACCTTTTTTGCAAGTCCCAAGATAAAAAGACTAAGCCCGCGAGCCGCCTGCTCCCAAGAAATTTTTTTCTCTCCCATACGTGCAAACTGTGGCAGCATCTCGCTGTGGCTGACAATAGGCCCGGCAATCAACTGCGGAAAAAACGAAACAAACAAGGCATAATCTGTTAAAGAACAACGCTCCACTTCCCCATGGTAAGTGTCCACGATAAAGGAAATCTGCTGAAACGTAAAAAAGCTGATTCCCAAAGGCAAAAGGACATTGTAAAGCGCCATAGAGCTCCCAAATATCGCATTCACCGTGGAAAGAAAAAAGTCAAAATACTTGAAATAGAACAGCACGCCCAGGTTCGCCGCCACCGCCAGGGCCATGACTGGGCGGCTTTTTTTATCCGACAATACCCGGTGAAATATGTAATTGCCCCCGATACTGCACGCCATAATGAACAGATACGATACGTTAAAATACCCGTAAAACCAAAAAGACATGGCAATCAAAAAAACCTTAGCCGCCCGTACCTGCCTAAAATGCATGAAACCGTAATAGCCAAGAAGACAGCAAGGAAAAAATAAAAAAACAAAGATATAAGAGTTAAATAGCACCGTCCATACCTCCTGCACCCGTAAGCGGCCATTTAATATTAGATAATAAACCGGATGTCAACTGTTTCACCCTACCGTCTCCATATCCTGATAAATCAAATATTCTCCCACTTGTCCGTACAGGATATATCCGTGGTCTGTCAAAGGTTCCTCCACCGCCCGGTCTGTCTTCAACACCACATAGGCGCACGGATATTCCCTGGCCAGCCTGGCAAATTCTTCCGTCTCTATCACATCCGCTTTCTCCATAGCCTCGTACATGGCATGATGATAGTCCCATCTGGCAATCAGCATCTCCCTGCCGTATGGCAGTTCAATGTTCGTGCTGTACTGCCGCACATAATAAATCAAATCTGCCGGCACAAGCACTGTGATGCGTCCTTCCTTTGGCTCAACCATATCCACGATATCTATCGCATCCTGGGGAAGATGGTAGGCATTCTCCGCCTTGGTGATGTGCTCGCTGTCATAGACGTAGCCGCCGCATAACACAATCAGTATGCACATTACCGCAAGCCCCGCCCTGCGAAACCTTCCGCATAAACTTAAGACGCCGTAAGCGCTGACGATACTCATCTGTAAAAGCCACAGAAGACGGTAATAGGTTTCCGAATCTTCTAACAACTTCACAAACAGCTTGCGAAACAGCGGACAGAAAAACATAAGCAAAAGGAGGGTGGGCGCATAAACAAAAACCGCCCGCCTGCGTTTATCTTTTTCCGCCAGCCATAAATATAGCAGCATAAGCAGATAAATAAACGCAAGATAGCCGTTTTCATGGAAGCCCATATAGTTTTTAAAGATTACGACACTCTCTAAAAAAATACCCCACATAGACATCTCCTCTGTCTCTTCACCGTAGCAGATAACTATATCCCACAATCACATAAATAGCCATATAAACGATATTGGGGATACATATCGCTCCCATTTTAAGAATCACCCCGTAATCCCGCTCCACCACTGCCAGGCACAGCGCCGTAATAGCAATCAGAATAGATGCGAGGAAAACGGCAATGGAACTGCATATGCCTGCCGTCATATTGACACACACAAACACAATCCATATTCCCATCTCCGAATGCCGCCTCTTGCCTGCACTGCCATATATCCATAAGAACATCCACAGAAGAGCCGGAATCACCAAACTGCCCGCCACGGCCTTACCCTGCCATGTCCTGGTCAGGAAAAAAGTCTCGTTGGTGTAAATAGACACATTCCCGAATATCTGGAACAGCCCCATCAATACCATAAAAACCGGAAGATTTTCTTTGTAGAAGACACTGTCCTTTTCAATGGCCTCCCTGGCTTTTTTATTCATCTTCCCGGACGCCGACTTAAACCGCCTTTTCCTCGTGCGTTTCTTGATGCCTATGCCAAAGAGCACCCTGCCCACCTCGTAATAGACCAGATACCCCAAAGGTATCAGCACAAGCGGCATAACGGAATGCGACATGATTGTCGCATGGACACCGCTCATTTTCGCCACGAAGGCAATCCACATCGGGAACACTGCCAGGGCATGCCTGATATCCAGGTCCGTAGGTCTTCCCGTATAAGGAAGAATGCGGTACATCACATCCGCCTGCTGCGCAATCAAAGATTCTACCACATAATAAGCATCGTCGCCGTCAAAAGACGCATAGGCCACCGCCTTATAGAGCTGGAACACAAGCAGGCCAAAAAATAACAGCCACTCGATTCTCTCTGCCCAGGACATTTTCCGGATATACCTCACTGCCCGTTCCACAATCCTCCTAAATAAACCGACACCAATGTCATCTATATTGTCGTCCCATCCGCTGCTGCCAAAGAAAAGCCCTGGCTGATTCTCCCGCCAGTTTCTGTAGGCAAGCCAAACTCCTACTCCCGCACACAAGAGTCCCAGTACCGTAAAGCATATGGAAGCCACCTTGAAATTATCGTACTTGACAAAAAGAACCGCTGGGATTGCCACCACTTCAAACAAAGCCCACATAACAAAATAACCGGCAAGCAGTACGAAGCCGGGATGTCTCTTCTTGGCCGATATGAAGTTTGCCGGAATAAAGCCCATGCAGCACGGCACGATAACCAGCCAGAATAACATGCTAAGTATGTGTAACATACGCGACCTTTCTCTATCTAATCCAGTGCATTGGCATGCTTATATTTTGGACATATCAATGCACTGGCGAAGTCATGACTTTCATGAATTGTCCCGCACAGTAAACGTTCGAAAGCTTTTCTCGGTAGCGGACACAGTTTTGTACATACACCATATTGTCTGCGCAAATCTCCACAAGCGTCTCTTCGCCCCAATTTGCCTTGACGATACCAAGCTTCTCTTTCTCGATATCATAAGCGTTATAAGGCACAGGGGTAGTGACCACCGGCGTCCCTGCCACGATACTCTCCGCGATAGACACCATATTATTGTCTTTCTCGGTGGACACAAGCAATGCCTGGGATTGTGCCACCAAAGGCAAAAGCCTGTCATGGGTAAGCTGACCGCAGAAAATGATGTTTTCTTCCATGTCGAGCCCTTTTACCTGGGCCCTCAATTCCTCTTCCAGCTCTCCCTTGCCAATAATATATAATCTGTATTCCTTGTATCCCTTATTCCAAAACTTCGTAAAACTCTCTATCGTTCTGTCAATTCTTTTTCTGCCGATTAGCTGTGATACTGCCACAAACTGATTTTTGCGCTCTGCCGCCTGCACCGGAACTATCTTCTCTATATCTACACCATGGTCTATGACCGTGCCGGACACGTTACCAGAAAAATGCCCGATAAAGTACGCCGCTGCCCGGGACCTTGGAATGACAGTCACCCGACGCATCAAAAACCTCGCCACCAATCCGTACCAAAACCGGGACGGCATCTGATGCAGCATATTGTTGTGCTTGGCCAGTTCATGCCATATAACCGCTTTATCCGGACAGACTCTCGCCACGGTGTAAGACCATGTGGCAAACATTTCACTGGATATAATATAATCGTATTCCTTATGCTTTCTCAAATAGCCGCGCAGTTTCGGCATATAGGGAAAACACCTGGGCTGAAATATGCCATGTAAGACCGTCTCCATAAAAATAACAGGAAAATCATACTGTTCTTCCTCCTCGGGACGGTAATCCTCAGCGGCAATCAACGTCACCTGCTGCCCATTCTTCAAGAATCCTTTGCAGAGGGTATAAATCATCGTCTCCTTGATGGAATGCACCCTGGGAATCCTATTCGTCTCCGATGTATATAAAATTGGGTTGATGACAAGTACATGGCTCATCTCTTGTGCCCTCCTGCTGCCTCAAGAAACTTATCTGCAATCTGCCCCACCTTGTTCCTCTCCCCCAGCCTGTATCCTTCCCTGCCAAGGGCTGCAGCGAATTTTTCATCTCCTGCAATCTTGCACATCGCCGCCTGCAGCGCCTCTTTATTGCCTATCGACACAAGTAACCCGTTTACGCCATCCTCAACGTACATCCTGGAACCGCCAATAGGACAGTCTGTGGCAATCACCGGGATGCCAAGAGCCAAAGCTTCCAACATGGAATTGGAGATTCCTTCATAGTCGGAGGACAGCACATACATCGCCGCGCTGTTAATCTCTTCTTTCACCTTGTCCGAAAAGCCCCGGAACCTGACCCGGTCACCGATTCCAAGCGTGGCCGCAAGTTGTTTCAATTCCTTTTCCAATTCTCCCTTACCATATATATCTAACACATAGTCCGGGTATATCCCGGAAAACCCGGCGAAGGCATGGAGCAATAACTTGTGGTTCTTCTGGGGCTCTAACCGTCCCACCGCCACAATTCTGTGTTCTCTACTCCCCTCATAGGGCTGCAAAGCGCCGATGTCCACCGGGTTTGGCACCACCGCGGATTTTTTCGCGATGCCTGCCGGGAACCCGCCCACCGCATCTTCCGTCTGGCATACCACCACATCCGCAAAGCGGTAAGCCATATTCCTGATTTTCTTATGGTCATAACGGTTGGGGTCGTTGCGTTCGGAAACAAGAAAAAAGTGCCTCTGCCCAAACGCGGCAATTGCAGAAAAAACGGCTCCCATGACACTGAACGCCCATATCTGGCATCCCTTATTCCTGGCATAATACACCCGCATCCTGCCAAGCCTCTTTACCCTGTCTGCTATCCGCCCGCCGGAAGGGCCCCCCACGCTTATAACCTCTATCCGCTCATCCAGCGGATATGCGGTCTCGTGCCCGGCAAAAAGGAGTATGGCAGTCTCAATTCCCCTGCGGCAGTATTCATTGGCGAGAAGCGCCACAACCCGCTCCGTCCCGCCTCCCGGCATGTCCGGAATAACAAATACAATTTTCATTCGCTCCTCCTCGCTCGCGGGCTTCGCCCTTACTTTACTCCGCTGTGCTAGCTCGTTTCGCTTCGCTCTCCTCGCTCGCGGGCTTCGCCCTTACTTTACTCCGCTGTGCTAGCTCGTTTCGCTTCGCTCTCCTCGCTCGCGGGCTTCGCCCTTACTTTACTCCGCTGTGCTAGCTCGTTTCGCTTCGCTCTCCTCGCTCGCGGGCTTCGCCCTCACTTTACTCCGCTGTGCTAGCTCGTTTCGCTTCGCTCTCCTCGCTCGCGGGC
>CAJTQI010000007.1 GCA_910578645.1 uncultured Lachnospiraceae bacterium
CCCCTTCTTTCCTGTCTACTCAGTCTTTCCGGCTCCGGGTCATTTACTGTTTGGTTCGTATCTGTTCTTCCTTTTTATTTCTCTGATAATCCTTTAAGACTATCCGCTATCCCTTCAAGGACAGCTTCTTTTCTTTCTGAATTTTCAGGGTTGCATTACTGTTTATTTGTCAAGGTCCTCTGCCGGATATCTGTTTCCGGTGTGTTGCTGTGTTCTGTGTTTGTCTCAGCAACGAAATTGAGTATAGCACTGTAAATTTAGAATGTCAACAGTTTTTTTGATATTTTTTTAATTTTTTTTACAAAGTCCGCAATTAGCTCCTTATTGCAGCGTTAAAACGGCATTTTCCCCGTTTCCGCGCAATATAAATTCTATTGTCCCGACAGAAACCGACTGCGGAATTTCAACGATACTGACCAATTCCGTGCTGGAACCTGCAGGTATTACATCCTTATATGTCTGCATATCATTCAGAAGCATTGTGGCAAGCGCCCCCTTGCTCGCCTCCCCGTTGAGAGAGACACGGAATCTGGCTCCATGTCCCAACATATCTAGCGTCTGGTCGGAACCACTTGTATTATAGGCCGTAAATTTCAATACAAGTAACTGCATCCCCTCTGTTGCATCCATTGCAAAAAACATATTGTTTTCCTCTGTGGACGGCGGATAACTCTGGCTCAACTCATACCCGTTATACTGGATTGTGATATCCTGGATACCATAATACTCTTCTATAGTGGAAGGCATCGCCGCAGCTTCTTCATCCTCGCTCACATCCACGGTCTGTGTCTCTTTTGCCTGTTCTTCTGACTCATCCTGTTCCGGCTCTTCTTTTGTTGTTTCTTCCGGCTCCTCAGCTTCTGCTATCTCATATCCTGCCGTATCCACGAGACGGTTTACATGGTCTTTATCATATTTTAACAGTACGCCGACCGCATACTCTGAAATCAGGTCCGTTTCCTCCCGGGTTAGTTCCGGCATATCCGCCCCACATCCACTTACAAGCGCTGCTGCTGCTATACCACACAGAAATGTATATACTCTTTTCACGTCTACTCCCCCATCAGCTTTTTCATCCCAAGTATCCGCCGTCAAAATAAACTCTATATCAACAAAGACAAAAGCTCACTTCGCGCACCCAATTATTCCGGCAGATAATACTCGGCCACATTAATATCGCATATTATTATATCGTAAAATCCATGCAGTTGTCTAGTGTAAACCAAAATTCTACGCCGTTGCTATAATTTGTGACGCCGTATTCCTGATTCATGGATTCCATAATCACTTTGACAATGGACAATCCTATACCACTTCCTCCATACTCTCTTGTACGCGCCTTATCTACTTTATAGAATTTCTCCCATATATGCCCTACACTTTCCTCCGGAATCGGTTCGCCGGTGTTAAAAACAGAAACCCTCACCCGCTCTGCCTCCTTGCTTATCCGGACATCTATGATTCTGTCATCCCCGGCATGGTTGATGGCGTTTGAAAAATAATTCATAAATACTTCTTCAACCCTAAATTCATCTCCCCACACATAAATTTCCTCATAGTCTTCCATACGCACCGATATGTCTTTTTGCTTCAACAATATCTCTGAGGAAGCAATATAATTTCTTATCAGTGCAGTAATGTCAAACCGCTCCATACTGATAATCTCGTTCCCAAACTCTAGCTGATTAAGAGTAAGCAGTTTCTTGACCATGATATTCATCTTGGACGCCTCATCCATAATGACGTCACAATAAAAATCCCTGCTTTCCACGTCATCGCTAATGCCCTCTTTTAACCCTTCCGCATAGCCCTGGATTAAAGCAATCGGCGTTTTTAGCTCATGAGAAACATTAGAAAGAAACTCTTTACGCATCTCGTCAATCTGTTCTTTCCTCTCAATATCTTTCAGTAGTTCATTATTTGCCGTCTTCAATTCGGAAATAGTGGCCTCCAACGTTTCCGACAGCTCATTAATGTTATTGCCTAATATGGCAATCTCCGTCCTGTCTTTACCCACATATTTGGCATCAAAATCTAAATGTTTCATTCTCTCAGAAATATCCGCCAACTCTAAAATCGGTTTCGTAATACGGTTCGACAGCCAAAATACCAACAAAACGCTGACGCCGATTGCCGCTGTTCCCACATAGGCCAGAAAGTGATTAGATATATCAACACTCTCCCTGATTCCCTCCAAGGCACTCCGAATCATGAAAAGGTACCCCGTATCCAGAACACCCCACATCTCAATATACTCTGTCTGGGTACGTGCATCCGTAATAATCTGCACCTTATAATCTTTATTTTCGAGTAGAATACCCTCCGGATTGACAC
Organism: uncultured Lachnospiraceae bacterium; assembly: GCA_910578645.1. Lineage (GTDB taxonomy): Bacteria > Bacillota > Clostridia > Lachnospirales > Lachnospiraceae > UBA3282. Next base: position 2,335 of record CAJTQI010000007.1, read on the forward strand.
CCTTAATAATATTATGAAGCAGATGCTTGATGACAAACTCCGGGTCACTCATTGTGGTCTTTATCGTCTCCGAATCACTGTCCGCCACAAGCACGTTGATATTATATTTACCACATATTTTCTGCAGTTCAATGTCATAAGTATCCGATGTAATGTCTCCGGCGCTGGAAGCTTTGTTGATGCTGAAATATGCGCCAATCAATGCATTCATCTTACTATTGATATAATATTTTTCAAGAAGTGTACTGTTGAGAAGAAGACACATAAGGATAATGCCCGTAATGAGCAGTGTGAAAATAATCACAAAATGCCTTTTAAGAGAATATTTCATAAATTACTCCATTTCTGCGCTTCTTTACATGCTTTTTTCTTTATGATTTATATTTTGTACATCCAAAATACAATATATTATAAGATTAGGGTATCAAAACGCGCTATCATAAAATTTCACCGGCAGATTGCATAAAATGTTCACGAAGCTGCCCTTCGTAGGAATATGAGATTTTCTTAATATTCCGAAATATCTCCAGTAATTTCGGGACATGGCCGCTCCGAAAAGCCCGATTTTCGCCCGGATGGCGAATAGAGGGCTGTTACGTCCGTTTCCATAGATATCCCGAAATATTTTAGAAAATCCATATGACGCAGACAGACACAAGGGAACATTTTATGCAATTTGCCCTTGCCACTTAAAAAATAGACCTTTTTACATCCTAATCATTATAAGAAATAAAAGTGAAAAAATTGTGAACAGCAGCCCGCCATAGAATTACCTTGGACGGGCTGCTGTTTTTTGCTTTTGCCTCTTTATTTTTCTTTATCTATGTCAATTCCTTTATTTTTCTTTGCTTCCCTTTTCAGCTTTTTCGCTTCTTTTTTCTCCTGCCTGCGTTCTTTTTTCTCAATCCGCTGTTCTTTCCTCGTCTGTTTATCAATAATCAGATAGAAAGTCGGCAAAAGAATCAGAATCAACACCGTAGAAGCAACCAATCCGCCGATAATGACTAACGCCATACCTTGCATCATAACGGAGCCCTCGCCAATTCCCAACGACATAGGCACCATAGACAGAATCGTAGTCAACGTCGTCATCAGGATTGGACGCAGACGCATCTGTCCGCTCTGCACTAACGCATCATTAAGCGGTATCTCTTCCCGCAGCCTGTTGACCGTATCTACATAGAGAATACCGTTATTTACCACGATACCGGCTAACATCAGCACGCCCATCAAAGAAACCATGCTCAAAGTAGAACCTGTGATAAAAAGAAGTCCGAAGGAACCAATCAAGGCAAAAGGTATACTCATCATAACCATTGCCGAAAATCTCGGTGATTCAAATTGCATCGCCATAACCAGGAAAATCATGAAGACGGCCACATAAATCGCATGGATAATGGCGTTAAACTCGTCCATCATCATATCATTCATCATACTGCTCGTCCTGGTGACTCCCCTGGGAAGCATAATCTGGAGCATAGCTTCTTCTGCCGCTGCCTGGGCGGTGAATCTGGTATCCTCTGTCGTGTTGGCCGTAACGGCAACTTGATAAATGCCATCCACCCTGGTCAATGTGACCGGCGCATCTTTATACTCTATCACCGCCAGCTCCGACAACGGCACCTGCATACCTGTCGGCGTTGTCAATGTCATGTTAAGTAAGTCATTCATATCCTCGTACTCGCCCTTAGGATATTCCAACCTGATAGAATATTCTTCTCCGTTCCTTGTCAGAGTAGCCGCCTCCGTACCGCTTAACGCGTTACGCATTTCCCCCGCCACCTGTACGGGCGGCATACCTACCGCCATGCTCTTAAGCGGGTCGATGACTACTTCTAACTGCGTTGCCGCATCCGACAGATTGGAAGATACCTGCAACACGCCTGGAATTGTCTGCATCATATCCTGTACTTGTTTGGATGCTTCCTTCAAATCATCCAGGTCACGCCCCTGCAAATCAATCTCAATTCCTCCTCCCATCATGGAAGTCATGCTTGCCCCGCTTGCCGTGATGCTGATATCCATGCCTGTCAATCCAGCAAGCTCCCTAGAATACTTCTCCACCGCCTCATTCGTGGATATGTCGGCATCTTCTTTGAGATAGGCGCGCAAGCTTGCCGAGCCCGGCGAAACCTGGTAAGAATACTCGTCTATGTTCTCATCCGCTTGTGCCATTTCCTCCATAAACGCTGTCTTTTCCACAGTCGTCTCCAAATTTGTCCCGGAACGGAAAGTAGCTCTAATTGTGAAAGAACCTTCGTCCATAGACGGCATAAGCTCCGAATTTGTATTGCTCACCAACACAAATGCACCGACTAAAAGCGCCACAGCTATACACATAACTAATTTCTTTTTATGTAGCAATCTGTGCAGCACTTTTTCATATCCGCTATTCACCTTTTGCAGTATCCTATTAATGGGAAGTTCCTTTTTCTCCTGCGGCTTGAATTTTCTAAACAAAAGCGGAATGATTGTCATTGCGACTACCAATGAAGTCAGCATCGCCATGATAATTGTCATGCCAAGCTGTGCAAACAACTGCCCTGACAATCCTTTCATGGTACTAAGCGGCAGGTACACTACCACTGTGGTAATTGTCGATGCAATGATAGATGCCGTGACGAATCCGGTTCCTTTCAGCGCGGACTCATGGTACTCGCCCGTCTCGTCCTTTAGCCGGAAACAGCTTTCCAATACGACAATCGAACTGTCCACCATCATACCAATCGCAATGACTAACGCTCCCAAAGTGACTACATTAAACGTAAATCCAAGCATATTCATGCCAATCATAGTCGCAAACAGGGAAATGGGCATCGAGCTTCCTACAATCAGACTCGCCCTTAAATCCCCAAAAAAGATAAACAGTACAAACATGGACAAAATGACACCCAATACAAGCGTCTCAGCCACAGAGGACAATGAAGAAATAATTGCCTCACTGGCATTGTATGTAACGTCAATCACCACCGTGTCGTTGCTTGCCTGCAGTCTATCCAACATCTTTTCCACAGACCTGGTGACATCCACCGTACCATAACTTTTCTTCTTCGTAACGGCGACGGTAATGTCTTCTTGCCCGTTGGTACGGCTGATACCTGAATCTTCACTCTCGCTCTCTTTGACTGTGGCGAGCTCTGAAAGAGGGACTACCTGTCCCCTCGCCGTCGTAATCGGGACATTCTGAATCTGTACGACCCCGGAAAGGTCTGCGCTGCTGGAAATTGAGATATCCTGTGTCCCCTGACTCACACTGCCCACCGGAACCGTAAAATCCATCGAAGCGATGGTCTGGGAAATCGTGCTCATAGAAACGCCATACTGTCTCATCGCCTGGGAGTTCAGCTCCACTTTAATATAATTGGATTTGCCGCCATATGCCTCAACCTTTGCCACGCCGGACAAAGTCTCCAATTCAGGAACCATAGTGTCTTCCACATAACTAAGTACGTCACTGTCGCCTACCGACTTCACCGAAATATCCATCGTCTCCATCTGGTCCATCGCCATCTCTATAATGAGCGGTTCGGATACGTCCTCCGGCATACCGGCTTTCACCGTATCCAGCGCCGAACGCAAATCCATATATGCTTCATCCAAATCTGTTCCGTATTCATATTGGAACATGACCATGGACATGCTCTCTGCGGACTGGGAAGTGTAAGTGGTCACACCACTCTGCTCCGCTCCCGCCGCCTCCACTTCTTTCGTGACAAGTTCTTCCACGCTCTCAGGGTCTGCCCCCGGGTACATTGTGTAAACCATGAGCATAGGCATTTCCATATCCGGCGTCAGCTCCAGACGGAAACTTGCTATCGATGTCACGCCAAACACTATCAGCGCCAGTACAATCAATGCTGTCGAAACCGGACGGCGCATAGCTAATTTTGTTAAATTCATGCTTTTGATGCCCCCTACTCTTCACCCGCAAGGGCAGAGTCTTCCCCAGCGTCCTGTGTTGCCTGGGCATCCTGTGCTTCCTTGGTACCCTCCGTTTCTTTGCTATCCTCTATTTCTCCGCCGTCCTGTGTTTCCCCGGCGTTTTCTGCATCTTCACCATCCTGTGTGTTTCCGGTACTTTCTGTTGCTTCACCGCCTTGTACATCGCCGGTATTTTCTGTTCCTTCGCTCTCCTGTACTTCCCCGGAACTTTCCGCGGCTCCACCGCCCTTTGTATCCTGGACTGTCACGAACGCACCGTCACGCAGGTTCGCCGACCAGCTTACAATCAACTTATCTTCCGCACTAAGCCCGGACAAGATGGTCATCGTCACCTCATCAAAAATACCAGTCTCCACATCTTTACGTTTTGCAACGTCATTGACAGACACATAGACATATGGCTGGCCGCCGTCATAGTAAACGGCATCATAGGGAATCAAAAGGGCATTATCCTGACTGTATGTATCCGCAATTACCTTTACGCTGCACCCTGTCAACAGGCTTTCATCCGGTGCACTGACACAAGCCTTGATTGCAAAGAGTCCCGTAGTCTGGTCGACCATGCTGCCAATCTCGGTGATGGAAGCACCGTACTTTTTACCATTGCGGTCCACCTCCACTTTCTGTCCCACCGACAAAGTGTTACGGATTCCTTCACTGACATAGAAAGTTACCATCATCGTATCTTTATTGGAAATTACATAAGCCGGAGAACCGGGAGCGGCAAAATCATGCTCCTTCACATTGACAGATTCTATGACACCGTCAATGGGCGCTTTCAAAGTATACATTTCCAACTGATATTTTGCACTGTCTATTCCAACCTGAGCGCCCTGGACACCTACCTGAGCCGAATTTACACCGGCTGCCGCGGAATCTATCCCTACCGCCGCCGACTCTAAACCTACCGCCGCCGCATTTCTGTTGGCGTCCACCACCTTTTGTGTATCTTCATAAATCTGCTCAGCCGTAATATTCCTTGTCACTTCCGCCTGCTCTAACTGTCTATATGTATCGGTTATCGTATTACCAAGCTGTTCCTGGCTGCTCTCAATCTGTTCAATCCCACTCTTGGCCTGCTCATATGCCGACTCCAACTGACTGACCGCGGTGCTCGCCTGTTTATAGTTTGCCTCGGCGGCATTGAGCGCCTCTTTTGCCTGCTGCAAATCATGCTTATATGCATCCTCGCCTCCCGGATAAGAGCCAATCAGCGCCTGGAGCTCATTGTAATCCTGGGGTTCTAACCTCGTCACAGCCGTCAATGCAGCCCCATAGTTACGCTCTGCATCTTCCAGATAATCCCTCGCATCGTTTCTGTCATCCCGCAGCTCGTCCTTAGCTTCCTGGGCATCCTTCCTATTCTCGTCCAAGTCTGCCATCTGATTATTCAGATGGTCGATACTGCCATTGACCATATCTACCTGGGCCTGCAACTGGTACAGTTGTAAGTTTTTCTGACCACCCAACTGTGCATCCAACTGCGCCATAGTGGATTCATACTGCGCCTGGGCACTGTTATATTGCGCCTGAGCCGCCTCATATCCTATCTGAGCCGAATCCACCCCTGCCGCCGCACTATTGTACTGTGCCTTGGCACTGGCCAGCTGCAATTCCGCCGGCTTATCGTCAAGCTGGCATAACGTGTCTCCCGCTGACACAGTATCTCCCACAGAAACTTCCGTGCTTAACACCTCCGCCGAAACCGTCGGCATCACATACACAGACTCCTCCGGGCTGATTGTTCCCACAAATTCATTCTTAAGGGTTAGCGTTCCCGCCTCAGGCGCTTGCACCTGTACCGGAATACGCTCATCCATCACTTCCCCGCTCTCACCTGTCTGTTGTCCACAGCCTGATATTAGGGCACTTACACATGCTGTCACCATCAAAAAGGATATCCCCCTCCTGTATGGTTTTATATACTGTCTTTTCATCGAATTCTCCTTCCTTGCGCAATGTCCGGTTTCAAAATACAACTTTTTTGCCGTAAATTCAAGCATTGCAAGCCGCATTTAAGAATTATTTTAGAAAATTCATGTTAGGTTAAGGTTTCTCCTCGAATTTGTATCCCATGCCCCAGATTGTCTTAATCATGTCGCCTTTTCCGCCCATTTTACTGCGCAGCTTTTTCACATGAGTGTCAATCGTCCTCGCATCCCCAAAATAATCGTAATTCCACACACTATTCAGTATTTTTTCTCTGGATAGCGCAATTCCTTTGTTCTCCAAAAAATAAGTGAGAAGTTCAAATTCTTTGTAGCTTAGTTCAACGGGCTGCCCATCTACGGTTACGCTGTGCGCAGCCTTATTGACCAAAATCCCCCCTGCCTCGATAACCTCTTCAGAACTTGCCTGACTTGTCCTGCGCAAGATTGCCTCCACCCGCGCCACCAGAATCTTAGGACTGAAAGGCTTCGAGATATACTCATCCACTCCCAGTTCAAAGCCAAGTAGTTCATCCCTCTCATCGGATTTCGCCGTCAGCATAATAATCGGAACTTTGGAATATTCCCGTATTTCTTTGCACACTTGCCACCCATCCATCTTAGGCATCATCACATCCAAAATAACTAACGCAATATCATTTTGCCCAAAGAAAATATCCACGGCCTGTACGCCATCCCCCGCCTCCACTACATCATAATTGCTTTTTGTCAGGAAATCCCTGACCAGTTTGCGCATACGGCTCTCATCATCTACCACAAGAATCTTTAACCGTTCCATGTCCTCTTCTTCTCCTTCATTTTCTCATATTCTGAAGCGTCCTGCGCTGCGTATACACGCAGAATCCCAAGCCTTCCGGGTGTACTCTATCATCCATTTATCCTGTATATGCCATAATACTAATTGCTCTTCAATCATTCTATGGGAATTTGTGCCCATAGATGTCCATATTTTATCACCGAACACAGTATATGGGATAAATATGTATAAATTGTGTTTGTTTCCTTAAAAAATATCATACTGTGAAGCAAATACCGTAGCCATTCATATACAAACAAAAGGCTGCTGCAAAAATCCATTTTGCCACAGCCCATAAACTCTGTAAAATCATGCCTTATATTTTCATCACTGTCCTGTCTCCAACGCACGCTCTGCCTCCCGCACTGCCTTCTCCCTCTCTGCCAGTTCCTCTTCCCACTGGGAATACTCGTTGACGATAGCGGTCCTGTAATTCACAATGGTAGGAACGTCGCTCCGAAAAGAAAGAAAAACAAGCGCGGCCAATGCCGCCACAAGAAGTACATTGACACATACCGACGTAATGAAACGCCCCTTGAACTCCACATGAGCGCCCCGCGCCGTCAAACTTTTGCGGATGGAACTACTGTTTTCTGTTTTATTGCTGAACGTCCCGTATAGCGGAATCGGCCGAATCTTTTCCGGCGGCACTCCACACTTGGCAAGCTGCATCTGCATTCTATGCAGATATATCATCCCTACCGGTGTCAAGAAAGCCCTGTTGTCAATCGCTTTGTTATAAACAAGCAATACATTCTGCGGTTTATGGTAATCCAGATGCTCCTCTAAACTGGCAATCTTCTTCTCTTCCATTCTGGCCGTCTCTGCATCGGCAACCGTACCGAAACGATACCCGCCTACAATCAGTTCCCCTTCGTTCCTGTCCATATCTGTCCCCTCCAAGCAAGCCCCTCAACCTGCCCATATAAAATCTCATAGTAACGACACATAGCCGGAAAATAATTCCGGCCATGGCTCTTTTATATGATGTCCATATCAATTAAAGCTTAAATACTTTCATATTCTGTTCCAAATCATCCGCAATTTCCCGCAATCTGGAAGCATTTTCAGAAATATCATATACAATGGTACTCACTTCTGTAACGGAAGCCGACGTCTCTTCCGCACTCGCCGCATTCTCCTGAGCGATTGCTGTCAGGTTCTGGACAACATCTACCACATTGACTCTCGCGCCGTCCATCTGCATCGTCTTGTCAGCAATCTTGTTCACGCCGTCAATGGAACCGTCGATTCCTTCTTTCACAAGTGAGAAAATTTCCCCTGTCTTACCTACATGCTCGCTCTGCGTACCCATGATTTTCTTCACTTCATCCATAGTCGCAACTGCTTTATCGGAATCCGAAATCAGAGAATCAATAATCTGTTCAATTTGCCTTGCAGATTCATTGGACTGCTCAGCCAGTTTCTGTATCTGGGACGCCACAACAGCAAACCCTCTTCCTTGTTCTCCTGCTCTGGCCGCCTCAATACTCGCGTTCAAAGAAAGAAGATTCGTCTCTTCCGCGATGGAAGTAATCAAAGAAGTAGCCTCTCTAATCTTCATTGCCGACTCATTCGTCGTATTCGTCTGTTCATAAATGATATCAATCGCGCTGCTGGCTTTTTGGTTAATCTTATCAAGCGCATCCAAAATAGAAGTTGCCTCGTCGCCGGAATTTTTCATCTCTGTTGCATTTCCTATTAAATCCTGTACCTGCTCCGATGTCTCTTCCACCATATTACCCATCAAGATAACGTTCTCCGTAGCTTTCTGCGTCTCCTCCGCCTGAGAAGTCGCGCCTTGGGCAATTTCATTGACAGCCTTCTCAACCTGCTCCACCGTATTGGCTGTCTCTGCAGCATTCTGGTTCAGGGAATCTGATGCCGCAAAAAGCTTCTGACTCTGCTCTTTAAGGTCCATTATAATTCTTGCCAGCTCTTCACGCAGTACTGTCATGGCACGGCTCATGCTGCCCGTCTCGTCTTTTCTCATGTTCAGCTTTAACTGTGCCTCGTCTTCCGTGAAATCCATATCTGCAAATTTACCAACCAACTGCGTAATCCGCACAATCGGTTTCACCATCATGCGCACGACCAAATATCCCAGTATAGAGCATCCAATCAACGCTAAAGCCGCCGATACAACCGCAGACAGTATCATTTTCCTGACAACCGACATAATGTCCGACTCGTCGGCCGAAACGACGAGGAGATAATCACTGGTAGGGCTTAAGTAGAAACCGCCCCATTTCTCTACGCCATTATTCTCATATTCATGGACGCCGCCCTCTGAACCCGGCTCGTTTTTCATCTGTGCAAGATATTTCGTCACGACCTCATTGTTTACTGTGGTGCCAATCATATTGTCCACCGGATGATACAGTAAAACGCCGTCCGGGGAAATCACATAAGCATAACTGGACTCAACCCCTTCGATTTTAACATGAGCCAACATCTGGTCCAAATACTCTGTCTGTAACGCCGTATCCACACCTGCGGTATCCACATTATCCTGTACAACCCGCCCGTAAGCATGGCTGACGTCCTTCATATAAGCCATAATCAATGTATGCAATTCACGCTTAACCGACGGAATTAATAAAACAAGAATAATCGTTGCCATCAATATAAGTTCACAATTCATCAAAAGCGTTATTTTTGATTTCATGGAATGCACACCAAGATTACTTTTCTGTTTTGTCTGTTCTTTCGTGCTCATTTAAGCCCTCCCATATTTTCATCATTAATTCTGCCGCAGGTCAAATATTCCACTGCTAAATACAATATACTGCACTTGTCTGCAAGGTATCATACACTTCTTACGCCCGCATCCAATCTCTATATGTACCCTCCGGCCAAATGTGCCAAATTGTCCTAATATAATAGTCAGCACTCACCTATTATATTTGATAGTTTAGCTCGAAACCGCAAATATTTCAAGATGTTTTTTCAATTCTTTTTCTACTTGCGCGCCATAAGGCATGCCGCCTTGCGCCCCGAACTTTTCAGTGGAAATACTTGCCGCCGTATTTGCATAGGCAAGGGCCTCCTGTAGTCCCGCTCCCCCTGCTGCCTGCACGCAGAATGCACCGTTTAATGTATCCCCCGCCCCGGTGGTATCGACTACCCTGGCAGGTCTTGCGGCGATATGTAAAATTTCTCCTGACTGCAAGGCCGCCGTCACCCCCTCAGCGCCCTGGGTGACAACAAGTTTTCCGGGAAACCGTCTAACCAACTCCTCTGCCGGACATCCTTCACCGAAAATCAGCGCCGCTTCATGTTCATTGGGCGTCAGATAAGTTACCTGCTCAATCACCCGGACAGGGACAGGCGCAGCCGGCGCCGGATTGAGAACCACGGGAACACCTCTGTCAGAACAAAAATGAACAAGATAGTGAACCGTATCAAGCGGAATCTCGTGCTGTAGCACTACCATGTCATAATTGACCAGTTCCTCCTGGATTTCCTCCGCATAGGTTCTGTCTACCCTGCCGTTAGCGCCCGGGACGACAACAATCGTGTTGTCACCCTCCCCCACCGTTATGAGGGCAATGCCTGTGGGCGTACCTTCCAAAATCTTAATATGCCCTGTTTTTATGCCTTCCGCTTCCAAATTCCGCAACAGACTCTGTCCGTTCCCATCGTTCCCCACACATCCAAACATCTCCACTTCGGCCCCGAGCCGCGCCATTGCCACCGCCTGGTTTGCGCCTTTTCCGCCGGGAATATAGCTGAGGCTGTCCCCAAGCAGCGTCTCCCCTTTGTGCGGAATCCGTTTAGCCGTGACAGTCATGTCCATATTGATGCTTCCCACTACCGCAATTTTTACTCCCATACATTTCCTCCTGTTCTACGCAATGAACGTTTCCTGTCTCCTCATGCAGATTATGCCAGATGATTTTCGTCAATTACACATCCACCAAAATCCGAACCTTGTATACGCTTGTAAGCTGAGGGTAAAAAAAGTTGGCCCGGCGGCCAACTTTGCAAGAATTTGCCCTGCAAATTCTTGTTGGAGTCTCACTACATTATGGCGTGCTTTCCTATAGAGATTAGGGTGTCAAAAGGTGCCATCATAAAATTTCACTGACAGATTGCATAAAATGTTCACGAAGTTGTCCTTCGCAAGAATATGAGATTTTCTTAATATTCCCTTTAGTTCCCAGTAATTTCGGGGCATGGACGCCCCGAAAAGCCCGATGTTCGCCTGGATGGCGAATAGAGGGTGGTTACGTCCGTTTCCTTAAATTTCCCGGAATATTTTAGAAAATCCATATGACGGAGACGGACACAAGGGAACATTTTATGCAATTTGCCCTCACAACTTATAAAATGCACCTTTTGACACTCTAATCCTATAGGGTAAAAAAGGTGCAAAGCTTTCTTATATCAACAAGCTTTACACCTGCGGTCTGCATATAAACAAACATCCCCTTAAAGTGGACCAGACGGGAGTCGAACCCGTGTCCAAAAGCCCATTCCCTGTCCTTCTACTATCATAGTCTGTCATTGCGGATTGCTCCACATTCCCTCGCACACCAGGAAACAGACACCCCAATGTGCTCAGTAGCCTCTGATACGCCCGCAGGTAAGAGGCGTCCCCTGCGTCGTTTCCTACATAGTCGATGCCCGCATCTTAATGTGTAGGTGCACTAAGGCGGACAGCTGCCCTTAGGCAGCGTATGCTAAATTGTCTTCAGCGTTTATATTTAGATTCGCGATTTGACGCATCGCCTGCGGATAGCTTCTCCAGCTGCAGAACCCCTGTCGAAACCTTGACTGGCCCATATTTTGTTATAGTATAACACATAATTTCCCGAAATAAAACATAGGAAACCTATCTTTCAAAAATTTTCCTGTTAGACTTACCCCAGGTTCTTAATCTTAAACTCCCGCTCATGTTCCCTGCGCATGTCTTTCTTCGCAATATCCTGCCGCTTGTCATAGAGTTTCTTACCTTTGGCAAGCCCAATTTCAACCTTCGCCCTGCCATCCTTAAAGTATACCTGCAACGGTACGATGGTATATCCCTGTTCCGACATCTTCCCCGCCAGCTTGCGGATTTCCATTTTATGCAAAAGCAGTTTCCGCACACGCAGCGGGTCCTTGTTAAAAATATTCCCCTTCTCATAGGGGCTGATATTCATACCATAGACAAATGCTTCCCCGTTCTCAATACGCACGAAAGCCTCCTTAATGCTGCACTTGCCCATCCGCAACGATTTCACTTCCGTGCCGTGGAGTTCCAACCCTGCCTCATACTTCTCTTCTATAAAATAATCGTGGTAAGCTTTCTTGTTATTCGCCACCAGTTTCATGGCTTCCTTCGCCATAGGAATCCCCCTCTCTGTGTTCCGTCCAAGGCATGCCGCATACCTCGTCGTCCTCAGGAATCATAAAATCAACCGTCCGCATAAAAAGGTCCACGTCCTTCACCTGTATGGTAATCCGCTCACCCAGCTTATACGTCTTCCCGGTATTCTGCCCCACCATTTCATAGCTCTTCTCGTCATAACAGAAATAATCTCCGGGGAGTGTGGATACATGTATAAGCCCTTCCACCGTATTAGGCAGTTCCACATAAATGCCCCACTGGGTAATGCCGGATATCACACCCTCGTACACTTCCCCAATGTGCTCTCCCATATACTCTGCTTTCTTGAGCTTATCGGTCTCCCGTTCCGCTTCGTCGGCACGCCGTTCCATCCTGGAAGAATGCTTCGCCACATCCGGAAGTTTTTCCTCATAATGTGTAATGCGTTTTTCATTCAGCCGGCCCCGGAGCTGTTCTTTGATGATGCGGTGAATCTGCAAGTCAGGATATCTTCTGATAGGCGACGTGAAATGGCAGTAATACTGGCACGCCAACCCGAAATGTCCCGTGCACTCCACCGTATACTTCGCCTGTTTCATACTGCGCAGCGCAAGCCGGCTGATTAGCATCTCTTCCTTCGTCCCTTCCACCTTATCTAACAGTTTCTGCAATTCTTTGGGGTGGATTTCTTCCCCCGTCAGTTTCATTTGGTAACCGAAGTTGCGGATAAAAGCAGACAACTTCATGATTTTCTCCGGGTCAGGTTTCTCATGGGTACGGTACACAAAAGGCAGTTCCAGCCAGAAGAAATGCTGTGCCACCGTCTCATTGGCAATGAGCATGAAGTCTTCGATAATCTTCGTCGCCACATTGCGCTCATAAGGCTTGATTGCCACAGGATGCCCCTGCCCGTCCAACAAAATCTTGCTCTCCGCAAAATCGAAATCCACAGCCCCGCGCTTATGTCTTCTCTTCCTGAGAATCGCCGCAAGCTGTTCCATCTGTTCAAACATGGGTACAAGCGCCTCATATTCCGCCCGCTCAGCTTCATCACGCTCTTCCAGAATCTTCTTCACCGAAGTGTAAGACATCCTTCGCTCCACACAAATGACCGTCTCTGCAATCTGGTAGTCTATCACCTCGCCCTTTTCATTGATGGTCATTAGGCAGCTAAGAGCCAGTCTGTCCACTCCCTCGTTCAAAGAACAGATACCGTTAGACAGCTTATGGGGCAGCATGGGAATGACCCTGTCCACCAGATATACGCTTGTTCCCCGTTCCAATGCCTCCCAGTCCAATGCCGAATTTTCCTGCACATAATTGGTAACATCCGCTATATGCACCCCGAGATGATACTGTCCGGCCTCATCCACCCACAGGCTTACCGCATCGTCCAAGTCCTTGGCATCTTCACCGTCTATCGTCACCATCTGTACTTCCCTGAGGTCCATTCGCCCTTCCAAATCGGCCGCAAGCACCTCTTCCGGCACCCGCGCTGCCTGATTCATCACCTTTTCGCCAAATTCCATGGGTAACCCATATCCTCTGACGATGGACAAGATATCCACTCCCGGGTCGTTCAAATGGCCTAATATCTCCGTCACTTTGCCTTCCGGCTTATGTCGTTCGTCCCCGTAGGATGTCAACTCCACCACTACCTTATGCCCCGTAACCGCCCCTTTAGAACGCTCCTTCGGCACAAAAATATCCGTGCCCATTTTGCCGTTATCCGGAATCACGAAGCCGAAATTCTGGGACTGCTCATAGGTGCCCACAACCTGTTTCGTGCCCCGTTCCAGAATCTTTACTACCATGGCTTCCTGTCTCTGCCCACGCTTACCGGGAAGTAAAGACACCTGCACCCTATCCATATGGAAAGCGCCTCCGGTTTTATTCTCCGGAATATAAAAATCCTCTTCCCTGCCTTCAACTTCCACGAAGCCGAAGCCCTTGGCATGGCCGATAAAAATGCCGACAGGCTGTGACGCATCAGGCTTGACATACTTACCGTTCTTCGTCAACTGAATCCTTCCTTCCGACAAAAGAGCCTGCAGCACTTCTCTGAAACCGTCCCTCTCGTCCCTGGACACCTGCATGAAAGCCGCCAGTTCCTTCTCCTTCATCGGCACGTACATCTCGTCCGCCATAAGTTCGCAGATTAAATTTTTGCGTTGTTCAAATTTTCCGTTTTCTCTGTTATCCATTATTTTTCCCATTTCCGCACGGCTTTTGTCTCAGTTTTGTTGAGACAACATATTGAGGGTACAATAAAAGCAAGCCCACCGGCTTGCTTTGTAAATCTCCATCTTATCATCCCTGCCCCTGGCAGGTATATGGAACCTATCACAATCATATTGCTGCATCAGAACAAATTCAAATTCAAGACTACCACGAGAAGCATAAATCCAACCGCAAGCCCTGTCGTAACCTTCACAAGCTTACTCTCCATGGAACGTCCCTTATTCTTCCCCCAATATGTCTCGGCTGCCCCACTCACTGCCCCAAGGCCGGCGGTCTTGCCCTCCTGCATCAATACCAATATCACAAGCGCGATACATACTATAATAAATATAACTGTCAATACAATCCTAAGTGCTCCCATTTCCACACCTCCTAGCTTCAAACAAAGTCATCCTTTGCCCACTGAGGGTTATCTTAGCACACAAATCCATATTATGCAAGGAAATTTTCCAAAATCTATTATATTCTATTATAACTCAAACGCCGCAAAAGCATTCTCACTGCCGTGGTTTTTGCTATGATATTTCATCAGATAGGCTTTCATCTCTGTGTGCCTGTCTCCCATGTCCTCCATCATCGCCTGGAAATTGTCTTCTGTGACTCCTCCCAGTTTTGTCAAAAACTGGTAATAGCACAAGTCATCGCCATATTCTTCCAGTATCACTTTCCATGTTTCTTCCGTCTCCTGCCCCTTCACATGGGCAAGCAAATACTTTTCAAGCTGTCCACGGACAGAGGGCTCCAACCCATAATCGTGCATGAGACGTAACATCGCCAGTCTAACCTTATCCCGCCTGCGCTGTTCCATATAATAATCCAGGTTATTGTCCTTGCTGCCGTAATCTTCCTCTCCGCACAGAAGCATCTTGGAAAACCCTTCCTCATCCCTCTTTTCCATCAGGGACATCATCCGGCTGTCCCAGCGGGTAAGCCATTCCACTGTGCCTGCGTTCTCGAAATCAAACAAGTAAAACGCCTCGAGCCTACTCATGGTGGCGGCCAGAAGGTAAGAGATATCCACACGCCTGCCTTTCCGTTCCTCCACACCTTCATCCACTATCTGTTCCAGACAGAAGCAGTCTTTGAAAATCCCTTGTCCGATTTCCATCCGGTGATAGGGCAATATGACCTTGTGCAGTTTTGCACAGCAGGCAAAAGCCCAGTCGTCTATCCTCACCACAGTCTCCGGCAGAGAAATGACGCTGAGCATCTTATTGCTCAGAAACGCCTTTTTGCCGATATGGGTCACCGCACACCCGTCAATGATTGGCGGAACAACTACTTCCGTATCCTTGCCGCGATAGCCATAAATCTCCGCTCCGTCCTGCCCTATGCCATAGGCTAGGACGCCATGCGCCGTATCCAATTCCCCTCGTATTTTTCTCGTCATCATGTTATTGCTCCCCGGTTCATACCTGGCGCGGCGCTGTTATATCCGCCTTACTGCCGCACCTGCCAGGCATACCATGCCGTTACTCCAACATCGTCCAAATTACCCACGCCTTTATATCTCCAACTCCGCAATCCGCTCCGCCAGGCTCTCACTCCGTTCTGTCAACATCAGCTCTTCGTTATGCCGCTGATAGTCTTCACAGCCGTAAGTCGCGATAAACTTCGCACAATCTGCCTGCACCGTACATTCTGTCACAAGAATCAGCATTTCATTGCCGGAACCGAAGGTATCTTCCACGAACCGGAAAAGGAAATGCATCTTTTCCTGCACTTTCCCGGTTTCCCCTTTATATGCTGCAACTTCTGCGTCAAATTTCTCCTTAATCTTGTCAAAAGCCTCCGTGCCGTCTTCTGCATCAAACAGGCGCACCGCCTTCTCACATTCGGAAAGGAATCTGACGACAGACTTATCCTTGCGTTTGTCCCGGGCCGACAATGCCCCTGCCTTCTGCAACGATTCCATGGCCTTCTTTCGCGCGTCGGTCTGCTGCCCTATAAGCGCCGCCAGTTCCTCTACACTACACCCTGCCTGCGCCCGGGCTTTCAGAGCGCGCAACGGATTCATCAACTCGCCAAGTACCTGTGAAGTCTGCATATTGTCCTTGATTTCCTGTTGCATCCTGTCAATCAGCATCCCCATCAAAGACAGCCTTTCATCGAAGTCCGCCCTGCGCGCTTTGTCCTTCGCCTGTTCGCTGACCGTCCCCGCCAGGATTTCTTCTACTTTATAATCATCTTTATATTTCCGGTATAAATCATAGTAAGCCGTAAACTCTTTTACAACCCGTTCATTGCGTATATACTGTCCGACGAAGGATTCCTCTGCCACGATGCCTTCTTCCTCATACAAAAACAACATCTGGGACAAATCTTCCCATCCTCTGGCCGTAATATAGCTTCTTCCCCGCACCGTCGTCTCAACCTGGTAGAAATCATCCTTTTTCATATCCAGGAAGTTTAGGATGGCCGTATGCATCCCTCGTTCTTTAGCGTACTCCCGCCAAGTGGCATAATCTGCCTCCACCTCCAATATTTTCAGCCGGTCCATAGTCACCACGTCAAACTCACGCACCGATTTATTGTATTCCGGCGGATTGCCGGCTGTCACAATCACCCATCCTTCCGGTACCTGGTGTCTGCCAAACACCTTATACTGCAAAAACTGCAGCATAGAAGGCGCAAGCGTCTCCGACACACAATTGATTTCGTCCAGAAACAAAATACCTTCTTTAATACCGCTCTCCTCCATCACATCATAGACTGAGGCGATAATCTCACTCATGGTATACTCCGACACGTCATAGACCTTTCCACCGTATTCCTTATGGGTGATAAAAGGAAGTCCCAAGGCAGACTGCCTCGTATGATGCGTCATGGAATAAGAGACAAGGGCTATGCCAAGCTCTTGGGCAATCTGTTCCATCACCGCAGTCTTGCCGATACCCGGCGCACCCAGAAGAAAGATGGGACGCTGTCTGACAAGCGGTATCCGGTATTCCCCCTCTTCATCCTTTTTTAAATATATCCTGACCGAATCTTTGATATAATTCTTCGCTTCCTTAATATTCATCATACACCCCTAATCTGCCAATGTTATTTCGTAAAGCCGTCCTCCAGTTCCTCTTCGTCCAGTACAAGCTTGATTGCCCAGGGCGGCACCTTCGGCGCATTCTCATCGTCATGCAAAAATGCAAAAGCCACATCATAATCCGGCATCCGCTCTGGATACACCCCATATCCGTCAGTAAAATAAATCAGCCCTTTCAGATTATCAAACTCCTGCTCTTCCCTTAGCTTCTCTATATAAGTAAATACCGGCCTAAAGTCCGTGGAGCCGAACCCGGTAAGCTTTCCCTGTTCCATGAAAGCATCAAATTCTTTCCGCTCGGTAATCTTCACATCCTGCCTGACTTCGCTGTCACACTGGATGATATGCACATTTATCTTGCTGAAAAAGTTCTCGCTTTCCTGCATAATGTTATAAGTCTTTTGCAAAAAAGCCTGCACCGTCTTTCCGCGGCATGAGGCCGATGTATCTAAAGCGATGACGAAATCCTTGATTTTATGGCTGTCCTTATACTCAAGGGGCTCCACCAGAGGCATATTGCCGTAAGTATCCAGCCCATAAGTATAATAAATATAATCAAACTCATCGTCATTCACCTGGACAGACTCCCCTATCACCATAAACTTCCTCAAGAAATCCGTATAATCATACCGCTGCCTGGTGGCCTCCTTCAGATTTTCCTCTATACCCTGCGCATTGTTCCTGTCTTTGCTGAAACTCTTTAAATCCGCTTTGATGCGCTCGCTGACTTTGCGCCACTCTTCCTGTGACAATTCTAACTCTTCCCGTCTGTCCCAATAGATATGCTCGTCGTAATGGCACAGCCTATACCACTCTTTGGCTCCATTCTCAGAAGGCTCTTCGAGCCGGAAATGCCTGTAAATCTTCTCTGCTGTCAACCCTTTGGCCTGCTTTTTCAATATTTCCAGACGGTTTGCAAGTGTATCGTCACCGGGCATCTTCGTCAGGTGCAGACCCATATCTAAAATCGCCGCCTCAACCGCGATGTCCGTGGCCATATCCCAATACCTTCTGTCCATCTTATCCGTCTCAAACCCATGGTAAAAAATGCAGTGCAGAAGCGTATGAAGATAGAGTCTGGCGCCATAGCCCTGCGCGGACTGATACTGCTTAAGCAACAGTACCGGGTCATAATACAGCCTGGCGCCATCGTACAGATGTATCCCTGTTCCCTCCCTGCATTCTACCTTAAGCCTGGACAATGCCACATCCAAAAAACGCATGTTGACCAGGATGCCGTCATGGGCAAGCCTCATGATTTCCGCGGCCAAACTGCGTATCTGAAATTGTCTGTCTTCCCTGCTCCCCTCACCCATGAACAAACTCCTATTATAACATTGAGATAGGCGATTAACATTTTCTGCAATCGCCTATCGGTTTCGTACATTGATTTTGTGCTGCTGTACCTATTGTATGAACGGGTTATATTTCTTCTCATGCCCGATGGTTGTAAAATCCCCATGCCCGGGATACACTTTCGTCTCGTCCGGCAGCACAAACAGTTTCTCCTTCACCGAGCGCACAAGCGCGCCCATGCTGCCCGTGGCAAGGTCCGTCCTGCCAACCGAATCCATAAAGAGCGTATCGCCTGCAATCAGTATGCCGTCCTCCTCGAAATAATAACAACAACTACCCACCGTATGTCCCGGTGTGGCAATCAGCCGGCATGTCATGCCCGCTATGGTAATCTCCTCGCCGTCTTTCAAATAGCGGTCGGGAATGACCGTGTAGGGCCTGCCTACCTGGTCCGACACATTCGTCACCGCATCCTCACAGAGCGCCTTCTCCGCCTCATAGGCATAAATGGGCGCCCCTGACAATTCACGCAGCTTGTTGGTTCCCCATATATGGTCGAAATGGCCGTGTGTCAGAAGGATTCCCTTGACATCCAATCCCTTTTCCTTAAGCGTCTCATAAATATAGTCGCCCTTGTCCGCCGGGTCGAAGAAAATTACGTCCCCCGAGCCTTCACGGTATACAAAATAGCAATTCGTCTGGCAAATGCCAAGCATCAGCCTGCCAATCTTTAAATTAGACATCATCCGATTCTCCTATACTCTCTGTTGCCATTGTCTATTACCCTGTGGTTCTTTCGATATCTATAATACTTTCAATCGTTCTTATCTTATCGATTACACGTTGCAATTCTTCTCTGCTCCGGATTTCAAAACTGACCATAATGGTAGCCGTCCCCTGCTTGCTGACTCGTGTATTCAAGGAAAGGATATCGATTTCCTTCTCCGTCAGCGCCCTGGATATATCCGCCAAAAGACCATTCCTGTTGTTTGCAAAAATGCTGATTTCGGCAAAATATTTCCCTTCCGCTTCCGCCTGCTGCCACTCCGCATCAATGAGCCTGTTGCGGTCTAATTCAGGCAGGTTCATGATATTAATACAATCCGTCCGGTGTATGGAAATACCCCTTCCTCTTGTAACGAAACCGACAATCTCGTCTCCCGGCACAGGGCTGCAACATTTGGAAAAGCGCACCGCCACATCATGTATGCCCTTAACCACAATCCCGCTTGTCCCTTTGTGCGTCCTGCTTTTGTTAATCTGCGCACTCTCCGCTATTTCCGCCATGACCTCCGCATCGCTCATCTCTTTGCGGTGGTCATTGTCATACATCTCCTGCATGCGGTTTAATATCTGTCCCTCTTTCAGGCCGCCGTGCCCGATAGCGGCAAGCACCGAATCCCAGTCCTGGAACCCATACTTCTTCATGATTGCTTCCTGGTATTTAGGAGTCAGCACATCCGCAGGGTTAATCGCTTTCGCCTTACAGTAACTGGCTAACAGCTCTTTTCCTTTAATAATATTATCGTCTTTGAGTTCGTGTTTAAACCACTGGTTAATCTTGTTCTTGGCCTGGGTGCTCTTGACCACTTTCAGCCAGTCACGGCTCGGGCCCTTGGAATTTTGGGAAGTCATAATCTCCACCCGGTCGCCGTTCTTAATCTCATAGTCAATTGTCACAAGCTTACCGTTGACTCTCGCCCCAATCATCCGGTTACCTACCGCACTGTGGATATTGTAAGCAAAGTCAATCGTCGTAGAACCTGCCGGAAGATTTTTGACATCCCCCGTAGGGGTAAAGCAGTACACACTGTCAGAAAAAAGGTTCAGGTCACTCTTTAAAAGATTCATAAATTCCTTGTTATCCGACATGTCTCTCTGCCATTCCAAAATCTGCCGCAGCCAGACTAATTTTTCTTCCTCCTGGGTCTCCACTTTCTTACCGTCGGAAGCTTCTTTATATTTCCAATGAGCGGCAATACCATACTCTGCCGCCTTATGCATCTCATAGGTTCTAATCTGTATCTCGAAAGGCTGTCCTGTTGTGCCGATTAAAGTCGTATGCAGCGACTGGTACATGTTATCTTTCGGCATAGCGATGTAGTCTTTAAAACGCCCGGGAATCGGTTTATACATCTCATGGATGACACCAAGCGCAGCGTAACAGTCTTTCACCGTATCCACAATGATACGCACCGCAAACAAATCATAAATCTGGTCTATGGTTTTGTTCTGGTTTTTCATTTTCTTGTATATGCTGAAAAAGTGTTTGATGCGCCCGTCAATCTGCGCCTTAATGCCGGCTCTTTCAATATGCACGCTGACCTCGTCCACAATCGTCTGGATATACTGCTCCCGCACACTCTTGCGCACTGCAATCTTATCCACCAAATCATAATAAGCTTCCGGCTCCAGATATTTTAAAGATAAATCGTCCAGTTCCACTTTAATCTTAGATATCCCCAGCCTCTGGGCGATGGGGGAATAGATATCCAGTGTCTCCCGGGAAATTTCCTGCTGCTTCTCCGGCCTCATATGCTGCAATGTACGCATATTGTGGAGCCGGTCCGCCAGTTTAATCAAAATAACGCGGATATCCTTGGCCATGGCGAGGAACATCTTCCGAAGGTTCTCCGCCTGCCGTTCCAGTTTCTCCGCATCCTTATCCCTGTCGGTGCTGTTCTCTCCGTGGAAATTCAGTTTCGCCAACTTCGTGACGCCGTCCACAAGAAGCGCCACGTCCGCGCCGAACTCCTCCTGAATCTGCTCGTCGGTCATAATCGTATCTTCCACCACATCGTGTAAAAGACCCGCCACGATTGTCTCTTTATCCATCTCTAAATCTGCCAGGATAATCGAAACATAGAGAGGATGGATGATATATGGCTCGCCCGATTTACGAACCTGGTCTTTATGCGCATCATAAGCAATTTGGTAAGCTTTCTCAATCAGGGAAATATTGTCAGATGGGTGATATCTGCGCACACGTGTAATAAGCTCCTGGTACAATGCTTCAGGAGTCTGAAATTCTTCAATCGATTCTATTCTTCCGTCATCAATAATGACTTCTCGTTTTTCTTCTGTCATAATCTCACCAGTGCCTCATCATATATGCACAAAAAAGCATCATCACTTGACATTATAATATTATTTTCAAGACAAGTCAAAAGTATTATTGTAGAATTTGAACGAGCGTATCGAAAAGGGGCTGTCGCAAATATGGCATATCCACAATATATAGTTTTGGTATTCGACATATTGATACTATATATTGTTGTGGATTGCCATTTTGCAACAGCCTCTGATATTTATATTTTTACTGTCTAATACTGACAGAAACAGGCCGTCTCGTGATTTACATCATGCCCATTCCTGCGCCACCTGCCGGCATAGGCGGTTCGGGCTCTTTGATATTCGCCACTACGGATTCCGTTGTGAGCAGCGTGGAGGCAACGCTGGTTGCATTCTGCAGTGCGCTTCTTGTCACCTTAGCAGGGTCAAGAATACCTGCATCCACCATATTCACATACTCTTCCTTCAGCGCATCAAAACCGATGCCAACTTCTGACTCTCTTACTTTGTTGATGATTACGGAGCCTTCCAGACCCGCATTGGCAGCGATGTGGTAAAGGGGAGCCTCCAATGCCTTGAGCACAATCTGTGCGCCTGTCTTCTCGTCGCCTTCCAGGCTATCCGCCATCTTAGCAACTTCTTTGGCAGCATGGATATATGCGGAGCCGCCGCCGGAAATGATACCTTCTTCTACGGCTGCCCTTGTTGCCGCAAGCGCATCTTCCAGACGCAGTTTTGCTTCCTTCATCTCTGTCTCTGTTGCAGCGCCCACGCGGATTACCGCTACACCGCCTGCCAGTTTTGCAAGACGCTCCTGCAGTTTTTCTTTATCAAAATCGGAAGTAGTCTCTTCAATCTGCTTCTTAATCTGTCCGATTCTTGCCTGGATTGCTTCCTTGTCGCCCTCGCCGTCCACGATTACCGTATTCTCCTTCTGGACTTTAACGGATTTCGCACGTCCAAGCTGCTCCATCGTTGCATCCTTCAATTCCAGGCCGAGCTCAGAGCTGATTACCTGGCCGCCTGTCAGGATTGCGATATCTTCCAACATAGCTTTTCTTCTGTCACCATATCCGGGCGCCTTCACCGCTACCACATTGAATGTACCGCGCAGTTTGTTTACAATAAGAGTGGTAAGCGCTTCGCCCTCCACATCTTCTGCAATAATAAGCAGTTTTGCGCCGGACTGTACAATCTGCTCCAGAATCGGTAGGATTTCCTGGATATTGGCAATCTTCTTGTCTGTAATCAGGATGTAGGGACTTTCAAGCACTGCCTCCATCTTATCCATATCCGTAGCCATATATGCGGAGATATAGCCTCTGTCGAACTGCATACCTTCTACCAAGTCTAACTCTGTCAGCATTGTCTTGCTCTCTTCGATTGTAATAACGCCATCACCGGATACTTTCTCCATAGCGTCTGCAACCAACTGTCCTACCTCTTCGTCTCCGGAAGACACAGCCGCAACTCTTGCGATATGCTCTTTGCCTTTTACTTTGGAGCTCATCTTAGCGATTGCATCCACTGCACAGTCGGTAGCTTTCTTCATACCTTTTCTCAGAATAATCGGGTTAGCCCCTGCCGCTAAGTTCTTCATACCTGCGTTAACCATAGCCTGTGCAAGCACCGTAGCGGTTGTCGTACCGTCACCTGCGACATCATTTGTCTTAGTTGCTACTTCCTTCACAAGCTGCGCGCCCATATTCTCAAATGCGTCTGCAAGCTCAATCTCCTTCGCGATGGTCACACCGTCGTTGGTGATTAAAGGAGCGCCGTAAGATTTATCCAACACTACGTTTCTTCCTTTAGGTCCAAGCGTTACCCTCACTGTATCCGTAAGCTGGTTTACGCCTGATTCCAAGGCCGCCCTGGCCTCTGCGCCATATTTGATTTCCTTTGCCATGATATTGTCCTCCTAAATCCATGTCTGTTATTTTCATTTATAGTCTTTACAGATTAATTATATCCGGTAATCCGTCCTTTTCGTGTACGGCTTTGTCTGCCCTTACTGGATAACCGCCAGAATATCGTTCTGCCTTACGATGATAAACTCTTCCTCGTCCAGCTTCACTTCCGTACCTGCATACTTAGAATAAATTACCTGGTCGCCCACCTTGACTTCCATCTTCACTTCCTTGCCGTCTACCATACCGCCCGGCCCTACTGCTACAACTTCTGCCTGCTGCGGCTTTTCTTTACTCTGTCCTGGCAATACGATGCCGGATTTGGTTGTCTCTTCTGCAACTAACTGTTTCAATACAACTCTGTCTCCAAGTGGTGTTAATTTCATGTCCGTTGCCTCCTTATATTTAACTCATATGTTTTCTTATTATTAGCACTCTAATATGTCGAGTGCTAATTACTAAAACATATATTAGCTTCACACGTACATGTTTGCAAATTTGTTTAACGTCATTTACATTCTGTTTTCTTTTATTATCTCATGTTTTCTCACTTTTGCTCATTCTATCTTGTTTTCAGGTAAAAAAAGGGATTTAATATTTATTTTATAAATTAAAAAACAAAAATAAAAAACGGCGCTTCCTGTATCTCTATACAGAAAGTGCCGCCATATTGTCTTTTTCTAATCCGCATTTCCAATGTCGTATGTCAGACTCAAATTCCATGTTCCAGTCTTTCCCGGTATCCGGCCGCATTCTTCACTTCAAATTTGTTATTGAACATTTCGTACTCCGCATCGGCCAGTTTATCCTGAAGCTGCTCCTCCACATTCGTCTTATAGACGACGCCGCAAGCCACGGAAGGCGCCAGAACAGGGTCATCGAAATCAATACATGCCTTCTGTACCCTCTCACAAAATTCTTCCGCCTCACCATCCTCCGCCATCGGAATCAGCGTGATAAACACATCTCCGTCCACACGTCCGACAACATAGTCCTTTTTAGACTCCTGTTTCAGAATGTCAGCGATTGTCTTAATCAGTCTGTCGCTCTCCTCATCCCCGAAATGGTCGTTGGCAAATTTCCAGTCATTAATGTTCACATTGATTACGGCAACCGGAACTACCTCGGCGCTGTCAATGGCACTCATGCGCTCCTCAAAATAGTGTTTGTGGTATACGCCTGTCAGCACATCCTCATTTTCTCCCTTGGCAGTCTGCACATGACGCACGCCCACCTTCTCTTCCAGTTCGTCCATGTAAATAGAAGATTCTTTATGTAGATAGGCTTCCTCACCCCAATGAGAAAGCATGCTGGCAAACCCGTCCAAAAGATGTTCCACTTCCTGCCGCTTCTCCTGGGGAACCTTATTCGTCTCCGCATAGAGATGAGCGATTGTTCTTCCATAAACCCTGACTTTACGTCCGGGCTCCCCCACCACGTCAGGTGTAAACCCTGCAAAACCGCCAACAGACACCACCTTTTCACCATGTCTTTCCGTAATCAGAAGAGCCGCACCTGTCACCGCACAAAACGCCTTGCAAAATTCTGTCAGCGTATCAAAAGGATACAGGTTATCCAATGCATAGTTTCTGATGTTCTCTTTAATTCTCTTCTCGAAAGAGATTGTCTTATAGTTCATAATCCGTGAATTCTCCTATTCCTATATATTTTCGGTCTGCTGTGTTAACTATCCATAGAAATCTTGTGCCGTCAAAGCTTGCAATCTTATTCTAACAAATAATAGCGTACTTGTGAAGCCGGAAATAACGCAATCTCTCATATAACATAACCTGTCTGCAGATGGCAAATTGCAGCATATACATCTTCGCTGTATTGAATGATAATATAGCAGGCAAATTTCCTATTTTCCCGAAAAAAGGGATACCAAAGAAATTACATTCCCTTGATACCCCTGTTTTACTGCATTTTCTTACTGCCACAATTTGGTAGAAACACGATTATTTATAATTTACAATCTTACCAAAATCAGCCTTCAAAGAAGCGCCGCCTACCAGACCGCCATCGATATCAGGCTGTCCAAATAACTCAGCCGCATTGCCTGCATTGACAGAACCGCCGTACTGAATACGTACGGCTTCCGCCGTAGCGTCGTCATAAATCTCAGCGATGCACTCACGGATACCTTTACATACTTCCTCCGCCTGCTCTGTGGTAGCTGTCTTGCCCGTGCCAATCGCCCAAATCGGCTCGTATGCGATAACCATGCCTTTAACCTGGTCTGCACTAATACCTGTCAGGTCAGACTTAATCTGCAGTCTAATCCAGTCCATGGTAACGCCCATCTCTCTTTGCTCCAATGTCTCACCACAGCAAAGAATCGGTACAAGTCCTGCCTCAAATGCTTTCTTTACTTTCTTGTTGAGCAAAACGTCATCCTCTTTGAAATAATCACGTCTCTCGGAATGTCCGATGATAACGTACTTAGCGCCTGCATCTTTAATCATGGCTGCGGAAATCTCGCCCGTATATGCACCCTTCTCCTCGAAATACATATTCTCTGCGCCCACTTCTACGTTAGTGCCTTTTACAGCCTCAACAACCGGTACGATGTCGATTGCCGGTACGCAGTATACTACGTCCACATCGTCAGATTTCACTAAATCTTTCAACTCGTCACACAACTTCACTGCCTCACTGGGAGTCATGTTCATCTTCCAGTTGCCGGCTACGATTTTCTTTCTTGCCATTTTTATTTTCTCCTTATATACTTAATTTTCTTCCGCCTGCGTGCCCTTTTCGCACCATGACTCTTTATTTATCATCAGCTGCCACAACGCCGGGCAGTTCTTTTCCTTCCAAGAACTCTAAGGATGCGCCGCCGCCTGTGGAGATATGGGACATCTTGTCTGCAAAACCTAACTGATTAACAGCCGCTGCGCTGTCGCCGCCGCCAATGATTGTTGTCGCGGAAGTCTCAGCCAAAGATTTTGCTACTGCAATCGTACCTTTTGCAAGAACAGGATTCTCGAATACGCCCATCGGTCCGTTCCACACTACGGTCTTCGCAGACTTCACAGCGTCAGCGTACAGCTCTGCCGTCTTCGTACCGATATCAAGACCCTCTTTGTCTGCCGGAATCTTGTCAGCGTCTACTACTTCTACCTCAATCTCTGCATCAATCGGATTCGGGAATGCGGATGCAACAGTGGTATCAATAGGAAGAAGCAGCTTCTTGCCAAGCTTCTCAGCCTTAGCCATCATCTCTTTGCAGTAGTCAAGCTTCTCATCATCCACCAAAGAATTACCGATTTCCATTCCCTGTGCCTTCAGGAACGTAAACGCCATACCGCCGCCGATAATCAATGTATCGCACTTCTCAAGCAGGTTGTTGATAACATTCAGCTTGTCAGCCACCTTAGCGCCGCCAAGGATTGCCACGAAAGGTCTTACCGGATTCTCAACTGCGTTGCCGAGGAAGTCGATTTCCTTCTGCATTAAGTATCCGACAGCGTTCTCGCCGCCTTTTTCGGAGATATATTTTGTAACGACTGCAACAGATGCGTGTGCCCTGTGTGCGGAACCGAATGCATCGCATACATATACGTCTGCCAATTCTGCCAGTTCCTTAGCAAAAGCCTCTCCTGCATCCTTGGGTTTGGTCTCCTCTTTGCCACGGAAACGTGTATTCTGCAGAAGCACTACATCGCCTTCATTCATCGCTGCAACTGCCGCCGTAGCTGCCTCTCCGGTTACATTGTAGTCTGCCACGAAATTAACAGGTTTACCCAATTTCTCGGAAAGTCTCTCTGCTACAGGCGCAAGAGATTCACCCTCGTTGGGGCCGTTCTTTACTTTGCCAAGATGGGAGCAAAGAATTACCTTGCCGCCGTCGGCAATCAGCTTATTGATTGTAGGCAGAGCCGCCACGATACGTGTCTCGTCGGTAATCTTGCCATCCTTCAACGGTACGTTGAAATCGCATCTTACAAGGACGCGTTTGCCTTTCACATTAATATCATCTACGGATTTCTTATTTAAAGACATTGTTCTATCCTCCTGATTAATCTACTTATTTTGCAATATCAGAAATTACCATCTCCCGGCATTGCGACTGCCGAAAAAAAGAAACCCGGCCCAACGGCCGAGCCTCTTAAAATTGCTGTATTTTACTTCTGCTTATCCAAGTTTGCCGTAGGCAAATTTCGCAAACGAGCTATGCTCGTTTTATGCTAACTCAGAGAAGTATTTGATTGTACGAACCATCTGGGATGTGTAGCTGTTCTCGTTGTCATACCAAGAAACAACCTGTACCAGATTGTCTTCGCCAACCATAGTCTGTGTTGCATCAAAGATAGAACCATATGTGCTTCCAACGATATCGGAAGATACGATTTCATCCTCATTGTATGCAAAGGACTCTGTAGCTGCCGCTTTCATAGCTGCATTAATCTCATCTTTGGTTACGGACTTCTCAACAGTTGCTACAAGGATTGTCGTAGAGCCTGTAGGAGTAGGAACACGCTGAGCGGAACCAATCAGTTTGCCGTTCAGTTCAGGAATAACCAAACCGATAGCTTTTGCTGCGCCTGTGCTGTTAGGAACGATATTGACAGCGCCTGCACGAGACCTTCTTAAGTCACCCTTTCTCTGAGGACCGTCAAGAATCATCTGGTCGCCTGTGTATGCATGGATTGTGCTCATGATACCGGACTTGATACCAGCCAGGTCATTCAGCGCTTTAGCCATAGGAGCCAGGCAGTTTGTTGTACAGGAAGCTGCAGAAATAATAGTATCTTCAGCCTTCAATGTCTCATGGTTAACATTGTAAACGATTGTAGGAAGGTCGTTACCTGCGGGAGCGGAAATAACAACTTTTCTAGCGCCTGCATTGATGTGTGCCTGAGCTTTTTCTTTGCTTGTGTAGAAACCGGAGCACTCCAATACTACGTCAACCTTCAGCTCACCCCAAGGGCAGTTGTTTGCATCGGGCTCTTTGTAGATTTTGAGTTCCTTACCATCAACCGTAATGGAATCTTCGCCTGCGGATACGGTATCTGCCAGAGCATATTTACCCTGTGAAGAATCATATTTTAACAAGTGTGCCAACATCTTAGGGCTTGTCAAATCGTTAATTGCCACTACTTCATATCCTTCTGCACCAAACATCTGTCTGAATGCAAGACGACCAATACGGCCAAAACCATTAATTGCTACTCTTACTGCCATTTTTTAGTCCCTCCTAAATAATGTTTTTTATATAATCTTGCCATTCCATCTATGTGCCATACATACATCATACACATTGGATTGGTAAAATTTAGTCAGCAAATTTATTTTACCTAATTTGTCCCAGAAATTCAAGACGTAATTCAAAAATTATTAGAATAAAATTACTGTTTGAGCTCCCATAAATCATTATTTCCGTGAAAAATCACAAATAATTGTATTTGCTGTTCAAAACCATTATACTAAAGCCTGTAACGCCAATCAACATCGTCCTATATAAATGTACTCTCAAAGGTTCCGAGAGTGCATATAACCCTAAAGGAGGCCACCATGCCAATCACAGCAGACTGTCACTTACATTCCTCTTTCTCCGGCGATTCGGATACGCCTATGGAAGAGATGATTTTACAAGGCATACGCCTTGGGTTGACTCATATGTGTTTTACGGAACACAATGACTTCGACTATCCTGCAACACAAGAAGATTTTGCCGGAATGTTTGAATTAAACCCAGACGCCTATCTGTATGATTTCATAAAATTAAAGGAAAAATATGCAGGGCAGATACATCTTTGTTTCGGATTAGAACTGGGACTGCAGCCGCATCTGGCAAAACGCAATGCCTCTTTCGCTAAAGGCCACACGTATGATTTTATCATTGCCTCTTCCCATATCTGCAATGGAAAAGACCCCTACTACCCTTCTTTTTACGAAGGGAGAAAACAGGACGAGGCGTATCTTGAATATTTTGAATCCATCCTTGACAACCTGAAATCATACAGTAATTTCGATGTGTACGGCCATCTGGATTATGTGGTGCGCTATGGCCCGAAGAAAGACGACGGATATTGCTATGAAGCATACAGAGATATCCTCGAACGTATCATAGAGCGGCTTATTTCCATGGGAAAAGGTCTTGAAATCAACACCGCCGGACTTGCCAAGGGTTTGCGGACCCCCAATCCCTGCCCCGATATCTTAAAGCGCTACCGTGAACTTGGCGGGGAAATCATCACCGCTGGCTCCGATGCCCACAGCCCGGGGCAGATTGCCCACGCTTTTGGTCGGGCCGCAGACATACTAAAAGACTGCGGTTTTCGGTACTATGCCACTTTTGAAAAACGCAGTCCTTCCTTCCATAAGCTATAGTCCGTACGTATTTCTCCTATTATAGGATTAGGGGGCAAAAGGTACAATTTATAAAATGCACCTTTTGCCCCCTAATCCTATAGAAAAAAGCGCCCGCTTTCATTGCTTGTTCAATTACATGTACATTTCACGCTATCCGGATTTGTCCATTGGACTTTCTTGACATTTTATGCCTCTTGTAAATCATATCTTATTTTTTCCAAGGCTTCTCTGCTTACCAGAAAAAATTCCGTTCCGTTTACCTGAGCTATCGCGTATGTGTTGTCATAGGCATAATAACGCTGTATAATTTTCGGCGCTTCTTTGGTATTTCTGTGATAAGTCACCGTCAAAAGAAGTTCTCTTCCGATACCGTCAGTGTCCTTTTCCGGCAGTTCTTTTTCGATAAAAATACTCATAATCTCTGTATACAGCTCATAAAATGTCTTGCTGTCCACTTCTCTTGCGTCAAACATAAAGCCGTCCTTCCCTGTCTGCATCGTATGCCGGTTCTCCGGGAACTCAATTTCCACCTTAGAAACTGTCTCGATACTTACTACGCTTACTACTTTCAAAATATAGTCATAAGGATTAACAGCAAAAAGTTCCTCCGCCGTATCGGCATGAATCATCCAAACTTTTCCTGCTGCCTCCACATAATAATCTCCTTCCTCATTCTGCCCGCCAAAACGATAAAGAATACCTCTATCCGGTTCTGCCTGCCCGCCCTGGTTAGTCTGGCCTTCAAAATAGGCCACATAAATAGTATTCTCTGAGCCATCCAAGCCTGTCTCTTCCCGCTCTACATCCGCCGCCGATTCCAGTTTTGCCTCAGCCAACAGACGAAAATAATTATACATTGCCTCCGTATCCACCGCCACCATGGACTGATACGGCACGGAAACAGCCCAACAGTCAAAAGAATTTTTATACGCCCTGGGTTCATAGGAGACCGCAAAATAAGGTTGTCCGTCTTTTATAACCGTCACGCCCCGTATAGCGTCCGCACGTAAATCCCCCGGTTCACCCGGCTCCAAGCATGCCTCCCAATCTGCAAAGCTGTTTTTTTCTATCCCACCCTCTGGCTCTTCCATATGTTCCTGCGTTTCTTCCCAATCATCTAATACTGGCTCTTCTATATATGGCTGCGCTTCCCTCTGTCTCTCCGTATCCGCTGTCACGGCATTTACCGTTTCCTGCTGCCTGGGCTTTTCACTTCGTGTGCCTGTGTCGTCATCCTGCCCGCATCCACCAAGAATCAAAGCCCCTGTTGCAATGCAAACCACCGATGCCATAATCATACGCTTTGTCTTTCTTCCCTTTTCCCATATCATAATCCTGTTATCCCGCCTTCCTGTCTTTTATGGCAGAATCCGCTTTGCCAAACTATCGTCCATTCTGTACTTGCTCCCTGTATTTCACCGGAGACATGCCGGTATGCTTCTTAAATGCAAGTGAAAAATAATTCATATCCCGGTATCCCACCATAATGGAAATCTCCCCTACTTTGAGCGTCGTCGCCGCAAGCAGGGATTTGGCCTGTTCAATTCTTTTGCGGATAATGTATTCATTGCATCCTTCCCCCGTGACACGCTTAAAAAGCCGCGACAAATAGTTGGGCGTCACATAATATTCCTCCGCCAGGCTTGCCACGGTCAGTTCGTCGGAAAGGTTCTCATGTATCCTGCGCTTTACCTTGCTAATCAGCTCATGGACTTCCCCCTCTTCCTCCTCAAACAGATTCGCTAAAAACATAGCCGTCACCTGACATGCCCGTTCCCTGTCCGCACAGGACAATGCCTGCATCAGCACGCCCAATTTCTCATCCGCCCCGCCTCCGGTATCGCTAAAGCGTGTGAAATATACCGATGAGGCAAGTTCAAAACAACACCTTCTGGCATATTTAGCCGAAAGGTTATAGGATTCAACCGCCATGCTGAACCGTTCAAAAATATGCAGTATTTTCTCTTTATCCCCCACATTATAGACAAGCGCGTTGCGGAACTCGCGGAACACATCCTGAAAAATATCTTCTCCTTTCCGGTTCCAATCCGCCACGTACAGTTTCCCAACTTCCTCCCGTTCATGCTCTAATGCAAAAATGGCATCATTGTAGGATATACGCAAGTTTTCAAGCCCTTTCTTGACACTTCCCCAAATCATCCGCGGTTTTGTCTCCAGCTCATCATTTAATATTTCCATAAGCTGCTTGGCCAGTTCATTCTCCTCGCATCCCTCACCGCAGAAAAAAGCAATGGTGATGCGATTCTTTTCATCGGAAAAAGTAATTCCGCGCTTTGTCCCGTCAACCATTCCGATGCATATTTGCTTCATCGTTTGCATACGGAACCCCTCTCCGTCTAGTTCTTCCTCATTGGAAAGTCCCGGAACCAATATGCCAATCCGCATAGCCTGATTTTCCTCCAGGCAAAATTCCCGGCGGAATACATCTGCTCTTTCCTTAAAATCCTTTTTCCCCATAACAAGTGAGCGCATAAACCCTTCCAACTCCATCTGTTGTTTGATACCCTGGGTCCTGCTCACCGTAAGGCGGTTTTCCTGCTTAATTCTATGTTCCTCCAGATGTTCCACCTGCACCATGATGCTTTTTGCAAGCTCCGTCTCATCAATGGGCTTAAGCAAAAAATCATGTACCTGGAGTTGCAGTGCCTGTCTGGCATACTCAAACCGGTCATAGCCCGTAAGGACAATGACCCTCATACCGATATTCCGCTCTCTAATCTGCCCTACAAGTTCAAGACCTGACATCTCGGCCATGCTGATATCCGTTACCATGATATGGGGATGGTGCCCTTCAATCACTGCCGCCGCCTCCTTCGCCGAGGCTGCCGTATACACTTCTGTAATACCCATCTGTTCCCATGGCATCGCATTTTTGATGCCCATACGAATCATTTTCTCATCATCTACAATCAAAATTTTATATTGCGTATTTATTGCCATGTCTTCCACCCAATAAATTTATCTTTTTAAAGTACAATTTTACAGGCAAGCTGCTTATTTCCCATATATCTCCCGAAATTCCTTCGGAAGCCATATCTGCACACAGACGCCGCCGTCGCTATTTTGCATGAAGTTAAGTCCATACCGTTTCCCATATATCAGTTCAATCCTCTTATTAATATTCGTAATCCCATAGCCCACATCCTGTGCCACCTCTGATATATTCCGGTTGATAAAGGCAATCCGCTCCTCATCCATACCCACCCCGTCATCCGATACTGTCAGGCAGATTGCATCCTCTTTTTCACAGATTGCAATTTCTACCTTTCCCTTTACTCCCTCTTTCACCCGGATTCCATGATAAATGGAATTTTCCACAAGCGGCTGCAGCGTCAACTTGGGTATCTTCACAAAGGCATATTCCTCCGGTATGTTCTCAACAAGGGTTATAATATTTCCATAGCGCATATTTTGTATTATCAAATAATTCCTAATATGCTCCAATTCCATTTCCAGAGTAATGATTTCCTTACCCTCACTTAAACATATTCGGTAATACTGCGCCAGCGCTTTGACCATCGTAGAGATTTCCGCATTGCCACCTGCCAGAGCCTGCCAGTGGATACATTCCAATGTATTATAGAGAAAATGAGGCTGTATCTGCGACTGCAGCGCAACGAAACGCATCCTGTCAAGTTCCCTCTGTTCTTCCTTGACACGCTCCATCAGTACGTCAATCTCATCCATCATAATGTTAAATCCTTCTGCTAACTTTCTGCCATCACTGTCCATTTGCTCCACTTCAATACGTGTCCCCAAATCTCCCTGAGAAACGTCGTTCATCTTGGCAACCACTTTATTGATGGGGCGGTACAGTCTTTTTGTAATGTTCCTCGCAAGGGTGAGAGCTATGCCTGTCGCCGCAAGCGTCACAAACACGAGAAGAAGAACCGTGCTAAGGCAATTTTGGTACAGCGACCACGCCGGGACTTCATTGACTATATAAAAATTCCAGTCGCTTACTCTACGATAACTGACCAACTTCCCGTCCCGCCAGAACATCCCTTCCTTGCCACTGACCTTATCCCAAAAACCAACCCTCTTCCCAATCTTCTTCTCATCCTGTGTCGACACAATATTCCCGTCCACGTCTGTCAGGTACAGATTGGAACTGTATTGTAAATCCCTCTGGTCAAAGCGCTGCAGCAGGTCATCGTCCAGATTGACGATAATCATACCGTTAATGCTCATCATTTTGGTCACAGAATAAGCAGGAAAATACAGCGTCAACGTATATTTTCTCCCCTTATGATAGTTATTGGAAAAGTTAACCCGCAGAGTGCCCGCTGTCTTCGCCTGGATGCTCTCTTCATAGTCCTTCCTGTACATTGTCTCGAAACCGCTTTCACTTATGGCATTATTACCATTATAAACAGACTGTTCCAGATGTGCGTTCGTCACCGCTATAAAATTGGCATTGTGCTGCATATAGAGTATATTCAGGAATGTGCTGTAGACATTACCCATCTCCTGGTATAGCCCCTCCTGCTCCCTACTCTCACAGTAGTTCTGCACATGAGGGTCCAGAATGATAGATGTCGCAAGGGCCTTATACTGTTCTAAATTATCCGCGTAATCTTCCGCCAGAAACATAAGCTGCTCCGCCACATACCGACTGTTCTGGTCCGTAATAGACACGATATAGGAAGAAGTGGATATTATAATCGCCGACACAGTAATCACTGCAATCGTCCAGATGATGACATAATCCATCTTCTTTGCAAAATTCCAGCTCTTGTTCCACTTCTCCCAAAACAGCATATCTTATCCCCTCTGAATTTCTCCTGGCTTAAGCATACTATAGCTTCACATTTTAACCTTTGACTGCCCCCGCCGTCATGCCTTTCACAAGTTTATCCTGGGCGAAGATAAATAGAATAATCATCGGCAGCACCGTCAGGGTAAGCACCGACATTATCATTGGCGTATTCATGGAATACTGACCCTGAAAATCCCACACCGCAAGAGGCAACGTCCTGTTCTTAGGCGACTGCGTCAATGTATAGGCAAAACTGAACTCATTCCAGATATTGACGCCGTTATATATGGCAAGCGTGGATAGTCCCGGCTTAGCAAGCGGCAGTATCATGGTAAAAAACATTCTATACTTATTGCAGCCGTCTATTTCCGCCGACTCCTCGATTTCCTTCGGAATCCCCATCATAAAACTGGTGAGAATAAATACAGAAATCGGCAATGCAAATGCAACATTCGGTCCAATCATCGCCCAGATTGTATCATAGATTTTCAGGCTTTTCGTCATCTGAAAAACCGGAATCAACGTAATGTGAATCGGAATCGCCATACATGCCACAATTAACGCATACATGAGCCCATTCATACGAAACTTGAAACGGGCTAGCGGATAAGCCGCACAGGCCGCTATAAACAAGACTAACAGTAACGACATGAAAAGGACAAACACACTGTTCCCGAAATACCGGGCAAACCCGCCGCTTAACACTTCCTGGTAATTCGAGAAATTCAGCTTCTCCGGCGGTGAAAAGACCCCCTTCGTGAGCATCTCAAATTTTCCTTTAAAGGAATTAAATATCATAAATACAAAGGGCATAAAAGCCGCAAAAAGCGCAATTACCGCAAACGCCGTCGCCATAATCCAGCTTATCCTGCTTTTGACTCTATTTTCTGTATAATGTTTTTCCATCTGCACACCCCCTACGCTTCTTCTTTCTTGCCGTTAATTACACGCATCGTCACCAATGACAAAAGCGTAATCAGAATAAACATTCCACCTGCTATCGCCGAACCGTAGCCCATGTTAAACTGTGCAAAAGCATTCTTATACATATATGTCGCCATCAATTCCGTAGCGGTTCCCGGCCCGCCGCCTGTCATAACATAAATCAAATCAAAGTATTTCAAGGAACCTACCATAGACAAAATGGCAGCGCTCTTGATGGAAGGCATTAAAAGCGGCAAGGCAATCTGCCAGAAATACTGTCCCTTCGTCGCTCCGTCAATAAGAGAAGCTTCATAGACATCTTCCGATACATTTGTGTACGCCGCCATGCAGTATACCATATAAAAAGGTATAAACTGCCATGCAATAACAAAAACAACCGTCATGAGCGCCGTATTTTTGTTCCCCAGAAGGTCAATATTGCCTCCCCCAAATAGTTGGGAGACTGCACTAATCATACCACCGTTAGCCGCCAGTGCATAGTTGAACAAAAAACCAATTGCCACCGAGGACATCAGCATCGGAATAAACCACAGTACTTTGCACACCGTCCCCTTTTTCCCTACAAATTCAAGGAAAGTCGCCTCTGCAAGCCCAATCGGTATCTGGATAATGATAGACATGACCATAATGATAATATTATTCCTGAATGCAAACCAGAAATCTCTGTCGCCAACCAGTTTTATCCAGTTAGAAATACCTATAAAAGTTTTCTCCGCCGCAATACCATTCCATCTATATGTACTAATCGTAAAAGAATCAACAATCGGATAAAAAATAAAAACGCTCAAAATCAAAAGAACCGGAAGCAGAAACACAAGCGCTGCAATGTTCGTACTTCTCTGCCTGCGTCTGCCTAATGAATTTACCTGGTCTTTCATATATGCCATACCCCTTTCTATATATTTACAACATATTTACCTTTTACACATTGCCTGTACTACTCGTTTTCGTCCCGCGCATCCGTTTTCTGTTATAAGAAAAATTTGTTTGAATATAGAAACTAAGAGGGGGAACCTTCCCCCTCCTATGACTTCATATGTTTCTATTTGCCAGAGAGATATTCTGTCTGCGCTGCCTGCATCTTCTTATTTGCCTCATCAGGAGTCATGGTCAGCCCGAAAACTTCCTGATTGCCATCCAAATGTGCATTAGCAACTGTAGGATTTAGATACTGGTCATACCAAAGCTGTACTGCAGAAGCATTGTTTGCCGCCTCAATAATAGACTTGGAAACCGGGTCTGTAATCATCGCATCCACACCCGTTACCGGAGGAATCAGACTTGCGCCTACCATATACTCGATTGTCTCATCGCTAGAAAGATATGTCGCAAACTCAAACGCTGCATCCAGTTTTTCTCCTGTACAATTGAAAGAGACAAACTGGTCGCCCATCGTGCCACACAGAATGGAAGCGTCCGCACTGGAATCGTCCACTGCCGGGAAGGAGAACCAACCCACCTTGCTGTAGAAATCATTGCCTGCATCTTCACTGTCTGTCTTGAACGCCGCCGTATTCCAAGAACCTGTCAGATACATAGCCGCTTCTTCCGTATAGAAAAATGATTTCGCCTGCCCATCATCCTCACTCATGGAGTTAAAGCCCTCCGGGAAATATCCTTTGTTAACCCATTCCTGAATCTTCTTGCCTGCATATACGAAACACTCATCTTCGAATGTGCCGTCGCCTGCCGATGCTTTCTGGAACGGCTCCAACCCGCCCTTCCTGGCCGCAAGGCACTGGAAATACATGGAACCAGTCCATTTCGGCCCGTTTGCCAGTGTAAACGGAATAATTCCGTTTGCCATAAACTTATCACATGCAGCCTCAAGTTCCGATACAGTAGCCGGAATGTCCACGCCGCACTGCTCAAACAAATCTTTATTATAGTAGATACCTGCAATAGAGATATTCTTGACCGGAATTGCGTAAATCTTGCCGTTGTAGCTTGCCTGCTCCAAGGCTCCCTCCATGAAACGCTCCTTCAAACCATACTTCTCATACAAATCATCCAAAGGTTGGGCATAGCCGGAATCAATATACTCATTCATGGGACCTCCTGACCATGTGGTATACATATCAGGACACTCCCCTGAGCTCATGGCAATGACAAGTTTCTCCTTGTACTTGTCATTCTGTGTAGGGATATTCTCGACGGTATATCCACTCTGGGAATTTTCCATAAACTGGTTGATTGCCATCTCATAAGTTTCTTTATCTGCCCCCTCGGTCCCCACATTCCAGAATGTGATAACCTTATCCCCGGAATCGGAACTGTCTACATCCGACGTTGCTTCCAAACCGCCTGCCGCCTCACTGGATGAGCCCGTGTCAGCCATATCTGACACACTATCCTGGCTTGCTGCCGCCTCACCGCTTCCACTACCGCATGCAGCCATGGGAAGGCACATACAAACCGTTAAACCTGCCGCCATAAGAGATTTCATTCTTTTTTTCATTCTTTTCTCTCCCTTTCTTAATTAATAAAAGATTTCATCTTTATGGCCTAATCATACCAGACCAAATTTTCTCATTCCATTTAATAATGTGTCACAATTCTATAAAAATCTTACCATTTCACTTCTATTTCCATACATAAAAAACAAGCTCCCCGAAGGATATCACTTTCTTCAGGAAACTTGCAAACAAACTCTTATCTTTTTCTTTCTGATACACAAAATCCAGTGTACAACTTACCTTATGGAAAAGTCAGAATTAACCCCACACTTTGATTCTGTTGACGCCTTGCTTCAATTGCGCAAACGGTCCTGCGAGAACCTGGCTGCCACGCTTCTTGCCACAATAGTCTTCATCGAACACAATCTCTTCCCCGGAAGGCGACTCATACGCCCCTTCCGTAATCCG
Source organism: uncultured Lachnospiraceae bacterium (assembly GCA_910578645.1). Classification (GTDB taxonomy): domain Bacteria; phylum Bacillota; class Clostridia; order Lachnospirales; family Lachnospiraceae; genus UBA3282. The sequence goes on from CAJTQI010000007.1 coordinate 40,799, forward strand.
GGTCATACCAAAGGAGGCAGAATGAAGCGTCTTACCCCACTCTTTCAACATAGCATCCGACGCGGTAATCTCTAGCCATGTTGCATTCTCTTCCTCTACAATATTTATCCGTGGGTCTTCTCCGGAAATTTCATACTCCTTCTCCCGTTCAAAGTTCTTAGCCCCTTTTAAATAACAGTTCTGTCCGATATAGGCAGGCTGTTTCACAAGCAGAAACATCTCCAAGTCACCATTGCCCTGTGCCAGTACTTCCCCGATATATTCTTCCAGGGACACCGTACTACCCTGATAACCTTCTGTCCCGTATGTAGACTGTTCGGTATATGTCTGTGCCCCGCCTAAGAAAATATTGCGGTATAGCCTATCGTCGCCGCCATATACCACCGTACTGCCTGCCACCTCCGTGGTATGCGGATAATGATACGGCGTAGAGCGGTCCGGAACCGGCTCCCTGCGCATTGTACCACAGCAAAGATTATGGATATATGCTCCGCCCTGTGCAATATTGTCGAAGTTATAGTCCGATGCAAAAATATTATTGTCCACAATATACGGTCCATGAGTTACCTCAATCATCAAATCCCTGTCATTGTTATAATACAGGTTACTGCTCACACGTGCGCCTTGCGCCTGCCAGTCAAGCCACGTGCCAAGGGTACTGTTATGAATGTTATTATGATGAATCTGTACATCAATTGCCGCATGAAGCTTGATGCCTGCAATTTCATAGCCGAAAAATTCATGTTTTACCGCTATATTATAAATATGATTCCCGTATATCTGACTAAATACGCATCCCATATGCCCCACAATACCGTTTTGTCCGCAGTCATAAACTACATTATTCCTGATAATATGGGAGCCGATTGTCTCCCTGCTCCATCCGATATGGCGCGCACGGAAAACCGCTTCCATCTGGTACTGGTATCCCGGTTTTCTGTGTGTCCTCGTACAAAGATTATGTCCTGTGGATTCTTCTTTGCCTATACTGATTCCACTGCACTTTGCATCATGGATGATGTTGTTCTCTATAATCCAGCCTTTGCTCCAATTTACGCCCAGAAGCCCCGGCTGGTCTGCCGTCGGCGGCGTCCAAGGGCAGGCCGCCTGAGCCATCTCAAAACCGGATACCGTAATATAGTTTCTTCCCGTCTTCACCGGATAGAAGCAGCACTTGCGCACGTTAATCTCCACAAGTTCCCTGTTTGGGTCCGCTCCATGAAAATTAGCATAAATCGTAGTAGTGTTCTCGTCTGTCTCACAACACCACTGGTACACGGAATCTTCCGGATGAAGAAGCGGTTCCGCATGGTTTGTCCACGGTGGATTTACACCTTCCGTGCGCATTACAGGATTTTTTATATCCTCTAGTGTCTCCGCCTCATAAAAAGACTTCCCATTCAGATACACATCACCCGGATGAAGAATGTCCCCTTCCGGCGCAACAAACCAATCTCCGCCAAGAATTTCTTTATAAGGATTATAATCTCCAAACATACTGTTAGGAAGCGTCGCCTTCCAGACCGTCCCTTCCACGTTCTCCCAACAAGTAATCCGCTCAGAGCCTTTGATGACCACCTTCTCTCCCTCGGCCGCACGGTAAACGATACGGTCAAATTCACTGGCTCCGCCATTCTCAGGTTTTACCCATTCCCGGTATTCTCCGGCATGTACAATGACCGTATCTCCTGGCGCCGCAAGCGCTGCAGCTCTGGAAATTGTTGCAAAGGGATTTTGTGCACTACCTTCATTGCTGTCGCAGCCTGTGACGGCCACATGATATTCTCTCCTCATATGCTACCTCCCAATCTGTGCCTTTCTTATTTTTATTCAGTATACTCTATCTATTACAGCCATCTCAAGACGATTATTGAGGGATTTACCTACAAAAAAGTGTCTCTTATTCGGCCGGACATACCATCATAGATAACTAAAATCAAAGGGCGCTATAAATTTTATAGCACCCTCTCTATGCCTCTAAGCGGACACCCGCTACCTAAATCACAAACTGTTCCATCAAGCCAACCATCGTCTCAACCTGGGTCTTCTGCTCCTCGCTGACCGCCGCAGTCTCCTGTGATGCGGCAGAGTTATTGTCCACCACCGCGGAAACCTGCTCGACACTCGCATTCACATCACGCATGCGCTCCGTATCCTGCTTGAGCATCACCACAATCTGCTCCATCTTCTGTGTGGCTTCCTGCGCCTCGGACATAACTTCATTCATGTTGGATACGGTTTCATCCGCAATCATAATTCCCTTATCCATCGCGTTAACCGTCATCTCTATCAGTTCTGTCGTCTTCCCGGCAGCCTTCGCCGATTCATTCGCCAGATTCTTAACCTGCTCAGCCACAACCGCAAAGCCTCTTCCGGCTTCCCCTGCCCTGGCAGCCTCAATGGCCGCATTTAACGCCAGAAGGTTTGTCTGGGAGGCAATATCCTCAATCGCACCGATAATCGTACTTATCTGCTCTGAACAATTGCTGATTTCCTGAATAGCATCCTTCAAATCCTGCATCTTCTGGTTGCCATTCGCAAGGGTCATACCCGCTTTGGAAGCCATCTTAGCCGATTCTTCCGCTGCCTGGCTGTTGTGCTCCATACTTCTTGTCATATCTTCAAACACAGACAAAAGCTCAGATACCTGGGTCGCCTGCGCCGTACATCCCTGTGCCATATCTTCCGCCGCATACGCCAACTGCCCGGAACCGTTATCAATCTGCTTGGAGACATTACGGATTGTAAGGAGTGTCTCCCGCATCTTCTCCCCTATCTTCTGGAAAGACTCTTTAATGGTTACAAACTCTCCCACGTATTCCTGTTCAAGCCGTATATTGTAGTTTCCATTCCCCATCTGTTCGAGTATCTGCGTAATCTCTTCCACCATGGCAAGAAGATTCCTCTTCATAAAGGAAATTGCACTGACCATCTTGCCGACTTCACTCCCATCTTCCTCCAACTCCAAAACAGTGCGGAAATTGCCCTCCGCAAGCACTTCCATCTGGTCTGATACTTTCTGGATTGGCTCTAAGAGCTCTTTCTCGGCAAATCTGATAATCCTGATAAACTGTTTCACAACATATATAAAAGAAAGCGCAAACAAAACGCCGAATATAAACTGCAGAATTTTCATGACAACCTGCTGCTTGTCTTTCCTGGCAAGAATCGTCGCAATCGTCTCATCTGTCTGGGTATTAATCTTCTTTACGGTATCCCCGTACGTATCGCTGAACACACAAGCCTGCGCCGCTTCCAGGTCGCCGTTCTTAACATGTTCAATCGCCTCTTGCTCCAACGGAACAAGCCCATCCGACATACCCGAAATTGCATTCAGGCTTTCCCATTCTTTATTGGAGACACCGCATGTATGTAGTATTTCGATTGCTCCCTCCCGAGTCTTATTTACGTTCAGCTCTTTCATGTAGTCATCATAATATACATCTTCTCCCGTAGCCGCATAAGACTGTATTTCATAAGTCAATGTACGCGAACCAATCCTGTACTGGTTTAACGCCGACATCGTGTTGAACTGGGTGCTGTCCACCCAGGATGTACCCAGATTCAATCCAATGAAACCAAGTAGCAGCCCCGCGCCGATTCCCACCGCTATAAAAGCCTGGTGAACCAGTTTCCGGAGCATGGCCGACTGGCTCTTATTACCTGATACCCTGATTTCTTCTCTTTCCATCATTTTTCCCCCAATAACATAATCATTATGCTTGTGATATCAGCAATACCCTCTGCAAATATCATCTTAATAATTATACCGTTATTTAAGACTAACATCAAGAAAATATTCAGACAATCACCAAAAAATATATAATCTGAGCGGGCCTTGAATTAACACTTCATCGTAAACTCATTCACAATTCCTCCCAGGCTATCCGCCATCGAAGTATTTTCTTCCGACTGACTTAAAATATCAGCGGCAATCAAAGCCGTGCTTTCACTCTTTTTCACAATCACGTTAATCGCACCGTTATTCTGCTCGGATATATCTTTAACACTCATGATATTATCAAATATCTCCGTGATAGATAACTGTAAATTCTCCACAAATTCGCCCAGTTTCTCAATATCCTGTTTGATGGCTTCCACGGAAACACTGTAATGATTTGATTTCTCCGGCAACCACTGCAAATCCCCGTCCCATCTCTTTGGACCTTGCTGCCTCAATCGCCGCATTGATGGACAACAGGTTCGTCTGTGTGGCAATCTCCAAGATGGCCGTAGCCATACCATTAATCTGGGACAATTTATTCAGGCTTTGCAGCGTCTCTTTTACTGACTCCTTGGTCTGTTCCAACTGTTCTCTCGTATTCTTAAAGGAACCGTCCGCGCTTTCCCTCATCTTCGTCACTTCCTGCATCAGCACATCACTGGATGCAAAACTGTTCTGTAAGCTGGCCGCCACATCACTGATAAAGTGATGCATACACCCAATCTCATCGTTAATCCTCCCGATAGCCTGGTTGACATTTTCCATACTTGCAAAAAGTTCCTGTGTGGTGGAAATATTATCAGTCACGTAATCCACCAGGTTTGCGAAAGAGCCTCTCAGCATAACCGCCTCATCCTCCAGTTTAGCGCAGCAGTCTTTAATCGGGAATGATTTAAACAAAAACCTTAACCCTCTATCCATTTACCAGCCTGAAATAAAGGCAGAATATATCCAGAAGTTCAATGATGTCCTGTCGTATATTGATGAATATTACATGAAAAACCTGACTCTGGAAACCGTCGCTTCCCACAGCGGTTTCTCGAAATACTATTTTTCCAGGCTGTTTAAGCAGTACACAAACTGCACTTTTTATGAATATTTATGCTACAGAAGGCTGAAAGCCGCCGAAGAACTTCTTCGCCAATCCGGCCTGTCCGTCACGGAGGCCGCCCTGTTATCGGGATTTTCCAGTATTTCAACTTTTAACAGAATATTCAAACAAAAAAAGGGCTGCACCCCCAGCGAATACCGGAATCTCTTTTCCGTATAGTTTTTGCCTCCCCGGTTCTTCAGGCGAAAGGACAAAAAGCCGATAAATATTATAACATTAACTTTTGTTGAGATAAAATCAGTGCAGAAATGGAGAAAATCATGATTGTTGAATATGCTATGAAACAGGTTTTAGATTCCATGGAAAATTCCGTGAAGCTGCGCAGCCAGGCCAGGGCCGAACGCAGAGCTGAAGAAGCAAAAAACGCGAAAAAAGACTTTGAGAAAAAACTGATGGCGGCTGAAACTGCCAAGACAGAACTTGACAGCCTGGCGATGAAGGCAAAAGGCTCCCAGGATGCAGTCTTAAGAGACCAGTTGATGGGTTTCATGATGGCAGGGTTTTGATAAAGACAGTGAACCGGCACAGACAAGGGCGGAAACCGGCATTCCGGCTCCGCCCCTAAAAATCTATCTGTTTTTCTGCTAGCAATGGACAAGAATACCTCTAACGGATAAAATTCGTCCGCTCAAAAGGCTCTCTCTCAGGCAAACCGTAGGCCTCCTTTCCAAGCGCAATACTTTTCATAAGGAAAGACATATTTCTCGCCAACGTGCGCATACCCTGCAATCCTTCCGCATCCTGTTTCGCCTCTCCCGGCGCTCTTCCATGAATGCTGTTCCAATACTGACCGGAGGCAACCGGCATACCAGAAATCGTAAAAAACTTATTCAGCTCATCGAATGTGGCCGACAATCCGCCCCTGCGGGCCGCCACCACACTTGCGCCGACTTTCATCGTCTTGTCAAAATGGGAACTGTAGAAAAGCCTTGTCAGAAACGCCACCAGTGTCGCATTGGCCGACGCATAATACACGGGGCTTCCCACCACCAGGCCATCACAAGCCTCGAATTTCGGCGCCGTCTCATTCACCAAATCTTCAAACACACACTTGCCTTTCTGTGCGCAGGCGCCACAACCGATACATCCCCTTATGGCCTGATTGCCTATATGGAGAATCTCCGTTTCGATTCCTTCTTGTGCAAAAACCGTTTCCATCTCATGGAGCGCAACATAGGTATTCCCTGCTGCCCGTGGACTGCCGTTAATCATCAATACTTTCATCTTTTCCTCCATTCCAAAGCGTCATAAATTTCCAGTTTCAACCTTATCCTTTTAATTTCGCGCAGAAATCCGCCATGGCTTCCGAAATCTTAATCTGTTGGGGGCATACCGCCTCACAACTTCGGCATCCGACACAGGCGGAGGGCTGTTTATCTTCCGGCACTGCCATAAGCGCCATCGGTGCGATAAATCCGCCACCGGTAAAGTTATGTTCATTGTACAATTCAATCAAGGACGGTATATCGATTCCTTTGGGGCAATGGCTTGTACAGTACCTGCATGCCGTACAGGGCAAAATATTCTGCTTCACCATATCGTCAGCTATGCCAAGCAGCGTCTCCATCTCTTCGCCGCTCAGTTTCCTCTCCGTCTCAAAGGTATGTATGTTATCTCTAAGCTGCTCCATATCCGACATGCCGGACAATGTCACTACCACGCCATCAATGCTCTGTAGAAACCGAAACGCCCATGCAGGAACGTTTTCGTCAGGGCGCATGGCAGACAGCTTCTGTGCCGCCGTATCAGACAGCTTGGCAAGCCTACCGCCGCGCAGCGGCTCCATAACCCAGACCGGAATGTCGTACTCTTTTAAAAGTTGTACCTTCGCCTTGGCATCCTGGAAAGACCAGTCCAGCCAATTGAGCTGAATCTGGCAAAACTCCATGCTCTCCCCATAAGCCTCCAAGAAACGCTTCATCACGTCATAGCTCCCGTGTGCCGAGAATCCAAGGTGGCGTATTCTCCCGTTCTCTTTCTGTTTCAAAAGATAATCATAGATACCGTATTTGGGCTCAAGGTATGCATCGATATTCATCTCGCATACGTTGTGGAACAGATAGAAATCGAAATATTCCACCTGGCACTTCACAAGCTGTTTCTCAAAAATTTCCTCCACCTTGTCCATATTGGAAAGGTCATAACCCGGGAATTTTGTCGCCAGGTAAAAACTTTCCCGCGGGTATTTGCCAAGAATACGCCCCATCACTGTCTCAGAGTTACCCTCGTGATACCCCCACGCCGTGTCATAATAATTGACGCCCTTCTCCATGGCATAGGCAACCATTTCCTGTGCCTGTGCCTCATTGATATCCCCGTCACTCTCTCCGGTAGGCAGGCGCATTGCCCCGAAACCTAATGCGGATAATTTTAAATCCTGAAACTCTCTGTAAACCATCTCTACCTCATTTCTGCGCTGCTTTCGTCCTAACCCTGCCACGGTAACACATTTGTCAGGTTTGTGCCAAACAGCGCCCAGACACAAATCCTCCGACTAAAAATTTCATTTCCAATTTTACTATATCTGGCAGCACATCGTCTATTTCCCGGCAGCCGGTATGTTCTGTGCCATAACGCCCACCAGGCTATGGGGCACATAGGGTTCTTCCAGATATGCGCTCTCCTCCAAAGACAGTTTTAGTCCCACCGCCTTCGCCGCCCCCTCGATATGGTGAAATTTCGTGGCGCCCACCACAGGAGCCGTCACTTTTGTAAGAAGCCATGCGAGGGAAATTTCCGTCATAGAAACACCTCTCTTCTCCGCCAACTTAGCCACTCTTTCTACGATGATGTTATCCTGCCCGGCCGTCCCGTCGTATTTCATTTTCGCGTAGCCGTCCTCTTTCATACGCTTCGACGTCTCCCCCGGACGTTTTGAAAGGCGTCCGCCCGCCAACGCACTGTAGGGCGTCATGGCAATTCCGTCTTCTAAGCAAAGCTTAGCCATCTCCCGTTCTTCTTCACGGAAAATCAAATTGTAGTGTCCCTGTACGGACACAAACTTTGCAAATCCTTCTTTATCCGCAAGCGCATTTGCCCTGGCAAGTTGATATGCATAACAGTTGGATATGCCAATATAGCGGGCTTTTCCTGCCTGCACGACTCGGTTTAACCCATCCATGATGTCATAGAGAGGCGTCCCGTAATCCCACATATGGTATATATACAAATCTACATAGTCCATGCCCAGGTTGCTCAGGCTCTGGTCAATCATACGCCCGATATGCTGCTGTCCCGTAATCCCTTTCTCAATCTCTTCCCTCGTCCGTGGAACAAATTTCGTGGCAACCACAACTTCGTCACGCTTCGCATAACCCTTAAGCGCGCGTCCCACATACTGCTCGCTTGTTCCGCCCTGGTAGCCAATCGCCGTGTCATAGAAATTGACCCCAAGCTCCAGGCCCCGTCTGATAATCTCACGTGAATGGGCTTCGTCGAGAGTCCATGAGTGTTGCCCTTTTCCTGCCTCCCCAAAACCCATGCACCCCATACAGATACGTGATACGGTCAAATCCGTATTTCCAAGTTTCGTGTATTCCATATACCGATACCTCCTGCACATCCTCGCCAGGCCAAAGCCCTGCGCGCATTTCCGTATTATCTCAGTCCAAATATTGCCCTTCTTTTGCCATAAACAGGATAAATTTCCCTGCTGTACAACCTGGCATACTCCGGTCAGGCGCAGCATTTTCCTTTTATGACAATCTCCCCGTGAGAATCTCCGTCATCCTGTATGATTTCGCCCACCTCAGGAACCTGTATCTTCCCTGACGCCGGATTCTTGATACTCATCACAGGAGTTGTAATCACTGCTTCCACTTCCGATTTCTCAAAGCACAGGTCGGTATCAATCATCTCACAGTCAATCAGTTTCAAGTTCTTACAATAACAAAGAGGCTGCGTGCCGATAATCTTGCAGTTCTCGAAAGTCACATTTTCGCAGTACCATGCAAGATACTCTCCCTTAACGACACAGTTTCTGACCGTCACATTCTTCGCATGCCAGAAAGCATCCTTCGTATCAAAGACACAATTTTCAAACACCGAATCCCGGATGTACTGGAACGAATATTTTCCTTTCAGCTCCACCCCATGGAAGTGCAAGTTGTCTGAGCGCATCATAAAATATTCACCCTGGACGGTACAGTCTTTCATCTCGATATCCTGTACGGACCAGCCAAATTCCGGGGAAATAATGTCGCACCCGCTCATCTTTATGCGCCTGCACTCCCGCAGGGCTTTAATACCATGTAGTTTCGTATCCGCAATCACAATATCCTCAGAGTACCACAACGCCGCACGGCACAACTCTGTCATCTCCGAACCCGTAATCTCCAACGTCCGGTCATGCCAGAACGGATAGCGTAAATTGAAGAAACAGTCTGCCACATGCACATCGCTGCTTTCCTTCAAAGCGCTTTCACCGTCTGCGGGACCGTCGAAAGAACAATTCTTAAGCGAAACATCTCTGCTTGCATACAGTGCCCGTTCCATATCAAAAGTTTCATTCATAATCGTCTTCATATTTTCCTCCATTCCGAAGCGTCACAAATTCTAGCTGAACTTGCTTGGTTTGTTGAACTACATCGTCCGTCAGAGAATTTTGGTAACCTCAAATTTATTCTCTCAGTCTGCAAATTTAGCTGCAAGCACAAAATTGGTTCAAATAAAACGTTTTTTAATGTTCACTGAGGGTACTATACAACATTTTAACACAAACAGCAAATACTCATGTTGAATGTCACCATATGCCTCAAAAGTATATGACATCCTAAAGCCTGCTGTGCACATATTTCTCCCGATACTTCTTAGGCGTGTCCCCTGTGTATAGCCGGAACATCTTGGTAAAATAGCTCTGGGAAGAAAAGGCAAAGGCCGCACTGACCTCGGCACATGAACAGTCCGAGCCAAGCAGCATGTTCTGGGCCGCTTTCAGTTTGCTTTCCATAATGTACTCCGTCACCGTCCTCCCTGTCTCTTTTTTAAACAAGGACGATAAATAATCCGGATTCTTTTGCACTCTTTGCGCTATATCCGCCACGCGGATGACACTGTTTAGATGATGGGAAATATAATCCATACACTGCATCACCGTCTTGGAGTAAATTTTTCCCCTTTTCAAATATGCCATATAACCTGTAAAATATCTGACGGCCTCTTCATGGAGCGCACGCACCGCCTCTACGCTTTTGCATTTATCCATCTGCTGAATATAATAATCACTGGAAGTATACGCTTTCTCACTGTCCATTCCTCCCGTAATCGCAAACCGTATCACCAAGGTCATAGAGGCCACAAACAAATATTTCATATTCGTAAGCGGTTCATCCGACAAATGCCCCTGTTTTCCGGCGCAAAAAACCCTACGCGCCTCCTCCACCGCCCGGAAATCCCCGTCCCGTACATATCGGTACATGCGCATCTCCTCTTCATACTCGCTGTGATGAAAATCATTTTCCCGGTTTATATGCTCCAAATAAGAAATCTGCTGCGTCACTTTTCTTCTCATGCCAAACTATCCCTAAGCACAAATCATACCGTGCCTGCCTTTCTAAAACACTTCGTTCCGATACGCTTATTCCATATAAGAATACTAACATTTTTCCAAGCATTTTAATAGATTATTTCTCTATTTTTTACCATAATCTTTTTATACAAGTGTAGCGTCCCATGACAGCAAAACACTGATTATCCATTGTCATGGCGACTAACACATAAGTAGAAACCACCCCGTCGCAGTCTGGCGGGGAATTAATAGAAAGGAAAGGAATAGCATGAACAGAACATTAAAAGAATTTACGCTGCCCGGCGCCCCTTCACAGGCTGTACAGCCTCATGAAGCACCGCACCGCGAGACAGCAAGAAAAGCCGCCGAAGAAGGCTTCGTCCTTCTCAAGAACGAACACCATGTACTACCCGTGGCGAAAGGGACGAAACTGGCGCTCTATGGTCCTGGCGCTTCCAACCCCATCAAAGGCGGAACCGGTTCCGGCGACGTGAACGAACGTGAAGTAGTAAGCATCTGCGACGGCTTAAAACAGGCGGGCTATGAAATCACTACGCAAGAGTGGATTGACCGTTTCCGCAAGCTGTATGAACAGTCCCGTCTTAACTGGCGCCAGAAAATATGGGATGAAGTGGCTAAATCCACAGATGTCACAATGGCTTTCTTCAACGCATACACTTCCCTGCAGTATGCTATGCCTGCAGGCGACATTCCCACCAAGACAGACGCAGAAACTGCCGTATATGTCATCAGCCGTATTGCAGGTGAAGCCGCCGACCGTTTCGATAAAGGAAGCGACTATTACCTAAGCGACGAAGAAGCGCAAATCTTAAAGACCATCTGCACACTTTACAAAGACGTGATTCTCCTCATTAACTCCGGCGGTATTATCGACCTTTCCTTCTTAGATACATATGAGAATATCTCCGGCGTGGTGCTTATTTCCCAACCGGGAATGGAAACCGGGAATGCGGTTGCATCTATCCTCTCAGGAGAAGTAACACCCAGCGGAAAGTTGACCGATACCTGGGCATATAAATATGAAGATTACCCGAACTCCAAAACTTTCTCACATAACAACGGGAATGTGGAGAGCGAGAAATATGAAGAAGGTATCTATGTCGGCTACCGTTATTTTGACACCTTCCGGATTCCCGTACGGTATCCTTTCGGATACGGACTGTCCTACACGGACTTTGACATCAACGTCAAGAATATTGCCAAATCATCCGAGGATTCCGTCTGCGTGACCGTCAGCGTGAAAAACACCGGAGACAGTTACAGCGGCAAAGAAGTGGTACAAGTCTACGCATCCTGCCCACAGGATAAGATGGAAAAAGAGTACCGCCGCCTAACAGGTTTTGCGAAGACAAAACTGCTTGCTCCGGGCCAGTCCCAGGAACTGTCCATCGAAATTCCGCTCTATACCCTCGCCTCCTTCTGCACCAAGACACCCGGATGGGTTCTGGAAAAAGGCGTTTATGGACTTTTTGTAGGCAACAGTATCGCCGACGCCTCCCTGGCAGGCACCTTCAATCTGGATGAAGATGCACTGCTTGTCAAGACAGAGCATATCTGCCCGCTAAAAGAAGAGTTGGAAGAGCTGTCAGCTCCCAAAGAGGCCGTAACGGCATTGAGAAATGCATGGCTTACCGATGCCGGCAAAGTGCCTGCCCTTACATTCAGTGCCTCCGGCCTAAAGACAGAGACGGTCATTTACGGCAAAGAACAAGATAATATTTCTCCTGAAGTACGTCAGTTCGTAGATTCTCTAAGCACCGAGCAACTGATTCTTCTTGCCACCGGAGACCCCGGCAAGAGTCAGGATGCCAACGAAGAACAAAAGGAAAGCGCCCTCGGTTCCGCAGGCATCTCCGTGCCCGGTTCTGCTGCCCAGACAAGTAGCTGCGCCCTGGCAGACAAGAATCTGTCTCCCATCGTCCTGGCAGACGGGCCCGCCGGACTGCGCCTACTTCAGAGTTACCCGGTGGCCAACGGGGAAATACAGCCTGTTCCTTTCGAGATGAGCATAGAACATGGCTTCCTCGTAAAAAATACTGATTTTGGCGACGCAGAACTTTATTATCAGTACTGCACAGCCTTCCCCATCGGAACACTGCTTGCCCAGACTTGGGACAAAGAAGTGCTTCAGGAAGTAGGTAAGGCAGTCGCGGAAGAGATGAATTTGTTCTATGTAACCCTCTGGCTTGCCCCGGGCATGAATATCCACCGCAATCCTCTGTGCGGGCGTAACTTTGAATATTACTCAGAGGACCCGCTTCTCTCCGGCAAGATGGCTGCCGCTATGACAGACGGCGTACAGTCCGTGTACGGATGCGGAACCACAATCAAACACTTTGCATGTAATAACCAGGAAGACAACCGTATGGGTTCCGATTCTGTCATCTCCGAACGTACCCTGCGGGAAATCTATCTGAAAGGTTTCGAAATTGCCGTAAAAGAAAGCCAGCCTATGTCCATCATGACAAGCTACAACCTAGTAAACGGCATCCATGCCGCCAACAATTATGACCTGTGCACGAAGGCTGCCCGCGACGAGTGGGGCTTCCGGGGCGTGTTCATGACCGACTGGACCACCACCCAGAATGGTCCCGACTGTACCGCATCCGGCTGTATGCGCGCCGGAAATGATTTGGTTATGCCGGGCGTACCGGGCGACCATGACAACATCCGCGCGTCCTTGGCAGACGGAAGCTTATCGCTGGATGAGCTGAAACTTTGTATCGCCCACCACGTTAATATTGTGTGGAAATCTAATCGGTATGAAGGGTGAGAAAATTATATGTCTCGCAAATCAATTTGATAAGCTTCGTCTTGCAAACTCGGATAAGCGGAGGAATTTCCTATACCATAAAAAAAGGCTGCACAGCAAAAGTTGTGCAGCTTAGTCTTTTCTATTTTATTTTGAAATCGGTATCTCTAGCATCTCAACTTTTTCATTTTCATACGATGTCAAAACGATTAGCGCAGCCATCTCATCAACATCAACAACCCGAGCAAAACCCGCTATTTGATACGCATTTGACTTGCTGTTATCTGTATATCCCACTCTGCCGGGATTCGCTAAGTATGGTATTCTTGTTCCGTCTTTTAATACAACTCCCTTGACTTCGGGAATGCCAAGATTATCTTCCTTTTCCACCGGAGCCACGCTGACAGAATAATTCACTTGGATGGAAATCGGTGAGATGTTGATATCCTCCATCGTGAAACCCGTTCCTTCCACTTTCTGCCCTACCTTAATATTTTGAGACGAACTGACATCAGAAAGGTTTATTTCAAAATTCCAGTCCCCGACCACTGCAGGAATAATCGCTCCTTTTGAGACCGTTCCCAAATCTTTAAATTCAACGTGTATTGTCTTGCCGAGAAATGAATCGTTCTTGTCCACAACACTTGCCTGAATAATGTATTCCATATTTCCGTTTTCATCAGTATAACGAGAGATAATGCTTCCATCTTCATAACTTTCTATAGATGTTCCATCTTCATATACCGGTGTACCGTTTTCATCAGGGATAATTCCATCATACATGGTTCCGCTCATATTAACCCATGCGCTTTCATCCTCAGGATTATCTCCCTGATACACATTTACCATATCAAATCCCGGCTCCATTCTATCCGCTACGTTATAACCAGAAATACGAAATGTCATATATACAAATCTCTCATCCACAATAACCGTATCTGGCTCTATTGTAACACCGTTATTTGTCACAGCAAGCGACGGACTGTCCGGCTCTTCACTGTACACTTTTGCTATATTCTTTTCCGTAAGCATTTGCTGCTGCTCGTCGGATGCCTGAATATTTCCGTTCATGCCTCTCCCCCAATAATGATGGATTGCTGCAACGGCACTTATACTGCTAACTGCAAATATGCAAACGCCTGCGATAACGGCAGCCTGTGTTTTAAACATTTTTTTACCTCTGGTATGTGTTTTTTTCATATAAACAATATCCTCCTGCTTAATCATTTCAAAGGCCTGATTTGTTTTTTTCAACACAATTTCCGATAACTCTATTTCTTCAGAAAGTATAGTTTTTTTATTTGCCATTTCTATCCTCCTAACAATCGCGATAATACTTTTCTAATTGTTTTCTTCCTCTTGAAATCCTCGTCTTGACGGTATTTAATGGTAATGACAACATTTCCGCAATTTCTCTCATCTTGAACCCCTGACTATAGTACAATTCCATAGGCAATCGATATCGTTCGTCTATAGAAGCATATGCCTCCTTCAATTCAAGATTATACTCATCACATTTTGACGGTTCCTCATAAGACTCTATATTCTTGTAAGCTGCATTGTCTCTTATGATATCATAGCAATGGTTGATAAGTATTCTTGTCATCCATGTCTTAAAGAACTCCGGTTTCTTAAGTGTATATAACTTTTCCCAACAAGTAAGAATTGTATCCTGAAGAGCATCTGCAGCATCTTCTTCATTCATTAGAATTGCAATGGCCGTTCTATACATATCCTTCAAATATAACTGCATCAGTTCGGTAAATGCATCTTTATCATGCCTCTGCGCCTTCTTTACACAAAACTTTGTTTCAATGCTTTTCATTAGCTTTCTCCTACGCGCGTATGATTGTAAAACAAATGTTAAGCATCTTTTATTTGTTTTACAATCATTAGACGTCAGATATTGTTTTTTGGTTTCAAAATATTTATTACTCTTTTTATTTCTCAATTTATATATTAAAACCATGCAATTTTCTCTAAGATTTTCTAATTTTACATGCACTAATTATTGAAGGTTTGGCATGAAAAAAGACTATAGCTGTCACTGCCATAGTCTTTTTCACCAAAAATAATTTCACATTAAAAGTTTGGAGCGCTTTCCTATTTATCTCCTTTACATTTCCTCTTTTGCGCGCTACAATAAAATTGCGCCGTCAGTCCTGGGAGGGATGCGGTTTCGCCCGTATTGCCGGTGTCTAGGCTCACTTAAAAGATTCTCCTTAGAAACACGCGGCAGCTGACGGCGCATCTTTTATTCAATCTGGGCAATCAGATTCCAAAAAGGGGACTGCTCACCTCTCCTCTTCTCCATCTCGTCATAAAATACAATCCGGTCGCGGTGGTCGGGAACTACCCGCTTAATAGATGTTTTCGCAAGCTGCTCCTGGCTTTTGTTCACACAGATTATGTACTTGCCCTCCTTGCACTCCGGCGGCGCCTCTTTTCTGTCCTCTATATCCGTGCCCGCCAGGTTTACCGTGCCAAGCCCCGCCAACCCGAATTTCTTCTTGAATTTTATGAAAAAAGAGATTCCTTCCCTGAAAAATACTTTCTTTATCCTCTCTTTCGTCGCACTGTCGTATACCTCGCACAAAACGAGCTCATTGTTCACTTTCACCTTAGATAATTTTGATTCTACCATAATAATCCCCATGCCTTTCCGTAGCCTGCAAACCTCAGGCCGCAAACACAAAGTTACTCTCCCCAGTAAGCATGTGGCAGCCCTGCCCGTGACTTTACCGTCACGTATAGACTGCCCTGCGCTGCTGACATTACTTATTCTATAATTATCCATGCTTACAAGTAACTATCCTACCACACAGACTGTGGAAATGTCGTGAAGGAAATATGTAGAATTTCTTAAGATTTTCTTATCGACTCCGACAAGTCTGTATGACATGCCATGCACCATATACGGATATTATCTAATAATCGTAATTATCTTTATATATTTTATGAATATCCGTCTATCCTAGCAATACTTCACCTACTTTGACAAGCTGTTCCCTGATTGCAATATGCTGCGGGCACGCCTCCTCGCATTTGCCACACTTGATGCACGCGTTAGCATGTTTCAGCCCATGTCCGTCTACAAGCCACCCTTCCTGCTTTTGGGCCGCTCCCAAGTCACTGTAAAGCGTCAGGTAGTTCATAGCGGTAAAGGAACCGGAAATTCCAATATTCATGGGACAGACTTTCGCACAGTAATTGCAGGACGTGCATGGAATCAATGGGATTTTCTTTAACGCTTCCTGGGCTTTCGCAATAACCGCTTCCTGCTCTTTCGTAAAACCTTTAAAAGATTTCATATAAGAAAGATTGTCCTTCATCTGCTCCGTATTACTCATGCCAGACAAAACGGTAATAATCCCCTCTAAGTCAGCCGCAAACCGTACTGCCCAGGACGCGACCGAGCTTTCCGGCTCCGCCTTTTTGAAAAGTTCCGCCACGGATTCGGGCGGCGTCGCGAGCATTCCTCCCTTGACAGGTTCCATCACGATGACCGGCTTCCCATGTTTTCGCGCCACTTCATAACAGCGTCCGGACTGTACCGCCGGATTATCCCAGTCCGCATAATTAATCTGCAGTTGGACAAACTCCATCTCCGGATGAGCCTGCAATATTTCCTCCAGTTCTTCCGGTGTGGAATGGAAAGAAAAACCTACATGCTTAACAAGCCCCTCTCTCTTTTTCTCCTGCACCCAGTTCCACATGTCATAGTCATCGAAATAATGTGACCTTGCCTCACCCAGGTTATGTAACAGATAAAAATCAAAATATCCCGCGCCAGTCTGTGCAAGCGATGTATCAAACTGCGCATACGCTTCTTCCTTCGTACTGCAGTTAATCCACGCCGCATTCTTGGTCGCCAGTTGGAAGCTCTCCCGCGGATAGCGTTCCACCAATGCCTGGCGTATTGCATCCTCGCTCCCTGCATACGCCCATGCCGTGTCGAAATAGGTGAAACCTGCTTCCATAAATAAATCCACCATTTCTTTGGTCTGCTCCACGTCAATGACATCGTCTTTCTTGGGCAAACGCATCAGGCCGAACCCCAATTTCTTAATTTCTTCACCTAAATATCCCATAACTGTCTCTCCTTACCGAAAATTGTATGTTGTAAAAAACCTTTTTTAAGAATATGATAAGTATATCAGGTTCGTGTTACTCGAAGTCAACATCTTTTTATCCCCTCAGTGAACAAAAGAACACATGCCATGTATCCCTTTTTTACTGAGGGTAAGCATAATTTTTATAAACAAACCTTGGAGGATTTATATGTACTATACAATCAAACAATTTGCAGAAATGTTCCACACAACGGAACATACTGTACGCTACTACACAGACATCAATCTGCTCCCCTGTACCAGGGACGACGGAAACAGACGTGTGTTCGATGAAAAATCCGCCAACTGGATGCGTGGCATTACTTACCTGAAAAACTGCGGCGCTTCTATCAAGGATATCCAGGAGTATTGCCGTCTGTGCCGTCTGGAAGAATCAAAAGAAAACCTGCAGGCAAGATATGAAATCATCCTCAGACAACGTGAACAAGCTTATGCCGAACTGGCCAAAGCACAGTCCACCGTCGAATATATGGACCGTAAGGTACAACACTACGAAGATATTCTGGCAGGCAGGATTCCTGACGATACCAATCCGGGAAACTGGAGCGGCAAGGACGCGCAGAACTGTCCGTGTGTTGTTAGTACACCGCCTCCGTCCCTATAATGTTCCCACCGCCCAACACATAACCATCCTCATAGAATACCACCGCCTGTCCCGGGGTGATGGCACGCACAGGCTCCTTGAAGGTACACTTGATAACATCCTCCGCCACCTGTTCAATCATGCACGCCGCGCCTCCATGGGCATAGCGTATCTTGGCAAGCACTTCCCTGGGTTTTGGCAAATCTGCCATTCCCATATAATTTATCTTATTGCAGTAAAGCGTATCGCCGAACACATCCTGTGCCTCCCCGATTACCACTTCGTCTGTCTCCGGCCTGATTTGCGTTATAAAAACAGGACGCCCCATGGCAAGGTTCAGCCCTTTACGCTGCCCAACCGTGTAATGGGTGATGCCAAGATGCCTTCCGAGCACTTGTCCGTCCTTAGTTACGAAGTTGCCTGCCCCCGGAACCCGTTCTCCCGCCTGCCGTTCAATATAAGCAGCGTAGTCATGGTCAGGGATAAAACAAATTTCCTGGCTGTCCGGTTTATGCGCCACCGGAAGCCCTGCCTCTTTGGCTATCTGCCGTATCTCTTCTTTTGTATATGCTCCCACCGGCATCAGTGTATGAGCCAATTGTTCCTGGGTCAGATTATACAAAGCATAGGTCTGGTCTTTCTTCGCCGTCACGGAATTTCTCACCGCAAACCGCCCGCCAGGCATCCGGGCAATCCTGGCATAATGCCCTGTGGCGATATAATCCGCCCCGATTTCCAGACAACGTTTCAGCATAGCCTCCCATTTCACATACCGATTGCATGCGATACAGGGATTGGGCGTTCGTCCTGTCAAATATTCATCCACGAAATAATCTATCACCTTACACTGAAATTCCTTTTTGAAATTCATTACATAATAAGGAATATCCAACTCCTGCGCTACTCTTCTGGCGTCATCCACGGCGCTTAGGCCGCAACATCCTCCGTTTTCTTCCTCTTCCTGCCTGTCCCCATCCTGCCAAATCTGCATGGTTGCGCCGATTACTTCGTATCCTTGTTGTTTCAAAAGATAAGCCGCCACGGAAGAATCCACCCCGCCGGACATGCCGACTACTACTTTTTTTCCTGCCAAATTAAACCTCCGTTCTCCGGGATTTACCCTTAGTTTCTTTCCCGCCCATACTTATAGCCGCCACACTATCCGGCATAGCTGCTTCCTATGCCGCCACGATACTTTGCGACTTTTTACCCTACCTGTGAAGAATTTACCCCTCCCAAATTGTGGTTTGACAAACTGTGTTTTTCGCTAAAACCCTTTGATTTTACGCGTAGTCCGGTATAGAATGATTGCAGCGCAATGCTCCGCAGCGTTTGACAGACGCGGGGGAATCTGATACAATAAAAGCACAAAAGGGAATACTGCCAATAGACGGTCAGCCCCGATAAAATTACTTACAAAAAAGTGACTTCACCTTTGGCTGGGGGCGGTCACTTTTTTGTGTGATTTATGTAAGCAATCAGGATTGAAACAATGATTCCAAGAATCATCAGAACAACCGTCAGCAGTTCAGAGTCACTTATAAGCAATCCCTCCTCTCCCGGTTTTACCCGTAGTCAGAGGGACAGTCCCCTCTGCGTTTGCATCGAAAGACTGACCGCCTACCCGTTATGGCAGTACCCCATGTGAATATATTATCAGAAGACGTCGGATGCTACAAGAGATATTCCGGCTTTTTTCTTTTCCTGCCTGCTATCCTTCTCAACCGCTCCTTTATCAGCAGTATCAACTCCGAACACCCTCCTATACCACCCCAAAATATTTTCCTCAGTTCTTCCACACTACACTGACGCATAAACTTAAACCATATCCAACATAAAGATGGTGTACTATGAGATTGCAAAAATGGAAAAACCCGTTAGTAACCGGAACTGTCATTCTTACCTTGACAGGACTGCTCAGCCGTTTCATCGGCTTCTTCTACCGCATCTTTCTCTCCAACGTGTTCGGCGCCGAAGGTATGGGAATCTATCAGCTTATCTCCCCTGTTTTGGCGCTCTCTTTCGCCTTGACCGTATCCGGCATACAGACCGCTATCTCCAAGTATGTGGCCAGCGAAACAACCACGCGGGATTATAAATCTTCTTTTCGCACGCTGTGGGCAGGATTCCTCCTTGCAATGGCCCTTTCTGCTGCCTGTGCCCTGTATATCTATGCCTATGCGGACTGGATTAGCGCAACCTTCCTTCTGGAGCCAAGGACGGCTCCACTGCTGCGTATTATAGCCCTCTCTATTCCTATGGCGACAGTACACTCCTGCATCAACGGCTATTTCTATGGTATCCGCAAGACCGCAATCCCTGCCTTCTCCCAACTGGCGGAACAGGTCTTCCGTGTAGGAAGCGTCTACGTGATTTACTATATCTGTAAACAGCACAATATGTCGCCCACCATCAGCTTCGCCGTAGTGGGGCTTGTTATCGGTGAAAGTGCATCCATGGTTGTGTCCGTGGTCGCTATTCTCGTCCGTGCACACCATGTTTTTCCAGGTTCTGACTACCATACCTGTAGGCAGCTTCCTTCCCAAAGCGGACGCAAACGTACAGGGCGCTTATTTTACGGCGGCCAAGACTGCTGCCACCTGCCCTGCAGTTCCTTACTTGCCGTGTACAAACGTATTATAGGACAATTGCTGCAGCTCGCCGTACCATTATCCGCCAATCGTCTGATAATCAACTTACTGCAGAGCATTGAAGCAATCTATATCCCCAACCGTCTGATGGCGTACGGGTTAAACAATGCGGACGCGCTTGGTGTTTACGGCGTGTTGACGGGAATGAGTCTTCCATTAATCCTGTTCCCTTCCGCCATTACAAACTCCATCTCCGTACTGCTTTTGCCAATCGTTGCGGAGGCGGACGCAAGCGGCAACCAAACGGCCGTCAGACGGGCAATCATCACTTCCATACGCTACTGCCTGCTCCTGGGCTTCGGCTGCACCGCCATGTTCCTGCTCACCGGGCGTGCAGCCGGCCGGATGCTTTTCCACTCGGAGCTTGCCGGAAGCTTTATCCTTACACTCAGCTTTATCTGTCCTTTTATGTACATAGCAAGCACCCTCAACAGTATCTTAAACGGCCTTGGCAAGACTGCCCAAACTTTCCTGTTCAGTGTGGTAAGCCTCCTGTTTCGCCTGCTCTTCGTCTTCACTGCCATTCCGGTGTACGGAATCAAAGGTTATCTGTGGGGAACACTGGCCAGCCAAATGCTGCAGACTTTGCTGTGTACGGTATCGGCACTGCGTATCTCACATAAGACGCACAGAACTTTCTAGCACCTCTCTTAACATGTAACGCTTGCGGTTCTCAATCCGATATACTATAATATATGTGTTTTTGCCAGGGTTTTATCATACCTTGTAGGAAAGCTTTTATCCTTCGTTTCTTTTGGAGGACACACTTTTTCCCAAAGCAAAACACAGGCTGCCGGGCAGCCGATAAAATACAGAACAAGAGGAGTGTTGACAATGTCTTTTCATTTCGTGACAAAATTACCTACACCCCAGGAAATCAGGGAACAATTCCCTGTACCTGGGCATTTAATGCAAATCAAACAGGAACGGGACGCCGCAATCCGTGATGTCATCACCGGCAAGAGCAAAAAATTTCTCGTCATTATCGGGCCCTGCTCTGCGGACAACGAAGAAGCCGTCTGTGATTATGTAAACCGACTTGCACGCATTAACGAGGACGTCAAGGACAAGCTTATCCTGATTCCCAGAATCTATACAAACAAACCCCGCACCACCGGAGAAGGCTATAAAGGCATTGTAAGCCAGCCCGACCCTGAGAAAAAACCGGATTTTACAAGCGGGTTGATTGCCATGCGCAAAATGCATATCCGCGCCATCGAGGAGTCCCGGCTCACCGCCGCAGACGAAATGCTCTATCCCGACAACTGGGGCTATGTGGAGGATATCCTCTCCTACGTCGCCATCGGCGCCCGTTCCGTGGAGGACCAACAGCACCGCATGACTGTCAGCGGTTTCGACGTACCCGCCGGCATGAAGAACCCTACAAGCGGTACACTCTCCGTCATGCTCAATTCCATCTATGCAGCACAGCACCCCCATTCTTTTATCTACAGAGGATATGAGGTCAATACAGGAGGCAACCCGTTGGCCCATGCCGTCCTGCGCGGCTCCGTCAATAAACACGGCAGAAGCCTTCCAAACTACCATTATGAAGACCTTGCCATGCTCTACTCGCTGTACCAGGAATACGACCTGATAAATCCGGCATGTATTATCGACGCCAACCACAACAACTCCAACAAGCAGTATGAACAGCAAATCCGTATTGTGAAGGAGGTTATGCACAGCCGCAAATTGAACAAGGATATTCATAGTATGGTCAAAGGCGTGATGGTGGAAAGCTATATCGAAGAAGGATGCCAGAAAATTGGAGACGGCATCTACGGCAAATCCATAACCGACCCATGCCTAGGATGGGAAGCATCCAAACGGCTCATTTACGATATCGCGGAATATGAATAAAATCTTACCATATTATATTAAAATAAACATAACATATATGCTGCCTGGGAGTCGTCTATAGGGCTTCCCAGAGCAGCATATTGTTTTCAAAGCCGACTTTCAATTCCCCCTTGTCTTTCAACCATGAAAGATAGGAGCGCACCGTACTGCCAACAAGCGCATACTGCTCGAAATTCATGACAAGCCCGTACCCTTTGAATATTTCCTGCAAAATCCTCTCAAAATAAACCGGCTCCTTGCAGATAAACAAAATCTTCTTTGCCACTTCATACACCTTATCCTTGTTGAAACGGACAAGCTCTTTCACATCGGAAGAGACCGCTGCATGTGCGGGAACGAACACCCGGGCATCCATCTTCTCCACCATATCCAACGTTTCCAAGTATGCCCCCACGTCATAGATGAAGGAGACGGCGTATTTCTCCAATGTTTCCTTACTGCTGATACAATCCGCAAGAAACACCACACCGTCCGGCATACGGAAGCCAACCATATCAAAGAAATGCCCCGGCAGAGGTATCACTTCAATTTCCTCCGGGAATCCTTCCCCTGAAAAATCCGTCACATCACTTTCCTGTGCCATCAGAAATTTATGACGCAGTTCCTTACAAGGGTAACCACCATAAAGGAAAGAGGGCTCCAAAACCGGATATTTTGTGAAAGAAGCCTCCACGCCGCCGGAATAAATCTTGCATCCCGTCTGTCCCTGTAGGTAACGGTTCCCACCGATATGGTCCGCGTTGGAATGGGTGTTTAGTATGGCAGATAAATGCCACCCGTTCCTGTCCAGGATTTGCCGTATCTTCCTACCCGCATCTTTGTCATTCCCGCTGTCAACCAGATAGACATTACACTCGTCCGCAACATAAACCCCTATCTTTGCCGGACAGTTGATATAATAGCATTTCTCGCTAAGCTGCACCAATTCATACATCTGCGCTTCCCCCTTTTATCTCATTCCTGAGCGTTTTTTCTATCTGACTCGCAAAATATCATATAGTATAGCACGTGCACGTCAAAATGAAAATACCCCGCACCATCCTCCAGCCAAGTACAGCCTGTTACGGCCCGGGAAATTTCATTTTCCTCTTGACTTTAGTACGAAATCATACTATAGTCCACTTAGTACGATTTCATACTAAAGTCAAGGAGGGCCTATGAAACCACATTTTTCAAAAGAACTTAGACGGTACAATTACCTGACCAGGGAAATCGACGCCGCCTACCATGAAATTTCTTTAAGCTTAGGTATGCCCGACAGTTCCATGATTGTCATGTATACGATATGTGACACAGGGGATTGTTGCTTGCTCCAAGATATCTGCCGCAAATCCGGCATCAGTAAACAGACTATCAATTCCGCCCTGCGCAAGCTGGAAGCAGAAGGCGCCATCTACCTGGAAACTGCCGGAATCAGGCATAAGAAAGTTTGTCTTACAGAATATGGAAAACAGTTGGCCAAGCGCACGGCGGCGCAGATTATCCAGATAGAAAACGATATATTTGCATATTGGGAAAAAGAAGATGTAGAGAAATACCTGGAACTGACTGAACGTTACCTGCATGATTTTAAGAAACGCGCAGCCGACTGTCAAAGTAAAAAGGTATAAATATGTGACTGAAACAGAAAGGTAATATGCATATGAAAACACCAATTCAATTATCCGACCACTTTACATACAATAAATTACTCCGCTTCACGCTCCCATCCATCACCATGATGGTATTTACATCCATTTACGGGGTTGTGGACGGCTTTTTCGTATCAAATTTCGCCGGGAAAACAGCCTTTGCGGCAATCAACCTTATCATGCCTTTCGTCATGATACTGGGCGGCATGGGTTTCATGGTAGGAACCGGAGGCACGGCGCTTGTATCCCTGGTTCTTGGCACCGGCGACCGCAAAAAGGCGAACCGTTATTTCTCCATGATGGTCTACCTGACCCTAATCATGGGCGTCGCCTTATCTGTGGCGGGCGTTCTGTTTATACGCCCCGTCTCTTTGTTTCTGGGCGCCACCACGGAAATGATAGACGACTGTGTGCTTTACGGCAGAATTGTCATCGGTTTTACATTTACATTCATGCTCCAGAATGTATTCCAGAGCTTTTTAATCGCGGCGGAGAAACCACAACTTGGACTTGCGGCAACCGTATCCGCAGGTATCACAAATATGGCGCTTGACGCATTCTTCGTAGGCCTGTTCCGATGGGGCGTAGCGGGCGCTGCCCTTGCCACAGGAATCAGCCAGTGCGTAGGCGGCATCCTTCCGCTTATATATTTTATCCGCCCTAATACAAGCTTGCTGCGCCTTACAAAAACCAAACTGGAAATCAGGCCCATGCTACATGCCTGCGCAAACGGCTCCTCCGAGCTGATGAGCAATATATCCGCCTCCATCGTCAGCATCATATACAATTTCCAGCTTCTAAAATATGTGGGTGAAGACGGCGTGTCGGCATACGGCGTCCTGATGTATGTACAGTTCATATTCATCGCCATTTATATCGGCTATTCCATCGGCTCCGCTCCTATAATCAGCTATCATTTCGGTGCCGGCAACTATGCCGAACTTAAGAATATGCTGCAAAAAAGCATTCTTCTGACATGCAGCTCCGGTATCCTGCTGACGTTTGCCGCCTATCTGCTTGCGCCTGTACTCTCCGGTATCTTCGTAGGATATGACGCCGGATTGTTTGAACTGACATGCCATGCGTTCAGGTTGTTTTCTTTTTCCTTTTTGCTTGCCGGATTTAATATATTTGTCTCGTCACTTTTTACAGCCCTTAATAACGGCGCCATCTCAGCGGCTATCTCTTTCATGCGGACATTAATCTTCCAGACCGCCTCCGTCCTGATTCTGCCGTTTTTCTTCGATGTTGACGGAATCTGGTTGGCAATCACCGTAGCCGAAGTATGCGCCTTTATCTTCTCCGCCTTCTTTATCTGGGCAAAACGGGAAAGATACCATTATATATAAACCGTTATCTTTTTTATTACTGCCCGATTATCTTTTTGTCCAATATATCATGCCAGACATTATGAATCTATCAAAACATAATGTCTGGCACATCTGAATCTTTTTAACGCCCCTGATACACTTTTTAAACTTCTTATTATCAAAACGTCTGGAAAATCGAGGTTCCCGTTTCCAGTGTTTTGGCAATCTGTTGGTTTTCTTCCATCTGGTTGCTGATAGTCTCCATGTCACGAACCAAAACCTGCGTGCTCTGCGCCGCACCGTTTACGCCCTTTACGCCCTCGTCAATGGCCTGTGTGATGGCGCTGATGGACGATGCAATCTCATCCATCGTCTGTTTGAGTCTGTCCGTCTTGTCCGTAAATTCATTCATCACATTCTCTATGTAAGAAGCATTCTCCCGATACTGTACACCGCTTTGCACGAAAGCATTCAGTTCCGGAAGAATCGACTCATTCAGGAAATCAATCAGGTTATTTGCATTGCCGGATAAGTTGTAAACAGCGTTCGTCACAATCACGTTGGTATCCTGGATTCTGTTGGCTGCCGCCTTGCTTGAATCCGCCAGTTTACGGATTTCTTCCGCCACTACGCCAAACCCCCGCCCGGCTTCTCCCGCCCGGGCCGCTTCGACGGAAGCATTTAACGCAAGCATATTGGTCTTGGCGGAAATACTCAGAATATCATTGGTCAGCATATTTACCTGGTCTACACTCTTACTGTCCTCTATGGCACTGTTTAAAACCGTCAGGATTTCGGATACCCTTGTTCCGGTTTCCTCCATATATATCCTGGCATTGGATTCCATCTCCGCCGCATTGGCGCGCATCTGTTTCGTATACTCATTGATGCTGCTCGATTTCAAAGCGATTTCATCTACCTCCGTGCGTATAGCCCCCGCATTCTGGTTGATGACCCCCGCAGAATCACCCACCTCTGACATGGTGGCTGCCAGTTCTTGCGTCACCGCAGACAAATCGGCTGCGCTGTCATTGGAATTTTTCACACTCTCCTGCACGCCGGAGACAACGTTCTCCATCCGGCGGGTGTTCACGATAATCATTTTCAGTATTTCCTGCAGTTTCGCTATGAAAGTATTAATCCCGCGTCCTAAATCCGCAATCTCATCACTTGTCCTAATCGTAATTCTCTGGGTCAAATCCCCTCTGCCCTGGTCCAAACCGTCAATAATAGAATTAATCTCCTTCTTCGCCGACGTGACCGGGCGGATAACACGTCTGACCACAATGCCAAGCGCAGTAATCAGAGCAAAAATACTGATGACCATAATAATTCCATTAATCAGTACGGCGCCGTAATATGCCCCTCGCAGCTCGCTCCTTGCTTCCTCGGAACCTGCTATTGCATTGTTATTCAACGCCAGAATGGCTTCCTGGATATTATCTGAATACTGTGCCACCTCACCGTTTGCCAACCCGAAAGCCGCCTGGTTATTTCCCGCTGCACTATAACCGCACAGCGTCACAATGGAATACTTCAGATTCTCATATTCTGACATAAGCCGTTCATAGCTTTGCCTATCCTTCTGTGTGACCGTATTTCCGTATACCCTGAGCATATCATCCAGCAGCTCTTCCTCCTCACGGATGGCTGTCACCAATTCAACCATGGTGTCTAAGTCTGTGGCAATAATATGGGAAAGCGCCATGGAATGAAGTCTCTGTGTCTCTTTCTGGATATCGCTTAACCCGGAAATACCTGTCATATAATCGTCCGCAATCGTACTCGCCGTCCGGTTAACATTTTGTATATTTTGAATGGCCACAATATTGGAAAAAATACATACAAAGCTCAACACAAAAATGGGGATTAAAGTCATTAATTTAATACTGAGCCGTGGTTTGCTCTTTACCGTCTGTTTTTGCTTCTCTTTTTTCGCCATATGAATCCACGTCCTTTCTAAAACCTGCATATCTGCCCGCGCATGACACAGGCACACTTATTTTTATTCCGCCGTAGAAGCAGTGATGCCTTTAGCCAGATTATCCATCAATTCCTGAAGGTCCATATTGTTTGGGTTGCCGGCTATCATAATATTGGCAAACTCCGTGCAGGCATCCCAATATTTCGCCCCAACACGCTGTAAATTGCCGTAATGGGACTGGTCAAGTATTGCCTGGACGGCCGGAATCTGTGCGGCTGCATCCGATGCGGCTGCATTGATATTGGAAGGCACCTGGTTCTTCTTAGCAAAACGAAGGGACTGGTTTTCCTCATTGGTAAGCCAGTCTGCCAGCTTCAACGCCCAATCTTTGTGCGCTGAGTAAGCATTTACCCCCATCATCTTATATCCCGTAAAAGAAGCCATCTGCACCTGTTTTCCGGCACAAGTAAATGTGGGAAGCTTCACCGCCCCGTAATCTTCTCCCCATTCATCTTTAATCTGCGTGGCATTCCAGGTACCGCTCACCCCCGCAATGATACTGCCATCCTGAACCCTGGAAATAAAATCCGTGTCCGAATTACAGGAAAATGCAGGACTGGCAGTGAAATCCAATATGGACTGCGCCACATCCGTACCTTTTATAGCGCCCTCCGTAGAATTCCAGCTACAGTAATTGGTGACTCCGTCTCCATTAATCCCGAACGCAAGACCTGTCTGCCCAAAAAAAGCGTACAAATACCACCCGGAGTTCAGCTCCATGGAAATCTGCTTACCGGCCGCTTCCGCCACGCGAAGAATGCCGTCCAATGTCTTTACATCCTCCGTTGTAAAATAATCTTTATCATAATATAGGAAATAACCGTTATCAGCGGTATAAGGAAAAGCATAGAGTGTATCTTGGTAAGACGCGGCAGCAATCGATTCCGCCACATTTGCAGACGACACCTCGTCGGCATTGCCGACCGGTTCTAGCACCCCGGCAGCCATTAACCTTGAAAACTGGTCATCCGGAAAAGAAAAAACATCCCCTGCATTATGGATGTCCCCCAGTATGACATTGCTCATACCCGAATCAGACTGTGCCACCAACGTAATTTCAAATTCTGCCTGACCGGCATAGTGTTCCTGAAAGGACGCTGTCATTTCACTTAACAAATCAAAATCAGCCTCCTCAGCCCAGACCGTCAATGGAACTTTGCCCGATTCCAATTCTTCCTGCCCTGCATCCGTACTCTGGACCGGTTCAACATCCGCTGTGGAGGAGCAGCCCGTTAAAATTGCAGCAATCATGACGGCGCAGGCTCCTTGTTTACATAACATCTTCTTCACCTTCCTGCCTCCTGTAATTTTAATGTATATTCTTGACTGTACCGATATAGCACTTTGTGTAAAAACCTCTATGATTTTACCATATTCCTGCCAAATACACAACGCAGGATTCACCCGAATACAAAAAGTAAATATGAAAAAAACGCCCGGTTTCCCAACCAGGCGCCTTCTAAAATCTGCTATATTCTTCTATCCGCGGGGATGCGCCTTCGCATACACTTCCCGTATATGATTATGATTCAGGTTGGCATAAATCTGGGTCGTAGAGATATCCGAATGTCCAAGCATCTCCTGTACGCTCCTTAAGTCAGCGCCGTTCTCCACCAAATGCGCCGCAAAAGAATGCCGCAGCGTGTGGGGCGTGATATCCGCCTTGATATCTGCCTTCTTCGCATAGTGCTTGATGAGCTTCCAAAATCCCTGCCTGCTCATCGGCTGCCCGGAACAATTGGCGAAAAGCACGTCGGACTCCTTATTCTCCAACATCTCGTCCCGTGTACCGTCCAGATATTTGACCAAGGCATTCTTCGCCGCCATCCCAAAGGGAATCACCCGTTCCTTATTCCGGTCACGGCACAGAATAAAGTTCATCTGTATATTGACATCCGAAATCCTAAGCGTAATTAACTCCGTCACCCTGATGCCTGTGGCATAAAGTAGTTCAAGCATGGCCTTGTCCCGTATCTCCTTATGGGAATCCCCGGAAGGCTGTTCCAATAGCCGCACCACCTCGTCGGGCGACATGATTTCCGGAATCTTCTTCTCAATCTTCGGCGCCTTCAGCGGACCCGACCTGTCCTCCTGCACGATTCCCTCCTGTATCATATAGTGATAAAAGGCCTTAAGGGAAGCAATGTTCCTCGAAACCGTCGCCGCTGCAAACTTGTGTTCTTCTAAATCTTTGATATAGTCTTCCAAATCCTTCTCGGTCATATCGGCCGCTTTCTCGATACCGCGTGCCGACATAAAATGCTGCACCTTCGCTAAGTCTCTTTTGTATGACATCTCTGTATTTGCCGAAGTACCCTTCACATTATGTAAATATGCTACAAATGCATTGATTTCTTTTTCCATGTAACCGGAAATCCTTCCCTGAGCGACACCTCTTATGTAAATCAACTCATCGTCTGCCTATCATTATAATCAGAATTTTATAGAAAAGCAAATGGATTTTTCCCAGGTTTTATGGGCATTTCAGCCACTTTGACAAGAAAACACAACATATCGTCAACGTCAGAATTTATGTCTACTATATGTGGGTAAAAACGCTATTAAAAAAATTTTTAACTATAATTAAAATATTTTCAGAATGAAATGCAGCATCTTGGGATTGACATAACTCTCCAACAGGCACCCAATTATGACAACTGCAATGATGCCTACAATCTGCACCCCTTTTTTCAGATACATCTGTCTGCTGTGCCTTACATAACAATCCTTGTACGGGCTTTTGGCATACAGCATCCGGTTGACGCCCATCGCCCAGATAAACATCGCCACATAAGCCGGTATCAGCACAATCCCCTGGGGCATAATTCCTGCTGCCATGAGAAGAAGCCCTCTGATACCATACCGGATAACCGCCACCGACAAAAGGCATCCCGCCGCCAAACCGACATAACAGATATACCCGCACACCGCCGGAAGCCCGACCATAGTTGTGGCAAGCAGGCCAAGCATACAGATTGTAAACAGCCTGTGCTTCATAATATAGCCAAGCAGGCCGATGCCTTCAGGTGAACTGTTTTTCAAACGAAAAATCATGTCTGTCCCAAGTATACTGCCATCCTTAATCCATGTATCATATCCCACATTGACTATCAGGATTCCAAGGAACAGGCCGATGGTAAACAGATAGACCACATAATAACAATTTTTTAACGGTGACTGCTGCACGGCGCTTCCCCTCTTTCTTCTTCATGTATATGCCTGTAACGGCAAGTACATGCGGGAAAATTATTAACCGCGGACTTTATTGTAGTATGCCAAAACTGCAGACACTGTCTTACCGTCCTGAATCTTACAGTCATAAATCATCTGCACCAGTTCTTCCACATCGTAGCTGACCACATCCAGATATTCGTCCTCGTCCAAATGCTGCTTACTTCTATGCAGCTCGGTGGCCACATAGACGTCAATCTTCTCGTCACAGAAAGCGACCGTCGTGCGAAGCGACAAGAGCCTCTCAAGCTTCCCTGCCGTATAGCCGGTCTCTTCCTCCAGCTCCCTTGCCGCAGCAATATCCGTAGGTTCATCTGCGCCGTTTAGCCCGCCTGCCGGAATCTCCAATGTCTCTCTGTCAAGGGCATTACGGTACTGCCTGACCATCAAAAGCTTCCCGTCCTCTTTCACGGCAACCACCGCCGCGGCACCCTTGTGCTTGATATAGTCCCATTTTGCAATATTGCCATTGGGAACCCGGATGGTATCCTCATAATAATCAATAATTGCGCCTTTATGCACCAGTTCTCTTCCGATACGTTCATATTTATCCATACTAATCTCCATTTCTGCACATGTTTTTGTCTCAACTTTTGTTGAGACAGCGCATGTAACGAGTTTGTGTCAAGTGAGTGGCTAGAAGTTCTTCTCACACTAATCCCCACGCATACCACAAGCAAGCTTGCGGTACTGGTTAAATAGAAAAACCTATCCTCCATGTCAGAGCAGTTTACCGCTCAGTATACAACAGGGTTTCCTTGTAGAAGCACACAGCTCTGTGGGCTCCATTTTCCCTTTTTCCCAATCTATCCTTAGCACCGTAATCAAATCCGAATCCTGATTGGCAACAACCAGATGCTCCCCGAAAACAGCAAAATCCCGCGGTGTTTTCCCGCCGCTTGGCACAATCTGCGACAGCTCCAGCAGACCGTCTTCCCGGATACGATAGGCTGCAATGCTGTCATGCCCACGGTTACTGACAAAGAGGAATCCCCGCTCCGTCTTGACTGCCGCCGCGGTATTTTCCCCCATAAAGTCTGCCGGAAGCGTGGACAAAAGCTGCATCAGCACATATTCCCCGCCTTGCTCCCGGAATACGGCTATCTGGTTACTCAGCTCACAGACCACATAAAGGATGCCTGGCACACTCTGGCAAAACTCCAGATGACGGGGCCCGCAGCCGGGCGGAAAACACATCCTCTTGCCTGTGTCGACAAGTATCCCCTCCTTCTCGTCGATGCCATAGACAAACACCTTGTCCAGCCCTAAATCGACGACAAACACCTCGTCACCGCGTACCTTCGCACAGTGTACATGGGGTGCCTCCTGACGGGTGGGATGAGTGCCTTTTCCTTCATGGACAATCAGTTGGGTACGTGCCGTCACAAGTCCCTCTTCCAGACGGAATACTGCAAGCGAGCCGCTTGTATAATTCGCCACGAACAACATACGCCCCGACTCATCCACACTGATATGGCAAGGGTCCGCGCCCTGGGTGGAAAACACGCAATCCGGCTCCAACCCGTCATGGCCTATCCGAAGTGCATGGAGCGCCCCTGTAGGAACCTCCTCCTGGACAGCGTAAAGAACCGGTCTGGAAGCGTGAAATGCCAGATAAGACGGGTTTTTTATATCCCGACAGACAAATACAGGCTCAAACGTCCTCTTTCCCACATCCAAACAAAACTTCACAATTCCGTCTTCCCCCGGTTCTGCATAAGAACCGCTATAAAACTCGTACACCATAAGAAATCCTCCTTTTTTCCATTATAGAAGGTTTCCCACTACATTGCAAGCAGGCGAACGTCCCGGCACTATAACCAAAAATGAATGCTTGGATTTATGCATATTGGGTTGTTGAAACATACGCCGCTGCATGTTATATTGTGTGGTATTAAAGCAACCTACCTCAGCTTACAAAAGCGTACATGAATATATAATCATAGCATACAAACACAAGAAAGGATGAATGCCACATGTTAACAAGTCAAAAAATGCGTCAGCTCGCCCCGGAATTAGACCCGCTCCGGCTAGGAACCGGATGGAAGCCGGAAGATTTAGCCAAACCACAGGTTTTTATAGAAAGCACTTTCGGTGACAGCCATCCCGGTTCCGGCCACTTGGATAAATTGGTGGAAGCCGCCCGCCAGGGCATCGCAGAAGCGGGCGGGCATGGCGCCCGCTACTTCTGCACGGACATGTGCGACGGGGAAAGCCAGGGAACCGACGGAATCAATTTCTCCCTCGTCAGCCGGGAGATAATCGCCAACATGATTGAAATCCAGGCAGGAGCCACCCCTTTTGACGCAGGCGTCTTTATAGCAAGCTGTGACAAGGGAATGCCCGGCAACCTAATGGGACTTGCCCGGGTGGACATTCCCTCCGTGGTGGTCACAGGTGGAACTATGGCCGCCGGCCCCGAACTGTTGACCTTAGAACAGCTTGGTATGTACTCTGCCAAATTTGAACGGGGAGAAATTACGGAGGAAACATTAAACTGGGCGAAATATAATGCCTGTCCTAGCTGCGGCGCATGCTCCTTCATCGGTACAGCCTCCACTATGCAGATTATGGCGGAGGCGCTGGGTCTTGCCCTGCCGGGAAGTGCCCTGCTCCCCGCCACCAGTCCGGACCTCATACAATATGCCCAAAAAGCCGGGAGGCTGGCGGTTGAAATGGCTCTGACAGGATACGGAAAACCCAGCGAAATTGTGACCATGGAAAGCTTTGAAAATGCCATCATGGTACACGCTGCCATCTCCGGCTCCACCAACTGCCTGCTTCATATTCCTGCCATCGCCCATGAATTTGGCATAGAAATCACCGGGGATACCTTCGACCGCCTGCACCGGGGCGCCCATTATCTGTTAGACGTACGCCCTGCAGGACGTTGGCCCGCCGAATTTTTCTACTATGCCGGCGGTGTTCCTGCCGTCATGGAAGAAATCAAAAATGTGCTTCACCTTAACGCCATGACCGTCACCGGAAAGACACTGGGAGAAAACCTGGAAGAGTTGAAGCAAAACGGCTTCTATGCTCGCTGTCAGAAATGGCTGGAAGAGGCCAACAAAAAATATGGGCTTAACCTCACAAAGGCAGACATCATCCGCCCCTATAACCAGGCCCTCGGCACAGACGGCTCCATCGCCATCCTCAAAGGCAATCTGGCTCCGGAAGGCGCCGTCATCAAACACACCGCCTGCCCAAGGGAAATGTTCCGCGCCGTCTTAAACGCCAGACCTTTTGACAGCGAGGAAGCATGCATCGACGCAGTCCTTCATCATAAAGTGAAACCCGGGGATGCGGTATTCATCCGCTATGAAGGGCCCAAAGGTTCAGGAATGCCTGAAATGTTCTATACCTCCGAAGCCATCTCCTCCGACAAAGAACTGGGCAAGAGCATCGCCCTGATTACGGACGGGCGCTTCTCCGGCGCATCCACCGGTCCCGTAGTGGGACACTGCAGTCCGGAAGCCCAGGCAGGCGGCCCAATCGCCCTGGTTGAGGAAGGCGACCTTATCTACCTGGATGTGGAAAAGCGTATCCTTGAAATCGTGGGCGTTAAGGGAGAACGCAAAACACCGGAAGAAATAGACGCTATCCTCGCTCGGCGAAGGAAAATGTGGCAACCCAAGCCACTTAAATATAAACGCGGCGTACTGCGCCTTTTCTCCGACTTAGCCGCCTCTCCCATGAAGGGCGCCTATCTGGAATATGACACCGAAACGCTTCAACCATAGTGGAAACAGAATGGAGGACTTATCACACGATGAATACGATTAACCAGATTATTTCCGATATCGGAATCGTCCCTGTTATCAAACTGAACAATCCCGAAAGGGATGCCGCCCCTTTGGCAAAGGCTTTATGCGCCGGCGGCGTTCCGGTAGCGGAGATTACTTTCCGTGCCGCCGGAGCGGACATGGCTATCGCCTTGATGAAAGAGGCGTGTCCTGAAATGACCGTAGGCGCAGGCACAGTCATTAGCAAAGAGCACATCGATTTAGTTATCGCCGCCGGAGGACAGTTTATTGTCACGCCCGGATTTGACCCGGAACTTGTCTCCTACGCCCAAGAGAAAAAGATTCCCATTTATCCTGGCTGTACCACCCCCACGGATTACCATTCCGCACTAAAATACGGCCTGCAAGTGCTGAAATTCTTTCCTGCCGAGCAGTCCGGCGGGCTGGCTAAAATCAAGGCTATGAGTGCACCCTTTCCTCAATTCAAAATCATGCCAACAGGAGGTATTTCCCTAAAAAATCTCGCCCAATATACCGCCTCTCCTATCATTGCCGCCTGCGGCGGCTCCTACATGGTCACCTCCGATTTGATTGACAGCCAAAATTGGAAAGAAATCACAAACCTGTGCCAAAAATCCAGGGATATCGTGAAAACAGCCCGCCGGAACGCCATAGAGAAAAAAGCCCCGGAGACCACTCAGAAAGCACCCGCCGTGAAGCATCCTCTGGGAAAAATAGTTACCTTTGGCGAACTGATGATTCGTCTCCAGCCTTACAACTATGAACGTTTCGTCCAGGCCGACCATCTGGAATTTAGTTTCGGCGGCGGGGAGGCCAATGTTGCCGTCTCCCTGGCTAACTACGGTATGGACGCCGCCTTTGTGACGAAATTACCCGCCCATGCCATCGGACAGGCGGCGGTGAACTCCCTTCGCCGCTACGGAGTGGATACAACACGTATTGTCAGGGGCGGAGAACGTATTGGCATCTACTTCAATGAAAAAGGCGCCTCCCAAAGAGGAAGCGTATGTATATATGACCGCGCCCACTCAGCCATCCAGGAATCATCCACTGCCGATTTCGACTGGGACGCCATCTTCCAGGATGTAGAATGGTTCCATTTTACCGGAATTACACCCGCCCTGGGCCCAAACCTGGTAGATATCTGCCGGGAAGCGTGCAAGACAGCGAAGGCAAAAGGAATCAAGATTTCCTGTGACCTAAACTACCGCGGCAAGCTCTGGACACAGGAACAGGCACGGGAAGCCATGACCGACTTGTGCCAATATGTAGACGTGTGTATCTCCAACGAAGAGGACGCCAAAGACGTGTTTGGCATAGAGGCAGAATCCACCGACATCACTGCCGGTACGCTCAACAGGGAAGGCTACCGGAGTGTGGCCAGACAATTGGCTGACAAATTTGGTTTCGAGAAAGTCGCTATCACCTTGCGTGAAAGCCACTCCGCCTCCGACAACGGCTGGAGCGCCATGCTCTACGACGCAGTTTCCGGACAATACTGTTTCTCCAAAAATTATGCGCTCCACATCGTCGACCGGGTGGGAGGCGGAGACAGCTTTGGCGGCGGCTTAATTTACTCCCTTCTCACCGGAAAAGACACACAGGAAGCAATAGAATTTGCCACGGCAGCCTCTGCCCTGAAACACTCCGTCGAAGGCGATTACAATATGGTTACCGTAGCGGAAGTGGACAAACTGGCAGGTGGAGACGATTCAGGACGAATACAACGATAGACGCACAAAAAAGCCGGAGCAATCGCTCCGGCTTTGTTCCCCTATAGGATTAGGGTGTCAAAATGTGTATTTTATTAGTTGTACCGGCAAATCGCATAAAATGTTCCCTTGTGTCCGTCTCCGTCATATGGATTTTCTAAAATATTCCGGGAAATTTATGGAAACGGACGTAACCGCCCTCTATTCGCCATCCGGGCAAACATCGGGCTTTTCGGGGTGTCCATGCCCCGAAATTACTGGAAACTTCACGGAATATTCAGAAAATCTCATATTCCTACGAAGGACAGCTTCGTGAACATTTTATGCAATTTGCCAGTGAAATTTTATGATAGCGCCTTTTGACACCCTAATCGGTATAGGAAATTACTCCGCTTATCCGAGTTTGCCGGAGGCAAATCTCGCAAACGAGCGAAGCTCGTTTTTTTTACACTACTCATATATAACATAATCTTACCGACCATGTGTCCCTTTGTTCATTAACGGTACAATATTACCAAATCTCTTCTCAGGCTTCCAACAATTTCTCCACACTGACTAACTTCACACACAGCACGAAAAGGTCCGTCGCCGCAGCCATCTCCTCCGAGGTAGGATAAGTCGGCGCAATACGGATATTACTGTCTTTCGGGTCGATGCCGTAAGGGAAAGTTGCCCCGGCGCCAGTCAATACAACACCCGCTTCTTTACATTTCGCAACAATTTTCTTCGCACAGCCTTCCAATGCGTCATAGGAGATAAAATAACCGCCTCTCGGCCTCGTCCACTGGCCAATGCCAAGTCCGCCAAGCTCCCTGTCAAGTACTTGTAAAACAGCCTCAAATTTCGGTCTCATGATAGCGGCATGTTTTTTCATATGCTCCATCAAACCATTCATATCCTTAAAATATCTCGCATGGCGGAGCTGGTTTACCTTATCATGCCCTATGGTCTGTATCGTCATAAACTTCTTCGCTTCTTCCACATTTGCCTTGGAAGATGCAAAAGCAGATATACCCGCGCCTGAAAAGCTGACTTTGGAAGTGGATACAAACTCATACACCAAATCCGGGTTCCCGGCCTTCTCACATTCGCTTAAAATTTCCAATATCTCGTCCTGCTCGTCGTCATACAGATGGTGAACCGCATAAGCATTATCCCAATATATACGGAAATCCTCTGCCGCGGGCTTCAAGGCCGCAAACCTTCTTACCGTCTCATCGGAGTAAGAGATTCCCTGGGGATTAGAATATTTCGGCACACACCAGATACCTTTCACCGCAGAATCCTCAGATACATACTTCTCTACCAAATCCATGTCAGGCCCGTCGGACGTCATGGGAATCGTAATCATCTCAATCCCAAAAAGCTCCGTAATCGCAAAGTGCCTGTCGTATCCTGGTGCAGGACACAAAAACTTCACATGCTCCAACTTGCACCAGGGCGTACTGCCAAGCACACCGTGTGTTACGGCGCGGGATACTGTATCGTACATAATCGACAGACTTGCATTGCCATATACGATTACGTTTTCTGAGGGCACACCGCCCATCATGTCACCCATGAGACGCTTTACTTCCGGAATGCCATCCATAAGCCCATAGTTTCTTGTATCCATGCCATTCTCTGTATTCATATCGGACTCAGAATTGAGAACATCCATAATACCCATCGTCATATCAAGCTGCGCCGGTGTAGGTTTTCCTCTGGACATATCCAGTTTCAGCCCCTTCCCCTTCACATCCTCAAACTGCTTGTCAAGTTCTGCCTTTAATGATAGAAGTTCTTCCCTGCTCATCTCACTGTACGGTTTCATTATATTACTGTTCTCCTTCCTCCGCCTGCAAATTTTTCCGGCTCTTTTTCATATATTGAATAATTGTATACAATCATACACCGCTAAATATTCTACTACAGAATCTCCCATTCCACAAGTATGTAGATAAGACAATTTTCACAGGAAAAATTTCCTGTTTATAGTAATTGTGTACAGTTAAAAATAAATTTACTTCGCAAACTAACTTTACGAGTTTTGCTCTGTGAATTTGGATAAGAAGCGGAATTTCCTATAAAGATTAGGGTGTCAAAAGGTGCATTTTATAAGTTGTAAAGGCAAATTGCATAAAATGTTCACTCGTGTCCGTCTTCGTCATATGGATTATCTAAAATATTTCGGTAAATCTATGAAGACGGACGTAACCGCCCTCTATTCGCCATCCAGGCTCAGAGAGGGCTTTTCGGGACATCACCTTTTGACACCCTAATCCTATAAAGCAAAAAACCTCAGTAAACAAAGGTATAAGGCATGTGTCCCTTTGTTCACTGAGGGTAAACTGCTATATTGTAACAAGTAATTGTAGAAACACTCGGCCTTGTCTTAACAATACCGCAATTGCCGAATCCCTCAACTACCCTTTCCAATATGTCAGCCTATAAAGAATATTCTATTACTAAAAACTTATATTTCCTATATTACTTCGTATTCAATACATGCTCGATGTATCTGAATCCGCCAAAGCCATTCTCATCCATAAAGGAATCTACATTTGCGTTGGCCGGTATATTCAGGACATACGGATTGCCTTTGTATACATAGTTTACCGTCACCTTTACATCCGGCCTGGACTTCATTGCCTCAAACACGGCTTTATTGAAGCTTGTCCATGTCTTTGTATTCACAACGGCTTCCCCATTCTGCTGCGCATTCAGGATTGCATTTGCCGTCTCTTTCAAAAAGGTTGCATATGCGGAATTTGATACCGTCTCATAGCTGAGCACGGCGCCGCACTTTACGCATTGCAC
Organism: uncultured Lachnospiraceae bacterium; assembly: GCA_910578645.1. Taxonomy (GTDB): domain Bacteria; phylum Bacillota; class Clostridia; order Lachnospirales; family Lachnospiraceae; genus UBA3282. The sequence continues at coordinate 79,574 of CAJTQI010000007.1, forward strand.
TGCTGCCAAGGCATCGCTGGTCGCCGTTCCCTGACTAATCACCTTGCTCTCTCCCACATGGTCACAAGGCGGCACTTCCTTTACAACTTCCACAGTTTCATCGGACTTTTTGGGTTTCTTCTTGCTACTGCTAGACTTACTGGTTTTCTTTTCTGAAGAGGAAGAGCTTGATTGGTCTGGGCTATTTGTACCCCCCCCCGCCTTTAATGTGGGTAGGTACTTGGTCTCAATATCAGACGCTGACTGCTGCCCTTCTGTCATGTACTGAATTTTGTTGTCTTTATCTAACATAACGGTTAGAGGCGTCGTGTTAACGCTTGCCGATGAATCTGTCAGTTTACGATATCTATCCATACAATTGTATCCTTGCCTTGCTGTCGGCAAAGCCACAAATGTTATCGCACTGCTTCCGTTACAATGATTAGTTCGAAAACCTTTTACCTCATCCACTGATTTTTCACTTACTTCGATGGCACATACCTCAGCCTCACCATTTGTCAACCAACTACTGTTTGCAATGTCTTTTAACGTATTCTGGCAGTTTACGCATCCTGTCATAAAAAAGACAAGCAGTTTAGGCTTCCCACTGCTATCCAGACTCACCTGATTGCCCTCCACATCCTCGAACGAATAAGACAAATTATCCAATCCTAATGTGTCTCCCTCTGCCGCCGCCACCGGCATCACCTGCACGATAAGTAGCAATGCCGCCAAAATACCAAAAAACCTTTTCTTCATACCTTCTTCCTTTCTCATTTTTCAGCCAAATATGAAACCTGCATCCTTACTAAATATACAGTAAGATATCCTCTTTGTTTATTGTTTCACAAATATCCGTATATTCTGTTTTTATTACTGCGGTATAAAAAATATATCTTAAATAGGTATATCGTGTCAAGTTATTTCTTACATAAAATATTATACATATTATACCAGTGAATGCATTGCAGAATAGCATAATTTAAGGCACTGTATTTAGATAAAAAATAAGGAAAATATTGAATGTGTTACACGTTCAATACTTTCCCCATCTCATTTTACACTATCCTTATTTCGCATAGTCAATGACACGGCTCTCCCGGATTAAGTTAATCTTAATCTGTCCCGGATACTCTAATTCGGCTTCAATCTGTTTAGAAATATCCCTTGCGAGCAATACCATATCAGAATCGTTAATCTGTTCTGGAACTACCATAACACGAATCTCTCTACCTGCCTGAATAGCAAAAGATTTGTCAACACCTTTGAAATTGTTGGTAATGTCTTCTAATTGTTTTAGTCTTGTTGTATATGTTTCTAATGTCTCTCTTCTCGCTCCCGGTCTTGCCGCCGATATTGTATCGGCTGCTTGTACAAGACATGCGATTAAAGTCTGCGGCTCAACATCGCCATGATGGGATTCCACGGCATTGATAACCGTAGGAGACTCCTTGTACTTCCTACACAGTTCAACACCTAACTGGATATGGGAACCTTCCATCTCATGGTCTACTGCCTTACCGATATCATGGAGCAATCCGGCACGCTTCGCCATCCTGACATCCAATCCCATCTCGGCTGCAAGCAAACCGGATAGTTGGGCAACTTCAATCGAATGTTTCAACGCGTTCTGACCATAGCTGGTCCTAAATTTCATCTTACCGAGCAGCCTTACAAGCTCCGGATGAATGCCATGTACGCCTACTTCAAGCGTAGCCGCTTCACCTTCCTCTTTAATCATTACTTCTACTTCCCGTTGCGCCTTCTCAACCATCTCTTCGATTCTGGCCGGATGGATACGCCCGTCCACTATCAGCTTCTCAAGCGCAATTCTCGCCACTTCCCTGCGGATTGGGTCAAACCCGGATAAGATAACCGCTTCAGGTGTGTCGTCAATAATCAGGTCAACGCCTGTCATAGTTTCGAGAGTTCTGATATTTCGTCCCTCTCTTCCGATGATTCTGCCCTTCATCTCATCGTTCGGAAGCTGTACGACAGATATTGTCGTCTCGGATACGTGGTCTGCAGCGCATTTCTGAATCGCCGTCACAACATATTCCTTCGCCTTCTTATCTGCCTCTTCCTTCGCCCTGCTCTCCATCTCTTTAATCATGACAGCAGTTTCATGTTTCACTTCATCTTCAACAATTTTCAACAAATAATCTTTTGCCTGTTCGGAGGTCAATCCTGAGATTCGTTCTAGTTCCTGTAATCTTTGTTCATTTAGCTTGGAAATCTCTTCGCGCTGCTTAGCAAGGGTTTCTTCCCTGTGCGCTAAACTTGCTTCCTTCTTTTCAATCGCATCCGCTTTCTTATCAATGTTCTCTTCCTTTTGCTGCACACGGCGTTCATAACGCTGCGCCTCGGCACGCCGTTCCTTGATTTCCTTGTCCAGCTCATTCTTCGTACGAATGGACTCTTCCTTGACCTCAAGCAATGACTCGCGCTTCTTCGCCTCAGCAGTTTTGAGAGCTTCATCAATAATTTCCCTGGCCTTCTCATCCGCATTGCCAATCTTGGCTTCCACAACATTCTTGCGATAGTTGATTGCGACCAAAGCGGAAACCGGAATCGAGACAACCAGTGTGATGAGTACCGCTAACACAACTTGCCACATTACAGGAGCACCTCCTTATTTAGTTTTCATTGTACATAATCTATTCTAGAATGTCCAAGTAAACTACCATCCTACACTGTCCGCCACACATAAGCCCACATACTGAAATATGTTAACAACATCTATGACAGAAATCTAAATGATTATTTAGCAACATTCTATACTAAGCAAAATTACAACACTTCAATTCTATACTGAATTTGATGTTATGTCAAGTACAAGTGCCCTGTTGATTGTGTCTCGGTGAAACCCTTTTCTGTACAAAAACCCGTACATTTTCTGCTGTTCCTGCCTTGTAGCCGTATCCGCGCAATATTTTTTCTTCCGCAGCAAATCACGGGCAACAGTCAATTCATCCTGTTCCACACCCTGTTCGTTTAACTCGTCAAAAGCCCCGCGGATAATCTCTTTGTCAATTCCCTTGCCAAGCAAGTCAGTCTCTATACGCATCCTGCTCTTACTTTGCATATTATATTCGATAAAGTCCCTGGCATAACGCCCATCATCAATGTATCCGTATGATTCCACATAGGTAATCGCCTCATCGATACATGTCTGGGGATATTCGCCCTGTCTTAATTTATCCTCCAACTGTTTACGTGTATAGTCCCGGGACTGTAATAAATTCATGCTGCGCAGTTTCGCCCGTTTCGGAAGAATCTGTGTCATAATCTCCTGGTAAATCTCCGTGGAAAGCTCCTCTCCTTCTTTCATCCGGAACTTCCGAAGTTCGCCTTTATATAATATAAAGGCGAACTGACCATCTATATAAACCCGATAGCGTGGTTTCGACGCCTCGATTATCTGTGTTACAAGCATCTCTTATACCCCTGTCAGAACGACCGCCCTCATTTCATTCCACAAGACGCCCAACGCCTATGCAGCTGCCGGAACACCGTACGTCCAGACAGCGTTTAAACCGTCTTTTATCATTCCGCCGCATATGCCGTGCGCCATAATTCTATGACCTTCTACGCTTTCTCTGCCTTGGCTTCCTTCGCAGCTTTCTTGGGAGCCGCTTCCTGTGGCGCCTTAGCCTCCTTAGATTCCTGGGTTTCTCCTGCTTCCAGGTTAAACAGTTCTCTTACCTTGCGCTCCACCTCCGCGCATACCGCCGGATTATCCCGCAGGTACTGTTTCGCATTCTCCCTGCCCTGCCCAATCTTACCGCCGTCATACGCATACCATGCACCGCTCTTGCTGATAATATTGTTCTCGGCGGCCAGGTCCAGAATATCTCCAACCATGGAGATACCCTCCCCGAACATAATGTCAAATTCGGCTTCCTTAAACGGCGGGGCAATCTTATTCTTGACAACTTTCACCCTTGTCCGGTTACCGATTACCTCCCCGCCTTGCTTCAAGGACTCTATTCTTCTGACATCCAAGCGCACGGAAGAATAGAATTTCAGTGCGCGTCCACCAGTAGTGGTCTCCGGATTACCGAACATCACGCCTACTTTCTCTCGCAACTGGTTAATAAATATGACGGTACAATTAGACTTGCTGATTACCGCCGTCAGTTTACGCAGCGCCTGGGACATTAAACGTGCCTGCAATCCCACATGGCTGTCTCCCATATCTCCGTCTATCTCTGCTTTCGGTACCAGGGCGGCCACGGAGTCCACCACGATAATGTCTATCGCACCGGAACGCACCATAGTCTCCGTAATCTCCAATGCCTGCTCTCCGCAGTCAGGTTGGGATATATATAAATTATCGATATCCACGCCGATATTCTTCGCATATACCGGGTCAAGCGCATGTTCCGCATCTATAAATCCCGCGATGCCGCCTCTCTTCTGGACTTCCGCAATCATATGTAAGGTAACGGTGGTCTTACCACTGGACTCAGGGCCATAAATCTCCACGATTCTCCCCTTCGGAATACCGCCAAGACCCAAAGCCAAATCAAGGCTTAAGGAGCCTGTCGGAATCGTCTCCACATTCATCTGTACCGAGGGGTCGCCCAGTTTCATAACCGCACCCTTACCGAATTGCCTCTCTATCTGTCCCAAAGCCGCATCCAATGCTTTTAATCTCTCGTCTTTTTCCATCCTTAATCCTCCATTCTTGTTCAAACCGTGAAAAAATCTTTCTTATATAGATTTTCCACACAATGTCCTCTCTTCAAACAGAACATCCGTTCTGTTACCAGAATAAAACAAACGTTCTGTTTTGTCAATTATATTTTCCGGTTACTTCTGTCCATGCCATACTATAGGCAAAACGGAGATGCCGCTATATGATATTTGTCAAATGTCTGCTTAACCTATAGAAACAACCCGGCACAGATTTATACTGATTCTAGCACACTATATGTCCAATAAATGACACTTCACCTACCTTTCCAAAAAAATTATATAAATGAAAACATGGAAATCACGGCGAAATGCCTGACGTGCATAACAGAAATCCATTTCTTCAGATAAAATCAGTTTAACAAAAAGAATACCAGGGTGCAATAGTTTCCTCAATGAACAAAGGAATACATCACAGCAAATACTCCAACTGGCAGTCATAGGGCTCCTTCTCCACATGTGCCTGATGATACTCTTGCGCCTCCTTGCACCCCATAGCCCGGTAGAAAGCCTGTGTCTCAACAGCCGAATGTCCGGAAATATAAAGTCTCCGCGCCCCATGAGAGCTGGCCCAGTCCGCCGCCTCACAAAAGAGTACCTTTCCCACACCCTTGCCCCGCAGCTCCCTCGATACATGGAGGCAGGACAAATCAAGATACTTTAACTCTCCTCCAAAAAGGGTAGGCTCCAGGGAGGTAAAACCTTTCAAAGCACCACAAAAAAAAGCACCGTAGACATAACCGCCCGTGTGCACCGTATTTTTCAGGCACGAAACCAAAAATCGGTAATCTTCATCCGTCCAATCATCTATAAACGGGTCCAGCTTGACAATCCATTTTCCATCCTCCCGCCTCCAGCAGTCCGTCACATCCTGTCTGCGGATAAATCCGTCAAACAGCTCCTGGCAGATTTCCTCCTCACACAGTTGCCTATACTGCAACGTACCTGAAATATATTCTTCCGTTAATTCCATCACATCTTTTAACAGGCACAGATTATGCCGTACATCATCCTTTACCTCCAGAGAGTGATTCCCATTTTCTATCAGCCGCAAAGGCTGCCTTATCTTTCTGCACTTCTCCTGCACCGCACGGGTGGCCGCCCAAGGGTCATCCGTACCGTGGAACATCAATCCCGGCTGTGGCTCAAAACCAAAAGTCTGCACCAAAGGCGTATAGTAAATATTCCTGCATTGTATCTTGTGCTCCGTGGCATAAGCGCAGGCTACCGCCGTGCCTATGCTTTTGGACACAAAAAGAATATCATCGCAGGCTGCCCAGTCAATCCCCGCAAGGCGCTTTTTCGTCTGTGCAAGCGCCTCCGCAAAAGCTTCCTCCACCACACGGCTAAGGCCGGTGTACGTGATTTGAATCACTTCATACTGATACTTGTCCGCGATTTTGCTGCTATAATATAATAGCGGTTTGTCACAATGATATCCGATTCCCGGAAAAAATACTGCTATTTTCATGTCTTTCGCTATTCCTTTCCTACCAATCCGCATATGGAGAAACCGAATCAAGCATCCGCAGTGCCGATTTCGCCATCTCATTGTCCGGAAACTGCCTGAGGGTCTCCACATAGTATTCCCTTGCCCTGTTCCCGTCACCACACTGGGTATAACAATACGCAATGTTCACCAAGGCCATCTCCTTATAACACATACTCGAATGGGAAAGCAATACGAAATAGCGGTATTTATCAATCCACGCGTATTTTGTAAAAAAGTCATAGCTTTTCTCAAACTCTTCCACTGCCCGGGCATAATCTTCCTTCTTGACAAACCGCATTCCTTTCCTGTGATTGCGCGGAACAAGACACCTCACCAGTAGGAAAAGAAACAAATATAGAATAATTCCTATATTTACCGCACTGCTGTAAGGCTCCACAAAAAAACTAAGACAAAATATAATCACCTGCAGCACAACAAGCTGTATCACAAGCGATATCCATGTTACCTGGTATACCACCGGCTTCCCTGAAAACATATCCCTCCCCCTCTCTTTATCCTACCCTCAATGAACAAAGGGGCATATACCCCTTTGTTCACTGAGGGTAGCGTACCGACATGTCCATCATTTTACGAATAACTCATCTACATCTGCCCTACTGCTGCCTGTCAACGATGCTGCCATACGGCTTCCCTACTGGGCCCAGGAAAGCGCTTCTTCTATGCTCTCTGCACCCAAAATATTAAGCATGAACTCCGTATGGCTTTCCGCCTCGTCGGTGTCAATATACTTAAATGTATCAAATATGTATTTTGGCGTCTGGTCCAAATCATAAATCCCGAAAGCAAGCCCCTGTTTCACTTCCTCCATGGCATCGGTCTGCCTGTTCATAATGAAGGCGTCTACATAAGGATTTGCCTCAATAATATAGTAGCAATACGCAAAAGCTGCGGCCTGCAGCTTTTCCCCCGAAGAGGATGTAAACCCGAGTTCCGTGACCGTAATGCTGCGTACATCCCCGTCCCGGTCCAAATATTCTTCTTGGGTCAGCACATCCGTCACCGTACTCAAATTCATCAAGGTAAGAATCGGCGCGTCCGGCGTCTTGTCATAAGTCTCCGTCCAATAATTCACCTTCGTAAGCGGATTTGGATATGGATGGATTGCTAACCCCCAGTCGTAGTTACCCTTCTGTCTGGAAATGTCGTTGATGGTCTCCAGAATATCCTTCGCGTTAAAATGTTTCCCGTTATCGCCGTCATTGTTATTCCAGTCGTGGTCAATGCTGAAATAGACATTGGCGTCCGCATAATTGCTCTTGGCTGCATTGTAGAAAATACGCATCGCCTTCTCAAACTCCGCCGCATATAACCTGATGTCATCCGTATCCATATAATTCCAGATTTTATACTGGTTTATCTCATTGGCAATTACCCAGCTTGATACCAGGCCGTACTCTCCTCCGGAATACCGTTCCGCCAAAAAACTGGCAATCGCTTCCAGATGCTTGCAGCCTTCTTCCTCCGCGGTATTGAAGGCATAGTAGTATGCGCCCGCCTCCTTATTTCTTGCCAGAGGGTGAATCAACGCCGGGAACGCATCATTCCAGTCATTTAAGACTATCGCCGTAGAGTTCATTCCGCTGTCCGTCAGATATTTAAAAAGATGGTCATAACCGCCAATGCTCGCACCGTTAAATTTGTAAATCTTCCCTTGGTATTCGTACTCAATGGTGGGCTGTGCCTCATTTGTCGTCTCTCCTACAATATGGGAAAGGGGAATGTTATAAATGGCATATTTTACGCCCAAATCTGTCAGCATAGGTGTCTCAAGCATCTGCGGGTCTAACAGAAGCCCTTTCTTGGACTCCGGCTCTTCCACTTGAATCGAAGTATCGGCTAACATCTCCGGATTGCTGATACACATGCCCGGAGCAAGTGGGACATATTTTCCGTCCAACAATAAGGCAGGCACGAACTGCTGGAAAATCTGGCCTTTCTCATATGTCCACTTAAATTCGCTCCTCGTCGACTTCTTTGTGGTCGTTACGGGCTTTTTGTTAAAATCACCCGTAAAAACACACTCTTCATATATTTCAAAAGCAAACAGATAAATTTTGTAGTCATCGCTTTTTGGAATGTCCGGCATATTAAGTTTCAGACTGACAATCTCCCTGTCATCCTGGAAAGCGCAGTCCGTAATACTGCCATAGGAAGCAAGCTGCGCCTCACTTAAGATAACATTGCCTTGCGTGAGCTCTTCCTCGTCGTCATGTTCCTCCTGCACGGAAGTGCGTGAAACGACAGGCGCAGTCTTGCCGCATCCCGAAAGACTCAAAACAATGCCCGGAATGAGAAAAATAATCGATATGAATAAACTGCGGTATGTTGTTTTTATACTTCCGGTATTCAAGAGTCACGTTCCTCCTGTTGGTTGTGGTAAATCACTGTGACAGACGTTTCGGGTAAAGCATCCACAGGGATTTCAATATCTCCAGACCTTAAGCGGGCAAGTATTTGCAGATACTGGCTTGTCGTGGCATTCTTAAACCGCCATGCATTATCCTGGACGGGAAGGCTGATACACTTTTCCTTGGCGCCGTAGGAGCCCACCTGGCCTGCCAGTTCCTCCGGCCATCTCCTGCCGTTTGCAAAAAACTCATCCAATGCCACTATAATAGAAGCGTCGATACCTTTCATGGCAGAAGTCAGGATAAGCTCCGAAATGTCGCTCTGGTCCACATCGACGCCAATTATCTTACCGTCAAAAACCTCCGCGGAGGAAAGGACCGACTCATAGAGCGAACCGCCGCAGGCAAATATAACCTCCGTGCCTGCCTCGTACCACTCCTTTGAAATCTCCTCAATCCGGCTGTCAGGCAGGAAGGTGTCCGCATACCAATACTCCGCTTGGACTTCATCTTCAATCCCAAGAAAAGCGGCAGCATCGTCGATGCCACGCAGATAGCCATACCCGTACCGCTCCACGGAAGCAAGTTGTTCACCGCCGATAAACCCAAACCTCTTATATCCTTCCAGTACGGACATATACCCGACCAGATATCCCGCTTCCTCTTCCCTGTAAGTCACACAGTGGACATTCGGTTCCACATCTGCGGCTTCGCCAAGAGAATCCCTCGGGACACCGTCTAACAACAGAAAATAAGTATCACTGTAGTCATTCTGCAGACTGCCCACCGCCTGCTCAAAATGAGGCCCCACACAAACCACAAGTTCTGCATTGTTGTGTATGGCCGCCAAAATCGTATCCTGATAGGACTCGGCCGTATCCACATCCGTGCTGTAGCTGGAATAAGATATACCCGCCGCATCGGCATATTTTTGGATGCCCTGGAAGGCCGCCTCATTAAACCCATGGTCCATGACATAACTGACATCGGTAACCAGTGCCACTTCCCTGCCTTCTTCCTCATAGTCTTGATGATTCTGTGCAGTCTCTTGCGCAGAGGATAGCTCCGGCCCATCGTTTTCACTTAAATCCGGCCCGTCGTTTCCACCCGGTTCCTTCTCGTCATTTTCATCTGTTTCAGACTTTATATCTGTCTCTTGCCCGGAAGATTCCTCCTTAACAGGCTCGTTTGCCGGAGGCGTCTTGGTGCTGCAGCCTGAAGACAAAAGTAAAAGTGCAGCAATCATAAACAAATTTCTCATTCGCAGTTTCATTCCTGTTTCCCGCCTTTCTTTTTCCTCTGTTCCTTCTGCCGCATAAAACGGCTGTCCCCATGTCGCATGTCATATTGCCTTCATCATAAGTTCTCTGTTTTCATACCCGAAGGGTCAATATCCCTATATAGGAATAATATCCCATTAGAAGTATATACCCTGTCGACTGTTTCGTAAATACCCAGTACACCGCTTCTTCACAGCTCCCCGAAATAAAATTTCTCCCTGATTCCGCCGGTGTACTCCTCAATGGCGCTTAAGAACCTCTCCCCATACCGCGCGTACTTGTTCTCGCCCACACCGGACACTTTCATCATGTCCGCCCTGGAGAAGGGCAATTTAACGCACATATCCACCAATGTCTTATCCGTAAAAATAATATAAGGCGGTATGTTTTCTTCCCTGGCAATCTGGGTACGCAGCCCGCGGAGCTGCTCAAAAAGCGCAAGTCCCCTGGAATTAAGAATATCCGACTTGCGCATGCCGCTTCCTTTCTTTTCCCTGCCTGCCATGTTCTTTTGCCCCGGACTGCTTTTCGCCCTCTTTAAGAAAACACGCCGTTCTCCTTGCAGCACTTCATCTGTTTGTTCTGTTATTTTCAGCAGCGCATACTTGTCGCCTGTGGTAACAAGCAGATTTTCCACTAACATCTGATTGACCACCTGCTTAATCTCCGTCTCCTGCATCCCTGCAAGGCTTCCGAAAGCTTTGTATGCACTAACCCCATATTCCTGTAGTTTGGCACGGTTTTCCCCCGCCAACATCCCTGCAATGACATTCAGGCCGTACCGCTGCCGTACTTCCACAATGCCTGTGATAATCTTTACTGCAGTATCCGTCACATCGCTGGTCACATACTCCTTCATGCAATTCCCGCAGTTGCCGCAGGCTCCTGCCCCGCTCTCTCCAAAATAATGCAGAATATACTCCCGCAGGCAGTCCGCCGTCATACAATAGTAAGTCATTGTGCGCAGCCTGTCCGCATCCCGCTGTGCAACGGCATCCTGTTCTTCCGGCGTATAATCCCCATTCTGTTCCTTGTTTTCCAACAAAAATCGATTAATCATCACATCCTGCGCAGAATAAAGCAGGATACATTCCGCACGCTCCCCGTCGCGTCCTGCCCTTCCCGCCTCCTGGTAGTAATTTTCCAAACTCTGGGGCATATTGTAATGAATGACATAACGGACATTAGATTTATCGATTCCCATGCCAAAAGCATTCGTCGCCACCATAACCGGGCTCTTGTCATAAATAAAATCTTCCTGGTTTTTTCTGCGTTCTTCCCCGCTAAGCCCGGCATGGTATTTCGTCACCGCCACGCCCTCGGCAAGCAGCCTGTCACACAGCTTTTCCACATTTTTCCTTGTAGCGCAGTAAACAATACCGCTCTCCGCATCATGCTCATTGATATACCCAAGCACATAATCATCCTTACGTCTGGGCGTTTCCACCGCAAAATACAGGTTCTTACGGTCAAATCCCGTCACCAGTACCTGGGGTGAACGAAGTCCCAGGACACAGACGATATCTTCCTTCACGTTCTCTGTCGCCGTAGCCGTAAAGGCGCTGATAATGGGCCGTCTTTCAAGCTGCTCGACAAACCGTACGATTTTCAGATAGCTGGGCCGGAAATCCTGGCCCCACTGAGAAATACAGTGGGCTTCATCCACCGTAACCATAGAAATCTCCGACTGCCTGGCAAACCGCAGAAACTCATAAGTCTCCAATCGCTCCGGCGCTACATATATAATTTTATATTGTCCGGCCGCCGCCAGGCGCAATGCCTTGGAAATCTGGGACTCACTCAAAGAACTATTGATATAGGCCGCGTGGATGCCTGCCTGGTTCAATGTCTGCACCTGGTCTTTCATCAAAGAAATTAACGGCGAGATAACTAAGGTGATACCGGGCAGCAAAAGCGCCGGAATCTGGTAACAAATAGATTTGCCTGCCCCGGTGGGCATAATCCCCAACACGTCCTGTCCATGTAGGATACTGTCTATCAAGTTTTCCTGTCCCTCACGAAAGCCGGAATAACCGAAATATTTCTTCAATATATCAAATTTATCCATCAGGTATATACCTTTCTTGCATTCCCGCCGGCAATGTGCCTATCGGACTGTCTGCACGTTCATAGGCCCCACGGCAAAACCAAATGTCATGACGCTTCATATAAAAGCCTGGGCAAAAAGCCCAGGCGCCTAAAATACTTTCAGATACTGCTCGTAATCTTCGTAGGTAACCGTTACCCAGCCCTCATCATAGTTGAAACCTATCTCCAAGCCTTTGGGCGTATAGAATACGATGATGTTAGAAGAATTGAAATACTCCGTAATTTCCTGGTCGGACATCATCGACAAGTAAGTTATCTCACCATTCTGGATATCGCTTCTTTTCCGAAACTCTACCGAAAAATCATCGTCGGCGCTGATAATATTTTCGTTATCGAGAATCACTCCATTCTCCATATCAATATTGATACAGTAGAGAAACACATCGTTGTAATAATCACTGTACACATACTCGGAGAATACAATACTCATCTTCTCCTCATCCATATAGGTTACATAACTTGTCGAAAGTGCATCGAAATAGTCTTCCTCCGTCAGATACTCCTCATATTCTTCCTCGAAATATTCCGTAAAAAGGTCAACCTCACTCTGAATCTCACTGTTGAGTTGCTCCAGATTCGGTACGCTGTCACCGCTGATAATCGGGTAAGAAACAAGAATATTCACATTATCATACTCCGACTCATACTCAAAGTAATCGAAATCTACCGAATAAGACAAATCCGTCCTGATATCGTCCCGCAAACTATAGTACTCGTCGTCGTAATCATAGTCATAATCATCGTAACCATAGTAATCATCATAGTCATAATCGTACTCGTCATACAAATCATTATCGTCGTCAGCTCTCTCCCTGTCCCAGTCGTCATCGAAATCGTATTCTTCCCGCCCGTGACGCCTGCTGTTTCTCTCGTCTGCATACATAGAAAAAACTTTGTACGTCAAGGCGCCCACTGCAAGGAGGAAAAGGAAAATCACTGCCACTACAATACCGATAATAAGTCCGGTATTGTTCTTTTTGACCGGCGCCGCATATGGGCTATACTGATTGTCTCCATAGGGCGGCACGCCATATTGGTTATTGCCTGGCATACTGCCATACTGGCCGTTGCCTTGCCCCGCCTGGCCATAGTACTGGCTGCCATAAGGATGATTGTTCTGTCCTGTCTGGCCGCCATAGGGATTGCCGTTGTGTCCTGCCTGACTGCCGTAAGGATTATAATTCTGCCCTGCCTGACCGTCGTAAGGATTACCGTTGTATCCTGCCTGACCACCATAAGGATTATAATTCTGCCCTGCCTGACCGCCGTAAGGATTATAATTCTGTCCCCCCTGACCCCCATAGGGATTATTGCCGTATGTTAAATCACCGTTGGCGCCACCATAATACGGAGCGCTGCCATAGGGCGTATTGTTCTGCCCCGCCTGACTGCCATAAGAAGCATTTGCATAAGGAGAATTGCCACCTTGCAAATCGCCGGGGACATCTATCACCGTATCCTGGAACACCACATCCTGCACGTCACTGACGTCCGCAGGCTCTTGCGCCGTACTCCATGTGGCAGTGCCCTCTTCCCCGTCATTTTCGGACGTAAAATCACCGTCATCATGCGCTGCCTCGTCCACTGTGCCCGCCCTAACCATATCCTGCGCAGAATTTTCCCCTGCAATGTCCTCTACCGCATCTGCCTCCAATGACACATCCGGCGTATTATAAATATCGTCCTGCGTCTGCGTCCTATATGTATCAATCGCCTTACCGGCCTCTTCATTATCGTTGTTCTGCTTATCAAACTGCTCCGATTGGCTCATTCGCTTTCCCCTTATCTTTCACAACTTCGTTTATACAGTCTACTTTTCCTTGCCGCCGAACGTCACTTCGCTGTAATACTCCAGGATACATTCCCGCATCAAGGACAATGCGGAAGAAACGGTGTTTTCCCTGACTTTGGAGCGGTCGCCGCTAAAATGGCACTTCTTGACCTTCATTCTGCCGCAGACATTACATCCGATATACACAAGCCCCACCGGTTTCTCCTGAGAGCCTCCGTCCGGCCCTGCTATCCCGGTAATGCTGACAACCACATCCGCCTTAGACACCATCGCCGCCCCCTTGGCCATCTGGCTGGCAATCTCCTCGCTGACAGCGCCATATTTAAGCAGTGTATTTTTCTTAATGCCAAGAAGCCTGCGCTTTGCCTTGTTTGAATAAGTGATATAACCGGACTTAAATACCTCCGACACACCCGGCACATTAATCAGCCTTGCCGCCAGAAGCCCGCCCGTGCAGGACTCCACCGTACTGATTGTAAGACTGTTTGCAAGTAGCAGGTCAACCACCGACTTCTCTAACGTCACTTCATCGTCGGTGGTGTAGACATGGCTGCCAAACCGTCCCTTAAGCTCTTTCACAACAGGCTTAACCAGTTTTCTTGCCGCTTTCTCATCCTCTGCCCTGGCCGTCACCCGCAGATGTACTTCCCCCGTCTTGGCGTAGGTTGCTATCGTAGGGTTCGACTGGCTGTCAATCAAATCCCGAACCATCGTCTCCGCCTTACTTTCCCCGACCCCGCAAATTTTCACCGTCTGGGAAAAGATGACACAGGACTGTAATTTGCTCAGATACGGCATTACCGACGCCTCAAACATAGGAATCATCTCGTTAGGCGGTCCCGGCATCAGAACTACATGCTTGCCATTGTCCTCCATAATAATCCCCGGCGCCGTGCCGTTAGGATTCGCAAGCACGATACATCCCTCCGGCACCATCGCCTGCTTCCAGTTATTGTCCGTAGGCTCTATGCCTCTTTTTTCAAAAAATTCCCGGATGGCTGCCTTGCTCTCTTCATGAAGTTTCAAAGACTTGCCAAGAACCTTGGCTGCCGTCTCCTTCGTCAAATCGTCCTGTGTGGGCCCGAGTCCACCGGACAAAAGAAGGATATCTGCCCTGGAAAGCGCCGTCCGAATCGTCTCGCACAGCCTTTCTTCATTATCGCCAACCACGTCCTGATAATAGCAGGAAAATCCTAATCCTGCACATTTCTCGGACAAATATGCTGCATTGGTGTTTACGATATTGCCTAACAAAATTTCCGTTCCTACCGAAATTATTTCTACAACCATATTCCCACCCATTCCGGGCATCCATACGAAACACCCATATCAAAATTTCCGATACCGTACGCCGCCCTACTTCGTATCCTTCATCACATCTTTATTTTTTACCAAGTAATCTGCCAAAGATACCACCGTCAGGATAAGCGCAACCCACATCATAATATCGGTGACAAAAGCAAGCGCCTGGATATCCGCAATCATCAAACAAATCATGATAATCTGGAAGGTCGTCTTAAACTTCCCCCAATAGCTGGCCGCAATCACCACACCATTGTCCGCAGCAACCAGCCTGAAGCCGCTGATAATAAATTCCCTGGCAATAATCACAATGACAATCCATGCCGGTATCCGGCAAAGGGCCACCAGACAGACTAACGCCGAACACACAAGCAATTTGTCCGCCAACGGGTCCATAAACTTCCCAAAATTTGTTACCAGATTATATTTCCTTGCTATCTTCCCATCCAGAAGGTCCGTCAGGCTTGCCACAATAAAGATTGCAAGCGTAATCCACTTATCCACCGGTGTTATGTCAACCATCATAAACACCACAAAGAAAGGAATCAAAACTACCCTGAACATTGTCAATTTATTTGGTAAATTCATCTTCTAATTCTCCTATCAGGTCATATTCATATGACGCCGTGACCTTGACCTTCACAAAATCTCCCGTCAAAAGTTCCTTATCCGTATGGATAAAAAGAAAACCGTCCACATTCGGCGCGTCCTTATACGTCCGTGCCACATAAGCATTTTCGTCGGCAACCTTACCTTCCACCATGGCCACCATGGTCTTCCCCACCATGCCCTGGGCTGCGTCAAAGGCGATTTCCTGCTGCAGTTCCATAAGTCCGGCCTGCCTGTCTTTTTTTACTTCCTCCGGTATCTGACCCGGCATAACCGCCGCCGGCGTATCCTCTTCCTGGGAATATGTGAAAACGCCCAGCCGGTCAAACTCCATCCGCTCAACGAACCTCATCAGTTCCTCGTGGTCTTCCTCTGTCTCTCCGGGAAACCCGGTAATCAACGTCGTCCGCAGGCATATATCAGGAATCTCCCGGCGCAGTTTTGCCACAATATCCGTAAGCTGTTTTCTGTCTGTCCTGCGCCCCATCTTGCGCAATATGCTGTCGGAGGCATGTTGGATTGGTAAATCCAGATAATGACATATCTTCTTTTCTTCTTTCATCACCCGGATGAGCTCATCGCCTATCTCTTCCGGATAACAGTAAAGAATCCTAATCCAGTACAGGCCACTTATCCGACAAAGCCTGCGCAAAAGCTCGGGCAAAGCCTTATGTCCATAGAGGTCCGTGCCATAGAGGCTCGTCTCCTGGGCCACAAGAATCAGTTCCTTCACACCCGCCTCAGACAATTCTTCCGCTTCCCGCACCAACTCTTCCATCGGCACGCTGCGGTAATTGCCTCGTATCCTAGGGATAATGCAGTAGGTACAATGCTTATCACACCCTTCTGCAATCTTCAGGTATGCGTAATGCCCGCCCGTTGTCACCACACGCTTTACCCCGGTAAGCGGCCTCGTATCAAGCGGCTTATAATGGTTTTTCCCGGCGCCCCGCGCTATTTCGTCAAGAGTCGCAACAATCTCGTCCACCGCCATGGTGCCCAGAATAGCGTCCACTTCCGGAATCTCCGTCTGTATCTCCTCCCTGTAGCGCTCCGCCAGACATCCCGCCGCCACCAATGTCTCAATGCCGCCGTCGTTTTTCAGCTCAGCCATCTCCAAGAGCGTATTGATGCTCTCCTCCTTGGCATCATTGATAAAGCAGCACGTATTCACCACCGCGATATCCGCTTCCTGCTCGTCGTCGGTAATCCCATACCCACTTTTTACAAGCATCCCGAGCATCATCTCGGAATCCACCAGATTCTTGTCGCATCCTAAAGATATGAACAATATTTTTTTCATATTTTACACCACTTCTGCGCTTCTTTTGTCCAACCTCATTCCTGTTCTTCTTCGCCCGTATTGTCTTCGCCCAGAATCTTTACCTCACCCTGGTTTAATTCTTCCACGGCAACCGAAAGCGGCTTCTTGCCCCTGCCGTCCACCAGTTCCTCATCGCCCGCAATAATCTGCCTCGCCCGCTTGGACGTAGCCATCACAATGGAATATCTGCTGTTTACTACAGGGTCCTCGCCTTCCTCTACCCCGCTGTTTACAACTCTGATTAAATCTGCATAAGATGGATGTAACATTATTTTTCTCCTTCCAGTCCTGTTCTGATGTTTTCTATAAATTCACGGTTCCTGCCCGGCGTATTATGGGCTGCCGTAATCAGGTCGTGGAGTTTCCTGACGCATGTTTCCAGGTCGTCATTCACCACGATATACTCATATTCCTCTATGCCTTCCGCCTCTTTGGCCGCACGGCACATCCTTTTTTCAATCACTTCTTCCGTCTCTGTGCCTCTGCCCACAAGCCTGCGCCTTAGTTCCTCCGCACTGGGCGGCATCACGAAGACAAGAAGTGCATCTTGATACTGTTTCTTCACCTTGAGCGCGCCCTGAATCTCTATCTCAAGTATCACATCCTTGCCTGCGTCAAGCTGTCTCTCCACATACTCCCGCGGTGTGCCGTAATAATTGTCACAGTAGCAGGCATACTCAATCAGCCCGTTTTCTGCGATTTTCTGCTCAAACTGTTCTTTTTGCAGGAAAAAATATTCCCTGCCGTCCGCTTCGCCTGGTCTCGGCCGTCTCGTTGTTGCCGAGATGGACAGCGCGTAATCATCATATTCCTCTGTCAGTCTCTTCACCAAAGTGCCTTTGCCTGCCCCCGAAAAACCGGAAACAATAATCAATATGCCCTTACGTCTCATCTGTCTCTCCGCCTTCCGCCTGTGCCCTGCCTGATATGGTCTCCGGCAACAACGCAGATAACACAATCTGGCTGTTTTCCATCACCAGTACTGCTTTTGTCTTCCGTCCCTGGGTGGCGTCAATCGCCGTGCCCGCCTCCTTCGCCTTTTGTACCATGCGCTTTACAGGCGCGGAATCAGGGCTTACGATGGCGATAATCTTTCCCGTATTGACCACATTGCCAAATCCAATATGAATCAACTTGCCCATATCGGCTTCCTTTCTACTCGATGTTCTGTATCTGCTCCCGCACTTTCTCAATCTCCGTCTTGAGCTCGATGGCACGGTTTGATATCTCTAAATCGCTTGTCTTCGATAAAATGGTGTTCGCCTCCCGGTTCATCTCCTGTGCGATAAAATCGAGCTTACGGCCGATGCTTCCGCCCTGCACAAGATTGTCCCTGGTCGTCTCTATATGGCTTTTTAGCCGTACCAATTCCTCATCCACGCACACTTTATCCGCAAAAACCGTGACTTCCATCAAAAGACGCCCCTCGTCCACCTTGGCATCTCCTAACAGCTCTTTCACCCTGTCTTCCAGTTTCTGCCTGTACTCGGTGACAATCTGCGGCGAGCGCTCGGTAATATAATCCACATGGACGAGCATTCCGTCTAACTTCGCCAACAAGTCATTTTTCAGGTTTTCACCTTCCTTCACCCGCGTCTCCACGAATCCTTGCGCCGCACCCCGGACGGCCTCCTGCAAAAGCAGCCACAGCTCCTCCTCATCGATTGTCTGCTCCTCCATGCCAAGCACTTCCGGATATCTGGATAAAGTGGAGACCCGGACATCATTGTCCAACCCAAAATCCTCCGCCATCTGCCCCAGATACTTCATATATTCTGCCGCCAAGTCTTTATTATACTTCACGCACATATTGGATTCCGTGAAATCTTCATAGGCAATAAAGACGTCCACCTTTCCACGCTGAATGTAGTCTTTCAATTCCCTGCGTATCGCCGCCTCGAAAAAATTCAGCTTCTTCGGCATCTTAATGCTCACATCCAAGTACCTGTGATTGACAGACTTCATCTCCACAGTAATTTTTCTTTCCCCTTTTGCAATCTCACACCTGCCAAAGCCGGTCATGCTCTTTATCACTTCAGGAAATTCCCATGCGGAGGCTATGGCCTGTGGGCTGCCATCGCCGGTCGTGATATTTATCATACTCGTATCTCGCCTTTCTATTATTACATGATAACCCTTAATTGTCTCACAATACGTCACGACTGCTATACAGATTCTTGCCGCAGGCATGATAATAGCCCTTCCGCCCGGCTTACTGCACACGGAACAAACAGTCTGTGCGTACAGATTTCATTATAGATGAATTGTGGGAAGTAGTCAAGAAAGTTGGAATATGTGAAGAGGGCGGATTTATCGCTTATCATAAACCCGGCTTGTGCCATCCTGAACCACAAACGGAACATATCCCTTTATTCACTAAGGGTACTGTCGCTTGACATCCTCAGATACAGCATATACGATATAAAAAGATTATAAGCTGCCGGTGTGGCAAACACCCCGGCATACCGCACATACAATATATGAACATACAGAAAGGCAACCATTATGGCATTCGACGGCATTACCATCGCAAATATCACATCCCAACTTCACAACACGCTTTTGGGCGGGCGTATCTATAAGATTGCCCAACCGGAAAGCGATGAACTTCTCTTAACTATCAAAAATAACGGCGGACAGTACAGGCTTTTGCTCTCGGCAGATGCTTCCCTGCCCTTAGTCTATCTGACAGAAACCAACAAGCCCAGCCCTATGACCGCGCCGGGTTTTTGTATGCTTTTGAGAAAACACTTGCAGAATGCCCGTATCATACGGATTGCCCAGCCCGGACTGGAGCGCATCATCTGCTTGGAGCTGGAGCACTTAAACGAGTTAGGCGACCTGTGCCGCAAAAAACTGATTGTAGAGATTATGGGAAAACACAGTAATATCATCTTCTGCGACAGCCAGGATAAGATAATCGACAGCATCAAGCATATCTCCGGCTTAGTCAGTTCCGTGCGGGAAGTGTTACCGGGCAAAGATTACTTTATCCCCCAGACACAGAACAAATGGAATCCCTTGCGCTTCTGTGTACAGTATGGGGATATGCCCGCAGAACTTACCGAGGATACGCCTGCACAACCGGACGCTCCTTTCCGTTTTATCAAGTCAGAAGAAGACAGTACGCCTCTGACTTATGTAAACTTCTGCGGACATATGCGTGAAAAACCCATGGCAGTCTACAAGGCGCTCTATTCTTCCTACACGGGTCTGTCCCCCATCATGGCACAGGAAATATGTTACCGCGCGGACGTAGACGCGGACATGCCCGCCAATGCCTTGGAGGACGGTGCGCTCCGCTCTCTCCATGCCACACTGACAGACATGATGGGACAAGTCGTGTCGGGCTCCTTCTCCCCTTCCATCATCTATGAAGGCAGGGAGCCGATTGAATATGCGTCCCTTCCCCTGACGCTCTACCCGGACAAATCCGTACAGACCTACGACTCTGTCAGCGAAGTCCTGGCACAGTACTATGCACAGCGCAGCGTGGTAACCCGCATCCGTCAAAAATCCGTTGACCTGCGCAAAATCGTGCAGACTGCCCTGGAGCGCAATGTCAAGAAATATGACTTGCAGATGAAGCAGATGCAGGACACCGAAAAAAAAGACAAATATAAAGTATACGGCGAACTGATTAACACCTACGGCTACAATATAGAGCCTGACGCCAAATCCATGGAAGCGTTAAATTACTATACCAACGAGATGATAACCATCCCTCTGGACAACACCCTCACGCCTAAGGAGAACGCACAGAAATATTTCGACAAATACGGAAAATTAAAACGAACTTATGAGGCGTTATCGGAATTGACCGTGCAAGTCAAGGAAGAGATTGAACATCTGGAGTCCATCATGGCCGCCCTGGATATCGCCATGATGGAAGAAGACTTGGTACAGATTAAAGAGGAGCTTATCGAGAGCGGCTACATCCGCAGGAAAGGCGGCACGAAGAAAGCCAAAATCACCAGCAAGCCTTTCCACTATGTCAGCAGCGACGGTTTCCATATGTATGTGGGTAAAAACAACTACCAGAACGATGAGCTGACTTTCAAGTTCGCCACCGGAAACGACTGGTGGTTCCACGCCAAGAAAAAAGCAGGTTCCCATGTCATCGTCAAGACCGAGGGACAGGAGCTGCCCGACCGTACTTTCGAGGAGGCGGCGCGCTTGGCAGCCTACTATTCCAAGGGGCGGGAACAGAACAAGGTAGAAATCGACTACATCCAGAAGAAACATGTGAAAAAGCCCGCAGGGGCCAAGCCGGGATTCGTGGTCTATTACACCAACTACTCGATGGCAATTGATTCGGATATTACTAAAATCAGGCAGGTCACGTAATGGCCTGCCTGATTGGAGCATCTCTAAGCACTTAGAGCGTGCTGGAAGTGAACAAAGATTTCACATGGTCAATCTCTGCCTGTGTCGCTTTCGCCGCAGGCACATAGTAAGATTTATCACGTGCAATCTGATACAGTTCTTCCTGCGACTGTTCACAGGCGTTACGGAACTGCTTCAATGTCTGTTTCAGTTCCTTGTTCTCCGTCTGGGCAATCATTTCGCCGAAACGTACCAATTCTCCGTTGATACCGGTAAGCGTATCCGCTACCATTGTCTTTTCTTCCATCTGCATAATCCGGACTCCTTTTCTTCTCTGTGATTCTGACTGGTCTTTCAAATCTTATTTACATAACATTCTATTGCAGGCAGCCATATAAGTACTGCCTCCCGCAAAAACTTCTGCGATATTCCTGTTATCTTAAATACTCCATAAGCTGTTGCTTGTTCTGCATCGCATTCTGCGCGCCTTTTTCAAAAAACTGCTTTACCTTCGTATCGGACGCACACGCCGCATACTCTTTCATCTTGCAGTGCGTCACGTCGTAACCACCCATAAGATGACGAAGATTCTGTAAATCCAACTCTGATAAGTTTGCCATATGATTACCTCCTAAAAAAATAATTGTCCCAAACAGTATTTGTTTTTGGACAATTATTTATGCGGCTCTTTTCATATTTTCATATTACAAAATATTGTAAATTTTTACCCTCAGTGAACAAAGGGTATATTAACACATTGCAACACTCTAATCATATTATAAGCTGTCCACGGCTACCGCAGCAAATGCATCCTCTTGGCGAAGTGCACAAGCATGGCGCCTTTGGGGAAGGAGCGCAGTTCCTTCTCGTCTACCCCGCCAATCAAAAGAATAATGACAAAATAGACGGCCGCCCCGATGCCAATCGCAACAAGCAAGGCAATCCGGCTGACCGGAAGCAGCATATACAGGCCTGTGTACACACCGTATGCCACCGCCCCCATCACGAAAGATGCAAAAAAGGGCTTAATAAAAGTCTTCATATACTCCTGCCTGTATTTCAGATGCTTCCTCACAGAAATCTGGTTTAAAACGCACATGACGAAGGAATATATAATATTGGCGCACGCAAGTGCATACAGGTTCAAGTCCGTAAACCACAACAAAGCTACCAGACTGGCTACCTGGATGACAAGGGCAATTACCGAATGGATAACCGGCGTATTGACTTTACCGATTCCCTGCAGCACGGCGTTTGTCAATGTGGACAGACAGTATAACACCACCGTGACAGACAATGCCATCAACAGTCCCGACGCCTTATCGAGCGCTT
The DNA here is from genome assembly GCA_910578645.1 of uncultured Lachnospiraceae bacterium. GTDB lineage: Bacteria > Bacillota > Clostridia > Lachnospirales > Lachnospiraceae > UBA3282. The sequence continues at coordinate 102,186 of CAJTQI010000007.1, forward strand.
CCTTCTGTGGAAAAATGAAATACATAACCGGTTTGGCAAGCAGCAAAAGTCCCACCGAAGCGGGTATGGCAATCAGCATCGTCATACGGATGGCTTTCGCCACCTGCTTTCTCGTCTTCTTATACTCCTTGCGCACGAATGTGGTGGACACCCCCGGTATCGTCGCGGAAGACATGGCGGAGGCTATTGCAATCGGTATATTGACCACCGCAATCGCCTGGGTCGAGAAAATCCCGTAGTCGATGTGCGCCGTCACCGAATCCACATGCTTATACTCCATAAGGACACTATAATAGACATCCATATTGACCACGGTAGAACAGTTATATATAAACGTACTCAAGATAAAAGGTGTGACAATGGTAAAAATAACCTTGAAAATCTCCCCGTAGCTGTCCAGTCTGCCACTCCTGTCGTATTTTGCACGCTTGTGTAACATCTTACGGTTTAACATATACATGCCAAACATAAAAAGAAGAGCCGTAACGACACCTGCCCCTGTGCCAAGGGCGCTGCCTGCCGAACCGTAAACGGCCTGGGTCGTCTCATCGCTGTCCGCCACCGACTTTATCAACAAATATGCCGCCCCGATACTGACCACGGCGTTTAGTATCTGCTCCAATATCTGTGACAGCGAAGTGTGCATCATGGAGCCATGGGCCTGGAAATATCCCCTGAACACCCCCAGAAATCCGGAGAAAAAGATAGTCGGCGCAAGTACCCGCAACGCCACCACCGAGTTGACGCTTTTTGCCATAAAAGCAGGCGCCGCCACAAACGTAATGACGGAGGCCGCCCCGCCCACTATAAGCACATACAAAAGCGCACATTCAAAAACTCTCTGGACATTACGATATTCTTTAAAAGCAAGCTTCTGGGCAATCACCTTGGAAATCGCCGACGGAATGCTGTAGGAAGAAATCAGGAGGATAATGGTATAGATGTTAATCGCCGTACTGTAATAGCCATTGCCCTCCAACCCGATAATACTCAGAAGTGGACTCCGGTAAATCAGGCCGATTACCTTCACTATCATGCCTGACGCTGCCAAAATCCCCGCCTGTAGCACAAAATTATTCTTTTTCTTTTGTCCGCCCATGTGCTACCTCCAAGTCATACCTGCACGCCAAGTCCCGTGCTGCCACCTAGCTGCAACACAAATCCGGAACATTCTGCACACCCTTCCATGTTCATCTCACGCTAACCTCCATGTCACAGCTTCGCTGTGACTCAAATCGGTACGGAGAATGCCCGTTTTTCGGCATTCTCACGCGTGAGAAAAGTCTGCATAGCAGACTTAGTACTTCCAAGGCAGCATAGCTGCCTTTGCGAAATCAGCCTTTGCTGCGAGTGGTTAGAAGTACTTTTCACGCTATAATACCATAAATTCCCTTTCTCCGCCATACAAACTGCACGTCCGTTCCTTATCAATCTATGAACACGGATACTCTTTTATTCTTCCCTCGTCTTTCTTACGGCCAATCCATACTCACCATGTCCCATTAACAATATGCTTTCTCTGCATAAGGCCGCACAAAAAACAGAAAAAGAGCAAGTCCAAACGACTTGCTCTGGTATCCTGTAAATGTTTCAATCAGTTCCGGTTTAACCGATTAGCCAGTCATACATCTCCTGATATTTCCTCGCAGATACATGCCATGAGAAATCTACTGCCATCGCCCTGTCCACAATCTTATTCCACTCACGCTTCTTGTCATAATAGATATGCTCCGCATAACGGATTGTGCCAAGCATCTCATGGGCATTGTAATTCGTAAAACTGAATCCTGTACCGGTTCCCTCATACTCATTGTAAGGCTCCACAGTATCCTTAAGCCCGCCTGTCTCACGCACAATCGGAACGGTTCCATAACGCAGGGACATCAACTGGCTCAACCCGCAAGGCTCGAACAGCGAAGGCATCAGGAAAGCATCGCTGGCCGCATAAATCTTGTGTGACAATGCATCCGAATAGTAGATATTGGCAGAAACCTTCCCGTGGTACTTCCAGTCGAAATGGCGGAACATATTTTCATACTGCTCCTCGCCTGTCCCGAGCACAACAATCTGTACATTGTCCTGGCACAGCTCATCCATAATATAGGCAATCAGGTCGAATCCCTTCTGTCCTGTCAGACGGGACACGATACCGAGTAACATCGCTTTGTCATCCTGGTTTAATCCTAATTCGGCCTGGAGCGCCCGTTTGTTCTTCACCTTCTCCTTGCGGAAGTTCACCGCATTATAATGGTTCTCGATAAAGGTATCCGTCTCCGGATTAAATTCATCGTAATCGATACCGTTGACGATTCCTCTTAAATCCTTCGACCTGGCGCACATAAGCCCGTTGAGCCCTTCACCGTAAAAAGCTGTCTTAATTTCCTCCGCATAGGTATCGCTCACGGTCGTAATCGCATCCGCATACACAAGTCCGCCTTTCAGAAGATTAGCGTCTTTGTATGCTTCCAATTTATCGGAGGTAAAGAAATAATCCGGCAGACCCGTGATTTCCTTCACTTCCTTCACGTTCCACTTGCCCTGGAATTTCAGGTTATGTATTGTCATAACCGTCTTGATTCCCCTGTAAAAATCACCGCCCTGGAACCGCTCTTTTAAGTACACCGGAATCAATCCGGTCTGCCAGTCATGGCAGTGTATTAAATCCGGCCTGAAATCGATGACCGGAAGAATCGACAAGGCCGCCTTGGAGAAAAACGCGAACTTCTCAATTTCAAACAACGCATTGTCGTCATACGGCCTGAACCCGCCGAAGAAAGCCTCGTTGTCGATGAAGTAATACTTCACGCCGTCGACCTCCGCCTCCAGAATGCCGACATACTCCTCTTTCCAATGGAAATCCATATAAAAGTGCGTCTTATAAGTAAGCTTATCTTTCATCTCCTGCTTCATACAGGTATACTTGGGTAGAATTACCCTGATATCAAAGTACTCCCTGTCGATGCACTTCGGTAATGAACCGACTACATCCGCCAAACCGCCCGTCTTGATAAAAGGAACACCTTCTGACGCAACAAACAAAATATTTTTCATGCTAACCCTCCACGATATAGTCTTATCAAAATTCTTAAAACATATTATACAGCATTTTGATTGGCAATAAAAGGATTAATTTAAGAAAAATACACGTTAAAACCAAGCCTTGCGACGTAATCCGCTGCATTTTCCACAAGCCCTTAGCTTTTGTACTGCAACCTTATTTTATCCGCAATCAAAGCAATAAACTCCGAGTTGGTCGGCTTGCCCTTGCCCGTATTAATCGTATATCCAAACAACGCATCCAGGGTCTCCATCCTGCCCCTCGACCATGCCACCTCTATCGCATGTCTGATGGCGCGTTCCACACGGCTTGGCGTTGTCTGGTAATTCTTTGCAATAGTCGGGTACAATACCTTCGTGATGGAACCAAGCATCTCCACATCCTGCACTGACATCATGATTGCTTCCCGCAAGTATTGGTATCCTTTGATATGGGCAGGGACACCGATTTCATGTATCATATCCGTAACGTCTTTCTCCAGGTCACGCTCCGTGCTTACCTGCGTTATCATATCGGTGCCCTGTATATCTTCCTCTTTCGCCCCGGAAGGAACAGTTATCATAATCTGAAAGGCTTTATTGGTGCTGATTAAATTATTCAGAATCCGGTAAAACTGCTCTTCATCCCTCGATACTGTCATGCTCAATGTCTCCATATTGTTCCTCCATTCATACTCAGCCTGCGAATGCAATGTGCACATCCTGCCACAGTACACTATGTGCAAGCACAAATTTGCACCTCCGCCTTCACACTGCCTGATAGTTGTGGTGTCGGTATATTGACGACATCCGACATAAACTATTATAAACAATGAAAGTACGCTATGGAACATTAAGTCATCGCACTGTGCATAAAAGCCGCTCCTTACTCCAAAATAACCGTAGATATACTGTTCCCAGGAACAAGCAGCCTTGTAAACTTCCCTTCCGTCCTGAGCTGTACCATCTTCCGCTGCTCGCCGGTATGAAGAAGCACAAGCACATTGGTGCCGTCGGTATTTTGCGCCGCCGTAACTTCCAGGTCTTTCGAGAAGCTTGAGCATCCGATGCGCACCGCGCCCGGCTTGATATACTTACTGAAATGGGCAATGGCATGGAACATGGGCTTATATTCCGGCGTGTCCGTCGTCGTATCACAAATCACAGGCGCATTACAGAAATTGCCTACATGGTTGGGACCGCCCTGCTCATCCAGAACGATATTCCAGTCATACCAGCTATTCATCCCATGGTTCAAATTTCCTATCATATCATGGGCATATCTGTTCGCCTGCTCCATATCGCTGCCTGCACTGATATCGCTGCGGGTCAGCTCCACGCATCCTTCGCTGTGAATCAGCTTCAAATCCGGGAAATCCTCGCGCACCATCTGCAACGTCTCAAAATGGTCCCCTGAATACCAATGGAAAGCTACGCCCGACACCATATCCTTCGTCGTCTCATCCACAATCTCGCACGCCCTCTCATACACCCGCTCCTTGTTGTGGTCCCAAACATACACTTCAATGTCTCCCAACCCATTATTCTGTAAAGCAGGGTAGAGATAGTCCCGCAAAAATTCCTTCTCTTCTCCCGGCGTATATTCACAGGAATCCCATGTCTGGACTGCTAAAGGCTCATTCTGCACCGTCATACAGGAAATCGGAATACCAAGTTTCTTATACTCCGTAATATATTTCACGATATAGTCCGCATAAGTCTGATAACACTCTTTCTTAAGATGTCCGCCCCCGTTCCTGACTTCTGTTTCCTTCATGAATGCCGGAGGAGACCACGGGGAAAGCATCAGTCCTGCAGGATGCCCCAACGCTTCTTGAACCATCTTCACAAGCGGCTGCACATATTTCGCGTCCCGCTCCAATGTAAAGTCCCCGAAGGAGCCATCGTCCGGGTTTTGTACCGCACAGTAATTGCCCAGGGAAAAGTCACAGCTATCCATATGTACCCTTCCCAACGTATAGCCGATACCGTCCTTCCCATAATAAGCTTCCACTACCTCTTTTCTCTTCTCTTGGCTCATCCTGGCAAGTGTGTAGCCGGACGACTCGGTAAGGGCGCCGCCGAATCCCTGGATTGTCTGATACTTCTTATTGGGATACACGTTTACCACAAACATCTCCTGCTCTTTCGCATCCGGAATCATACTCGTCTCATAAGTCTGCTGCCGGATTTCACCATCCTGCAATATGGTTGTGTACATTGTCGCTTTCTTCATTCCATACCCTCCGTTTTCTTTGCTTTTCCACTAAAATAACATACCTATCCATTTATCCGAATAGTTATATATTCCGGGCTGCCCATCTTTCATGACATGCACCCGGATATATTTTCCATTCCTCTCAATATTATCATATTCATGCATACGTAGCCACCTGTTTTATAAGAATTAACCAGTTTTACGCATGGGTAATACCATAAACATATTCTTCCTCATTCATGGGCGGCAGACAAGTATGATTCTTGCAGACATAATAGGTCGTCTTGCCATTTAACAGCGGGTACTGTGCAGTCTCTGTATTCAAAATCGTAACGTCCGCATAAAGCGGCATATGCGCCATAACATGTGCCAACCTGTCCGCGTCTTTGTCCCTATCTCCCATTACAACTGTAATTTTCTGCGGCGGATACATTTCATACAATAATGCAATCAGAAACATCGTATGGCCTGCGGGATACTCCGCGGCTGTTTTGGATAAGTAGGCAAGCTGCCTTACCGTCAATGCATCATTTTCTCTGTTCCTAAACTGCGAAAGACGCACAAGGCAGTATGCCATAACCCCGTTGCCACTGGGCAGCGCACCGTCATAGCTCTCTTTCGGCCTCATAATTAAATCACCGTTCAGTGTTCCGTACAGGAAATATCCTCCCTTCCCATCCCCAAATTGTACCTGTGCCTCCTTGCAGATTTCTTCTGCCCGCATAAGCCATGCGACTTCGGCCGTAACATCATAAAGCGAAAGATATGCCGCCGCCATGCAAGCATAATCATCCAGAAATCCTTTCTCCAGACGCACACCGCTACGGCAGCCCACATAGATAACGCCATCCTCCATAACGTTCTTAGCCAGGAAACGCTCCGCCTTTTGCGCCGCCAAAAGATATTCCCCTTCCCCGGTAACCCGGTAAAGCACACACATGGCGCTTACCATCAGCCCATTCCATGCAGTGAGTATTTTGTCGTCAAGATGCAGCCTCATCCTGGAGGCGCGGTGACGGTACAACGCTTCCCTCTCCTGTGCAAATTCTTCCGATATAGGATTTCCATTTAAAAGATGGGGAATGCTCTTGCCTTCAAAATTCCCCTGTTTCGTAATGCCGTAATATGCACAGAACTTTCTGCCTCTTTCTTCACCCAAAACATGGCAGACCTCCTCCATGCTCCAAACATAAAATTTTCCTTCCCCACCGTCGCTGTCGGCGTCCTGCGCGCAGTAGAAACCGCCGTCTTCCCCTGTCATCTCCCGCAGCACATAGGCCGCCGTCTTCTTCGCCGTATCCAGAAAAGTATCTTCCTCGAATACCCGGTAAGCCACGGCATACGCTATCATTAACAGGGCGTTGTCATACAACATTTTTTCAAAATGTGGGACAAGGTAAATCCTGTCCGTGGAATATCTGGAAAACCCATAGCCAATCTGGTCAAAAATTCCTCCTCTGCGCATCTGCATAAGCGTCATTTTCACCTGTTCCAGTATCACTTTACAATCGGGAATATCCTTTTTTCCGCCAAGATAAGCATACATCATCAAAAAAAGAAGATTGTGGGGCATCGGAAACTTAGGCGCTTCTCCAAAACCGCCGTAAGCGCCATCAAAATTTCCAGAAATCATCCTGGCTGCCTTGCCCGGAAGGGTGTAGTCAACCGTCCCGCCAACACCATCGGCACTGTCTTTGTCCCATGCCACGTCCCCATGGGAAACATCTCTTCCTTCATCCATACGGGCAATTTCGTCCACGATATGTTGTGCCCTTTCGCACACACTCTCCTTTTCTTTTTCCCACATTTTGGCGATGGCAAGCAACACCTCCCTAAAGCCTGCCACGCCATAACGGGATACAGGCGGAAAATACGTTCCTGCATAAAAGGGGTGTTGTTTTGCCGTCATAAAAATGCTCATAGGCCAGCCGCCGCTTCCCGTAAGCGCCTGGCAGACAGACATATATACGCTGTCAATATCCGGCCGTTCTTCCCGGTCTACTTTGACGGATACAAAATACTTGTTCAATATATCCGCAATCTCCTCATCCTCAAAGCTCTCATGCGCCATCACATGGCACCAATGGCATGTGCTGTAACCGACACTCAGAAAAACAGGCTTATTTTCCTTCTCGGCCTTCTCAAACGCTTCTTCACCCCAAGGATACCAGTCCACCGGGTTTTCGGCGTGCTGTAAAAGATAGGGGCTGCTCTGGTTTTTCAGATGATTGCTCATATGAATCCTCCTTATATATGATAATCAGTTAATGTCCCAACATTTCCTCGATAAATATCCCATATCCCCTGGTGGAATCCTGCACAAGCACATGGGTCACCGCTCCCACCAGTTTTCCGTTCTGGATAATCGGGCTTCCGCTCATGCCTTGTATAATCCCTCCCGTCAGCGTCAACAGCTTCTCATCCACCACCTGTACCACAATCCCCCGGTTAATGTTGTCACGCTCCAAATCAACTTCCACGATTTCCACATCATAGAACTCCGGTTTTCCGGTGACCGAACAGATAATCTGCGCCGGGCCAAGCTCAATCTCCTGTTTCAATGCAATGGGAATGGGCTCATAACACGCCGCCTCTTCGATTTCCTCGTCGCACACGCCGAAGATTCCCTCCGTCGTATTCTCCGTAATTTCCCCGATGACGTTATCCATGTCGTACTCGATATAGCCGGTCAATTCCCCGGGTGAGCCGTTACTTCCCCGGGTGATACCTACAATTTCCGTCCTGTAGAGCGTGCCCTCTTCCAGGTTCATCAGCATAGACGTATCCACATCGTTGATGCCATGTCCCAAAGCGCCAAATGTATGGTCGGTGTCTTCATATGTCATCGTGCCGATTCCCTGGGCGTTATCGCGAATCCAGATTCCCAACTTCCATTCTTTGTTCTGGCTGCATCCCGGTTCAATCATCACCTCCGTCACCTCTCCGCCACGCTTGATTGCAAGAATCATTTTCTCTCCCTGCGATTCTTCAATCATCCTGATAAACTGCTTCTTATTGGCCACATCCTCCCCGTTGACCTGTAAAATATAGTCTCCCTTCTGCAACACATATTTCGCCGGAGACACTTTCTTGCCGTCTTCATCCTCAAACTCACCGATTCCTACCACGAGCACGCCGCTTGTCTTGACATAGATTCCGATAGGAATGCCGGAGGGTATCAGCATTTTATCCTGGATAACCTCTATATCCACGTTCTTATAAGGAAGAACACCGAACAGCTTAAGATTCATCTGATAAGTATCGATTTCGTTCGCCTTAACTTTTACCGTATGTGCAAAATCTACATGAATGCTTTCCACACTGTCAGATATGCTTTCCGCAACCTTATCCTTATCCTGCTCCGCCCCGGCAAGAGGCTCCGCCAGGGAAGAAACCTGCGCAGCGTCTTCCGAAGTCCGGTAGATTTCACCGGACACAGGAACCTTGAAATCTAACTCCTGTTCTACACCGGCGCGAATCTTAATCGTAGAGGGTATTTTATCCAGATAACTGAAATAGACAGCCGCCATAAGTGCAGTCACGGCCGCCGCTAACATCAAATATAAAAATGCACGGTACATCTTCTCTTGTCGCTTCGTCATATTAACTAATCTGTCCAATTTCTCACATCCTCACTTTTCCACTGCGTGTACCCTATGATATAAAAGCATAGGAAAAAGGACACACCTTAAGCGTGTCCTTTCTAGTATGTGAAAAATTTTCGATTTTAATTTAGTTTTGCTTTGTATTTCTTGCCAAATCTTTCATTTCTTTTGCATTGTTCCTGACATTCTCCGTAATACTCGCCCCTCCAAGCATACGCGCCAGCTCCTCGACGCTCTCTTCTTCGCCTAAAGGTCTGATACCCGTGACGGAACGCTTGTCCTCCACACGCTTCTCTATACAGAAATGTTTGTCGGCCATGGCTGCAATCTGGGGCAGATGGGTAATACAAATCAGTTGGTGCCCACCCGCAAGAATACCCATTTTCTCGGACACTTTCCATGCGGTTTTACCGCTGATTCCCGTATCAATCTCATCAAAAATAAGCGTCTCTATCTCATCCTTGTCCGCAAGTACTGTCTTTAGTGCGAGCATAATCCGGGACAACTCACCGCCACTAGCTACCTGCGAAAGCTCCCTCGGCGCCTCGCCGGTATTGGTGGAAATCATGAAAGCTGCCTTGTCATACCCATTTCCCGTCAACGCCTCCTCGGAAGAGCTGACTTGTATCTCAAAAGCCACGTCCTGAAAATTCAAATCTACAAGCGCTTTTTTCATCTCTTTAGAAAGCGCCTTCGCGCTGCGGCTGCGGATATCCGATATTTTTTTACAGGCTGTAAGCACCTTCTCTTTTAAAATATCTGCATTTTTGGCCAATTCTATACGATAAGCATCATAATCCCTGTATTTCTCCAACACCTGTTCCGCCTTATCACAGTATACAAGGATATCTTCTATCGTTTTTCCATATTTTGACTTCAAATGGTTAATCAGGTTCAGCCGACGTTCCGTGCGGTCGAAAAGCTCGGCGTCAAAGTCTAAACCGGATAAGTAATCCGCCATCCCTCTGTTATAATCGTTTAAAAGGCTGTCGATATCCAACAACTGCTGCTCAAACTCCCGCAGGCTCTCATCATAGGAAGATACCGAACGGATTTCCTTAAGCGCACGGCCGACACTGTTGCCGATTCCCGTCTCTTCATACCCGCAAAGGGCATGGGCCGTGGCTGCCGCTTCCTTAATCTTTTGTCCGTTCACCAGTTTCTGGTATATCTGCTCCGCTTCCTCGTCTTCTCCTGGCTTTAAGTTTGCCTCCGTAATCTCCTGGTACTCAAATTCCGCAAGAGCCGCCTCTCTTTTCCTCGTCTCCTCATCCATGTCATTGTCAGCCAGTTCCTCCGCCGCCTGGCGGTACTGCCTGTATAGCTCTTTAAGTGATTCTTTGTGGGACAAGATTTTATCTCCCGCATAAGCATCCAATATTTCCAACTGCCGTGCGGGCTTCAAAAGCGACTGGTGTTCATGCTGTCCATGTATGTCGATGAGAATTTCCGCAAGCTGCTTTAACTGTCTGGCAGTCACAGTCTCCCCACACACTTTACAGACATTGCGCCCCTGCATAATCTTGCGCTGCAGGATAATCTGATTATCCTCCATGGGAAGCTCCAATTCCTGCACCGCCTCTATCTGCTTCGGCTCCTCAACCGTAAAAATAAGCTCCACCAGCGCGTACTCCGCACCGCTCCGGATAAGCTCCTTGTCCGCCTTGGCGCCAAGAGCCAGGTTGATAGAGCCGATAATAATAGATTTACCCGCCCCTGTCTCCCCGGTAAGAATATTCAGTCCTTCTCCGAAAATAACCTCCGCCTCATCAATCAATGCCAGATTCTTCACATGTAAACTCTGTAACATCCTGCCACCTCTTGTGTACTACTGTTGAAATAGAAAGTTGAAAAATCTCTGATTCAACTTAACATCCTGCCAATTTTATCCATAACGGCGTGCGCCGCCTCTTCGCTTCGCATCGCCATCATTATCGTATTGTCCCCGGCTATGCACCCCACGATTTCTTCCATTTTGAGTGCGTCAACCGCCGCCGCCACCGCCATTGCCATACCGGATACGGTCTTCATCACCAACAGGTTCTGTGCCAAATCCATGGATACATACCCTTCCTTGAGTACTCTGATATACTTATCTCCCAAATGCGTCTCTTCCTGCGTAAATGCCACATACTTCTGCCTGCCCTTCCCTACAGGAATCTTGGATAATTTAAGTTCCCTGATATCCCTCGACACAGTCGCCTGGGTAACCTGATAGCCTGCCTGGCACAGCTTATCGGCCAGTTCCTCCTGGGTTTCTATTTCATATTGGTTAATCAGCTCGACTATTTTCTCGTGCCGTCTTTTCTTAATACTATTGTTCATAATGCAATTGCCGTCCGTTTAATTCCTAATCTTCTCTATTCACTTATTTTTTTATGCAAAACCGTCAGAAAACTTTCCGTATTCAGCTTGATAATACCTGTCGTCTTAGCCGCCTTGCGCACAACGATACTGTCCCCGGTCTGCAAGACAATCTTATGGCTGCCGTCAAAGTTTGCCTCCACCGTCTGCGCCTGGCCGTCCCTCCCCTGGGGAATCTCCACCCTGACCTCATCCTCCGGCGCCAGCACGATGCTTCTCGTATTCAGGGTGTGAGGACAAATGGGCGTCAAAAGAAGCAGCCGCGCCCCCGGCTCCACAATCGGACCGCCCGCAGACATATTATAGCCTGTGGAGCCTGTGGGTGTGGCCACAATCATGCCGTCCGCACTGTAGCTGTTTAAAAACTGTCCGTTTACATAGATATGGAAAGTCAGAATCTGCAAAGAACCACATCTTGAAATCACGATATCGTTCAGTGCGTAGTTGCCTTCGGGCACATTCTGGTTCTCCACCCGTCCTTCTAGCATCATCCGCTCTTCCCTGACATATTCATCCCGAAGCAGCTTGTCAAGGGCCGGCTCAATATTCCCGCTTTCCACTTCTGCCAGATAACCCAGTGTCCCAAGATTGATGCCAAGCAGCGGAATGTCACTGTCCATCATGTTGCGCACGGCGCGCAAAAGCGTCCCGTCACCGCCAAGCACAAGGACGCACACATCCCCGTCCCTATGCGCATATCCGCGCATGACTGTGGCACTCACCGCACGGGCGGTATTCTCCACACAGACCACTTCGCCTCCGTGACGCCTTAGATATGTACAAATCCTCTCTGTATATACCCCCTGAGGGTCTTTGGTTTCGTTCGTTATCAGATAAAAATGTTTCATCTGCCTATTTTGCCTCATCCAAGGCACCGTGTGCCTTCGCTACGACACAGGAAATCAGCTTCTCCATTGTTTCCTCATGGGATTTACCGCTTCCCTCTTCCATAACAACGCGCAGAGCGCTTTCCGCCTCCTGCTCCGTCATCGCTTCCATTTCTTCCGGAATTTCCGACTTTTTGACTATATAAGCAAGATATTCTATATTTCCTTCCGGCCCTTTGATGGGTGAGTAAGTCAGTCCCCTTACCTCAAATCCCACCAAATCGGCATAATCGACCACTTTATGCACCACTTCCTCGTGGACTTCCGGTTTTCTGACAACACCCTTTTTGCCCACCTTATCCCTGCCCGCCTCAAACTGCGGCTTAATCAGGCATACCATGCTGCCCTGGCTGCGCAGAAGGTTCCTGGCCGGAATCAGAATCTTTGTCAAGGAAATAAAAGAGACATCTACGGATGCAAAATCAATCTTTTCTCCGATATCCTCTCTTACAACATACCGGAAATTAGTCTTTTCCATACATACCACCCGGTCATCATTGCGCAGCTTCCATGCAAGCTGTCCATGCCCCACGTCGACGGCATATACTTTCTTCGCCCCGTTTTGTAGCATACAATCCGTAAAACCGCCTGTGGAAGCGCCGATATCCATACAGACTGCCTGGGAGAGCGCAACGGGAAATTCGGCCATCGCTTTCTCCAGTTTCAGCCCTCCACGGCTTACATATTTTAATTCCGTGCCCCTTACTTCTATATGAATTTTACTTTCTTCAAAAGTCGTTCCTGGTTTGTCTTCCCTCTGTCCGTCCACGAAGACATTCCCTGCCATAAGAATAGCCTTCGCCTTCTCCCTGGAGGCCGCAAACCCCTGCTTCACCAGGAGCGTATCCAGTCTTTCCTTCAACTCTAATCCTCCATGTCAGAGTATCTTACTGTGTTCTTAAAGCGGTAGGAAATCCGCATACCGCTTACAACATTATGATTATCACATCCGTCAGTCCGGTTATCATCTATCTGCCAGACATAGACACATAGCAAGTTATAATTCTCTTCACAATAGCGTCCGCATCAATGCCAATCTCCCTCTTAAGAAGCTCCACATTGCCGTGCTCCACATACTCGTCAGGGACAGCAATATTTAAAACCTGTGCCGGAGCGCCAATTCCGTCCACATATGCCCTGACTTTCTCCCCATAGCCGCCGCTTGCCACATTCTCTTCCATCGTCACGATTAGCTTATGCTCTTTGCATGCCTCTCTGACAGCCTGCTCATCAATCGGCTTCACAAATCTGGCATTGGTAAGTGAACAGGAATATCCCCGTTCTTTAAGCTGCTCCCGTACCGCAAGCCCTACCTTGACCATACTGCCCACCGCAAACAGAATAATATCCTCTTCCTCATAAATCGGTTCGCTTTTTCCATACACAATCGGCGCACGGTTATCTTTCAGGCCATCGAATGCCTCCCCTCTCGGATAGCGGATGGCAATGGGCATACCGGCAGACACTGCAAACTTCATCATGTCGGAAAGTTCCCACTTATTCTTAGGCGCCATAATATGCATATTCGGTATCGAAGACAGATAAGACAAATCGAAAATTCCCTGATGCGTCTCCCCGTCGCTTCCCACCAAACCGGCCCTGTCTATGGCAAACACCACCGGAAGATTCTGTAAACATACATCATGCAGAATCTGGTCGTAAGCCCTCTGTAAAAAGGACGAATAAATCGCCACAATCGGTTTCAGCCCGCCCGCCGCAAGTCCTGCCGCAAAAGTGACCGCATGCTCTTCCGCAATCCCGACATCAAAAAACCTGTCCGGATACATATTGCGGAAACGTTTTAAGCCAGTGCCATCGGGCATCGCCGCCGTGATTGCCACCACCTGTTCCTCCCGCTGTCCGAGCTTGCACATGACAGTAGAGAAAATATCCGTATAGTTGGCCTTATTCTGCGGCTTACTTGGAATACCGGTCTCGATGTCAAAAGGCTCGGCGCCATGGAATCTGGCCGGGTGCCTTTCTGCCGGCGCATACCCCTTACCCTTCTGGGTAATCACATGTACGAGCACGGCGCCCCTTATCTTCTTGGCTTCCTTAAACATTCTCACCATGGCAGGAATGTTATGCCCATCCACCGGACCCAGATATGTAATCCCCATATCTTCAAAGAACATCCCCGGCACGACCAACTGCTTAAAACTGCTCTTAGCACGTCTAATCTGTGACACTACCTTGTCACCGTACTTAGACTTTCCGTGTAGAGAATTGTATACACCCTCCTTCAAATCCAGATATTTATCGGCTGTCCTGATATTATTCAGATATTTCGACACACCGCCCACATTCTCCGATATGGACATGTTGTTATCATTCAGTACAATAATAAAATTCGTCTCCAGACGGGAAGCATTGTTAAGCGCCTCATACGCCATACCTCCGGTCAGGGAACCGTCCCCGATTACCGATACAATCGTATTCTTCCCGCCTTGGATGTCCCTGGCTTTCACCATACCCAGCCCTGCCGAAATCGAAGTAGAACTATGCCCCGTATCGAAACAGTCGCAGTCGCTTTCCTTACGTTTGGGAAAACCGCTCAACCCGCCAAATTTACGCAGACTGGCAAAACCGTCCCTCCTGCCTGTCAGAATCTTATGGGTATAAGACTGATGCCCCACATCCCATATAATCTTGTCTTCCGGCAGATTTAAGAAAAGATGCAGCGCCATCGTCAGCTCCACCGCGCCCAGATTGGAGCCTAAGTGCCCACCTGTCTCGCTGATAGAGCGGATTAGAAATTCCCTGATTTCATCGGCAAGTACACCATAGTCCGATTCCGCAATCTGTTTCATATCATTTGTCTGTTCAATCTTCTCTAAAAGCATCTTAACCCCTCATCCTCATTCCGTCTGTGCACTGCTTCCTTATTTTTCACGGTAAATCAACTGTTCTACCAATTCTTCCAAAAACAAATTCCTCTGAGGGAAAGAGCTTAAGATTCTGAGCGCTTCCTCAGACATCTCCCTCACCTGCTTCTTCGATTCCTCCAGACCATGCATGGCAACATAAGTCAGTTTATGGTTCTTCTCATCGCTGCCCACCGGCTTGCCCAATATTTCCAAACTGCTTGTCACATCCAGGATATCGTCCTGTATCTGAAACGCAATACCAATGTTATACGCACACTTCTCAAGCGCTGCCACCTCTTCCTCCGATGCCCCCATTAGTACCGCGCCAATCATCATGGCCGCCTGTATCAACGCCGCCGTCTTATGCTCGTGGATAAACAGAAGCATATCCTCTGTCACCGCATCTTTTGATTCCTCGGCTTCCAAGTCGGCACACTGCCCGCCAATCATGCCGTACATACCGGCCTTACCGGAAAGTATCTTCATAGCGGCCGCAACCCTGCGGTATTCTTCCACACTCTTTGCGTCCTCGAAAGCTGTCACCGCCGTCTCAAAAGCATAATTGAGCAGGCTGTCACCTGCAAGGACGGCCATGCCTTCACCATATACCACATGGGTCGTCTTGCGGCCCCTCCGGTATTCATCATTGTCCATAGCGGGAAGGTCATCATGCACGAGAGAATAGTTGTGTATCATCTCAAGTGACGCCATAAATATAGATAACGCACGTTCCGAAAAAGTAGCTTCCACAGAACCATCCCCCGGGGAATACTGTCTGCTTCCCCCAAACAAAGCGGCGCTCTCTGCCATCAGCATGGGACGCAGCCTCTTGCCGCCTGCCGTCACCGAATAGTTCATCGCCTCCGCCACTTTCTTCTGATATCCTTCCTCTGCCGGAAGATACTTACGCAAAGCCTCTTCAATCTGCTCCGCCCTCTGTCTCATTTCATCCTTAAAATTCATCTAAGCCACCGTCTTCGTTAATTTTTAATACCTTCTTCTCCACCCGGTCAATTGTCTCATTGCAATGCTGCAGCAGTTTCATCCCTCTGTTGTACTCTATAAAAGACTGCTCAAGCGTAATCTCTTCCGCTTCCAGATGGGCAATTACCTCCTCAATCCGTGCAAAAGCCTCCTCGAGAGAAAGTTCCTCTTCCCGATTCTGCAAGTTTTCCTGCGCGTGCAGGATTTCCTGCATTTGTTCTTGTCCCTGTTCCATTACACCTTATTCTCCATCGATTTTCTTATCTTATGCGCAAAACATAACGCGCGCGATTTATCCCATAGATTTCTCCGTAACCTGAGCCCGTATTCTCCCGTCCTTCACATAGACCGTCATATAGTCGCCAGGCTCTATCTGTCTGACCGAAGACAACGTCCTGCCGGAATCATCCGCCGCATAGGCATATCCCTGGTTCAACTTATCTAACGGTGACAAGCCCTTCAACTGCTCCACATAAATCGCGAGCCTGTGTCTGTTGTCACGCAGACGTCTTTCCATGGCGCTTTGCAAATGTTCTTCCAATGATAACATTTGTGTCCTTTTCATCCGTATCGTATTCACAGGACTCAAATAACGCATGTTAGCGCCATACTGCTGCGTTCTCTGGCGGAACTGTCCGATTACCCTGCGGCACATATGCTGCATCGTATAGGCATATTCCGACAGCCTGTCCTGCAACTGCCCCAAATCATAAACTGCCAACTCCGCGGCCGCCGACGGAGTCGGTGCCCGTAAATCTGCCACAAAATCTGCAATCGTCGTATCAGTCTCATGGCCAACCGCCGAAATGACCGGTATTGGACAATCAAAAATAGCCTGTGCCACGATTTCTTCGTTAAACGCCCACAGGTCTTCGATGGAACCGCCGCCCCGTCCTACAATCATCACATCCACGCCTATACGCTCCAGTGCATGGATACCATTCACAATACTGGGAGCCGCCGCCTCCCCCTGCACAATGGCCGGATATAAGATAATCTGAACATACGGGTTTCTTCTCCCGGCAATATTTATGATATCACGCACCGCCGCCCCTGTGGATGCCGTCACCACACCCAACGTCTTAATATATCTGGGAATAGGCTGCTTATATTGTGCCGCAAACATTCCCCGTTCTTCCAGTTCCTGTTTCAGCCGCTCGTACCTTTCATAAAGCGCCCCGGCGCCGTCAAGCCGGATTTCTCTGGCATAGAGCTGGTACTTCCCGTCCCGCTCATACACATCTATGGTGCCGCCCACAATCACTTGCTGGCCTTCTGCCATCTTAAAATTCAATCCACTCCGGCAGGAAGAAAACATAACGCACGCTATCGTCCCCTTTGCATCCTTTAATGTAAAATAAATATGTCCAGAAGAATGATATTTGCAGTTACTGACCTCGCCCTTGACAAAAATCGACTGCAACATATAATCCTGCGTGAACATATTTTTAATATAGGAATTTACCTGTGCAACTGTATATACATTCTGCATATGCAATCCCCACTCTTGTTTAATCTGCAAACTTCGCCAATATTCCATTGACGAATCCTGAGGATGCATCCTGGCCAAACTTCTTGGCAAGCTCCACCGCCTCATTGATTGCAACACTCGTCGGAACCGTATCATCGTACTGAATCTCATAGACCGCCAACCGGAGAATCGTCAAGTCTACCTTGCTCATCCTGTTCGTATTCCATCCCTGTGCTTTTTCGTTTAGCTGCCCGTCTATCTCAGAGAGTTTCTGTTGGATTTTATGGTATTTATCCGAAACATATTCGGCGTCCTTGTCTTTCGCCGCTTCTTCGTCTTCAAAAAACAACTGCTCCTGTTCAGACATATCTTCTATACTATTAAATTCTACACGGAACAAAAGCTTAAATATCTGTTCCCTCAGCTCTCTTCTTCTCATAACGGCTCCTGTTTATCGTATTCGTATATTCAATATAGAGGCATCAATGTGAAACGTTAATACCTGCAATGCGGATATTTACGTCCGTCACTTCAAGCCCTGTCATGTTCACAATGGCATTCTTCACCTTATTCTGGACACGTTGGCAAGTCGCAGGAATATTGAATCCATACTCCATGGTAATGGCAAGCTCTACCTTGACTTTCTTGTTAAAAATTTCCACGCGGACGCCTTTTGCGAGACCCTTCACGCCAACTTTGCTCAAAAACTCGTTGGCAACATTGCCGTTCATAGCCGCAACGCCATCCACCTCGGTGGCTGCAAGTGCGGCAATCATCGCCACAACATCATCCGCAATCTTAACCGTGCCGATTTTCTCGTCTTCATGTAACATATAAGTATTTTTAACCGCTTCCTGTGCCATGCTATTACCCATGCCTTTCTCTCAATCTATTCCACGCTCCTGCACATATTGAACATAGCTTTTACAACATGTATCTTTCATTTGGGTTAAGTATAACAAAAATTATCATTTTTGCATAGTCCCAGTTGGTTTTCCTTACGCCCCATCTCCTACAGCCAGAAACTCAGACTGTACTGCCTCTCATCGTCCGAATATGACACCACACCGTCGGGACAGTCAAGATACCTGAAAATCTCCTGGTTCATAATAAGCGCATCGTGCATCTGTCTGTACACTTCATAATTTGCACATTTTAGCGTCACATATGCACTGCCCTTCTCGTACTCTTCCTTAAAAATGCGCTCAATCTGCTCCTTGTTCCACTCCGTAAAATAAAGCCCTTCCCGCACATAGTAATTGTCTTCCATGGAATTGCATTCCGGAAGTTCCACTACGTTATCCAACGTATGCGTCAGATTCATCTGCGCGGTTGAAACACATAAATAGTCGTAATTAATCGTGGGTATCTTCTCCCCCGAATAGCGGGAGGCGCCTCCGACAGCCTGATAAGAAGCATCTCCCCACGTAGTATCCACATAGTAGTATGCACCGTCAATCTGCACTAAATTCCACGCATGTCCTTCTCCTCCTATGACACGCCCTAATACCAAGGTTGAAAATATTCCCGCCTTATCCAGAAGATACTGCGTCGCCTTAGCATATCCCTGGCACACGGACTTACCTTCTATAAATACGGAACAGATATTTTGATTATCCTCCGCCGTGGCATCATACTCCGTATGATGGATTAAATATTCATAGATGTATCTTACCTTCGAATAGTCGTCCGCCCCGGCAGGCATACCACTCAGGCATTGGTTTACATAACTATCAATCTGTCTCTGTTTCTCAGCCACTTCCTCCTGGTTATACCGGTATGTCCCGGTAAAAGTAATCTTCTTAAGAATATCCCCTAGCGTATACTCCGTATAAGTATACCCGTCTACATAAAAAATTTCCGGGTGGTCATTTAGTACACATTGGAATGCATGGGAAATCACTTCTTTGTCACAACTGGAGAGTTTCACATCCTCTTCAAACTGTACCAGCGCATCCCTAATCTCCAAATATAATGCCTGCTCTTCCTCGGATAACATGCTGTAGGCATATCCGCTCTCCGTATCCCGCCTTACAACCTGCTCGGCCTGTTCCGGCTCCTCCTGCTGCGCCCCCAGGTTTTCCTGCTTATACAGGTCACTCTGTCTGCGGGGCAGCGTGTGCCATGTATAAGCCAAACACCCTGTAAGTAACAACATACCGGTTAATAATAAGCCTGTTTTCTTCATATACACTCACCCTTATCACTACAGAACCCTCACTGCGTCACATGCCTTTTAACTTCTTCCGAACTCCGACAAAACAAGCCCCTCATTCCGTTCTGCCGTCATCCCAACACTCCACTGATTTACAAACAGTAAAAGCGGGTTTCCCTTCAAATCCTTAATCTTCTTCATATCGGAGGTTCCCGTCAGCTTGTCCAGGTCAATGTCACTGTTCTCTATCCAACGAATATGCTCATATGGAAGGTTTTCCAGTTTAATTTCCACATTATACTCATTCTCCAAACGGTATTTCAATACGTCAAACTGCAACACGCCGACGACTCCCACGATAATTTCTTCCATACCTGTATTAAATTCCTGAAAAATCTGGATGGCGCCTTCCTGAGCAATCTGCGTGATTCCTTTGACAAACTGCTTCCGCTTCATCGTGTCAATCTGCCTTACCCTGGCGAAATGTTCCGGGGCAAAGGTGGGAATCCCCTCATATTCAAACTGTTCCTTCGGCATACAGATTGTGTCCCCGATGGAGAAAATCCCCGGGTCAAATACGCCGATAATATCTCCTGCGTAAGCTTCATCCAATATTTTACGCTCATCCGCCATAATCTGCTGCGGCTGCGACAGACGCATGACCTTGCCGCCCTGCACATGCTTCACCTCCGCACCTGCGTCAAACCTGCCGGAGCAGATACGCATAAACGCCACTCTGTCACGGTGGGCCTTATTCATATTCGCCTGAATCTTAAAGACAAATGCAGAAAAATCATGCTCCACCGGGTCAATCAGCCCAATATCCGACTTGCGCGGCAGCGGCGTCGTAGTCATTTTCAAGAAATGCTGCAGAAAAATCTCCACGCCAAAATTCGTCAATGCGGAACCGAAAAATACAGGTGTCAATTCCCCCGCCTGTATCAATTCCAGGTCATACTCTGCACTGGCGCCATCCAACAGTTCTATCTCGTCTAAAAGCTGCGCCTTATAATCCTCGCCAATCTGCTCTGTCAGCAATGCGTCCTGGGCAATCGGGATACGTGTGGCATGTCCTTCCTTCGTCCCTTTCTCCGTGTCCGAATAAGTAATCACGCACTTGCTCTCACGCTCATAGACGCCCTTAAAGCCCTTGCCTGAGCCAATCGGCCAGTTAATGGGACAGGTTGCAATGCCCAGCTCTTTCTCAATCTCATCAAGTAATGTGAATGTATCGTTGGCATCCCTATCCATCTTATTGATGAATGTAAATATCGGAATATGGCGCATAACGCATACCTTGAACAGCTTACGTGTCTGCGCCTCCACTCCCTTCGATGCATCAATCACCATAACTGCGGAATCCGCCGCCATCAATGTCCTGTAGGTATCCTCCGAGAAATCCTGATGTCCTGGCGTATCCAGGATATTGATGCAAAACCCGCCATATTCAAACTGTAGTACGGAAGATGTGACGGAAATACCTCTTTCCTTCTCTATCTGCATCCAATCGGAAACCGCATGCCTGGCAGTCGCCTTGCCTTTCACGCTTCCCGCCAGATTAATCGCACCGCCGTATAGCAGGAACTTCTCAGTCAGGGTCGTCTTACCCGCGTCCGGGTGCGATATAATCGCAAAGGTTCTTCTTTTGTTGATTTCGTCTGCAAAATTGCCCACGCCTACTCCCCTCTGTCTGCCTGTACAGACACATAAATTCATAAATCTATCCGGACAACAGGCAGCGGCTATATAGGCAAAACCCCCGCTGCCGTCTCTTCCGTGTATACTATAGCACAAAAAATCCAAGAGTGCACACAATTTATTCCCCAGACAATGAGCCAGGCAACTGTACAAAACCAAGACTGGTTTGGCATTACCGGCCGCTGCCAAAGAAGTGTCCGGCAAAAAACCTGCACTTAATCCGGACTAACCGTGCTGATGATAACTGATTCCGCACTGACGCCTGTTTTGCGTATCACAATATCTTCAATCTGCGCCCTCTGTGCCTCCGACAATTCATCCGTATTGACTACCACGTCCACACTGTCGCCGTCTATGCTGACAATGGCATCCTCAAATCCCTTCGCTTCCAGCAAAATTTCCGCCGCCGTCTCCTTCTCCGCAATATCCGTCATAGAAATCATGCTGTTCACCGCTTCCTGCTTCTGTGTCTCACTGATATTGGCATTGTTAATAATCTCAAGAAGCGTATTCTTGTTCTGTGCCCTCGTCTGCTCTTTCTGCATCTTCGCACCAGACAATTCGGACACCGTCCCCGATGAAGTAAATACCGCTTCCCCAGGTACATCTTCCATCTCTTCCTCTGCAAGCGCCTCCTCAAGTTCCTCGTCCACGCCTCCGTTCTCCGACATGGTCACGTCCATATCCAGGCTGTTAATGTCCTCCGAAGCCTGTTCCACGTCTTCCTCCGACAAATCCGTGAAAGCCTCGTAATCGGATTCTGTGTCGTTTAAAGCAATGTTCCCCATATCGTCGGCCGTAATCTCGCCATTGACCGACATGACATCCTCGTCCGTTACTTTTGTACCCGCAAAATTCAGGTAGCCCGCTACGGCAATCATAATCGCAAGCGCCGTAATCATCATCTGGTTCTTCTTAATCATATTTTTCAATTCTTTCTCCCCTTCACTGTTTATTTTTCATCTTTACTATTTTAATCTTATTCGCGTCTATACCAAATAATACCTGAATTGCTTCGATTATATTTTCCTGTACGGTCTGCCGTCCCGCCCCTTGTGCAATCACCACGACCCCTTCTACCGCAGGCGGGATTGTCCTGACGACATAAGGTACGTTCTGCCCTCTTTCATCCACCGTATAGACTGTGCTCTTCTCCACTTTATCTTCAACCACCGTGCGGCTTCCGCCTGCCGAATCTGCCTCCGTTGTCTCCGAATGTTCTTCCGGTCCGTCTTTCTCCACAATCTTTTGTTCAGATTCTTTCAAGGTGATAAGTACCTTAACCTTCCCCACACCTTCCACATATTTAAGTGCATCCTCAAGACAGTCTTCCCAATATTCGGCATAAGCATTCTGGCCTTGGGATATATTGTGCCCGTCGCTCTCCGTCTTCACAGCGGTATGATTTTCAATTGTATCATCTTCCATGTCCGATATACGGGACTTTGCATCTTTTTGTCCGACAGGCAATGCAATGACACACAACAGTACGCCGGTCAGTATGACAATCAGGCACTGGTCCTTCCTAATCTTGGCGGCGCCTGCCAATTTCTCTACAAATTTTCTACCATCCTCTGTCATATGCCACCTCCACCTTATCCTCCGCCATACCAAGAGTCTGTGCAAAAAGCTGTCGGTATTGCTCCGTCTGTATGCGCCTGTCCGCATCCTCTTCTTCTACTTGCGCCTCGTCTTTTGTCTCCTCCTGTCCCAGCGTAATCTTTCCAATGCGGATTTCTCTTCCTGTATCGGAGGCAGCATCATCCTGTTCTTTTGTCTGTTCCTGCAATACGACTTTCATACGTCGTAAAACCAGTTCTGTCTCCTCCTGCCCTGTCAAATTACGGGACTGTCTGTCTTGTCTTTGTAAATCAATTATCACATTTGTAACACACACGTTTTCGTCTCCGAGCACATCATTTAATCTTGATTTTATTTCTTCCTCAATCTGCTCCAAAGCCGCGTCGGAAGCGTGTCCATACACAGACGGCATATCTGCCTGCCAGGTCTGTGCCTGCCTTTCCATCTGTTCCGCCATCTGCTGCGCCTGTGCCTGCCATTTCGCTATAATATCCTCGGATGATGACACAAAGGGCCCTATAAATAACAAAAGTACAATAACGCTTGCTATCATCTTCATATATTTCTCATACTGTTTTCCTGCGGCAAAATGTACTACCGTCTGCGCCGCAATCATAAAAATACCGATACGCCTGATATTTTCCAACATACTCCGTCACCTGCCTCCGCTTGTCGTATACGTGATGACCGCAACCTGAATCACAAACATGCCCACAGAGGACAACGCTATTTTTAAAAGCATAATATTTCCGTTGCCCACCCGGTTGGCGCAGTTTGTCATGCGCTTATCGCTGACGATTCCAACTAGCGCGGCGCCAAACTTAATCACGCCCGCCAGCAAAACAAGTTTAAACAAAGGAACGCAGCACAGCACAATGAGCACAAGTGTTATGTAGAGTCCGATACTGTTTTTGACAAGAACAGCAGAACCCAATACCATCTCAAACATCCCTTCCGTCAGTCCTCCGATTCCCGGAATCGCCGCCATTGCTTTCTTAAGCGCCGATGACTGTAAAGAGTCTATAACAGGCGATACCATTGCCTGGAGCAAGCTGAAACCTGTTATGCCTCCTAGCGTAACCTTAAGGCTCACTCCAATCACCTTGTCCAACAATTCCAACAAAAGCGTAAGCTTCTCCTCCATCCACACACCGTTAATCACCGTCAGAATCACATATCCGTATACCGTTGGCAGCAGAATGGAAAGATACCCCCATTCTATCAGATAAATAACGAACAATAACACCTGGTAATATACCGAGGCAGAGGCGATTCCTGACGCGCTGCCCACCGCAATCATATAAGTAGGAATATACAGTTTCATAAATGTCGTAACGTTCTCCAGTATTTCCCGCACTACTCCAACCCCTTGCGCAAAAGATTCTAGGAGCACGGCAATCATCAACAGATAGACGAAATAAAAGGCAATATCCGACACCTGATGGTCCTGAAACAAATCGGCAAAATTAGTGAATACGGCCGCCACAACCCCCAATATGAGAATCGTGATAAACAACATCCTGACTTCCCCTGTCTGGGAATGAAGCGCACCCGTTATCCCATTGCCTAACTCTTTCACCGCCTCCCACAGCCTTCCCTGCAATATCAGCCCCATCACCGCCTTACCGTCAAAAGTATATTCCGGAAACAAACGCCCAAAATCATTCGTCACAGCACCCATTCCCATCTCATCCCAAACCATGCTGTTCCCAACAAATTCCATATGAATCTCCATATTCCTTTCCTGACCTATAAATTGACTCATCATGCATTATCCGGCCAAAGACTGAATGCTTTCAAGCAGTGCAAGCAGAACCGGCATGCCGCTAAGTAAAATATAAAGCTTCCCTGCCATCTCAACTTGTCCCGCTATACCGCTATACCCTGCGTCCTTGCATATTCCTGCACAAAATTCACATGCGTAGGTCGCTCCCACCGCTTTTAAGAGCAAGGTAATATAACCATAGTTATTTTCCAGATATCCCCTAAGTTTCTCCATGGCATCCAGAATCCCTTCAAAGTACTGCAGCGCATATCCCAGAACCACAAGACACACCGCAATGCCTACGTAAATACCATATTCTGCTTTGTAACTTTTTAGCGGGACGGCAAGAAGTATTCCCACAATCCCCACTAGCCCAATCCTTACCATTTCCACAGCGCGTCACCCCTTATCCAAACTACAATGTAAACAGTTCCTGCACCATCACAAACAAGTCATAAATATAAGGAATAATCCATGTTAAAACAAGAATTAACCCGGCAAGGCTAATTAGAAAGGCTTGTTCGTCCCTTCCGCTATGCTTTAAAACCTGATTTAATATTGTGACCAATATTCCCACCGCTGCAATCTTGAAAATAAGACTTACGCCCATCTCTCCTCCTTATGTATCCCTGTTATAAAAGCAGGATTATTAAAAATACACCCGTTAAGACACTGACACTGAATATCATTCTGGATTTATTGTCATAGCCCTCCTCCGCCTGTCTGTACTTCCTGGCCAGATAGTCCACAGACTGTCCTATGATTTCTGCCTGCATCTTCTCCTCCTGCATGCCCAGATTCCTGGGCAGGTTGCTCAGAATGCTCTTTTCTTCTTCCGACAGGGGTACTCCTTTCAGGCACTCCACAGCCTGCTCCTCCCATACCTTGTCAAGACATACCCCTCTGTCATGTTCCATCCGCTCAAAAATCTGTTTAAAATACACCCGATATGGCATCTCACAGCATTCCGACAAAGTCAGGCATATCTCAGGCATCGTGTGTTTCCCATAGCTCATCTCATCCTGCATCCTTTTAATAATGCGTATTAATTCTTTCAAATGCCGTATGCGGTTCTTTTCCTCCCCGATTCTGCTGATGCCCCACCCTGCGCATCCCGTTAAAATACACAATATCCCTGCTAATTTAAACATATTCTGCCTTCTCTGTCATAGATACCCTCAGTCTCGCAGCATCCGTTTTTCCTGGTCAATACAAGATAACGGTCAAAGAGCCCCTCCTCCATTACATTGCGCATGTATTTTTTACCTCTTATCTCTTCTAAGGAGCTTCCATGCATCGTCGCAATCAGCCTGCATCCGCAGCCGCTTGCCATCTGCAATGCCCATATGTCCCCTTCATCTCCCAATTCATCCACCGCCAACACCTGTGGCGCCATAGAACGGATTAGCATCATCATTCCCTCCTTCTTGGGACATCCATCGAGCACATCCGTCCTGATTCCTACGTCATTCTGGGCAATTCCCAAGTAGCTGCCTGCAATCTCCGAGCGTTCATCCACCACGCTGACGTTCACTCCTTTTCCATATCTGGTGCCGTCCGAAACATTCCTGATAATGTCGCGCAGCATCGTTGTCTTGCCACATCCCGGCGGTGAAATCAAGAGCGTGTTGCGTATCTGCCCATCCGCGCCGTACAGATGTGGAAGGACGGCTTCCGATACCCCTTTAATTTCATGGGCCATCCGTATATTTAAATAGCGTATGTATTTTAAATTTCGAACTTTATTGCCTTCTTCCATAATTACCTGCCCCGACAGTCCCACACGGTGTCCGCCTTGTATGGTCAGAAATCCCTGGCGTATCTCGTCCGCAAAAGCATAGACGGAATATTGGCATAAGTGCTTTAAGACAGCCTCCAATTCTTCCGGCAAAGTCCCCTCTTCCCGGGGCTGCCTGTCCAACAGCCTGCCCGCTCTGTCCACGAACCACTCCCTGTTGTCAATAAGCACAGCCGCCGACTTGTTTGCCCGCAGCCTGATTTCCTGCAGTTTCTCCGCCCGCTCCGCGACGGCCCGCCACCCGGCACGCATATGTTCCGGAAACATATAGAGCACGTCTTCTTTCTTCATCCCCATTCCCCCTTATCTCAATATATGAACCTTTGTCCAGAATATGCATAGGAACCGCTTTCCTATAAAACAAAAAACGGCCGGTACATTCTTGTCTGTACCAACCGTCTTATATGATATTCTAAATACTGTCTATGACAACAATATCCTGTCGTTGTCAAGCTGCTTGCCCGCCTGCTTCTTAAACTCCGCCAACAGGTCGTCTACCGTCATCTTCTCCCGCTCCGCCCCTTGGATGTCAAGAACGATGTGCCCGCCGTCCATCATAAACGTCCGGTTCCCAAGCTCCAAAGCCTGGTGCATATTGTGTGTTACCATAAGACATGTAATCTTACGCTGCGCTATAATCTTGCGGGTCAGATTCAAAACCTTCTCTGCCGTCGCAGGGTCAAGCGCCGCCGTATGCTCATCTAAAAGCAGTATCTTGGGTGTTACCATAGTCGCCATAAGAAGTGTAAGCGCCTGTCGCTGCCCGCCTGACAAAAGCCCTACCGGCTGCCTCATACGCTCCTCCAGCCCCATATCAAGCTGTGCAAGCTGTTCCCTGAACATCTGCTTCTCCTTGCCGCTTATACGGCTGAAAAAAGCATGAGCAGCGGTAGATGCCCGCAGATAGGCAAGCGCCATATTCTCCTCAATCGTCATATGGGGCGCCGAGCCTTTCATGGGGTCTTGGAAAAGATGTCCTATTTCCTTGCTCCTGACATGCTCCTTACGGTAAGTAATATCCTCTCCCGCCAGGATAATCTGTCCTTCATCCACATAGAAAGAACCCGTGATTGCATTAAATAAGGTAGATTTCCCTGCACCGTTGCTTCCCACGATGGTCGCGAAATCCCCGTCCGCCAATTCCAGGCTCACGCGGTTCAGCGCCTTTTTCTCATTTACGGTACCTGGATTAAAAGTTTTAGAAATGTTCTTCAGTATCAGCATAAACCGTCACCGTCCTCCCCTGCTTTTACACCAGTCTTAACAGGCATCCGCCGCGTCTTATAAAACGCCGCCTGCCCTTTCAGATACGGGAACGCTATCGCAAAGGCGACAATCAGCGCCGATACCAGCTTCAGGCATTCCGCCGGGACACTCATGCGCAGGGCAACCGCCACGATAAAACGGTACAGACAACTTCCCAATATGACGCCCACGACTCTCTTTAACATCCCGCCTTTTCCGATTATCGTCTCACCGATAATCAGACTGGCCAGGGCAATGGTCACCATACCTGTCCCCAGATTGATGTCGCAAGACTTCTGGTACTGTGCCAATATGACACCGGATAAAGCCGTCAATGAGTTGGAGACACACAGGCCTACCGTAATTGTAAACACCGGATTGATGCTGGAAGCCCTCACCATATGCTCGTTATCGCCTGTGGCGCGGATGGACAGTCCAAGCCTGGTATTGAGAAACCACGCCAAAATCACGCCCACAAATAACACCACCACGGCGACAATCAATATCTTATACCAATCACCATACCAGGCCGCATCGGATAAATCTTTGGCCAGACTAAATACCGTGTCACAGGCAAACAGATTCACATTGGAGGAAAAATCCATCACTGCAATATTCACCGTATACAATCCTGTGTTGACAATAATACCGGCGAGGATGGACGGTACTCCCATCTTCGTCTGTAAAAAGGCTGTCACGAAACCGGAACACACCCCCGCCGCCATAGCCGCGGGAAAAGCTAAAAACGGATGTCCCGATATCGTCACCATAGCCCCCACGGCACATCCCAGCGTAAAACAACCGTCCGTGGATAAATCCGCTATATTTAAGATACTAAAAGATATAAACAGTGCAAGCGCCACCAATGAATAAATACACCCAAGCTCCAGCGCACTCTGTACGATTGATAAAGTAAATATCGCTTCCATGAAACCCTCTCTGCCTTTTATTCAAATTCTTCTGCCGTAACAATCTCTCTTAACTCTGTGCACATACCTGCAAACATGCTGTAATCCAAGCCGATTCCTTCCGCCGTCTCCGTGTTCACCGTGGCAATACCGTTATCCAGGGTAACCACTGCCATAGACGCCGGCTCGGCGCCGTTGACAAGAACGTCCACTACCATATCCGCCGTAGCCGTGCCAAGCTCCTCATAATTTACACCATATCCCAGGAATGCGCCATTGAGTGCGAAGGAATCCGCACCGCCGTAATGGGGCACACCCGCCTCGATAAACTTCTCATAAATTGCCAATTCCGCCGTCATAACCGTATTGTCCGTAGGTGTGAAAACTGCCTCTGCACCGCCTGCAATCAAAGCGTCCGCAGCCAAGGAAACTTCATCGTTAGTGGTACCTGTCTTCTCCACCACTTCTATTCCTTTGTCCGCACAGTAAGCCTTCGCCGCCTCAACAGGTGTCTTGGAAGAATCTTCACTCTTGCTGTAGAGCAGACCGATTTTCTTAATCTCCGGGTTAGCCGCAACAATCAAATCCATAATAGCTTCCGTGTTAAGCGCGTCGGATGTACCTGTGATATTGGAACCGGGTGCCTCCATGCTCTCCACAAGCCCTGCCCCTACAGGGTCAGACACTGCCGAGAATACGACGGGAATCTGATTATCCTCCGTAGCGTTCTGCATAATCATCGCCGCAGGCGTCGCAATCGGCACAATCACATCCACCTCAGACGCCACAAGCTCTGTTGCAATCTGGTTTAACACCGTGGAGTCTGCCTGGCCGTTATATGTGTAATCGCCATAGTCGAAAGTAACACCTAATTCCGCTGCCTTGGCATCAAGCTCTTTCTCGATTGACGCCTCAATCTGATTTAAGGAGGCATCGTCCACGAACTGTACGATACCAACTTTATAAACAGCGCCCGCCGCGCCTGCATCCGTTGTGCTGTCCGCTCCCTCTTCTGTCACGCCATCCGCCGCATCCTGTGTCTCATCTGCTCCTGTATCCTGCCCGGCGGCCTCATTGCCCTGCGCCTGGCCATTTCCATTGCCACATCCGCCAAGCATTGCCGTCGTCAGTGCCGCTGCCAAAAATAATGCTACTGTCTTTTTTTTCATAATCTTCTCCTCCATTTTCTATATTACATATTCCCGAAATCTCTCTTGCACCTGCCTCTGTGGCTGGTTTGCCGCCATATGCACATCAATTTCATCAACGTACGTCCATGTGCACCTCATAAATCAATGCACATCCCGCAAAAAATCATCTCACATAATCAGGCACATAAAAACTCCGAAAATACATATATTGATGTAATTGACACACACTTTCTCTGCACGGATTTCGCAAACCCGAAAATATCTGAGGACTTTCCTATACAAATCGAGTAGGGGAATGACCTTCTCCCCTACTCCCGCGCCGGGCGTCCGTCAGCTTCTGCTGACATTGTTCCTTTGGACGCCTGTGTGCATAAAAAAAGCCCCAGACAAATTGTCTGAGACGGTAATAAACAAAAGTTATTATCGCGGTACCACTCAACTTGACACATCCGAAGATGACGTCCACCTCTCTTCACATACAAACATAACGCTTATACATGCCGCATGGGTAACGGGTACGGTTCCCGCCGGCGCCTACTATGATTTCAGGCCAGCCTCGAAAGCCCATTCAAAACAATCCCTGCACCGCATCCCACCAACCGCGGCTCTCTGTGCCAGATTCCTTGTTCCTACTACTCTTTCTCACAGGTTTCTT
Source organism: uncultured Lachnospiraceae bacterium (assembly GCA_910578645.1). Taxonomy (GTDB): domain Bacteria; phylum Bacillota; class Clostridia; order Lachnospirales; family Lachnospiraceae; genus UBA3282. The sequence continues at coordinate 132,574 of CAJTQI010000007.1, forward strand.
ATTCGATTCAAACAATGCGTATCACTTACATTTTCTATACAATAATCTATCTATCACGAATTGTCAATACCCAATTTATGCAAAAGTTCGGCAAAGTGTTCCTGTCCTTCTCCCCTTTTTCCATAACATTCCTCTGATATTCCCTTAAAAATTCCCGAAAGCTCTGGCAATTTCCTCCCAAAAAGGGTAGAATACTTCTTGTGCACCGTATTACGCATTTGCGGCCAAGTCATTTGGCAGTATATGGGTGAGACGTTACAAGCATACTAGTATGAATCTAAAAGGGGCTGTTATGATATGAAACTGGACATGCACTGCCATACAAAGGAAGGCTCTCCGGACTGCAAACTGGAATTGTTACAAAACATAGAACTTCTCAAGAAAAAGGGATTCCATGGCATGTTAATTACCGACCATGATTCCTATAAAGCATACCGCTATTACAAGAAACTTTCCAACAAACCAGAAGATTTTGTGGTGCTAAAAGGCATCGAATACGACACCATAGACGCAGGACATATGCTGATTATCATGCCGACCGGCGTAAAACTGCCTATCCTGGAGCTACGGGGACTTCCCGTCCTTTTGTTAATCGAAATTGTCCACCACTATGGTGGCATCATCGGAGCCGCACATCCTTGCGGCGAGAAATTCTTAAGTATCCGCAATACTCTGCGCGACAAAATTGCAGGCAATATCTACCGTAAATTCGATTTCATCGAAGGCTACAACGCCTGTGAAGACGCCGATTCCAATATGCGCGCTATGCGGCTTGCCAAAGAATACGGTCTTCCGTGCTTTGGTGGAAGTGATTCGCACAGACCGGACGGCGTAGGCTTCGGATACACAATCTTACAGGACAATATTTCAACCGAAACGGAGCTCATCAACTATATCCTCGCCGGCAAGGCAACGATGGTTGGCGGATGCCATTACGAACATACGACCAAGGCTAAGTTGGGTAAAGTCAACAAAGTACTCGTCTACTCTTTCTGGTTCTACAATAAAGCTTCAGCGCTCCTTCGGCGCAAGGCAAGAAACATTGAATTGATGGAAAACCATATCATCGAATCTATCCGTGCAAACAAACGCAGCAAATCCAAATATATTGCACTCAGTCACGAAGACCAGTAACTTTACTGGTCTTTGTGCCAATCCGCTCCTAAAATACCGGACAGCTATTTCCTGCCGCCCACAACATTCTTTAACTCTTCCAAAGCATTTCTAAATTTCTTAGAAACCATCATAGGATTATTGCGTATCATATTGCGTTTATAAAAATCCAGCATTTCCCTGTAACCTTTCTGGGGGTCAGGATAGTTACTGAATTTGCCGCGCAATTCCGCGATTTCTTCCCGGATTCCCTCCCCGAAATCCGACGGTCTGAGCTGAATCGTCTCTCTCAGACTGGCAAACCTCTGTCTAAGGCCACTGCTCAATTCCTGCACACTTAACTCCCGCTCCTGCCGTCTCTGCTCCTTCTCTTCGTTGCTGAATGCGATAATCACATCTAACCTGCGGTACATGCGCTCCATTTCTTCCCTGACCGTCTGCATCCTGGCAAGGATATCCTTCAAGTCAAGCGCCGCCTTGAAGGATAAAGTAAAATCCACCACAATATAAACCGTCATCAACGCCGTCGCATAAGAAAGCCCCCGGTACGGAACCGATATGACCAGTTGCTCTATAGGCTGATGAATTACCCTCGTCATTAGAATCGTCAAAAATCCCCATGCGACAGATGAACGCAGGCAAATATGTCCCTGGAAATTCATGAAACGGTTGGAATAGTCCCAATATCTCATTTTAAAAAGAGCTTCCATGGTAACACCCGTTACATATTCCAGCGCCGTCGCACCGATGACACCCGCCACATAAGTCAAAAGCACATTCTCCCTAAACGGCATGGATACCACAAGCATCATCATAGCGCCGCTTCCATACAGCGGCAAAAAAGGTCCCCGCATAAATCCTCTGTTCACCAGTTTCCTTGACTTAGCGGACACAAAGGCAGACTCGAAACACCACCCCAAAAAACAGTATATGTAAAAGAAAAACACCCATTGTGCAATCTTATAGTGAATCATATAACCTTTTTCTCCTTTTAATAACACATGTATTTCATATTGCAATCCCTATCCGGATTTTTCCTTTACGTGTCTCCCCCTGCTCACCTATATAGGTGAATCTGCCGAATCCACGCACCGTCACCGCATCTTTTTCCTTCAGCGCATAACTGTTATTCTGTGTCATTCTGCCATTCACATAGACCCGGCCCGCCCTGAACAAGTCCAGGCTCTGGCTCCTCGCAATATTGTATAATTTCGACACAACGCTGTCAATTCTGACAGAGGAAACGGACAAAGACACTTCTTTTGGGGCAGGAAGCTTCAAATCTTTGTCAGCCTCCGTCACGCTGCATCTGACATTGGTATGGCTGACTTGATGTAAGTTCTCTGCCAGATAGGCTCCAATCCCTTCCTGGCAAAACAAAAACGCTTCCTTGTCCTGCACGAAAATGTCGCCCACCGTGTCCCTTTCGATTCCAAGATTCATGACAGCCCCGAGAAAATCTCTGTGCGTAAGCTGCTGTGCAAACCTTGGCGTCATAGGCTCTATCTTAAGACATAGAATGGGATATTGTCCTTCATAGCCAAGTTCTTCCGGCAAGCCGAACCGTACCATCTTGCGCTCACACAACGGATACCCGCCGTCCATGTCCACTCCCGCGTAGGAAAGTTCACGCTGTATCTCATAGAGGGCCTGCTGCTGCGCCAATCCGAGAAACGGCGTATAAGTATAGATGCCATGGTGATATGAACGCTGCGCCAACTCCACCATTCTTTTTTTCAGATGTTGTAAATCCTTATCGTCTGCCATATATAATATAACCTCTTTCTCCGGTAAATATCTTCATAATTCCAACAAGACATGGCAGACAAAAAGGCACATAACAGACAAGTTTATGTGCCTTATGATAACCATACATATCCAATACCGTTTACCGAAATTCCATATAGGCCACACCGTGGCGTATTGCTGCCCATCCTGTCAGGTAAAACTGATAATCTCTTCTTTCGGCGCCCTCGTGTGCTCCACACTGAGGGCATGAAGAACCGGCCCTTCTCCCTCATAGTCTGCAAAATACTCTTTTGCCACCTTCGCAGTCACCTTCACCCACTGCTTGTCGGTGAGCGTATCCGTCTTATGATACTCACAGGCAAACCCAAGAAAGGCCATATCCTCCGCGCAACAAGTCATGGCCATCCTGCCCGGCACAAAATAGTCCTTCGGAAATCCACCGGGCTTCAGCACCATTGCGGTAAACTGAATCGTTTTTCCCTCATAACGCTCCAGATGGTCCAAAGAATCCAGATACCAGATTCCGTAACCCTCGTTATTAAGTTCTATGACAGGTGATTTCAAATCATAGGGAAGGTCGTCTTCCATAATTTCATTAATCTCACCATTGGAATCCTCAAACACAATCTCGGCCTTCGGATTAATCGCCTTGATATTTCGTTTATAGCTGCTCAAATCTTCCACACCATCGCACCGATTGAAAATAATCAACTCAGACGCACGCAGTTGTTCGGCAAGAAGCGATTTCATATTCGTAAAATACATCGGAAATGTGGATGCATCGATTGTGGTAATCTGCTGTTCCACCCTCCAATGCCACGGCAGTTTTACCGCCTTATAATTCCACATGCCGTTATATTCGATAATAATCCGTTCCGGCTTATGTTTTTTCTCCAACTCTATCAAATGCGAGGGATTAAAGTCTGCCTCATCCTCGACAAGCTCAAGTTCCGTCCGGCTCCTCTTCAACAATCTCTCATCGTACTCGTTCTCGCCCTCTTCGCACAGAATCAGCAATGTCTTGCCTCTCACCTGAAAATAAGGCTGCGACAACGTGTAGGTGATAAACTCGGTTTTTCCGCTTTCCAGAAAACCATTTATCACATAGACTGGTTTCATATAACGTCCCCATCCTTCCTCATTTCATCCTATTTGCAAAACAACTCCGCCAACCTGTCCTCTTTTAACTTAGAACCGATTACACAGACCTTACCGGTGACATCCGGTTTACCGTCCCTGACATTGCTCTCCTCGGGTACATAATCAAAGTAAATCCAACCTCCATCCACCCCGGGCACCATACCCTTGGCGCGCAAAACAATGCCGTATGTCTCCTCTTTGTCAAGTTCCGCAAGTATATGTGTAATGTCTTCCCTCGTATATGCCGCGGGCGTCTCTAATCCCCAACTGGTGAATATCTCGTCCGCATGGTGATGTCCATGCCCATGATGGTGATGTTCCCCATGTTCATGATGTTCCCCATGTTCATGATGATGCCCCTTATCATGTTCATGGCAATGTTCCCCATCGTGGCTATTCTCGTCATGCCCATGTTCATGATGGTGTGCTTCCCCGTGCCCGTCATGATGTTCTCCTTCATCATGTCCATGCTCATGATGATGTCCGTGTCCATCGTGATGATGCTCATGGTCATGGCATCCGCAAGTGCAATCAGGCCCGTGGTCATGTCCTTCATGATGTGCCATCACTTCCTGCATCAGCTCCGCTTCCAAGTCTTTCGCACCTTCAATGGTCTCCAGAATATCTTTTCCATCCAGGCTGTCCCAAGGCGTGGTGATGATGGTTGCCTTCTCATTATGCTCCCGTATCAGCCCGATACAGACCGCCAGTTTCTCTTCGCTTAACTTATCCGTCCTGCTTAAGACAACCGTTCCTGCATGTTCAATCTGATTGATAAAAAATTCACCGAAGTTCTTCATATACATCTTGCACTTGCCTGCATCAACCACGGCAACCGCACTGTTCAACTCCACATCCCGCTCGGACATCGCATCCTTTACGGCTTTCATAACGTCGGAAAGCTTACCTACGCCCGAAGGCTCAATCAGAATACGTTCCGGCGCATAAGTTTCCAGCACTTCACGCAGGGATGTGCCAAAATCTCCTACCAATGAGCAGCATATACAGCCGGAATTCATCTCCTTAATCTCAATACCCGCCTCTTTCAAGAACCCGCCGTCAATGCCAATTTCGCCAAATTCATTCTCTATCAGTACTACTTTCGTATCCGCCAAAGCCTCTTTCAGAAGTTTCTTAATTAATGTCGTCTTTCCTGCGCCCAGAAAGCCGGAAACAATGTCAATCTTAGCCACAATACACCAATCCTTCCTGTCAATCTTTCTTATTCTCTGTGTATATCATAAGCCTGCCTGCAACATAACTGCCGTTATACAAACGTCTTTTAGGGAAATTTATATCTCCCGAACTATATAATTAACAAAATCTTAACTTGCATACAATCTTTATTTTCTTCCTTTTTTATAAGTCTGTCAAGAAAGCCCACGAGATTTTATAGGATTTTAATAATCCTATGGCAATGCACCGACTCCGTATCATACCGGGCCCTTTAATCCAGATTCAGCTTCCGTTCCATCACATACCATGTCACCACATAGAATACCACAACATAAATCAACCCGGAAATCAAAGAATATTCCCATGATTTACCATAATACCATTCCCCTGTCATCTTATTGATATATCCCAGGAGCGCATAGTAAAAACCATTCACAATCTGCTGCACGATATAGATGGCAAAATAGAACGCAAACGCCATAAGAAGTTTATGGTTAGAAGACAACTGCCCTAAGGAAATACATGCGGTAATTTTCAGCACTCTCGCAAGTATCTCCACCAGAAACGCAATGAGTGTCATCACAACCGCAAACCCGGTGACTTCTTTCGAGCCGGCCCATTCTACCATCACATTCATATTATCCATGAACCGTGAAAAAATATCTTCCTCCTCATTAAACAAAAAAAGAATCGATGTATTCATCAAAATTGAGCTGATTAACACCCACGCCCCGCTTACCAAAACTTTCGCAAAAATAATATAATGTTTATCCACCGGAAGAGTGTGCAGCAAATATCCCTGGTCACCGTAGACAGACGTGTAAAAACGGTAAACCAAAAAGACCGCCGTTCCAATCATCGCCACAAACATGCTGGCCACATAAGTCAGAATAATCATCACCGCACTAAATATTATCCCGTCATTGTCGGTGTTAAAGAAGTCTATCCGCACGGTAATACATGCAAAAAAAGTCATCACCACGATAAGCAGGTTAATCGGGATAAGCAGCTTCCATGTGGCTTTCCATTCATACTTCATCAATTTGGCTAACATGCGAACACCTCCCTAAAGAAACGGTCTACGGATTTCCCCTCATTCTTCCTAATCTGTTCGGCGCCCGCCTGCAATATAATATTGCCATATCTGATAAATACCACCTCATCCAGAATATTCTCCACGTCGGAAATTAAATGCGTGGACAATAAGATTGTTGCATTCCTATTATAGTTCTGGACAATCGTATGTAAAATATAATCCCTGGACGCAGGGTCCACCCCCGCAATCGGTTCATCCAGAATATATAAATCGGCTTCCCTGCTCATCACCAGAATAAGCTGCACCTTCTCCTTCGTCCCTTTGGACAGGTTCTTGAGTCTTTCATAAGGCTGTATCTGCAGGCGCGCCAGCATGTCATAGGCCCTGTCCACCCGGAAATCCGGATAAAAATCCTGGAAATACTGCACCATCTCCATGACTTTCATACCCGGCTGCAGATAGGTGCGTTCCGGCAGATAAGAAATCCTGTATTTCGTGTCAATACCCGGGCGCAGCCCGTCAATAAAAATATCTCCCGCCGTAGGGTTTAACAGCCCGTTCATAATCTTAATTAACGTCGTCTTTCCACTTCCATTAGGCCCAAGCAAGCCGATAATCCTGCCCCGTTCCAGATTCAAGTATATCTGGTTCAGGGCAATCTTACCGCCATATGTCTTCGTCAGCCCCATACATTGTACGATAGGTGCCATTTTCCCCTCCTGTCTTCCTATACAGACCTCTACTGCCCTGCCGTCACACGGTAGCTTGTCTCAAAGTTCTCCCCGGCTTCCAGAACCTGCATCCAGTCACGCTCCGTCCATTCCCCTGACTGGTCTGTCCTGTCACATCTACCATACCAAGGCTCGATACAGATGAAAGGCGCCTCTTTCTTCGGCGGAGACCAGATACCAAACAGCGGCGCGTCAAAAGAAACCGTCAAATATGCCCTGCCATCCGGCTTTACAAGAGATACGCTGTGTACCTGGTCATGCTCTATAACCAATGCGTCCCCGTCAAAAAGATGTTCCGTAACCGGGAGAATACCTTTTTCCAGATGATATGTCTCTGTCTTCCCATTGACCAATCCATTTTCCAGGCATGATGAGACTACTTCCTCCACACCCTCAAACCGGATTCCATACTCCCACTGCTTTGTGCCCTCCTCAATCGGGCAAAGGAATGCCGGATGCCCGCCGATGGAAAAATACATACGTTCCTGCCCAGGGTTCTTTACCCTCCATTTCACAACAACCGCCTGTCCGTCCAGTTCGTAACCCAGTTCCAACACAAAAGAATACGGATATTTGCGCAGCGTATCTTCATTGGATTCCAGAGAAAGCCAAAGCTCCTGCGCCGACTGGCTCTTTAACTGAAATTCCATATCCCTGGCAAAACCGTGCTGCCCCATGGGATACTCCTCACCGCCCAACCGGTAGACGCCACCTTTCAAACCACCTACCAGCGGAAAAAGCACCGGGGACGTTCTTTTCCAGTACCGGGGATTGGCGTCCCACATATATTCCTTGCCGGTGGCAACTTCCTTAAGGGATTTAAGCTCCGCCCCCATACTGTCCACCTGTATCGTAACCCTGTCATTGCTTATCTGAAATAGCGCCATACCCATCCTCCTTTTTTATACAAATCAATCAGCCTGTAGATTCATCTTATCACATTTTAGAGCCAGTGTCATGCCCAATGTCATTGCCTTAAACCAGACACTTCCCCCTCTATCCCCGCATACAGACTGAGTTTGTGGCAAAGGTGAAACTTCTCTCTCCGGTACCTGTGCTTCGGGAGCTCTCTCTCCAGTCCCATGAGTTCTTCTGTCAGCCATTCCTGTAAACTTCCTTCATCCATCTTCCTAATCCGCGTCCCCTCGCCTATCTGGTATGATTTGGTCCTGGCAAGATAGGGCAGTATAATATAAATTTCCCTCCCACGGCTGTCCACGATGTAAGCGTCCTCACTTTTCAGGTACGCCTCGAAAATACACTCATAAGACAGGGGTATCGTCTCCAAAGGCTCATGTAAGGAGCTTGTCCTCTCCCTAAGACGGCACCTCTTAGTCAAATCATCCCCCGCATACTGCGCGAAACCAATTTCCCAGGAGACGTGGAACTTCCTGTTGCGTTTCTCCCATTCCCGGAAAATCGGCGCTATCTTCTCATAAAACTTCTCCGTGCATTTGCGGATTTCCTCTTCGCAGACGGCACTCTCGCCCTGCACCGCGTCCACCCAGTGCATCGCCTGTCCGCTCATTCTCTTTCCGCTCCACTCCACCCGCACTCTGTTGTCCAGCAAATATTGGTGAAACTGTGCGAAGCCGCGCATATCCGTCCCGAGTTTACATAATTTTCCACCGAGCAAATCATAGAGCACAAGTACATCCTGTCCCCCGCCGGCTCCCACTTTGCAAAAACCGATTTCATCCAAAGTAAATCGCTTTTCTTTTCCAAATATATTTACATAACATATATTCATCTCGTCTACGAGCAATTTTCTGTGGAAATAATCGACGAAGGCCAACAAGCCCACCGTTATCATAAAAATAAGCGGTACAAACAAAAGCAAACCTCCGCCCCTGCCTGACGGGTGGCGCAGCCACATGATAAATATGAACACCGCCACGCCGATGGCAAGCATACCGCACACGGGTTCCGCTCTATTTTCCTTAACCTGAAATTGAATTTTCTCTTGTTCCATACTCATCCCCGGTTTTTCAGTCTTCTCCTCTATTATAAACCATTCCCGCCACCCACATACCGGCACCTCAAAGTCCCATTTACTCTCATAATATCTTTTACTGCTCAACCGCTTCTGTCCGAAAGCCGGCCATTATTTCACCGTATGCTTCTATAATATCCGGCAGCGGCACACTGGCAATCTCATTCATGACAGTTCCTCCGGTGGTCATGCCGATTAAATACCCTCTCCCGTCAAAAGTCCCGCCGCCCGACATACCTTCCTTGGCAAATCCGTGTCCATACAGCATATAGGCGCCTAAATCCTCTATATACTTATGTACATCCTCCACGGTTCCCTCATAAAACTGCCCACCGTCCGTCCCCGATGCGCAATTCACGCAGAACATCAAGCTACCCCGCTCAAGCCCGCTATACGCCGTCTCGTCCACAGGCACACTCCTAAGTTCCAACAGTTGTGCATAGTCAAACTGCCCAACATCCACAGACACAAACCCTACGTCATACTGCCCCGATATACCAATCACACGCGCATCCGCATAGTATCCCTGTGGGAAATACACATAGCTGTCTGAGTCGTCCCAATATTCCAGCACATGTCCGTTGGTGGCAATCATTAACATCTGAGGAGTCATCTTCCATATAATTCCACTTCCGTGGGCATTTCCCATCTGAATCCGAACGACGCTGTTTTTTATCTTCTCGTATGCCAAAGCGCAGTCCGACTCCTCAAGCACCGGACACTGCATCATGTTAAGCGCCGCCATGCCTTCATAGATATCCTTATCCTGCACCGACTGAATCAAATGAGGCGGCAGGTCCGACTTTTGTGCCGCATCCGCGCACATCGGCACTAGGGCTATACAGAGGGTAAAAAGGCTACGGCCGAGTCTTCTTTTCCATCGGGAAAAATAGTCAGACATGTTTACAGAATCTATCCTATAAATCCGGAATTTACGAAAGGACTTCTTATCATATAAAATACACAAGTCTCCTCCTTTTATTATGCTACATTGTCAGATTTTTAAAAAGCTGCTGCAAAACCTGGAAATCTTACGGTATACGGTAAGCGCCATTGAGCCTCTTACCATATACCATATCAATCCGCCGTCATGCAACAGCCCTCAGGCCCTTACGGGCAATATTTATGTAAACTAAGCAGAACGGTAAGCCGGGTTATGTCGAAGACAATCATCTATCTAGGATATCCGTCGCCGGATACCTCAAGCGACCCACCTGAAAGCAAATCGGGCCAATTTATCGCTTTCGTTTCGGTCTTGCTTCGGATGGGGTTTACACAGCCCGCGGCGTTACCGCCGCAGCGGTAGTCTCTTACACTGCCATTCCACCCTTACCATGCAGTTGCCTGCGGCAAACTGCACAAGCCACAAAGGGCTTACGCCACACCAGAAGGTATGACGGGCGGTTTCTTTTCTATTGCACTAGCCTTGGAGTCACCTCCACCGGACGTTATCCGGCATCCTGCCCTGTGAAGCCCGGACTTTCCTCACCTGTACCCTTACGTCTGTACAGCCGCGATTGTCTGTTCTACTTAGTTACCTGCTAATCTTCTAATTGTGTATGGATTTTCAAGCTACACATCGAAGCAGCTTCCTCCCACAAACTCCCTGCACAGAGAGTTTTTCGGAAGTTCCTCACTGCTGACCCCGAGGAAGTATTCCAGGAATTTCAAGAGTCTCTTCGCCTCGTGATATCCAGGCTCGCCTCTCTTAATATTAAACAGAAGCGGTTCCGCATACTGCTTGATTACCGCAAGTTCATAAATCATGGCAGAATTGAACATGGCATCCGCCTCCTCCTGGAAGGGGAAAATATATTTCTCTTCACCCCGCCTGACAGAAGACCACATCTCAATAGTCTGCTCGGCGGCCGTCCCCCTGTTCCTGGCATCTCTGACAATACGGCGAAGAAGCCTGCCGTCGGTAGTCGGTATCCGGTTGTGCTCGTCGATATTCAGACAGGTGAGTGCACTGATATATATCTTATACTTGCATTCGGCGGGCAGAGAATGGGACATCTTCTCATTCAGCCCATGGATTCCCTCGATTACAAGAATATCGTCCTTTTCCAACTTCGTGTATTTTCCGCTGTACTCCCTCTTTCCTGTCTTGAAATTGAAGGTGGGAAGCTGTACTTGCTTTCCGGCAAGAAGCTCTCCCATATCCCGGTTAAACTGCTCCACGTCAAGGGCTTCCAGACATTCATAGTCCGGCTTGCCATAGGCGTCAAGAGGTGTGTCGTCATGGTTTACATAATAATTATCCAACCCGATAGGATGGGGCTTAAGCCCATAGGTACGCAGTTGTATGGACAATCTGTGCGAGAATGTAGTTTTGCCGGAAGAGGAAGGCCCGGCAATCATCACGAATTTCACCCCTTTACGTCTGGCAATATCCCTGGCAATCTCGCCAATCCTGCGCTCCTGCAGCGCCTCCTGGACAAGAATCAAATCCGCAATGCTGCCCTGGCAGATATGGTCGTTCAAGTCGCCCACCGTGTCAATTCCCATCTCTGTTCCCCACTCGCGTGTCGTCATCAGTGTCTGGAACAACTGTTTCTTCGGCGTAAATTCCGGCAGTTTCTCCGGCTCTTCCCGCTCAGGCAGAAGCAGAATCATGCCTTCTTCATAGGGAAAGAGGTCAAAATACTTGATGTAGCCTGTGCTTGGCAGCATATAGCCATAATAGTAGTCGTAATAATCTCCCAGACAGTACACATTGATAGTGGAGCCTCTGCGGTATCTGAAAAGCGATACCTTATCTTTCATGCCAAGTTCCCGAAACAAGGCCACCGCCTCGTCGGCCGGGTAAGCTTTCTTTGTCACAAGCATATCCATGTCGGCCAATTCGCCCATGCGGTCTTTCACCCGCCCGATTATCTCGGCATCCAATTTAAGCCCGTTTTTAAAACTGCAATAATATCCGGCACCGATAGTGAACTCTACCTTCACATTCACTGCCGCTTCCAATCCTGCCACGTCACTTATAGCCTTCATCATCAGCATAACCGCCGAACGCACATAAGCCTTGTGCCCAATGGTATCCTCATAAGTAAGAAATTTAAGCTCACAGTCACGGTTCGCCCGCTTCATCAACTCCTGAATCTTGCCGTCAACCACAACAAGCGCAATCTGGCTCGTACATTCATTCTGGTATTCTTCCGCAATCAACTCATATTGGACGCCGTCCTCGAAGTATTTTTCTTCCCCATTAATCTTAATCGTAACCATGAGAACACTCTCCTTCCCCCATTTTGTACATTTTCAATTGTGTTGCGCGCAGCCAGCACAAGTATGTCCCCGCTAACTGCTCTTTTGTGTCGTAAAAAGCTTAAGAGCCAGACGGCATTCCTCTAACAGAGCGGATACTTCCTTATACCGCAGCGCCCTCTTTTCATTTTGCAGCCCTTGTTTTTCAAGATTCTCAAGAATCTCCCCATAAATCTTCTCCTCACGCCATAAATACGCCCTAAGAGTCGCATCCTGGCGGGATAACAGATAAAAGCCATAACGCGCATATAGTTTACATAATACCGAGTCATCCGCCGGGGCAGTATACCCAGAATACTCAAATGTGCCCTCCGACATCACCTTTATAAGAGGATAGAACTTTCCCTCCTCCTCTATCATATTCTCGTCAACGACCCGATATCCCTGCTCCCGCAGCCATGTGCGAAACTGCTCAATCTCAGACTGGGGCTGCAGGACCAATTCACAAAAAGAATCTGTCTTTTCCTTCTTCTCAGACAAAATCTTCCTCATCAAAGCACCGCCCATTCCGGCGCAGATTAACGTATCTGCCTCCCCAATATTATAATTATGTAAACCATCTGACAATCTTGTCGTAATCACTGATTCCAAGCCCCGCTCTACAATATGTTCCCGAGCAGCGCTCAAAGGACCGCTTCTGACATCCATCGCAAGCACGCTTGGACTGACGCCCTGTTCAATCAGGTATATTGACACAAATCCATGGTCGCATCCCACGTCACAGACCCGGTTCCCTGGCGTGACCATCCCCGCCACTGCCTGTAATCTCTTCGACAGTACAACAGGTTTCATCAGTCCAAATAATCCTTCAATTTACGGCTTCGGCTAGGATGACGCAGTTTGCGCAGCGCTTTCGCCTCAATCTGGCGGATACGCTCACGGGTCACATTAAACTCCTTACCGACTTCCTCAAGTGTCCTTGCACGTCCGTCATCCAGCCCGAACCGTAGCCTGAGAACTTTCTGCTCTCTCTCCGTCAATGTGCCAAGCACTTCCACCAACTGTTCCTTCAGCAAGGTGAAGGCAGCCGCATCCGCCGGGACAGGTACATTGTCATCCTGGATAAAGTCACCCAGATGGCTGTCTTCCTCCTCTCCGATAGGCGTCTCCAAAGATACCGGCTCCTGGGAAATCTTGAGTATTTCACGGACACGCTCCACGGGCATATTCATCTGCTCGGCAATCTCCTCAGGGGTAGGTTCCCTCCCCAGCTCCTGCAATAACTGTCTGCTCACACGAATCAGCTTGTTAATCGTCTCCACCATGTGGACCGGAATACGGATGGTTCTTGCCTGGTCGGCGATTGCCCTGGTAATGGCCTGGCGAATCCACCATGTAGCATAGGTAGAGAATTTATATCCTTTGCGGTAATCAAATTTCTCTACCGCTTTAATCAGTCCCAAATTTCCTTCCTGGATTAAATCCAAAAACAACATTCCCCGTCCTACATAACGTTTGGCGATACTCACCACAAGACGCAGATTGGCCTCGGCAAGCCTCTTCTTAGCTTCCTGGTCGCCCATCTCCATCTTCTTTGCCAGCTCAATCTCTTCCTCCGCGCTAAGAAGAGGCACCTTACCTATTTCTTTCAGGTACATCCTGACAGGGTCCTCGATGCTGATACCGTCCGGCACCGACAAGTCGATGTTCTCCACATCCACCTCATCTTCTTCTGTCAGAATAATTTCTTCGTCGTCCACGTCATCGTCGTCCGTGATACGCAGTACATCCACGTTATTCTGTTCCAGTGTCTCTAAAATCTTGTCAAACTGTTCCTCTTCCAACGAGAATTCAGCAAAGAAATCGTTAATCTCCTGATATTCCAATACATTTTTTTTCTTCTTCGCAATCGCCAAGAGCTCTCTTAGCCGCTCTTCGAACTTTGCCTGTACATTTTCGTCCATTCCTTGGCCCATCCTTCCTATGTTTCAAGTCCTATATCTTTATTACTGCTAAATACCGTATCGCCACATCCTGTCCGTCGTTCACAGTCCAGTGTGCTGACCATGTTACATATTAAATAAATAATCGAGAAAATTCTGATTTTACAATCTCGTTCTATTCTATAGCACTATATGTGCATTCTTCTGCGAATAGCTTACCCTTATTATAAGGAAATATGCGTTTTCTTCTTAAGTTCTTCCAGTGCTTTCCTGGCTGCAACTACCTGGTTTAAAGCGTTGATATCGAAGTCTGTCTCCTTTGAGCAAGACTTCACACTGTTCTCCTTCACAGCAAAAACAATATCCCTCAACGCCTTCTCCCGCTCCTTTTTCGTCGTCACCTGTTCAAGCCTTGTATTGAAAATCTCGGCCACCTTGCGCTGCTCTTCCTCCTCGGTAAAGCCACTGATAATCGACGCCGGATTATAATTTCCCTGCTCCAAGTCCATAAAAAGCTTGTCCGCCACCTGTCTGTACAAAGGTTCCGTGAAATCCTGCGCCGTGACATACTGTCTGACCTTGTGGTATATCTGAGGTTCCTCCGTAATCCAGGTAAGCAAAAGCCTCTGAGATTTCTTCACATTTTCTTCCGGCGTATTCTTCTTCGTAACAGTACCCTTGGGTCTGTGTACCGGCTGTGTCAGACCTGTCTGCGCCGCGTAGTTTCCCACCAGCTTACGCAGATTCTCAAATCCGATATGATATTTCTGCGCCACGGATTCTATATAGTTCTCACGCTCCACCTCTTCCTCGAAACCACAAAGTTTCTTCGCAATCTCCCTGTGAAACGCCGTCTTAGACTCCGGGTCCTCCATATGGTAATCCCGCTCTAACACTTTTAACTCAAAGAAAAAACTGTTCTGCGCCTGCCCGATTCTTTCCTGGAACGCCTCCGCTCCCAGGTTTTTGATAAACTCATCCGGGTCTTTGTAAGGCTTCATATCTATCACCTTACCCCTCATCCCAGACTCTTTCAAAATACCAATGGCCCGCATCGCCGCGTTTGTACCTGCCCCGTCACTGTCATATGCAAGGAGCACTTCCTCCGTGTAGCGTTTTAACAAGGTTGCCTGTCCCATCGTAAACGCCGTCCCCAAGGAGGCTACGGCCTGGGTAAAGCCCGCCTGGTGCATGGCTATCACATCCATATACCCTTCGCACAGGATGATATTTCCCTTGCGGGATGTCCTGGCAAAGTTCAGTCCGTATAAATTACGGCTTTTATCGAAAATCGTCGTCTCCGGCGAATTTAAATATTTCGGCTTGGCATCCCCCATCACGCGTCCACCAAACCCAATCACCCGGTGATTGGAATCCTGAATCGGAAACATAACCCGGTTCCAGAATTTGTCGTGCATACCGCGCCTCTCATCGAAAGCCGTAAGGCCGGATTCGTTTATTAGCTCATCCGGATATCCCTTGGACCTAAGATATGCCGTCAGGTCGGAACCTGCACCGTCCGCATATCCTAGTCCGAACCGCTTCATCGTCTCTGTGGATAACTGTCTGTCCGCCAGATATTGATATCCGGTTTTCCCTCTCGGTGAACGGAGCATACAGTAATAATACTTGGCTGCTTCTTTATTCACCTCAAGTAGTTTCGCACGCCTGCTTTCCTTCTGCCTCGTCTCCTCGGTATATTCCATCTCCGGCAGGTTGATTCCCGCCCTGTCCGCCAGAATTTTAACCGCCTCCTGAAAAGTGGCATTCTCATATTCCATAATAAATGTTATTACATTCCCCCCTGCCCCACAGCCGAAACAGTAGTACATCTGTTTCGCCGGAGATACCGAGAAGGATGGTGATTTCTCGTTGTGGAAAGGACATAGCCCGAAATAATTACCGCCTTTCTTCTGCATACGGACATGTCCTGAAATGACACCTACTATATCATTTTTCATCCTGACTTCTTCAATCAGTTCTTCCGGATAATACATAATATCCCTTCTTAAATATAATTGTTGTCGCATCCTATTGTGCACTGTTTAATAAATCTATCCGTGCCATGTCTTAGGAATATAGATTTCCTGATACTGCGCTATGGCAAACCTGTCCGTCATGGAACCGATATAATCGCACACTAGCTTCTCAAGAGGCTCCCCTACGTCCAAAAGTCTGTACAGGAACTCCGGAAGTCTCTCCGTATGGTTCATATAGTACTCATACAAGGTAACGATGAGACTCTCCGCTTTATTCTCCTGTCCTTTGGCGACAGGGTTCTTATACACATTGCGGAACATAAAGCCGCGCATCTGCTTCATGGCCTCCTCCACCTCCGGTGACATGCAGATATCATTCTTCCCCCTGCTGTTAGTCACAATATTATGGATGAAGAAATCCAACCTCTTCCCGCATGTGTAACCGATGACGGAGCTAATCTCGTCCGGCACATCGGACTCCCGCAGGATACCGCCGCGTATGGCATCATCCATATCATGATGTATGTATGCAATCTTATCGGCAAGCCGCACAATCTTGCCCTCCAGCGTAGACGGCATAGAACATGTCTGGTGATTTAAGATACCGTCCCGCACCTCCACGGTCAGGTTAATGCCCTGCCCGTCTTTCTCTATCAAATCTATGGTCCTTACACTCTGTTCATTATGCTTAAACCCATAGGGACAGGCTCTGTTGAGGGCCCGCTCCCCCGCATGGCCAAAAGGTGTATGCCCTAAGTCATGCCCCAAGGCAATCGCCTCCACCAAGTCTTCGTTAAGCTGCAATGCCTTGGCAATCGTCCTCGCTGTCTGGCTGACCTCCAGCGTATGGGTCAGGCGCGTCCTGTAATGGTCGCCCTCCGGCGTCAGAAATACCTGCGTCTTATCCTTTAATCTCCTAAAAGATTTACTATGTATAATCCTGTCCCTGTCACGCTGAAATACCGGCCTGATATCGCACTGTTCTTCCTCCCTGAGCCTTCCTTTTGAATTCATACTGAGCATGGCATAGGGGCTTAAATACTCCTTCTCCCACTGTTCCAAACTTTCCCGTATATTCATGGCGCTGCCTTTCTTCCTACGCAAAACAACCGTTCTAACTCTATTATTCTATAGTCGTCAGCCAAATCCTTTTTCTTTCCGGTATTTTTTATAAAACAAGAGAACATTTTATGCGATTTGCCCTTGCAACTTATAAAATGCGCCTTTCGACACCCTAATCCTATCATTCAAAAACGAACAAAGCCTCTTCACCTGTCAACGGCAGATATCATAGATGAACTCCGCGTTCCTGTCCATCGCCTCATAGGCAGTCTTAAAGGGCGACATCTGAAACACATGCCACATCCCGTCAAAAGTGTCAAGCCGCACGGAAACATTTGCCTTTAAGAGCTTCTTGTAAAGCAGCGTGGAATCATCCAGCAAGATTTCATTGCTCCCCACCTGTATATAAATTGGCGGGAAACCACTGTAATCACCGAAAAGCGGAGAAATCAACGGGTCTTCCAAATTCTGCCCCGCCGCATAGTTGGCAATCATCTCACCTAAGTATCCCGCGTTTAATACCGGGTCAATCTCCGCTTTCGCCTGATAAGATTGGCCCGAAGAAGTAAGGTCGGTCCATGGCGACATCAACACAAGTCCCCTGGGAAGCAGCCTGCCTTCTTCTTTTAATTTCAGGGTAAGAGACAAGGCCAAGTTACCGCCGGCAGAATCCCCCGCCAGAATCACGTCCCTGGCGCCGTATCCAAGCAGCATCAAATAATTCCACACCTGCATGGCATCCTCCGTCGCCGCAGGATAAGGATTCTCAGGGGCAAGCCTGTAGTCAAAACTCAGCACATCCATGGATGTGGACATGGCAAGCTTCCCTGTCAATGTCCTGGCATAAAGACAGCTTCCGGTGGAATATCCGCCCCCGTGGCAATAAAGGATAATATATTTCTTCATATGCGCACGGTTTACATAATTCCACTCTCCATGGATGCTCCGAACGCCTTTAGGACTAACCGGAATCTCCAATGCCTCCGTCAGCACATCCTTGCTGTTGCCAAGCAATGCCCCGAAATGGTCCTGGGACTGGCGGTGCTTCTCGATATCCGTATTCTCCACCACACCGTGCATCCTTTTAATCAGGTTCATTAAATTTGCGTTCTTTTTATCTGTAATCGCCATGTAAAATTCCTTTCTATATGGGCTTTTCAACCAAAAACTTTTCTTTTTATGATTAGGGTGTCAAAAGGTGCTATCATAAAATTTCACTGGAAGATTGCACAAAATGTTCACGAAGTTGTCCTTCGCAGGAATATGAGATTTTCTTAATATTCCGTGAAGTTCCCAGTAATTTCGGGGCATGGACGCCCCCAAAAGCCCGATGTTCGCCTGGATGGCGAATAGAGAGTGGTTACGTCCGTTTCCTTAAATTTCCCGGAATATTTTAGAAAATCCATATGACGCAGACGGACACAAGGGAACATTTTATGCAATTTGCCCTTACAACTTATAAAATGCACCTTTTGACACCCTAATCTTTTTATTAAAGCGCGTGCAAATAATATGACATAAACTCTATTATTTATGATATTATAACTATAACATGAAAAATACAAGCCATCAAAACAAGCCAAACAAAATATCTAAACAGACAAATAAGGGCAGGAAAGACGTCTGGTACAAACTCGATTTGTCCGCCATCGTCTATCCCACTTTACAGCGGCGCGACTTCTCATCGGTCTACCGTTTGTCCGTCGTTCTAAAGGATGCCATTGAGCCGGCTCTTCTTCAGCAGGCGCTGGACAAAGTACTTCCCCGTTTTCCCACCTACAAAGTGGCAATCCGCAAGGGATTATTCTGGCGTTACCTGGAACCTAACAACAGGCCGGGTCCCTATGTGAAGGAAGATATCAAGAATCCGTGCATGCCTATGCACTTTAAAGGTAATAATCGTTATCTTATCAGAATATATTACTACGGATGCCGTATCGCACTGGAAGCACACCACAGTCTCGGGGACGGCACCGGCGGTATGTGCCTTCTGCAGACGTTAACCGCCACCTATTTAGGACTGTTGGGGCATCCGGTGAAACCGGAAGGATTCGTGCTTGACATCCATGCAGAACCAGACCCGGAAGAACTGGAAGACGCCTATATACGTTATGCAAACGCCAAGGTATGCCCGCCGCGTCCTGCCGAGACAACCTACCGCGTGCGTGGAACCAAGGAGCCTTTCTATACGCTCAACATCATAGACGGTATCCTCTCCGTGAAAGAGGTCATGGCGGTTGCGAAGAAATATAACGCCAGTCTCACGGAATATTTAAATTCGGTTCTACTCTACGCCCTCTTACAGAAGCAATCTAACGATTTCCATATCCGCCTGAAACCGGTGCGTATAGCCATGCCCGTCAATCTGCGGCGTTTCTTTCCGTCGAAGACGCTACGCAATTTTATCACTATGGTATATCCTTTCATAGACCCACGGTTAGGAGACTACACATTCGAGGAAATCGTCCGGCATGTACACAATTACATGCGCTATTATATCAATGAGAAGTTTTTGCGGGGTGACATTACCACCAACGCCTCCACACAGCAAAACCCTTTTATCCGCGTGGTGCCACTTTTTATCAAGGACTTCGTGGTGCGCACCTTCTACACGAAAGTACAGGATAAAAATTCATCCGCCGGGCTGACTAACATGGGCGCGCTGCATGTCCCTAAGGACATGAAACCCTATATTGAACGTTTCGACATCTATATGGGGCAGCCTTTTTCTTCCCGGACTAACTGTGCCATCATCAGCTTTGAAGATATCCTGACCGTCAATTTCGCAAGCAGCATCGTGGAGGCCGACGTGGAACGGTACTTCTTCCGCAAGCTGGTACAGGACGGCATACATGTGAAGATTGAGAGCAACCGCAGCATCATATAAACTATAATATATTTACCGGAAATGGAGAATTTGTATGTCCTATTGCGTAAACTGTGGTGTGGAGTTGGAGGCTTCCTTAAAGAATTGCCCCCTATGCCACACACCCGTCATTAATCCAAATGAATTAAACAAGCAAATGCCGCCTTCTCCCTACCCTACCGATAAGGGACAGGTGGAAGTCGTCAAAAGAAAAGACTTAGGCATCCTGGTCACTGTGGTACTCACTGCAACAGGCGCCACATGCCTGCTTCTTAATCTCCTGGTATTCAATGCACACCTGTGGTCACTGGTTGTTATCGGAAGCTGCCTGTGTCTTTTCGTATTCAGCTTCCCGGCTATTTTCTACAGTAAGACGCCTATCTATCTGTCCCTGCTTGCAGACGGTATATCGGTGGTTGTTTACCTGTTCTTAATCACGTTCCTCACCGACTCCGACATCTGGTTCTGGCAGCTTGGCCTTCCCATAGTAGTTATCCTGACAGTGTATGCAGAGGCGTTCCCTCTGCTGTCCAGGTTCTTCCCTGCCACTGTCTTATCCTGCGCCCTCTATATTTTCATAGAAATTCCTGTATTTTGTGTAGTGCTGGAACTTTTAATCCGTCGCATAGCAGGGCGTCCATACCTCCTTACCTGGTCGGCCGTTGTACTGACGGTATGCGTTATCATCGATTTTGCGCTTATCACGATTCTCGCAAAAAAACGCCTGCGCAATGAAGTGCGCAGACGCCTGCATTTCTGATACTTTACAGATTGCCATGCTTTCGTTCCGCTTCCTCGAGGGAGCTATAGCCGTAAAACAATGTCTCATTGGCGATAGTCTGCTTTAGCAGGCTCTCGCCTTTGTTATACGCCTCCATAGTCTCACGCAAAATCAACTCAAGAGTCCCCATGGAATATGTAAACAGTTCCCCCCGCAGATAACTCTCCATGGAAGAACCTGCCATAATACCGTCCTGCGCCGTCGTAAGCACTCTGCCTCTGCCACGCAGATTCGGATAATCACATAGCATCTGGGCATCCCACTCCAGATTTATTTTCACGATTTGCTCCACAATCTCTTTCTTGTCGGAGACATCCGGGAGATGTCCCTTAATCTCTTCATATTCTTCGGGATAAGTACTCTCCATCATTCTTCCATATTTCTCAAAAACAAGATTCCTGCCTTCTTCACAGGCTTCTTGGCAATCCTTAAGATAACTGCTTAATACCTCGTCCGAATACACCATCCACTGACTCATGCGCATCTTAAAAAATGTGTCAGGGTCATCCTGGCAGGACGCTCTTCCCCCCGTATTGTAAACATTCTGAAATAATTCCCATTCCGTCTGTGCAATTTCAAAAATAAGCTTCTCACGTGCGCTGATATCTGCCATCCCATTACCTTCTTTCCATATACCTATAACACCTGTTCCCACCGGAGAGCCATACACCCTGCCCAAGGACAGTCATTCGCGTTCTTGTCGCTCCAAAACACCCGTATCCAACAATTCCTCCGGCGTACACTTCCCGAAGGCGCCGGTATAATCACCGTTGGCCGTACTGACAGCTTCTCCCTCCACCATAAGCTGCAGAGCGTCCGCACCGTAATTTTCCAGGAATGTATCCACAATGGAAGCCACAATAATACATTCCGCCTCCTTCGACATAGTCCTTAAATATTCGCCGAAGGCTTTCGACAGGTTCAGGCTAAGAATCTTCTTCCCGTCTTCCTCCACCGTCTCGAAAGAAAGAACTTTCGTATCTAAAAGCGGCACAATGTTATGTTTTGCGAGGGCATCAATAAGTTCATCCGGCGCCAACTCGCCGATTTCCACTGTCTCCTGGATTAATTCTAAGGAACCGCCTTTTCCATAATAAATAACAGCCGTCTCTTTCTGTTCTTCTTGCAGCACCGGATTTCCATCCGTCTTGCCGGCCTGGAAAGGCAAATCTCCTTCTTGGTATGTATCACTGTCCAGCCATGCGTCCATATCCTGCGCTTCCCAATCCGTGTCACCGGGTCTTGAAGACCCCTCCTCGTCCTTGCCGCTGTCCTGTAAATCCCCGTTCCCGGAAACTCCGCTATTTTCCGGTGTCTGTTCTTTGGAAGTCTCCTCTTCATCCTCCAACAAATATTCTAAAGAACTGACCAACAAGTCCTCCGAGGACATCTCCGGCACCACAATCTCACCGGAAGATACACTTCCTTCCGGAATGCTGCTGCACGCAGCTAAAAGAGCCACTGATAAAACGATAGCTGCGACTGCCTTCTTCCTGCTTTTCATAATTTCTCCCCTCCACACACAACAGACAGCAACATGCGGTATGAAGCCTGACACAGCCCCATACCGCATGCCATCTGTCCGACTTAAAGCCAATCAACGTATCAGATTCAACTAAATCGGGTTTATTCTAACATATTCAATCAAAAAAAGCAAAAGAACTTTTATTTTTCTGTGCCTACCGGGCTACCGTGCGTCCGTATTTGATTACTTCCTGCAAGGTAAATTCATTGTCGGCAATCAGGATGTCCGCCTTCCTGCCCACTTTCAAAACGCCGCACTCATCATCGATTCCAACTGCCACGGCCGGATTATGGGAAGCCGCCCTGACCGCCTCTTCTTTCGGCACGCCCATCTTGATAGCCGTCTTCATACAGTCATATAAATTCGTCGCGCTGCCTGCAATCGTACCGTCCTCAAGAATGGCCAGGTTGCCTTTTACCTTCACGGGCTGTCCGCCCAACGCATATTCGCCGTCCTCCATACCGGTCGCCATCATGCTGTCGCTGATAAGCACTACACGGTTTGCCCCGAACAGTTTAAAGGTGCTCTTCACCACGCTGGGATGAATGTGGATGCCGTCGCATATCAACTCAACTTCCGTCCTCTCATCTTCTGCCGCCGCACCAATCACGCCCGGCTTCCTGTGGGTAAAAGGCGGCATGGCATTATACAGATGCGTCACATGGGCTGCCCCTTCCTTAATCGCTTCCATCGCCGTGTCATAATCCGCACAGGTGTGTGCGATAGAGAAACGGAAAGAATCCCGGCCTGCTTTGATGCATTCCATTGCACCTTCTGTCTCCGGCGCAATTACGACAATCTTAATCAGGCCATTGGCCGCCTTCTGAAGCCCATGAAGCATCTCTAAATCTGCCTTGCGTATATAGGCCGGATTCTGTGCGCCCTTCTTCTCCATGGATATAAAAGGTCCCTCCAGGTATATGCCTCTTAGCACATCTTTTAACGGAATCCCTTCTTTTAACACTTCCGTCTCGACTGCCTGGGCGCAAGTGGAACAAATCCCTTTCAGTGTATCCTCGGCAAGCGTCATCGTGGCAGGACAGATAGTCGTAATGCCATGGGTCATCTCGTAGGAGCCAATCGCCTGCATCGCCTCCACCGTGCCGTCACAGAAATCATATCCTGCGCAACCATGGAAATGGGTGTCAACCAGTCCCGGCAGAATATAGCGTCCCGCTTCCTCCTGGATCAGTTTATCCTGCCCGCACAGCTCAATCTTTTCTATCGTATCCCCCTCAACAGTTATCTCTCCTGCCTCGAACAACATCTTCTCCGTGTATATCATCCCCCGGATTGTCCGCATAATATCAACTCTCCTTTCATGGCACTATTATGCCCTAAACAGCCTTATAATACTCCGCCAAAGCAGCCTCGTCGCCCACTAAGATTACGTCGTTGTGAAGCTGTAAGATGGATGCGGGCACTTGCGGCGTGACAGGCCCTAAGAACGCTTTCTTCACGATTTCCGCCTTGCCCTCTCCGGACACGATTACGATAACTTTCTTGGCCTGCATAATGGAACCGATTCCCATCGTATACGCCTCCTTGGGCACTTCATCTGCGGATGCAAAGAAACGTGCATTGGCGGATATGGTGCTTTCCGCTAATTTTACGCATTGGGTCCCTTTACAGAAGGAATCCGCCGGCTCATTAAATCCGATGTGCCCGTTATGCCCAAGGCCAAGAACCTGTAAGTCAATCCCGCCGTGGGAACGGATAATCTCGTCGTAATCTTTACATGCCTTATCTGCATCAGGCTCTGTCCCGTCCGGAACGAAAGTATTCTTCTTGTCAATATTGATGGAATCAAACAAGTGCGTATTCATAAAATAACGGTAACTCTGGTCATTATCCGGCTTTAACCCCCTGTACTCATCCAGATTGATGCTGTGCACCGCCGAGAAATCCAAATCACCCTTTTCATACCATTTAATCAACTGTTCATAGGTCCCGATGGGCGTGGAGCCGGTAGCTAACCCTAATACACAGTCAGGTTTCATAATCACCTGCGCCGAAATAATGTTTGCCGCAATTCTGCTTGCGCCCTCATAATCTTTTCCACAATAAATTCTCATAAGATAAGTCCTGCCTTTCCCTTAGTTAATATTTGTTCCTATACTCATTGGCAGACATCCCTTCCATTTTCTTAAAAACTCTGGAGAAATGCGCCAAATCCTGAAAGCCAACCATCAGCGCCACATCACATATGCGCAGCGACGGGTCTTTCAATAATTCCTTAGATTTGTCCATACGGGCGCCGTTTAGTATTTCTGAAAATGTCTTTCCTGTATGCTTATTGAGCAGTTTAGACAAATGCCACTGGCTGACGTAAACCTGGTCTGCCACATCCGCAAGGCGAAGCTTCTCCTGGGAATTGTCCCGGATATATTCCAATGCATTTTTTACGATAAAGCTGTTCGCCTCCCGGCTGTCCGCCGCCTCCTCACCGTCCTCCTTACCGGTTTCGGCCATTGTCTCATCCGGCGTAACCCCTAACTGTTCCAAACGTCTTGTCACAGCATCGACCGCCTCTTCCAGTTCGCTCATCTTGGAAGGTTTTAACAGGAATCTGGACACACCCAGTTCAATCGCCTGCCTGGCGTATTCAAATTCCCTGTATCCTGTCAGAATAATGAGCTGCATGTCAGGAAACTCCGATTTGAGCCCTGCAATCATCTTCAGTCCGTCCATCTCGGGCATATTGATGTCCGAAATTATGATATCGGGCCGCTCTGTGCGGATTAATTCCATACCTTCCCTGCCGTCGTATGCGACGCCCGCCACGCGGCAGTTCCACTTCTTCCACTCCATTGTTTTGGACAATCCTTCCACGATTAATGGTTCATCATCGATAATTGCCACTTTGTACATCGTATATCCCCCGTATCCGACTCTTCTGTCTTTATTTTAACCCTTAACCGCACCTGCTGTCATTCCTTTTATAATATATTTTTGTAAAAAACAGTAAACAATGATAACCGGGACGATAATTAGCGCAACTACCGCCGCCATCATCCCATAGTCAGTCCCCTCCTTGGCGCTTATACTGTTCAACATCATAGTGATACTGTACATGTCCGGCCTTCTTAAGAAAAAGGACTGTGTGAACAAATCATTGTAGCTCCACAGGAAGGAGAAAATCGCCACCGTAGCAAAGGAAGGTTTCGTCAAAGGCATAATCACCTTGAAATAAATCTGGAACACGTTACACCCTTCCATATAAGCAGCCTCTTCCAACTCTATAGGCAACCCTTTGATATACCCCATCAAAACCACCATCGCAAAAGCCAAGTTTCCTGCCACCTGCGGCAAAATGACCGACAACATGTTTAAGAACCAATTCCCCGTGTTGGCGATTCCCCACCTAAACTCCATCTGGAATACTGAAATAACCGTGGCAAAAGCCGGAAACATCATAGCCCCCACAACAAGTGAGTGAATCACGCCGGAGCCAAAAAACTTATATCTGGCAAGGGCATAGGCCCCCATTCCCGCAAGAAGCACCACTAAAAGCGCCACCATCGTGGAGATAAACAAGCTGCTCTTGTATGAACCAAGAATATCCGTCGTCTCGAATGCCTTTTTGTAATTCGCCATGGTGAAAAGCTCTCCAAACGGCAGTGCAAAAGAGTTCCCAAGTATCTTGTCTTTTGCCTTAAAAGAATTTTGTAACACCCACAGAATCGGGTAGATTGTGGTCAACGCCCAGAACACCAGAAACAGATACACAACGGCTATCCCGGCCGGATTTTTTTTCATCTTAGCCATAGTTTTCCTCCTCTTAATAGTCTCTTTCACGGAAAATAGAATTGACTATCTTAGACAATACAACTCCCAGTACGACAATCAAAACTGCCAGCGCCGCGCCGTAGTCAACATTTTTTGTCTCCATTGTCTGGTAATACATGTAAGTTCCGGTCAGGAAAGTCGTCTTAAGCGGCATCCCCTTGGGAAACATCACCCACGGAAGGTCAAATACCTTAAGCGCGCCGGTAACCGCCAGGATACTACAAGTACAGATGACATTATGCAGAAGCGGGACGGATATGTAGCGCACTCTCTGCAACGTAGTCGCACCGTCAATTCTTGCCGCCTCATACAACTCCTCGGATATATTGTTGAGTCCTGTGACAAGGATAACGAAATAGAACCCCACATACTGCCACATAACCGGAAGCATCATTGTAAACAAGGCAATGCCTTCCGCCTTCCAGTCCGTCAGGTTCTGTTTGCCAAGGGCCTCCAACATCTGATTGACCATTCCTTTATCATAGAGGAAAATCAGGTTAAACATTAAACCTAATGCTGTCGCAGAAATAACAATCGGGAAGAAAAACACTGTCCTGAAAAACTGCTTTCCCCTGCCTATATTGTCCACCATCAACGCCAGCACAATGGCAATTCCCACCTGTCCCACCAACGTGACAATCATCATCACAATCGTGTTTTTAACGGAAGTCCACACATTCTGGTCCTGGAACATCTGCGTATAATTGCTGTACCAGGGCGTATTAAATTTGGTCCCCGCACTGCCAAGCTGTTTAATCTCCATGAAACTGTTCAGTATATTTTTTAAGAAAGGATAATAGAGAAACAACACCATAAACAGGAACGCCGGAAAAAGGAACACAAGCGCCGGCTTTTTATTTCGATAAATATTAGCTCCCATAAGCCACCTCCAAAATTACGATACATACCATATAAACACTTACCTCTTGTTGCATTTCTTGTGAAAAGTGGGGCCGGATTATTCCCCGCCCCACTTAAATCTCCACTGTCTCATATTTCTTATTGATTATGGTACATTTCAAGTCCTTCTGCCACCGCGTCTTCCGCAGCTACTCTGCCTGTCACAATTTCCGGCATGCCGTCGAATGTAGGCACACGGCAGTCTCCCATAAACAAATCCTGTACCGCTCCTGTCAGGGATGTCGTACCTGCCATCATATCCATGGCCTTAATCTGCAGTGCGTTAAACTCGGCCTCATCAACTTCCGGCGCGTTCTTAAGTGCGGAAGCTGAATGCTGTGCAAATGCGGGAACAACGTTGTCAGAAGTCATATATTCTACGAAATCTACCGCTGCCTCCTTCTTCTGCGGGTCTTCCCATGCTTTTCTTGTAATATAATAACCGGAGGAAAGGCCACCTACCAAATCGCTTGCTTTCCTGTTGCCCTTGCCTGGTACATAAGTTACGTCAAACTTGGCAAGTTTGTCTGCGTCCAATGTGGAAGGGTCTTCCGGGTCGGACTGGCATGCGCCTACAATACCGCCGACTTTCCAGGAACCGTCAATCAGAAATGCAGCTTTGCCTTCCGTAAACATCGCAAACGTCTCGTCGTCCGTAGCGGAGAGTGTATTTTCCGGAAAGTAACCCCGCTCATACAGCTCCTTGATATCGTTCATGCCCGCAACCCACGCCTGGCCGTTCTCATCATCTACACTGCCTGGAATTTCCAGATGGGTATCCGGTGACTGGTTGTTAAAAATCGCGAACTCCCACCAGTAATGAGGAATGTTGCCGAGGGCCGCTGCAATCGGTGTATATCCCGCCGCCTTGATTTTCTCACAGTCTTCTTTAAACTGGTCCATTGTATAGCTGCCGTCGGGCTTGGATACACCTGCCGCTTCAAGAATCTCCGTGTTGATAAACATTGCTTCCCAGTAACCGTTCACAGGCACCGCGTATTTCTTGTCATCCACAAGGGAAGCCACGATTAAGTCATCGTTCATATTGGTTGCATACTCCGGGTATTCTCCACGTATCTCATCAATGGGAACTACCTTGCCTGCCTCTATGAAGCTGTTAGCGTCTGCACCGTTGAAGAAAAACAGTACATCGGGTTCAGAACCTGTCTCAAAGTCCGTCACAACCCTGGTCTTAAAGGTTTCGTCAGCCGTCGCCGAAGTGTCTACCACAGTGTTGCCTGACTTCGTCTCCCACCCTTTCACAGCTTCCTTATAGTTCTGTGCGTTGGTGTCCTCACCTGCAAATGTAGTAGTTACCACCAATTCTACCGGAACACTTTCTTCTGCGTCATCCTGCGTCCCTGAGGATGTCTGCTGTGTACTGTCTTGTCCGCCGCATGCTGTCATGGATAATACCATCGCCCCGGCCAGTGTTGCCGCCATCATTCTTTTCTTCATCATATTTCTTCCTCCCTTTCATCATCGGATATGTGTCTTATTTCAACCTGTGCCTGCCGCAAGCCGGCCTGCGGCGCTCTTGCCAGATACTTGAAAACCGTCGTTCTCAACTTATGTATCTATCATACTCCGGAAAGGAAGAAATCAAAATTGTTGGTATTGTCCTTTTTTGCCTTTTATTGTTCTGTTGGTATATCGGGTTTTATCAAAATTGTACTAACCGTATGTTCTTTGTCATTTACAGATATAAACAATCCACAATCCGTTCCGTAAATCATCTTGAGTCTTTGGTCAACATTGCGGATTCCCAGGCTTACTCTCTTTTCCCTGGAAACGTCCGTATCCGGCGACAGGAGCCTTTCGATTTTCTTCCTATCTTCCATCGTCAAACGGCCATTGTCTTCCACCTCTATGCTCAGATATCCGTCGTCCCTCTTATATAGTCTAATTTCCAGCCTGCCCTGCCTGGCGATGTCCATGCCATGCTCCACCGCATTCTCAACGATAGGCTGGATAATCAGGCGGGGAACCTGTACATTGAACAATGTCTCGTCCATCTGTTTGACACACTGGAACTTGGAGCCGAAACGCTGCGAGATAATATAAAGGTATGCATCCGCATAGGCCATTTCTTCTGCGATGGAATGAAATTGCTGCTCCTTCCTGTTCATGGTCTCTCCAAGCATCGTGGAAAGCGCCTCAATCATACCGCTAACCTTATAGTTGCCGTTCAAACGTGCCTCCCAGTTGATAATCTCTAACGTATTATTCAGAAAATGAGGGTTAATCTGGGACTGAAGCGCCATAATCCTGGCATCACGAAGCGCTACTTCCTCCAGATAAATCTTATCGAACTGACTCTTAAGCTGCTTAGACATATGGTTAAAAGAAGACTTCACCTGATAAAGTTCCTCATTGTCTTCTTCATTCTCCACCTGTATTCCCAGTTTCCCCTCTCTGACCCCATTGGCAGCGACAATCACTTCCCCAAGCGGTACAGTCACTTTATTATGGAAGAAACGCATCATCTGTACCACGAGAGGTATCATAAAAACAATCAGTATGATAAAAAGATATTTTAACGTATTCAGTTCCGCATGCGTGACCCGCTTGTCAATGTCAACCACCGCCACAAGCGTCCCGCCATACAGATTTATCCTGCGGTACGCGCGGGCAACGCCCCATCTGTCACCCCTCTCATATACCTCGTACTGTTTCTCAAGCCTCTCTGTGACGTATCCCGGAAGCTCCTCTTCATCCGCCTTCTCCCCTGACATCAGCAGTTTTCCGTTCCAATATACGGCGGCATTCGTATACCCCCAGATTCCCTTATAACTCTCCATCAGAGAATCCTGATTCAATTCCAACACCAACACGGCATAAGGTTTGAATTTAGAGTTCATCAGATTCCGAACCATGTAGAGCCGCCCTTCCATACCCACCAAAGTGATGCCTGTGTCCAAATCCCCAGCCACCTCAAGGAGCCTTTCTTTGGCCGTTTCATAGAAGAACTCAATATCCCGGTAAGAGCCTCCGCTTGTGGTGTTAATCGCATAATACCGTTCCTCAGGTTCATCCAGCATAACAAGTTCTGCCGTCCTGCAATTATCATTATATTTATACTGTTGTTTCAGAAAATTCCCCACACTTACCCGGAAAATATTATGTTTCCTGTCTGCGGTATACTTTGCATAACTCTCGGCAATCACCGGCATATAAGAAGCATTCTTGGAGGCCGTCTCACAGTCCTTAAGCTGTATACGCATAATCTGGGCGGTCTCTTCAAGAGAAGTCATAATAGTATGTTCCACCTGACTGTAAATATTGACCCTCACGAAGAAAACAAAAATAAAAATAAGCATGAAAAGCGGAAAAAACCACCCAAATAGGAGCCTTCTCACCATGCTCCACCGGAGTGATTTTCTTTTGCCAAATCCCTTCTTTAACCGTTGCACTAATGTTCCCATATTTTTCCCTAATCTGTCACTCTTTTTTCTTGTCAGACTGCCCTCAGTGAACAAAGAGACACACGGTCGGTAAAGAATCCATTTCAGCGCTTTGCAGGAACTGAAATGGATTTCTTTCCGACGCTTCGACCCTGACCATAAACAAGACAGCCTTACAGCTCCAAAAACGTCTCGAACAGCTTGCAGAACGCTGCCGCCTCCTGCTTCTCTTTCATCTCACAGAAAAACCTAAGGAGCGGTTCCGTGCCGGAGAACCGCACAGAAATCCATCCGCCGTCTTTTAGATAAACCTTTAAACCGTCCAGATAAGAAATTTTCTCAACTTCATAGGGAATCCGGGGAAGCTCTTTATCCTCCAGAAGCTTTTTCTTAATCTCTTCTTTCTTCTTGGAACTGAAACGGTAATCCCTCTCTTCTAACGCCATACCGCCGTACTCTTTACGGATGGTCTTCATAATCTCAGACAGCTTCATGCCCGTCACGGCAATCATTTCCACGAGAAGCGCCGAGGCGTAAATACCGTCCTTGCCTTTGATATGCCCCCGCACTGCCATGCCGCCGGAGGATTCCCCACCGATAATGGCATCGGTGGCAAACATTTTCGCCGATATATGCTTAAATCCCACAGGGACTTCATAACATTCCTCACCAAAGCTCTCCGCCACCCTGTCAAGCAGATGGGTGGTGCATATATTTCTGACTGCCGGCCCGTGCCAACCTTTATATTTCACAAGATAATAGTATAAAAGTACAAGAATATCATTGGGATGCAGAAAACTTCCTTTATCATCGATAACGCCGATGCGGTCCGCATCCCCGTCCGTGGCAATACCAAGGTCACATCTTCTGTCAATCACGTAATTTTGCAGCGTGCGTAAAGTTTCCGCCGTGGGTGCAGGCAGTTTCCCGCCAAAAAGCGTGTCATGCCTCTCATGGATAGTCTCCACCTCACACCTTGCCGTCATAAGAATGGTCTTAAGGGATGTCTCGCTGACGCCGTACATGGGGTCAAGCGCAACCCGCAGCCCCCGTTTTTTCACTTTTCCCATATCCACCGTGTCGATGATACTGTCCAGATACTCATTCAGGGGATAAATTTCTTCGATTAACCCTTTCTCAATGCCCTCGGCATAACTCATCTCGTCCACAGGGATGTCCGTCACTTCATTAATATAATGCTCAATGTCGGCCGTCTGCTCTTCATCCGCATCTCTGCCCCCATATGTAAATACTTTAATACCATTGTAGATTGCAGGATTATGGCTTGCCGTAACCATCATGCCATAATGGAACTCATGTTTCATCACGTAGAACATGACAAGAGGCGTGGGCGCCGACTTATTAATCAGATATGCCCTAATCCCCTCTGCCGCGAAGACCCGCGCCGCCCACTGCATTGCCTCTTTGGAAAGGAAACGTCTGTCATATCCTAACACGATTCCCTCCTCTTCCACTTTCTCCTCTTTCATCTTATCACAGATTGCCCTGGATAAAATCTGGATATTCTCCTTCGTAAATCCGTCACCAATGACCGCGCGCCATCCGCCTGTCCCAAATTGAATCATCCTGTCTCCTCCTTATCCTGCCTTTACCTATCCCTGTAAAATCTTTCTGTCTGCTATCTATATACTGTCTGTTCGTCTTCTATGGATTGTCTTAACCATTTTTAAACGCATCCCATGATAACTTCTACCGTGTGCCTGCTGCCTGCTTCCATCGGTACAATCTTGTCTGCACACACGCCGTCCACCCGAATTTCCCGAATGCCTTTCATGACGCCGTCCGGATTGCTGACATGAATGTCATATATGGCGCCCCGCCACACACGGCTTACACGAAACTCCTTCCAATCCGCAGGAATACAAGGCTCAACCACAAGGCAATCGTAGTCCGGCCTGACGCCAAGCATATACCTGGTGGCCGAGAAGTAAGACCATCCGCCGGAGCCCGTCATAAAAGGGTGTCTTGCCCTGCCAAACGCACTGTGGTCTTTTCCCATAATAAACTGGCAATAAGAGTAGGGCTCTGATTCCCTGACTTCAATCTTATCATTCTGCCAGTAGGGACAAAGCGCATCATAAAACTTCATCGCCAGGTCGCCCCTGCCTCTCATACACGCTGCCGCCCATGCCCAAGGGTTCGGATGAGAGAACACAGCCCCGTTTTCCTTGATGCCCGGATAAACTCTCGTTACGAACCCGATATCGTCGTCGGGTACAGTATAGGAGGGCGTATTCAAAAGAAGACCATACTGTGTGTATAAATATTTGTCGATAGCCTCCAACGCCAAATCCGCTTTCACATCGTCGGCAGCTCCCGACAGAACCGCCCAGGCATTGGATTCCAAGTGAACTCTGCCCTCCGCATCCGTCTGACAGCCGATTTTCCTGCCTTTCGCCGTAATGCCCCTGATAAACCACTTGCCGTCCCACAACTGGCTGTTGCACACTTCTTTGACTTTCTCCGCCATCTTACTGTACTTCCCGACGTCCTCTGTGTTGCCCAAATATTGCGCCAGTCCCACAAAATGTTCCAACGCCCAGTAATGAAGGAAACTGACCATGGCGCTCTCGCCGCCGCCCAGATTCAGACAGTCGTTCCAGTCTGCCCGCAGTCCTTTACAAACGCCCGTCTGTCCTACTTGCTCCGCGGAAAAATTCAAAATCCTTTTCAGATGTTCATACACCGTCTCTGTCTCGCCATGCCCCGCCAGATAGGTATCCGCATAAGGAAGCTGCAGCGAAACAAAATCCACATCCCCTGTCTCTTTCACATACTCCGTCACCGAAGCCACCAGCCAGAGCGCATCGTCGGAACAGGCGTCTTTCAGACCGTGAATAATATTGTCCTTATCCGGTTCCGGGATGACCGTGGGCGATTTAAACGGTTTCACCTCCGTATCTTCCATAAACCACTCCGGTTGGAAAAGATGCAGCCCATAGCCCACGCTGGTCAGCCCTCTCAAAAGCTGTTCCATACGCTCCCTGCATTTGTCCGGGTTAGAATGCGGAACCGTCATAGCATCCTGGGCCGTATCCCTGTAACCCAGACCGACTCTGCCACCCACTTCGATAAAAGAGGCAAACCGGGAAAACATCACATTAATCTCCGACTGGTACAATGTCCATGTATTGATTAATGTATCCATCCCCTCATTGGGCGTCCGAATCTGTAGTTTGGAGCACTTGTCCGCCCAATACTGTTTCAAATCTGCGTATGCCTCGTCCACAGCATGTAAGTCGGAATATTTGGCACGCACACGCCTGCCCTCTTCCCTTCTCCCTTCCCCAAGCAAAAAGACAAGCCGTACCTCTTCGCCGGGCTGTATCAGCAAATCTTTCTGTAAGGCACCACAATGGTTTCCCCCTTTTTCATAGGATGAAAAACAATGTCCCGCTGTCACTGCCGCCGGATTCGTCTCCGTATTGTAAGTTCCGATAAACTTATCCCGCATGCAGTCGAAACCGTCCGGCTCGAAATTCGCCGTAAAATATTGATATCCCCGCTCCTCATAAAATAAATCTTCCTCGATGACGCCGTCTTCATAGGATGCTCCCGCACAGTAAAGGCTCATCTGATAATTCTGGTTATCTATCATGATATGATGGAAAGAAAATTCCAAATAGGAGAACACACTGAGATTACGCGCCTTCTTTCCTGTATTGCGAATCTTCACATCCCATAGCTGCACCGCCTCACCTCTGGGAATTAACATCTTCTGGGACGCCTCAATGTCCTGGTATTTACACTCATACACCGTGTAGGACAGGCCATGACGGCACCTATACTCGGCCTGTCCAAGCGGCTTCCCCACAGGCTGCCAGGATACAGACCAATAATCCGCGCTGTCATTATCCCTCAGATACACATAGAATCCCGGCCTATCCATAGGTACCGCATTACCCCTAAAGCGACTGATTCTATGATATTCCGGCGTCTTATAAAACAGATAACCACCTGCCGTATGGTTTACCACCGCCGCCATATCCTCCACGCCGAGATAATTTGTCCATGAACAGGGCAAGTCTACTCTGTCGATGACATACTCCCTGTTTTCATTATCAAAATGTCCATATTGCCTAATACCCCTCCATATATTTTCTCAACGATAAATAACATTTTCCAATCTAACTATATTATAAAGGAGCGTTTGTCTGTTGGGAATAGTTTATGATGTGATAATTTGACAATTATTGTCCATAGGAAACGACTATGTAAAGAAAGCGCTGTCGGTTATGCAAGATTTCAAGTATATATGGAAAAGCCTTGCCGAAAACCCGAATAAGCGAAAGATTTTCCTGCACAATAAAAAAGAAGATGTACCGATTTCAGTACATCTTCCAACCAAGATGCAGGAAAAGAGACTTGAACTCTCATGGTATTGCTACCACACGGACCTGAACCGTGCGCGTCTGCCAATTCCGCCATTCCTGCGAACAAACATTATTCTATCTGCTTTCAGAATAAATGTCAAGAGTATTTTTCTATTTTTATGCCGTTTTTCATAAAAAAATAAAAATGTAAAAAAAAGCAAAAAATATTTGAAAACGTATTGACTTCTTAAGAATGTGATAGTAAAATATTACTTGCGTCGTGAGGACGAGCGGAAGTGTCGGAACTGGCAGACGAGCAAGACTAAGGATCTTGTGATGGTTACATCGTGTGGGTTCAAGTCCCATCTTCCGCAGTTTTCTTAGAGGGCTGAAAGCATTGATTTTTCAAGGTTTTTAGCTCTTTTTATTTTTGTAAATGGGATGACATTTTGGTCACTTTGGTCACTTTTTGCATCATTTTGTGGGTCTAAAGCGTTCAGAACTTTATTATCTGTTTCCGTGCTATCCTCAATATTATAAATATAATGCTTTAAGGTTGTGGACTCGTCAGCATGACCCAACATATCTTTTACAATGCTGAGATTAACACCGTTATGCAGTAATGTTGATGCATACGTCTTTCTAATCTTGTGCATCGTCTTCACTGGAATCCCTATATACTCACACCCTCTTTTGATTTGGGTATCCACGGCATCCGGCGTAAGACATCTTCCATCTCTCACAAATAGAAAATCTTGATACTTATGACCATACTCTTCGTTGAGCATCTCAACTCTTTTAATGAATTTCTGCGCTTTTTCCGTTAAAGGAAGCCACCTGTCACCATCTTCTGACTTGGTATAGTCCACAACTCGAAAACCTTTGCTCTTCATATTATTAAGGTCACTTGTATCAAATTCTTCTACAAGCTGTCTATGTATATGAATCCTGTTGCCGACAATATCGGATTTACAGATTGCAAGGATTTCTCCTTTTCTCGTACCCAATTCAAAATCAAGCATGACTGCTAATGGCGCGGTATTTGACGGATTGTTTTTCAGCCGCCTCTCCATTTCATCCAGAAGCCGTTCTTGTTCGTCAGCCTGAAAGACCTCTTTTTCACTTGGCTTTTTACTGCTGTTTGCAAATTTTTTCTTATTGACTTTGACACGGTATGGATTCTTCTCAATATATTCGGCATCAACGACATATTCCAAAGTCTGTTTTAAGATACCACACATATTGTAAAAGGCTTTCTTTTTAAGATTATGTTTATCCAATACAACATTGAAAAAATCATCAACATTAATCTTTGTAAGATTTTGTACCGATATAGCAATAAATTCTTTCTCAGGTTCATAAAATCTTTGCCAGTCTGCCATCATCCTTTTAATTGTACCACTGCCGACTTCGTTTGTCTTATGTTTCATAAACTCATAAAACATACTTTCAACAGACAAATCCTTTGATTTTACCGTATTTTCGGATTCACTCTGTACAGATAAATAATAATCGCAAATAACTTCTTCTAAATCTCTTTTCCTTTTTCGTTTTATTTTCTTACGGTTATTCGATTTAGAATCATCTGGCAAGTAGCTATACCAAACATCTTCTTTATCATTATGCCATATCGAGTATTGATGTCGTTTTAATATCTCCTCTCTCTTCTTCATTTCAACTTGTTCTTGCACATATGCTAAATCAATCATATCGTTTTCTGCTATATATTTCAATAAATCCTGTAAATCATTTTCTTTTATAAAAAATCACGCTCCAAATCATATAAATTTATATAAAAAGAGTACTGTTATGAACAAAATCACAACAGTACCCTAAAATCATATTAGTATTCAGTTTTTTCATTATTCATCCAATCAATATATGGAACCTAACCGAACAATTATTCCCTTAGGTTCACATCAACTTTATTTATAGTTACATTTGCATTGAAATTGAGATTATCTGCTTCTATTTCTTCTGGTCGAATTATTTGTGTTTTCTATTACACCACAAATATGTAGCTTCTTCAAATCTCCCATAGGTTCACGCACCCATACTCTTTGCATTTTTCTTAGATTTAAGTTCGGTATGCAACATTGCACTGTCCTTTCGCTCCCTGTATTATCCAAAACAACATATCCTTTGGGTGTAATTTCCTTCACAATAGATTCATAGGTGCGGTCAACTTTGCAGTTATCAATGGCTCTGTCAACCATGCCTTGTATTGACTTGAATATTTCTTCTTTGAAATTCATTACAAATAATACCGCACCCATATCATAGAGTGCGGTTATCCTTTCTCAAAATTTAATCATAATTATCTCATTCTACTACGCTGATCCGTATAATTGCTAAATCCGTTGAACTTTTTATCCAGTTCCTTATCAAGTACACCGCCAATCCGTTCAGCTACCTGTTGTTCTGTGACTCCCGGACAAGTTACATTTATATTATTCACTACAGGTTGCACATTCCGATTATTATTCACAACACTATTAGCATAAGTAATCTGGTCAGCTAACTTATTCCATTCTCTATTCTGTTCATAAAACGAATTAGGCACAAGTTTCTCTAAGTTGCCGTCAATACTCTTTAAGTAAGCGTCAAACGCATGGTAAAGATCATACATTCTGTCTCCGGGCTGTAATGGTAGCAATATTGCCC
The DNA here is from genome assembly GCA_910578645.1 of uncultured Lachnospiraceae bacterium. Taxonomy (GTDB): domain Bacteria; phylum Bacillota; class Clostridia; order Lachnospirales; family Lachnospiraceae; genus UBA3282. Next base: position 169,966 of record CAJTQI010000007.1, read on the forward strand.
CGTCTTTTGTAAGTACCTTACCACCGCCAACCGTCCCGTCAGCATATGCTTTCCCACGACCAGATGTATGTCCATTCTTTAGGAGTTCAACTGACTGTTCATGGTTGAAGACGATGTCGCCTTTCCTGATTGGGAACATTTCGGGGCCAGTATCGCCTACAGTAAAGAACCTTCCGTCCCTGACTACGATTTCATAGCCAACCTCGCCCACAAGCGCATGATCCTCATCAGACTGTACCGCCCAATCACCAGATGCTAAAGCCGTCCCTTCTACATGTGCATTTCCAAGGTACTTAGCTTCATATGTGGCACTGCCTAAATTCATACCTGCGCCAATCCCCGCAGGCAGCCCACCGCCAGTTTTCTCAATTGTTACCTTAATTGTGCATTCAACGGTCTTGCCGTCAATGTCCTCTAGCCCCTCCGCAATCCCCTTCACATGGGTTTCTGCCTGTTGTATGGGCTCCTTGAATTGCTCAAACCTGCCAATAACACCGTCACCGCCAGGCTCACCCAAGGTTTCCTCGGTCTGTTCCCCAAGGTCTACGATGGAGCCTATCAGGCTGTTTTCATTTCCGCTGCCAGTGTCTTGCCCTTCGCTGCCCTCTGACACGCCGCTCCCGATAGCGGAAGCAACTTCATCCACGGCAGTCTTCATGGAACCAAACTCACCTATGACTGTCCCGTCACCTTCCGCGCCAGGCTCGCCGATCACTTCACTTGCGGATTCACCCAATCCAGTGATTGCGCCTGTAAGGGAATTACCGCCGCCTGATTCCCCTCCGGCACCTTCACCACTGGATTTAGTACCTTTGGAAGAACCGCCTGACCCTTCTCCGGCGCCTTCACTCTCCCCACTGCCACTGATAGCAAATGTGACACTGTCAATGGCAGCCTTGAGGTTCGTAAACTGTGCTATAATCCCATCCTCTAAGGATATTTCATTTAATGCCTGGATTGCAGATGCAATACCACTTACCGCACCCTCTTCCTGCCCTTCCATACCTGCGCCTAATGTTGCTGACACAAGAAGTAGCTGGTTGTAGAGCAGTTGGAAAGCAGTAGTAAGATTGCTTACTGGCGTCGTGTCTAACATAAGCACTGTGCCGCTTATGGAGGCAAGGCTTTCCTTCACTTCAAGGATTTTCTCCTTCAATAGTTGGAAGTACGCCATCTCCGTTGTTGCGGCAATCCCTGTAACGGCCTGCTCTGCCTGGATGGCCTGGGTTTTTAGGTTAATTACATCAATGACTTCATTTATCTTTTGTTTCAGGGCTTCAAATGCTGCCTGTTCTTCAGTCACAAGCGCATTGGCTTCGGACAGGCTTGTATTTAGGCCACTAATATTCGTTGCAACTTCATTCGTCTTGGTTGCCGTCTCGCCAAGGGAACTGTTTACAGTCCCTACTCCCTGGTTGGAAGCATCAAGCTTCCCGTTCATTTCATCCAGCTTGCCGTTGGAGTCTTCAAGCATAGCAGGGGCAGTGCCATTATACCCGGATAATTCATTCAGGCTGGACAGCACTTCGTCATTGCCCTCATTCAATTTGAAGACAACATCCATGTAAGCATCCTTTAATTTCTGGAATTCCTCTTCGGAACCGTTTAAGAGTGCTTCTTCGTCAATGCCTAGTTTCTTTAATGCTGCTGACAGTTCCGCTTTCTCAACAATCTCTGTCAGTTCTTCATACTTAGACTTTGATTTCTCAAGGTTCTCGATCAGCGTTTCATAATACTTCTCGGTTTCTTCCCGCTGTTTTTCGAGTTTTTCTATCTGTCTGTCGATGGACTCAATCTGTGCGTCAATGGCCTTGATCTGGCCGTCATAGTATTTCTCGGTCTTCTCAATTTCTTTGTCGTAAAACTCATTGGTCTTCTCGATCTGTTCATCAAGCAGGCTGATCTGCTCATTGAGGGCATCTTTTTTCTCGTTGAGAAGGTCAATTTCTTTCTCAATAAGGTCAATCTGCTTTTGTTTATTGGCGATTTCAATTTCAAGTTTTGCATCGTCCACGGCCTGTTTCTGCTCACGGATATCCTTAGTATTTGTTACATAGTGCATACCCTTGCTTTCAGAGTATTGTAGTATCGTCCTCTGGTGCTGCAAACGCTCTAATTCATATTGAGCCTTCTGCAAGTCGACTTGACGCTGTTTCTCAGCATTGGCATCCTGCATAGTCTTGATTTCATCTTCAATACTCTTTATGACCTTTTCCTTATCTTTGATCTGTTTCTCGATAAGCTTTATCTGCTGTTCAAGCTGTTTCTGCTGCTGTTCGATGACCGCAATCCTTGCGTCACGCTCTTCCTCAAGCGCATCAACCGCTGCATCCTTAGCATCCTCCAAGGCTTTCTTCTGGTCTTCCAGGGCAGCTTTTTGTTCATTCAGCGCGTCAATCTGCTCATCAATGGCAGCGACGGCGGCTTCTTTCTGAGTTTTGATTACGCTTATCTGGTCATCAATTTTACCTGTGATACCGGAGATGACATTGTTTAAGTCGCTTAGTTCCTCTTTGAGTGCATCCTTGTAGGATTTCCCTGCGTCTTTCCCGGCTTTGCCTGCCGCCTTTGTGACACCGCTGAAATCGACATCGTCACCTAAGTGTGCAAACTGGTTTATAACAGTCTGCTTGACTACCTCCATTTGACTTTTGGCAACAATACCTGCTAAAGTATTTCCTTCCATTGATGCTTTTTGGTATGCTGCATTCAATCGCATTAATTTTAAAATAGCGTCTGTAGCAATTCCTGCTGCATTTGCTAATAGATACAGGTTCATGATATCACCAGAAGTATCTAATGGATTTTCAGCACATAAGATTTTCTGTATTTTTAATAAGGTTACTGCCTGACCGTAATTTTCAGCAGATACCATTCCCTGTGCAAATGCCTCAATTTCTTCATAAGTTGCATTTGCTAAATCAAGCCCAGCTTCCTTTAACGCCTCTGTATTACTAATCAAAGCATCAAATGCAACCATCTCATTATTGACCACACCTAAGTCTTCAAGAGCGGCTTTCATGGTTTCAAAATCTTCTGTGCCTGATAATCCTGCCTGAGTAATGGAAGTAGCAAGGGAGTCAAAGGCATCTTCGACATCCTGCTCAGTGGATTCTGTATTATTTAATACTGTAACAAAATCTTCAAAAGCAGAGTAATCTACATCCAATCCTAATTCTGACATCTCATCCAATTTGGATTTGATGGTGTCACATGTGGATAAGATATCTACACTCTATAAATCAAATTTACCGTCATCATTGAACATATCCTGCCAAGCGGAATGTAGTGAATCCATTGCTGGTTTGAGTTGTGTGTTTAGTTGGTCGATAGTTTGGGAGATAGAGAGAATAGGCGCTCCTACTTCATACTCAGATGTAGTATCATTGATATCATCTTGTAAAATACCCCATTCAACAAGCAAGTCTAACAACTGTTGTACTTTCTCTGCATTTGTACCTGTAATAATACCATATTCAGAAGCAAGTCTAAGTGTGGAATTAAATGTCTGCTCTCCATACTGTAACCCATCTTCTTGTAACATTTGTAAAATATCAGATTTAGACTTCCCATTCAACGCATGTGTATCATATTCTGGAAGTATTTTTGCATGGAATTCCCATTTTTCTGCTTCTATCTGCAATACAGGATACATGCTGCTGAAATATTCTTTCACACTGTCATCGACATCAGAATTATTCAAAACACTTCCCAATAACTTCGTATAAGTATTTAACGCTTTCTCAATTTCTTCCTGATTGCCCGAAACAAATGCTTCCTGATAATCAGAATATGCCTCATTCACTTCATGCCACGTATCCGCTAAATCTTTATCGGTGAAAATCCTGTCATTAAGTATATATGCGTCCCACATTTCGCCATAATTTTCTATGGTCTCCCTTGCTTCATTGGCATCTTTCGTAAGGTCTTTTAAGAAGTAGTCAGGAACCTCTATATTATCTGCTATATTCTGGATTTCCAACAGTTCTGAATAAACGTCCTTAAGGTTGCCATACTTGACAAACCCGCCAAGCGATCCCTGATAAGACCATCCACGTTCCTTCATTATTTGTTCTAGTTCAAGAAATTCTTTACTGTCAAAGTCTTTCACGGAGAATGATAAGATCTGACGCACATCTTCCATTTTAGATTTCATACGGTCAATGTTTGTCTCATATCCTCCTAACCAGTTAGCAATCCCATTCCAGAAACCGCTGTCATTAAATTCATTCTTGGTTTCCTGCCATTGTTTCTGGGTCAATGTGTCTAATGCTTCTGACTGGTTACTAATCGCCGCCGTGATCAAATCAATCGTTTCTTTTTCAGCACCAAACTTGTCAATCAGTTCATCCTGCACTGACATAAGTGTCTGGCGTGCAGTGGTAACATCTTCAATGGATGAGCTATTATCATTAATAGTGTTATGTAGTTCTTTTATCTTGGTTTTATAAGCTTCTATATCGGACTTTGTATCGTTAAATGTGTTGCCTAAATCTTTTGCTTTCTGCTTTACTTCCTCAATTACTCTACTAAAGCCAGAAAATACCATTGTTGCAACGCTTACTGCTGTTACAATTGTACCGATGGGATTTGTGGCTATCGCTACCCGTAAAGAATTAAATGCACCCTTGAGCGAGAAGGTAGATATGGTTGCTTTATCTTCAGCGGCGGCAAATCCTAGGGTTGTAAGTATCTGTCGTCGTTCCTGTTCTTCCAGTCCCATACCTTCTAAAATGGCTAATCTCTGTTGCGTATTGAGACCTTTTGTGGATAATATCAATTTTAACTGTTTTTCCGACAATCCTTTACACGCCATACCAATAGATTTTAAATTAGCAATACTTCTTCCTTTATCAAATAACGCCATTGCCGCCGTAAGCTGTGCCGTACTCTTAGCCGCCGTAATGAATCCTGCACCAATAGACGCGATTGTTTTTGTTACTCCCATTGTCACAAGTCCGGCAAGTGTACCTTTTAAAAGGTTTGTCTTATCAATAAATTCTACAACGCCTGTTGTTGCTTCTATAATTCCACTATATAAATCCTCTGAAATCACATTGGTTGACAATGATTCGATAGCCGCTGTCAGTTCATTTGTTTTTGCCTGAATCGAATCCTGATATACTCCGTAACGCTTTAAAGCACTTCCCGCGCTGTTTGCCGCTGTTTCCGCATATTTCAGTGCATTGCTCCAATTATTCATAAGGGCTTCAAAGTTCTCTCGCTGTCTTGTGCCCGCAATAGCAACAGAAATAGCATTCTGCTCCACTTTGGAAAAATCCTTCCAACGACTCCCGACATCATCTAGCACAGCGTCAAAACTACGGTAGCTGTCTTCCGTATCCCGAAGCTGAATCCCAAGTTTATTTAAAACTGCTTCTGTATCGGATAATGATTCTCCTGTTTCATCGTCAATAAATCTGCCTATCTTGATATTATTCATGCGGCTTAATAATGCTTGGAATGAGTTACCAACCTCAGACATGCTCTTTTGTGTAGTTTCACCTACTATTGCGGTATATCCGATTAGCCGATCCATAGCAACGCCTGAATTATTCGCTATATTAGAGCATTTCGATAATGCTTCGGCGAGTCCCCCCGCGCTGACTGCTGCTTCAAGATCAACACTGGTCAACTTGCTTACCACATCCATAGAATTTTCAGCCGCTATTTTATATCCCTTCAAACTGGAAATAAGGTAACTTGCGGATTCCGCACTCTCAATCATGCCAACCTTTGAAAGCACCTGTGAACTTTTTATCAGTTCATTTGTAGAAGCTACGCTTTCGCCCATGCGAAGAAATTCATTTGCCGCCTCTGCGACTTCTTTTGTTGTTGAGCTTAAATCCTTAGCCATACTGTTATAGTCACTCATCATGGCATTTACTCCTGAATTAGACGCTCCAGATACCATCTGAATATTTGTTTTAATGGCATCTAATTCTTTTACGTTTACAACCGCCTGCCGTATCGCTCTTGTTACTTCCTGAATGCCCATTCGTATAAGGTTAATGCCAAACATTCCACTGGTAAATCTTTCCCATAATGTCTTTGTTTCTTTTTGTGCTTCTTTTAATCCTGATACAACTTGTGAATTATCAACAGTTGGCGTAATAGTCAGATTTGATTTCTGTTGATTCAACTTTTCCATTTTCTTTTCAACTAATGTGGTATCAGCATCAATTTTTACCTTTGGATTAACTGATTTTAATTTATTATTCAGTTCTTTTTTCACTTCTGTTTTATTTAAAGTGCCATGAAGTTTTATTTTTGGCAGTTTAGGTTCAATAGCTCTTATATTCTCTTTAATATTCGCAATTGACTTAATTTTGTCAAGTACTGCCTGAAGCATAATCTGAAAATTATTTTCGTCCATTCTTTCATTTCCTTTTCTGTATTTTTTTACATCAAAAAAGCACTCCTCAGCGGAATGCCTTTAATCGTTTATTTGGTTATTTAGTTTTTAAAACCTGTACCCACAGTTTCTACATTCAAAAGTCTTGCTGTTATACGGCAGTGCAAATGCTCCCAGCGTAGCCGCCGCTAAAACCTTTGAACTTGTCTTGATTTTCTTTAACATAGCCGAATTGCAAAGTGGACACCGTGGAAGTGGCGGTGCATAACTATCCTTCCTTTTGTATAGAATCTTTCTTGGTTTATGCTCTTTTCCACAGCCTCTGCAAGTCAGTGTAATATCTTCTTTTAAAATGACATATTCTTTATCTACTAGTTTGTCGAATTTATCTAATTCCAAATCATTGAATTCTTTACATTCACCACAATACACACTTACATGGCTATATTCTGGTGCATCTTCATATTCTACTATTTCATCAAAATACATCAAACCATCTTCTGGTTCTTCCTGTATACTACTATTTCCAGCATCATTATTCTCTTCATTATCCCAGAGATTTTTTCCGCAGACAGGGCAAATTTCCATATTTTTAGCAATTTCGTATTTATAGCTTGTTCCACAATTTTCACATACGATTTTAGCCATATTACACACCCCATCTTTCCTTCTTTATCTACTACAATTATAACACCACAATTCCATCTCCACAATAGAATCATGGTAAAATCAGAAAATATGTTCGTCCTATATTTCTCTTATACTTACAACTATTCCTTTACTGCATTCTTCTCCGTTACTTCATTACTTTTCACTGCATTTTCAAGTACACTGATCATATTCTTATAAGCGTCCTCGAAAAAATCTTTCTTTTGAAACATACTTCCACAAAACCGTTTCTGATCCGCTTCTGACATACAGTCATACATCTGGCACATTGCGTCTACGGGATTAAATTCTTCCTGTTTCTTTATACTCTGTAAGAATGCTTCTGTATGAAGTGACGAAAGTGTAACGGCTCTGCTAGTATGTTCACGAGATACAGCAAATAAGTCATTGATATATTTCTCATATGCCTCATTATTGGCAAAGATATCATATAGCTCAATAATCTTATAATTACTAAGGATAATTCCCTGTTGTTCCGGCTTCAAATACCTTATTGCATTGTAGATATTGTCCATGCTAATATTGCTATTTACTTGTTTTTTCTTCGTAATTACTACCTCCGTACTTCTCATAATTCTATTTAGTTTTTTGTTGCACAATCGAACGTCTCATATTGAAACTTTTCATCGTCCAGAATTACCATTCTGATACCCCATTTACATATATTTGTACCTTCTTCTATGGCATTCAGTATAACTGACCCCTCAATTTCACCTTCCGCTTTCAAAATAAAGTATGCTGTTGATAGCAGATTCATAATAAAATCGTCTTTGTTTTTATAGTTCTCTACATCTGTATATTTTGTAATCTGAAACGCATCTTCATATATCGTCTTTTCTGTTTCTGCATCAATAATTTTGTCAATTCTTTCGGTCTGGACTGTTTTACCATTTTTATAGATGCTTCACCTACAAAATAAATTCTCTTCTCTGTCATTGTTGTTAACAATATAAAACTACCTCCGTACTCTTTAATTCTCTATTCAGTTTTTCTACATTATTTAATTATGTTTGGTTTATTGGTTTCTGCAGCTTGATTTTATGCTGCTTTGAATGTTATTAGATTTAATTGAAATTTATATATGTGCTTGATTGGTTGACGGGTTACTATTGATTTGATTACTAATTTCATTAATATTTATCAAGAAAAGCATCTAACTTAATAAGCGATTCCTCCCACAATTCGCGTCTTTTATTCTTAAAAGCCGATACGATTTCTCTTGGAATTCCTGTTTGCTCGGCTATGTAGTTTATCTTTAATCCTCTACACTTTTCAATCAGCTTTTCTCTTACACTCTCTTGCGTAATATTCGTCATTTTCTCACCTACTTTCTCTTTTATGATATATCGTAATTATGTGATAAATAAAAAACATACTAACACCCAGTAACAGGTTGTGGAGTCCTGTCACTGGATGACCTGCATATGTGGTATATGCAGGATTTTATGTTGTTATTGTGATCCAGATTGTGGAAGTTCTGGATGAATACTGATATAGGCGGTAAAACCTATACCAGCCGGATAAAGATTGGATGTATGGAAACTGTAATATTACAGATAATTGTCTAGCACTGGCGGCTTCCTATGATCTGGATTTTCCACAATGCCAGACATCGTCAATGCCGATAGTATGATATTCACTACACTTTTGAGAGATTATATCTTGCTTTCTTGTCCCTCTACTTATATATGTGAAATTATATAACTTAGTGCACCTTTTCAGTGATATATAATAAAAATATTTTTTGCATATTCTCTCTTGCCTTTCTACTTATATATGTAGGATTATATATGTAAGTGCACCTTTTTTAGTGGTATTAAATAAAAATCTTTTTGTATATCCTACCTTGTCCCTCTATTTATATGTAGTAATCTATATATACAAGTGCACCTTTTCAGCCAACATTATATATAAAAAATTCATGATTTCTATTTGCTCTGCTTATAATGCGTTTGTTTTTAGGTACTCTATAATATGTCTTATCTTCTATATTACAAAAGTAAAAATTCATAAATCCACAATAAACCATTAACTTCTCTTTATTTATATTGTGCGAAATTGGTTTTTTCACATTCCTGTTTGAAAACAATTTAATATTCATAAACTCACCTTGCAATTCAGCCTCCCAATAGCCTTTCTCCCAATCAATAAGTCTAACTGGTTTATAACTGTCTAAATGATTTCTCTCAAATTCTTTTTCCTTTTTCGCATAATATGTAATTACTGTTTTTCCTATATCAAACAACGTTTCCCGTTTATCATCCACTAAATCATCTTCTTCAAGTATCAGATTAACCATATCATATTTCCTTTTCCCTTTTTCTAAGGAGACAATATCTATTACCATATCTTCATATTTTTTAATTACCCTAAAATAATCGTCATAATTATTACTATTGGCACTACTGTTAATAAAGCTAACACTTGCATTATATATTATATAACTCGTCCTACTAAAGATTTTGACATATGCTTTATTATCCAATTCTTGCAAAAACCTCTCAGATTCTTTGTCATAAATCCCATCACTTTCTTCTGCTTTATCAATCCTATAACTAAGCGAATAGAATAAATGATCTAACAATCTCTGTTCTATAATTTCTAAATCTTTCGACAAATTTCCTTGTTGAATATTGATATTATACCGAAATTTTATCATTTCTTGTAACATTTTCTGTGTTACCAAGCACATACCAAATCCTATTTCTTTATCTCCTGACTTATCTTTTCTAAAAACATAATCATCATTTATAATTGTGTCGAGAATTGCATGAATCTCACAAGCATTAGCTTTAAAGAGCTTATGTATATCGTTTCTTTTTAACCATCCCAAATATTCAGAATATATTGATAAACGGAATGTATCATTTTCTGATTCCAAATTTTCTAATTCCCAAAATTCTTCCAATGCTTTTTTATCAAAATATGAGCATATTTTAGCATCTTCTATATCATGATATCCTGTATCAAATATATCCAAACGACAATTTTTAGCTCTTTTGTTAATTTTTCGCGAAGTAAAATAGGATATATTCTTTAACAATGATATACCGTCACATATTGGATATTTCTTATTTTTCTTTCCATCTAATGTTAAACAATTATCTACATCCGTCTTTGTATTAAATATCTCCGTTATTACTTCATACATTAATGAATTAAAATCGGAGAGATCATATTCACCTTCATAAAATTTGCTGTGATTATTATTTTCTTTCTTTTTCCCATTCTCATAACCTGTATACTTTTCTTTAGACAATAATTTTTTCTTCTTTTTGTAAAGAAGCTTATTCAAACAAGAAAATTGAAAAGTCACTGTTGAATCTAAAGAATTTAACCACTGATCTTTCTGTCTCTCTTTCTCATTTTCTTTTTCCTTCTCTAAAATCAATTCCGTATCTAATACATTATCCATATTTGACATCCGACGTTCTTTATATCTTTCATCAGCTCTGTATGTCCGCTTATCATCTAAATTTCTTTCTTTAAACAATTCATCCAAAGCACCTTTATCACCAGATTGTACACGCATATAAATCTGATATAGCTTTTCTAACTCTTCCTTATTATCTAGTTCCTTAATGTATTTATCTACGTTATTCAATAATCTTTCTACCTCCACAAAATTTTTCACCACAAATAACAAATGCTCATTTACAGTTTCCACTTATTACTTCTCTATTTGGAATCGAATCCACCACAAGATTTCCGTTTACCAATACGCCACTTAAGAAGATATAAGCCAAATCGGAGAGACTTTGTTGGTTGTCTGCTCCGAAATGGCTTGTCCTATATATACATCAGCTTACTTTATTGTCTTCTAAATACTTTTTTACTTCTTCATCCGTTGCATAGTAAAACATGAAACGTCCTTTATATGGGGTAGTGACTTTGCCTGAAAGATGATTAAGTATTGAGTAAAATGCCGATTTATCATTCTTCGTAACATTAAATTCAATATATAATGCCTTTGCCGCTTCAGTAATCGACGAATAGATGTTTGCTTGTTTATTTCGCAAATCAATAATCTTTATAGTTTTCTCATGTTTACAGATGATCCTTCTAAAGATACTTAACTGTTCTTTCGAAAAACTGCTCTTATGGCTGTAATACCATTTGTACAAATCAACTCCTTTATATATACGATTTTTTTTACTTAACACTATGCCTTCACTTAACGCTTGTTGTGCTAAATGAAGTTTGTCATCATATCGCTTTTGGGATTTTCTAACTGTAACATCTATACCAAGACTGCCTAATTTTCTTACTTGTTCATCCGTTAATTTACCAATCTTATAATCGTAAGTTAATAAATTATATATGTGTCCTATTTTATATTCACCTATTACATCATTGTTTTTTATATCAACATGACCATATTTTTGTTTATAAATCAAAGCCATGCTATAAAACTCATCAAACCTACTAACTTTTTCATCGAATAAAGTAGGTATCATTCTTAGTAAATTTTGTTTCCATTGTGGATAATTTGACATATAATTCTTATAATTATATATCCTTCCTATTAATTCTCTTTCTTCTTTATTTTCACTACATATACTAGGTAGCCTGTCGTTTTTCTCGTAAAATGCAATACAGTCAAACACATTCTTTTCAAATCTATATTTGAGAACATCCCATATAAAATTATTCTCATCAAGTAATTGCTTTCGTTCTTCTTGTAACACACCATTATCTAAATTGCTTCTTTGATTCTTGCACCAATTATTCAATTTTTTATATTCTTCTGTTTTCGGCACATCACCATGACCATTTTCTTTATAAAATTTGCAATATTCTTGGAACATTACATCCCAATTACCTTCCAACCTCCCCTCAATCTCCTTAAATCCACTAACCACATCCATAAAGTAATCCATTACAATGAATTCATCCACATTAAATCCCACTTCATAATCCTTATCTTCTTTTTTGCATTCTTTCTTCCGCTTTTCAATCTCTCCCCTCAATTCACCTGGAAAACTAAGATCAGTAGCATCAGAAATAAACTGGCTATTTGCAACCAGATCAAATATCAACGGAATAGTTTTCTTTCCACAAGCAAATGCGCGTCCAATCATCTGAAAATACATATTCGCACTAATTGTCTCCCTAAGCATGATTACACCGTCAATATCGCCATGAATTCCCTCCACTAACATTGCAACGGATAGACACAACTTGATTCCATCACCTTTATCTTCTTTAAACGCCTGAAATTCTTTATCCCTATCAGTATTTTGGGTATGCACTTCATACAATCGGACAGTGAATCCAGCATCAAGGAGCCATTTTTCTATTACAGGTTTCATTGTTCTTAAATGTGTAGTATTTTTTAGGAACACAACAAACTTCTCATTGCCGCTTACTATATATTTCTTAAAAATATCAGACACGCCATCTCCCTTATCCAAATTCTCTTTTAATATTTTCAATTCCTTTAGCAGCTCTTTCTTCTCTTCATCACTGTTGCAACTTTTCGCGATCTTCTTATTTAGGCTCTCTGTGTCCTTCTCATACGAATAAACGCCGCAAACGTATCTAGCCATAGGAAGAATGCCATCAAGAATCGCCTGAGATAGACTCATATCACAAGCTAAATTTCCACCAAATAATTCTTCAGCTACATTCCTACATTTATCCAGATATCGAATAGGAGTTGCTGACAATCCTAATACTTTTGCATCAGGATACATTTCTAACAATCTCATAATCCCTTTTGACCATTCCTTTGCTAATGCTCTATGCATTTCATCAAGTAAAATATAATCAGGTTGCAATCCTTCCATAGTTTCTTGTTTCATTTTTGGCATATTACAATAAATATTGCATTCCACTCTTTCCAGCATCTTTTCATTCAGTTTCAATTTAAACTGATCATTGATTTTATGACTTGTGGATAAAACAAAAAATCTACTGTCTGGGTTTTCTTCAATCAGTTTAGACATTAACAGACTTTTGCCACTTCCTGTTGGCTGAACAACCGCCACCCTTTGAATCCCTTCGCCATACATATGGCAAATATTTTCGTAAGTCTTTTGATTATGTTCGTGTAACTGTTCCATAACTCCAATCCTCCAATTCATAAATTTATCTTCCTACCCTATATTTCTCCATCCACCCACTTCTCTCAACTTTTTCTCAAACTTGCAAAAAACACATACAACCTCAAAACCACTCATGGAAATTTCATATTTTCCACAAAATCACAACCAAAATCCAAAAAACCGTAACAAAAACAAACCTAAAGCAATCCCAATTCTGAAACTGCTCTAAATCAGCCCGTCAATATACTTACAATCACTATTAAATTTTCACTAACTAATGGAATTTTTGAATCTGTGTGTTGTATGTTAATTGTTAAAATTTTCGGATATCACTTTTTTTCACATCCAAATGTAAAATCACCATACTGCCACATATAATGATTTTACGCCACCAGCCAAGAACATATGTTCTACATCTGTAATCATACCGAATATATGTTCGTATGTCAAAGGTAAAAAATACCAGCCATCATTTTTAATTTTGATCGCTGGCATAAATCTTTTACTGATTATTTTTAATATCATTTGTATAATTTTCAACCGCTTTATAATACTCTATAATTTTCTCAATCCATTTATGGAAAGTTACCATTGCAAGTATACTATCACCATGAGAATAAATTGTGAAAAAATTAGCAGTTATCTGTGATAATGAAATAGCTGATTGTATTGCCGATATTGTCATACCAAAATCAGTCCTACCAACTGGTAAACTATAAGAAGTATCTCCACCCAATCTATACATTGTACCTTGAGGCGATGCATGAACCAATTGATTGACAAAATTATATTCCTTTTTCCATTCTTTTGTTGCTAACTCACAATTATCTTGTATTGCAGAAAAAGTAATATATTTTCTATTATAGTCTTTAAAACAATCTGCTTCTCTCGCCCATTCGTACCTATCATCAGTATTCGCTGATTTTATAAAAGCCTTAGCAACATTCTCACCATATTTTTTTATAAAAGCTGACATGATACTTAATTCATATAATGAGCGCCATCTAGCATAGGCTCCATCAGCAAATCCATTTTTATTTAAGCAAACTATTTCCAAATATATCTGTAATGCTCTACCATGTATGTATCTTAATGCATGAAATAATTGACAAATATCCTGACCATATACTTCATTTACATAATCAGTGTATAATTCCGCAGATTCTAAAACACATATATACATTGCATCAGACGCAACAAAAGCTTTACACCACTTTTGATTCTGTCTTGCCAAAAATATATCTGCATATGCCCTTTCTTCAAGAACTTTTTCATACATTATATTTTCGATTGTTTCAAGAGAATCATCAGACGCTTTCTCAATGAGATTTTTATATGCTGTTGATATATTATCCTGACTCAATCTTTCATCGAGTTTTTCGTCTGGAACACCATTTCTAACTTCTTCTATAACAACTTCTTCTATAACTTGTTCCATAATATCATGCATTAAGTCTCTTGCCATATATTCTCCCGCATGGATTCAATAATATTATATCCACTACTACTCTTCTCAAATATTATTCCGATCTATCTCATTTTCATATTGAGATATTTTACGTCCAAGCACATTCCCACACTCATTCCAAAACCATATACCACCAATTACTATATCCGTTTCCTCTTCCTATACATCTTTTTTATAAACTTTTTGTTCTAAAGAAATATTTTTACTTTGATATTTTGGACAATACCTAGGATTTTGAATAGTAAATATGTTTTTGCGTATATTTTAAAAAATGATATTTTATTCAATAGCCTAATTATTTATCTTTCATACCTTTTAATTTAGCAATAATCTCAACAATGTCCGTTTTATATTCATTACTATTAGTTATAACATTTAAATCATGCTCAAAAACGCTATAACTATCTCTATATTGCTGTTCATAAATTCCAGGTAAAGCAGGATTTATTGATGGAAAATTGTTATGTAAGCTGCGAACATTAAAAAAATACATTTTATTATTATCTAATTTTTTGACATTCTCATAAAAATTATTTACCGTCATAATTTCATCTTCGGTCATTTTATCCTTTAATTCACTTAGTACAGCAATATAATCAAAGGGACTAAAATAGCTCATAGGAAAAATTTCATTTTCCCCAGCGTTATCAACTACTTTTTTATCTTTATCAATATCTGTTTTAGTTTGCCGCAAATTCAAATACAAATATAAAGCATTCTTTCTAACTGCACTTTCATTTTTCCTCTTTTGCACAAATAAAGTACCTAAAACTGTTAAAATTGAAGTAATGATTGCAACTACTATTGATGATAATAAATTAGTCATGAAATCCCTCTACACTCTTATATTTTCTATAATATTACCATATCACCCATCAACACACAATCACCAAACTACATAACATACTATTTCACCAGTATCTAATAATTCCTTCATTGAATCTGTTAGATTACGTTCTATGCGTAATGCTCTTTGAAGATTACGTTTAGATATATTAAGTTCTTTGGCGATTTCATCAAGAGTAGAAGTGCCATTTTGGCATATCTTCTTTCTTCCATTACCCATTTCTCCATGTTTATATCCTTTTAACTCAACATAAGTTTCTAATGCCTTCCTATCTTTAGCGGGATCATTCTTTCGCCGACCAAAATCTTGTCTCTCAATCAAGAACATAGTATAATACAAATACCTATTAACCCAAAATAACCAGGAGGTAACCCAATGAATACCCTACCTATAGAAGACATGAGCAAAACTTACCTTGAACATTCCATGGTAATCCACAATTTTGTTATCAAAATAGGCAGCCAGATCAAAGACAGCCTATGCCGTGTTTTTGGTGACAGTGTTCAATACCAATGGCGTGAAAACGATGATAAAGTAGTCATACCCGATGTATCTATCATTTGTAACATGCGTGACAGAAAAAATGTTTCATTTACCGGTATTCCTCGTTTCGTCATGGAAGTCTTGTCCGATTCCACTGAGGAATATGACCGGAATGAAAAAATGAAGATATACTGCAAAGTAGGCATCTCTGAATACTGGATTGCAGACTGGCGCAAAAAACAGGTTGAAATCTATATGTTTGACTGGAAAGATGACGATACAGCTTATCCATATCTCTATAAAACTGTCACAGAAAATAACAAGGATGATTTACAGCTTGTCATGTTCCCTAACTTTAAGATTACGTTTGATGAACTCTTTGACATTGAATAAATAAATTAAGCCCTTCTGATTATTGCCAGAGGGGCTTTTTTAACCTATCTTAATCTGAATCTTCCAACTATTGAAAGAAGGATTTCATTGACAAAATATTTATTTCAACTCTCTATTCACTTTACAAAACAATCATAGTATAATTTGCTTATATCGCAAAAGGAGCCTTTACTATGAATAAAAAATTACAAGTTTTTGTTTCATCAACATATACCGATCTCATTGAAGAACGTCAAGCCGCCGTACAAGCAATTCTTGATGCTGGTCATATTCCTGCTGGTATGGAACTCTTTAAAGCTGGTAATGAATCACAATTAAAGACAATTTATAAATGGATTGATGAATCCGATGTATATATGCTTATTCTCGGTGGCCGCTATGGTTCTATTGAATCAAAATCAGGTAAAAGTTATACTCAGCTTGAATATGAATATGCTTTGAGTAAAGATATCCCTGTTTTTGCTGTTGTGTTAAGCGAATCATTCTTGACTACCAAAATAAATTTAATGGGATTATCTGATGTTATGGAGCAAAAAGCACCTGATAAATATCAATCTTTTAAATCATTGGTTATGTCAAAAAATATCAGAGAAGTTGATGACTGTAAGGATATTAAAATCACTATACATTCAACGCTTAACGAATTTATAAACGAATACAATTTAGATGGATGGGTAAAGGGCAGCTTATATGAAGACAATATAGAAAAATTTATTTCATTGTACACATTTTTTAATAACTATTTAATTTATCCTTCTAAAAGAATGAACGCAAATATTTTCTTGATAGAATATATAAATCAATTTATCCATGGTGTTAGTGAACAATATTGTCCTGAAACATATGAGCATTTTACAAATATATATGTAATGAAAAATGTATTAAAACGAATATTAAAGAACGATAAAGAAACAATACTTATCACAGATTTTGGACTTGCATATTTTAAATTCCTTTCATTTATTATGTCAAAACAAGATTAGAAATGTAACACTATAAAAGTCTTATTCTGCCATCCACAATACAGTGCCTTTGAGGGTGTGGGTCAAAGGCACTATTATTATCCCATCACCTATCTCCCATCATCACTCATTAACCAATCTGACCCTAAACTCTCTAAAATCTTCCACAGGAAATATCTCATTCTCTGGAACATCTGCAATAGATAAATCCGTTTGGGCGGCTTCTATAGTCAGATTCTTAAAGTCAATATCTGTGACTTTATAGATTTTATCTGCTACTGATAGAAATTTAATTTTTGTATCGTTAATTATCTGTATCTTCTTTCAACCTCTCTTTCAATTCTTTCCTATCTTCACGAATCAAACGCTCAACTAATCGTGATCTTGTCTTATTATTCTCATTCTAAGCAAGTAAACATATTTCTTTGGCAAGGTTAATTATGTATTCATCTGCTTCTTGTTCGCTATAATATTGACACAAAAATTCATTTGTCCTTCCTAATTCTGTAAAGATTGTTTGCTTCCAATGTATTTCATCCTTAAAAAGAAATTCAAAATTTTCAATGGAGTATTTTTCATGATACCGCTTGAGCACACCATATGAATATGTTTGATACCAGTGATTCTGCAAGTGCCTATTATCTGCCCTTTCTCCATTCCATATTTTTTTCAGTTCCACCATATGTCTCCTGTTAAATTTTAATGGTCTTCCTCTTTTTCTTTCTTCCATACGCTAACCTTTCTTTTTAGTAACCGTTACCAAAAATACATTTTTTCGATTTATTAAACCAATCGTTCCTAAATAATCCTACCGGCAGAGATAAGGCAACCCCCTCATAATTCTCTTTACCTGTCTAACTGACAGACCATATAATTTATTTCTTTTTTAACGTGCTTGCACCATAAGCACCATTTCCCAATCTTTCTAAATCCCCCAGGATTCCTTTAATTTATTCAAAAACTGCATTGCTTCATTATCGCCAGTTACGTCAGGATGATATTTAGTGGCAAGTGTCCGATAAAATTTTTTATAATACTCTTTCTCTTTTTCATTACTAAGACCACTATTAAACGAACTTGTCCCATAACTGCCAGAATAATTATTGTAGTTACTTTGATAACCCCTACGGTAACTACTGCTTTTCTTTTCATATTCTTTTCTTGCCATATATTCACGCTTTATTTTTTCAAGATAATCTGAATTTCTCAATTTGCCGTAAATATCATAGCAACGGTCATATTCATTCTCCTGTACCTCATATTTTTCAGCAAATTCATGCTTCTTTGCCTTATACTCACGCAAAATAGCATCGTATTTTTCTTTTACCTTATATTCTTCCGTCTGCGCAAACTCAGCCCTCACCTTATCCTGTAAGGCATCCAGTTTATTTTCTATTTCTGCCCACACAATTTCAGATTCTATACCCATTTCTTCAGCAATGTCATTAATCTTGCTGCTTATAATGCAGTCATACCATCCAAAATCAACCAGATCATAATATTTAATAGTTGTTATGTGGAACTGATTTTTCCGTACTTGTCCTTTATCATTACGATAACTTTTATCGTGGAGTGTTATTTTATATGCTGTTTTAATAGGACGCTCAAATCTTTCATCTGAATATGTATATCCATAACTTGTATACGAAACCCCATTTATTGTCCAGTTAGATGTAGTGACACATAATTCTCTGCCACAGCCAATAGAATTAGAACTTTTCATCTGTATTTCCTGAATATAACAATGCATCAATTTTCCTTCCTTATGTAGTTACTTTTCATAAACAGATAGTAACTACAATCTATATTCATCATATTTGCTATTGTCAATACCGATAACTTTTCAGGGTGTCCTTTTTGGTAATGCCTCTTAACCTTCTTGTCCAATAAGCACGTTGCTTGAATTGTTCATATTGGACAGTTGAACTATTTATTAGGTGTCGCCGTTTTGAAGACACCATTAAACCAATATATCAACCATTAAGCATTGCCAGTACCCTTAACCTTTTTATGCTCCAATACAATAATCCTGTCTATCGTTGTTTCATCTATCCTTGTGCTTGCGGATGCATCGCTAATCCTTATATCTTTCCCATATGCAGATTCATCTATCGAAAGATATTTCTTACCGCCATTAGAATAGTAATAATTGCAATAATCATCTGAATCATGAACTTCATCCGTAAAATGCCAATGTCCAAATTCACGGTATTTACAGCATTCACCAAGATATATGCCTATACTTTCTTTTCCGCTTTTCCGTATGACCTTTATTTCATCACATGGAAACAGATTGGATGCATTACCAAATTTATCGTAAATATGTAACATTTTCCCATTCTCCATACGACTTATAAGGTAACTGTCTGTTCTGTTGGCGATACATTTTTTGATTGCTTCACTCATTGTATTTCCATGTGACATTTTATAACTTGTCATGTGTGTATCATTTAATGTGCCGAAACAACATCCCCAATCAGCAGTAAACTTCATCAGGGTAAAATGTCCGTCATATTCCTTATTTGCAATTTCAATTAATTTTTGTAATTTAGTCATAAAATTTATTCTCCTTTTTCATCCAAAAATTATCCAAGTGAGCAATCTCTGATTGCGAACTAATCAGTCACCGCCGCTTTTTGCGGTGGCTGCCTACTGTCAGGGACTACAATATTAACCAAGCATATCTTCGTATTCTTCTAACAATATATCTTCTACTCTGTTATTGCTTCTCTTTATTTTCTTTTCGTCCTTACATTTAGCACTTAAATATGCTTTACACTCTTGATCTCTTTCAACAGAAAATCTATGTGCTTCACAGATTACCCTTTCTTCATCAAAAATATCTATCAAATGTCTACAATTTTTACATGAACTCATTTTTCTTATTCCTCCAAATATCTTTTAGTAATTTCTTGTATTTTTCCCGAAATAATTTCCCAGCTCTTAACATTCCAATGCAAATTATCCCATGCCGCTCTAACAAAACAATCATACCAATACGGGCTGTCTATCTTCTTTACGGGCTTCTCATTATAAAATACTGTACCAATAGGAAATTCGCCATTTTCTTCATTAGGTTCTAATAATTCACAGTCCTTGTAACCACCATAACGCTTAACAGGTCTTGTAAGAATCCACAACTTACCTTTTGCTTTTTGGTCTACTTTTTTATAATAATTTTTAGGAATCGTATATGTTGTTCCCATATCATCAACTTCTACAAATTTATTTACCACAAACAAATATCCGTCCATTATCCTATAACAATCTTGCCAATCGCTTGACGAAATCATTTGCAATTCATCCATATATATTTCTCCTTATATACCCATTTCATGATACTTTTTAGAGCGATTATAGTATTCTTCATAATCATTACGTCCAGGAAATTTCTCTGAAAGTTCTGCTATAAATATTGACATTTCATATTCCGTACCATATCCATGCTGCTCATATAATTCATCTGCATATTGTTGAATTTTTACATCTAAAGGTATTTCTCTGTTTTGTTCTTTCTTTTTAATGGTAATAGTTTTTACATGATTCATGGGAAAGGCATCTGCATCAACAGATTTATCTTCTAATATAGTAGATTTCTCTAATCCTGATAACAAATCACTTTCTGTTGGCATATCAAGTATTTCTTCTATAGAGAAATCATTATCTTCTATATCCATTGCAACAGGTTCTCCCCAATCATCAGAATCAGTATCTTTGGATATATTATTATTGGGTAGATTATTACAAAATGGATAAAAGCCATCAAGATATCCATATTTCAATTCCAAATGAGATTTCAATTCATCCCTTGCATTGTCATTAAGATATTTCTCTTCTAAAGCATAAACATTATTAGAATTTGCAACTACTTCTTTTCCTTTATACAGCCTCAAATATGAACCATAATTTTTCATGTATAACATGCCAATATCACAAAGGATATCTGTATACTTCTTTATTGTATTTACTCCACAATTACACTGTTTTGATAAATAACTTTCACTAGGATAAGCAATATGAGAAGCTGAAGAACTATCAGTATCACAGCTAATATATTGTTTGATGTTAATATAAAGCTGCATTACCTTACCCATGAATTTAACATTATTTTGTCTCAACATATCAATTTCAGAATAGAGTATTTTAATAAATTTATTTTCAGGATTCCAGACAGTATCATAATTAATCACTTGCACAGTAAACATCATATCGCAATCTACATCTTCCAATGTAGTAAGACCACCATTACCATAGCAGCCTATGTATTGGATAAATCCCCTTTTGATCATAAGATTCAAAGTGTCATATATTTTACTGTTTATTCTGTTTTTAGTCCTGTTGGGAGTATAATTATGATATAAGAGAAAATCTTTAATAGTTAAATTGACATATCCTTCAATGCTTTTATACCTATGAAGATAAACATACATGAGCATAAACAAATCATCATACTTTAAATAACTTTTACTGTACTTTACAAAAAATTCAGTAGTACCTTCTACTTCATTAATTTCATTATTTTCGATAATGTAAAATCACCTACACTTTCTTTTTTGAATATGAAAAAGTTGAATTAAGAATTCTCATCTTTTTTATAACTCTATTCTTTTTTAATATAACTCTCTTCTTAATTATTACTTTATTCTTATTAATAACTCTATTCTTGAATATCAGCCAAAAAAGTTACACCATATGTAACGGGTTTTAAAATTTATGTATACATATAGCAATCAAAAAATTAAATTTTGTATACGCTCTGCAATCATATTTTTTCAATGATGTATACACACCGTATACGCAATTATAAAATCATGTATACGGAAGCGTATCTTTATATTTCAGCCTATCATGCCTTTATCCCAATACATTCAAATTGTATTTTAATTCCATTTTTTAATATTGCGGAAACAGATTGAAAAGTTGGTTCAATCAATTCTTCATAACAATCCATAATTTCATCATATAATAACGAACAATGGTTACAATCTATATTACTGGATTCCCATGTTATTGTAATTCCACCCTCATCTTTATCTACATTTCTTTCAATTGGAATATATAATAAAGACATTACCGCATCATTTACCGCATTGATAATGTAAATTTCAATTATATATCCTTTATTTCTTTCCAAGAATTTTTCAATTATTGTTTCTACTTTTATTTCTATTAAATCTTTCTTTTTTCCCATTAGTTCTTTTATTAATTCTTTATTTGAATGCTTAACACATGTTCTCATAATTTGATTCTCCTTTTCCAACCTATATTAAGTACATAAAAACCCAAGCTCCATAACTGTACCATTCTTAAATGCAACTTCCAAAATATCCGCTAAAATATCATCTTTTGTTTCGCCTGTTTTGACAGTAGCTTCACATCTTGTAACTTCCTCGTATCTGATTGTTACATCATCAGGAATCAATGATAACAATGAAGCTGCATAGTTACTTATAATCAATTCTGTTTTTGTGGAATCTTCCACTATTTCACGTTCCTGTGCATCTATGTGAAAGTTACAGATTGATTTCCTGTTACTTGAATCCAATGACACTGTTACTGTTAATTCCTTTTCTTCATGTTCTGCAAAGAAATCCTCTACTGTTTGTTTGATTGTTTCCCTTGTTAATGTCATACGTTTATTCCTCCTCGATTTTTAATATTCTTTCTATATTTTCTGCATCTGCATTATCATCCACACGCAAATATACGGTCACAACATTTTCTGAATACGGATTCATTGCACCTGAATCAAGTATGTATTCATCTTTTGCAGATAAATTTCTTTCATAGTGCCAATCCACAAAATCAGCAAATACACCAGATTCACAGAGAAAATCCAAACTGTCTTTGAATTTATCAACATCTATGGTTTCTGTTTTTCTGGAAGTCTTATAATAAACCTCCGCTTTTGCGATATATAGCAGATTGCTTGTAATCGCTGAATTTAATTGTTGTGTTGTTGTTCGTTTTCTCATGTATTATTTCTCCTTTTTCTCTTGCCCTATCTGCTTAAATGAGTCTATATTGCCCCCTAAATCATTGGATATCATCTTTAATTGATTAAGGGAAATATCCCATATATCCTTTAAAGCTTCATTCCCAACAATCTCTGTAGCGCAAATTTCATTGTATGCTAGATGCCCTAACAGGTCATTTACGATATTGTTTTGCAGCCAGACCTTTTTTATAATTTCAGTCAGGATTAGAAATTCATCAGGAAACTTCTGGCATCTTTCAAGTACACTGTTATATTTTTCTATTGCGTCATATCTTTTTTCAAATTCAGCTTTAGAATTTCTGGATAATGCATTGACGATTTCCCAGATATTAGGCTCATAACACTCGTCATATTCACCAGCACAGTTTAACTCATCATCCATGACTTCATATTTAAAAATACCTTGTAGTGGTATTTCCTGAATACATGTTGAATACTTTGCCTCGTAATTCCTTATAAATTCATCTGCACCCACACCGGATTTTTTAAATTCCATATCATAAATATATTCAAAATAATCCGGTGAAACAAAAATCCCTGTCCGGTTGATGAATTCCTCTCTCGGTACAAAATCCTTATAAACTGGCTCTTTATAAGTGCCTCTTGTTACTGGATGGATTAAATCTTTATTTGCTAAATTATTCATAATCTTATCTTCTCCTTATTTACAGGCGACATATTAAAAGAAACAATACACCACTTTACAATCAATCCTAAATCCTCTCTCAAACATCTGTATAATGCTTATGCAGCTTTTTGATATACTCATGTTCCAATGCTTCACGTACAGAAATCTTTAACTTCTTGCAGTATTCATCTACTTTCTGTTTGAATCTGCTATTGAACATGTAATCGTTGTAAATTATTGTGATCACCTGCCTTTTTGATTCTTGAGGGCAGTACTTTTGATATGTACTGCCCTATATTGTTACTTCTACATTTAGAACCTCAAACTAATAAAATCTCCATCTGTAAATTCAATACTATAATCCCTCAATCCAACTTCTGGAACCAGATCAGCATTTGTCATAGTTATTCTTTTGACTTCATTGCTCATAATATCAACTCTCGACTTGTCCACATAATGAGTTGCGTAGATTGCGTCAAGAGCAGAAATCATATTGTCCTTATCATCTTCAGATAACCCATCCCACTTCTCTGCAATCTGTGACATAACATTACCAAACTCTGAATCCGTATCAATGTCATGCTCAAATAAAATTTCATAAGCATTTTCTCTTTCTGTCTCATCGTAGTATTTCTGATCAAAAGTCAGCTTTACATTGTCATCTTCATAACCAGTCGTGCTAAAGTGGTTGAAAAAGTTCTCCCAATATGCTGGTTTACTGAATCTCTGAACTCTGATACCAAAATCTGAATATTCAAGTTCCAGTTCTTTAAGCCTTGAAATGAATTCATTCCATGTAATCTCACCAGAACCACTACGCTCCTTTACGAAAAACACATAATTTTTGATGATATTTTCGCCCACTTCATCTTCACCAGACTTTAGCAGTTCCATGATCTCAGGTATGTACTTTTCATCCATTGTTAGGTTGTCAAAGTCTAATGCTGCCTCAAGCTGCTTCCTGTCCATGTGTTTGTTGTCAAAATACCTGTTGATTGTGCTAATCTGTTTACCTGTCATAATTACTTGTCCTCCATTTTTCCTTTTTGATTTAATATTTTCATATCAGTAGCTACGAAAAGATTTCATATCCACTGTATACTTCTACGTTCTTATGGTCATCTTTACCATTCATTTTCTTTTTCAGTCTTATCTTTGATTATGCTTATCTTAATATCACCACGAATGATACAAGATACCACGAATACTGTACACAACACCATAAAGGCAAGTCCGAATATTGCGCAAATCTTAAGTAATATCTGTAATATTGCTAATAACATAATATAAATCACTCCTCTCGTTTGTCTGTTGGGTGAGACGGAATATCCCACCCATTGTTGACTTCTATGTTTTAATGTTACGTAAATAACAAATGTCTTGTAGAAGATGCTTTTTCTGTACTTCCATTTCTGCTCACTAATATCCGTTCTCTCATTGTCATTTGTTTTTGTTCCTTTTCCCCTTTATTCCAACGTGGAATATAAACCACATTCAAATAATCAGCTAACAGTTTCATATCTGATTCCTTTAACGCATCCACACCATTTTTAAACCGTGATAACTCACTCTCACTGATTCCAGCGTTGACGGCAATTGACTTTAACATCAGGCCCCTATTTATGATATCCGTGAGCTTGTTTCTTACTGAATCATTGTCATAGGATACTTTATTATTGTCCATTAATTGTTTCCTTGCATTGTTTGGCTCTTTTCCTTCAATTTTTTTTAGTGCTTTTTCCAAAAGATAGAATGTATCTGCATGGTTATCAATGATTCCCTTTTTTACATATTTTTCTTCTGTAAGTTTTCTTAATTTTTTGTATATCGTCATTCGCTTTTCTAATTCCTCATATTTCTCCAACAACTCCGTAATAGTCATTGAATGATACGGTTCTACACAACCACTATCATACAAACACTTTAAAATATTAAATTCTAATCGGTTCAGCCCTAATGGTTCTCCCATATATTTTCTTACCTCCTAATTTATTCTATATAGTGGACAATCAAGCGACTATCCACTATATATTTCTCTATTTTGTATCATAACTGCCAAAGTTCTGTAATTTACATAAAATCATACTGTATGCTATATGTATGCTATCAGTAACACAACTGTTTCAATCCAGTTCACGTAATAAATCAAAACTTATCTCTCTGCGCTTGTTTACTGGCTTTTTTGCAATGATCTCTGTCTCGATTTCTAACTCCTCCAAATCTTCAAGGATGTCAAAACATTTTTTCTTCTCAAGACGTTGCTTTTGCTCACTCATTGCTTTTTTCCCCATATTAGCAATATATTCTGTCGGAAATCCCAAGCCAGACGCGCAAACAATATTGACATTGCCATTATTGCCAGTGAAAATATTTTCGGGTGTTCCAACTGCCGTTACAATTTCCTTTTCGTCAATGTGGTTATCTTTCTGATTTATAATTCCGATATGTGCAACAATACCATCATTATTAATCGGAAGGAAAATATTCTTTGCAGTCAAAGCGTTTACCATATCCTGAGTAGATACCCTTTTAATCTTACTTGTATCTAGCGGATCAGCTTTATCTGAACGCATAGCAATCACAAAAGCACCATGATCTGATAACATTTTCAATTTCTCTGAATCATCGAAATTAGACACGTTAGATGATGAATCATCTGTAAAAAAAGCGTCTAACATATTTACCAGATTATAATTGATTTTATTCAATTCAGAATCACATGCATCGTTGTTGATAAATATTAATGCGCCCATTTCTGGTATTTCCATTAACTCTTTCGCCGTATTATAAGCGTTTAGTCTTTTCTGGATAGGTTCATCAGCTTTTGGCATCATGAGACAAGCACACACTATCTTGTCTGGTAATTTCCCACAGATAATATTTGCAAGGTGAGTAATACAGCCGCTTCCAGTAGTTCCGCCACCAGTAGCAACCAGCAGAATTACTTTTTCTTCGATACTCATTACCTTCTGTAAAATATCTTTATTGTTTTTAAGTGCTTCAAAAGCCAGACTTCTATCACCTGCCAGCCCATCATACCCTTCCAATACCAACACATTTTTTGCGTCTGGAAGCGTTTTATTATCTTGGAGTGAACCATTGATAAGGTACGAACCATAATTCTTCTGTTGAAAATCACATCCTACTCTACTGCCACCCAAACCAAGTCCTACTACAAATACATTTTTCTTAATCATTAACCATTCCTCCATTCTCTATGATTTGAATACCTTTTGCAGATAAATAGAAAGTATCTGCATTTGTTGATTTACAACCTTTTCCTACATATCCATGTTTCTGCAGATCAATCATTTTTCGATATAATGTCGGTCTTGATATCTTTATTGCACTCATTATTTCTTTTAGCGTCATACTTTCAAAATAAGTAGTACTCCCTTTCTTTTTGAGATATTTCATGATTATATAGTCCACCCTTGTTAATTCCATCTGCTTCTCCTTTCCTGTAATATTTCTACATGCAACTTGTAAATTATTTGTATTTTAATGAATTTCTCTTGTCACCAACATATATAATTGTTGGTAGGAACCAGTTCACTAAAACCTAAAAAATATCAGGCTTTTCAGCCCTATAACTCACTCAATAA
>CAJTQI010000008.1 GCA_910578645.1 uncultured Lachnospiraceae bacterium
TAAGATTGTCCTGCGCCATGAAGCCATGAACGCATGGCGGGATTTGAAGCGGAAAGAAGAACGGGAAATATCCCTTGACTATCTGATGTCAGAACGATATTTTGAACCGTCTGCTATGGACAGCTACTTTGAAAAACAGGATAAGCCGACTGTATTTATTGTGTTGGGAAAGGAAGTTATCGTTGATGATGAACGGTTGGCAACGGCATTATTAAGATTGCCGGAATTAAGGCGGGAAGTTTTGCTGCTTTATTACTTCGTTGGCTATCGTGATGAAGCAATCGGCAGATTATACGGGCGTTGCAGGAGTTCGATAAACCGCAGGAGAAGTGTTGCACTGAAACAGTTACGAAAAGAATGGGAGAAATTGAAACATGAGGAACAAAAAGCTAATACCTTTTGAGGTAATCGAAAAAGCCGTTGCCGGAGAGCCGGAAGCGGTAGACGCAGTATAGAGGCACTATACCGCACACATAAAATACCTGTCTATGTATAAGGGACATATCAATGACAACATACAGGACAGGTTAAAGGCAAAACTGGTTGAAGCCATATTGAAATTCCGTTTCGACCGATAGGAGGTAGCAAAGACAGCGAAATCAGTAGACTGATTTCGCCCTCAATTTATTATGGGGATTGTTACGCAGTGGGGTGTGTTTTGTCCTTGATTTATGCGGCTTTGCGGATGTTGAAATGACAAAGTAAGGGTTTTATATGTCTGTCCTCAAAAACAGCGTTTTATTGCGTAACAGAAAAGCAGAGAACCGACCACTAATGAAAGTGATGTGTTCTCTGCTCTTGCTTGCACCCTGTTTGTCAGCGTTGATGATAAGTTGTTGTGAATACTTCCTTATCAACGTAAAACTAATGCTTACGGGTTTTCTCACGTTTATTACAAGTTATACCCTCAATGAACAAGGGAAGACATAGTCGTAAAGATATATGTTATATAGTACCCCAGGACGAGGGTATTAGTTAGTAGCTTGAATCTGCGCATGTGCGAAATATTCCGGTCGGTGAAAATCTGGTTTTGGTATCGGAATAGGAGCAAAGCTGGCAAAGTGGGTCTGTCCTTCACTTTCTTTTATTTTATAAAAATTGCATGTAAAAGTGCTTCCGGTATTTAAGATTAGATTTGGATAAATAGCGGTGATAAGACTTAGAGGAAGAGTCAGACGGATGCGCCAGGAGTCTTCTCCTATCTGTGCATCACAAACAAGTCCTTTGCGGAGTTCTTCCGGGATGGAAGTACGATTTTCGCGTTCTCTTCCATAGCAGGCAAGCATTGCGCCGTTTGCATTCATTTCAAAATTCATGTAACAAGGTTTTGCTTCATCGGGTGCGAAACAGAAGAAGGCTTCCATGGCGGAGTCCAGATAGACAGGGTCATTATCGTTTTGAAAACTACGGAAAGGCTCTTTCTCCTGGCATTCCATTTCCAGTATAAATCCGGTTCCCGGGATATATCCTAACCGTCCGGAAGTAACAGGGCGATAACTGCCTCCCCAGTTAAATTGCTCCACCATAAAAACCGGACATTGGGACAGGACGTCGGGTGATTGTATGGTTAATACGTCGTAGGTCATGTGTATTCCTCCTTTATGAGATGCGTTCTCAGAATCCCGAGACTACATCGAAATGTAAACATATTCTATCAGAGCATACAGGAAAATACAAGAAACTGTCTTTATAGATAAAAAAAAGTGCTTATTGTGCTATTGTCGGATAACGGAAAGCCGTATATACTTAAAGCAGGACAGTCAGTAGGTATGACTGAGGGAATAAAGAACTTATGGGGAATATGATTTTGGGATAGGAGGACAAGACAATATGAAGAAACCAATACTTATCATTATGGCAGCGGGAATGGGAAGTCGGTATGGTGGCTTGAAACAGATTGACCCGGTGGACGAAGAAGGACATATCATCATGGATTTTTCCATTTATGATGCGGTGAAAGCCGGATTTGAAAAAGTCATATTTATAATTAAGAAGGAAAATGAGCAGGATTTCAGAGAGAAGATTGGAAACCGGATGGAGGAAAGAATCGAAGTGGAATATGTGTACCAGGATATCGAGAATCTTCCGGATGGTTTTGCGGTACCGGAGGGCAGGGTGAAGCCTTGGGGGACGGCTCATGCGGTTTTGTCGTGTCTGCCGGTAGTGGACAGTCCTTTTGCCGTTATCAATGCGGATGACTATTATGGACAGCAGGCGTTTCAGATGATATATGATTTTCTCTCTTCCCACGAGGATACGGATAAGTTCCAGTATACGATGGTAGGCTATTTGCTCAAAAACACATTGACCGAGAACGGACATGTCGCACGTGGAGTGTGTGAGACAGACGACAACGGTAAACTGACAGAGATTACGGAACGGGTTCGCATTGAGAAGCATGAAGACGGGACAGCTTATACGGAGGATGACGGAGCAACGTGGACGTTCCTTCCCGATGAGACGGTAGTGTCCATGAATATGTGGGGATTTACAGAGAGTATGATGCCTGAGATTCGGGACAGATTTGCAGATTTCCTGACGAAGAACCTGACGAAGAATCCGTTAAAATGTGAATATTTCCTTCCTTTTGTGGTAGATGAACTGATTCAGGAAGGAAAGGCAGAGGTGACCGTTTTAAAATCTAAGGACCGTTGGTATGGGGTGACTTACAAAGAAGATAAGCCCACAGTGGTTAAGGCGATACAATCGCTCAAAGACCAGGGACTTTATCCCCAGAAATTGTGGGAATAAGGCGTCCTTATCCCGGATTATCGGACAGCGCCTTGATAGAGGAGGAATATTCGGAGGGCGTCATGCCGGTAATCCGTTTAAATTGCCTGGAGAAGTAATGGATGGAAGAAAAGCCCAAAGCATCTGCAATTTGGGTGAAATTATAATGGTCCTCTCTTATCATCCGTTTGGCAAGGTCAATTTTCATTCTTGAAAAGTATTCAATAGCGCCGTAGCCGCTTTTGTTCCGGAACAGTTTCTGGAGCTGGGAGCGGCCTACGGAATTGCTTTTGCAGATTTGTTCGATAGTCAGCGCTTCGTTGACATGGGTTTCCATGTATTCCTGTATCTGTGAGAATAATTCCCCGTCCGCTTTTTGTTTAATGGATTTGACAATCGTTGGGCTCATGGGGGGAGGTAAAATACGCACCATATTGCGCCTGATAAGCTGAATTAGAAGCTGCTCCAGGTAAAGCCTGATAAGCTGCTCTCCGGCAAAACGAGGGTTTTCATTTCTGATTAATTCTTCCTGATAAGGGTCATCCATCCGGCCTTCAAAAGCATGTTTTGCCTCCTGAATGATTTGCGCCAGAAGAAGACGCTCCGGTTCATATACTTTCAGTACCTTTTCTTCGAAGAAGGACATGGCGGGGGAGGAACAGGAGAAAGACATGACGACCAGATTTGGCGCGATTAGTCCGTTGGATTTCACATCATGAAATTCGTTAGGCTTGTGGAAAATAATGTCTCCTTTTTTTAACACGTGAAATTTTTTGTCGGCAAAAACATTCACTTCACCTTTATCTACACATAGAAATTCCCAAAAATCATGGGATTCTCCCGGAAAAGAAAAATCGCACATATACTCAAAATAATGTATGGAATAGATTTCCTGTATGGTTAGGATGTCTTGTAACTGTACACTTTTATACCCCATGTTATGCTCCTTATATAAAGATGAACCGATTGTGCAAATTAATCGGCCTATTTGAAACTATTATAATGCAAAAGTGCAAAAAAACAAAGAAGAAAAAAATTTTGTAGGCCATAATCATTGTTAAAAATGTAAAAACAAAGAAAAAGTAAAGAGCAAAATTGTTTATTATTCCAAATGGCAAAAATAATAAATGTGCAAAATTACTTATAGAACAGTATAAAAATAAAAAAAATATATGAATTATATAATATATAGGCCGATAGTGCAAAAAGGTGGATAGATAAGACAAAGACTTTTGGGAAACGGATTACTATAATAAAAATATCATGTTGCACAGATATGTAGGATTATATCCTGCATTCTGTAAAGTTTGAACTTTCAAAGGGAGGTAAAAAGTATGAAAAAGAAAATGTTAAGCGCGCTTATGTGTGTGTCTGTGATGGCAGCTACTTTAGCGGGCTGTGGCTCCACTGGCGATTCCGCACCGGCGACAGAAGCGCCGGCAGAAGACGCAGCAGAAGCACCTGCGGATGGTACAGCGGAAGCGCCGGCAGAAGACGCAGCGGAAGCGCCTGCGGCGGAGTCAACTGGCGATGGTTTGGTGTACTGGTCCATGTGGGATGCGGCAGAACCCCAGGCACAGGCGATTTCACAGTCTATTGAAGCATTCACGGCTGAGACAGGTATCGCCGTAGATGTACAGTTTAAGGGACGTACCGGTATTCGTGAAGGTTTGCAGCCGGCACTGGATGCAGGAACCAATATTGACTTGTTTGATGAGGATATAGACCGTGTGAATACGACATGGGGTAGCTATCTTCTGGATTTGGAAGAATTGGTTGCAGCCAATGATTATGAAGCAACTGCCAACGCAGGGCTGATTGCAGCATGTCGTGAGGTTGGCGGCGGTACACTGAAGTCTATTCCTTATCAGCCTAATGTATTTGCATTCTTCTACAATGTGGATATTTTTGAAGAAGCAGGGGTGACGGCAGTTCCCACAACATGGGATGAGTTCCTTGACACATGCGAGAAAATCAAAGCGGCAGGGTATACACCGATTACCAACGACAATGCTTATATCAGCAGCATGTTCGGATATCATATGAGCAGACTGATTGGTGAGCCGGCTACAGAAGAAGTAGTAAAGAATGGTGATTGGGACAATGAGGCAGTGCTTAAGACAGCACAGGCTTACGAAGAACTGGCAAGCAAGGGTTATTTCTCAGAGACAATCGAGAGTAACCAGTGGCCTGCAGGACAGAATACAGAATTGGCAATGGGCACAGCGGCTATGTATTTGAATGGTTCCTGGCTTCCAAACGAAGTAAAAGACATTGCAGGCGAAGACTTTAAATGGGGTTGCTTTAGCTATCCTGCAGTAGACGGAGGAACAGACGGAACAGAGGCTTCCAACTATGGTGCACAGGTATTTGCGATTAATGCGAAATCTACCAAGGCTGAGCAGGCGTTCCAATTGATTAACTACCTGACAACAGGTGAGGCTGACGCGCTTCTTTCCGAAATGTCTGTTGGTATTCCGGCAGATTCTAACAATGCAGAGTGGCCGGCACTGTTGACCAACGTAAAACCGGTTATGGACAGTCTGAGCACACGTTATCCTTGGGGTGCAGGTGCAGAGGCTAATGCAGATATGACTCCTATCATTGTTGAGAATTTCACAAAGCTTTGTGGTGGTTCCATCAATGCACAGGAATTTGTAGATGCCTTGAAAGCAGCAGGTAACTAATTACAGGCGGCTTGAAAAGTTATAGATAAGTTAGTTGCACGGATAGGCATGAGATGACTATGGCAGCATCGTGTTTGGCGGTGCTGCCATATCTTATTTCATGACGGATTTATGAAACAGATTTTTTTAGAGAAACAAGGTATTTTGTTTATGGCGATAGGGGGTTACTGGATTGAAAAAAAATAAAACCATGATCGTTGTATTTCTCGCTCCCGCGGTCATCATGTTTTCGATTATTTTCCTGTATCCGATTTTCAGGACTATTCTGATGAGTTTCTTTAAGATTGAGGGCGTGACGGATGCAGTGTCTAAATGGCAATTTTCGGGGCTGTCCAACTACATAAAATTATTTAATACGGAGCTTTTCCGTATATCTATGTGGAATATTTTCCGGATTTGGTTTTTCGGCGGAATCTTTGTTATGGGACTGGCGCTTTTGTTTGCGGCAATTCTGACAAGTGGGATTCGGTTTAAAAATGTGTTCCGGGCAATTATTTATATGCCCAATGTTGTGAGTGCGGTAGCGCTGGCAACGATGTGGTTGCAATATGTGTTTAGTCCGAAATTTGGTCTTTTTAAATCCTTAGGGAAATTTTTACATTGGGAATGGCTTGAGAAGTTCCAATGGTTGGACCCGGCACATTTATTTATTGCATTGCTTGTGGCTTACTGTTTTGGTATGGTGGGATACCATATGTTGATTTTTGCAAGTGGAATTGAGCGGATTGGCGCGGACTACTATGAGGCGGCTACATTGGATGGGGCGAATAGGATACAGCAGTTCCGCTACATTACGTTACCGCTCTTAAAAGGTGTTACAAAGACAAATATTACTATGTGGAGTATCAGCTCTGCCGGTTTCTTCCTCTGGTCACAGCTTTTCTCTATGGTGGTTTCCAATACGCAGACTATTACGCCTGTCGTTTATATGTATCAGAATATCTTCGGTGCAGGAAACAGTATGACGGAGAGAAACGCCGGAATCGGCGCAGCGGTGGGTGTGTTGCTGAGTGCCTGCGTGGTATTGATTTTTATTGTGTGCGATAAGATATTCAAAGATGATGATATTGAATTTTAAAGGAGGGAGTAAGGATGGCAAAAGAAAAGAAAGTGCGTGAACGCGTAAATTGGCACAAAGAGCTTCGGCTTGCTCCTGGTTATATCATCTTGTCCCTGTGGGTTTTGTTTACATTTGTTCTTTTAGGATGGGTTGTGGGCGCAAGTTTCTCCACGTCTAAGGAAATTTTCTCCGGTGCGGTATTTCAGTTTGAAAGCGGCTTCCATTTGGAGAATTATGCGAAAGCATGGAATACTTCCAATGTGTCAGTGTTTTTCGTAAATTCTCTTGTGTATGCGTCAATATCCTGTGCACTTCTCATAGTAATTTGTGCGCCTGCCGCTTACGTACTGTCACGGTTTACATTCTGGGGCAACCGTCTGGTGCAAAACGGGTTTGTGGCAGCCATGGGCGTTCCGGCTACCATGATTGTGCTTCCGCTGTTTGGACTGGTGGCAGGTTGGAATATCCTGAATGTGTCGTTGGCTAACCGTGCGGTGCTGATTTTCTTGTATGTAGGTATCAATGTGCCTTATACAACGATTTTCCTGTTGACGTTTTTCAGTAATCTTTCCAAATCTTTTGAGGAAGCGGCGGCTATCGATGGCTGCCCGCCTATGAAAACATTCTGGAAGATTATGCTGCCGATGGCGCAGCCGGGTATTATAACGGTAACTATTTTTAACTTTATTAATGTTTGGAATGAATATTTTATGTCCCTCATTTTTGCAAATTCTGACAAAGTTAAGTCAGTGGCAATCGGATTATACGGAATGATTAATTCCATGAGATACACGGGGGACTATGCGGGGATGTTTGCGGCGGTTGTCATTGTATTCCTGCCTACTTTCGTTCTGTATGTGTTCTTGTCTGAGAAGATTATTGCCGGTGTAACGGGAGGCGGCGTAAAAGGCTAGGAGGTGCCTGTATGAGCAAAGAGAATCCGGAATTATTGCGGATAGCGGAAAAATTTGAGATTATGGGGGAGTTGGAAAACGTTGAACCCCACGGAAACGGTCATATCAACGATACATTTCTCCTGACATGTCGGCTGCAATCAGATGAGACGTGTAAGTATATACTGCAGAGGATGAACCATGAGGTGTTTAAGGACCCCAAAGGGCTGATGGAGAATGTTACGGGGGTGACGACATTCCTCAGGAAGAAGATAGAGGAGCATGGGGGAGACCCGGAAAGGGAAACATTGAATGTCGTTCCGGTCCGGGGCGGAGGCTCCTACCTGGAAGTGGATGGCGGTTTCTGGAGAATCTACAAGTTTGTGGAAGGAGCAGACAGCTTCGACCTGGTGGAACGTCCGGAAGATTTTTATGAGAGCGCTGTGGCCTTTGGACATTTCCAGAAGCTTCTGGCCGACTATCCGGCAGAGACCTTGCATGAGACAATTCCTAACTTCCATAATACGGTAGACCGTCTGGAGAAATTTAAAAAAGCGGTGAAGGAAGATTCCATGAAGCGCGCAGCGCAGGTGGAAGAAGAGATTCGGTTTGTACTTGACAGAGAAGGTGACTGCCATGTATTATGCGACTTGCTTGCATCCGGTGAGATTCCGCTGAGAGTTACACACAATGATACAAAACTCAATAACATTATGCTTGACCATGTAACCAGGAAAGGCATATGTGTGATTGACCTGGATACGGTTATGTCCGGTTCGGCATTATATGATTATGGAGACTCCATCCGGTTTGGGGCAAACACAGGGGCGGAAGATGAGAAGGACTTGTCGAAGATTTCCTGTGACTTGGAATTGTTTGCCTTATATACGAAGGGCTTTATCGAAGGATGTGGGGGTTCGTTGACTGAGAAGGAGATTCGCCTGCTTCCTATGGGTGCAAAGCTGATGACACTGGAATGTGGGATGCGTTTTTTGACGGATTACCTGGAGGGGGACCATTACTTCAAGATTCATCGGCCGGAACATAATCTGGACCGTTGCCGGACACAGTTTTGTATGGTAAAAGATATGGAAGATAAATGGAAGCGCATGCAGGAGATAACGGAAAGTTACTTATAAAATTGATACAATATACGAAGCTGTTGCAAAGGCGGATGACAAATCCGCCGGAGCGACGGCTTTTTTGGTTATTTATGGTAAGTCTTACCTATATGGAATTAACGCTTTGAAATATGAGGGGAAAATGTTAGAATAATGTTGTAAAAAGACCTTGGAGTTTGTGAATCAGAGGTGGTTTAGTGAAGAAAGCCTGGTTGGTGAAGGAGTATTTTTCTACTCATTTTTCGGCAGTTTTTGCATTCTATATTTCAGTGGCAGTGTTTGTCATGGCGCATATTTTCATGAGATACCTGAAGAATGAGTATCTGTTCTATCTGCGGGAGAAAAGCTATGAAACGGAAGACGCCGTCATGGATTCCATGAAGAGAAGTCTTGACAGTACGCTCTGTGAATTGATTACGACAGGCAGTGAGGTCGTGACGGACAAGAACCTTTTGGATTTGACGATGGAAGTCGAGCAGGCGGTGAAAGAAGAGAAGGATGCAAGCAAGAGTTATTTGAATCTACATAATGCGTTGGTTGGCTATAATCATTTACGTTTTGTCTCCGCAATGGCAATTGTTGGGAAAGATGGGCTGATTTTCCAGTATGACCGTTATAAAAATTTCAATTCGACTATATGGGGAGATGAAAACCAGGCATACGTAGAAGAGATGGCCAGGGAACTTTTTGAAAGTATCGCGGCGGAGAACTTACCGAGATATATGGCCCATCTATATCCCTATGCATACCCTGACTCCAAGAGGAAAGTATTTCATGTATCATATCCCCTTACGGGCGGTGTAACCGGTATCCGGAACATAGAATATGTGATGGTTATTTCATATAGTATGAGTGTTTTCAATGAATTTCTGGAGACGGTGGAAGTGCCGAAGGTTAAGTATATAAAGGGATTTATCACAGATGAAAATGATGACATCCTTTACTATAATGATGAGGCGCACTGGAGCGGACAGCTTGTTCTCCCTGAAGAAGATGATGACACGACTCTCATTTCTAAACCGTTAAATTATTTTGGCTGGACGGCCAATGTGATTATGGATGAAGCGGAGATGAAAGCACATGTAGACAAGATTTATGAAAAGGGAACGGCTTTGTATCTGATAGTTCTTGTCATGTATATTATTATTGTCATCTTCGCCATGGAGCATCTTTTAAAACCGATTCGTTCTATTTCGGAATCTTTGAAGGAAGCGGAACAAGGGAATTATAATTCTAAAATCCGTATAGAAGGAAAAAATGAGATATGGCAGCTTGCAGAGGAATATAACCGGATGGCGGATGCCATTGAAGAAAAAAACCATGAAATCAGGCGCAAGAATGAGGAAAGGCTGGAATCTCTCAAACAGAAATACCTGGCAGAAAAGGAGGCTCTGGAATCCCAAATAAATGCACATTTTATTTGCAATACACTGGGATGTATCAATTATGAAGCGATAGAGGCGGGAAATTTGCAGGTTTCCGTATTGATTAAAAAATTGTCTAATATACTGCGCTACACGTTTGACCAACATTGCCAGACTGTCTATATGTTCCAGGAAATTGCATGGGTTGACCAGTATTTGTATCTACAGAAAAACAGGTATGAGACAGTGTTTGACTATGAAATACTTTTTCCCGATGCATATCATTACTGGCCATGCTGCAAACTGATATTTCAGCCTTTTGTTGAAAACTCGATTTTACACGGTTTTGCAGGAATGGAGTCGGAGGGCTTTATTCGCATTACAGGGGAAGGCTTCGGGGATTGGCTTAAGATAGTGATTGAGGATAATGGATGCGGGATGGAAGAGGAGAAGGCGGCGGACATAACGGAAATACTCCGCCGGAGGGGACATAAGACTCTCGCAAGCCAAAAGAAGGTTGGCATAGGCATCCGCAATGTTGTCACAAGAATGTATATGTTTTACGGAGAAGATTTGGATATCACAATGGAGACGGCGGTTAAGGGAGGCACTGCTTTTACATTTCAGATTCCCCTGCCGAAACATGAGGGGAGGTAAGCGCATATGAGAATCATGATTGTGGAAGATGAAAAGAGGTCTTCAAGGGGTCTTAAGAATCTTCTTTTGGCCGTTTCCGATGAATGTGAAATCGTGGCGGAAGTCTCCGACGGACAAAGAGCGTTTGAGTTGATTGTTTGTCTGCAACCGGATGTTGTCTTTACTGATATCAAGATGCCTTATATGGACGGCATATCTTTGATTAAGGCAATCCAGACGCGGGGAGGGACGAAGGCCAAGTTCGTCATTATCAGCGCTTATGAAGAATTTGAGCTGGCAAGGCAGGCGATTTCCTTGGGGGTTGTGGATTATCTGGTGAAACCCTTGACTTTAGAAGATGTGGAGAAGGTATGGAGGCGGTTACAGGAGGAGTCTCTTGGAGTCTGTGAAGAATGCGGACAAGAGGATTTAAAGAACAAGTATCCCGGTATTCATCCGTTGATGTTAAAGGCGCTTGACATTATCCAGTGCAGTTATGCCACAAAACTCTCTCAGAAAGATTTAGCCCAGAGTCTGGGAATTAGTGCAGAGTACTTTTCTTTTTTATTCAGCCGCGATATTGGGGAAAATTATGCGAAATTCCTGAGGCGTTACAGGATTGAGAAAGCGAAATTTTTGCTTTCGATGGATACCATTCCAAAAGAACAGATTCCATACAGCGTAGGATTTTCGGACCCCAAGTATTTTTACAGGTGTTTTAAGGAAGAGACAGGTGTTAATATGACAGAGTATAAGAAGACGAGACGCTGAGGCTTTCGTCTTCTTGTTAATATGCACAGAAAAGCACTGCGATAATTGCATATATTTGATAAAATGACCGCAGAATAAAAAAAGCGATGGACATGACAAAGTAAATTATGCTATTATAATGTCATAACAATATAATAATATAACGAAGGAGGAATTATTATGAGTATGAAGAGAGTTACGGCTCTGTTGCTTTCCGTGGTAGTTGCGGCCGGCGCGTTGGCAGGATGCGGAAACAGTGGCAGTGCGGGAAACGGTGATGCGCAGACAGAAAATACGGAAAATAATGCACAGGATGCAGAGGCACAAGACGGCGGCTCCCAAGAGGCGGATGCGGGAACTGATGAAGCGGCTCCGAGTGGCGGTACAATTGAATTTTGGAACGATAAGATGGCAAATATCGAGCAGGCGTCCTTGGATGCGGTATTCGGCACAGTACAGTCCGTATCGGGTTATACGCTTGATATGATTCCTTATCCTGATACTGCATCTTACCAGACGGCTATGCAACAGACCATCCGGGATGAGAAGGCGCCGGGGCTTTTTACCTGGTGGAGTGGCTCACAGTTACAGACGCTGGTGGAGAACGGATTAGTAGAAGATTTAACGTCTGTGTGGGAAAGCTCGATTTATAGTGCGGGCGTATCCCAGGGAGTGGCGGACGCATTCACCTTTGACGGCAAAGTTTACGCGGCGCCTTGGAGTGTACTGTATAATGTGGTGCTTTATAACAAGACAGTATTTGACCAGTACGGTTTGAAAGAACCTGAGACATTTGATGAATTTTTGCAGGTATGTGAAACTTTGAAATCCAACGGTGTGACACCCATTGCCCTAAAGAGCGATTCCTGGGCAGGATTTATCTGGTTCCAGGCATTGTTAGCGGCTAAGGATGTGGAACTGTATAAGGGAATTTGCGACGGAAGCATTAAGTATACGGACCCACGGGTTGTGGAAGTGATGGAAGTTTGGAAAGAGATGCTTGATAAAGATTACTTCTCGGTTCCGATAGACTGGTCTGACGTAAGGCCTAGCTTTGCAAAAGGGGAAGTAGCCATGATGTTGGAGCCTCACGTGGAATTTACCGGAATGAAGAAAGACTTCGACATGGTAGAAGGTGAGAGCATTGACGCTTTTGTAGTACCTGCTATGGATGGCGGGAAGAAAACAATTTTCTTTGAGGCGGCTCCGTTATGTGTCTCCACTTCCAGTGCACAGAAAGAGGATGCCATGAAGGTTCTCGAATCCTGGTATTCGGAAGATATACAGAATATGTTCCATGAGGAATTTGGTTATACCAACACAAGCAAAATCAACGTGGATACGCCTGTTGTACAGGAAATTCTCGATGCAACGGCGGATGCGGACAATTACCAGTTGGTGCTGCGGTTCTATGAAAGCACACCCGATAAGCTGAGGGATTTTGTGTTGGATGAATTGATGAGATTCCAGCTCAAGAATGCGAGTGTTGAGGACATGCTGAATACAATCCAGGCAGAGGCGGATACCGTGTTTGGAAACTAAGGTAAGTAAAGTGGCGGCAGTCTGTGCAAGAGCCGGGCTGCCGCAAAATGAGGAGGTATGTCTGGGGGATGTTTAAATCTTTTTCTTTCAAAAAATATAAAGATTATTTATATATAGCGCCTGCAGTTATATTTATTACGGTTTTTTTTATCAGTTCCATTATCTATGCGTTCAGACTTAGTTTTTTTGAGTGGGACGGTTTTTCCGATATGAAATTTGTAGGGTTAGATAATTATATAAAACTGTTCCGGGACAAGAATTTTTTGACATCGGTTATGAATACCGTTATATGGGTTGCAAGTTCCCTTGTATTATCACTTGCGATGCCTTTGTTGTTTGCCATTTTGATTATTAAAAGTTCCTGGTCCGGGGGCTTTAAAAATATTTTCTATTTCCCTTCGGCATTGTCCGGCACCGTAGGCGGTCTGCTTATGACTTCTATTCTGTCTATCTACGGACTTCCAAAGATTATGGGAATATTGGGATTTCCGGAACTGGTGCGGGACTGGCTCTCTATTCCGTACGCAAATACATTTGTTATGATTGTATCGGGTATTTGGCAAGGATTAGGACTCAATATGCTTTTGTTTATTTCGGGACTGAAAAGCCTTGATTCATCGCCTATAGAGGCAGCCCGGATTGAAGGGGCCAACACACTGCAAATGTATACCAAAGTAGTGTTTCCATTGATGAAAAATACGATTGTGGTGGTTCTTTTGATGTCTCTGGTAAACAGCTTTAAGACCTTCGACAATATCTGGATTATGACAAAGGGAGGTCCCTACAGGACGTCGGAGACATTGGCGCTTACGATGTATCAGGAGTCTTTTATACGCAATGATTTCGGACGCGGTGCGGCTGTCGCCATTGTGCTCACCGTAGTTGTCGTATTTGTCTCTTATTTTAATATCAGAAACTCTTTTAAGGAAGAATAGGGGCGGGTTGAAAAATCTATATACGAAAGACTGTTTCACTGTCTTTACAAGAATGGGGGATGAATATGGACAGAACAAGTAAAAAGAACAGAACGATAATTAACTGTGTGTTGGGGGTGCTTGCAGTCGTATGGTTTCTTCCTGTTGTTTTTGCAGTACTCAATATGTTTAAAGGACAGGTGGAGTACAATATGGGGAGTTTCTGGGCGCTTCCCGAGGGAAATGAGTTTATGGCGAATGTAAACTATATTAAGGACAACGCGAAGATTTTCCAAGGCATGTTAAGCAGCCTGCTTTATGCAACCTGCGGCGCTGTATTTGCTGTCATTCTGGGAACTATGGCGGCTTATGCCATTGCCCATCTTAAAATTAGGCATAGGATGTTTTGGTTTATGGTGATTTACAGCGGCACCATTTTTCCTTTCCAGATTTATCTGATTCCCATTTTTTCGGGATATGCCAAAGTAGGGCTGTATGATACAAGGCTGGGAATGATTCTGTTTTATACGGCAATCTGTATTCCTTTTGTTATGTTCGTACTGCGCAACTTTTTCACAGGCATTTCCAAGGAAATCTGTGAGTCCGCAAAACTGGATGGAGCCAGTGATTTTCAGGTTTTGGTCAGGATTTTCGTTCCCATGGCAAGAGCGCCCATATCGGTGGTGCTTCTGTCACAGTTTACTTTCTGCTGGAATGACTTGATGTTTGGCCTTACCTTTACGAAGTCAAAAGAAATTAAGCCTGTCATGGCGTCCTTATCCTTGATGAATACGGGACATGCGCCTGCTATGCTGACGGCTTGTCTTGCGGCTTCCCTGCCCACGATATTGTTCTTTATTTTCTTAAATAAAAACTTTGAAGCGGGTTTTGCATATACAGGGAAATAATTGTAAACTACAAGAAAATAATAAATCATGAAAGGTATGAGTGGCGTTATGAACTTACAAAGACAATGGAAAGTTTATCTGATTCATCATTCACACACGGATATCGGCTATACGGAAAGACAGGATAAGATTATCAGCTATCACTGTGATTTCATCAAGCAGGCGATTGATATTTTAAATGATATCCATGAGAACCATAAGGAAGAGTATAGGGGGTTCGTGTGGCAGTGTGAGAACTACTGGCAGGTTAAGAATTTCTATGCCCATGCGCCCGAAGAATATATTCGGGATTTTGAGAAATATGTGCACAGCGGCGAGATTGGGGTTTCCGGGAATTATTTAAATATGACGGAACTGATTTCAAAAGAAGTATTAGATACCCGGATTGCACAGGCGCAGGAATATGGAAAAAGTGTCGGACATCCTGTGATTTCCGGTATGACCGCGGATATTAACGGGTTTGCCTGGGGATATGTAGATTCTCTATACGAGCATGGGGTGAAGCATCTGTACTCCTGCCTGCATCCGCATCATGGAATGTTTCCGCTTTACAAGAAAGTTATGCCTTTTTACTGGGAGAGCCCGAAGGGCAATAAGGTGCTTGTGTGGAACGGGGAGCATTACCATTTTGGGAATGAAATGTTTCTGTCGCCCCACGGGGGAACTTCTTATCTGACCTACGATGAGTTCCACAAGCCAATCGGGAGCAACAGCATACTGATACATTCCGCCAAGGATACGTACGAGAAGGAAATGGAGATAGCCAGGACGCGGATAGAACGTTATCTGGCGAATCTGGAAGAGGAGGGGTATTCTTATGACCTTGTTCCGTTTATGGTATCCGGTGCAATTACGGACAATGCGCCCCCGAATATAGAGATTGCAAGACGGGTAAATGAACTAAACGACATCTACCAGGGACGAATACAGTTTAAGATGGTTACTTTGGAACAGTTCTTCCATGAGGTGGAGGAAAACTGTGACAATATAGCCACATACAAAGGGGACTGGAATGACTGGTGGGCTGACGGTGTAGGCTCTACCCCTGCGGCAGTCAAGATATTTTGTGATGCCAGAAGAAAATATAATATCTGCAGGAAGCTGGACAAGGAGCAAGAGCTTGGGGATGCAAGGCTGATGGAGCAGGCGGCGGAAAACCTTATGCTCTATGCGGAACATACATGGGGATATTCTTCTTCCGTGTCAGAGCCTTGGGAAACCCTTGTGGGTGACTTGGAGATGAAGAAGACGGCGTATGCCATCAATGCCAATACGGAAGTCTCCAGGAACCTGGACGGCATTCTTGCAAAAAAAGGAGAAGTTACCATCGCCCAGGACAGGCCGCATAAGTACAAGATTATGAATCCCCATCCTATAGATTTGAAGACCAAAGCATATTTGTATATAGAGTTCTGGGAGTACATGGAAGGGATTAGTTACAGCGAGGATATGCCCATCGAAGTGGTGGAAGTGGCGACAGGCCGGGTACTGCAGTCCCAGGTTAAGAGAATCGCCAGGGCAACCCAGGTGGAAGTGCTTGTGGAACTGAAAGCGGGAGAAGAGAAAGAAGTCATAATACGTCTTGCCAAGAATCAGAAGCCTGTAACGGTGAAAAACCACGCCCATATCGGTGCGGAAGGTGTGGAAGACGTGATTCAACCTGAGGGCTACAGGGCGGACAGCGCTTGTGTGGAGACGGATTATTATAAAGTGGTTTTTGACCGGAAGAAGGGGATTGCGGAGATTATTGATAAGAAAGACGGAACAAACCTGATTAGGAAGGATGCGGCATATCCTGCTTTTACAGGAATCTATGAAGTGACGGATATGCATGGGCAGGCGTGCGAGAGCAGAAGAAGAATGGGAAGAAACCGTAAGGATGCGTCTACTATGCGGTATGCATGTGAACTAAAGGATATCCGTATCGTGGAAGACGGAGCGGTCTATACCGCTGTCCAGTTGGATTACAGACTTTACGGGACAGGATTTTACAGTGTTTTCTTGAAAGTATATAAAGAAATTCCCAGACTGGAATCAACTGTGCGTATCCACAAGAACAGCGTGTGGGAGCCGGAAAATCTTTACATTTCCCTGCCCTTTACAGCGGGAGAGGAGGAAGTGAAGTACATCG
Organism: uncultured Lachnospiraceae bacterium; assembly: GCA_910578645.1. Taxonomy (GTDB): domain Bacteria; phylum Bacillota; class Clostridia; order Lachnospirales; family Lachnospiraceae; genus UBA3282. The sequence goes on from CAJTQI010000008.1 coordinate 16,737, forward strand.
ATAAGACAGGCTGTATTATAAGGCCGGGAATCGACCAGCTTCCGGGCACGAATATGGAGTTCTATCTTGTGCAGAATGGTATTGTGATGGAGGGAAGCGAAAAGACTCTGACACTTGCGGTGAAGGACGCACCCCTTGTCACATTTGGGAATTTAGAAGCGCATCCGATTCTGCTTTGCGACGGCAAAAACGAGGAGAAGAACCGCGAGGAGGCATACTCCTGGGTAATGAATAATTTCTGGGAGACCAACTTTAAAGTAGATTTAGGTGGTTTTTATGAGTTTACGTATACACTGTCCACTCATGATAAATGCCCGGCAGAGGCGGCTATGGAAATCTGCGTGGCGGACAATGAGGGAGTGTTGGGATTTTATTCCAAATAGTCTTGTCTACAGGGGATATTTTCCCGTAGCGGTATCAACGGATATGGTATAGGTGTTTTATAGGGAGGTCGCGATGAAGGTTTATTTTATGCTGGATGTGGGCGGAACCAATATCAAGGCAGGTGTTTTGTATGAAGACGGGAGCCTGTGGAAAAAAGGGATTCTGAGTTTTGACGCGAAATCCAAAGAAAGCAGAGAAGAAATCTTTTGCAACTTTGCCAGTGTACTTGATACACTGGCAGAGGGACTTTCCGATAGACCTGTACAGGCAGGGGGGATTGGAATGGCTTTTCCCGGACCCTTTGATTATGTGCAGGGAATCAGTCTCATGCAGGGGCTTGATAAATATGATTCCATATACGGCATTCCCATAGCGGAGGAATTAGGGAAATATTTTCCTCTCATAAAAAACGGAGCATTGTTTATGGAAGGGCGCCGATTTGCATTTTTGCATGATGTGGAAGCTTTTGCCATGGGAGAGAGTCACTACGGCGGCGGAAAAGACTGTGAAAAGGTTATGTACCTTTGTATAGGCACGGGAGCCGGTTCGGCGTTCACAAGAAATAGAGAGATATTAAAAGGCGAGGATGGAACGGTGCCTTCCATGGGGTGGATTTATGACACGCCTTTCCTGGACGGTATCATCGATGATTATCTTTCGGTGAGAGGGCTTGCGGAGCTTTCCAGGCGGATATTGGGGGAGGCGAAGAGCGGGAAGGAGCTTTTCTCGTTGTGCACGCAAGGGGACAGGGGAGCCCTTGCAGTGTACAGAGAGTTTGGCATATGGCTCAAAGAAGCCGTGACGCCTTTTCTGAATCGTTTTGGGCCGGATGGCTTTGTGCTTGGCGGGCAGATTTCCAAGAGTTTTTCTTTCTATGGAGAAGCATTTGCGGCGGAATGCGCCAGGAGAGGAATCGGTATTTATCTGACGGAGGATACATCCCAAAAAGCCTTGGAAGGGCTGTATGTGCGAATGAAAAAGGAGCGCGCTCTTACATTGTAATTTTATGTGGTAAATGGTAAAATTATACAGAATGAAGTATATAGGTGGAAGGTTTTGTAAATCTAAGCCATCTAGGGGTGTAGGCAGGAGGTATATAATGCTGAATAGAGAAAAAGGTGCAGCTCCGCTGTATTCCCAGATTGTAGAAATTATCAGAAGCCAGATTGAGAACGGAGAATTTGTAAAAGGAGACCAATTTCTTACGGAGAAAAAGCTTCAGGAGATTTATGGGGTGAGCCGTATTACCGTCAGGCAGGCAATTAATGAACTGGTTAATGAAGGATATTTGCAATGTTCAAGAGGAGTCGGCACTACGGTAGTCTATGGAAAGATAGATGAGAATCTAAAGAACTTAGTCAGTTTTACGGATGAAATGAAACTGCATGGAAAAGTGATGAATACGAGTTATTGTGATATGTCTTTGGTTCATGCCGGGAAAGCGGTGGCAGACCAACTGGAGATTGAACCGGGCGGAGAATGCTACCGTCTGGTGAGGGTCAGGAGCGTTGGGGAAGAAGCCATCGTGTACTCCATTACATATCTGAAAAAGACAAGGGAGTATCCTCTGGACACCAGTTACTATATGGAATCGCTGTATCAGTTCTTGCAGACAAATTGTAACACGAAAGTGGTAAAGGGGCGGGATACTTTTGAAGCAGTTGCGGCTACGGCCGAGATTGGGGAATATTTGTCCATTCCGGAGGGTGTGCCGGTATTTAAAAGGGTGCGCAAAGCCTATGAAGAAAACGGTGATATTGTGGAATACACAATATGCTATTATCCGGGGGACAGATATAAATATTCAGTAGAGCTTTGATTGTTATTTTTGTGGCATTGGTTATTTGATGTGGGTGTTTAGAGTATAAGCATAAATTTACAGATTAGGTAGAACGAGGATTGATATGGATAATCGATATTTCAAGTATGGCAATTATGACTTGCAGCCATATACTAAGATTAAAGGATATGATAATCATGCCGTAGAAGGTTATGATGATATGATAATAAGACTTATGCAGGAAACCGGGGCGGGCAAGCGGGTGATAGTCTGTGATTTTTATCCTGGGGTTGACAAGAAAGAAGTGCTAAAGAACTTATCCCGTCTGAACCCGGTGTTGGTGCTTGAATCCGAAGACTGTGCGGTAGACGAGGAAGGTTTGAATGCGCTGTTCCAGGATTATCTTACGCAAGACAGGGTATTTGGATTTATGTGCCATAAGAAATTAGAGGATTGTTTCGTGGAGGAGAAGCTTCAGGAGGCCAGGGGACGGATTGCGGCGTGCACAGAGGGAGTCGTACTGGTGGCAGGGGTAGGGGCTTCCCTGATTACCCGTGGGGACGTGTATCTTTATTTCGACTTGGCAAGATGGGAAATCCAGCTTCGTTACCGCGCGGGTATGCCTAATTGGAATTGTACGAATTATGACGCGCCCAACCTGACGAAATATAAAAGGGGATTTTTCGTGGAATGGCGGCTTGCCGATAAATATAAAAGGCAGAGGTTTGAAGATTTCGACTATGTGGTGGACACCAACAAGAAGGCCAATCCCAAGATGATTACGGGAGAGGCATTCAGGGAGGCTCTCGGTCAGGTAGCCAGGAGACCTTTCCGCACACAGCCTTATTTCGACCCGGGCGTATGGGGCGGGCATTGGATGCAGCAGGCGTTCGGACTAAGCCAGGATATGCCCAATTATGCGTGGAGTTTTGACGGTGTACCGGAAGAAAACAGCCTGAATCTGATGTTTGGAGAAATTCTGGTAGAAATACCCGGCATTGACCTGGTGCTTTACAGGCCGCACCAGCTTTTGGGGGAGAAAGTCCATGCCCGTTTCGGCGCGGAGTTTCCTATCCGCTTTGATTTGTTAGATACAATGGGAGGCGGGAACCTCTCCCTTCAGGTACATCCGCTGACGGAATATATCCAGGATGCATTCGGCATGAATTACACGCAGGATGAGAGTTATTATATTCTGGACTGCGAAGAGGACTCCTGCGTCTATCTGGGCGTGAAAGAAGGCGTGAACCCGGAAGAAATGGAAGCCGATTTGAAGAAGGCTGAGAGGGGCGGGTATGAATTTCCGGCAGAGAAGTATGTGAACAAAGTTCCGGTCAAGAAGCACGACCATGTGTTGATTCCGGCGGGAACGGTGCATTGTTCCGGCGCCAATACAATGGTGCTTGAAATCAGCGCCACGCCCTACATCTTCACGTTTAAAATGTGGGACTGGGGAAGAATCGGACTGGACGGGATTCCAAGGCCCGTACATGTAGGGCATGGCATTAATAATATCCAGTGGGACAGGACAATGCCGTGGATTGAGAAGAATCTGATTCACCAGGAGGAGCTTTGCAGGAAGGAAGAAGGAATTACTGTGGAGCGCACAGGATTACACCAGAGGGAATTTATCGACACATACCGTTATATGCTGACGGAACCGGTGACGTGCACCCAGAATGACAGTGTACATGTGCTCAACGTAGTAGAAGGTGAGAAGGCTTCCATAGAAAGCCCCTCAGGGGATTTTGAGCCCTTTGAAGTACATTACGCGGAGACTTTCATGATTCCGGCAAGCGTGGGAGAATATGTGATTAATCCCACGGGGGCGGCAGAGGGAAAGAAAGTCGGCGTGATTGTGGCTTCGGTCAGGTAGTGGACGAAGCCGTCGGCAGATTTTTATTGTGCTGCCAACGCGAGGGAATGTGCTGATATAGAAATGAAACCGGAAAAAGACGGAATGCGCAAGCTTCCGTCTTTTTTTGACAAAATATACAGAATATCTTAAAAAATTACACCCATCTTAAAACAATCCACTAATAATTTCCACCTATCTCAAAAATGTCGGTTGTGTAAAATATCCCAAAAATATAAAAATATTAGTATCCATTATGCTTAAGACCGGAAAAAGCAGCGCAGAAATGGTGGAGAAAATGCAAAGGAGGATTGAAAAAGTGATGAGAAGAAAAATAGCAAAGTTTGCGGCGGCAATGACAATGTCCGCGATGGTTGCGGTTTCTTTGGCAGGTTGCGGTAACTCGGGCAACAGGGCGAGTTCCGGCAGTACGGATTCCGTTGTGGAAAAGAAGGAAGTGGAGGAGCAAGACACAGAGCCTTTGAAAATACCGGATGCGGAGAAGAAGCAGGATGATGCAGCCTCTTTGGCGGAAGATATCGGGCAGCCTAACGGCGGTGCGCAGGTAAGGCTGTGGCATTATTTTGAGCACGAAGCGAAGGTGTTGAACGCAGTGTGCAAACAGTATAACGAATTACAGTCGGATATTTATATTATCCCTACATTTATCTCCCGCGAAGAGTTGATGAAACAGTATACAATCGGCGCGGTATCCGGGGAACTTCCGGACATAGGTATGGTGGACTCGCCGGATATGGCCTCTTATATTTCTCTGGGGGTATTTGAAGATATCACGAAATATCTTGAGGGATGGGAAGATTTAGGACAGTTTTATGAAGGTCCTCTGAGTAGTTGTAAGGACCCTGAGGGTAACCTGTACGGACTTCCGAACAATTCCAACTGTTTGGCAATCCTTTGCAATATGGACATGCTTAAGGCGGCAGGGTTTGAGAATCCGCCGGCTACATGGGCGGAGTTTAAGCAAGTGTGTGAAGCCACATCTGACCCGGACAATGGCGTATACGGATTTGCGATGTGCTGTATCAGCAATGAGGAGGGCACATTCCAGTTTATCCCCTGGCTGTACGGTTCAGGAGCCACAGTCGCAAGTGTTGACGGCCCGGAAGCAGTTTCCTCCTTCGCCATGTTAAGCGAGTTGGTAAACAATGGGTGGATGAGCAAGGAAGTAGTCAACTGGGGACAGGGAGACGCGCTCAATGCCTGGATTGCAGGCAAGGCGGCGATGCTTGAGTCCGGTACATGGCAGATTGCAAACCTGGATGGTGAGTTTAAGGACGCCGTGACATGGGAGTACCAATATGCGCAGTTTCCGGCCAGCGACAACGGCACCCAGGCAACGGTCATCGGCGGAGAGAACTTCGGCGTATGCGCAGGCAGCGAATATGCCGCAGAATGTGTAGAGTTCCTGAAATTTATGCAGACGGCTCAGAACAACGCAGAGTGGTGCGAATTGGCGGGTAAGCTGCCGGTTCGGGCGGATGCCGTTGAACTGAAAGATTTCTGGACGGCGGATGCAAGATATAAAGTTTTTAATGATTCTATGGAATTTTCGGTGGCAAGAGGGCCTCACGAATCATGGCCGACTATCTCGGAAGCGCTCTATAAGGCTGAACAGGCAGCAATCTTGGGTGAAAAGACACCCGAGGAAGCCGCGGCAGAAGCGGCGCAGACCATCAAACCGATTCTGGAGAAGGTTCCGCTTCCGGAGTAAAGAATGAAATAATCTGAGACGGGAATGGGCTGTCGCTTCGTGCAGCAGTCCTTTTCCATAAAAGAAGGGGGCATGAAAGATGAAACTGTCTATGGCTGCCAAGAAAAGAAGAGAAGGTTATTCCTTCATTCTTCCGGGTTTTGCTTACATGATGATAGTGTTGGGATATCCGCTAGTCTATAATGTCATACTGGCATTCAGGGATGTCAATGTAAAAACATTCAAAGCAGGGACAGATGTGTTTGTAGGACTAAATAATTTTGTTACGTTATTTCACGATAAGACGTTTCTCCTGGTGTTTAGGAATACGTTTGTATTCACAATCGGGTGTCTTGTGTTCCAGTTTACAATCGGTTTTATTTTTGCAATGTTTTTCTCCAAAAAATTTACCCTTGCGGGGCCTGTCCGGGGCATGATTTTAGTCGGATATATGATGCCTATGTCGGTTACGGCCATGCTTGGCAAGAATATATTTGATGTGTCAAGCGGTCTGATGAATGACCTTTTTATGAAAATCGGACTAATCCGTGCACCTGTGGAATGGCTGCTCAATGGCAGCACTGCCATGGCGGCGGTGATTGCCGTAAACTGTTGGGTCGGGATTCCTTTTAACATGTTACTCTTGACATCCGGGCTTACGGGCATCTCCCAGGATGTGTATGAGAGCGCAGAGGTGGACGGCGCCCACGCAATCCAGCGTTTTATCTACATTACGCTGCCTTTGATGAAATCGGCCATCGCCTCCGTGGTGATGCTAGGATTTATCTATACGTTCAAGGCATTTGACCTGCAGTTTGTTATGACAAGCGGCGGACCGTTAAATGCAACGGATGTGCTGGGTACATATTCTTATACGCTGTCCTTTACACAGTATGAGTTTTCGATGGGCTCCGCCACGGCAATGGTGTTATTTTGCTGTCTGTTCATAATTGGTCTGTTCTATCTGAGGGTGATTTCAAGGGAGGATGATTAAGATGGCGAAGAGGGAGAAAATGCTTGCTACAAAACAGGGAAGGAAAAATCTGGCTAACTGTATTATCGCCGTGATTGTGGCCGTTATTTTTCTGTTCCCGATTTATTGGATTCTGGCCATGTCCTTTAAGTCAGACGCCGAATCTTTTGGTAAAATAGTAACCTATTATCCCCATGAGTTTACGATAGAGCCGTGGGTTAAAAACTTAAGTGACAGGGAGTTTCTCGCATCCTTAAAAAACAGTGTTCTAATTGCCCTTATGTCCATGGTGATGTCTATGCTTTTCGGCGTTCCCGCGGCCTACGGCATGGGGCGCTATAAGGTGCCCGGACAGAAAGTGTTTATGTTGACTTTCTTAGTGACGCAGATGCTTCCGGCTTCTCTGATGCTGACCCCGATGTACTTGATTTTCAATAAACTGCATCTTCTTGGGACTTACCAAGGTCCGGCCCTGGCGATTGCCTCCGGCACGGTGCCCTTTATTGTCGTGACGCTAAGGCCCTATTTCAAGAGTGTGCCCACTTCTTTGGATGATGCGGCAAGAATAGACGGGTGCGGCGTATTCCGCTCTTTTTTTAAAATCATGATTCCGGCCATTAAGACAGGTATTATTACCGTGGTGGTTATCTCGTTCTTAAACGGATGGAATGACCTGGCATACTCTATGACATTTAACGTGACGCCGGAGATGAGGCCCCTGACAGCCAATATTTATAAATTTAAGAGCAAATACGGGACGAAATGGAACTGTATCATGGCATACGGCGCCATTTTGGTATTACCGGTTATCCTGTTGTTTATATTTTTGCAGAAATATATTGTGGGCGGCTTGACTGCGGGAGCGGTGAAGGAATAAGGTTAAATAAATAATTTTCTATATGATTCAAAATGAAGGTACATAAGATTGAAAATTAAAATTTTCAATCGCGAGATTTGTGTCTGGGCGTTGCCAGCTACAAACTCGATATGTGCAAAAAGCAGCGCAGAAATGGAGTAAAACATGGAAAATCTTGTAAAAAAAGAAGGCAAGGAGAATACGGGCGATTTCCGTTCGGACAGCAATTTCCTGTTGGGTTATTTTGAGGAGAAGGACAATGGGCTGTACTACAGGTACGATGCGGAGCGTGTTATCGTTGAGCCTTGGGGAGACAATTCTTTGCGTGTGAGGGCTTCTAAGATGCCGCAAATGCCTCAGGAACTTTGGGCATTGGAGAAAAAACCGGAGAAGAATAACGCCAAAGTGGTAATCGGTGAATATTCGGCACAGATTACAAATGGCAAGATAAAAGCGGTGATTAATAATATCGGCAAAATCACTTTTTATAATCAAAAAGATGAAGTGCTCTTGGAAGAATATGTGCGGAACCGTGAGGATATGTTTGCCGATACGTGCAGCTCTCTTGAGGTGGAGGCAAGGGAGTTTAAACCGATTATCGGCGGTGACTATAAACTTACCATGCGGTTTGAATCCAATCCGGAGGAGAAGCTTTATGGTATGGGGCAGTACCAACAAAAGTTTCTGAATGTAAAAGGTGCGGAGTTGGAACTGGCGCACCGCAATTCCCAGGCCAGCGTACCTTTTGCCCTTTCCTCACTGGGATATGGATTTTTGTGGAACAACCCGGCCATCGGGCGTGTGAACTTTAACAAGAACATTACAACCTGGGAAGTGCAGTCTACGAAGAAGTTAGATTACTGGATTACGGCGGGAGATACGCCCGCGGAGATTGAGGAGGCATATGCAAATGCCACAGGGAAGGTACCTATGATGCCGGAGTACGGCATGGGATTCTGGCAATGCAAGCTCCGTTACCAGACCCAGGAAGAGCTGCTTGAAGTGGCGAGAGAATACAAGAGAAGAGGCATTCCGGTGGACGTAATCGTGGTTGACTTCTTCCACTGGCCCAAACAAGGCGACTGGCGTTTCGACGAGACTTACTGGCCTGACCCGGATGCCATGATTGCGGAACTCAAAGGGATGGGCATCGAACTGATGGTATCTATCTGGCCGATGGTAGATTACAAGAGCGAAAATTTTGAGGAGATGAAAGCCAAAGGCCTGCTCACCAGGGTGGAGAAAGGCCTTCGCATCGACAATGTTTATATGGGCAACACCATCCAATATGACCCGACGAACCCGGAAGCCAGGGAGTATGTGTGGGAAAAGGTGAAGAAGAACTATTATGACAAGGGCGTGAAAATTTTCTGGCTGGACGAGGCGGAGCCCGAATACAGCGTATATGATTTCGAGAATTACCGCTACCACTTAGGTCCCAATGTGCAGATTGGAAATGTTTACCCGGTGATGTATGCGCAGACATTTTTCGAGGGGATGCAGGCCCAGGGACAGGACAATATTGTCAATCTGCTGCGTTGCGCATGGGCAGGAAGCCAGAAGTACGGTGCGCTTGTATGGTCGGGGGACATTCATTCTTCTTTCCGGAGCCTGAGAAACCAGTTTGCGGCAGGACTAAATATGGGAATCGCAGGTATTCCGTGGTGGACGACCGATATCGGCGGATTTTTCGGTGGGAATATTTACGACAAAGAATTTCATGAAGTGTTGGTTCGCTGGTTCGAGTACGGTACCTTCTGCCCGGTTATGCGGCTGCATGGAAACCGTATGCCTTATCAGCCCCAATATGGAACCACAGGCGGCGCCGAATGTGTGTCCGGTGCGCCCAATGAAATCTGGTCCTATGGAGAAGAAGTATATGAGATATGTAGGATGTATATTGAAATCCGTGAAGGCATGAGAGATTATGTGCGCAGTCTGATGGAGGCCGCCCATGAGAAGGGAAGTCCGGTGATAAGGCCGCTTTTCTATGATTTCCCGAAAGACAGGCAATGCTGGGACAATGAGTCGGAATATATGTTTGGCCCGGATATCCTGGTGGCCCCGGTGATGGAGAAGGGGCAGGCCAAGAAAGAAGTATACTTGCCGGAAGGAGCGGTATGGACGAATGTTTGGACGAAGGAAACTCTTGAGGGCGGGCAGTGCGTGACGGTTGATACGCCTATTGAGCAGATTCCGTTGTTTACAAGGAACGGATTTGTGCTGGAGGTATAAAGAAGAGGCAGACAGAACATGGAAAAAAGGGTGTGATGAGGGAATGAAAAGAAGAGATGGCGGGAACATATGGGGATTTGACGGGAGTTTCATGGCGTTTTGTGATAAACTTTTCGATGTGATGGTGTTGGGATTCTTATGGATTCTGTGCAGTCTTCCGTTTATTACCGCAGGTGCAGCCAGCGCGGCATTATATTATGCGGTGGTGAAATGCGTGAAGAATAATGAAGGGTATGCGGCAAGGTCGTTCTTTCATTCCTTCAGGCAAAATCTGGTGCCGGCCACGTTTTTGTGGATTGTTTTTGCGGTGGCGTCGTTTCTTCTCCAGTTGAATATCGGGATTCTGTTACATAAAACAGACGGATATTTAGGCCTCTTCTTTATTGTGTTGTATGTGCTGTCGGGGGTGTATGTGACGGTGGCGGCCTGCTATGCTTTTCCCGCCTTATCCAGGTATGATATGCCTGCAGGGTGGATTTTAAAAATTTCTTTGTACATGGTAGTGCGTTATTTCGGGACGAGTCTGGTTTTGTTGTTGGTTTTGGCCTGTTTCGGGATGATAGTCTGGAAGATTCCGCTCCTTCTGTTTTTCATTCCGGGGGCGATGGCGTTTCTGATGTCGGAGTTTTTGGAAAAAGTATTGAAGAGACACGATGGCAGAAAATATTGAGATGAGATATGCGTCCGCTTGAAAATTGCGGGCGTATATTTTTATTCTACAGTAAATTTAGCACATACTTTTCTCGTTTGTATATAATATTGACATGAAAATAGAAGAAAAGATATAATAATTCCACAGAATATTTTGGTTATAATTTGTATAAAGCAACAGAATGGGGATTAGGGATGAAAAGACAGCGAGACAGAAAAAAGATGGATAAAGGAATACCTTTACTTCTTTCTGTTATTTTGGTTTTCTGCATATTGGGTGGCGTGGTATTTACGGTGGCGCGGAAGATATCGGTGCAAATGTCAGACTCGGCGATACAGAATCTGAGTGAAAGCCTGAATTTGGTTAAATCTACGATAGAGGTAATTCTGAATAAGGAAGCCGAATATCAGAAACTTATGGCAAAAGAAATTGCAAGAGCTCAGAATCCGGAGGAATATATTATTTCCTACGACAAAAACAAAACGATGGTAAAGATATCGTTAATCCGGTCGGGGGAAACGGAAGGTATGTCCAACACAGGGGAGACATTTACGGAACAGGGACTGGACTTTTCCGTCGGCGCTATGATAGACGGATTGGAAGTTTCCCAGTCTTATATGAACTATATGGGAACATGGGCATATACTATAAAATGTCCTGTTATCAAGGATGGACAGGATATCGCATCGCTTTATGTTGAATATATTTATGACTCTTTAGACGATTCTCTTCCGGAGGGATTTTATAATAAGAAAGCAATGCTTTATATTATGGATGCAAAGACAGAGCGCTTTGTGTTAAAGCCCAAAGGAATGGGGGAACGGGACGCAGGGCATTTGAACCTGACAGATTTCTATAGAGCCAACGACATTCGTGAGGACGAATTGAGGGATGAAGTCTCGGAGTGTCTGGAAAATGGCAAGAACTTTATGTTCCATCATGATATCAGGGGGAAAAGCTCATTAAATTATATGTGGGCGGTAAACGGTGGGACGATTTATCTGATAGGATATGTACCGATTGAGGCAATCCAGCAGGAAGGAAAGACGGTGAACCAGAACATACTGGTGGTGGTTGCCGTTATGCTGATTGCGTTTTTTCTGTGCTGCCTGATTTATTATTTCAACCAGAGGCAACAGAATAAAATCAGGAAAGAACAGGAGGCGGAGAGAGAAATTCATAATAAACAGTTGGCAGAGGCATTGCAGGCGGCACAGATTGCAAGCAACTCAAAGACCATGTTCCTCTCCAATATGTCCCATGACATCCGTACACCGATGAATGCGGTGATTGGGTTTACGACATTACTTGCCAAGGATGCGGAAAACCCGGACAAAGTAAGGGAATATACGAAGAAAATCATGGCTTCCGGACAGCATCTGCTCAGCCTGATTAATGATATTTTGGATGTGTCTAAGATTGAAAGCGGAAAAGTTGTCCTGAATGTGGAGGAGTTTACTTTGAACGACCTTGTGTCGTCGGTGGATGCGATTGTCCGCCCTATGGCGAAGGCAAGGAAACAGCAATTCCACGTTGAGGTGACAGGTATTGTCCACGAACACTTGATGGGGGACGAGACGAGGATTAACCAGGTACTGATTAATCTTTTGTCAAACGCCGTGAAATATACGCCGGAGGGCGGCAATATCTGGTTTAGAATAATCGGTTTGAAACAGCGTTCCGCACAGTTTGAACATATTAGGATTGAGGTAGAGGACGACGGGTACGGAATGACGCCTGAATATCTGAAGACGATTTTCGATGCGTTTACCAGGGCGGAAAACAGTACGACCAATAAGGTTCAGGGCACCGGACTTGGCATGGCAATCACGAAGAATATTGTTGAGCTCATGGGAGGAACCATTGAGGTTTCCAGCGAGGTAGACAAAGGAAGTATTTTCCAGGTTGAATTGGAGTGCCGTATACCGGAAGGACAGGCAGACAGGCAATTCTGGGAAACAAACGGTATCTCCCGGATTCTGGCAGCAGGAGCCGATAAGGAAATTTGCAGAAACATTCAGATGCTTATGGGTAACGTAGGAGTGGCGGTGGATACCGTTCTCAGCGTAGATGAGGCGCTTGCAGTGATGCAGGCGGGCACCGGCGAAGAAAGCTGTCAGGTTGTTTTGTTAGACTGGAATGTACCGGATATGGATGGCGTTGAGACGGTAAAGAAAATCAGGGCAATCCTGTCCGATGCGGTTCCTGTGTTATTCCTGGCAGCTTATGATGTGGAGGGAATAGAGGAAGTTCTTCGCTTAGAAAATACAGGAATGTTATCTAAACCGTTTTTCGTGTCTGCCTTTAAGGAAAAGATTTTGGAAATACAGGCAGGAATAAGTGGTGACGCCAAGGAGAGGGAAGATGACAGAAGCCTAGAGGGCTTGTATTTTTTAGCTGCGGAAGACAACGAAATCAATGCGGAAATCCTGAGGGAAATTTTGGCTATGGAGAATGCCGACTGTGAAATTGTAGAGAATGGGCAGTTGGCGGTAGAATGCTTCTCAAATTCGCAGGAAGGGCAGTTTGACGCAATTCTGATGGATGTCCAGATGCCGGTGATGAACGGATATGAGGCCACCAGGGCAATCAGAGGATTAGAGCGTAAAGACGCAGGAGAAATACCGATTATCGCCATGACGGCGAATGCTTTTCTGGAAGATGAGAAGGAAGCTTTGGCAGCCGGGATGAATGTCCATCTGGCGAAACCGATAGATGTGGAAATGTTAAAGCAGGTGATAAGGCAGTATGTGGAAAGAAAGGAATAAGAAATTGGGAATAAATAAAAGAAACAGTGTGTGTAAACTGGCGGCGTTTTGTTTGTCAGCTATTTCACTATTTACTTTGGCAGCGTGTGGAAATACACAAGAGCCAGGAGAGAACCTGGTTATAAATGAGGCAGATGACAGGCAGGCCGTAAGTATGTTCAGTCCCATGGAGAAGACAGAGGCAGGGGTTGGAAATGCCGCAAGGAGCGCTTCGGACCGCACTGTCATGATGGCAGAAGAAAAGCTGGGTGTGAGAGTAGATTACACAACTTACACGGCCGAGAATTACCAAGATAAAACATATGATGACGTAGCCCTTGACAGGGCGCGCAATGATATGGATGATATTTACCTGTTAAACCCGGACACAATCCGTACGTTGGGCGAAGAGGGAAAGCTAATGGATTTGTCGAAGCTTGACTGCGCGAAGAACCTAAGAGATGTGGTGAAGATGGCCAATGTAGTGGATGGCAAATTGGTGGCGATTCCGCAGGAAGTGGTAGCTTACGGCTTGTTTATCAATAAGGATATGTTTGACCAGTACAATCTTGAAATGCCTGAGACGCCGGAAGAGTTTTTGGAGTGTTGCGAGGTCTTTAAAGAGAATGGGATTGAGACGCCCGTTGGCGCGAACAGGTGGTGGCTGGAAACTTTCGTTTTTGCACAGGCATATGCAGATTTGTATAACGGCGGAAATACGGAAGCGGAGATTGCGGCTTTGAATAGCGGGGAAAGCAAATACAGTGATTATATGCGGCCAGGATTTGAATTTCTGCAGGAAATGATTGACTGTGGGTATATTGATGCCAAGAAAGCGTATGTAAGTGAAGCTATTGAAGGAGAAGGGGCGGATTTCATGGCGCAGAAGACACCCATTGTAATGGCATACTGGGGTGCGGCCAACACGGATACGGCTTACGGAAAACCAGATTTTGATATGGTAATTATTGGATTTCCGTCTGGCCGTGGACAGATGCCGGTAGTGACTATGACGGGGTTTGCCGTGGGAGTAAATGCGGAACATGCTCAGGATGCGATGGAAACTTTGGATGTAATGTTATCTGACGAGGCCCTTCAGGTTTACACGGAGATTAACCGTGTAATTTCGCCTTCCAAAAATGTTGAGGTGGATTGTATTCCTGCGTTGCAGCCGTTGAATGACAGAATAAAAGAGAATGTGTATGTCCTTGCCACCAACGCAAGCATGGACGTGGAACAGTGGGGAAATACGTGCCTGATAGTGCGGGAATTGTTAAACGGCGCCACGGTGGATGAATGTATGGCGGAATTTGACAGGCTGCAGGAGGAAGCATTGAAAAGTAAATAACCGGACCGGCAGACCGGAATGCTTTTTCGAGTGTGCATGACAAAAAATGCGGATATATGCCCTGGTTAAGTTCTTGCTGTGTAAGCGCCAATGGCACTTGGCGGCGTAGCGGGTTATGTTGAGGTTTTTTGTCATGTGCAATCGGGAAGACAGGCTTATTAAATGAAAAAATAAAACAAAAATATAAAAATCTCTTGTCAAATATAACAAGGTATGATAAGATAATCTCCGTTAGGTTATCACTTAGACGGTAGCAGCATATTATATAGTAGAAGCGCCGGGAAGAAAAGACGAGGCTCCATGGTCAAGCGGTTAAGACATCGCCCTTTCACGGCGGTAACACGGGTTCGATTCCCGTTGGAGTCATTTGGTTGTAAGACCAAAATTTCTAATTTCATATTTATGGTGACTTAGCCAAGTGGTAAGGCCCCGGTCTGCAACACCGTTATCGCCGGTTCAAATCCGGCAGTCACCTTGCAAAAGACCTCGGGAAAATTTATTTCCCGGGGTCTTTTTTTAGTGTTTTGTCTGCTTAAGGTATTCTTAAGACTTTTTAGAGGCGGTTTAGAGATTGTATTGGTATTATTTGAGAATAAAAGCGGGCGGTACGTAAGGAGTGGCCGTCAGCAATAAACAGATGGAAGGAGAAAAGAATGAAAAGGAAATTAAAAAAATGGGCGCTGATAATTGGTTTGGTGGGCATAATGGTATGCCCGGCGTACGGGTGTGGGAAGGCGCAAGAGGCTTTGGAGGAAGAAGCACAGTCGGATATCAAAGATGAAGAAGTGGAAAGCGATGCAGCGGACAGACAGCCTGACAATGAATCTAAGGAAGCGCCTGAGGATGATGCACAGAGTCAGGATACATCTGAAAATGCCGGAAAAGAAGTTGAAAACGAAGATGGAAGCGAAACAAACGCAGCGCCCTCCGCAGACGGCACGGCATCTTCATGGGATAGTATAAACCCGGATTTAGAAGGAGATATTAAGGCGATAGACGGTATGCAGATTACTGTGATAGAAGCCGAGAAGTTTGAGGATGACAATGGAGGGGAAGTTATAGTATCGCCCGGTGAGGGAGGTGATGATTCGGATTTTAATAAGGTAACAGTTACATATGATGATACGACCGTATTTTCTGTAAAGACCATTTATAACGGTGGAGAAAACTTTGATGTAAAAGATGCATCTACGGCCGATTTAACCGAAGGCCGGTTTGTGCATGTCTGGGGAGATAAGCAGGCGGATGGGATAAAAGCAACTCATATCCGTATTGTGAAGGTGGAATAACAGTAGGATTAGACGAAAATATGGTATAAGCAAATAGCCGTTCTGCAAATAGTAGGAGGGCTATTTCTATTTGGCGCAGAACACTGCATTCAAACGGTTTTAAGATTAATTTAAGAGAATTTTAAGAATTTTTAGAGAAGGATTAAAGAAAGTCCTGCTATGATATAAAAAGTGCGTTAAAATGGTACATTTTAATTATTTTGTACGGTGTTAGAGAAACCTGGGAAATA
Source organism: uncultured Lachnospiraceae bacterium (assembly GCA_910578645.1). Taxonomy (GTDB): domain Bacteria; phylum Bacillota; class Clostridia; order Lachnospirales; family Lachnospiraceae; genus UBA3282. Next base: position 32,797 of record CAJTQI010000008.1, read on the forward strand.
AGTTTTGTACGTTTTGTTTTGGGTTTTATAGTCTTCTTGAAATTGGTCAACAGAGTATAATTGTATATAGTTGACACGGTAGGAGGATAGCTATGTTTTCGGTATTATTGTTCTGTATGCTTGTTTATTTGGGCTGTACTGCTTTTTCCGGTTACATGATAGTAAAGAAACTTAAATCGGCAGCGGTTACAGAGGCAGAGCGGACATGGCATTATCAGGTTTCCTTTACACGGAATACGGTTTCCGGCGCATCTGTGCTGCTTATCGTGGGAGTTACACCTCTCACATGGGAACAAGTTGGTCTGTGTCCTGTCCGGTTTCAAATGGGGGAACATTTTGTTATCATGGCGGGTACATTTCTTGTCTGTGGTGTGTTTTTGGTGTTTGTTATCGGACGGACGGCTCTTTTGATGGCAAGCGGCGCCTATCGGGATTTTGTTTCCAAAGACTTGGAGGAGCGGGCAAAAAATGCCGGTCCGTATGGCCGTGTGGCTTGGCAATTGATACCAAGAAGCAATTGGGAGAAAGAATGGTTTGTGATAGCGGCATTATCTGCAGGCGTATGTGAGGAGTTGCTGTTCAGAGGCTTTGGCTTGTGCATACTTAGGGGAATATGGGTGGACGCATCAGGTTTTTTGTTGGCGGTGGTGGCAGGATTTGGGTTTGGAGCGGTATATTTTTACCGTGGATTGAAGGGAGCGCTCAGGGCAGGAATTGCCGGTACCTTGCTTGGTTTTGTGTATCTGGGTGCACAGTCTGTCTATCCTTGCATGCTTGTTCATTTTATTCTGCATGTATTTTCGGTATTTTTGCATAATAACGTAAAGGCCGGGAACGTACGGATGTAGGCGGTTTCGTTTAGACCTTCCATAAAACGGTCAACAGATATAAGATAGATTAGTTAAGCGGTTAATCAGCAAGGAGGATGATATGAACCCTAAATTCTATACACTCCCCGAAGAGAAGCAGGAACGGATTATCCGCGCTGCGTATGAGGTGTTTGCCAAGTGCGGATATAAAAAAGCTTCTATGTCAGAAATCGCCAGTGCAGGGGAGATTTCAAAATCCTTGCTATTCCATTATTTTAGAAATAAGAAAGAACTGTATTTGTATCTCTGGAAGAAGGTAAATAGTGTGTCAGTACGTATTGAGACAGAATATTGCACGGAGACGGAAGATTTTCTGGAAATGATATGGCAGAAGGTTCTGGCAAGAGGCGCGTTCATGCGGCGTTATCCAATGGTCTATTTATTTTCAATAAGAGCGCTTCTTGAGGAAGAGCGTGAAATACAAGAGTGCGTCCGAATGGATTATGAAGCAGGGTATTGTCGTGTCCTGGATGAGATGATGGAAAAAGCGGACTGCACGAAGTTCCGTCCGGGGATAGATGTGAGGCTGCTGTGCCAACAGATTGATTGGATTATGATGACGTACCTGCGGCCTATGGTTTTTACAGGGGAATTGGAGCCTGAGAAGTTTGAAAAGGATTTCCGGAAAATGATTGAACAATGGAAAATTGCTTATACGAGGTAGGAGAAATGATTCAGGATGCAGTCAGATTACGGATAAACGGAGTGGAACAGTTTATTTCCATCCGCTCGGAGAAACACCAGGCGCCGCTTTTACTCTATCTTCATGGAGGGCCGGGGGCTTCGGCGCTTCCTCTTGTTCGGAAATATAATAGAGAGTTGGAAAAACATTTTATTGTAGTTGTATGGGAGCAGAGAGGAGCGGGGAAATCCTATTATTCATTTGCAAAGGATGAGTCGGTTACAATTGATACTTTCCTGGAGGACATGCGTTATATCATCCGATATCTGTTGGAACGGTTTGGACAAAGCAGTGTCTATTTGGTGGGGCATTCCTGGGGGAGCGTGCTTGGACTTCGGTTTGTCCAGGAGCACCCCGAATATGTACATACATACGTTGGCTGCGGGCAGGTGGTAAATATGAAGAAGTCCTGTCGCATAGCTTATGAGTATGCGTGGGAACATGCAAACCGGAAGGAAAGAAGCAGGTTGGAAACTGTGGACTGCACATATACAGGAGAGGATTGGTTTGAACAATTGTTGTATGTGAGCGGCTTGGTAGTCAAGTATAAGGGTTCCTTGTACGGACAAAGCTCGTACGCAAAGCTGGCAATTCCTTTCTTGTTTGGAGGAGGATGCAATATCCTGGATTTGGTCCGGCACAGGAAGGGACGTGTGCAGTCTGTAAAGCGTCTGTGGCAGGAACTAATGAAGGTAGATTTTGAAGGCGTCACGGTGTACGATGTGCCGCTGATTTTTGTGGAGGGCAGACACGATTATCTTGCTTCCTCAGATTTGTTGCGAGATTATTATAGGAGAATATGTTCGTCTAAGCAGTTGGTGTGGTTTGAACGTTCCTGTCATTTTCCGCAGTGGAGTGAGAGCGCAAAGTTCCATCAGGTTATGTTCGATGCATTAACGTGAAAGGATTCATGGCAAAGAAAATAGCCTGTTTCGCTGTTCTTTGCCATGACTGTCCAAGGATGAATCTATTGCTATTATACGGAAACATTTAACGTGGACGCATCAGTCTGTTCCATCCTTTTTGCAACGCCTGCGGAAGAATAGAAAGAAGGCTGCTTCGGTGTGGTATGCCCGTCATTGTTTGCCTGGTTATATAATGCCTGGCCTTCGGGGCTGATTTCCACGGTATCTGTGGTTTGTTTCCGAGATGATTCCGTATCCTCCTGGGTATTCTTATCTGTTCCTACGGCGTGCAAGCCGGTTGTATTGTCGGCCTTACTCTGTGTGCCCGCCTCCGGGGATGTCTGGGCTTTAGCATGGGTTTCCTGTATCTGTTCTTGTAGCTTTGCCTGCTCTTGTCTGCGCTCTTCACGGCGTTTTTCAAGTGCCTGCTCGCGTTCCAGTTTTTCTTTCTCTCTGTCTTCTTTGGCTTCCTCTTTCATACCTTCGTCGGCTTTATCCTTATAGTCGTAAGCCCTGTCTTGGAAATCGTTGACATATCCCATTGCCCGTTCCATGGTGGCGGTATCGCCTTTTCGCCTTGCCTCTTTAAAAACACGCATAGGAACTTCTGTCATGTTCATGTTTGTCCGTGCGCCGATTAAGCCTTCCATTGTTTTTGTATGCATGGTGAATCCCTCCATTTCTTTTTGCATCTTCCGGGCATCTCTTTATGCCTGGTTTCTTGTTGTCATATTGTTACATATATAACTATTTTTTCGGCAGACACAGGAGGAACGTTAGCATGATGTATTATATAGCCCGATTGGTGTAATATGTGGGTGGAGACTAGTCCGGATGGGCTATTCTTTGTTCACGAAGGATATGTAAAGGGCAGCAAGACAGATATACGGAAAACGCCTCCGTCTATGTCTATGGACAAAGTACCGTTATACTTATTTATGGTATCCTTGACATTCTGCAGCCCAATGCCGGGTTTTAGACTATGGGTATCTGATATATCTGTGTTGTTTACTGCTTCCAGAAATAAACATTTCTTGACCGTCTGCGCGTGAATCCGGATAAAACGCTCTTTAGATTCGTCTGTTTTTGTGCAGGCTTCCAAGGCATTGTCCAGGATATTGCCGAATATAACGCAAAGGTCAAAGTCACTGACGGGACATCCGGGCGGGATGTGAACGTCACATTCCCAGCGGATATGGGAATGATTGGCCTTGGTGTATTTATAATACAGAAGCGCATCTACGATACCTTTGCCGGTCATGTCCCCGGCGCATTCCAGTCCCCCGGCCTGGGCCATGTTATGCAGATAATCGCCCATTTGATTCCATTCCTGGTTATCCAGGAGCCGTTGCAGCCCGATGATGTGATTTTTCATGTCGTGTCTAAGCCGTTCCAGGCTGTGATACTGTTCTTCCAGCATTTGATAGAAGTTTACTTGGGAACGGTACTGCTCCTTTTTTTGTTGCTCCAAGTCGATTTTTTCCATGCCGAATATGTAGAAACCCGCAGCGCCCATGCACAAAGCTGAAAGCAGACAGATGCCTGTGTGGCTGAAAATCTGGTTGTAGTACAAGTTCAGATAATCCCCTCCACGAAGCAGTATGCCGTGGCTTGCACCGATTTTCAGTATATCCCACAGAACAATGATGCCGAACAAAGGGGCGGACAATACAAGATACCATCGGGAAGTGTGGCATGCAAAAAAACCGTCCATGCGTCCGGACAGACAGCGTATAGCGGATATGCTGCAGGAAAACGTGATGCCGATAAAGAGACATTCCAGAAGAAAGCCTGTCTCCTGAGAGGGTTCTATGTGCATGGCGTGCAGACAAAGCAGCTCTATGCAGGAAAAAAGTGAACCGATAAAAGGATGGAGCAGAGTGGTGAGCGTGAGAAGGATGGCGGCGGCTGATATTTTGGCTGTAATCTGCCCTTGGTAAAGCAGGATAACCCATAGGGCGAGTATACTTGGCCAGAGCAGAGAAACAAGATTTCCGCAGAGGGAGGGCAGAATGCCGGAAATGGTAATGGCGTTAATCAGGGGCAGAAGAAGGGCGGCTGCAAAAAGAATAAGGAAGCGTCTTCTTCGTCCCATGGCACAGGAAAAGTGACATATGCAGAAGCGGTCAAGGGAGAGTGTATATCCCATGCCGCCTATAAGGAGAAGGAGTGAATGGAAACAAAAATATAGATTTTGGCTCATGGTGTAGTTATCCCTCCGTTTTTCCTCATGTATTCCAGTATTGCCATACAAAAAGCCGTATATCTTCGTTTGGCAATCATAATTTTCTCTCCGCTGTCAAGAATCACTTCCTGGCGGTTGTAAGTATCCACATGCTCCAGGTTCACCAGGAAGCTTTTGTGGCACCGGAAAAAACCTTTACCGGACAACGATTGCTCCAGCGTACCGATTTGTTCGTACCAGGAAAAAGGGGTTCCCATGCCATGGGTTTCTATCAGCCTGCCGCGGATTTCAAAATACCGGATTTCATCCAGAAAAAGTTTCCGGGTCTGCCTGTCTTTTTTCACAAGTATAAAGTCTTGTTTCTGCTTGTATGTTTTTGTAAGACATCTTGACAGAACCTGTTTTAATTTCTGATTATCAATGGGTTTTATAAGGTAATCCAGCGCTTCCACTGAAAACGCATCGAAGACATATTGTCTGCTTGAAGATAGGAAGACAAGGATTTTATCGGGGAATTTCTTCCGGAAAAGTCCGGCTGTTTTCATACCATCCATGCCGTCCATAATGATATCCAGGAAAATGATGTCGAACGCTTCCACAGCTTGTAGGAGGTTTGGGCCGTTGTTATATTGTTTTATCATGCAAGAAACATGCATCTGTTCAAGGATGTCTTGTATCTGCCTGCTGATATGGAGGCATTCGCGTATTTCATCGTCGCAGACCGCAATCATGAGCATAGGAGAAACCTGCTTTCTTAAGGTAGTGCATCTTTCAAATATACTGGGCAAAGTTGATATACTTATATAAGTATCGGACAAAAGGAGACAAAATATAATTGACGCTATAAGCGGGAACAATGTTGTCATATGCGGAAAAGTACCCTCAGTGAACAACGGGTACTTTTCGTTGTTTCATATGGACTATTTATAGTTTGTTTTGGAAGCGGCGGCAGATGGATACGAAAAATATGAGATTAGGTTGAAATTTTAGAAAGGTATGTTATAATATTAAGAACATATGTTCATGACACGGGTTTGGTGATGTGGAGGCAGCGATGAAGAAATTGCTATATACTTTGGAAACCGATGTGGATGATAGTGTGAAGAAGAAATTTGAAGCACTGGGATTAAAAAAGGGTATTGACTATAATGAAAAGTCGGCTATGTCTTCTAAGATGAAGCGGGCTTTGAAAGGTGCGGCTAAGACAAAAAATAAGACCAACTACGGGCAGCCTGACTTTCATATTGAAAGCAGATATAAGATTCCTGTCATTATAGAAAATAAGCTCTACCATAAATTCCATATATCCGCTGTGAAGACAGGTATTAAGATGGATGAAAAGTCGGTGGTTCAATACGCAGTTAACGGAGTCATACATTATGCCAGGAATATGATTGAAAGTAAAGTGTATGATGAAGTTGTTGCAATAGGCATTACAGGTGAAAGTGATGAGAGCATAAAGATATCTACATATTATGTTTTTTCGCCTAATATTGAACCTAAATTTATGAAAGACTACTGTTCTCTTGATTTTTTGGAAAGTGAAGACAGTTTCTATGCATTTTATAACAGTGCTGCAGTGACGGAAGACGAGCGGCATAGGATTCTGATTAAGACTAGAGAAGAACTGATTAAACATGCCAAAACGCTGAACAAGATGATGAATAACCATAATATCGGCGTTGAACAACGGGTGGTTTATGTATCAGGAATGCTATTGTCTATGCAGGATATTTTGGATGATGATTTCACTTTGATTGATTCAGGACTTGTTCCGGAGGACTTAAAGGGAATAAGGACTGAACAGAAGAGAGACGGAGTCGTCATCATTAGCCATTTAATGGAATATCTTGACCGTAAAAATATGCCGGAAGATAAGAAGACCATTATGATTGATTCTTTTAAAATGACTATATCTTTGGATGCGGCGCGGGATATACCGACCAGTTTAGATAAAGCTGTCGAAGACATCATGGATAGCCCTGCCTCTGTCACGAAACAAATATTTACTTACCTATATGCGAATATCTATACGGCGATTAACCTGACAGGTGGTGCATTAGACATTATGGCAGAGATGTATTCCACTTTTTTAAAATATGCATTAAGCGATGGGGCCTCACTTGGCAAGGTATTGACGCCGCCATATATCACATCAATGATGGCTAAGCTTCTGGATGTAGACAGGAAATCCCGTGTCATGGACATTGCTACAGGCTCGGCGGCATTTCTGGTAGCAGCGATGGAACGGATGATTGATGATGCCAACAGAGCATTCGGCAAGAATACACAGCGTGCAAAAAGTACGGTGCGCGCCATTAAAGAGGAACAACTGCTAGGTATAGAAACAGATGCAAAAATGTATACACTTGCGGCGTCGAATATGATTTTAAGGGGAAATGGAAGTACACAGATTAAGAAAGCAGATACTTTTATGACGCCGGAATCTGTTTTCCAGGATTTTGGCGCGAATGTGCTTCTGCTGAATCCTCCATTTTCTTACGAAAGAAACGGTTTGCCCTTCTTTAAATTTGGACTTGACCATATGGAAAAGGATGGATATGGGGCCGTCATTATACAGGATTCGGCGGGTGCAGGCAAAGCTGTCGATGTTACGAAAGCTATCTTAGAAAAGCATACGATGATAGCAAGTATTAAAATGCCCGCGGATTTGTTTGAACCTAATGCGACGGTACAGACAAGTATCTATATTTTCCGGGCGGGAACTCCTCATAAATTTGATTATGATATTGTGAAATTTATTGATTTCAGAAACGATGGATATAAGAGAACTGAACGATGTATCAAGGAAGTTGACCATCCGTCGGAAAGATACCAGGATATCTACCTCATTTATAAATTAGGATTTCATGCGGCAAAAAATGAAAATTTCCACCCCGAATTGTGGGATTTAAAGAAAATTTACTGCGAAGATATAATTAGTGAGGAAGGAAATGATTGGAACTTTGAGAAACACATCCATATGGATGGTAAACCAAACGAGGATGCATATCTAAATTCGGTCGATAATCATTTGTCATGGGAAATTAACCATTGGATTACAGAACAGAACAAAGAGGCATATTCTGATGATGCGAGAAAGATTCTGACGCAAAAGCGGATGAAAGAGTTTTTGGTGTCGGATGTGTTTACAATCCATAAGACGGCCGCCAGCTACAATAAGGAAGAGTTAAAAACGCCCGGAAATGATGACGATTTGCACATTTATGATTATATTACACGGACAGTAACGGACAGGGGAATATGTGCAACAACCGGATTTATTGGACAAGACGGATTGAACCAAGCGGGGACTTATAGTCTTGGGCTGCTTGCTATGGTATTTTTTTACAGAGAGCGGCAATGGTATGGCGGCCAGTTTATGAGAGTTGTGTCATGCAATTATGAAATTGATAAGTATGCAGGGGTATACTTGGAGACTGTATTAAACGGCTTGTCTGAGAAATTATTATCAGGATTGGTAAGGGATGTTGACAGAATGTTCTTGAATATGAAAGTTGTACTTCCGGTGACGGAGGATGAACAGATTGATTTTGCCTGGATGTCTGAGTTTGTGAAAAAACGGGAAGATATCGTGATTCATCATTTGGTTGAGAAGTATCAGAACCATAGATAAATTAAAAAGCTTCTGCTTCACGGTCATGTTGACCAATCAAGCAGAAGCTTTTTGGTTTATACAATTAGGAATGACAGATTAATTTGCAGAACCGACTTTCTCATCGTCCACTAAGAAAGAATCTCCGTCTTCCACGATACATACCATTGTCTTACCTGTATTCAGTTCAATTTCATTCCCGGCATCATCATAGTATCTTGTAGCGCCGTAGTCGGAAGTCTTCTCCCAATTTACATGAATACCTTTGCCGTTTGTGAAAAACCATCCGTCCCTCGTAGTATCATGGCACTGGAATGCCAGATAACCTTTCTGGTCACGGACTTCGTAGTACGTGTTCTGAATCAGGATATTCTTGAACGAGAGCTGCTTACCATTAGCCTTGTCAATGTGGGGGCCGTCGGCCTCACCTGAAAGATGCTGGAACCTGTCATACAGTCCGGTCTCGGCGTTGTATACAAAGTAGCAGTTTGTCACCGGATAAGTGGGAGACATGTCTACTTTATTGGCAGTGATGGCATCGCTGTACTGCTCCAGGGTATTGGGTGTATCTGTAGGAGCAAATTTGTAATGCTGCTCGTCAGAGTAACCGTCACGGTAATTCAGGTCATATCCAAGTTTGTTGATATCGGACAAAAGACCCTGTGTATCGACATAAGCATTGTCGGTGGAATTATTCGTATCGGTTGCGCGCCAGAAATTACTGCTTGACAATCCGTCGATATCTTCCGTATCAGGCCGGTTGATAACTTCATCTATGTAGAACGGTCCGCCAAAATGGACATAGAAAGCATCCCATTCAAATGACCAGTACACATAATAGTCACGGCAGCTTCTTACGTTGCCGATTCTGTCATAATTACTCCAATCCTGGAAAAGCGCCATTAATCTGGTGATGCTGCCTTCGACGTTACACTCGTACAGTACGTCCGCATTGGAGATACCATATTGTGAAGCGGTTTTCGTGTTGGGAATCATGACGGTGATTGGTCTTGTATTATTTACTTCTTCTTTTACCCACTCGTTCGTTACACGGCTGCGGACCATGCCCTCTTCCGGAGGAACATCCTCGCCGCTTGCTGTTTCCGTCTCTTCTGTCTCTTCTACAACGTCTGGTTCGTCAATGTCATCGATTACCTGTTCAATGACAGGTTCTACAACCTCTTTTTCTTTTCCACAACCAAATAATAGAAGAGTAGAAGATAAAGCTACAAGCAAAAGCACCTGTAATCTTTTCATTTCTAATCCTCTCTTTCTAACTCTTTATCTTTAGGGAATAACCCAACTGTTCCTAGTATATCATAAGGAAAAAGGAGAGTCACTAGAAAAAAATTGAAAATATCCACAAAATGTTAAGGAATTATTACAGAAAGTTTGTGATTATGTGGTAAGGCGCTGTCATATTCAAAATGAATTTTAATTGATAATAATTGCATAATTTTGCCATAGGTTGTATGATAATGATATTATGGAGACTTGCAGATTAAGGAAGGGCATGGTTATAGATAATGAAGAAAATAATTGTGACAGGCGCTAACGGCCAGTTAGGGCGGGCGGTTAATTTACAGTATGCGAAAAGCACGGAGTATGAACTGGTTAATACGGATGTAGGTGAACTTGATATTACCAAAGTAGACCAGGTGATGGAGTTCGTGCGGGGCGTACAGCCTTATGCGATTATTAACTGTGCAGCCTATACGGCAGTGGAAGCGTGCGAGAAAGAAGAAGACCTTGCTTTTTGCATTAATGCTATCGGGGCGAGAAATTTAAGTATCGCCGCCACCGAGACGGGGGCGAAACTGATGCATATTTCCACGGACTATGTTTTTGACGGCAATGGGAGCCGTCCCTACAGGGAGACTGACCCGGTAGGGCCCCAGGGCGCTTACGGCAGAACGAAACTGGCCGGGGAGAACTTTGTGAATGAATTTAGCGACAGACATTACATTATCCGTACCGCGTGGCTGTATGGGGACGGGAAGAATTTCGTCAAGACGATGTTAAGGCTGTCGGAAACACATGATAAAGTCAGAGTCGTGCGCGACCAAGTCGGTTCTCCAACCAGCGCCAGTGAGTTGGCGAAAGCTGTGGCCTATCTTCTGCCTACGGAGAACTATGGACTGTTCCATGGAACCTGTGAAGGGGACTGCAGTTGGGCACAGTTTACGGAAGAAATTTTTAGGCTTGCAGGAAAAGACACGGTGGTGGAGGCAATCACGTCAGAAGAGTATGGGGCGGCCGTGAAGCGTCCGGCTTACTCTATTCTGGAGAACTATATGTTCAAGATGACTACGGACTTTATGTTTGCAGACTGGCATGATGCCATTGCAGAGTATCTTAAGAGCATGTAGAGAAACGGATATACGGACTTGCCAAGTATATGGGCGGCGGTGTTTGGACGGGAAATTTATCTGACAGCACCAGGCGCCGCTGCCTTATTTGGGATACATTTTATTGCTAAAAAAGAAAAATCAACGGAGGAACAATATGCAGAAAGTAGCGTTAATTACAGGTATCACAGGTCAGGATGGTTCTTATCTGGCTGAGTTTTTGTTAGAGGAAGGTTACGAGGTCCATGGATTAGTCCGCAGGCACAGTATTTCCAACACGGCTCGGATTGACCATCTGATTGCGTCCGATTATTATAAGGTAAAATTTTTCCTGCATTTTGCAGACACTACGGATTCAAGTAATTTAATGCGTCTGATTGCGGAGATTCGTCCGACAGAGGTGTATAACCTGGCAGCGCAGTCTCATGTAGGTATTTCTTTTGATGTTCCGGAGTATACGGCAGAGGCGACAGGCGTAAGCACTCTGAAACTGCTTGAGGCAATCCGTGTGAACGGCGGTACATGCAGATTCTATCAGGCGTCTACGTCGGAGTTGTTTGGCGGTATTCCCGAGACGGCGCCCCAGAGTGAGAAGACGCCTTTTTATCCCAAGAGTCCTTACGGCGCGGCGAAATTATATTCTTATTGGATTACGGTCAATTACAGGGAATCTTATAATATGTATGCATGTAACGGCATACTGTTCAACCATGAGTCACCCAGGAGGGGTGAGAATTTTGTCACGAGGAAAATCACGCTTGCCATTGCCAATATTTTGGCCGGAAAGCAGGACAAGCTGTCTCTTGGCAATATGAATGCGAAGCGTGACTGGGGATTTGCGGGAGATTATGTGAAAGGCATGTGGCTTATGCTGCAGCAGGATAAACCCTGTGACTATGTGCTTGCCACGAACGAGACCCATACGGTCAGGGAGTTTGTGGAAGAGGCATTCGGCGCTCTTGGCATTACAATACGCTGGGAAGGAACCGGTGTGAACGAGAAGGGATATGATGCGGCAAACGGCAGGCTTTTGGTGGATGTTAATCCCGAATTTTACCGTCCGGCGGAAGTGGAATTTCTCTGGGGCAACTGTGAGAAGGCAGAGAAGGAACTTGGATGGAAGAGAGAGGTGGGCTTCAAGGGGTTGGTTGCCATGATGATGGACGCAGATATGAAAGAAATTGTGGGCATGGACTGTGCGGCGTACAAGGAAAAGCAGAAGTAAAGGTGTCCGGTGCGGCATATCGGATATGCCGGTATGAAGCGTGCTTGGTATGGCGGAAATCGGGCGGATGATACCCTCAGTGAAAAAGGTATACATGTGGCCTTTTGTTCATTGAGGGTAAGAAAGGCAGATGTTATATGCTGTCAGTGATTGGAATATGGATTTATATACTGCTCACGGCTTTCTTGACAGGGTATGGAATAACGCGTGTGGCTACACGCCGTATTCCGTATCGTGTCAGGTATTTTGATTCCTATCTGGTATGTGGATTTGCGGGCGTAACGGTTTATGCACAGTTATTCAGCCTGTTGGGACGGGTAGGGTTTTCTGCCAACTTAGTTCTATGCATCCTGTGTATGGCGAGCGCATGGCATGGCAGACAGGAACTTGGCAGAATGGTTCAGGAAACGTGGAACGGTATACGGACAAATCAATTAAGGGAAAGAGGAAAGATGTTTACGGCATTATTCCTCTTTTTACTGTTTGCATATGGCACGTCGAGAGGTATCATACATTACGACACAGGGCTGTATCACGCCCAGAGTATCAGGTGGATTGAGGAATACGGCGTGGTAAGAGGACTGGGCAACCTGCATTGCAGGCTGGCTTATAACAGTTCTTCTTTTGCACTGTCTGCCCTGTACAGCATGGCTTTTCTGGGAGGACAGTCGTTCCACTGTGTGGCGGGCTTTCTGGCTTTCCTGTTGGCGAAAGTTTCCGTAGAAGCGGCGAGTCAGCTTAGGGGAAAGCGTCTCCGGGCCAGCGGGTTTGCCAGGGTGATGTGCGGTTATTATCTGGTGAATATTTTTGACGAGATGGTGTCCCCGGCATCCGATTATTTTATGGTACTGATTGCTTTTTATATTGTCATCCGGTTTCTTGATTTGTTGGAAAGTGGAGTCGCGGAAACGTTTCCTTATGCAATGTTATGTGTTTTAGGCGTGTTCCTGATGACGGTAAAACTTTCGGCGGCTCTGATTCTTTTGCTCGTCTGTTATCCTGCGTTTGATTTGCTGCGGGGGAGGCGGTGGAAGGAAACAGGCGTATATCTGGTGCTTGGCATTGTGACGGCGCTGCCCTTTTTTGTCAGAAATGTGGTGCTATCGGGTTGGCTTGTATATCCTTTTACTCAGATTAACTTATTTGATGTGGCCTGGAAGATACCTAAGGGCATGGCGGATTATGACGCCAGGGAGATTCAGGTCTGGGGCAGGGGCTATAGGGATGTGTCCGGATATGATATTCCTATGGGAGAATGGATTGGGGACTGGTTCCGCTCTCTGGCGGGCAGCGATAAACTGTTGGTGGCCGCCTCTGGGCTGGCTGTGTGCATTTTACTTGTATATGGTATCGGTATGTTGTGCAGGTTGTGGGAGAGACGGTGGGGTATTTTGCTAGTACAGATAACCGTGGCGGCTTCCTTCTTATTCTGGTTGTGCACTTCCCCGCTAATCAGGTATGGGTGCGTCTATGTGTATCTGGCGCCTGCGGTGGTGTTTGGCGGCATATATGATGCGGTGTTGGGAGCCATGGAAGTTCGAGCCGAAAGGAAATCGGGGAAGCGCCAGGATGATGCAGAGCGACAGGAAATTCATAAAAAAAATGTGGTGCAGCAGGCCGTAAAACTGTGCGGCGTGCTTCCCGTATACTTCCTAATCGGATATAAGTGCGCGGCCTTTGGCGGAGAAACCGCAGGCTCCTTTGTGAACGACTATTGGGTGGTTCAGAAAGATTATGAAAACTATCCGGTACATTCTTATGAGATAGATGGCGTTACTTTCTATTATCCGGTGGAGGGAGACCAGGTGGGATATGAGGCATTTCCGTCTTCTCCGGTTCAGGCTGAGGTGGAGCTGATGGGGGAAGGTGTGAAAGACGGATTTCTTTCTGGCCTTTGGCTTTGCCCATAGATATTTAAGTGAGTTTTAAGGCAGACGATTGAGGATAACGCAAAAATCGCTCAAATATCATGGTGCAGAGCAAGTGTTTCCTTGCTCATTGAGATTAGAGTGTGAAAAGGTGCATTTTATAAGTGGTGAGGGCAAATTGCATAAAATGTTCCCTTGTGTCCGTCTGCGTCATATGGATTTTCTAAAATATTCCGGGAAATTTAAGGAAACGGACGTAACCACCCTCTATTCGCCATCCAGGCGAACATCGGGCTTTTCGGGGTGTCCATGCCCCGAAATTACTGGGAACTAAACGGAATATTAAGAAAATCTCATATTCCTGCGAAGGACAACTTCGTGAACATTTTGTGCAATCTGCCAGTGAAATTTTATGATAGCACCTTTTGACACCCTAATCTCATTGAGGATATCTACAGGTTTATGACAGACAAAATGAAGTTGGGAAAGGAATAGAACAACATGAAAATACTGACGCATAAAAGTTCTTCCGTGGATATGCTGCATGGACCAATCTTAAAATCCATGCTCATGTTTGCAATCCCGCTTTTCTTTTCAAGTGTTTTCCAACAGCTATATAATACCATGGATACCGTGATTATCGGGCATACGCTTGGAGATGAGGCGCTGGCGGCTATGGGGGCGGCGGGAGCGGTTTACGACCTCCTGATGGGATTTTCTTTTGGAATCGGCGCCGGACTTGCGGTGGTGACTGCAAGGAGTTTTGGTAGCGGGGACATGGATTATTTAAAGAAATCGGTAGCGTCTTCCGTTGTAATCGGCGCATGTATCACAGCGGTTATCACCGTGGCGGTACAGTTCATTTTATATCCTTTTCTGGAAGTGTTGAACACGCCGCCGGAGATTATCGAGCAATCTTATGAATATGTCTCTACAATCACACTGTTTATTGTGGTCATGTTCGCGTATAATCTGTGCGCGGGACTTTTGCGGGCTATTGGAAACAGCGTGATGCCGCTTGTGTTCCTGATTCTCTCATCGGTACTGAATATTGTGCTTGACATCTTTTTTATTACAAACCTGCAAATGGGCGTGCGGGGAGCCGCGGTGGCGACGGTGATTGCCCAGGGCGTATCGGTGGTGTGTTGTCTTGTTTACATAGCAAAAAAAGCAAAGATTATGGTTCCGGAGAAGAAACATTTTGTCTGGGATAAAGAATTGTACCAGGAGATGCTTGCCCAGGGGCTTTCCATGGGCTTTATGAACTGTATTGTCACCGCAGGCACGGCAATCCTACAGTCCGGTATCAATAGTTTGGGTTATCTGGTTATTGCAGGACATACGGCGGCAAGGAAACTTCTTCAGTTTCTGATGATGCCAAATATAGCTATGAATCAGACAATCAGTACCTTTGTCTCCCAGAATCGTGGAGCGGGGGAAGTCGGGCGGATTAGGAAGGCAATGAAATACGCCTATCTTTACGGCGTGGTGGTGGCCACAGCAGCAACAGTGCTGATGCTTCTTTTTGCACCGACGGCGGTACGGTTAATTTCCGGCTCCTCGGAGAGCGTGGTGTTGGAAAACGGTGCGCTGTACCTTCGGGTGGTCGCGCCATGTCTGGCAATATTAGGGGTGCTTAACCCGTGCAGACTGGGTTTGCAGGCCATCGGACAGAAGGTTCTTCCGCTATTTTCCAGCGTAATTGAACTGTTTGGAAAAATTTTGTTTGTGGCAGTTATGATACCTAAGTTCCAGTATATGGCCGTTATTTTCTGCGAGCCGGTGATTTGGTGTTTTATGGTGGCGGAGCTTCTCCCTGCATTCTGGCGGAACCCTTTTATCAGGTCGGGCGCTGAGTAAAGAGGTTACGTTGTCCGTCGATAATTGTAGTCTGTGAAAAATATATGATTGTTATAACCGGTGTAGAGAAATAAGGGAATTGCAAACCCCATAGTTTTTGTTATAATAAATAGGGAAATATTGCATAACTAGAATATATATTTGCGTGATTTGTTTTCGCTTGGGAAAGGTCCTCAGCGCAAAGCGCATCGGAATGGAGGAAAAATGAACAATACGGACAAGATATATGTAGCAGGACATAGAGGACTGGTGGGCAGCGCCATTGTGAGGAGTTTAGAGGCGAGAGGCTATACCAATGTAATCGGCAGGACACATCATGAGTTGGATTTGACCGACCAACAGGCTGTCAGGGATTTCTTTGAGGCCGAGAAACCTGACGTGGTAGTGCTTGCGGCGGCGAAGGTAGGCGGCATCAATGCCAACAATACGGCTCCGGCAGATTTTGCCTATGAGAATATGCAGATTCAGTGTAATGTTGTCAAATGCTGCCACGATTACCATGTGAAGAAACTATTGTTCCTTGGAAGTACCTGTATCTATCCCAGGATGGCGCCGCAGCCTATTCCGGAAGATGCGCTGCTAACAGGACCGCTTGAGGAGACGAACGAAGCCTATGCAATCGCTAAGATTGCAGGGATGGAGATGTGCAGATTCTTTAAGAAACAATACGGAGACGATTTTATCAGCTGTATGCCGACAAACCTTTATGGGCCTCATGATAACTATGACCTGCACGGTTCACATGTAATGCCGGCGATGATACGTAAATTCCATGAGGCGAAGGTGAACGGTGCGTCTAGTGTGGAATTATGGGGGACAGGCACGCCCCTGCGTGAATTTCTCTATGTGGATGATATGGCGGATGCCTGCGTATTTTTGTTGGAGAATTACAGCGGGCAGCAGCATGTCAACATCGGTACCGGTAAGGAAGTCACAATCAAAGAGTTGGCGCAGACAGTGCAAAGGGTGGTAGGCTTTGAAGGTGAGATTGTGTGGAATAAGGAGATGCCGGACGGTACGCCGCGCAAGCTGACGGATGTAACGAAACTTCATGGACTGGGCTGGCAGCATAAGGTGGAGCTGGAGGAGGGTGTACGGCTTGCCTATGACTGGTTTAAAGAAAACGTAGATTCTGCAAGGATGTAGGCATACATTGGTGGAAGCGAAGGAGAGCGGCAGGGGGCCAAAGCATATTGTAGAGTATGCGGCTTCTATGCCGCTGTCGTATTTGGCTCCGTTATTTTCTATACCATGGCGGCAGGCGATAACTTACAGTTTACGTAGCGGATACCGTTTGCTATGATGTAACTATGCAATATAACTACGGACATAATATATGATACGCAAAGGAGTAAACAGGGTATGTTACAGGAAAAAACATTGTCTGGGCAAGAACTGGAACAGGCAATTTCCAGTTTTATGTTGGAGCTAGGTATACCTGCGCATTTGCGAGGCTATCAGTACTTGAGGAGCGCGGTGCAGATGTGCGCAGAAGACATGGAGCTGGTAGGCAGTGTTACTAAGTTGTTGTATCCGGATTTAGCGAAGATGTACCGAACGACGGACCAGAAGATTGAGCGGGCCATTAGGAATGCAATCGAGGTGTCATGGGAGAGGGGCAACAGCGCTTTGTTTGAACAGCTATTCGGCTACTGCAATTCAAAAGAATACAGCAGACCGACGAATAGTGAGTATATTGCAACAGTGGCGGATTACATCCGTCTGAAATATGGATTTGTATAAAGTGGGCACTTACAGCCAGAAAGGGAAGAGATACGTCTCTTCCTTTTTTGGTTTGTTTATGGTATAGTAGGAACAGGCTTACGCCTTGTCCGGCCTGGACAGTTACAGTGGATATTCCATGAAAGGTACGGTAATATATATGAAGTTACTCAGCGTCATAGTTCCCTGTTACAATGAGGAAGAAAATATCAGGGATTTTTACGATGAATTGTTTAAAAATGACCCTTTTTTTAAGGAAAAAGAGATAGAAGTGGAACTCCTGTATGTCGACGATGGCTCCAAAGATAAAACGGTGGAAGAAGTGAAGAAGCTGCACAGTCAGGATGAGCGTGTGCACCTCATATCTTTTTCCAGAAATTTTGGGAAAGAAGCGGCGATTTATGCAGGACTTCAGAAGGCAAAAGGAGATATGGCGGTATTGATGGATGCGGATTTGCAGGACCCGCCTTCACTCTTGCCGGAGATGTACGGTTATATTGAACAAGGCTATGATTCCGTGGCGACAAGGCGGGTGACGAGGAAAGGAGAACCTCCTGTACGTTCTTTTTTTGCCAGGATGTTTTACAGGCTTATGAATAAAATATCGAAGACGGAAATTGTAGACGGGGCCAGGGATTACCGCTTGATGACGAGACAGGTGGTGGATGCGATTCTTGGGATGTCGGAATATAACCGGTTTACCAAGGGAATATTCGGCTGGGTAGGTTATGAGACGAAGTGGCTGGAATATGAGAATATCGAGCGCAAGAAGGGTGAGACGAAGTGGTCTTTCTGGAAACTGTTTGTATATTCCCTGGAAGGCATTACGGCTTTTTCCACGGTTCCCCTTACTGTGGCGGCCGTGATGGGCGCGCTGTTTTGTATCCTTGCATTTTGTTTGATTCTTTTTACGATTGTAAAAACGTTGATTTTCGGCGACCCGACTTCCGGATGGCCGTCTATGATATGCATTATTTTGCTTGTCAGCGGGGTTCAGTTGTTTTGCCTGGGAATTGTGGGGCAATACTTATCTAAGACATATATGGAAGTGAAAAAAAGGCCGATTTATCTGATAAAAGAGGATATTTAAATGAACGGACGGGTTAGCGTCATCGTGCCGGTGTATAGGGCGGCGCCTTATATCGCCGAGACGGTTGCAATGGTACGCAGGCAGACATATACGGATTGGGAGCTGTTTCTCATTGAAGACTGTTCTTCCGATGACAGTGCGGATATTATCAGGACTCTGTTGAAAGACTGCGCCTGTCATATACTGCCTGTGGGCAATAGCGGTATTGGGTCGGTGGAGGAATACACAGACGGGCAAGGGCGGCGCATAGTGCTTGTATGTAAGGAACACAACGAAGGTGCAGCGGCAGCGCGCAATACCGGGATGGGGTTGGCACAGGGCAGGTATATTGCTTTTCTTGACGCGGATGATGTGTGGTTACCGGAAAAACTGAAACAGGAACTTCGCTTTATGGAGGACAGGCAGGCAGGATTCGTGTTTTCGTCCTATGAATTTGGTGATGAGAATGGGCATCCCACCGGGAAGGTGGTACATGCGCCACCGGAGCTTACCTATAGGCAGGCATTGTCCAGGACTGTGATTTTTACGACTACGGTATTGTTTGACCGGGAGAAGATTCCTGGGGATTTGATGCGGATGCCTGTGGTGGAGAGCGAGGACACGGCGACATGGTGGCAGATACTTCGGGCAGGATACAGGGCATATGGCCTGGATGAAGTCACGGCGATATACCGTCGTCCGGCAAAATCACTTTCTTCAAATAAGTTTACCGCAATCAGACGCATCTGGAGGCTGTACCGCGTGCAGGAGAAATTGTCTGTGGCCGCGAGTATACGCTATTTCATTCCCTGGGCTTATAGGGCCACGGTGCGCAGGCTATAAGAGGAACATTGAGAGACTCTGGGAACGCAAAGAGATACCATTGGACGGGATACAGGAGAAATTCCAAAAATACAGTAGAGCAAAATGGGTGTCATTATGAGACAGATTGAATCAATGAAAAGATTTATCATATTACAATTATCATTTATCGGATTGCTTTTCCATACGGCGGTCTATGCCTATTTTTGGTTTGAAGAATATTATCCGTATCTGCGTTTTCATGGGAAAGCCAATTTTTTTCGCAATGGGCATATTCTGATTGTTCTCATTTATTTTGTGTTGCTATTTTTCTTTGCAAGTACTTACGGTGTACTGAAAGTGGGTTATTTGAAACCAGTCGATATATTTATCTCGGAATTTTTTTCCTTACTGTTTGCAAATGTCATTTCATACTTCCAGATTTCCCTGATGGCGAACTGGGTAGTGCAGGTTCGGCCGATTGCGCAGGTCATGCTGATACAGGTGGTTTTCTCGATTGTGTGGGTGTTTGTGTGCAATACTTGCTACTATAAGGCATTTCCCCCCAGGGATATCCTGATTATCCATGGCGAGCGTCCGATAGACGATATTGTGGCCAAGTTCGAGTCCCGCAGGGAGAAGTATCAGATTAGTAAAAGCATGAACATTGCAGAAGGGTTAGGAACCATCAAGAAAGAAATTTTGAAAAATTACGGCGCGGTAGTTCTTTGGGACATTCCTGTCACTGACAGGAATGAGTTGTTAAAGTACTGCTACAGCCGTTCAGTGCGTGTATATATGATGCCAAAAATATCGGATGTTCTTGTAAAAGGGGCAGACCAGCTCCATTTGTTTGACACACCCATCTATCTTACGAGAGAATATGCGCTGAAAATCGAGCAGCGTCTGGCCAAGAGAATGTTAGATTTGGTATGCGCCTCAATTCTTCTGGTTATTGCGTCGCCTTTTATGTTGATTACGGCGATTGTGATTAAGGCATATGACGGCGGCCCGGTTTTCTACAGACAGGTCAGATGCACGATGGGATGCAAAGAGTTCCAGATTCTGAAATTCAGGAGCATGCGGGTGGATGCGGAGAAAGACGGTGTGGCCAGACTGGCGGCCAAAAATGATTCCCGCATTACCCCAGTGGGCAAGTTCATCCGCGCAACGAGGATTGACGAACTACCTCAGTTACTTAACATACTGCGGGGGGATATGACATTTATCGGCCCCAGGCCGGAGCGTCCGGAGATTATCAGACAATATATGGAAGAAATGCCCGAATTTGCTTTTCGCATGAAAGTGAAAGCAGGGCTTGCAGGGTACGCCCAGGTGTATGGTAAGTACAATACGACGCCTTACGATAAACTGAAACTGGATTTGACCTATATCGAGCAGTATTCGGTATGGCTTGACTTAAAACTGATGCTTCTTACTTTGAAGATTCTGATTAAACCGGAGAGCACGGAGGGCGTGGACAGCACCCAGACAACAGCCATGAGAGAGATGAAGGAGAAATGACAGGAAGAGATAGAAGGATAGGAAACTATGCATGAAATAAAGTATGCCGACGCGGGAATGGATATTAAAAAACTGATACTTTGTCTGTTTGGAAAAATTTGGGTGCTGATTGCGGCTGCACTCCTGGGTGCAGTTCTTGGCGGGGCAATTTACGGGATGGCAAGGGTGGTGCCGGAATCGGAACGGGAATACCAGGCTGTGTCCAAGGTGTATCTGGATTTTGCGCCGGATGAGACGGGGGAAGTCTATCAGGCATACAACGGTTATACATGGAATGACTTGATGGCCACGGAGCCGATTCTGGAGCTTACGATGAAATATTTACCGGAAGGGTACACCAGAGAGGAAGTGACGGCGGCCACAAAGGCGGAAATCTTGTCGGATGTGCGCTTGCTTACCATCACTATTACTTCTCATGATTTGGACAGATGCAACACGATTTTACGTGCTACCGGACAGTCTTTGGAAGAACGGGGCGATAGGGCGAAGGAGTTCAAGCAGATTGAGGTTATCCGGACTACGGAGGCGGCGCTTGTGGTGGCTGATTCCAGGATGATGCAGGCGGCGCTTATGGGGATGTTGCTTTTTGTAGGGATTGGGGCCTTTGGTATGCTGCTTGGGTATGTACTGGATGACCGTATACAGGTGGCCGGTGATTTGAGACAGGTGACGGATATGCCCTTTGTGGGTTATGCCAAGGCAGAGGGAATACTGGGTGTGGAATATGAGCGTACTCTGGCATATTTAGAGACAAAGCTTGGTAGGGTGGATGTCCTTACGATTGTACAAGGAGAGGCAATCATGGAGGAATGTTGGCAGAAAATGTGCGGGATGGATGGCATTGTGCTCTGTGTGGACTATGGAAAAGTACATGCGGTTTACCTGGACTACATGATAGAGCAGCTTAAAGTAAGGCAATGTAAATTAGTCGGTGTGGCGATTTGCAACGCCGACGGGAAGTTCTTAAGAAGATATTACGGACGGCTATGAGAATACAATTACTGGTATCGGCGGTCAATCAGAATATTGACGCCTTGATAGAGCAAATGAATATACAGGGCGATGCGGTGGTGGTGAACCAATGCGGGCACTATGGGTATGAGGAAATCACGGCCTCCGGAGGGCGGGTGCAGGTGTTTTCCATGCCTGAGCGGGGCGTGGGGTTAAGCCGCAATACCGCCATGCTCCACGCAAACACGGATATCTGTGTCTTTTCGGACGAAGATATCGTGCTGTGTGAAGGGTATGAGGAACGGATTCGCCAGGCATTTAGGGAACTGCCGGATGCGGACATGATTCTCGTGAATGTGCAGGTGGCCCCTGCCAGACGGACTTACTGGAATGAGGAGATTCACCGTGTACATTTCCGCAATTATGGGAGGTATCCGGCCTATAGCATTACAGTCAAACAGGAGTCTTTGTTGTGTTCAAATGTACATTATTCCTTGCTTTTTGGGGGAGGAGCCAGATACAGTAACGGGGAAGACAGCCTTTTTCTCAGGGACTGCCTGAAAGCGGGACTTAAGATTTATGCCCACACGGTCTGTATCGGAGAAGAAAAAGAACGGGAGTCTACATGGTTTAGCGGATACCATGAGAAATTTTTTAAGGACAGAGGCGTATTATACCATTATCTGTACGGAAAGATGGCCTTACCTTTTTCCTTCCGTTTCCTGTGGGTGCACAGGAAGGAAATGTGCAGGGAAATTCCCCTAGGACAGGCTTATGGATGGATGAAAGCGGGCGTATATGAGGCCAGGCATAGATAAAAAGACGCAGGAAAGGACGGCGGCAATCAATGATTCTGTATATTACGGTGGCGGCGGTCACGGTGTTGCTTGCAGGCATGGTGAACTGCCGTCCGGTTATACAACCGCATAGGACCACCAGGCAGCAGATGTGCAATAGGGTCTGTTTGTGGGCTGTTTTTCTGATTCTCTTCGGGTTATCGGCGTGTAGGCTCAACGTGGGCAATGATTACGCCAAGTATGTGGAATTTATGCACCTGGTGAATTGTGACGCCTATGTGCCGACGGAGATAGGTTTTAATTTGTTGGTAAAGCTTGTCTACGGTTTGTCAGGATTTGAAAATTATCTTCTTGTATTTGCGGTATATGCTTTTGTGACAGTGTTTCTTTTTCTGCTTGCCGTATATGAGCAGAGCGACGATTTCCCGCTGAGCTTTTTTCTGTTTATGATGTTGGGATATTATTTTCAGACATTCAGCACGGTGCGCTATTACCTGGCTCTTGCGGTGGCGCTCTATTCTATGAAATTTGTGCTGCGCAGGCAATGGGGCAGGTTTATAGTTTTGGTTTTATTGGGCTGTGCGTTTCATAAGTCGCTGCTTGTAGTCGTTCCCCTCTATTTTTTGGCGGTCTTGCCCTGGAAGAAATGGCAGCTTGCAGTCGGAGGGCTGTTTTGCACGACATTTTTATTTTGCCAGGACTTTTATTTGAAATTGGTGGTATTGCTGTATCCCACATACGAGGATACGGAATATCTGGAAGGCGGTACAAGTTATATCAATATTCTGCGTTGTCTGGGGGTACTTGTGTTTGCCGGGCTTGTCTATGGCATGGGAAAGAGGAAAATCCTTGAAAATGAAAAAAAGGATGAGAATAAATGGGAAACCGTATCAACAAAGGGGCTTGAAGACAGGCGATTCCGGTTTTATTTCTATCTGAACCTTGGGGCGCTCGTGCTGTATGTTTTTTGTTCATTTTTGCCAATTATATCCCGCATTGGATATTATCTGACGGTCAGCCACATACTGTTCTTGCCGATGTTGCTTAAACAGGTGGAGAATCCAAGATGGAGAAAACTGTTTCGGTTGGGCATTATCCTGGCGGCGTTGCTTTATTTTGCAATTTATATGAGCCGGGCCGGGAATGACGGGACTTTGATATTGCCATATAAGACATTTTTCTTCCATGACATGGTAAATATACTGTCGGATATGAACTGAAAGGTTGGAATCTTTCCGTGATGGTGACCCGGCAGGCAGCCATACAGAACCGGGGCAGAGAGATGTTGTAAGTGTACGATTGCCTGCGGGCAGGCATATGTAGAAGGAAGAATAGAGGGATGGGCATGGTTTTCAGCATCATCGTGGTGTGCCTGGACGCAGGAGACAGGCTGCGGGAGACAATCGAGAGCATCCGGATGCAGACGGAGCAGGACTATGAGGTTATCATTAAAGATGGTGGCTCCACAGATGAGGTTACAAAGAGACTGTTAAAAGAATATGAATCAGACGGCAGCAAAGTCCAGGCAGCTTATAAGGAGCGGGAACATACGGAAAGTGCCGGGCATGATGAAAGGTTCAGAATATATCGTAGTAAGGATACGGGCATCTACGATGGGATGAACCAAGCCGTAAAATATGTACGGGGGGATTATATTTTTTTCTTAAACTGTGGGGACAGTTTCTATGACCGAAATGTTCTGGCGCAGGTTAAGAAGCAGATAGAACGGCAGTCGGACAAAGGAGCGGATGCAGGACAGACAGAAGACGCAAGGCGGCCAGGAAACGGGCGCCAGGTGCTATATATTTTTTATGGTAATATTTATGAGCGTAAAACCGACACGTTGGTGCAATCGAATCCGGTGATTGATGATTTTGCCTGTTACAGGAATATTCCCTGTCACCAGGCATGTTTCTACGATGCAAGATTATTTTGGGAGAGAGGATTTGACATCGGATATCGTGTGCGCGCCGATTATGAGCATTTTCTGTGGTGTTATTACAAGGCTCAGGCAGAGACGGTATATATGCCGGTGACGGTGGCGCGCTATGAGGGTGGCGGTTTCTCGGAGACGAAGGAGAACAGAAAGGAATCCCAAAAAGAGCACGCAGAGGTGGTGAACCGATATATGCCCGGGGCTAAAGTGATAAAGTACCGGCTCATTATGGCGTTAACGCTGGCGCCTCTTAGGACGTGGATGGCGGAACATCCCGCGACGGCAGGATTCTATCAGAAACTAAAGGGAAAGTTATATAAGGGGTAGAGAACGGTCATAAAAGAAAATTTCGGACGTGATTCTTTGACCGTTGCTCGGTGAGAGAAAGGTGTGGTTATAAATATGAAAGCGCTATGGGTTTGCAATATTATGCTTCCTACGATTGCCAGGCAGTTGGGCGTATCCTACAGTAACAGAGAGGGGTGGCTGAGCGGGTTACTGGAGCGGGTTGTACAGGAACAGGGGTGGAACCGCATTGAGCTTGGGATTGCTTTTCCGGTAGATGAGGAGATGGGAGATTTCCGCAGGACGATGCAGCTTGGGGAACACGGTTCGTGTGCCTGCTATGGCTTTGTGGAAAATACGGACGAGCCGGAGATTTATGATGCAGAACTGGAAAAGAGGTTTCAGGAGATATTGAAAGATTTTGAGCCGGATATTCTGCATGTGTTCGGGACGGAATATCCCCATGCGCTGGCATGTATTAAGGCTTATGGAAAACCGGAGCATACACTTGTGGGCATCCAGGGTGTGTGCAGCGCGATTGCAGAGGAATATATGGCTGACCTGCCTAAAAAAGTGCAGAGGCAGGTGACGCTTCGCGACCGGATTAAGAAGGACAGTATCAGACAACAGCAGAAGAAGTTTAAGAAACGGGGTGAGCATGAGAAGGAAGCTCTGCTTCTGACGGGGAATATTGCGGGCAGAACAGACTTCGACCGTGCTCAGGCGGCGAAAATCAATCCTTCTGCCAAATACTATTATCTGAACGAAACACTGCGGGGCATTTTCTACCGTGACAGATGGAAAAGGACGGCTTGTCAGCCGTACAGTATTTTCTTGAGCCAGGGCGATTATCCGCTGAAGGGTTTTCACTATCTATTGCGGGCGCTGCCGGGTGTGTTGGAGCAGTTCCCGGAAACCCATGTCTATGTGGCAGGCAGCAATATTATCGAGAGCGGAACGTTGCAGGACAGGCTGAAACTGTCGGCGTACGGAAAATATATCAGGAAACTAATCAAGGACAATCATTTAGAAGAGCATGTGACGATGCTTGGCAGGCTGAGTGCGGAAGAGATGAAAGAACAGTATTTGCGGAGTCATCTTTTCGTGCTGCCTTCGGCCCTTGAAAATTCTCCCAATTCGCTGGGGGAAGCTATGCTTCTGGGCGTACCTTGTGTGGCGGCGGATGTGGGCGGTGTACATAACCTGCTGACGGACGGCGGTGACGGGATGCTGTATCCGGCAGGGGATGTGGAGATGCTTGCGGACAGCATTATTGAGATTTTTACAAAGGAAGCTATTGTGGAGAGATTTTCGGATAATGCCAGAAAACATGCACGGGTGAATCACGATACGGACCAGAATTATTACCGTCTGATTCATATTTACCGGGAGATGTTGTCATGACGTTTACGTTTGTATCCAATTACATCAATCATCATCAAATCCCTCTGTGCGATGCGCTTTACAAGGAATTGGGTGAAGATTTTACTTTTATCCAGACGATGCCAATGGAAGAAGAGCGGGTTGCCATGGGATGGGCCGTGGATGTACGCAGTCTGCCCTACGTGAGCTGCCTGTATGAGTCCGAGTATGAATGTCTCAAAAAGATTGCGGAGAGCGATGTGGTACTGTTTGGATGGACGCAGCGGGAAGAACTTGCCATATCCAGGCTTGACACGGGTAAGGTGACGTTGCGTGTAAGCGAAAGGCTGTACAGGGAGGGCCAGTGGAAAGCGCTCTCACCTCGAGGACTGGTGGCCAAGTATCGTGAGCATATCAAATACAGGAAGCAGAATGTGTGTATGCTGTGCGCAGGTGCATACACGGCGTCGGATTTTAAATTAATCGGGGCATATCCCGGGAAACTGTTTAAATGGGGATATTTTACGGCGCTGCGCACTTACAGTGAAGAGCGGTTGGCACGGATGAAACCCCAGGACGGAACAATCCATATCGTGTGGGCCGGCCGGTTCATTCCTTTGAAGCATCCTGAGTATGTGGTACGCCTGGCCAGGACTTTGCGGGACAGAGGGCATGCATTTTATGTGCATATGTTAGGAGACGGGGAACTGGAGCCTTCAGTCAGGGAGGATGTGGAAAGCGCGGGGCTGTCAGACTGTTTCAGGTTCTATGGATACACGGAACCGGAAGGGGTGAGAGATGTGATGGAGAGGTGCCATATCCACCTTTTTACAAGCAACTATCTGGAAGGATGGGGCGCCGTGGTCAATGAGGGTATGAACAGTGGATGTGTGGAAGTGGTCAATGCCCAGGTTGGGGCTGCGCCTTACCTGATACGCCATGGGGAGAACGGGCTTGTCTATCCGGAGGGTGATTACACAAAGATGGAAGAACTGGTGATTGACCTGGTGGAACATTGGGGAGAACGCAGGGCGATGGGACAGGCCGCTTACGAGACGGTACGGGATATGTGGAATGCAGACCACGCTGCAAAAGAGCTTCTGCGGTTTTCTAATGAGCTGTTAAGAGGTATGGCTCTCCCTGCCCAGGAGGGGCCGCTGAGTATGGCGCCGGCAATCAGCCCGGGGGAGATGTATCGGGTGATGATGGACAAAGAGCAGAGGCAAAAGCTGCGGTAAGAACAAGTACATGGAGTCTGGCAGCTTGTCTGGGTGTCATGGGGAAGTAGACGTTGTTTAGGCAGTATGGAGGTTTGGGTAAAAGTAGAAATGGACAAAAAAATCAGTGTCATTGTTCCGGTATACAATTCCATAGACTGTCTGGAGAGGTGTGTCAGGTCCATCTGTGAGCAGACTTACGAAAATCTGGAAATCCTGTTGGTTGACGATGGTTCCACGGACGGCACGGATAAGTTATGTGAGAAGCTTGCGGCACAGGACAGCCGTATCCGTACCTATCAT
The DNA here is from genome assembly GCA_910578645.1 of uncultured Lachnospiraceae bacterium. Classification (GTDB taxonomy): domain Bacteria; phylum Bacillota; class Clostridia; order Lachnospirales; family Lachnospiraceae; genus UBA3282. The sequence goes on from CAJTQI010000008.1 coordinate 60,322, forward strand.
AAGAAAAACGGAGGAGCGTCTTCGGCACGCAACATGGGTATTGGGCTTGCGTCGGGGGAATATCTTGGCTTTGTGGACAGCGACGATTACATTGAGCCGGATATGTATGAACTGATGGCGGCGGCTATGGAAGAAGGAAGGGTATTTCAGGATGCCCAGGTACGGAAGGCAGCTTTGGAGGGGACGATATCTGTGGTACAGATTTCCAGGGATGAAGTGGACGAAGAAGGAAACAGGCTGCCGGATGTCTGTGTGCCTCCCGAAAATGTAAGGTTTTGCAGGACGGAAGATTTCCTGAAAGAACTTTTACTGCACCAGGGCGATTGCTCTTTTTGTACGAAATTGGTGAGGCGGGAAATGTTTGAGGCGCATAGATTCCCGGAAGGGGTCTTGAATGAGGATTTCAGCCTTCTGGTGGAGATGCTTCCAAAGATAGGGGGGATTACCATTTTGCCCAAACAATGTTACCATGTGGTATGCCGGAAGGAAAGCACCACGCGTAAGAAGACGCAGGACAGTTTTTCCAGGGTGTTCCTGGATATTGTGGATAATGCGGATAAAATACAGTTACTTGTTGAGCGGGATTATCCGCAGCTTCATGACTATGCAATACGGTTTAATCTCTACCAGAGACTGGATTATTTGTTACATGTTCCTATTCCCCAGATGGAGAAGGATAATGTATTTTATAATAAAGTAAAAGCATATGTGAGAAAGCATGTGGGGGATACTTTGACAAACCCACATTTGACGAGGAAAAATAAGGCGTATCTGTTATTATTTGCGACAGCGCCAAAGACGCTCAGGAGAGTACATGCATGGAAAATGGCAATGCGGCGGGGATAAGATATCATATCTGTTTTTTTATAATCTGGGCAGCACAGATGGCGGCTGCCTTTTATTTCTGTGTGCAGAAACAAGGATTCCATGAGGACGAATATTACACCTATTATTCCACGGCGCGTACCAATGGCTTCTATGTAGAAGACGGGGAATGGATGGACAGGGATGTTTACCGGGATGAATTTGTGGTGCTGCCCGGACAGAGGTTTCAGTATGGGTTCGTGAAGCAGGTGCAGTCCTGGGATGTACATCCGCCCATGTATTATTGGATATTCCATACGGTGGCGTCCCTTGTGCCAGGCGTATTTTCCAAATGGATTGGACTGTCGGTGAATTTGTTTTTCTTTGGGATAAACATCTTTTTATTGACATATTTGTCATATTTAGTCGGCGGGCGCAATGCAGGACTGGCTTTTCTTGTAGCAATTTTTGCCGGATTAAGCCCCGCCGCCATGAGTGGCGTGGTGTTTATCAGAATGTATGAGATGCTCACCACGACTGTGTTGGTATGTAGTATTTTACATGTGCGCGCTATGGGGATAAAGGAAGGTAAGCTGCCTGTGCTAAAATGTCTGCTTCCTATGGCGGCGGTGACGTATATCGGTTTTTTGAGCCAGTATTATTATTTTATCTTTCTGTTTTACTTGGCGGCAGCCTTTGCCCTATGGCTTTTGTGGCGGGACAAGAACATAGGGAACTGTCTTAGGTACGGGGTATGTCAGGGAGGCGCATTTGTCCTGGCATATTTGACGTATCCTTCCTGTCTGGGACAGATGTTTCGTGGACAGCGAGGGGCGCAGGCCACAGAAAATTTCTTTGACATGTCCAATACGGTACAAAGACTCCGTTTTTTCTGGGGTTTGTTGGATACGTACGTTTTTGGTAACATGCTTCCGGCTTTCTTGTTGGTGGTTTTGGTGCTTGCGGTGACGGCGCACAGGCAGCGAAGCGCACAGAGGATGAGGCGGATGAAGCAAGGGACGCAGCCTGAAATTGACAGTGGTGAAGCAACGGTGTGTGAAGAGGAGCAAGGTGGGTTTGGAGCCGCATTTTGGATGCTTGTTTTTGCAACCCTGGGATATTTTGTGACGGTGTCAAAAACTGCGCTGCTATTAGGCGATACATCTAACCGTTATCAGCTTCCGGTTTACGGCATCATCGTGTTATTGGTTTTTCAGGCAATATGGGGATTGTGGAAGCGGGTGGTATTTTCTTCGGATGGGAAGTGTTTTGACCGGGGCGAAAGAACGGGAAAATGGATAAAGAGTGCCTGGACAGTGTGCGCTCTGGTATGCCTGGTAATCGATGGTGCAGGTCTTATGTCCGGAAAGACGGTCTTCCTTTATCCGGAAGAACGAGAACAGATTGTCTACGCGGAAAAAATGGCACAGCAGGGTGTGCCGGTGGTTTATCTCTATGAGACAGGGGCGGAATGGTGTATATGGGATGTGGCCAACGAACTGTTTGTCCATCCGACAGTTTATTTTGCAGCGGTGCAGGGTGACGTCCCGATTGCGGATGACAGAATCAGGAATGCGGATGAACTGGTGGTATACATGGCAAAAGGAGCGGATGCAGGGCGGCAGGCAGAGAGGATTTTCCGGAGTAATCCGGGACTGGAAGAAGACAGTCTGGTGTTTGAACAAAAGTATTGTGATGTGTATTATTTTAGCAAATAGATTAAGCAATTTATCGAGCAACTTAAGATTTTAGAAGATTGCAAAGGATTTTTGGCTATGTTATACTAAAGGGCGATGTAAAAGGTATATTTTTCAATTGTCTGGTTAAGAAATATAAATAGAGTATACAAAATTGGAGGAACTCATATGTTAAATAATAAAACAATATTGATTACCGGAGGTACAGGTTCTTTTGGCAAATGCTTTACCAAGTATGTTTTGACGCACTATGAGCCGAAGAAAATTATTATTTATTCGCGGGATGAATTTAAGCAGTGGCTTATGGCGGATGAGTTCAGGGAATATGAGAATAAGCTTCGCTTTTTTATTGGGGATGTGAGGGATGTGGAGCGTTTAAGAAGGGCCTGTGAGGGAGTGGATTACATTATCCATGCGGCGGCTTTAAAACAGGTTCCGGCTTGTGAGTACAATCCCAATGAGGCGATTAAGACCAATATACACGGGGCGATGAATGTGATTGATGCGGCATTGGACAGCGGCGTGCACAGGGTGGTGGCGCTTTCTACAGACAAGGCGGTAAACCCGGTTAATCTGTACGGCGGTACGAAACTGGTATCGGACAAGCTGTTTGTGGCGGCCAATGCCTATGCAGGCACGAAGGATATTAATTTCTCTATTGTGCGCTACGGCAATGTAGCGGGCAGCCGTGGTTCGGTCATCCCGGTATTCCATAAGCTGATTAAGGAGGGGAAGACGGAAATGCCGGTTACGGATGTCCGGATGACGCGTTTCTGGATTAGTCTGACGCAGGGTGTGGAGCTTGTCATTAAGGCGCTTACGGAAGCCAAGGGCGGCGAGACTTTTATCAGTAAAATACCGTCCTTTAAAGTGACTGATTTGGCGGAGGCGATGCTGCCGGGATGCACCATCAGGGAAACAGGTATCCGGCCGGGCGAGAAACTTCATGAGATTATGGTGACAACAGAAGATTCCCACACCACATATGAGTACGATAAGCATTTTATCGTTTATCCGCAGATGGTATGGAATGACAGGCAGCAGTTTGCGCCCTGCGGCAAAAAGGTGGAAGAGGGGTTCGCTTACAGTTCAGGGACGAATAAAGAATGGCTGTCGGTGGAGGATATCAGGCGTCTTCTTAAGGATGTAGTGTTGGAATAGGCCGGAAATAGAATATTGAAAAAATGAATCAAGGCTGTCGCAAAATGACAGATTCAAACAGTATGTGGCATTGCTGTCGTGCATATCAGTGCTATGTAGTGTAGGACTACGGCATTTTGTAGCAGCCTGTTCTTTTTTACCCTATAGGAAAGTACGCCATAATGTGGTGAGATGCCAACAAGAATTTGTGGAGCAAATTCTTGCAAAGTTGGCCGCCGGGCCAACTTTTTTTATATATGCCCGGAAGCGCTTTCGCACATTTAACCGAAAATGATTTTCTATAACGCTTGGGAATGGAGGAAAAGATGAATCAACGCACAGTTAATAAGCCTGCCATAGAGGGCGGCACACCCGTCAGGACGGAGAAAATTTACTATGGGCACCAATACATAGACGACGCTGATATCCAGGCAGTGGTGGAGGTATTAAAGAGCGAAGCGCTGACCTGCGGCCCGAAAATCAAAGAACTGGAAGATAAATTATGCCGGATAACCGGGGCAAAATATGCGGTGGTTTGCAGCAATGGTACGGCGGCGCTTCACATTGCGGCGCTGGCGGCCGGAGTCGGCGAAGGGGATGAAGTGATTACCACGCCCATTACTTTCGCAGCCTCAGCAAACTGTGCACTGTATTGTGGGGCAACACCGGTGTTTGCGGACATCGAGCCGGAGACTTATAACATTGACCCGGAGAAAGTGGAAGCAGCCATTACGCAGCGGACGAGAGCCGTCGTTGCGGTAGACTATACAGGACAGTCTGTGGCGCTTAATCCGCTGAAACAGATATGCCGCAAACATGGGCTTACGCTCATTGAGGATGGCGCCCATGTAATCGGCACGAAGTATGAGGGTAAGGCTAACGGCTCTATCGCAGACATGACTACTTTCAGTTTTCATCCGGTGAAGACGGTTACCGGAGGTGAAGGCGGTGCGGTACTTACCAATGACGAAGTATTGTACCGGAAACTGCTTCTTTACCGTTCCCACGGTATTACAAGGGATACAAGTTTGATGGAGCATGAGCCGGATGGGGCATGGTATTACGAGCAGGTGGATTTGGGGTATAATTACCGTATAACAGATATCCAGGCAGCGCTTATCATCAGCCAGCTTGACAAGTTGGACATGTTCAGTAAAAGAAGGAAAGAGATTGTGGCGCGGTATAATGAAGGCTTCGGTAAGCTCGAGATGCTTTTTGTGCAGAAGGAAATCCCGGAGTCAGATACTACAAGGCATCTGTACATCCTTCGCATTGTTCCTGAGAAGCTTAGGATTGACAGACGACAGTTTTTTGATGCGTTGGCGGCGGAGAATGTGTGCTGCAATGTGCATTATATACCTACTTATTATTTCCCATATTATGAAAAGTTGGGATATAGGAGAGGTTTGTGTCCAAATGCGGAGAAACTATATGAGGAGATGATTTCCCTGCCGCTTTACTACGCCATGACGGATGAGGATGTGGAAAGTGTCATTGAGGCGGTGACGAAGATTGCGATATATTATGGAAAGTAGGTCGGACAGCAGCATGCAGACGAAAGAGATATCGTTGAAAACACAGATACTATATATTGTTGTAGTATGTCTTGTTACACTTTTATTATGGTTTCATAATGAAGGGAATAAGCCGTTAGTCTATACAGGAGCAAACTTACATCATTCGGTGGGATTAGTGGATTCGGAAAGTAATCTTGTGGTGCGGGAAGCCGTGGCGATGAACGGCTCGGTAGCCAGTACGCCCAAATATATTATCAATAGAGGGACTTATACTGCCAGCCTGGATTACGTGGCGGAGGAGGAAGGTTCCGTATTAGAACTTTGGGAACAGGGCAGGAAGATAGCGGCCTGGCCGATTGACCATACACAGACGAGGATGGATGAAGAGTTTACCTTGTCCAAAGATGCCAAACAGCTGCAGTTACAAGTAAATTACAGTGGTAAAGGCGCATTGACTATCATGCAGTTTAGTCTTTTGCCGCATACGATGTTCTATTCGGATACGTATTTCTTTATTGTACTTTTTCTTGCAGGCAGCCTTTTTGTCTGGCTCGGTTTCATAAAGGGCAGGTTAAAACTCAGCCAGGAGAGGCTTGTGGATTACAGCATAATCCTAGGGGTGGCGCTGCTTGCCATGTCACCGATGATGCAGACGTATTTGTACAACGGCGATGATTTGTGTTATCATCTGGCGCGCTTGGAGGGACTCAAAGACGGGATTCTTGACGGCCAGATTCCGGTGAATATCCAACCGGAGGGATTACAGGGAAACGGTTACATGAATGCCATGTATCCTTATCTGTTTTTATACGTGGGGGCTTTCTTGCGGATTTGCCGTGTGTCCATTGGCTTATCGTACAAAGTGCTGGTGTTTTTGGCCAATCTTGGTTCGGCTGTCTGCGCCTATGTTGCCATGAAATCTATGTGTAAATCCCGCCGCAGCGTGATGCTGGCGGTGGTGTTATATACGTTGATGCCTTACCGGTTTACAAATATTTTTTCCAGGGGAGATTTGGGAGAAACTTTGGCGCTTATTTTCTGGCCCTTTGTGATTGCCGGGCTATACCATGTTATTATGGGGGAACGGAAATATTGGTATTTTCTCGTCATCGGGTTTAGCGGGGCATTGCAGAGCCATATTTTAAGTGTGGCTTTTGTGGCAGCGATATGTGTGGTAACGGCACTTGTGTATTGTGTGCGTATTTTGAAAGAGAAGAGGTACATAGAAATCGGCAAGGCGGCGGGGATATCGCTACTGCTTAATCTATGGTATCTTGCCCCTTTTCTATATTACTATTTTGGAGATAACTTGAGCACGGGCGCGCTTAGATGGAGCGGTTATTTTGAACAGTCCATTAATCCCTCCAATTTTACACAGAGCATCAGCCTTTACAATAAGCAGTATTTTTCACTGGGGCTGGCGCTTTTAGGATGTGTAGGTATTGGGGTAATCTGGCTTTTATGTGAGAAAAAAGAGCATAAAGAAAGTTTGGACGGATATTTGATGTACCTGTTTGTGCTAGGTTTTCTCTTGATGTATATGACAACGGGATATTTCCCTAACAAAGCATTTCTTGGCAATGACTTGTTCCATAATGTGGCGACGATGATTCAGTTTCCGTGGCGGTTTATAGGCCCGGCATCTACCTGTTTTCTTTTTGTTGGGGCGTTGGGGCTTGCCCGCTCAGGCGTACTGAAGCCATACCGGAATATTATTTTTGCGATGCTTGTGAGCCTGAATCTTCTTGTGATTATATCGGTGCCGACGGACAATAACCATATGCCTTATACCAATGCGGAGGCGATAGTCTCGAAAGGGCATGAAAGTAAGCTTGGGGCGAATATTGGTTTGTTCTATCCTCATGAATGGCGGCTTGACGGTGCCGGAGACGAGAAATTGGTTTCCAGTGTGATTACATCTGATATCGAGAGCGTCACCATTCACGACTACCAGAAGAAGGGAACGAAAGCCGTGACGGTCTACACGGCTACGGCGGATAACTGTTATATAGAATTGCCTATTCAGAGTTACAAGGGCTATCGCGCGTATGACGAGAACGGTAAGAAGCTTACGTTTGAACGTGGTATGGGAGCCAGACTGCGTTTTTGGGTAAAAGGAGACGGTTTGGAACATACGATTCATGTCCGTTATGGCCCTCATCCTTTGTTTATCATGGCGAACCTGGTTTCCGTACTGACGCTTGCGGGTTTGGTTTGGCAGTGGCGCAAGACGAAAAGAAACGCTGAGGATTAGAAAAAAGTATTTCTATACAGATTAGGGTGTCAAAAGGTGCATAATATAAGTTGCAAGAGCAAATTGCATAAAATGTTCCCTTGTGTCCGTCTCCGTCATATGGATTTTCTAAAATATTCCGGAAAACCTATGGGAACGAACGTAACCGCCCTCTATTCGCCATCCGGGCGAACATCGGGCTTTTTGGGGCATCCATGCCCCAAAATTACTGGAGATATATCGGAATATTAAGAAAATCTCATATTCCTGTGAAGGACAACTTCGTGAACATTTTGTGCAATCTGACAGTGAAATTTTATGATAGCGCCTTTTGGCACCCTAATCCTATACAATAAAAAGGCAGAAACGGTTTGCCGCTGTCTGCCTTTTTATTGTATAGGAAATTCCTCCGCTTATCCGAGTTTGCCGGAGGCAAATCTCGCAAACGAGCAAAGCTCGTTTTTTTATTTTACAGCCCCTGTGATACCTTCTGCGAAGCTCTTCTGCAAACAGAAGAATACGATAGCAGTGGGAATGGTACAGATGAATACGCCCAACATCAGCATACCGTAATCAACGGTGTAACCGCCAAGCAGGTTAGCAACGAGCATCGGCATGGTAATGGAGTCATTTGTAAGAAGGATTACCTTCGGCCACAGGTAGTTATTCCATGCATTCATAAATACGATGGTCATAGCTGCCGCATATGTGGAGCGCATCGTGGGGAAGAACATGCGGAAAAAGATGGAAAGTTCGCTCAATCCATCGATTCTCGCCGCCTCGATGATATCATGCGGGAAAGACCTGGAGGCCTGCCGGAACATCATAATCATAAACGGTGTGGAGATGGACGGAAGCATAAATGCTGCCATGGTGTTTACCATGCCCAATGTAGAAAACATACGGAACATGGGAATCATAACGGCTGCGAAAGGAATCATCATAGCGGTCAGCAAAACCGTAAACACGGCATCCTTACCCTTGTCATGATAAATTTCAAAGCCATATCCGGCGATAGAGCAGACAACAAGGCATAGTACCGTCAACACAATAGAGTTTCTAAACGAATTCCAGAGTGCAAGCCCGAGATTCTGGTTGGAAATCAGGGATTTATAATTTTCAACCAGGTATGTGCCGGGATAAAGCTTGCCGGCAATAACATCTACGCTCTTATTTGTAGCTGCACAGAACATATAGTACAGCGGGAAGACAGAAATAAGAGAAAAAATTGTTAAGAATGCATACATAGCGAATTTTTTGCCTTTGCTCATCATCTCTCATCACCTACTTTCATCTGTAATATCGCCAAAACAGCAACCATAATCAGGATAAGAATGGACATCGCAGCCGCGTAGCCGAAATTCGGGCTTTGAACGAAGGATGTATTGTATATGTAATGTGACATCGTCATGGTTGATTTACCGGGGCCGCCGTTGGTCAGGTTCAAGGATTCGTCGAACAACTGCAGCGTACCATTTGTAGATGTAATGGTGGTTAACAGGATAGTCGGCTTTAACAGTGGAACCGTAATCTTGAAGAAGGTCTGCAGCGGACTTGCACCGTCAATTCTTGCCGCCTCATAGACAGAATATTCGATATTCTGTAAGCCGGACAGGTAGAATACCATATTGTATCCGGTCCATCTCCAAATCAATGCGATAATGATAACCGCACGGGCCGTCCATGCATTGGCAAACCACATAACGGGATTCATGCCAACTCCGCGAAGAACCGTGTTGATAAATCCATCGTTGGCAAAGAGGGAACGGAAAATCATTGCGTAAGATACAAGAGATGTTGCACATGGCAGGAATATACAGGTACGGAACAGCCCTTTGAAACGGAGCTGCTTGTTGTTCAGTAAAGACGCCAGAATCAAGGCAAGAACCAACATAACAGGAACTTGGATGATTAAGTAAAAGAATGTATTAAACAGTGTCTGTTTAAATGTAGGGTCTTTCAAAATACGCGTATAATTACTAAATCCGGTAAAACTTAGGTTAACGCCCATGCCCGTCTGCAAAGACAGGATAAATGCCCGTATCATGGGATAGAAGCTAGTCCAACAAATCAGAAATACCGCCGGTGCCAGGAATATCCATCCGGTGAGACCATGCTTTTGCTGAAGAGTGAACCCTTTTTTCTTTTGCTCGTTCATAACTTGTTCCCCTCCTTTAAGATAAATGTTTAAGGTGTCTCTATTGCTTGTAATGCTGCAAAATAATGTGACAGGGCTTTCATAAGGTAAAAAAAGGTCTGTCTGCTGCTTTGACAGCAGCAACAGACCTTTTTACAATCATATTATTTGGTGGAAATAAATCAGCCGCCCATATTAAACTCTACAGTTTCCTGCGCTGTTTTTATTTCAGCATCAATATCAGCGCCCTGCTGACAGACATTGGATAATGCAACACCTACTGCGTCACGTGCATCATAGTAGTATGCGCCTGTGATGTTGGAAGGAGTCTGTGTAGCGTATTCAACAATCTTAGCATAAATAGCATCGCCGCCGAAGAAATCAACAGGCTGTGCATATGCTTCGGATTCACCTGCGGGTGCCCAAGTTGCCAAAGCGCCTTTGGAGATAACGTCATCATACAGCTCAGTGCTTCCTGCAAATGTAGAATTCATGAAGTCTACAGCTAAATCAACTTTCTGGCAGTTGGATGTGATTGCCCAAGAAGAACCGCCGTTGTTGGAGTAGTTAGTAGCGCCGGAGATGGTGTCGAGCTTAGGCATGTTGGTAAGGGCCCATTTACCGGACTGGTCTTCTACAGGAGTGATACTTGCCATAATCCAGCATCCGTTCATAGCGCTTGCAGCCGTACCATTGTTGAGGGAAGCGATATACTGGTCCCAATCGGTTACTTCTACAAGAGTACCGTCCTTAACCATCTGTACATAAATGTTCATGATTTCTTTCAGCTCTGCATTGCCGTCGATATTTACGGTACCGTCAGCATTGAACAGGGAAGAACCGCAGGACTGCAGCATCATCATAACCTGGTCAGGTGAACCTGCCTGAGCGGTCAGCATCGGAACGCCGGTCTTCTCCAGAACGACTTTTGCTTTCTCCATGTAATCCGACCATGTGACATCTGTGAAATCGTCAACTGTAAATCCGGCCTGCTCAAGAATATCGGTACGTACACAGTTGATAACAGTACCGTTGTCAAACGGAATACCGTAATTCTTGCCATCGATGGTAGAATAAGCTACTTTTGCAGATGAGAACTGTGAAAAATCAATTCCTGAGCTTGTCAGGTCAGTGTATACGTCAGGATAGTTGATTACGTATTTCTGGAACGAATTATCCTGCATTAAAAGGATGTCGGGCAGTGTGCTTAAGTCGCCCGCGGAAACTGCCGTGGTGATACGTGTCTCGATATCATCGGACTGTACTTCGCTTACTTCTACTTTGAACCCTTCATGGTCTTTTGCGTAGATTTCAGCCGCTTTGTTGATTGCGTACACATTGAAGTTCGGGTCCCACGTCCAAACTGTCAGGGTGTTGTCGTCAGCGGAAGCTCCTTCCGTAACGGCTGTGCCGTCATCTGCAGGTGCGGCATCTGAGCCTGTATCTGCAGGCGCGTTCTCCGTTGCTGCCTCCCCACTGTCTGCTGCACTATCGCCGCCGTTTGACCCGCCGCCGCATGCGGTGAGGGAAGCGACCATTGCCATAGTCAGTAATACGGATATTACTTTTTTCTTCATCTTATTTCCTCCCTATGAGTTATGATTTTGCCTATTTTGACCATATAATCAAACGTATTCAACAGTTTATCCGTCAATATGTCGAATTTATGGAGTTTAAATAAACAATTCTTGTACATTATAGCATAGGGTATTTTTGCTGTGTTGCTATATTCAAACATAAACTGTGCAAAAACAATCATCTGTCGGATGTGTCTTTTTGACGGTCAGGGTCGTATCTTTCAGGATGCTTTCTGAACTGCTGTGGGGAGATGCCTGTAATTTGCTTAAAATTGCGGTTAAAAGTGGACAAAGTTGTAAAACCGGACCTGGAAGCGATGGTATTGATAGAGTTGTTTGTCCGAAGCAGCTCGTAACATGCTTTTTTGATACGCATCTGGTTAATAAATTTAACCGGAGACATTTTCATATATTCCAGGAAGACTCTTCTGAAATGTACTTCGCTGATATGGCATAGTTGGGCAAGGTCTTTGATTTTAAAGGGATGCTCCAGTTCCCTGGCGATGTAATCCAAGGCCGGAGATATGATGGTATTGTCTGTTGTACCGGAGGGAAATTCATTTTCCGCTGCGGCCTTGTTCCATCTTGCTATGCGCATGAGCAGGGCCAGGGTCAGGCCTTTGGCCTCTTCCTGGTATAATTCTTTCTGTTCCCGCATAACTTCGATGATTTTACGGATTAAGGCGGCAGTTTCCTGATGGTCTGCAACCTTGACAAGATGTGTTCTGCAGCTGATATCAGAAATCAGTTTTCCGAATTGGGGGGGGGTATTTTTGTATAGGGAAGATAACAGTTCATTGACGTCAATCAGCAGATATTCCCAAAAACAGTTGGCTTCATCTGTGATTTTAGTCATATGCGGGACGGTTGACGGAATGATTGTGAACATATTACCTCTGTAAGGGACAACCTCATTTCCCAGGGTCATACTGCCATATCCATAATAACAGTATCCGATTTCCATATAGTTATGGAAATGGAGACTGTCTTGTTTGCTGCTGCCGTCCGGCGGGTAATTCTGCTCTAACATGGCAACGACCGCATTGCCAAGGGGCATATTGTAAGTTCTGTAACTGATTGGCTGTGTCTGTCTGTTCATATGGGACGCTATATTCCTTTCTGGTGATATGCATTTTCTATCTATTCTTTTCGGTAACGGGAAGGGGACATTCCTGTCTGTTTACGGAAAATTCTGCTAAAATAGAGAGGGTTTTCGTATCCGGCAAGTGCGCTGATTTCCTGAATAGAATAATTTGTATTCTTGAGAAGTTCCTTTGCTTTGTTGATGCGGATGGAAGTAATGTACTGCATAGGAGTCATTCCCATATAATGTTTGAAGCTGCGGATAAACCAACTGACGCTCATATGATGTTCTTGCGCATATTGCTCAATGGAGATATTACTGGTGAATGACTCATTAAAGAAATATACGGCGGCTTCCATATGTTTTTGATATTTGCATTTTTGGACGGAATATTCCAGTTGGTTTCTTTGGATAAGGGAGAAAAGCTGGTGCAAATAAAAGCACAGAAGTTCTTCAAAACATGGACGTTTTAGTTGCAGTTCCAGAATCATTTGCCGGAAAAGTTCCAGATAATGAAAAGAGATGCCGCAAAAGAGGATATGGGTGCCTGCGAATCCGATTTTGTCCAAAAGCAGTCCGGCCTCATAACCTGAAAAGTGAACCCAATAAACTTCCGGCATGTCCTTGGCGTAATAGTAATATTCCTGGCTTTCACCTGGGCGGTAGAGTACCATGCATCCGGCCGGCACTTCCTTTAATCCGCCGTCCAGGCGGAAGAAGGCTTTCCCTGAGGAAATGTACAAAAGTTGGTAATCCTTGCGCCCTTCGGGTCGTAAAGTCGGCATCACGGACAACTGGAACAGGCGGTAAATTCCACAGCTCAAAACAGTTAAAGCGTTGTGCGTGTCTTCTATTTCTATATCTGCATCATTCAAATAACCTGTGTTTGAATACATTGACGGCTCCTTTGCCGGAACATTCATTTACAGGACGGTCCGGCGGCTGTTTTGATAACGACCATTGTATCATTTTGTGCATATTTTGTCCAATACTGGCTATAGCTTTTCCCATTCCTTTTACATATAATGTAGACATAGTGCTAGAAATCCAAAGACGAAAAAATGGAGGATTTTAATATGATTGTACCAAAATATTATGAAGATTTGAGCGTACTTCACAAGAATACGATGCCTGACAGGGCTTACTATATCCCGTCATCTGCCAGGATGGAAAAGGGGCCGGTGGAAAGGCAGGAGTCAGACCGCTTTATGCTGCTGTCCGGTACATGGAAATTCCGCTACTTTGCCAGCATCTATGATGTGAAGGACGCATTTTATGAAGAGGGGTATGATACGTCCGGATTCGATACGGTGACTGTGCCGGGAGTATGGCAAAATTACGGATATGACAGGCACCAGTACACCAATACCCGCTATCCGTTCCCGATGGACCCGCCCTATGTACCCCATGAGAATCCGTGCGGAGAGTACCTGTGCAATTTTATGTATCATAAAGATGCCAGGGCGCCTAAGGCTTTCCTGAATTTTGAAGGCGTGGATTCTTGCTTCTATGTGTGGGTGAACGGCTCTTTTGTGGGATACAGCCAGGTGTCCCATTCCACCAGTGAATTTGATGTGACAGACTTTGTGAAAGAAGGTGCGAATACGCTGTCTGTTCTTGTCCTGAAATGGTGTGACGGAAGTTATATGGAAGACCAGGACAAATTTAGGATGAGCGGTATTTTCCGGGACGTATATTTGCTCAGGAGACCGGAAGAAGGAATCTTTGATTATTTTGTGAAAGCGGCGCCCACTGAAGATTATAGGGGAGGCAGTATTGAGATTACGTGTCTGTATCAGAATAAAGAGACGAAGACGACGGCAACTTTATTTGATGGGGAGGGAAAACAGGTAGCAAAGAGCCAGGCGCAGGGTGGTAAAGTGTCTATGCAAGTGGAGAATGCACACCTGTGGAATGCGGAGGAGCCTTATCTGTATACTCTAGTCTTGGAGACAGAGGACGAGACTATCACAGACTATGTAGGAATCCGTGAGATACATACGAAAGATGGCATTTTATATATCAATGGCGTGAAAGTGAAATTCCACGGCACGAACCGGCACGACAGCGACCCCGTTACGGGATTTACCATAAGCAAAGAGCAGATTATGAAAGATTTGCGGTTGATGAAGGAGCACAATATCAATGCCATCCGTACAAGCCATTATCCCAATGCACCCTGGTGTTACCAGTTATATGACCGCCTGGGATTCTATGTCATCGACGAGGCGGACAACGAAAGCCACGGCACGGCAGATATCTATCAAAAAGATATAGGCTGGGAAGAACGGGCGAAGCTCTGGAACGAGGCCATTGCGGACAATCCGGCATTTACGGAATCCACGTTGGACAGGACGAGGCGGTGCGTGGAGCGTGACAAGAACCGTCCCAGTGTCGTGATTTGGTCTATGGGCAATGAGTGTGCATATGGATGCACTTTTGAGGAGGCGCTAAGATGGACAAAGGAATTTGACCCGACCCGTCTGGCTCATTTTGAGAGCTCCCGGTATGTGTCCGACAAGCGCAAATACGATTACAGCAATATTGACATATACAGCCGTATGTATCCTGCCCTTGAGGAGATTCATGACTATTTTGAGAAGGATGGGACGAAGCCCTATGTGATGTGCGAAGTCTGCCATGCCATGGGCAACGGCCCTGGGGATTTGGAAGATTATTTTCAGACCATACGGCAATATGACGGCGCCTGCGGCGGGTTTATCTGGGAATGGTGCGACCATGCCATCGATTTAGGTAAGACCATAGAAGGCAAGAAAATGTATGCCTACGGCGGCGACCATGAAGAATATCCCCAGGATGGCAATTTCTGTATGGACGGACTTGTTTATCCTGACCGCACACCCCATACCGGCCTGTTAGAGCACAAGAATGTGTACCGTCCGGCGAGAATCGTGGACTACAATCCGCACAACGGGGAAGTGACAATGCACAATTATATGGATTTCCTCAACCTGAAGGACTATTGCGAAGTGCATTATGAACTGCTTTGTGACGGAACGGTGGTGGAGCAGGGCAGCATCGGGGAGATGGGTCTTGTGGACATTCCGGCCCATGGGGAAAAGAATGTGCCGGTTTCGTTTATGGTTCCTGAGCGGGGGAAATGTTTCCTGAAAGTTTCTTATTATCTGCGAAAAGCTACGGAAGTCCTTCCTGAAGGGTTCCTTCTTGGATTCGAGGAGGTGGCCGTAAAGACGGCGGACAATGCAAACCAGAAAGTAAAAGAACTCTTTGGAGCCAGTGAAAAAGAGGGCACATTTCATGTGCAGGAAGACGACCGTATGCTGACCATATCCACGTCGCAGTTTTGCTATACGTATAACAAACTGACAGGTGTGTTTGACGGGATGGTTTACGGGAATGCCGCTCTTTTTGAGCGGCCTATGGAATATAACATCTGGAGAGCGCCTACAGACAATGACCGCAATATCAAGCATGACTGGATGGAAGCACAGTATGACCGCATTGTGGCCAGGGCTTATGAAACGAAGGTGGAAAGCAGTGCGTGTGAAGTTAGGATTGAGACAAAACTGTCCATAGCCGCTATCTATATTCAGAGGATTCTGGATATAAAGGCGAGCTGGACAATCAAGGCGGACGGTGTTGTGGATGTGGCCTTTGCAGTGGAGAAGAATCCGGATTTCCCGTTCCTCCCCAGATTCGGGCTGCGTATGTTCTTACCCAAATCTATGGATAAGGTGAACTATTGCGGCATCGGGCCGTGGGAGAGCTATATTGACAAGCGGTGGGCAGGCTACCACGGTGTGTTTGATGCGGATGTGAAGTCCTTGCATGAAGATTATGTGAGGCCCCAGGAGAATGGAAGCCACCATGACTGTGACTATGTGACAGTGTACGGTAAAAGGCCGTCGTTTACTGTGGCGGGCAAGGAGACGTTTTCTTTTAATGCGTCTGTCTATACGCAGGAAGAATTGACCCGGAAGGCCCATAACTATGAGCTTGTGGAATCGCCTTATACGGTATTGTGCGTAGATTACCGCCAGAGTGGGATGGGCTCTAATAGCTGTGGCCCGCAGCTGATGGAGAAATACAGGTTAAACGACAGGGAATTTGAATTTAGCGTGCGTTTGAAACCGGAGATATTATAAAACTAGATGTATCCTTCTGTTTACTGAGGGTACTGAAAAATAAAGAGAAAGATTGGAGAACGATATGTACATTATACCGGAACCACAAGAAATGAATCGAGGAGAAGGGTGTTATACCGTTACTTTTGACCGGAAAATTGTGATTGCGTCATCCTGTGGGGTGAACGTATATGAGTACGGGAAACTGTTGCAGGAAGAACTGCGCGCCTGTACCGGATATGGACTTTCCATCACCCGGGGAGGTTCGTGTAAAGCGGCCGTAACGTTGTCTGTGGACAGTACAATGGGAGAAGAGGAGTATCGTCTGGATGTACAGGAGGACGGTATCCGGATTGCAGGCGGCGCAGACAGGGGCGTGCTGTACGGCGTACAGACACTGCGCCAGATAGTCAGGCAGGAAGGGGTATGCATTCCCTACGTCACTGTCCATGATTATCCGGCAATCAAGAACAGGGGATTTTACCATGATGTGACCAGAGGAAGGATACCTACTCTTTCCTATTTAAAAAAGCTGGCCGACAATATAGCTTTTTACAAGATGAATCAGCTTCAGCTCTATATCGAACATACCTATTTATTCGAAGGCTTGAGCGAAATGTGGAGGGATGATACGCCGCTTACCGCACAAGACATTCTGGAATTTGATGCTTATTGCAGGAAACTCAATATTGAACTGGTTCCGAATATTTCCTGTTTCGGACATCTGTACAAGCTGCTTCGGACGAAGACTTATGAACACTTGTGCGAGATTCCTGAGCCCCGCAAGGAGCCTTTTGGGCTTAGGGACCGGATGATGCACCATACAATCAATGTGTCCGATGAGGAGAGCCTTGCCCTTATAAAGAGCCTGATTGACCAGTTTATGCCGCTATTTACCTCAGAACATTTCAATATCGGCGCCGACGAAACTTTTGATTTAGGAAAAGGCAAAAATTTGCAAAGAGCGGAACAAATCGGAATGGACCGGCTGTATATAGATTTTGTCAAAGAGCTCTGCGAATATGTGGTATCCAAAGGCAAAAAACCGATGTTCTGGGGAGACATTATCTGTGATTTCCCACAGGTTATTAAAGAACTTCCCGAAGAGACCATCTGTCTGAATTGGGGATACGAGAAGGAGCAGAGCGATGAATCTACCAGGAAGCTTGCGGCTGCGGGGGCGGTACAGTATAACTGCCCTGGGGTGAGCGGATGGAACCAGTTTGTAAACAGACTGGATGTGGCCTACGAGAATATCAAGAGGATGTGCAGCTATGCGCTGCAGTACGGGACAGAAGGCGTCCTGACAACAGATTGGGGAGATTACGGACATATCAACCATCCTGATTTCGGGATTCCGGGCAGGATATACGGCGCGGCTTTCTCGTGGAACCGGAATATTCCCGATTTTGAGGAGATAAACAGAAAAATTTCCCGTGTAGAATTTGGCGATGTTTCGGAGAAGCTGGTGAGCGTGATGGCGGAGATTCCCTCCTGCCAGGTATTTAACTGGGAAGAGGCGGTCCGCTATATAGAATGTAAGACGCCTGCGCCCACGGCGGATGAACTGGCAGGTATAAAAGAAGCGCTGCAAAATCTGGAGCGTATCGCAGATACATTACGGCATATGACACCGGGGCTGTCAGGGCAGACTCTTTCCCTGGTACATGCCTGTCTGGTGGCTATCCGGGGAATCGAACTGTTCCAGAAGATTGGCGTGGCGCTCAGCGCGCGGGATTACCATACGGAGCCGGTTCTGGATGTCGAAGGAGGCGTATTGGCGCAGGAGTTAGAGGAGTGGTTTATGTACTATAAAGAAGTATGGAGAAGCGTGAGCAGGGAATCGGAGCTGTATCAGTTGCAGGATGTGATTTTTTGCTATGCGGATTTGCTTCGGGATTAAGTAAAAGCAGGGGGTATGCCCTAAAAGGCATACCCTTTGTGAAAGAAAATGAAAGACAAAATAGTTAGTTTCCAGGAAGGAGGTTATACAATGCAACCAGATATTAAATGGCTGGACGAGCCGCAGACATTCCGGATGGGTCAGCTTCCGGCGCACAGTGACCATAGGATTTATGGGAGCGTGGAAGAGATGGAGAGACAGGAGAGTACGCTTATCCAGTCTTTAAACGGTGTATGGCAGTTTGCTTTTTCTGTGAATCCCAAGAGCCGTCCGGTTCGTTTCTATGAGGAAAACTACGGTGCGGAGGGATTCGGAGAGATACAAGTTCCTGGCCATATTCAGATGGCAGGATATGACAAGATTCAATATATTAACACGATGTACCCATGGGAGGGCAGAGTGTACCGCCGCCCGGCGTATGCCCTTGGCGAAGAGCAAAAGGAAGAAGGCTCATTTAGTGAGGCGGATTATAATCCGGTGGGTTCTTACCGGAAGGTTTTTGACCTTGATGAGGGACTTCGCGGTAAGAGAGTCTGTATTTGCTTTGAGGGTGTGGAGCAGGCCATGTATGTCTGGCTGAACGGACAGTTTGTAGGCTATGCGGAGGACAGTTTCACACCTTCCGAATTTGACCTGACTCCCTATATTAAGGAAAAGGGTAATGTGCTTGCCGTGGAAGTGTATAAATACAGCACGGCGGCCTATCTGGAAGACCAGGATTTCTTCCGTTTTTCTGGTATTTACAGGAATGTCAGTCTGTATGCGAAACCGGGGATTCATTTGGAGGACTTATGGGTGAAGCCTTTTGTGTCGCAGGATTTGACAAAGGGAAGCCTGATGGCAGAACTTTGTCTGTCATCTACGGATGATTTGATGAAGGGAGAAGTGACGCTTACCCTGGAGGACCGGGATGGACGGATGATAGCGGAACAAACCGTGGCGGCCGCAGAACAAATCAAGGTGGATTTCGGCTCTGTAGGGCAGGTGGAACTGTGGGATAACAAGAGCCCTTATCTGTATAAGCTTACCCTCCTGCTTAAGGAAGGGGCAGGAAGAGTGGAAGAAGCTATACCCTGCCAGGTAGGTTTCCGAAGGCTTGAGATGCGTGATAAAGTGATGTACTTAAATGGCAGGAGGTTAGTGATTAACGGGGTGAACCGCCATGAGTGGAACGCCGAGGGCGGCAGGTGCATTAGCATGGAAGACATGGAATGGGATATTGCGTGCTTTAAGCGCAACCATATCAATGCAGTGCGTACGTGCCATTATCCGGACCAGATACCGTGGTACGGGCTGTGTGACAGAAACGGTATCTATATGATGTCGGAGACGAATCTGGAAAGCCATGGCTCCTGGCAGAAAGTGTTCACGGAGCCGTCCTGGAATGTGCCGGGAAGCCTGCCCCAGTGGAAGGAAGTGGTGGTGGACAGGGCAAGGAGCAATTTCGAGACTTTTAAAAACCATCCTTCTATTCTGTTTTGGTCATTGGGGAATGAGTCCTATGTGGGCGATAATATCGAGGCCATGCAGAAACTTTTCAAAGAAAAGGATGACACGCGGATTATCCATTACGAGGGCGTGATATATGACCGTGCCTATGAAGATACGGTATCGGAAGTGGAGAGCCGTATGTATGCGAGACCGGAAGATATCGTAGAATATCTGGAAAATGAACCGAAGAAGCCTTTTATCCTGTGTGAGTATATGCATGATATGGGCAATTCCCTGGGCGGTATGCAATCCTACATCGAACTGCTTGACCGTTTTGAGATGTATCAGGGCGGGTTTATCTGGGACTATATCGACCAGGCGATTGCCGTGGAAGATGAAATTACGGGAAAGAAAGTAATGCGCTATGGCGGGGATTTTGACGACAGGCTATGCGATTATGAGTTCTCCGGTAATGGAATTGTGTTTGCGGACAGGACTGAGAAGCCGGCTATGCAGGAAGTGAGGTATTATTATGGATTGCATGAATAAATTACAGGTGGTGGTGGGCGATGTGTCCATCGGTATGCATGGGGAAGGGTTTTCCTATATTTTTTCAGGTATGCGGGGCGGTATGGAATCCTTGGTGTCAGGCGGAAAAGAATGGATTTACAAAAGCCCGGCGCCTACTTTCTGGCGGGCGCTTACGGACAATGACAGGGGAAATGGGTTTGCGCTAAAGAGCGGCATGTGGATTGGGGCGGACTGTTTTATCAAGTGTACGGATTATGTGGTTGAAATTGACGGCAAATCTGTAGAGGTACCTCTGCCTCCGGCGAATAATGTTTATGGTGGCGCAGTGGAAGCGCAGCAGGCGTCGGTTACTTACCGCTATGAGACAGTCACCGTGCCGCACACACAGGTCACGGTATCTTATGAAGTGTCCGTGGCCGGGAATATCCATGTGCGTGTACACTATGAAGGTAAGAAGGGATTGCCGGAGCTTCCGGTGTTCGGTATGCGTTTTATTATGCCCACCTGCGCAGACAGATACCGTTATGAAGGATTGTCCGGCGAGACTTATCCTGACAGAATGGCGGGAGGCGTTCCGGGTGTCTATGATGTGAAGGGAATGCCGGTGACTCCGTATATTGTTCCACAGGATTGCGGAATGCACATGGGGACAAAGTGGGTGGAAGTATACCGCAGCAAAGTACTTGATAATTCCTGTAAGGATGAGAAAGAGAGCGGGCTCCGTTTCTGGGCGGAGGACGGCAAGGATATTGCCTTTGCATGTCTTCCTTACACAGCGATGGAACTTGAGAATGCTACGCACCAGGAGGAACTTCCGCCTGCAAGAAGGACGGTGCTGACCGTTCTGGGAGCAGTGCGCGGTGTGGGAGGCATCGACAGCTGGGGTGCGGATGTGGAGACGCCTTATCATATCAGTGCGGAGGAAGATATTGTGTATGACTTCTGGATTGGAGGGGCAGCCGTGCAGTGACAAATTTTGTCTTGGACGGGAAGGCCGGATAATCAACAGAAGGGATGATGGATAGAGACGGTGCAGCTTACAGGCTGCACCGTCTCCGTTAGGTTACGAACAAATTTTTAGAATGGCAAATTATGTAATTTTACATGACTTTGCATTGACACAAATACAATTAATGTATAGAATATAATTGCTCGGTTCCGAGTGGTTCTTTTTAATATTCGGGAAGAATTTCCCACCTTTATCAAAACCATTATATTTAATTTAAGAAACAGTATATAGGAAATTTAAGTCGGTCATTTTGTTTGTTAGTTTGGTTGGCTTTTTTTGGTGGTTTTTTGATGTGTTTTGTCTGATTCTGTCAAGAAAACGGTATTTGTTTCCGGCAGATACTTATTCGTAGGGTTTGCAGAATAAAATAAGAAAGAAGGGAGGATAACAGGAAAAAAGCGTCTCGTTATGATGCTGTATTTAAGTTGTGTGGCAAAACAGGGAGGACCATAGGGACTGTTAAGCAGTACCGGAAGCAGGCTTGCGGTATAAATGTGTATTTATATGCAATTGGATTTGTGTTGACTATTATATATACGGGGGAAAGAATCATGGGTAAAAACAAAGAAACAGCGGGCAATGAGGCAGAGGGAACCGGGCATCATAGGGCGGCTCCGGGTGGAGCGCAGATATCCCTCTTCTGGTCAATCCGTACCAGGATTATACTTCTGGGTATGGCAGCGATTATGATTGTGGGAATGACACAGATTGTTATCTTCGGTTCTATGTCCAGAGACCAGTTTAAGGATACGGTAATCTGCTATATGGATGACCTTGCGAAGTCTTACGGAAAGACAATGAATATACGTGTAGCCGACCTTAAAAAAGAGGGGAAAGAACCTGATGTTGCATTTTGGGAAGAAATGGTGGGCGGCGTAAACATTATGGGTTTGGATGGTTCTTATGCGTATATTGTAGACGGCGGTGGAACCATGTGTTATCATCCCACAGCCAGCAAGATTGGCAGTCCTGTGGAGAATCAGGCGGTAAGCGCTGCTGTGGCAAAGATACGGGTAGGAAATATTCCCCAGGGGACAGAATTTATCCAGTATGAGTATAACGGTGAAAGAAAATATGCGTCTTACAGTGTTACGGATGACGGCTCATACATATTTGTTATAACGGCCGACGAGGATGCGGCTATGCGCTCAACAGGCGGAGAGGTGAAATCCTCGGATGAAATTGTCCTGATTTCTATTTTCTGGGGCTGCATTACGATGTTTATTTGTATGGTTGCTGTTTTTCTTATCTGTGGCATTATTGTGAAGCCTCTTAGACAGATTTCGGAGATTGCAATGAAATTTGCGGGACTGGATTTCAGAGATGATGCAAGGCAGATAAAATTGAGCGGAAGAAAAGATGAAATCGGCTCCATAAGCCGGGCGGTAGATACGCTTCGGGAGCATCTGAGTGGTGTCATCGGCAAAATTGAGGAACACAGCGCTACCGTTATGGATACTTCTCACACACTAAACAGTGATACGGATTTGGTCTTCGGTGCAGTGCGGCAGGTAGAGCAGGCTGTGCAGGATATGGCAAGGGGCGCTACGGCTCAGGCCGAGGAAACCCAGAAGGCGACGGAGGACATTGTCCTGATGGGAAGCATGATTGAAGAAAACAGCATGGAAATGGAAGACCTGCACAAGACGGCGGAAGGCATGTATGCTTCCAGCGAGGAGGCTGCAAAAATCCTTGATGCTATGAGTGAAGTGAACCGGAAAGCACAAAAAGCGATAGAACTGATTTATGAACAGACAAATACCACCAACGAATCTGCAATCAAGATTAAAGATGCGACGGCGCTAATCACATCAATTGCAGAGCAGACGAACCTGCTGTCTTTAAATGCGGCGATTGAGGCGGCAAGAGCGGGAGAACAGGGACGCGGTTTCGCAGTTGTGGCAGAACAGATTCAGAAGCTTGCGGAGGAGTCTAACGAATCTGCAAAAGAAATTGGCCAGGTTATTGCCCTGCTTATGGAGGATTCGGAGAAAGCTGTCCGGACCATGGATGAGGTTAAACAGGTTATGGAAGACCAAAATGAGAATGTGGTGCAGACAAAAGACCAGTTCATGGAAATGCATGGCGGCATTGCGAGGACGATAGATGAGATACGTAACATTGCCGAGAAAATGGAACAGATTGATAATACCAGAGTAAATGTGGTTGATATCGTACAAAACCTGACATCTCTTGCAGAGGAAAATGCGGCAGGGACCGAAGAGACGTCTGCTTCCGTGACAGAAGTGGGGGAGCATATGTCCCGGATTGCTCAGAAGTCAGGAGAGTTAAAGACGATAGCAGACGGCTTGCAGGACGAGATGAATGTATTCCGGCTGTAGAGGGGACAGATGAAGGTTTAAGAAATTTAGTTAATAATACGGATAGTATGGCGGGACTGCTGCAAGTTTGCGGCGGTCCCGTTTTGGCTATTGATTAGTGTCTGTCATTGTAGCCTATTATTGTAGAAAGTGTTGTTTCTTTTATTTTTAACTTAAATATGATATACTAAAATTTAAAGCAATTGAGTAAGCGATTCCTATCTACAATGATATGAACGTTTGGATAAAAAGCGTTAGCCATACGGAAAACGGAGGCCGTCTCAATATGAATTTAAGCATTATCGTGCCAGTTTATAACATGGCGTCAGACAACAAATTGACATACTGTATGGACTCTCTTATAGCCCAGACGGTAGAAGACTATGAGATTATCGCGGTGGACGACTGCTCTACGGATAATTCTTATGATATTCTGCTGGATTATGAGAGGCGTTTTCCTGACAAATTCCATGCTGTGCATTCGGAGGTGAACAGGCATCAGGGCGGGGCTAAGAATATAGGGCTCCGGATGGCTAAGGGAGAGTGGATTGGATTTATAGACAGCGATGATTGGATTGTGCCTGACATGTATAAAAGGCTGATTGAACGGGCAAAAGCGACGGGGGCTGACCTGGTGGGCTGCGATTATTGTCTGACAGAAGAACATTCCATGAAGGTTGGGCAGGTTGTGCCGAACAATAAGAAAGAGCAGAGCGGGGTTTTGGATGCGGAGAAGAGACGCAGTCTGATTCTGGATGGCGGTAGTCTGGTGGTGAAAATTTTTAGGCGCTCTATGATTGTGGAGAATGGCCTGTGGTTTCCGGAGGATATTTTTTATGAGGATAATGCGTTAGGCAATTCTTATTTGATACTGGCGAAACATTTTGAATATATCGAAGAACCATTGTATTATTATTACCAACACGATACATCTACTGTGCATACAATTTCACCTAAACGTTGCGAGGACCGTATGGATGCGGGGAGATTGATGCTTATGGAAGCGCGCAGGCATGGATATTATAATGAATTTAAGCCTGAACTGGAATACAGTTTTACGCTTTTGTTTTATATCAATACACTATTTACTTACATGGCGGGTGTGGATAGGACGAAATATAGTTTCGTTAAGAAGATGGGACGGGAAATGAAGAGCACTTTTCCTGATTTTGAGAATAATCCCTATTATCAGGAGCGGACGCATGAGGAGGAAAAGAAGCTAATTCGTATGCAGCAGAGTTCCACGCTTCTTTTTATGCTGTATTATAAACTGCTGTGGGTATACAGGAACTGGAGGAAAAAGCGGAGTGGGTGATTCGGCAAAGGACACGGGCAGGTATGTGGAAATTGGCAGTATCTATGAAATGAATCCTGGTCTTTTTGACAGTCAGGATGTAGGAAGAAACACATCTTTTATTTTGAAGGAGACAGGGAAATACCACAAGGCAAATATCTTATATACACAGTCCGGCCGGGAGGCGATTGGGCTTGCATTGAAGTGTTTTGCATATAATCATCCGGAGACTCCTAAACGGTGCCTGCTTCCGGCCTATATGTGTGATACGGTATTTTTCCCCTTTGAGCGGGCAGGATGGGAGATGCATTTTTACCATCTTGACAGGCGGATGCGGGCAGATACCGATGGACTGAATAGGTTGATTGAACAAATCAGGCCGGGCATGATTTTCATTCATCCATACTATGGAGTGGATACGTGGGAATCAATACGGCCTTTTTTGCCTGTTTGGCGAAACCAGGGGATTTATATTATGGAGGATGTGTCTCAATCCTATTATTTAGAAAATGTGGGGGTGGAGGCGGATTACTGCGTGGGAAGCCTGCGTAAATGGTATGCGGTGACGGATGGAGGCTTTCTTGCTTGTAACGAGACGATTCCAGGAGAGGGGATTGTACCGAATAAGGAGTTTGTGGAGAAAAGACGGGAACTTTTGACTGAGAAATGGATATATCTCCATGAAAAGAGGGGGACACAGGAAGGGCGGACATTAAAAGAAGATTATCTGAAAAAAAACAGAGAGATGGAGGACTGGCTGGACGCCTATGCAGGAATCAGTGCAATGTCAACAGAAACTTCCGCAATACTGTCCGGTGTGGACGAGGAGATGTGTAAAAGAAGGAGAGAGGATAACTGTGGATACCTGCACAGACATTTACGAAACATGGCGCAGATTGTCCCGGTATTCGGAGAAGGATACGAGAAAGCGGCGCCCCTCTATTATCCTGTTTACGCCAAGGACAGAGACGGACTCCAATATTTTTTGAAGCAGCATGATATCTATGCGCCCACACTCTGGCTTGTCGGAGAGGAAAATAAAGATTGCCTGTCGGTGGAGGAAGGGTATATTTACAGACATATCCTTGCCCTTCCGATAGACCAAAGGTATGGAGCCAAGGAGATGCAGCGCATTGTGGAGGTGTTAGGGCAGTATGAGCGGGACGGTGTTTTCCGGACGCAGGAGTACCGGGAGGAAGCAGGCGGATTTATGCACAAGACTGGCCCTACGGACAGACAGGTGACAGGCATCCGGGTGGATGCCAATGAAACTGTCGCCACGGGACATGTCATGCGGTGTATTACGATAGCGAAACAACTTATGCTGTTAGGACAGAGGGTTCTTTTCTTTACGGCGGATGAGTATGCGGCAGAGATGCTCGAACAGGCGGGAATGGAGTACATATGTCTGCATACGGAATGGAACCGTATGGAAGAAGAGGTAGATTTGCTTTGCAGGAAGTTACGGGAGACAGGCTGTGGCAGGCTGCTTGTGGATTCTTACCAGGCCACGGCAAAATATTTTGAAGCGTTGCACAATACATGCAAGATAATCTATATAGATGATTGCTTTGAAGAAATTTATCCGGTGGATATGGTGATTAATTATAATGCCTACCATGTGCTGTTTCCTTATGAGGAGGCATATGAGGGGAAGTCCAGGCTTTTGCTTGGGACGGCTTATGTGCCGCTGCGGGAAGAATTTGGAGACAATAGCGGGAAGTACGGGTGTGCTTTTTATCATAAGCAATTGTCCGGGACAGAGCCAGGCTGTGAAAAGGCGGCCGAAGATAAATGGGATAAGCCGGAGGACGTGGGTAAGCGCCAGGTGCTTCTAAGTTCCGGCGGCGGCGATTTGTGTGATGCGCTTCCTGGAATCCTTTTGGCGGCCGTGAAGGACGATATGCTTCGGCATGTGGTATTCCATACGGTGGTCGGGGGATTCAACCGGAATGTGGAAGAACTAAAGCGTATCGCGGAAAAATATCCGAATATCAGGCTGCACTGTCAGGTGGAGCATATGGCGAAGCTGATGGGAGAATGTACAGCCGCCGTGTCCGCCGCGGGGACAATGCTGTTTGAACTAAGCGCCATGCAGGTGCCGACGGTTTTCTTTGTCAGTGCAGACAACCAAAAGTATGACAGTGAATTTTTTGCGGCGGAGGAGAGAATGCTTTTTGCCGGGGATATACGTGAAAATAGAGAAGCATGCCTGGAGACGGTATGCAGTCAGCTAAAAGAGATTTTGGAAGATAGGGCTATGCGGCGGAGGATGAAGCGGAAACTGTATGAGGTGACTGACGGAAAAGGCGCCCGGCGGATTGCGGAGGCGATAGTGGGGATGTGAGTTACAGAACAGATTAGGATATTTTGGAGGGAAACATATGAGTGCAATAGCGATTATAACTGCAAGGGGCGGGAGTAAAAGAATACCGGGTAAAAATAAAAAGGAGTTTCTCGGCAAGCCCATTCTGTGTTATTCCATAGAGGCGGCTCTGTCCTCGGGATTGTTTGAGGAGGTCATGGTGTCCACGGATGATGAGGAAATCGCACAGATTGCGCGGCAGGCGGGAGCCCATGTGCCTTTCATGCGCAGCAAGGATACGGCCGATGATTTCGCCACCACGGATGATGTTTTGATGGAAGTGCTTGCAGAGTACGAGAAGAGAGGGCAGGTTTTCGAATATATGGCTTGTATCTATCCCACCGCGCCTTTTGTCACCGCAAAGAAACTACAGGATGCTTTGCGGATTTTACAGGAAGAAAAGGGGAGTGGGGTTATGCCTGTGGTAAAGTATTCTTTTCCGCCTCAGCGGGGGATGGCGGTACGGGAGGGCAGGCTGGAATATTGCTATCCCGAAAATGCCATGAAGCGTTCCCAGGATTTGGAGAAAATATACCATGACTGCGGGCAATTTTATATTTACAAAGTAGACGAATACCGAGCCTGCAAGGGAGAACTCCCGGACGGGTATGTGCCGATTGTTGTGCCTGAGACACAGGTGCAGGATATCGATAACTTGTCGGATTGGAAACTGGCGGAGATGAAATATAAAATGATGATGGAGGGGTGTTGATGGAAAAGATAAAAATAGGGAACCGTGATGTGGGAGATGGAGAAAGGACGTACATTGTGGCGGAGATGTCCGCAAACCATCTGCAGGACTATGGGCGTGCCGAAGCAATCATCCAGGCTGCGGCGGACGCCGGGGCGGATGCGGTAAAGCTGCAGACCTACACGCCGGATACCATTACTTTTGACTGCGATAATAAATATTTCCAGATTACACAGGGGACGATTTGGGACGGCACATCGCTCCATAAGCTCTATGAGACTGCATACACGCCATGGGAATGGCAGCCGAAGCTAAAGGAATTTGCACAAAGCCTCGGGATGGAATGTTTTTCCTCGCCTTTTGACGCAACGGCGGTGGATTTTATGGAGAAGATGGATATGCCTGCCTATAAGGTCGCCTCTTTTGAAATCAATGATATTCCTCTTATCCGTAAGATTGCCAGGATAGGGAAGCCTGTGATTATCGCCACAGGCGTAGCCTATCTGGAAGACATTGAGAGGGCGCTTAGGGTGTGCAAGGAGGAGGGAAACAACCAGGTTATCCTGTTAAAGTGTACGTCTACCTACCCTGCGCCTTATGAGGATATGAATATTAAAGTGATTCCCAATATGGCAGAGGTATTCGGCTGTGTGACCGGGCTGTCCGACCACAGCATGGGGAGCGCTGTGGCGGTGGCCAGCGTGGCCCTGGGGGCAAAGATGGTGGAGAAGCATCTGACGCTCGCCCGTGCGGATGGCGGCCCGGACGCCGCGTTTTCCATGGAGCCTGGGGAATTTAAGAGGATGGTGGATGAAATCCGCATTGTGGAGAAGGCGGCCGGGAAGGTGACCTATGAATTGACGGAGAAACAGAAGAGAAGCCGGGAGGACAGCCGCTCCCTTTTCGTGGTAAAAGACGTGAAGGAGGGAGAACTTTTTACGCAGGAAAATGTACGTTCCATACGTCCCGCGTTTGGGATGCATCCCATGTATTATGAAGAAGTGTTGGGGAAGAAAGCAAAGACGGATATCGAGAAAGGCACTCCTTTAGATTGGAAACTGATTGACTAAGAGACTATGTCACAGAATACAGGTATTGTCCGCATTGTTTTCAGATTTTGCACAGCTAAGTTGTGGCGGTTAGGGCAAAACAGTAAGCCAGGCAGGAAAGGGGTATATACTTGGGTGAGACAGAGCAGAAAAAAATGATGATTCTGGGAGCCAGTGAGCTTCAGGTTCCGGCCATCCGGAAGGCGAAAGAACTAGGCTATCAGGTTATTCTTGTGGATTATAATGAAAAAGCGGTGGGATTTGAACTTGCTGACGTAAAACTTGTGGTCAGCACGTTAGACCAGGAAGAAGTATATCGCCAGGCGTTGATTTTTAAACCGGATATCGTGCTGACTTCCACCAGCGACGGCCCGGTGAGGACGGCGGCCTATGTGAATGAGAAGTTAGGGAAGAAACCGGATTTGTCTTATGCCGACTCTCTGTGCGCTACAATCAAGAGCCATATGAGGCAGCGGCTGAAAGAGAAGAAGGTGCCGATTCCTGCATATTATGTGGTACAGAATTTCGGTGAGTTTAAGGAGGCGGTAGCGGCTCTACATGGCAGCAGCATCGTGAAACCTTCGGACAATGCAGGCAGCCGTGGTGTAGTCTTACTGGACGGGGGAGAAATCCGTAACGAGGAAGAATTAAGCCGTATTTATGAATACAGTAAGGCAAATTCCAGGAACGGCACGATTATGGTGGAGGAGTATATGACCGGGCCGGAAGTGAGTGTGGAAGCCATGACGGTGAATGGACAGACGACTATCCTAGCGATTACGGATAAATTTATCACGCCGCCGCCCTATTTTGTGGAGATTGCCCACAGTGAGCCGAGCAGCCTGGATGCAGGGATACAGGAAGAAATCAGGAGGGTGGCTCTTGCGGCGGTTGCAGCCATAGGATTGCAGAACGGGCCCTCGCACACGGAGATTAAAGTGACGGAGGAAGGCCCGAAGGTCGTGGAATTGGCCGCCAGGCTGGGTGGGGATTTTATCACTTCCAAGCTTGTGCCGCTATCCACCGGAGTGGATTTGGTAGGGGCTTCCGTCCTCCTTGCCACGGGACAGGAGCCGGACCTTACGCACCGGTGGAAGAAGGGTTCTGCAATTCATTTTATACAGGGAAAAGAAGGGATTATCAAGCGCATTGAGATGGAGGATGCCCTTTTGCAGCTTGAAGGTGTGGTGGAGACGGTGATTTATAAGAAAGCCGGGGACGCCGTGCATGGAACGAGGTCCAGCAACGACAGACTGGGACATATCATTACCGTGGGAGATACGGCCACGGAAGCTTTGGAGATTGGAAAGAAAGGGCTTGGAATGGTGCGGGTAGTGTATGAGTGAGTGATGGTTTGGGAGAGAAATACTGGAGGAAGACTATGAATGGAGAATATAAACCGCCTTTTACCATTACAGAAGCAATTACAAATCTTATGATAGAAATTGGTGAACTTGTAGGACGAATTGCAGGGCAGGAAAATCTTTCTATGAATCCAAAACTTCGCAGGATTAACCGAATCAGGACAATACATTCTTCTCTTGCAATTGAGCAAAATACGATGTCATTTGAGCAGGTCAGCGATGTGATTGGGGGAAAGCGTGTTCTTGCACCTCCAAAAGACATCCGGGAAGTTAAAAATGCTTATGAGGCTTACGAAGAACTGCAAAAAATGAACCCATATGCTATCAAAGATTTATTAAAAGCCCATAAGCTTATGATGGACGGTTTAGTCTCTGAGGCAGGGACATTCCGAAGCAGAGGAGTTGGGGTATATGCCGGAGAACAGTTGATTCATGCAGGAACACCGGCACAGTATATCCCGGAGACGGTGAAAGCCCTGTTTGGTTGGTTAAAAACATCAAAGCTTCATCCCTTAATAAAATCATGTGTTTTTCACTATGAGTTTGAGTTTATTCATCCTTTTGCTGATGGGAATGGGAGAACCGGAAGGTTATGGCACTCGTTGATTTTACAAAAATGGCAGCCTTTTTTTGCCTGGCTGCCCATAGAGACACTAATTTATGAAAACCAGGATGAATATTATAAAGCGATTAACCAGTCAAACACGGATGGCGAATCTACTGTATTTATTGAATTTATGCTACAGGTTATTCGAGATTCATTATATGAGCTCGCAGAGAATCAAGAAAAAGGTTGTGAGATAAATGTCGGTGTAAATGTCGGTGTAAATGTCGGTGTAAATGTCGGTGTAAATATATTGGTTTTAAAAACAGAAGATAAAATCTTACGGATATTAGAGAGTAATCCTCAGATGAGTGCGCAGGGCATTGCAGATACATTGGGAAAATCTAAAAGGCAGATTGAAAGGATTTTGTCAAAGTTAAAATCCGATGGAAAATTAGAGCGGGTTGGGGCTAGTAAATCAGGGTATTGGGTAGTAAAAGGTGAGCAAACAGGGAATTAAGAGTTGGCGTTACAGGAAAGGATAGGTATGATATTGGAGTGCGCAGGATTGTAAGGCTTTACGACCCGGACGGGCACGTCGTTGAAGTGGGAGCAGTTTTGATTTGGAAGGGATTTGTTTAAGAATGAGGAAAGACAGAATTTATGTATGCCATACATACTATCATGTATATGTTACATGTCTGAAGGAGCTTGCGCTGCCTGCGGAGCGGCAGGGCGGGGCGACACTGGTGTTGAGTATGATGTCGAACAACTTCGGGAATCTGAAAGAGCGCGCCGAGGCAAGCGGACTTTTTGAAGAAGTAGTGATGTTTGACGAGAAAGAGGATGTTTTTTTCCCGGAACTGAAAAAATACCACACCGACAGAGGCAATATCGTCTTAAACATGCTTGCACGTATCAGGTATACGAAATTATTCGGCAAGTTGGAAAAGGCTTATGTGCCGGTTGATTTTAAACAGTATCAGGATATCTATGTGTTCTGCGACTCAGACCCTATCGGCTATTATTTAAGCTATGAGAAGATTTATTACCACGCCTTAGAAGACGGGCTTAACTGTATCCAATATTATGATACGGCACGCTATGATAACCGTGGGCATTTTGGGCTGAAGGCATGGATGGCGGCGCATAACCTGGTTTTTATCCAGAATGGGTACGCCAAATACTGCCTGGACATGGAAATCAATGACAAGAGCGTAGTGCCCTGTCCATGCAAAAAGTACATCGAGGTGCCAAGGGCCGAATTGGTAGAACGGCTGACACAAAAAGATAAGGATATCCTGATTCATCTGTTTATCGAAAATATGGACGGGCTTTTGGAACAACTTAGAATGGGGGAGACAGATAAGGTCCTGGTTCTCACAGAGCCGCTATGCCCCTTGGATGTGAGGAGACAACTTTTTTCGGACGTGATTGAGGAATATGGAGTGGTGGACGGTAAAAAGGGACAGATACTGATTAAACCCCATCCCCGGGATGTGCTGGATTACAGAAAAGAATTTTCGCAATATATCGTTTTAAATGCCATGTTTCCCATGGAGATTCTAAACTTTATACCGAATCTTACGTTCAGGCGCGTGGTGTCGGTGGCAACTGTGCCGAATGGGATTCAGTTTGCACAAGAGGTGCTTTTCCTGGGAGAAGACTTCCTGGATAAATACGAAGAACCCGCCATCCACAGACAAAATGAGATGCTCTAATGGGTGCAAATGTCTGCGGTGTTTTGTCTGCTAAAGCGTCCTGAAATGAGAAACCACGCGAATTACAACCAATATTTGCAATTCGATAGTCTGTTGTGCTAAAATATAATGATATTTTCCAAATGCTTCCTTTGGCAGGCAGAGAATATGCTTAAAGGAATGGCGTTTGCCAGTGGCCAGGTTTACAGTATGGATAATGGTTTCAGATAAAGTAACACGGTGTTTTGGGAGCGTTATGTGTAGTAAGTAAACCAGGTTGTGGCAAGTCGGATACGGATTTAAGCGCAGGAAAGGACACACTACCGGTATGATAAAAATATATAGAAAACTGATGGTTTTGTTGGACAGGCAGCAAAAGCGCAAGATGGTGTTGCTTGTTTTTCTTATGCTAATCGGTGCGATTTTAGAAACGCTTGGAATTTCCATGATTATGCCGGTGATGAATGTGGTGCTGGAAGAGAACGCTGTGGAGAAACATGAATACTTACAAGTTATTTGCGGTGTTTTCCGGATAGACAATACGCGGGATTTGATGATTCTGGTCATGGTGGCGCTTGTGGTGATTTTTGCGCTCAAGAATCTGTTTCTTTTCGGACAGCAAAAGGTACAGTTGCGCTTCGTGTATACGAACCAGTTTGCCACATCCAGAAGAATGATGATTAATTTCATGAAACGTCCCTATGAATATTATCTGAATGCGGACACTTCCGTTATACAGAGGAATATCACATCCGATGTCAATAACATGTACGGGCTTATCCTGGCGCTGCTTGGGTTAGTCAGTGAAGCGATTGTGTTTATCTGTCTTGCGGTAGTCAGTCTTGTGGCGGATGTGTGGATGAGTATTACTGTCTCTGCGCTTTTGATAGTGGTTCTTTTGGTTATCAAATGTATCCTGAAGCCGATTATGAAGAAGGCGGGGGAAGAAAACCAGGATTATTACAGCGGCTTGTATAAGTGGATTGACCAGTCGGTCATGGGTATCAAAGAGATTAAGATTGCAAATAAAGAGAGCTATTTCATCAACGAATATTCCAAATGCGGCGCAGGATATGTGGGAGCGGTACAGCGTTATAACCTGTTTAATGCTACGCCAAGACTCTTGATTGAGACGGTGGCAATTGCGGGGATGGTTTTGTATATGATGTTACAGCTTTTGCAGGGAACGCAGGTGACGGATATTATGCCCCAGCTTACGCTGCTTGCCATGGCGGCGATGCGTCTGATTCCTTGTGCCAACAGAATCAATAACCATCTCACTTCCATTTCTTATTTTGAGCCTTTTTTCATGGGTGTAAGCGATAATTTGCAGGAGGAAATACGGGACGAGAGTATTGATTATGGGGAGGAAACTTACCAGAAGAAAATAGAGGTGGAGAAGCTCCCTATCAGGAAAGAGATTTGTTTGGAAAATATCACGTTTAAGTATCCTAACACGGATGTGCTGATTTTTGACCATGCGGATATGACAATACCTATCGGCAGTGCAGTGGGGATTGTGGGGACATCCGGAGCGGGAAAAACGACTATTGTGGATATTATGCTTGGTCTTTTACAGGTGGAGACGGGCAGTATCCTGGCGGACGGCGTGGAGGTGCGGGAACACTATGCATCCTGGCTGAAAAATATCGGTTACATTCCTCAGACCATCTTTATGATTGATTCTTCTATCCGTAAGAATGTGGCGTTTGGGTGTGCGGATGAAGATATTGACGATGATAAAGTATGGGAGGCATTGAAAGAGGCGCAGCTTGACGGATTTGTAAAAGGGCTCCCGGAGGGGCTTGACACTAGCATCGGCGAGCGTGGCATACGTCTGTCAGGCGGGCAGAGACAGCGAATCGGTATTGCCAGGGCGCTTTTTGAAGACCCGGAAGTGTTGGTCTTAGATGAGGCTACTTCCGCCCTTGACAATGAGACTGAGGCGGCAATCATGGATTCCATCAACAGGCTGCATGGGCGCAAAACACTTATTATTATTGCACACAGACTGCAGACAATTGAAAAATGTGATGTGGTATACAGGGTTGTGGACGGCAAGGCGCTCAGGGAGAGGTAGTGACATAAGGAATAGGAAAAATATTTACGAAGGGGAAATGACAGTGTTATGAAAAAACTTTGGGATTTTTGTTGGGGAATGTATAAGGAACATGAAGAGGGGATGAACTATTTGATTTTTGGTTTCCTTGCATTTGTGTTAAATTATGTGCTCTATTTCCTGTTCTCATCCGTGATGCAGATGCATTATATGCTTGCTACGGCTGTTTCCTGGGTATTGACGGTGGTGTTCGCATATTGGACAAACCGAACATTTGTGTTTAAGAGCAAAAATAAGGATGTGCAGTCTCTTGGAAAAGAGTTTACTGCTTTTATCGGTGCGAGGGTGGCCACGGAAGTGCTAGAACTTGTCCTTATGTTCCTGATGGTGGATGTGGCAGGGATAAATGAATATTTCTCTAAGCTGGTCTGTCAGGTACTTGTGATTGTGGCCAATTATTTTCTTAGCAAATTGTGGATTTTTAAGGAAAAGAAGTAACAGTGCCACCCTGAAATATCTGTGGTGTTCTTATGGAGGACATGGAAATGCAGTCGAAACGACAGGCGAATTTTGAACTGCTGCGTATTGTGGCGATGATGATGATTATTGCCCTGCATTATCTGAATAAAAGTGATTTAATCCTGCTGTACACACAGGAACGTTCTGCAGTGAATTACGCGACACATTTTGTGGAGGCGTTTTGTATCGTTGCGGTGAATTGCTATGTGCTGCTTAGCGGGTATTTTCTGGCTGAATCTGCATGGAAACCAGGGCGGGTGGTGTCTTTGGTGGCGCAGATTCTTTTTTATTCCGTTTTGATTCCGGTCATTCTGGTATGTGCAGGCGTCATCTCTTTTGGTGAGTTGTCGGTGTATAACTGGCTTACCTATGTGCTTCCGGTTGAGACGGAACACTATTGGTTTGGCACTGCCTATCTGGTCATGTATGCCTTGGCGCCTTTTTTGGCGGCGGGTGCAAAGGCGGTGGAGAAAAAGACTTTGCAGTTTGGCATTGCTTTTCTGGTGATTTTCTTTTCTATGTGGAAGTCTTTGCTGCCGGCCAAACTTGCCACGGACCGCTATGGGTATGATTATGGGTGGTTTTTATGTCTATTTTTAATCGCGGTATATCTGCGCCTGTATGGCTGTCCGAAATTAGAGAAGAAAAAGAATGCGGTACTTTTGTATGCAGGTATGAGCCTGGGTATTTTTTTACTGACGGCATTGTCCGGCGTCCTGGCGCAAGTGCTTGCACCCTTTTCCTACTATATGGATATGCCGGATACTTACAACCATATTCTGTGTCTGCTTGGCTCCGTGGGATTTTTCATGATTTTCAAAAATATGAAACCATGGGAAGGAAAGACGGCCGATTGGGTCAGGCGGTTGTCGCCGTACACATTCGGTGTGTATCTTGTGCATGAACATGAGCTTGTGCGGTACAGGTGGTTGGAGTGGCTGCATGTGGATGGGGTGTGGGGCAGTTGGATGTTTATTCCCCATATGATTGTATGTGTTTTGCTTATCTATGCGGTGGGGACAGGAGTGGATTTTGTGAGGACGTGGCTTTTTGGGAAGATTGGGCGGCATATTACCCCGCCAGGGGCAAAACGAAAAACGCTGTAACATAACAAGAAGAAAGAGGTTGTTAAAGAGTATACGTGGATAAAATCAATGTTCTGTATAAGAAAAACTATAATTTCATAGTAAATATATTTTTTCCGTGTATCCTTGTGCTTTATCCGCTTGTGAAGATTAACCAGGGCATCGATGTGGCCGACACAACATACAGCCTGGCTAATTTCCAGTATTTCGGCTCTATGGACGGTACATGGATGGTGGCCACTTTTCTGGCCAATGCGTTGGGGAGTCTGCTTATGCATCTTCCTTTTGGCGGTACTTTGATGGGGATGTATTTCTACACCGCTCTGATACAGTCGATAACTGCGTTGGGGATATACAATGCACTGCGCAGGAGACTGCCTGTGAGGGCTCCGGCACCGCTTATCTTTATAGGTGAGCTGATGGCCCTTGGACTGTGTTGGTGCCCCTCTACGATTTTGTATAATTATTTGACATATCTGATTATGGACGCCGGGGTTATCTTGTTGTATAAAGGAATTGTAGAGAACAATCGGAGATATTATGTGGCGGCCGGAGTGCTTCTTGGCATGAATGTGGCGGTAAGAATGCCCAATGTGGTGCAGGCAGCGTTTATTGTGGCAGTCTGGTACGGCAGTATGCTGAGTGGAAGGAAACTGACAGAGTCGGTTAAGGATACCTTGTGGTGCATGTTGGGCTATGTTGCTGGATTCGGGGCGCCCTTTTTGGCTATCTGTGTGCGGTATGGCACAGGAGCTTATCCTGCCATGGTACAGACAATGTTCGCCATGACGCAAAAGGCTACAGACTATAAGCCGTCGGCTATGGTGACAGGTATGTTTGGGGATTATATAACAGGTCTGTACTGGCTTGTTTTTGCAGGAATCTGCATGGCAGGCGGATGGGCGCTTTTTGCGGTACAGCACAGGTGGTTTGCAGGCAGGCCAAACATGACAGTGTTGTGTCAGAGTGTGTATGTGGCAGTTTTGGTTGTGCTTCTGCGGTTTTATTGGGGCAGGGGTGTATTCACTTTCCGTTATTATGAGTACAGCAGCATGTATTATCCGGCGGTGCTTCTTCTGATTGCCGCCATCTGTAGCGCAGTATATTGTCTGTTTGGCAAGGAGATAGGAAAAGAACACAGAATCATGGCGGTATTGGTGTTGACGCAGATTTTCGTGACACCGCTGGGAAGCAATAACGGGCTGTACCCGATTATCAATAATCTGTTCTTTGTATTGCCTTTTGTGTTTTGGTTTTGTTACGGACGTATTGTATCCGGACGGCATAAGATATCTGCTTTTATCTGGGGCGCACCGTTTACGCTTCTTGTTGTGTTTGTGCTTGTACAGAGCATGGGGTTTCACATGACTTTTAGTTTCCAGGATGGAATCGACGGTGCGGAGAGGAATACCAGGCTGTCGGCGCCGGGTAAGGCGGCGGGAGTCTATACAAATGAGGACAATGCTGCCTGGTTGTCGGAGCTTGCAGGGTATGTAGAGGCAGAGGGACTTTCCGGCAGGGAAGTGATTCTTTACGGGGAGGTTCCCGGGCTAGGATATCTGTTGGATATGCCTTCGGCATTGTCAACTTTCTGGGCAGATTTGGACTCTTATCGTATGGTGGAATATGAGCGGGATTTAAAGGAGATGACGAAGTCGCCTGTGGTGATTGTTTCGGCGCCTGTGGCGGCTTATCTGAATGAAGATGCGGATGGGATGAACTGGTTCGGGGTGGAGCAGGAAGTGCTTAACGAGGATGAAAAACTGCAGATGCTCCATAAGTACATGACAGAACATGACTACAGGGAATCCTTCGGTAATGGCCGTTATGTGGTTTATGTGACACAATAGTGGGAGTGTGGTATACTGGCATTATAGTGTGGGATTTGTGTCTGCGCCCACTTGACACAAACTTGTTGCATGCGCTGTCTCAACAAAAGTTGAGACAAAAACATGCACAGAAATGGAGATTAACATGATAAACTTTAATGTGCCGCCTTATACGGGGAAAGAAATCGAGTATATGAGGGAAGCCATCAGCAACCAGAAGATTTGCGGTGACGGCCCTTTTACAAGAAAATGCAGTGAGTGGATTGAGGGACAGACCGGTACGGCCAAATGTCTGCTCACCACCTCCTGTACACATGCCACGGAGCTTGCAGCCTTGCTTGCAGATATCAAAGAGGGAGACGAGGTGATTCTTCCGTCTTATACTTTCGTATCCACGGCGGATGCCTTTGTGCTCAGAGGGGCGAAGGCTGTTTTCGTGGATATCAGGCCGGACACGATGAATATTGATGAGAAATTGATAGAGGATGCGGTTACAGAGCGTACAAGAGCCATTGCTCCCGTACACTACGCGGGCGTGGGCTGCGAGATGGATGCGATTATGGATATCGCCAAACGTCATAACCTGATGGTGGT
Organism: uncultured Lachnospiraceae bacterium; assembly: GCA_910578645.1. GTDB lineage: Bacteria > Bacillota > Clostridia > Lachnospirales > Lachnospiraceae > UBA3282. The sequence continues at coordinate 98,905 of CAJTQI010000008.1, forward strand.
GGAGGATGCCGCACAGGGGATTATGGCGTCCTATAAGGGCAAGCCGCTTGGCACTTTCGGTGATTTTGGCTGTTTCAGTTTCCACGAGACGAAGAATTTCAGTATGGGAGAAGGCGGCGCGCTTCTGATACGGGATGAAAAGCATATAGAGGATGCGGAGATTTTCAGGGAAAAGGGAACGGACCGGAGCAAATATTACAGAGGACAGATAGATAAATACCGTTGGCAGAATTATGGCTCTTCCTATTTACCCAGCGATATGAACGCAGCATACTTATATGCCCAGTTGGAGATGGCGCAGGAGATTACGCAGGCCAGGATGGACAGATGGAACCAGTATTGGGAATTGCTGTCTCCTCTTGCCGAGGAAGAAAAGATTGAGCTTCCCTATGTGCCGGAGCATTGCAGCCATAACGCGCATATGTTCTATATTAAGACGAAGGATATGGAGGAGAGAAGCAGGCTCATTGACTTTTTGAAAAACAGGGGGGTTCATGCCGTTTTCCATTATATTCCGTTACATTCTGCGCCTGCGGGCTTAAAGTTCGGTAGGTTCCATGGAGAGGACAAGTATACAACCAGGGAGAGTGAAAGACTTCTGCGGCTGCCGATGTTCTATACGCTGACGGCGGACGAGACAGCGTATATTACACGGCAGGTGAAGGAATTTTATGGTTCATGAAGCTCGGAAAAGATACGGTAATTATATATTGACTTTTTTGGTCATGGCAGTCAATGTGCTTTTGTTGGGGATTTGCTTTGATTTTTATTATGACCTCAATGACGACACGATGATGCATGATATTATGGCAGGTATCTATACCGGGACGCCGGATGGCCATAATATGCAGACGCTGTATCCTTTGGGGGCGGTGCTTGCCTTTTGTTACAGGCTGTGCAGGCAGATTCCCTGGTATGGATTGTTTTTGTGCCTGTGCCAGTTTGGCTGCTTTTATCTCGTTGGCGTGCGGTTGTGCAATTTGGCGGATAATGCCTTTTTTTTGGCGGGGACTCAGTCTGGCGGTAAGTTTAGCGGTTGGAAAAAATTGTTGTTTCTTCTGACGATGTCTCTATATTTATGGGGCGTATGCCTGCCCCACTTTATCAATATACAATATACGATTACCTGTGCCATGTTGTCGGCAGGGGCAATCTTTTTATTTCTCACATCTCGGGAAAGGACAGGAGCAGGGCAATTTTTTGTGGATAATATTCCGTCAATTTTGCTTGTGCTTGTGGCTTATCAACTGCGTTCAGAGATGCTTCTTTTGACCTTCCCCTTTATAGGTCTGGCCGGGTTGTACCGCATGGCGGAGGAAGAAAAAGTGTTTGCCAAGGAAACGCTATGCAGATATGGGGCAGTGCTGGGAACCATGTTGGGTGGAATGCTTCTATGCCTTGTGGTAGATTATGCGGCCTATGGCAGTCCGGCGTGGAAAGATTTTCGCGATTTTTTCGATGACCGGACAACCGTTTATGATTTTTACCAAGAGCTGATTACGGAAGAGGCATATGGAGAAGCGCTCACGGAACTTGGTGTAGGGTTGCCACAGCAGATATTGCTGCGCAACTATAATTTTGGATTGGATGATAAAATTGATGGGGCTTTTCTCGGGGGATTGGCGGATTATGCCGTGTACACAATCGGGGAAAGTAAGGACTGGGGAGACCTTTTACGAGAGCAAATTGGGAGATATCTGTACAGGATTTTTCGAGGAGGAGATGGTTCCTACAGTCTTGTGGTGCTCTGGGCATATATGACTGTTCTTGTGGTTGGATTTTGTATGATAAGGAGTTCTACACCGGGAAACCAGAAGGAACAAGACCAGGTTTTGCAGGGGAAGACATATGGTAAAGTACGCAGGTTCGCGTTTCTTTGGCAGGTTGTACTGCTTGCGGCTGTGCGCACCGCGGTTTGGATGTTCATATTGATGCGGGGACGGGAGCCGGAGCGCATTACCCATTCTTTGTACATGGTTGAGTTCGCGCTGCTTGCGGCTATGTGTGTACGTATCCTGAAAGGGCAATCGGGTGAAGGGATTGTGTCTGTTTTTTCATGGCAGACAGCCGGGAATTGTGTCATATATGTCATGGCAGCAGTACTTTGTCTGTTGACTATAGGCGGTGTGACAGATAATGTGGTTTGGGTACGTGCAGACCAGGAATGGCGGGAGCAGGTCAATGGAAGCTGGCATGAGATAGATGCTTACTGTAGGGCGCACAAGGAGAACTTTTATTTTGAGGACGTTTACTCTACGGTGGCATTCTCGCACAAGCTTTTCGGCCAGCGGGATACTACTTATGCCAATTACGATATCCTGGGTGGATGGATGTGCAAAAGCCCTCTTTATGATGAGAAACTAGGTCGGTATGGTATTATTTCTGTGTCGGAAGAACTTTTCAGGCGTGATGACTTGTATGTGATTATGTCCGATGGGGAACTGGCGAACAGGGGGATGGATTGGGTGACCGATTATTATGGCGAACAGGGGATTATGGTTGTGGTGGAACAGGCGGACAGAATTGACGGGGAGTATGCTGTATACCAGGTGGTTGTGAAATAATAGGACGGTATATGTCTCCGGATGTTTCACCCGCAGTTGTTTAGAAATGCTATTGGTATGGTTATGGATTCAAAGAAAGGAACGGTATGAAGATGAGCCGGGAAATTCGCCTGCGCCTAATGACGGAAGATGATACGGACAAAATCGTCGCATGGCGTAACAAAGATTTTGTCAGAAGAAATTTTATATACCAGGAACTTTTCACGAAAGAAGGGCATAGAGCCTGGATAGAGAATCAGGTTAAGCCCGGGTATGTGGTGCAGTATGTGATATGTCTGGAAGACGGCAGAGAGATTGGCAGTGTTTATTTTCGGGATATTGACCGGGAGAAAGGCACTGCGGAATACGGCATTTTTATTGGGGAGGAAGGAGCTCTTGGGTGCGGTTATGGGACACAGACGGCCAAAGCGGCCCTCGCCTGTGCGTTTACTAAATTACATCTAGACAAAGTATTTCTGCGTTTTTTGTCTGACAATATCAGCGCCTGGAAAAGCTATGAACATGCCGGATTTAAGTTGACGGACAAAGAAGAAACTGTGATGACGATGCAGGGTGAACGTAAGGTATGTTTCATGGAGATTGACCGCCCATCCTGGGAAAGCATGGCTGATAAATTATAAAGAAATTGTGGAGGAATTATGGAGAAGCTTGTCAGTTTTGTAATACCTTGTTACCGCTCGGCGCAGACGATTGGCGGGGTGGTGGATGAGATTGATGCGGCGATGAAGGGATTGTCCGGGTATGTATATGAGATTGTGCTTGTCAACGACTGTTCACCGGATAATACTTTTGAGGTAATCAGTGCACTCTGTGAACAGCGCAAGGATATCTGCGGCGTGAACTTGGCAAGAAACTTCGGCCAACATGCGGCCCTCATGGCAGGTTTTGGGTATGTGCATGGCGATATTACCGTATGCCTGGATGACGATGGGCAGACACCGGCCGGGGAAGTAGGAAAGTTACTTGGCAAGATAGAAGAAGGATACGATGTGGTCTATGCGAAATATGCACATAAGCAGCATTCGGGGTTCCGTAATTTTGGCAGCAAAATCAATGAACTTATGGCAAGGGTTATGTTGGGCAAGCCCAAAGAACTTTATTTATCGAGTTACTTTGCCGCCAGAAAGTTCGTGGTGGAGGAGATGCTCCGGTATACGAATCCGTATCCTTATGTGATTGGCCTGGCGCTGCGCACCACGAAGAAGATTACCAATGTGGAAGTCTTACACAGAGAGCGACAGGTGGGCACTTCCGGCTATACAATCGGTAAGTTACTGGGGCTGTGGTTTAATGGATTTACCGCTTTTAGTATTAAGCCTCTGCGCATTGCGACGGCCATGGGATGTCTGACAGCGTGTGCGGGATTTCTTTATGGAATCTACACGGTTATCAAGAAATTTATCAATCCTGCCGTGCCTGTCGGGTTTAGTGCGACGATGTCGGCCCTTGTTTTTATTGGGGGCATGATTATGTTGATGTTGGGGTTAATCGGGGAGTATATTGGCAGGATATATATTTCCCTCAATAATTCTCCCCAGTATGTGGTCAGGGAATGTATCAACGCAGATATAAGCAGAAGGCATGACGAATTATGAATGATAATGAATTTAGGATTAAGCTGAAACTAAATACGGTGGCGTTCTTCCTTGCGACAGCGGGGACTTTGTGCTTTCCACAGATTTTAAACTTAAAAGATAATATATTGGGATTTACAAACAGCATTTTTGCGGTATTTGTTTGGTGCTTATGCCTGTATTCAGTAAATTGGTCATTGCATACCATTGATTTGAAAGACCGTAGGGGATGGGTCATTGCAGGGGCTTTTTCGTTCCTGTTTACTACGGCGATGCTTTTTGGGGTTCGTTTGGATTCGGTGGAAAATGTGGATTTTAAGGATTGGAGATTGTGGATTTCTCTGCCGGTTTTGACCTGTCTATTTATGATTCTTGTACGGAAGTTCTGGAATTTCCTAGGAGGTATGGAGGAAAGAAAGGCAAGGCTTTCCAGACACATTAAGCTTCCCTCAGCGCCAAAAAAAGCGACAAGATATATAGATTTGTTTACCTTTTTATTTCTGTTTGTCTGTTGGCTGCCTGTTCTGCTTGCAGTGTATCCGGGATTTTTTGTTTATGATGCACAGGATGAGTGGCTGCAGGTGGCATCCAGGACGTTTGATACCCATCATCCTCTTGTGCACGTACTTTTGTTAGGCGGCATAGTCTGTGGCGTGCATAAGGTTACAGATTCCTATAATCTTGGAATTGCGTGTTATACAATTGTGCAGATGGGTGTGGTGTCCGGTGTTTTTACTTACTTACTCCATTATATGAGGCAAAGAAAAGTATCTAAGATGATACGCGTTTTGGCTTTGCTTTATTTCGCATTTTTTCCCGTTATCGTCATGTTTACACTTTGCTCGGCAAAGGACGCGCTGTTTTCTGCCGCATTGCTGCTGTTGTTATTGTCCTTGCTTGACTTGGGAAGAGATGAAGACGCCTTTTTTTCCGTCAAAAAGAATAAGGTTTTTTTGGTTCTGAGTGGGACGGCAATGATGCTGCTGCGAAAAAATGGTGTCTATGCATTTGCAGTTATGACATTGGTTCTTTTATTTTGTTATAAGAAGAACAGGAAAAAAGTAATGTTACTGTTCGCAATGGCGTTTACGATGTATTTCCTTGTGAATACCGGGCTGACAGTGGCGCTTCATGCTAAAGACGGGGAAAATCAAGAGATTCTTACAGTGCCGATACAACAATTGGCGAGAACATATAAGTTCAATAAAGAAGCCTTTGAAGCAGAAGACATTGTTTCGTTGCATGAAATTCTTCCGGAGGAGGCGCTTGCCTTGTATAATCCGAAATTGTCGGACCCTGTGAAAATACTTTTCAGAAATAGTGCATATGAGGCGGATAAGTCTAAATATGTCCGGCTATGGCTTCGTATCGGATTGAAAAAACCTTTATCATACATCAATGCATGGCTGATGAATTCCTATGGTTTTTGGTATCCGGATACGGTCATCGATGTTTATTCTGGCAATACGGTGTTTACGTTTACTTATGGAGAAAGTTCATATTTTGGTTATGAAGTGGAGGAGCCGGGATATAGGGACAGTAAGATTCCTTGGCTAGACGAAGTATACAGGAGGCTTGCACTGGAAATTTCACAGGAGAAAATTCCCATCTACTCCATGCTGTACTCTCCGGGCGGAATATTCTGGTGTATCGCATTCGTGTTTTCTTATGTGCTTTACCGCAGGAAATACCATCTGGTTATCCCTTATTTGATGGTGCTCCTGGTTTGGCTGACGGTCATTTTGGGTCCCACTTATCTGCCGCGTTATGTGTTAATTTTTTGGTATGGGCTTCCGTTGTTTGCAGCTATGATGCTTAATGAAATATAACGTAACAGTAAGGTTTTCGGATTTACTGTTATGTTATAATCACCGCGAAATTCACCTTTAGTTGTAAAAATTATACAATCGTGATATACTACCCTCAGTGAACAAAGGGATACATGTCCCTTTGTTCACTGAGGGTAAGCAATGATATTTTAAAGTGATAGTATATGATGAATTAGGAATGGACAATGAACAGGGTAATTAATAGAAGACAAGCAATCTGCGGAACTGTCTGGATTGTGGTAATATGTGCCATATTGGCGCTGTGGCCGTTACGGCTCATTAATGAGACGGTGGTTTCCGACAGCAATAAGCAGATTGTCACGGAATCTGAGGAGATTACATCGGGCTATGTGGTACAGCAGATGTTTATCGCCCAGTATGATAAACTGAAAAATATCGATATTTATTTTGCGGACGGTACAGTTGGCGAAGAGTTCAATTTTGTGCTGTATGATGCTGCCATGAGTCGGATTATGCAGCAGGTAATCAGCACGGAAGATATGGATGCAATTCCGGGATATTGTACCGTGCAGGTAAATATTGATGCAGAGGTGGGTAAGGAATATTATTATCTGTTGCAGGGCATTGATACGCCTTTTCGCGTGGCGTATGAGGATACGGCGACATCAGGAAATATTTATAGCGGCACATTATATTATGGCGATGTGGAGGATACGGAGCATTGCATGATTGCATCTTATGTGTATGAGGTGCCATTGCGTAAGGGCAGGACATTGGTTTGTGATGCCTTATTTTTGCTATGTGGAATTTTGGTTACTTTCCTGACAGGGAAATATTATGGGAAGAGAGCGGAGAGAAACACGCTGCTCACAGTGGAACAGACCGTGAAAGCAGTATGTAATCCGCTTGTATTGGCGGCAGGCATTGCGGCAGGTATTGCCGTATATCCTTGCAAACTGTTTACGACCAATACGGTGTCTATCCTTTTCTTTGAAGCAAGCATTGTTCTCGCAGTGCTTATTGTGCTCTATGCTATCAACCATAACCGGACAGGTCTTGCCTCGGACCGGACGATAATGGATATTTTAAAAGAAAATTGGCAGAATTATCTTCAGTCGGCGCTTTTTGCAGGCGCAATCTGGGCATGCTGTAATTATATGAACGGGCTGTATGAAATCCATCATACTGTGGCGTATAGGCAGTTATTGATTTTCTTTGCGCTTTCGGTCATTGTGACCTATAAGGCAAAGGAACTTTTTAACTTAGTAAACCTTGTATATGCAGTTGCTGCTGCGGTCATTGGCTTCAAATATTACACCGGTGCGGTTGCTACACTAGAGAACCCGGGGGAACTGGAACTTCTTACGGTGAAGCTGACTGCCTGGGCGGGGATTCTTGCAGGCTTTGTTATCATTGGAACAATAGGTCATCTGGTGCGCAGGAAAGTAAGGGGTTTTTCCCTGTGGTACTGTATCCTTGTGACTGTGTTTTTCGCATTGATTATTATATACCGTAATACAAGAGGATGGCCCATTTATCTTGTGTGTTCTTTTGTGTTGTTCTACCTGAATATGGCGGCCTGGGACAAGAAAGACATTCTGCTTAGAAATATATGCAACGGCATCCTGTTCCATTTCGGAGCTATGGTATTATATTGTCTGCTTTACAGGCCGTATATGTTTTTCCAGTATTACAGGTATCCGTTTATTTTCCATACGGTGACTATGTCGGCGGTATATCTGGCGTTGGTGATGTGCGCCGCCCTTGTTAAATTTATGGATGCGTACGGTAAACGACAGTACCTTGCGGCTGTCTACAAGGAGTTGATTGTGTTCGGTGTATCCGCGGTATACTTGTTGCTTACGTTGTCCAGGACGGGATATCTGGCGGTTATAGTTATGGCGGCAGTGATGGTTCCGGTAATGTGTTTTTCCATGAAGAACAGATGGCGCAGTATGTTCCGAAGTATCGGTATGATGTTAGCGGCTGCATTGCTGTGCTTTCCGGTGATGTTTACGGCGCAGAGAATGGTGCCTGCGGTGGCAGCAGAACCCAAGATGCATGAGATAGAGGAGCTTCCTACGGAAATCATGCATGGCAGGTATATGGATTCTTATTACTATATTACTATCCAACGGTTTATTCAGGTATTCCAGATGAAAATACTTGGTATCCCGGAAGAGGAAAGCCTGCGTGCCATCTATATGGTAACCGATGCAGGAGAAGAGACAGATAGGGGAGGCTTACGCTCTGTTATGTGGCAGACGGCCCATGGCATAGGATTATTTGACACGAGGGAAATCCTGTTGGCGTCCTTAGAGGATACGGCAGGCAGCGTGGAGGAGCCTTCAGGCGAGGATACCCCATCCGATATGGAAGAGGAATCTTATACAAACGGAAGATTGGAAATTTTCAAGCTGTATTATAAAAATTTAAATAAAGTCGGACATGAGGACATGGGCATCATGGAGCCTAACGGCAATTATAATGTCCATGCACACAATATTTATCTGCAGGTGGCGTATGACCATGGTATCTATGTGGGGGCTGTGTTTATTTTATTGGGAGCAGGGACCTTGATTCAAGCTGCCGTGTATTTTCATAGGCGAAAAAAAGACAGGGACTGTGCGGCATTACCGCTTGCTCTTCTGATTCTTTTTGCAGTTGCGGGGTTGACGGAATGGATTTTCCATCCCTGCAGCTCGATTGCATACTGTTTACTGTTAACGATGGCGCCGCTTCTCATTGACAGTCACAAAGCGGCGTAGGGAAAAATATGGACAAGAAAAGAAAACCTTTTAACGTAAAATTATTTTATAGAAGGACATGCCTGATTATATATGATGTAATCAGTGTGATTTTGGCGAGCTATCTGGCGATTGTGATACGGTATGAATTTAACGTGGATTCCATACCGGTTCATTTCAGGCAGCCGATTGAGAGATTCATGCCGATTAACATTTTGCTGACGCTGATAATTTTTTATTTTTTTCGTCTATATAGCAGTTTGTGGGCGTTTGCGGGTGAGACTGAGCTGCAAAATATCGTCGTTTCGTGCGTTTTGTCTACGCTTGTCAACAGCATCGGCCTGCAGTTTTTCAAGATTAAAACCCAGGCGGTGCCCAAAAGCTATTATTTCTTTTATTTATTTTTACTGCTCACCTGTATTTTCAGCAGCCGTTTTTCCTACCGTTTTTTCAGGAGTTTAAAGCATAAGCAGCAGAATAAGAAAAACCTTATTTCAGTCATGGTGATTGGAGCGGGGGAAGCCGCAAACCTGATTATTAAGGAGATTGTAAACAGTAACTTCTCTACAATGGTTATCAAGTGTATTGTTGATGATGATAAAGGAAAATGGGGCAGATATATCCAGGGTATTAAAGTAGTAGGAGGGCGAGATAAAATTGTGGAGTGTGCGGATGTCTACGACGTGGATGAGATTATCGTCGCGATGCCTTCGGCCAGCAGGGTGGAAATCCGGAATATTCTGGAAATATGTAAAGATACGAACTGTAAACTTCGTTCCCTGCCGGGGATGTATCAGTTGGTAAACGGGGAAGTAAACGTAAGCAAGCTGCGCGATGTGGAAGTGGAGGACTTACTTGGAAGAGACCCGGTTTCCGTGGATATGAATTCTATTCTTGGTTATGTACAAGGTAAGAGAGTGTTGGTCACCGGCGGCGGCGGTTCCATCGGCAGCGAATTATGCAGACAGATTGCGTCTCACAGACCGAAACAGCTTGTCATTGTGGATATATACGAAAACACTATTTATGATGTACAACAGGAATTGAAAGCCAGATTCCCCGAGCTTGATTTGGTGGTGTTAGTTGCCTCCGTGCGCAATACGAACCGTATGAACTATATTTTTACAAAATACAGGCCTCATATCGTATATCATGCGGCGGCTCATAAACATGTGCCCTTGATGGAGGACAGCCCGACAGAGGCTGTCAAGAACAATGTGTTCGGCACCTTCAAGACCGCCCAGGCAGCGGCCATCAGCGGCGTGCAGCGGTTTGTCATGATTTCCACAGATAAGGCGGTCAACCCCACTAATATTATGGGGGCGAGCAAACGAATCTGTGAAATGATTATCCAGACCTTCGACAAGCATTATGAGACAGAGTTTGTGGCAGTTCGGTTTGGCAATGTGCTTGGCAGTAACGGGAGCGTCATTCCACTGTTCCGCAAGCAAATTGCGGCAGGAGGCCCCGTAACCGTGACACACCCGGATATCATACGTTATTTTATGACCATACCGGAAGCGGTGTCGCTTGTGCTGCAGGCGGGCGCTTACGCAAAAGGCGGCGAAATATTTGTGTTGGACATGGGAGAGCCGGTTAAGATTTTAGACCTGGCACAGAATTTGATTAAACTGTCGGGATTCCGTGTCGGTGAAGATATCAAGATTGAGTTTACGGGACTGCGTCCGGGTGAGAAGCTGTACGAAGAACTTCTGATGGAAGAGGAAGGCATGAAAGATACGGCGAACAAGATGATTCATATCGGCAAACCGATTGAACTTGACGAACATGAATTTTTTGTACAATTGAAGGAGCTTAAGGATGAATGTCAGATTGAAAATTCTGATATCCGTCCTCTTATCAGAAAGATTGTTCCCACATACCACAGTGCGGAAGAGGAATAAGGCGAGAAGATGTGGCATGTAAGGTTTAGATAAATGGAAAAGAGGAGTGGCATTATGAGTAAGAAAAGAATTTATCTGTCTTCCCCCACCATGCATGGCGAGGAGCAGAAATATGTACAGGAGGCATTTGACACCAATTGGGTGGCTCCCCTTGGACCTAATGTCAATGCTTTGGAAAAGGAGATGGCGGCCTACACGGGGTGCGGGTATGCCGCGGCGCTCAGTGCGGGTACGGCAGCTATCCATCTGGCTTTAAAATTGCTTGGAGTAGGGCAGGGGGACGTTGTGTTTGTGCCTGACTTGACATTTTCCGCCACCTGCAACCCTATTGTCTATGAGAAAGGAGTCCCCGTATTCATCGACTCTGAGCCAGACACATGGAATATGTCGCCGGAAGCGCTTGAGAGGGCCTTTGAAAAATATCAAACGCCGAAAGCAGTGATTTGTGTGCATCTTTATGGGACGCCTGCCAAGTTGGACAGGATAATGGAAATCTGCGCGCGACACAATGTGCCTCTAATCGAAGACGCGGCAGAATCGTTGGGGAGCACCTATAAAGGGCAGCATACGGGCACTCTGGGCAAATATGGGATTTACTCTTTTAACGGTAATAAGATTATCACGACTTCAGGCGGCGGTATGCTTGTATCAAAGGAAGAGGAAGCCGTTAAAAAGGCGACATTCCTCGCCACTCAGGCCAGGGACCCTGCCAGACATTACCAGCATTCCCAGATTGGCTATAACTACCGGATGAGTAACGTCACAGCGGGAATCGGCAGAGGTCAGCTTCTGCATTTGGAGGAGCATAAAGCGAAGAAAAAGGAAATCTATGGAAAGTACAAGGATGCTTTTTCCGATATAGAGGAAATTACAATGAATCCGTTGAATCCTGACGGCGATGCCAACTGTTGGCTGTCAGGCATGGTGATTGCAGAGAATAGCGAGATAACACCTGATATTATTATGGACGCCTTGGATGCTGAGAATATAGAATCCAGACCTGTGTGGAAACCGATGCATCTGCAGCCTGTCTTCGCACAATATGATTTCATACCACACAATGAGGATGGCAGCAGTGTGGGGGAGGATGTCTTTAACAGGGGCTTATGTCTGCCCAGCGACGTTAAGAATACGGATGAAGACATGGAGTTGATTATTGGCATAATCCGGGGATGTTTTGGAAAATAACAAGAAAGAATCTGCACATCCGTGGGCAGGCAGAGAAGAAGGAGGAATGCATATGTATAAAAGTTGTATCAAAAGATGTCTTGATTTCTTGCTTTCCCTCTGCGGCCTGATTGTGCTTAGCCCGATTCTGCTCGTGCTGTGTATTTTGGTGCGTGTGAAACTGGGGAGCCCGATTTTCTTTAAACAGGAAAGACCGGGCAAAGATGAGAAGATATTTACGCTCTGTAAGTTCCGCACGATGACAGATAAGAGGGATGAGAATGGAGAGCTTCTTCCGGATGCCGTGAGGCTTACGAAGTTTGGAAAGCTTCTCCGTTCTACCAGTCTGGATGAGTTGCCGGAACTTTTTAATATCCTGAAAGGTGATATGAGCATAGTCGGGCCCAGGCCGCTTCTGGTTTCTTATCTGCCTTACTACAGTGAACGGGAGAAACTGCGTCACAGTGTACGCCCTGGACTGACCGGGCTTGCGCAGGTTAGCGGAAGGAATTTTATCGACTGGGACAGGCGGCTTGCCAAGGACGTGGAATATGTGGAAAATCTTTCTTTCACAATGGACATGAAAGTGCTATGGATGACTGTACGGACAGTGTTTGGACATGCCGAAGAAGTAGCGGAGGACACCAATGTGGTGGAGGGAAATTTCGCACAGATACGGAAGAAGCGGTTGGAAGAGACCGGGAAGTTAGATTGAAAGACAAAAAATCACGGAGGCGTGTATGAATATATTGATTTTGAGTGCGGGTACGCGGAACAAAGTTGTGCAGTATTTTAAGAAAGAAATTGCCGGCAGGGGCAAAGTTATAGCGACGGATTGCAGTAATCTTGCCCCGGCAGTTTATGATGCGGATGCGTTCTATCTTGTACCCCGGATTACTGCGCCGGATTATCTGGATGTGATTTTGGATATTTGCAGGAAAGAAAAAATAACGGGCGTTTTCTCTCTGATTGACCCGGAGCTGAGTATGTTGGCAAAAGAGCGGGAGAAATTTTTGGCAGTAGGGAGCACACCGATTATATCGGATTATGATTTGGTCGAGACATGTTTTGATAAATACAGGATGTATGAACTTTTGCGTAGTATGCGGATTCCTACGGGGAAGTGTTATATTGACAAAGAAGTGTTTTTCCGGAGTGTGGAAGCGGGGGAAGTATCCTATCCGGTGTTCGTAAAGCCGGTGCGGGGAAGCGCAAGCCTCAATATCAATCAAGTGGGTAATCCCGAGGAAATAAACATGCTGTTTGGCCTATACGATGATTTGATGATTCAGGAATATATGGATGGACAAGAGTATGGGGCTGACGTGTATGTTGACATGGTTTCCGGCAAGTGTACATCTGTCTTTGTGAAGAAAAAGATTAAGATGCGTGCAGGGGAGACAGATAAGTCCGTGTCCGTCAAGGATGAGGCATTGTTTGAGATGTTACGGAAGTTCTCGGAAGAATGCGGATTCCGTGGCATGATTGACATCGACATTTTTAAGATTGACGGTGTTTATTATATATCGGAGGTAAATCCGCGCTTTGGCGGAGGTTATCCCCATGCTTATGCCTGCGGCGTGAATATGCCTGCGGCAGTGTTGCGTAATCTGGAAGGCCAGGAGAACGAAGTGCGGATTGGGGAGTATCCGCCAAATGTGTGCATGATGAAGTACAATGAAATCAGCATACGGGATATGAGTGGAGAAGAATTGGTATAAATATAAAAGGAAAAGCTGCGGTGTGAACCGCAAAAGAAAGGTGCAGGGACTGGAATGGGCAGGATACTTGTTTTGACAAATTCTTCCGGTGGGCTGTATGATTTCCGCAATGAGTTCGTGCAGGCGATGCTTTCCGGGCATGAAGTTTATGTCAGTATGCCGGATGAGGTGAAGAAGAAGGAACTGGCGGACGAGGGGTGCCGGATTATTAAGACGGCAATTAACCGCAGGGGTATTAATCCATTGGAAGATTTTAAACTGTACCGTGAATACAGGAGATTAATGCGTAAGCTGCGCCCTGACCTGGTAGTGACCTACACGATTAAACCTAATATTTATGGTGGGCTTGCTGCCGCGGGGTGCAAAATTCCTTATATTGCCACGATTACCGGTTTGGGAGGGGCTTTTGACAGAACCGGTATTTTGTTAAAGCTGATTGTCACGATGTACCGGGCGGGACTTAAGAGCGCTTCCTGTGTTTTCTTCCAGAATGAAGAGAATAAAGGAATTTTTAACAAGCTGGGCATCCGGGCGAAGAAGACACGTATGGTCATGGGCTCTGGCGTGAACCTGGACAGGCACCGGTATGAGGCGTATCCACAGGGAGACGAGACGCATTTTCTTTTTGTGGGAAGGGTCATGAAAGAGCGCGGCATACTGGAATATATCGAGGCGGCCAGGACATTACATAGCGACAAAGTTTTTTTCGACGTTATGGGGTATTGTGACGAGGACTATCAGGATATGTTAGACGAGCTGGAAAAAGAGGGTGTCGTGCATCAAGTCGGGTTCCAGACGCAGGTTCATCCCTACCTGGCGGCAGTAAACGCCGTGGTGGTGGCTTCTTTCCATGAAGGAATGTCCAATGCGCTCATTGAGGGCGCGGCCACGGGCAGGCCCGTCATAGCTTCCAGAATCAGCGGCTGTCTTGAGGCTTTCGAGGAAGGGCGCACCGGATTTGGCTTTACGCCAGGACATAGTGAAGAGCTGATTGAGGCCATGGAGAAGTTTCTGTCGCTTTCTGTGGAGGAGCGTGCCGAAATGGGACGCAGAGGCAGGGAGAAGATGGAAAAAGAATTTGACAGGAAGCTTGTCACAAAAGAGTATATGGACGAAGTTTCCAATATTTTAAGATAAAAAGAAGCTCCTAGGTAGTAATATTGATGCAGCCAGGAGTGAAGAAATATATTTTAGAGGTGACTTTGTTAGTGGCAGCCTAAAACTTGCAGACTACAGAAAGGCATGGGAATGAATATGGACTTATATGAGAAAATTGTAAAAGGTGAAGAAAAACTGTCCCTTGTGGGGCTCGGGTATGTGGGAATGCCGATTGCGGTGGCTTTTGCAAAGAAGATTAAAGTAATAGGGTTTGACTTAAACGAGAAGAAAATCGAATTATATAAGAACGGCATAGACCCAACCAATGAGGTGGGAAACGAAGTTATCGCCAATACGTCGGTAGAGTTTACGGCGGACAGCGAGAAGCTGCGGGAGGCGAAGTTTCATATTGTAGCTGTGCCCACGCCGGTCAATAACGACCATACGCCGGACTTGACGCCGGTTGAGGGGGCCAGCCGTATTCTGGGGCAAAATTTAGTAAAAGGTTCTGTAGTGGTATTTGAGTCCACTGTCTATCCGGGCGTTACGGAGGAGGTCTGCGTTCCCATTTTGGAGAGAGAGTCAGGGCTAAAATGCGGCGTTGACTTTAAGATTGGTTATTCGCCTGAGCGTATCAACCCTGGCGATAAGGTGCACAGGCTGGAAACCATTACGAAGATTGTATCGGGTATGGATGAGGAGACGCTTGACACGGTTGCCAAAGTATATGAACTGGTGGTGGATGCAGGCGTATACAGGGCGGAATCTATCAAGGTGGCCGAGGCGGCGAAGGTTATCGAAAACAGTCAGAGAGATATCAATATTGCGTTTATGAATGAACTGTCCATGATTTTTCACAAGATGGACATAGACACCAAGGCGGTGCTTGAGGCTGCCGGGACGAAGTGGAATTTCCTGAAATTTATGCCGGGGCTTGTGGGCGGACACTGTATTGGTGTGGACCCTTATTATCTGACCTATAAAGCGGAGGAATTAGGCTACCATTCCCAGATTATTTTATCCGGGCGGCGTATCAATGACGATATGGGCAAATATGTGGCGGAGAGTCTTGTGAAAGCCTTAATCAAATCGAACATTCCGGTGAGAAATGCCAGGGTAGCGATTCTTGGTTTTACGTTCAAGGAAAATTGTCCGGATACGAGAAATACGAAGGTAATCGATATCTACAAAGAGTTGGGTGAATATGGAATTTCGCCCATCGTTGTGGACCCTGCGGCGGATGCGGATGAGGCAAAAAGACTGTACGGTGTGACCTTTGCCGCCATGGAGGAGATTCACGATATGGACGCCGTGGTGATTGCGGTGGCACATGATGAGTTTTTGAATTTAGGCAGGGAGAAGATAGATACATTCTATCATGCCGCCCACAAGCAGAAAGTTTTGTTGGACATCAAAGGGTTGCTTGAGAGAAAAGAGTATCTGACAGAGGACTATCTGTATTGGAGACTGTAAAAACGAGAAAAAAGACAATTAAATCATGGTGTATTCTGGCAGCGCTGCTTACTTTTTTTCTAGGGATGCTTGCCCTTTGCGGCGTAGGCGTCTATAACGATTCTGAGCAGTATATTACAATGCACATACACAGGGAGCCGCTGTATCCCCTTTTTCTGGCATTTTTCCGGGTATTGTGGGGAGATGGTTATCTGACTGTAGTGGCGGTGGCGCAGAATGTGCTTACGGCGGTGGGCATATGGGTGTTTGCAGAGTATATTGCGTCGCATTTTGGATTGAGGCTGTGGGAAGAGCTGCTTGTTGTGGTGATTCAGTTGGTGCCCCATCTGATGACCAGATATGTGTCGGCGTTGCACATTTTCTTGGAAAATTCGGTGATGAGTGAAGCACTCTGCATTCCGTTGTTTCACTTTTTTCTTTATTTCCTGTTGCGCATGTTATTTGAAAACAGGATGCGGGACAGGATATGCGGGTTGGTCTTTGCTTTCCTGCTTTCTATGACAAGAGGACAGATGATGACCACAATTCTTGTGTGGATGGTTTTGGTTCTTTTGCAGATAATGATACGGAAGAGATATAGGGTATTATGGGTTCCGGTAATGGTTGTGCCGATAATATTCGGACTGCGCAGCCTGACGGTTCATGTATATAATTACGGTGTTACAGGATATTTTATGGGAAATACTTACGGACAGGTTAACACACTGACCAATGTGATTTATGCCAGCGACGAGGAAGACGGCGAGGTGTTCGGGGAAGGCAGTCTGGAGAGAGATTTTTTTGAACGGTTTTATGCTAAAGCGGATGCCATGGGAGCGAACTATAAGTATGGCGGGGATACTTTTGCCGAGAGGGCAAGACACCTGGAAGAGTATCATGATAAGCTGAAATTTGAAATTCTGGAAGCCGATATGTCGGCCTACTATTTCGGGCTTGGCAAAGTAGATTATTACCAACAAAGCAGTATGTCGGATGAAATGGCCGGTAAGATGCTTGTCAGGCTTCTTCCTGCGTGTTTTGGGCAATGGCTGTACGATTATGTGCTGCTGTGTGCAAATGGATTTGTCAGGAGTATAGCGGTGGTGCATCCCATCGTCAGTCCGGTTGCATTTTTGTTTTATGCTGTGGCGGCGGCGCTTGCCGTGGGGCAGCTATGGCGTAGGAAGAGAAGCGATGCGGCATGGGTTATGGGAGTGGCGTTTTTGTTTATTGCGGCCAATGTCTGCGCCACATCGATTACGATTATGTGTCTGTCGCGCTATATGATTTATGGGTTTTCGCTGTTTTATACAGCAGGTTTTTTGCTTGTGAGAGAAGTGTGTGAAGGAAATCGACAAACCCAAAAGAACTGCACTTGAGTGATTTCACGTTTTCACGCTGAAGAATGCGTAAAACATGCATTGTTGTATAAAAAGGAGGAGCTGTTAGGCAATGGGATACAAGGATATTATATTTGACGAAAAAAGTACATTTCTGGTGGGTGGCGGCGCCGGATTTATCGGTTCAAACCTCTGTGAAGCGCTGATTGATATGGGATATACCGTGCGGTGTCTGGATGATTTGTCTACCGGAAAATACGAGAATATTGAGCACCTGGCGGAAAATAAAAGATTTACTTTTATCAAAGGGGATATCAGGGACTTAGATACTTGTATGGAAGCGTCTAAGGGAGTGGACTATGTGCTCAACCAGGCGGCATGGGGCAGCGTGCCCCGCAGCATCGAGATGCCTCTTTTGTACGAGGAAATCAATATACGCGGCACGCTCAACATGATGGAAGCGGCACGGGTATGCGGCGTCAAGAAGTTTGTCTATGCATCCAGTTCTTCTGTCTATGGCGATTCTGTCACTCTTCCAAAGAAGGAAGGGGAAGAAGGGAACGTGATTTCTCCTTACGCATTGACGAAGAAAGTGGATGAGGAGTACGGGCGGCTGTATAAAGAACTGTATGGCCTGGATACTTATGGCCTGCGCTATTTTAATGTGTTTGGCCGCAGACAGAATCCGGAAGGGATGTACGCAGCCGTCATCCCTAAATTCCTCAAATTACTTTTGCATGATGAAGTTCCTACCATCAACGGGGACGGCTTGCAGTCCAGGGACTTTACCTATATTGACAATGTCATTGAAGCAAACTTGCGGGCTTGCCATGCTTCCGGTGAAGCAGCCGGGCAGGCGTTTAATATCGGGGCAGGCGGCAGGCTTTTTTTGAACGATATGTACAAGTATCTGTGTGAAGCCCTGGGTAAAAATATAGAGCCGAATCACGGACCGGACCGCAAAGGAGATGTCCGGGATTCCAATGCAGATATCAGTAAGGCCAGAAAGTTGCTTGGTTATGACCCGGAATATGACTTTGAGAAGGGTATTGCGCTGGCGATTGATTGGTACAAAGAGAACCTAAAATAGATACCGGGGGACAGTGGATGGAGTTTACATTTGGCGGTTATCGCATACAGATAGCACGGGAATATAAGATTGATGGTACAATGCCCAAAATATATAATGCCCAGGGGCGGCCTCTTGAAACCTATTTTATTAAAAACAGGCATTCGAGGCATGCCCCTTTTGGGCGCGAAGGTAAGTATTTCTTCTGGGACCGTTATAATTATGGGCTTAGCACACATTTCTATGGGCCGGAGTCTATGGCAAGGCCGCTTGGTAAGCCGACGGTGAAATACGGTATGCTGACGGAATCGCGCACAATCGTGCCGCAGGATTATGAAGTTTTCCATAAACACAAAGGTTTGGAAAAAGAGTTCCGTTATGTCTTTACCTATGACGAAAAAATCCTGGATGAATTGGAGAATGCCAGATTTTATCCTGTTGCGGCAGGCATATGGAACCGTGGTATGCAGGACGGGCTTTACAGGGAGAAGGACAGGGATTTATCGATGCTTTCTTCCGACAAGGTGATGTGCGAGCAGCACAAATTTCGTCTGGAACTTGCGAGGATGTGCAAGAAAGAGGGTCTGGCAGATACTTATGGAAGGTTTGACGGCGGCAGTTATGTGGAAAGTGTCGATGAGACTTTGGACCGCTACAGATTTTCATTGATTATAGAGAATAATATATCCGATTATTATTTTTCGGAGCGCCTGACAAGCTGCTTTGCGGCGCAGACAATTCCGGTCTATCTGGGGGCGCGCAAGATATCCGAGTTTTTCAATACGGACGGTATGATTTTGTTGGAGAAACCGGACTTGGAGGAAGCGAAACAAAAAATCAGGGAATGTACGAGAGAGGCGTATGAAGAGCGGATTTCTGCGGTACTCGATAACTATGACAGGGTGGAAGAGTATGTAAATATGCAGGATTACCTGTATGAGCATTATCTGGGCGGAAAGTAGGAGAAAAATTTAAGTCAGAGCCTCAAATGAGCGCTAATCGCAGATGAGAAATCACCTTTGCAAATTTCTTATCGGGCGCCATCGCAGTAAATTGTTCTGACATGGAGGTTGGTATGAAATATAAAGTAGTGGTATTTGGTGTGAAAGATACATCGGAGAATATCGTAAGTTTTATTGCAGAGCAGATTTGTCCGGTGGACTTGGTTATTACAATCAGCCCGGAGGTGACAAAGAAGAATCAGGTTTCAGGGTACAAAGGGTTATCTATCCTGACGGAGAAATATGGCATTCCGGTGCATGAGGCGGACAGCTATTTCCTGACAGATGATAAGACCCAGAAGTTTATGCAGGAGAATGAATTTGATATCGGCATTTCTATGGGATGGCAGAGGTTAATTCCTAAGTCGGTGTTGGATTGTTTTAAGTATGGGATTTACGGGTTCCACGGCAACTGTGGTTATCTGCCCTTTGGAAGAGGGCGCTCACCCCTTAACTGGTCGATTATCCTGGGGGATACGCGGTTTAATCTGAATATGTTCCGCTATGACGAGAAGGCGGACAGTCCGAATGTATTTGCCACGGAGATGTTTTCTATCACGCCCCATGATGATATAAGGACGGCACAGTATAAAAATATGATTTGCTCCAAGAATCTCATAAGGAAGTTATTAAAGGCTTATGAGGCGGACGATATCGTGATTCACACGGATTCCAAGGACTATGATTCCTGGTACAATAAGCGCACGGCGGCGGACGGTAAGATTGATTTCCATGCAAGAACGAGGGATATTTATAATTTAGTCCGTGGTGTTGCGGCTCCTTTTCCTGGGGCATATGCGATGGCAGGACAGGACAAGATGACCGTGTGGGAGGCCCATCCTTTTGACGAGATGATGGATTTCTCTGCCTATGCGCCGGGAGAGGTGGTTGACATCTTTGACGGTAAACTGATAGTGCGCACGGTGGACGGCTCCCTTCTGATTGACCGGTACGAGTGCGACAGGCAGATTGTTGTGGGGGATGTGCTAAAGTAGGATGAGCATGAAGTAATTCTAAGGCTGCAAAAAAATA
This sequence comes from uncultured Lachnospiraceae bacterium, assembly GCA_910578645.1. GTDB lineage: Bacteria > Bacillota > Clostridia > Lachnospirales > Lachnospiraceae > UBA3282. Next base: position 119,364 of record CAJTQI010000008.1, read on the forward strand.
ACATATAGATTTGGGACGCTATAGGGCAAAACTATAGGGGAATACATTCACTTATACAGAACATGAGCAATGGCAGCACATGAGAGTGGAAAGGCAGAATTATGACAGAGGCAATCAGAGTATTGCATGTGCTTGGCGGCGTGGGCCTTGGCGGTGCGGAGAGCAGGATTATGGATTTGTACCGTCAGATGAACCGCGAGGAGATTCAGTTTGACTTTTTGGTACACCAGAATGACACTAGTGTCAGAAAAGCACAATTTTACGATGAGGAAATCAGACAGCTTGGCGGGCGCATTTATGTGTTGCCTAAGTTTAAAGTATATAATTATGCAGCATATAGAAATGCGGTGCAGGATTTTTTTGCCAGCCATCATGAATTTCGGGTGGTACAGGGACATATGACCAGTACCGCGGGAATTTATCTGCCTATTGCAAAGAGGTTCGGCGTTCCTGTTACGGTGGCTCATTCCAGGAATGCCGGCGTGGACAAAGGGCTAAAGGGCATTGCGACGAAGTTTTTCAGAAGGAATCTGGTTGAGAAAGCGGATTATTGTTTCGCGTGTTCTAGGCTTGCAGGCACAGACGTATTTGGAGAAGAGGCGGTGCGTTCGGGCAAGGTGAAGATTATTCACAATGCCATCGACGTTGAAAAATTCCGGTTTGACATGGTCAAGCGCAATGAGATGAGGGAGCGTCTTGGACTTAAGGGGGAACTGGTAGTGGGGCATGTGGGACGGTTTAACTACCAGAAAAACCATCCTTATCTCATAGATATTTTTGCAAAGCTTTGTGGGATTAGGCAAGACGTCGTGCTTCTCTTGCTGGGCGAGGGTCCCGACCAGGAGAAAATACAGGAAAAGTGCAATGTACTTGGAATTGGGGGAAAAGTAAAATTTCTTGGCAATAAGAAGCAACCGGAGGATTATTATCAGGCCATGGATGTGTTTGTCCTGCCTTCTTATTATGAAGGGCTTCCGGGGGTATTGGTGGAGGCCCAGGCGGCAGGGCTTAAGTGTTTCGTGTCGGATACGGTTACCACGGAGGCGACGGCCACAGACTTGGTTACCTATTTTGATATCAGAAAAGAACCGCAGGTGTGGGCGGAGGCAATCGCTGCCGCGGTTCCTTATGAGCGGATTGTGACGGAAGGGATAATGAAGGCGACGGGTTTCGACGTGGCAGCCCAGGCGGCAGGTTACCGCATGTTTTATCAGAAAGGAGACTGTTCTGTGTTATGAAGAAATTGTTATTGATTGTGCCTTCTTTGCATCAGGGAGGACTGGAAAAAGTATGTGCGGCTACAGCCAGACTTATGCAGCCGTATTTCGACGTACAGATAGCTATTTTTGATTCCCGCAATGTGGCCTATGATATCAAAGGCATTCCTGTCGCTGACCTGCGGCTTCCCAGCCGTCCGGGTAAAGTGGGAAAGGTTATCAATGTGCTAAAGCGTGGACTGAAACTGCGCAGGATTAAGAAGAAAGAACAAATAGACATAGCTTACAGCTTTGGTCCTACGGCGAATCTTGCGAACATTGCTTCCGGCGGTAAGGCAAAGAAGTGGCTTGGCATCCGCAGCTATATGGACATGGGAAATCCGAGACAGATACGGCTTTTTTGTGCCTGCGGTGAGCGGGTGGTATGCTGTTCGGATACGATATGCCGGGAAGTGCAGGAGAAATACCGTTGCACTAAGGCTGTTACTTTGAATAATCCCTTTGATATGCAGGAAGTAAAGGCGCTATCCGAACAGGAGGAAGCGCAGCTTCCATGGGATGAGGGTCGCATCCTGATTTCCATGGGACGGGAAGATAAGGTGAAGGGCTTCTGGCATTTGATTAAGGCGTTTGCCTTGGTGCATGGAAAACTGCCCGATACGAAGTTGATGATTATCGGAAAAGGAGACTTTGCACCCTACAAGGAATTGGCTCACGGACTTGGAATTGACAGTGAGGTTTATTTTACGGGACTGAAGAAAAATCCGTATCCTTATCTGAAAAAAGGGGCCTTGTATGTGCTCACATCCTATTATGAGGGATTCCCCAACGCCATGGTGGAGGCCATGTCCATGGGGCTGCCTGTCATTGCAACGGATTGCATGACAGGCCCTAAGGAAATCCTGGAAGACAGATATGGCGTCCTGATTCCGAATATGAGCAGGGAGGAAGATTTCGAGCCGGCGCATATAACAGAAGAGGATAAGAATCTGGCGCAGGAGATTACAGAACTGTTAGAGGACAAGGAGAAGGTGTCCTATTACCGTAAGATGGCATTACAGCGGGCGGGGGAGTACACGACCAAAGCTTATATCGAGAAGATATGCAGTTGGGCGAAAGCAGACTGTTAGAGGAAGTACAGAGGAAAAACAGAACCTATGGAGACACGGACAGAACGTAAATTTCAGATGCCAAAGAGACGGCAGTTATATATTTTAATTCCATTTGCTTTATTTTATGCGGCTGCGGGTATGCTCGGACAGCTTGAGAAGGCATCCAAATTAGGTGTTGTGCATAACCTTGGCAGAGGTATCTTGTGGTTTGTTTGCAGCTATCTCGCGTTACTTGTATTGTGTATGGCTGTTTCGGCAGTAACCTTAGGGCCGGGCGGAGACACAAATACTTTGCCGTCCGGGGGAAGGCAGGGGAAGTGGTATGTTTATGGGTTGTTGTCCCTGGCATGTCTTATCTGTTATCTGCCTTACTTTCTCATGTACTATCCTACATGGCTGAACAATGACGCCGTGTGGCAGATTGAGCAGGCACTTGGGCTTGCGGCAAAGTCAAACCACCATCCCTATTTCCATACTATCATACTGAAATATCTGTTTCTTGCCGGATACCGGCTATCCGGTACTTATACGGGCGGGGCGGCTTTCTATACATTTTTTCAGGTGCTTATTATGGCCATGTTCTTCGGTTTCTTGCTGTATCAATTATATAAAAGAGGGACACGCCTTGTATGGCTGTTTGCGGCGTTTCTTTTCTATGCGGTGCTTCCTATTAACGCTCTGCTTACTATTTGTATGGGAAAAGATGAATTTTTCACGGCTGCCCTGGTACTTTTTGCCTGGGCGACAGTGGAGTGGAATCTGGACGGAGAAGAGATGTATAATATGGCAGCCGAGCAGAATACACATGGACAGGAAGACATAAAAGTACGCAGGCGCCATATCTTTAGATGGATTATGTATTTTGTGATTGGGTTACTGTTATGCTTACTTCGCAGCAACGGCATTTTTATTTTCCTCGGGACGGCATTCTTCCTGGTGGCTGCCAGAAAGAGGAAGGGAAAATTTCCGGTCAGGACTTTCCTGTGCATGACGGCTGTGATATTATGTTATCTGATTTACAAAGGCCCGGTACTTCATGGGCTTCATGTGGAGCCGCCGGATACCATTGAAGGGTTGACTATGCCCACTCAGCATGTGCTGTGTGCTTATTTAAAAGGCGGGAATCTTACGGAAGAAGAGATTGCCATGATTGACCAGGTGGTTCCGGTAGACGAAGTAGGAGACTATTATAATCCCTGGCTCTTTGACATTGTCAAGAATTATATCCGCAGCGAGGGCAATCAACAAGTGATTGCGGATAATAAATGGGAATACTTAAAGCTTTGGTTTCGGGTTGGACTACGCAGTCCTTTGCAGTATCTTGTGGCGGAGGTCAGGCAGACGGCGGGGTACTGGGCATACAGGGTGAAGGACTATGAGTATGTTTACGGAGATTATTATATGGTAGATAACCCTTTCGGGATAACGACCGAAAGAAAGCTTTTTACTTATGACGGTGAACTTGCCATGCATGATTTCCTGATGTGGTTTCGGGACCTTTATAATAATGTGTGGAGCCTTGGGCTCAATACGTGGGTTATGGTATTTGGCATTGCCTATTTGGTGTATCACAGGCGCAGCATATTAGTCTATGCTCCGTTTATCATGATGCTTGCGACGCTTCTTCTGGCGACGCCTGTGTACAATGAGTTCCGGTATGCGTATGGGTTGTTTGTAGCCCTTCCGCTTTTGTTGAGTTATAGTTTCAGGGGAGATACGGATGAAAAAATGGTGTAAGGCGATTCTGTTTGTCCTGCCGGTGTTTTGTATGGTGGCGGCCGTTAACTGGTATGTGGATTCTTATGCGTACCTGCGTGTCACTTACGACCAGATATGCGGGCAGATGACGGACGCATCCATGAATGTGACCGGATTGGAAGAATCGGATTTTAATGACAGAAAACTATTACTTGCCTGTCTGAACAGGCAGAAGGAGCCGAAGGAATTGATTGTTGCAGGCTCCAGCAGGGTGATGAATTTCGAGCATCAGATGTTCGGGACGGAGTCTTTCTACAATACGGCGTTGTCGGAATCGACGATGAATGATTTATTGGCGGTGGTCGGGATTTTAGAACAAAATGGGCAGTTGCCGGAGAGAATGCTCATAGGGGTGGATGCGTTTCTTTTTAATACGAGCCATAACAATGACCGGTACATGGAATTGGAAGAGTATGCCGTTTTTATGCGGGAGCGGTTGTGCGGTTTAAAGAGCGCGGAAAATATTGAAAAAAAAGCGGATGACTCAGACGTAAAAGATTCGGGTGACGTCATGGACGGGAAAATACAGCTTCCCACGGGCAGAGACGACAGCAAGTGGCTGTCCCTTGATTACTTCCGCTATAATGTAACATGCCTGCCCCGGCGTAAACGGTTTATGGTGGATTATACCCGGGAATGGGAGACGGAACAGTACTTGAAACATTATGACGGTAGTGTCGCCTACCAGAGGAGCTTGCGGGAAGTTGATGTAAGTGAAGTAGAAGAATTGACACGTCGGTCTATCGAAGAGCATGTGGTGTACCGCATGACCGATTTTAAGGAGATTGACGAAGAGAGTATGAAGCTGTTGGACGCTCTGGTGGGGTATTTGCAGGAGCGCGGTGTGGAGGTGATGTTATACTTGCCACCTTATTCACCCATGATGTATAATTACATAGAATCTGAGGAACAGTACCGGATTACGTTTGAGATTGAAGACAGAATTAAACAGATGGCGTCGAAGAGGAATGTGGAGCTGTATGGTTCCTATGACCCTGCAGGCTGTGGGCTTGAGATGACGGATTTGTATGATATTTACCATGTGAAGACAGAGAAAATGATGGATACGTTCTATCTGTCGCTTTCTGTGTCGGATACCCCGTAGTAAGTTGACAGGGTAGCGGTTATATGCTTTGTCAGAGCGTTGGAAAGGGCTTGGATAATTATTATGAAGGCGAATGTTACATACTGGTTGGATAAGAGTGCGGATAAATTCCCGGACAAACCTGCTTTTGTGGATGAAAACAAGACAGTTACCTTTAGCAAGCTGAGACAACAGGCCATGGCATTGGCCACCCAGATGATTCGGAAGGGTCTGTTTAAGCGTCCGGTTGTGGTCTATCTGGAGAAGGGCGTCGATGTTCTGGTTTCCTTTATGGGGGCGGCATATAGCTGCAACTTTTATTCTCCCATTGATATTGATATGCCGGTGAGTCGGGTGAATAAGATATTGGAAGTTTTGCAGCCGTCTTTGGTGGTGACTACTGCCGCCTTGCAGGATGCCTTTAAAAGTTACAATTATGAAGGTGATTATCTGATTTTTGAGGAGGCGTCTGCATTGCCGGCGGATAAACAGGCGATTGACGCTACCCGGGGCAGGGGAATCGACACGGACCTTTTGTATGTATTGTTTACTTCCGGTTCCACAGGTGTGCCCAAAGGCGTCACCATCAACCACCGTTCGGTAATTGATTATATTGACTGGGTGACGGAGACTTTTGAGATTACGCAACAGGACAGTTTCGGAAATCAGGCGCCTTTTTATTTTGACAATTCCATTCTTGATATCTACAGTACCATAAAGACTGGGGCGACGACCTATATTATCCCGAAGAACTTGTTTGCCCAGCCGGTGCCTTTGTTGGAGTATCTGAAGGAAAAGAAGATTAATACGATTTTCTGGGTGCCGTCGGCACTGATTGTGGTGGCGAAACTGAAAGCGTTCCGCAACGTGGACTTGTCGGATACCCTGCAGAGGGTACTTTTCTGTGGTGAGGTTATGCCCAACAAGCAACTTAATATATGGCGGAAGTTCCTGCCGGATGTTCTGTATGCGAATCTGTATGGGCCTACGGAAATCACGGATGCCTGCACTTATTATATTGTGGAGCGTGAATTTGCCGACGATGAGCCGCTTCCTATCGGTATTCCTATGGCCAATACGGATATTTTGATATTGAATGACAAGGATGAGCCTGTATCGGGCGATGAAGTAGGGGAGTTGTGTGTCAGGGGAACTTCGCTTTCCATGGGATACTATAACAATCCCGAGAAGACCAGGGAAGCTTTCGTGCAGAATCCGCTGAATCTCTGCGTGCCGGAAACCATATACAGAACCGGTGATTTGGTGAAGTACAATGATTACGGCGAGATTGTCTATCTGTCCCGCAAGGATTTCCAGATTAAGCATATGGGACACCGGATTGAGTTGGGAGAGATTGAGACGGCGGTATCCTCGTTGCCTGAGATTGCGCTGTGCTGTTGCCTGTATGATGAGAAACGCCAGAAAATTGTGCTGTTTATCGAAGAAGAACTGGACAAGGCTTATATTAACGGGCAGATATCCAGGCTGGTGCCGGAGTACATGCTGCCGAATAAGGTGGTTACTTTGCAGAAGATGCCTATCAATGCCAACGGCAAGATTGACAGGGTGAAGTTGAAGGAATTTATATAAAAATTTCAGGTTTAGTGTAAGGGTGAAGATGGGCAGGATTATGGATACGGCATTTCGTAAGCTAATTGTGATTGGATATGGAAAGGTGACGGGCGAAGTATTGCGATATGTCCGTGAACGTCAGGAGGAATACGGATATGGCCTGGATTTTATTGAGCATGAAGTACACCCTTTAAGCATGACGGAGAAAATCTGTGAGGAGAAGGGCATCCCTTTTCACCGGATAACGGATAAGAAAGAGCTTGCGGCTTTTTTTGACGGCCTTGAAGAACGGACACTGGTTATCAGCGCAAGCAATAATTTCCTGTTTCCCGCATCTGTGGTGGGGAAGGCAAATATCACGATTATCAATTTCCACAATGCGCTTCTGCCTGCATATCCCGGAAGGAACGCGCCTACCTGGGCAATCTACATGGGAGAAAAGGAGAGCGGGATTACATGGCATTACGTGACGGCAGGGGTTGATGAGGGTAATATCATCATCCGGAAGAGGTGTGCCATCGGTGAAGACACGAAAGCCTATGAATTGGCCGGCAGCCTGATGGACTTGGCGGGTGAGGCCTTTAGAGAATGTTTCGCAGATGTTATGGCGGAATGTGTGGAGGCGAAGGAACAGGAGTTTGTTCCGGAGCGGAGGATGTACCGTTCTTATGAGGCGCCTGCGGACGGGTTTTTCCGGCTGACAGACCGGGCGGAAGATATTTACCGCCTTCTGCGCAGCCTGGATTATGGAAAGAATGATATCTTCCCGCCTGCCCGTACGATAATAGAGGGACGGGAAGTGAAGGTGCTCAGATACCGCAAGGTGACGCCGCAGAAGAGGAAAAAGGAGGACGGCGTCATATATCTTCCGCTTCCTGCGGACAGTTTTTTGAAAATAAAGTATAGCGCCCTGGACAATGAAAGATGATAGGGCTATGAAATTTACATAGGATATTTCTGAAAGGGGAACGATATAATATGGAAGAAAAAGTTTTGCAAATCTTAGAAGAACACTGTATTGAAGCGTTGGATTATGACGGGGACAGTATGATGGAAGACGGTATTATCGATTCCTTCACAGTTATCAATGTGGTAAGCGACCTGGAAGATGAATTTGATATCGAAATCGATGCAAAATATGTGGTGGCGGAGAATTTCAAGAACAAGGAGGCAATCATAGCCCTGGTGCAGAGATTGCTGGATGAATAAATGCAGCTTCTATCATATTCTTTCATGATACTCTGGGCCATGACCTTTGCTCTCTATTATCTTGTCCCGAAGAAAATGCAGTGGTATGTCCTGCTCGTGTCAAGTGTGCTGTTCTACGTGATTGGGCTAGGAGGTTTTCCCATAAACCTGCTTCTGACCGGCGTTACGACTTACGGCTGTGGCATTTATCTGGAGAGGCAGCTTGCACAGGAAAAAGAAGGATTGAAACAGTGTGGGGACAGGGAGCGGAAGAAAGCGTATAAGGCTCTGTGCCAGAGGAAACGAAAAAGAGTGCAGTGCCTTTATATCCTGGTGAATCTGGGATTGCTGCTTTTCTATAAATATGCCGTGGTTGCACTGCCTTTTGCGGAGAATGTGTTCGGCGCCCAAGCGGGATTTTTAGGAAAAGTGGTGATGCCTCTTGGCATTTCTTTCTATACACTGACGGCTATTGGCTATGTGGTTGATGTGGGTAGGGAAAATTGTGCGGTGGAGAAGGACTTTTTGAAGGTACTTTTGTTTCTTGCCTATTTTCCCTCGGTGACGCAGGGGCCTTTTTGCCGTTTTGGGCAGATGCGCGAGCAGTTTCTCAGGGTGCATGCCTTCCGGTATGATGAGATGGTGCGGGGGATACAGAGATTTGTCTGGGGAGCTTTTAAGAAACTTGTGATTGCGGACAGGCTTGGTATTTTTGTGGACAGGGTTTATGGCGTGGAGGCAGTGTCTGTCCCGGGCAGTATTTTTGCCTGTGCCACGTTTTTTTATATGTTGCAGCTCTATGCGGATTTTTCCGGTTACATCGATATGGCGGCGGGAGTCAGCGAAAGTTTTGACATTCATCTTCCGGATAATTTCAAGCGTCCTTATTTCTCACGCTCCGTGGCGGAATTTTGGCGCAGGTGGCATATCACCCTGGGAGCATGGTTTAAAGATTACGTGATGTTTTCCTTTGTGATGTCAGGGATTGGACGTAAGATTGGAAAAGCGTGCAAAAATAAGTGGAACGGTATGGGCAGGCAGGTTGCGCCCATTATCGGGACTATGCTTGTCTGGATTTTTACAGGAATGTGGCATGGCAGGACGCTCAGTTATATGTTATGGGGAATATATTACGGTGTGATTATGAGTGTCAGCCTTCTTCTGGAGCCTTGGTTTGTCGGTTGGAAGGAGAAATTCCGTATCAGGGACGGAAAGGCCTGGAGCTTTTTTTGTATGGCGCGTACATGGCTCATTGTTTTTCTGGCGGATGTGTTAATCCGAAGCGAGAGTCTGACTCAGGCAGGCGCGGTGTATCTGTCCTTCTTCAGCAGACTCCATATAAAAGGATTGTTTTCCAGTGAATTGACATCCTATGGCCTGGGGAAATATGATTTTCTTCTGTTATTTATGGTGTTGGTGATTTGGCTTGCGGTTTCTTTGTTGGAAGAACGGGGAGAGGATGTACGGACGTATCTTGCTAAGAAGCCGGCCCTTGTCCGGTGGGCATGCTATTACGGAGTCGTACTGCTTGTGCTCATCACGGGAATTTATGGAGGCAACTATGATACGGCAATGTTTATGTATCAGAGTTTTTGACGCGCTCTGATTGCCGTCATTTTATATTTGGTTTAGGAAGATAGGTTTATCCGATGAGAAAGATTGTCTTTCATTTAAACTGCCTGGAACAGGGCGGTGCAGAAAGGGTTGTCACAAATCTGGCCAACCAGTTTGTGGACAATGGATATGATGTGATTATCGCCACGGAGTGGTATGGTGAGAATGAATTTAAAACTGACAAGCGTGTCAGACGTGTGCATGTTGGGTTGCGGCAAGGCGATGAGAAGAAACATCGCCTTATTCAGTTTTATCTGCGGGTGAAGTATTTACGGGATTTTTTGAAAAAAGAAAGACCCGACATTCTGATTCCCTTTGCAAGGAAAGCGCTGTACAGGGGATTGATGGCCGCATATTTTATGAAGCTGCCGGTGTTAATTTCCATACGTACCGACCCGGCGGGACATTATGAAGAACGTTCCGATAAGATACAGATACCCATACTGTTTCCGCGGGCGGACGGCTGTGTGTTCCAGACGCAGGGTGCAAAGGAGTTTTTTGCCCCCAGGCTGCAGGATAACTCGCGGATTATTTTAAATCCGATTAATCCCAAATATATCGGATTGCCTGAGCCTCAGGAAAGGTCGAAGACGGTGGTGCAGTCAGGCAGGCTTGTGGACTTTAAGAATCAGCCCATGCTAATCAGGGCGTTTGTCGAGGTGCATAAAAAGCATCCCGATTACGATTTGAAAATATACGGAGGAGATTCCTTTGACGGTACGAAGGAAATCCTGGAGCGGATAATAGAGGAAAACCATGCCCAGGACTATGTACATTTGATGGGAGCCAGTGACAGCCTGGAAAAAGAACTGATAGATGCGGCGTTATTTGCCTTTTCTTCAGATTGGGAGGGTTTACCCAATGCGCTGCTTGAGGCCATGGCGTTGGGGCTTCCCATTGTGGCTACGGATTGTCCCTGTGGAGGACCGCGGACGGTTATGACGGACGGGGTGGATGGCCTTCTTGTTCCAATCAAAGACCAGAAGGCGATGGAGGACGGCATAAACCGTCTTATCGAAGACAGGGAACTGGCCGGACGTCTTGGCAGGGAGGCGAAAAAGATTGTCCTGCGTGCCAACGCAGATGCCGTATATGTGCAGTGGAGAGACTATATAGAAGAATTGTGCAGGAAGTAGAAGATTGAAAAGAGAGACGAGAAGCGCAGAAATGGGGTAAAAGATGAACCGTAGCAAAATTGTTGAGAAAATTGTGATTATACTGAATTGCGGCGCCATATTTTTTATGGTGTATGTGATTACAAAAGGGGCGGGATACACGGTGCTTTTGGGGGATGATTTCACCCACGGAGTCAGGGTCGGGGTTTTTCATGTCCCCTTTTTTCAATATCTGCTCGCTTCCGTCCGGTATATGAGAGAAATATATTTGGACTGGCAGGGGACATATTTTGCAATGTTTCTCCAGGCGCTTTTTTCTCCTGTGAACAACTTTGGTATGGCGCAGCTCCGGGCTGTCATGATGTTTAATGCGCTGTTTTTCTTTGTCTCATTGTTCGGTATGTACTGGGCGGCTTCGGGGTATGTTTTTTGCGGGAGAAAGGAAATTTCTATTCGGCTGAGCATCTTTACAGTTATCTTGTTTGCGATATTGGATGCGGATGTGTTTACGGAAATTTTTTTCTGGTATTCTGGTGCGGTGGCATATAGTATCCCCTTTTCTTTCCTCTTTCTTTCCGTAGCCTGTTTCCTTATGCAAAATCACACATGTTATTCTAAAAAGATAAGAAATCTGTTGACAGTGTGCGGTGCCATATCGGTTTTCTTAGCTTCGGGAGGCTCCCTGGCAGTCAGCGGAACGGGCTGTTATGCTGTTGTGCTTATGACCATAGGGTTTTATCTTGTGTCCAGGAAAATTTCCGTGAGAAACATAATTGTTACGGTGGCGGGAATTGCAGGTGCATTGGTTAATGTGGCCGGGCCCGGTAATTTTTCCAGGCATACCTATAACAGTGGTGAAGATTCCTGGATGCTTGTGCAGTCGGTGAAGTGGGCGGTCAAGACGGTCTGGCGTGAAATTGACAGGCTGACGGGAGAGACAATGTTTGGCGTCATGCTTGTAATTATGGTTTTGGCAGGCATTTATTTGGCAAGAAGACTGAAACCTGTGTTTTGGGCGTATGGCATTATCACTGTTTTGGCGTTGGCAGCCGGGTATGTGACGGCGTTTCCTGTTGCTTTTGGATACGGTGGCTCAGAATTTCCAAACAGATGTTATTTTATATTGGATGTGACATTGGTGCTGTCTATATTGAATTTTGCTCTGTTTGCAGGATGCTGCCTGGATAGATGGGCGGACTTATATGAGAGTAGGAGAGCCTGTGCTGTTCTTGTGATAGTGACATTTTCGTCATTTTTATTTGCGCCGCAGTCCTTTTCCGATTCTTCCCTGATGGCGGTGGCAGGCTCGGTGCATGACGGCTCCTACAGAGAATATTATGAGTCATGTACCGCTTTGTATGATTATCTGGCGGATTGTCCGGAGGATGATGTGGTGCTTGAGGTGCCTGGATATATTGAAGATTTTGAATGTTTTTATCTGGATGAGGACGAGAACGGGTGGGTGAACGTGGGTATGGCGCAATTTTACCACAAAAATTCCGTGAGAAAGAAAGCGGAGTGATTGTCTCGTGGCGGCTTACCGGGAAAATTATCTTGTGGCGGTGCTGTGTAGCGTATATAATGATAGAGGGATATAAAGCGGCCATAGTAAACCCGGGACAGGGAAGAGGCCTGCCGGGGCCCTATTAGTTAGAGAGGAAATGAATGGAGGAAGCATATGTTTTCATACGATGATTATAAAGAGATGATTCGGATAATACAGTCTACAGGCAGGTATTGCTGCTATGCGGATGCACTTGGCAGGGATAAGTTTGTCATTATGCGCCATGATGTGGAGTACAGTGTGGAGCGCGCCTACCAGATGGCGAGAGTGGAGCAGAGTATGGATTTTGCTTCCACATTTTTTTTCCAGTGGACAAACAATACTTACAATATCCTGTCCAGGAGAAACATGGATATGATTAAGGATATGCATGAGAGAGGACAGCATATCGGCCTTCATTTTGCATTAAACGGCATGACGGATATGCAGCAAATCCGCAAGCGTATAAAGATGGAAATGGAAATTTTAAGCGAAATGTTTGGATTTGGAATTACTGAATTTTCCATACATAGGCCGTCTAAGGATGTTTTGCGGGAGAATATTAAGATGGATGGCATCCTGAATGCGTATCAGGATGATTTCTTCACATTTTCGGATAAAATAACGGATGATACTGAATTGAAAGTCAAGTATATGTCGGATGCAAACCATATTTGGCGTTACGGGTATCCTGACGAGGCGAACATTACCGGCTATGATAAGGTGCAGATATTGGTGCATCCTTTTGCCTGGTGCAAAAAAGGGTATAATAATTTTGAGAATTACAGGGCCTTATTGCAGGAGAAATATGTGGAGTTGGTGGAATCCGTGGACCATGAGTGTAAGGATTTCGGCGAGTATAAGGAATATTTTCTGGAGAAGGACGTGCGCTAGGGCATTGTTTTAGCAGATTGCGGTATAGAGGAAGAGAGCATTATAAGAAATAGGGTGGATATATGTGTGGAATATGCGGCTACGTCAGTAAGAGAAATATAACCCTGGAACAGTTAAAGGCAATGAATGATACTATGTATCACAGGGGGCCGGATGACAGTGGGGAGGAAATCTACGAAATGAGCGGTGGATGGCAGGTGGGTTTCGGCCAGAGAAGGCTGGCCATCATGGACTTATCGGCTTTGGGACACCAGCCCATGCATTCGGCGAACCAACAGGTTTCCGTTGTCTTTAACGGAGAAATTTATAACCATCGTGAATTGCGGGAAGAATTGGCGGACTATCCCTTCCGGTCGAATTGTGACACGGAAGTCATCATAGCCGCCTATTTAAAATGGGGCATTCGGTGTGTGGAACGTTTTAACGGGATGTTTGCCATTGCGCTTTACGACAGGGAGACGGAGGAACTCTGGCTTGTACGTGACCGGATTGGAAAGAAACCGCTTTATTACTGGTATGAGGGTGGGAACCTTGTGTTTGCATCGGAGATGAAACCGATTATGGCTTGTCCGGGATTTGATGGACGGATTGATTCGCGTGTCCTGTCAAGATATCTCTTTCAGCAGTATATCAATGCGCCGGAGAGTATCTATGAGCATGTCTATAAGACAGAGCCCGGTTCCGTGGTGCTCTTTTTAAAGGGAGAACTTCGTACCTGGAAATACTGGGATGTGAAAAAGGTCTATCATGAGGCGCAAAAGAGTCTTGTAGAAGACTATGCCCAGGCTAAAAATGAATTGAAAGAACGCCTGAGAAAGTCGGTAAAGGCCAGAATGGTTGCGGATGTGCCATTGGGTTCTTTCTTAAGCGGCGGTTACGACTCTTCCCTTGTAACGGCCATCGCCCAGGAGTGCTCTGACAGTCCTGTGAAGACTTTTTCTATCGGTTTCCATGAGGAAAAGTACAATGAGGCCAAGTATGCCAGGGCTGTGGCGGATTATCTTGGGACGGACCATACGGAACTTTATATTGATGAGAAAGATATGTTTGAGTTGGTGGAGAGCATTCCGGCCTATTATGATGAACCTTTTGCGGACAGTTCCGAGATTGCCACGATGATGGTCTCCAAGCTTGCCAGAGAGTATGTGACGGTGGCCTTGTCAGGCGATGGCGGGGACGAGTTTTTCTGTGGATACAATATTTATGCCAATGTTGCCCAGGCTCAGCGCCTGGACGGTCTGGGGGCCATGGTGCATGGCGTATGCAGCCTGCCGGGATTCAAACAGGCGCATATGGAGAATAAACTTCCTTTTCGTGTCCGGGTAATAGCGGGCAACCGTGAGAGGGAGAGTAAGACCCAGTTTGGAGCGGGTAATTACCTTGTCCGGGCGAAGGCTATGGTAAAACAGAAGGACAGCGGGGATGAATGGCTTCCGGTTCATTATCTGACAGAGAGCGAGTACCAGGTGAAGAACTGGCAGATTAGAAGAATGCTGCTTGATATGGATACTTATTTACCAGGGGATATTCTCTGTAAAGTGGATAGAGCTTCCATGAAATATTCCCTAGAATCCAGATGCCCGATTTTGGATACAGACGTTATGGAATTTTCCTACAGGATTCCCCACAGATTTAAATATGCGGGTAAGGACAAGAAGCATATTCTGAAGGACATTGCTTATGACTATATACCCAGGAATTTACTGGACAGGCCAAAGGTGGGATTTGGTGTTCCGCTGGACAAATGGCTCCGGGGAGGGCTTCGGGAACAACTGTTAGGATACAGCAGTTATGAATTTTTAAAACGTCAGGATATTTTCGATGCACAGTACGTATCTAAGATGGTGGAAGAGTATATCCGGACGGGAGACAGGGGGCCGGCTACGGGAGCAAATTATTCAAAACTGACATGGTCCTTCTTCGTCTTCCAACAGTGGTACCAGAAATATCACGGATGATAAGACGGAGAATATAACCGGCGCAATCTTATATAAGATAAAATAACGCTGTAAAATAAAGTTTTTTGGTGGAAAAAGAAGTCGGAAAATAGCAACAATTGCGTACGCAATTTAAATGGCGAAAATAAAATCAAATTTAATAAAAATTGTCTTTTTAGAAGAAAATGCAGGAAAAATGAAGCGAAACTGCAAAATATGGTAGTTTAAAAAAGAATATGAAGGATTTTATTCAAAAGGCATGAAAAAAGTCGAAAGAGAAAAACATGTAGCTTTTTATATTGGCTCCTTACATAAAGGAGGAGCCGAGAGAGTCTTTGTCAATCTTGCAGATTTCTTCCGACAGGAGGGATATAGGGTTACTATAGTCACCCAATATCAGTTTCCGAAGGAGGAAGAATACGACCTTCCCAAAGGGGTGAAAAGGGTGCTGTCGGAACTGACGGATGAGGAGATAAGTAACAACCGTATTGTTAATTTTTTCCGACGTGTCCGGAAGCTTCGGAGAGTGTGGAAGACAGAGAAACCCAACCTGGTGTTATCTTGTATTGGTAAGAATAATTTCATGACAGTTGTTACGACAATGTTTACGAAAACTAAGGCTGTGGTATCTGTAGTAGGTGAGGCGAAGGAAGAATATCCGGGCAGGCTTATGCGTTTTCTTGCCAATCTTCTTTTTCCTTATGCGGCAGGGATTGTCCTGCAGACGGAACGGTCAAAATATTTCTTTTCAAAAAAAATACAGAAACGGGCTGTTATTCTTCCAAACTCTTTGAACCCTGCTTTTATCAAACCACGGTATGATGGAGTACGGGAGCGGCGGATTGTGGCAGTGGGGCGTCTGGACGCCAATAAGAACCATGAAATGATGATTCGCGCTTTTGCGGCGTTGAAAGACAAATATGCGGAATACACCCTGACCATATATGGCGAAGGGGAGTTACATGGATATTTGGAAAATCTTGCCGGAGAACTTGGACTTTCGGAAAGGGTGTTTTTGCCGGGGGTAATTCCTGATGTGGCGGCACGGATTGAGAGGGCGGCGCTCTTTTTGCTTACCTCCTATTCGGAGGGGGTTTCTAATGCGCTGATTGAAGCGTTGGCCACCGGACTTCCGGTGATTTCCACGGATGTGCCAAGTGGCGGCACGGTGGAGCTGATGAGGGACAAGGAAAACGGGTTGATTATTCCTGTGGGAGACCAGCATGCTCTTGAGAATGCCATGGACAGGCTGCTTGGAGAGCCGACTTATGCGGACAGGCTTGGCAGGGAGGCGTCTAAGATTCAGGAGCGTCTGGCGCCGGAACGGGTGAACCGCCTCTGGAAGAGCCTTTTTGACGGGATTATGGCAGCGCAGAAATAGAGCAGAACATGAGTGTAAAATAAGAAAGGACAGAGTAAATGTGGCAGGGTAAAGCAAAGGCAGTCATACAGGCTGCGGCATTTATCGGTATTTTTATCGTATTGCTTATTGCCGTATCTTATATGGTGAGGACAAATGGGGATGTGAAAGACCGCTTTTCGGGCTTCTATGCGGAGAAGGATGACACGCTTGATATCGTTATGGTCGGTTCCAGTCCGGTATTCCCCTATTATGTGGCGCCTAAACTGTGGGGAGAGACCGGTATTGCGATGTATCCTTTATCATCCAATATGCAGCGTCCGGTTGCCATGAAATATTTAGTACAGGAAGCCGAGAAGAGCCAGTCTCCGGCATTATATATTTTCGAGATGCGGATGTTTACCATTGAGGATGCAGGTTTAAGCGAAAACATGGCTTATACCCGGGGCGTGACAGACAATATGAGGTATTCGCCCCTGAGGTGTAAGACGATACAGGCTATGGTGCCTGCGGACAATGAAGAAGGGCGTATCAGTTTTTACCTGGATATTATGAAGTATCATACGAACTGGAAGATGCTGGCTCTTGCATCCGAGTGGAAAAATATCGCCTACCATAATCCACATCCCCTGAAAGGATATACTTTTAAGGATGAGGTGGGGCCACAGCCAATGCCGGACTGCGGCAATGCCGAAGGGGTGAAGGAGATTCCGGCGGAGCAGGAAGCATATTTGAGAGACTTGTTAGATTTTTTGAAAGAAGGGCAAAGGGACGCGCTGTTTATCGTATCTCCTTACGGAGAATCACTAAAAGAGCAGCAGATGTTTAATTATATGGAAGAGATAACTGCCTCCTATGGCTATCCTTTTCTAAATATGAACGATTACTATGAGGAAATTGGCATTATTTTCGAGGAAGATTTTGCAGACTACGGCAGCCATACCAATGCGGTGGGGGCAGAGAAGTGTACGGATTTTTTGAAAGAATATTTGCTTACACATTATGACTTCAAGGATAAACGCGGCGATAAGGCATATGCGTCCTGGGATGAATCATATGCCCTGTGGCAGGAGGAGATTGGCCCGGCGAGGGAGACGATTCAAGACAGGATTGCCAAGGAAGAATATGCCGTGATTGCCGAGAAAGAATAAATTTTTCTGTTAGGATTAGATTAAGTAAGCGTAGAAGTTGCGAAAGCTGTGGGAAATGACCCGGACAGAGGAAAGGAAAGTGCGTATGTGCGGAATCGCCGGATTGTGTAATTGGGGTGACGGTTGGAAAGAGAATATAGAAAAAATGAATGAGAAGATGTATCATAGGGGCCCGGATGCAGGAGGAATATGGACATCGGACGAGCACTCGGTAGTCCTTGGACACAGAAGACTTTCTATTGTGGATTTGACCCCCGCCGGGGCACAGCCTATGGAATCACATAACGGTCGGTATGTTATGGCTTTTAACGGGGAGATATATAATTACAGGACAGTCAGAGACAGGCTGCTTAGAGACAATAGGGTGACTGCTTTCAGAGGAACATCCGACACGGAAGTTCTTTTGGAAGCAGTCTGTGCATATGGAGTGAAGGAAACGCTTAGGATGATAAAAGGCATGTTTGCCTTTGCTGTGTATGATAAAAAAGAACGGGCGCTATCATTGGCCCGCGACCGGGTGGGGGAGAAGCCTCTATACTACGGTTTTACGGGAGCAGAGGGATTTGTGTTTGCTTCTGATTTAAACTCTATTGCCGCTTTAGACGGCTTTGATAATCCGTTAAATACACATGTTTTGAAACAGTATTTCAGATATGGATATATCCCGGCGCCTTATACCATATATGAAAATATTTATAAATTGGAACCGGGTAAGATGTTAATTATTAAATCACCATTTAATAATTACAATAGTTATTGTTATTGGTCTATGGAGGAGGCGGCAGTCTATGGACAGGAACACCTCTTCCATGGAAATGAGGAAGAGGCAGCGGATGAATTGGAGCGTTTGTTAAAGGAATCCATCCGTGGACAGATGGTGGCGGATGTGCCTGTAGGAGCGTTTCTGTCGGCGGGGATTGACAGCAGTACGGTGGTATCCCTGATGCAGTCTTTAAGCGGAAAGCGAGTGAAGAGTTTCACCATTGGCATGTGGGACGAGAAGTTTAATGAGGCCCGCATAGCCCGGGAAATTGCACAGCATCTTGGTACAGAGCATACAGAGTTATATATTACGGAGGAGGATGCCCGCAGCGTTATTCCGCTTCTTGCGGGAATGTTCGGCGAGCCTTATGCGGATTCTTCCCAGATACCGACTTATCTTGTGAGCAGGATGACCAGGGAGCATGTGACGGTCTCTTTGAGCGGAGATGGCGGGGATGAGCTGTTTGGCGGCTACAATACGTATACTTCAGTAGAACGGATATGGAACCGCACGAAGAAGATTCCCGGTGTTGTCAGAAGACCGGCATCCGCGCTTCTTGGCGCAGCTTGCGGCGGCAAGACTGGGGCTATGGACACACGGGCCAGGCTTTTAGGTGCCCGCAGCGTGGAGGATATGTACCTGCGTTCCGAGATTGGAGAAGGTTTGGAGATTGTAAGGAAAGAGCACAGACTTCCGAATATGGAAGGGTGCAGAACCATTATGGATACCTACCAGACAGGGCTGTTGAGAGAACCGCAGCATAATTTGATGCTAATGGATTTGTTAATGTACCATCCCGATGATATACTAAACAAGGTAGACAGAACTGCCATGTCTGTCTCTTTGGAGACGAGAGTGCCGATGTTGGATAAGGATGTGGTGGAGTTTGCCTGGACGCTTCCGCTGTCTTACAAGAAAAAGGACGGCGTCACAAAGAAGATTCTGAGGGATGTCCTGTACCGTTATGTGCCCCGGGAGCTGATGGAGAGGCCCAAGAAAGGGTTTAGCATTCCGCTTCATAAGTGGTTAAAAGAACCGAAGCTGCGGCAGTGGGCGGAAGGACTGATTGACAAAACCGTACTGGACAGACAAGGCATATTGGATACAGATGTTGTTTGGAGGATATGGGATGATTATATCCGACGGGATATTTGGCGGGTGCAGATATGGTATATCTTAATGTTCCAGGAATGGATGGAATATACCGGGCGTTAAAATGACAATTTATATCAACTGTTATTTTTGAAGAACTGAAGAGGTTTACGATGGAAATATTAGAAAAGTATCATCCTTCCAGAATAGGTTTAGCAGACCAGGCGGACTTGATTTCAGTTATTGTGGCGGCCTATAATACGCCGGAATATATTGAGAGAGGAATTAATTCCGTCCGTTATCAAACGTATCAGAACCTTGAAATTATTGTTGTGGACGATGGCTCCACGGATGATACGGGGGAGCGCTGTGACCGTATTGCAAGTAAGGATGCAAGGGTCAGGGTAATCCACAAGAAGAACGGTGGACTGGCGGCTTCCCGCAACACAGGCATGGCGGCGGCCAGAGGAAGGTTCATCGCCTTCATAGACGGAGACGACTGGATTGACCCGGATATGTATGAAAGAATGATTGGGGCGATAAAAGAACAGGGCGCCAATGCGGCTATCTGCCGCTACCGTCAGGTGCACAAGACATATATAGACGACCAATCCGTGGACAGGGCTGTTTTATTTGAAGGGCAGGAAGCGCTGCAGTATTATGTGCAGGAGACGAAAGAATTTTCTATCCAGAATGCGGCTTGGAATAAATTATATAGAAGGGATGTGCTTGAGGGGCTGTCGTTTCCCACAGGGGGATGGTATGAGGACATCCTGTTTACCACCTGGGCACTGAGCCGCACCGGACGCTGCATTTACCTTGACACTGCCTATTATAACTATATAATAGACAGGGAAGGAAGCTACATGAATGCACGGATTAATGAACATACGCTGGCAGACCAGGTTCCGGCTTATTACGAAAAGACGAAGTTCTTAAAAGAATTAGGCCGGGAGGACCTTGCGGATATTCATGATTATTTTTTCTTCAAGAGGCTTTTGCTTTTTTATGAAGGGGCATACAGGATGAAGACGGCGGACGGGAAGCGGTATATGCAGGAGTTTGCCAGGATGATTGAAGACAATAAACAACATTATGAAAGAGTATACGGCTGTGCCATTGCGGTGCCCCGCGATTATAGGAAGATGAAACTCTTCTTAAGGTCTCCGTTATTTTATATCTGGCAGGCAAATCTGGATGAACGGGTCGTTATTCCGCTTAAAGTGATGGTGAAGAAGGTATTGAAAAAGTGGAAAAGTGATGGAAAATAAAGAGTGGCCGGTTATAAAAGAGCGGGGGAGCATAGAGGAGCAGACAAATAGTGACAAGATGAAATCGGATAAAAAGGTGAAGGGCCGTTAGAGAAACAGGAAGAAGGAGAAATCACAGACATAGATGGTTATCATACAGCTTGCGGGCGGACTGGGCAATCAGATGTTCCAGTATGCCCTGTACCTACAATTGAAAAATCTTGGGAAGACAGTTAAGATAGATGACCGGGCGGGGTTTGTGGAAGATGAGAAGAGAGAGCCGGTATTAGAGTTGTTTGAAGCCCCTTACGAGCGGGCAACCAAAGAAGAGCTTGTGCGCATGTTGGATTCTTCGCCTCTTCTATGGCATAAGGTGCGCAGAAAGTTATGCGGCAGGAAGAAAAAGTCGTATTTTGAGACGGACAGAATATATCACCCTGAGATTATGGAGTGGGACGACATTTATCTGGAAGGATATTGGCAGACGGAGAAATATTTTGAGCAGGTTGAAAGGCAGGTGCGGGAAGCTTTCGAGCCCAAACGATTGGCGCGGTATTTGATACAGCATGCGGACAAGGGACAGGCTGCGCATAATATGGGAGTGTTTCAGGGAAATCCGCCGTCTGGATATGGGGATAATGGCGAAAGTAAATCTGCCGGTGAAGTTTTACAGGAATGGATGGCGAAGATTTCGGATGTGGAGTCAATTAGCCTGCATGTCCGCAGAGGAGATTACCTTTTGCCCGAGAATCAGGCTTTGTTCGGGGGAATCTGTACGGACGCATATTATAAAGAGGCAATGGAGAGGATGCGGCAGGCGTATCCGGGTTGCCGATTTTATCTGTTTACCAACGATAAAGAGTGGGGAAGACGGTGGGCTTTAGAAGCCCCGGATGTGGAGAATGTGGACATGGGATGTTTTAGTGCTCTTGGCGACTATGCGGAGTTTGTACTGATGAGCATGTGCAGGCATAATATACTGGCGAACAGTAGTTTCAGCTGGTGGGCGTCTTATCTGAACAAGAATCCGGATAAAAGAGTGTTGGCGCCGGACAGGTGGCTTAACAAGTGGGATTGCAGTGATATCTACAGGCCGGATATGACAAAGGTGTCAATTTGATGGAAGTGGGAGAAATATAGAGTTATAAGTGGGTGCTTTGTAGGTTGCAAAGGACAGATAAGGAAACGGGTGTTATGGAAAATGTAACGAAGCAAGCGGAAAAGAAAGTTACTTTGCTTGAGAAAGTGGGGTATCTTTTTGACAAAAGGCAGAAAAGGCAGCTCGTAGGACTGGCTGGCTTAATCCTGGTTGGAGGATTGTTGGAGACATTGGGTGTGTCATTGCTTATGCCTGTGGTGAGCGCCATCATGAACCCGGAGGCCATTATGGAGAATGAGTTAGTGGGAAGGGTGACGGAGGCGCTTTATATTCAGACGGGTACACAGTTGATTATATTTATGCTCGGTTCACTGATTATATTGTATGTGTTCAAGAACGGGTATCTTCTGTTCCAGACCTATGTGCAGAATACGTTTGTGACGAGGAACCGTAACCGGATGATTAGCCGAGTGATGAGGGAGTTTTTAAACCGTCCCTACGAGGACTACCTGGGGGCGGACATCCCCACCGTATTCCGTCTGACGGACAGCGATATTCCCAATGCTTTCCAACTTGTCTTGGTGATGATACAGATGGTGACGGAGATTGTGGTGGCAGTATCCCTTTGCATCGTATTGGTGGTGGTGAGTCCGGTGATGTGTCTTTTTATCGTGACAATTTTCCTGGGCATGACGCTGATTATCACGAAAATTTTGAAACCGCGGCTGAACAGGATTGGACATAAAAACCAGTCGATACAATCACGGATTGCCAAGTGGCGCATCCAATGTATTTATGGATTGAAAGATGTAAAAGTGCTGCACCGGGAAGAATTTTTTGTGCGCAATTACTATGAGAGCGGCGCCATAGGCGCCAATGTGGCGAGAAATTATGCGGTGTTCAATAACCTGCCCAGGCTTTTGATTGAGACGATTTTCATGGCTTCCATGTTCCTTTTTATCATGCTCTATATTATGCAGGGCAGGGATATAACCGTACTGATTCCACAGTTGACGGCTTTCGCCATGGCGGCAATCCGCGTTATGCCGGGCACGAACCGCATCAACACTTATTTGTCCGAGATTGCATACTCACAGCCTTGTCTTGACTATCTGTATGACAATCTGAACGAAAATATGAAAAAAGATGTCAACGGCAGCGTGACCGGGCTGACAAAAGAAAAGAAAGCCGGGCTGCCGGAACTGGATTTACAAGATAAGATTGTACTCGACCATATCACGTATGCTTATCCGAATACGGAGAAGAATATTTTTACGGACGCCCACATGGAAGTGAAAAAGGGACAGTCGGTAGGTATTATGGGGCCTTCCGGGGCGGGGAAATCCACGATTGTGGACATTCTTCTTGGACTTTTACATGTACAGTCGGGAAACATTACATGTGACGGGGTTAACATATTTGACAATTATCCGTCGTGGCTGTCCCATATCGGTTATATTCCGCAGTCTATTTACCTGATAGACGAGTCTATCAGGGATAATATCGCTTTCGGGATTGATGCGGACAGGATTGATGACAAGCGTATTTGGGAAGTGTTGGAGGAGGCGCAGTTAAAAGAATTTGTGGAAGGGCTTCCCGAGGGCTTGGATACCACCATAGGTGACAGGGGTGTCAGGATATCCGGCGGACAGAGACAGCGCTTGGGGATTGCCAGGGCGCTCTACCATAATCCGGAAATCCTTGTCTTTGACGAAGCTACATCTGCGCTGGACAGTGATACGGAGAAAGCTGTTATGGATGCCATCAACAGTTTCCATGGCAGGAAAACCATGGTGATTATCGCCCACAGGCTCAATACCATCGCAAAATGCGATGTGGTCTACAAGGTGGAAGACGAGAAGATTACGGAGACAAAATTATCATGTTAGGGATAGAGACACAGGAAGGCTTCGGGCTTGGGAACCAGTTATTTTTCTATATTACGGCCAAGTGTATTGCACTTGATAAAGGCTATCGGTTCAGCGTCCTTGACCCGGAGCATTTTGCCAACAATATGCACAGCGACTGCGGGCTTTATTTTATGGACTTGGATATGGGCGCGCCTTCCGGGAAAGAGGACTACAAGAAAGTTTACCGGGAGAAGGAGACAAGACTCTTTGCAGGCAATTCAAAGCATGACTTGACCCACGGCGTCTATGTGACGGACGCAGACGAAAATCTTTTTGACATCGAGGACGATACGCTTTTGTATGGTAACCTGCAGGCGGAAGCATATTTTATTTCCCATAAAGAAGAAATCAGGCGGTGGCTTAAGGTGAAACCGGAATACGACTGTATGGAGTACTGCCGTGACAATCTCTGTATCCTGCACCTGCGGTGCAGCGATTATATGGGCTCCCCGGAGCTTTATCTGCGCCGGAAATACTGGCTGATGGGCATGAAACAGATGAAAAAGATAAACCCGGATATGGAGTTTATGATTATCACCAACGACGTCAAAGAAGCAGGAAAGTTCCTTCCAGGCATTCCTGCCTACAATTTCGATTTGGCCAAAGACTACAGCGTGCTGAAAAATGCCAGGTATCTTTTGCTTGCGAACTCGTCGTTTTCTTATTTTCCGGCATTCACCAGCGAAACCGTACAGTATATCCTTGCGCCGAAATATTGGGCCAGGCATAATGTGTCGGACGGCTACTGGGCGTCAGAACAGAATATCTATGCGGGATGGCACTACATGGACCGGAAGGGCAGAGTGTTCACCGCGGAGGAATGTAAGGAAGAACTGGCAGAATATAAGCGCAAATCCGGAAAGTATAGGAATGTCAATATCCGTCCTGAGGGACTGCGGCTTAAGGCGATGCAGGTTCGGGCATGGTATATCTATAAGAAGGCTTATGTGGGGAAAGTTGCGCGGGGCATAAAAAGGCGGATACGCAGGCTTGCAGTCCGGTGAGCCTGTAAGATTACGAATAAATAACGTGTGCAATTATTGCTGTACAGCCGTTTATGGCGTGTGCTGAAGGACAGAGAATCGAAAAGAAATTAATGTGCGTGATAAAGAAAGATATGAGAGACAGGTATGGCGAGAATCACATGGGAGAAAACGAAAGAGCATATAAAGCGGTGGCAGGGCAGCCTTGGAAACCGGATTGACGGGATTTCCATGAAAAAAATGGCGCTCAGTGCCGGGCTTTTGTTTGCCTTGTCCCTGATTCCGATTTTGCTCCTTGGCAGATACAACGTGATGTGTGTGGATGATTACGACTATGGCAAGGCAGTGCATGACACGTGGCTTGCGACAGGCTCTTTTTGGAAATCGGTGAGCACGGCCTGGCAGCAGAACATGGAATTCTACAGACAGTGGCAGGGAACTTACATCTCCTGTTTCCTGATGGGAATGTGTCCCATGAATTTTTACTATGAGATAGCTTTCGTGGTGCCTTTTATTATGGTTGGGATGTTTGCGGTATCCACTTTTCTGTTGGGCAGGCATATCCTGTATCAATGGCTTGGCGTGGACAAGACGGGAAGCAGTTTTGTGATGTTTATGCTGCTTTTTACGTTTTACCAGGTATTGGAGGCGCCCTTCGAGGGAATCTATTGGTATAACGGCGCGACCCATTATGTCCTGATGGAATCCGTCTTGTTTTTGGGGCTTTACGCAATCTCCATGAGCCTGTGGGCGAAAGATAGGCGTAAGGAGGCTATTTGGTGTGTGGCGGCAACGGTGCTGTCGGTGATTGTGGGCGGCGGCAATCTTGTGACGGGCTTACAGGCAGAGATTGTGATGGCGCTGCTTGTTCTATATGCGCTGGCGGCAAACCGGAAGAAGATTGTGGCAGTGGCTGTCCCGTTTGTGGTGGGAAGTATCGGGTTTCTTATCAATATACTGGCTCCGGGGAACACTTTAAGAGGGAATCTGGACACGGACGAGGGATATTCTGCGGTGGCAGCGGTCTTACTATCCTTCTATCATGGCGTCGTGTTTATCATCCAATGGACGCCTGCTTTCGTGATTCTTTTATGGCTCATGCTTCTGCCGGCGCTGTGGAGGCTTGTAAAACGTTCCGAAAGGCAGTTTTGTCATCCTGTCTGGGTGTCTCTTGGAGCTTTCTGCCTGGTTTCGGCAATGTTTACCCCCACGCTCTATGCCATAGGCATGGTAGGGCTTTCCAGGGTGGATAATATTATCCAGATGGTGTATTACCTGTGCCTTATTATGGTGACGGCTTACTGGTTAGGATATTTTGCACACAGGGAAGATGTGCAGACGGTTGAGGCAGCGGATGGCGGGCCGCAGACGAAAACGCCGGAAGGGATGGTTAAACCGTTGATGGGAGACAGGTGTGCAGGCAGTGCGCTTGGATGTTTCCTGGAAAAGACAGGAAACCGGATGATGGCGGTGGGAATGTTGCTTATGCTTACCATGTGGGTACTTACGGCGGATAAGAATACTTACACAAGTATTTCAGCCCTTCGTTCTTTAGCAAACGGGGAGGCGCAGACTTTCTACGCGGAGGCCATGGAGCGGCATGAAATATACGTGGATGAAGATATTGTGGACGTGGTGGTGAAGCCTTATTCTGCAAGGCCGGCGCTGTTTGATTTTAACGACTTGACGCAGGATGCCGGAAACTGGCTGAACCTGGCGGTGATGAAGTATTATAATAAGGCTTATGTGAAAGTGGCGGAATAAAGTTTTGCCAGGCAAAGTTATCATATATCCCATGATTTTATTTCTGCGGGTGGAGAAGACGAAAGAGCCAGGTTTGATGTGCCCGGGGAACAATGGAGAGGTAGTAATGATGGATAAACTAATATTGATAAATCCAACCGAGGCGTATGCTCGACAAGTGATGGCGTGCAGGGAAGAAATGCTGCGAAACGGAGACGGTTTTGATGGATGTGCAGGACTTGAGGACGTCAGGACGTTTGATGAATGGATTGATTTTGAGGGAAGGCTGAAAGCAAAATATAAGGAAAGATATGTCCCGTCAGAAGTATTTTTGGGAGTACGACAAGGGGACGATATGGTGGTCGGCATTATTGATTTTAGACATCCGTTGTCAGATTTTCTTTTTCGCTTCGGTGGTAATATCGGATATAGTATCCGCCCGTCACAAAGACGTAAGGGCTATGCATCCGAGATGCTCAGGTTGATTTTGCCTATATGCCGCAGCTTCGGGGAAAACAAGGTTTTAGTTACCTGTGATAAAGAAAATGAAGCTTCGCGCAGAACAATCATCAAAAACGGCGGTGTACTGGAAAATGAAGTCACTGATACGACAGGGCAGGATGAAAATCAAATTATCCAGAGATATTGGATTTTGGTATAGTATACGGTTTTGCGTGCTTTATACTTCATTAAAAACACCTAGACAAATTAAAAGTGAGAGGAAAATACATTGGCAGAAAAATTACAGTTACCAAATGTGACCTTGGCGGCGATGACCAGTGTGGACATTTATGAGACAATCAAGGCGATGGAATATAGTATGAGGCAGATTACATTCGGCGATGTGGTGCTGATTACCCATAGGAGACCGCTCACGCTGCCCAAATGTATTCGCTATTCCCATACATCCAAATTGGATAATATTGATAAGTTTAACTACAAGATAGTGTATGAACTTGGGGAGCATATCCATACGGATTACATGCTTCTCGTCCATGCCGACGGGTTTGTGGTGCACCCGGAGAGCTGGCAGGATGCGTTTTTTAAATATGATTATATTGGCTCCCCGTGGCCTATGCCCACGGATGAACATGCCTATTATGACGCGAAAGGACAGATATGCCGTGTGGGGAACAGCGTGTCCCTGCGTAGTAAGCGGCTACTTGATTTTCCGAAACAGGCTGGGTTAAAGTGGGAAAGAATGGCGGACGGCACTTATAACGAAGATGTTTTTCTATGCTGTAAATACAAAAATGTGATTGAAGACGCGGGCATGAAGTTTGCGCCCATCGAAGTGGCCAAATATTTTGGACATGAGCATATGATTCCTGAGATTATGGATGTGGAGAAGCCTTTCATTTTCCATAAGTGGCGAGGCAGAAACGAACAGTACCCGAAATTCATTAATCCCTGGAAAGTGAGATGGCAGAAAATAAAGGACTGTATCAGGCCCTTTCTTTTCTGGCGTAGATGGAGACGGTAGCATATTGGCATCAAGCTTGAGAGAGAAAATGGAGATAAATATGATATACGATTGTATCCCTTTTTTTAACGAACTGGATATTTTAAAACTCAGGATGCAGATTATGTCGCCCTATGTGGACAAGTTTGTTTTGGAGGAGTCTACTGTGACCTTTTCCGGGGAGCCAAAGGAAATGGTTTTTGCAAACAACAGGGAGATGTTCGCGGAATTTGCGGATAAGATTATCTATGTGGCGGTGGACGATTCTCCTATGGACGGCGTGACCACCCATGAGCGGGATAAGTTCCAAAAAAACCAGTTAATCCGTGGAATGACGGCGTGTAAAGCGGATGATATCGTTATTTTCAGCGATGTGGATGAGATACCGAATCCCAAAACGCTGGCTAAAGTGATACGGAACTTTGAGCCGGACAAGATTTACCATCTGGCCCAGCGAATGTTTTATTGTTTCCTGAACATAGAGGAAGTGTCCGGCAATTTGTTGTCGATTACCGGGGAGTTTTCGGGCGTGGAGAGAAAACAGTGGCTTGGAACGAAGATATGCAGTTTCGGCAATCTGCCCGAAGAAGGCATTGTGTATCTGCGGGAAGTGAGGCCGGAGAATCCTTGCAGCGTGCGTGTGGCTGACGGTGGATGGCATTTCGGTTACATGGGCGGAGACGGCGAGCGGGATGTAGCCAAGCGAATCGGCGTCAAGGTTCAGGCGGCGGCGCACCAGGAATATAACAAATCCAGATATTTAAATGAGGCGGTGGACAGGCTTCTTTGCGGCGAGGATATTTTCGGAAGGAATGCGAAGTTTGTGCGTGTGCCGATTGATGAGAGTTATCCGGACTATCTGCGAAACCATCAGGAAGAATACGATTTTCTGATTGCGCCCAGTGTGGGGCGGGCGGGTATTGCCTTTAAGAAAACAAAACTGGCATGCAAGAAGGCGCTCCGCAAAGTGCATGGGAAAATAGCGGGAATACTGCATTAGGCTAAGAGACGATAAGAGGGGTACGGTGTGCAGCAGTTTCCGGTGGAAGAAAGGATACAAGGATGGAATTATACCGTAAGATGAAGAAAAGTAAATTACCATGGCTCCTTTTTTACATTGGATTGACCATCGAACTTTTGATTGTGATTATCGACAAAAGTAATTATACCAATCCGGTGGAGGGGCGTCTGTTCCAGATTACGTTTCTGCTTTTTGCATGCAAACTTCTTCTGACAGATTATACGAAGAAAGAATGGTTTGTGGTGATTCTTCTTGAGGTGATAGCTTTTCTTTCTTACCGGATTACGGGAGCCAACGATTTGATTAGGCTTGTCACGTTTGTGGCAGCCTGTAAGGAAATTCCGCAAAAGCAGATGCTTCGGTATACATTCTATGTGACGCTGGCGGGGTGCGTGGCGATTGTCCTTTTGTCGGTGACGGGAATTTACGGAGAGATAAGCCTGACCCAGGCATTCGGGCATGAGTCGGCGGAGACAACCCGTTATATTGGCGTGGAAGCCGCGAAGGAGACTCGCTATACCCTTGGCATGGGACATCCCAATGCACTGTCATGCATGTTTTTAATGTTGGTGGTGCTGGGCGTCTATGTGTATTTTGACCGCATGAAATGGTATCTGTATCTTTTTGCCATGCTTCTTAACGGGGGCGTCTATGCGTTGACAGGCTCCAAAACGGGTATGCTCATTACGACTGTGTTCTTGGCAGGCGCCTGTGTGCTTACTTATTGTGAGTTTTTCAGAAAGAAAGCTTTTGTTTATCTGTGCGGGGTGTTGGTGTTTGCGCTCTGCATCGGGTTTTCCGTAGATGCGGCGGTGTGTGCCCAGAGGGTGCGCGATGCGCAGTGGAATGAGTTCTTTTATTGGAGTCCCAGGGACAACGGGCATATTGTGGCGTTGATGCGGATTGACCGTTATATCAACGGCAGGATTGTCTCGCTCACCGATTCGGAAGAAAATGACGGTATGATTCAGACATGGTCCGCCTTTTCTAAGCCGGGCAATATGGAGCATTATTTTGATATGGGATGGGTGAAGCTGTTCTACCGCTATGGTGTCGTGCCGGGCAGCCTGTACATCATCGCGTGCCTTTTCTTGCTGTGGCAATTTTACAAAAAAAGGGATGCCTGCGGGCTTTTGCTTTTTGTGACCCTGGCAGTATATACGGTGGCGGAGGCGCATCTTATTTCGGTTTATCTGGGCAGGAATTTTATCCTGATGATGATGGGGTACTATTTTTTTACTTCTCCGGATTAGGGTGTCAAAAAGTGCTGTCATAAAATTCCACTGGCAGATTTTTTGCAATTTGCCCTTGCAACTTATAATATGCACCTTTTGACACCCTAATTTTCTCCGGGGAATGTGTGTGGGAAGAACTTTGATTGAAATTTCCCTGGAAAAATGCTATTCTGAGTTCATATTACGTTTTATTTTTTTAATTGCCGTCGCTTGTAGCGCATGGATTGTACGAGGTATCGGAATGAACCGTAGAATGAAGATTATTGAGGGATACTGCCTGCTCTTTGTAGATTTGGTCAGTATTTCGATTGCGTATATCATAGCTATTTTGCTGCGTTTCCACAAATTCAGCAGGGTAGACCAGAAGGAATTACATTTTATGGTATTCATTGGTTTCCTGCTGTTTTGCACCATCTACAGTTTCCTTTTCGACTGGAACAGGGAATTTCTGAGGCGGGGGTTTCTTGTGGAGTTGATAGCGGTTGTCAAATTCAATGTTTTTATGGCGCTGTCGGTTATGTCCTGTCTTTTTATTATGCAGCGGGGCGCGGATGTGTCCCGTCTTGTGATGGGATATTTCGTGCTTCTGGATATCCCCATTGTATGGGGCGTGCGGATTGGCATGAAAAGGATGTTGAGGATGTATTTTACATCCAAGTCCAATATCGTGAAGATTATGATTATCACGAAAGATTCCGTACTTCACAAGACGGTGTTAAAACTAAAGGAAGCGATGGATATCAATTATGAAATCGTCGCGCTTGCCTGTGTGGACGCACAGCGCAAGGGCGTGGTCATAGACGGAGTGAAGGTGAATGCAGACGGAAAGGATGTGCTGGACCTGGCAAGGCAGATGGCGCTTGACGAAGTGTTTATCAACCTGCCGGAGGAGGACAAAGGGTATGTGAAACACATGATATACGATTTGGAGTCCATGGGTATTGCCTGTCACTATAATATTGATATCATCGAGCGTCCCCAGAAAGAAGTGCGGGTGGGGTATTTTGCAGGGTACACGGTGGTGACATACTCTATCAACCATTTTGATTACAGGAGAATGGCATTCAAACGTCTCATTGATATTGTGGGCGGACTGGTAGGTTGCATCCTGACGGCGGTGGTAACGCCTTTCGTGGCGCTGGCCATCCGCATCGATTCGCCGGGACCTATTTTCTTCGCCCAGACGAGAATCGGTAAGAACGGGAGACGTTTTAAGATTTATAAATTCCGTTCCATGTATATGGATGCGGAGAAGAGGAAGAAAGAACTGGAGAAACAGAACGAAATGCAGGGGCTGATGTTTAAGATGGAGAACGACCCGCGGATTACCAAAGTGGGAAGGTTTATCCGGAAGACAAGCATCGACGAGCTCCCGCAGTTTTTCAATATTGTCAAAGGAGACATGAGCCTGGTGGGCACAAGACCGCCCACGGAGGATGAGTTTGAGAAGTATAATTCCCACTACAGGCGCAGGATTAGCATGACGCCAGGGCTTACCGGATTGTGGCAGATTAGCGGGCGCAGCGAGATTGTTGATTTTGATGAAGTGGTGAAACTTGACTTGGAATATATTGACAACTGGACGCTTGGGTTAGATATCAAAATTCTGTTCCAGACGGTGTGGGTGGTACTCACAGGGAAAGGCTCGAAATGATGAAGGATAACAGGTTGAAAGTACTGATGGTCGGCCCGGACAGAAGCGTCCATGGCGGCATCTCGGGCGTAGTGAATAATTACTATGACGCCGGACTGGACAGGCTTGTGGATTTATGCTATATCGGTACGATGGTGGAAGGTTCCAAGCCGCGGAAGTTGGTACAGGCAGCGGCGGCATATTTCAGGTTTTTGTGTAAACTTCCGGGGTATGGGATTGTGCATGTCAATATGGCATCCGATTCCAGCTATTACCGGAAGTCTTTTTTCGTGCGGACAGCCAAGTTTTTTGGCAAAAAAGTGGTGATTCACCAGCATGGCGGAGATTTTCAAGGATTCTATGAGAATGAATTGAGCCATAGGGGCAGGCAGAGCGTAAAGAGAGTGCTTTCCATGGGGGATGCGTTCCTGGTTCTTGGTCATGCGTGGAAGGATTTCTTCGGTACAATCATAGACGGGGATAAAATCACGGTACTGCCTGACGCCATACGGATTCCGGCATGGGAAGAAAAGAATTATGGTGTCCATAAGATTCTCTTTCTCGGACGTCTGTGCAGGGCCAAGGGAATCGGTGAGCTGCTTGGGGTGATGCCGGAGTTGAAAAAATCGTATCCTGATGTGCACCTGTATCTGGGCGGCATATGGGAAGACAAAGAATTACAGAAAGAGGCTGTCTGTCTTGGGGATTGTGTGACAGATTTGGGATGGCTCACCGGGGAAGACAAAACACGGTATCTAAAAGAATGCGATATTTTCGTGATGCCATCTTATTTTGAGGGACAGTCCGTGTCTGTTTTGGAGGCCATGGCTTATGGATGCGGGATTGTGGCGTCTAAGACCGGAGGAATACCCGATATGATTATCGAGGGTGAAACCGGGCTTTTTGCTATGCCAAAAGATAAACAGACGCTCAAGGACGCTCTTTTTGAGCTGCTTGCAAAGCCGCAGCTTTGTAAGGTTTTGGGGGCAAATGCGCGCAGGAAAGCGGAGGCGGAATTTTCAATGGATAGGAATTTAGAGCATCTTCTTGGTATATATGAGGGATTATGAAGCGGTATTTATTAGGCACGACAGGAGCTGAAATAGAGAATAGTTTAATGGAGAGTCAGATGATGGGCCGTGATTTACCTTTAATCAGTGTCATTGTCCCTGTCTATAATGGGCAGGATTATCTGGAAAAGTGTATAGAGAGTATCGAGAACCAGACTTACAGGAATCTTGAAGTTATTATCGTCAACGACGGTTCCACGGACGCTACTGGAGCGGTATGTGACAGGCTGCAGACAGGGTATGCGAATATAAGTGTCATTACGATGGAGGATGAAGGGGTTTCTGCGGCACGGAACAGGGCCATGGATAGAGCTGTGGGGGAACTGGTTACTTTCGTGGACGCGGATGACAGGCTGCGTCCGGATATGCTGCAAGTGCTGTATGCGTGTATGGACAAGACGGACAGTGATGTGGCCGGATGCAGCTTTTTTCCATGGAGCAGTGAGGCAGAATGGGAAAGGGCATTGACGGCTAAGACGTCTGGCAATAGTCGCACTTACCACCGGGAGGATTATTTGCGGGAAGCCATTTTGAAGGGTAACAGCCGCTGTTGGAGTAAACTTTACCGCAGGAGTGCCCTGGAGAAAGTACATTTCCGGGAAGGGTTGACTATCGGGGAGGATATGCTTTTTTTGATAGAGATGCTCCCTCATATAAAGCGGATTGCAGAAGTGGATTATCCGGGCTACGGATATTTCCAGAATCCCGGTGGAGCCATTAACCGTGACTTTACGCCCCGGTATATGGACCAGATTACCTGTTGGAAACTGGCCAGGGAAGAGGTGGTGCGCATAAACCGGGAGCTAGACGCCAAGGTAAGTGCGCTTCTGATAGTAGGTATTATGTTGACGGCAGGGAAGCTGGCTTTCCTGCCGGCGAAAAAAAGGCGGGAATACCGGGAGTATACGGCAATCTGCCATAAAGAGCTGAAAGAAGCCGTGAAGGTTTCCGGGGCATATGCAGGGTTATCTGTAGGGTATCGGATAAAAGCGGGGCTCTTTTTATGCTGTCCGGGGTGTTATGTGTGGTTGTATCATTTTCATAAGAAAAGTTAAGAGGGATACAATGGAAAAGCAAAATCAATTCATAAATGACAGAGCGGAAGATAAATGATACAATGTCCAGGGGGATAAGAGACGAATAATCGCAAACCATGTAAGAATGAGGGAGCCATATGGTAATTGTCAGAGCGATGGGCGGGTTGGGCAACCAACTGCAGCAGTATGCGCTATACAGGAAATTGGAATATATGGGCAAAGATGCCCGTCTGGATACTTCTTGGTTCCATAACGAGGCTTTGCAGGCAAATATGCCTGCGGGCAGGGAATTGGAACTTGATTACTTGAATTTGCCGCCCTATAAGGTGGCGTCCGAGGCTGAAATTTGTGCGCTCCTGGGCAGGCTTTGGGAAGAACCGGAGCATATTGGGGCCAAGATAAAACGGAAATTATGTCCTGCTACAAATCTTGCTTTTGAGGAGAACGGGCTGTATCATCCCCAGATTTTGTCGATGGAGAATAAATATCTGGTAGGATATTGGGCCTGTGAGAAATACTATGGGGATATTTTAGATACTTTGCGGGAAGACATCTCTTTTCCCAAATGTAGTGACGGCGTCTTACAGAGGCGCAATGAGGAGATGTCCCGGCAGATGGAAGAGACAATGTCTGTCAGCGTGCATATCCGCAGAGGAGATTATCTGGATGAAATCAACAGAGGGCTTTTTGGGGGGATTTGTACGGAGGCGTACTACCACAAAGCGATAACGTATATGAAAGAAAGAGTTCCGGGAGCCAGGTTTTATTTTTTTTCGGATGATGTTTCCTATGTGCGGGAACATTACCAGGGGGAGGAATACCAGGTAATTGACTGGAATCATGGAAGGGACAGTTTTTACGATATGATGCTCATGAGTCGGTGCAGGCATAATATTTGTGCCAACAGCACGTTTAGTTTCTGGGGCGCCAGGCTGAACGCCCATAGGGATAAGATTATGATACGTCCGTCCATCCACAAGAATACGCAGGTGTGCGTACCGGAGCAGATGAAAGAACTGTGGACGGGATGGATACTTGTTACACCCCAGGGGGGATTTGCGTGAGAAGAACTTCTAATCACTCGCAGCAATGTCTGCTTCGCGAAGAAGTACTAAGTCTGCTATGCAGACTTTTCTCACGCCAGAGAATGCCCAAGAGCAGGGCATTCTCCCAGACAAGCTTGCTTGTCTTTGGATTTGTGATTCCGCAAAGTGGAATTATGGAGGTTAATGGGAAGTGAAACGAAATGATAAAATCAGCGTAATCGTTCCGGTTTATAATAAAAAGAATTATGTGGCGCAGTGTGTCGACAGTATTTTGGCACAGACTTACAGGAACATAGAGCTTTTGCTCGTGGATGACGGCTCCACAGACGGCAGCGGCGGTATCTGTGATGCATATGCGGATAAGGATGAGCGTGTCCGGGTGTTCCATCAGAAAAACGGCGGACCGACTGCGGCGGTGATGACCGGGCTGCGGGAAGCTTCGGGGGATTACTACACCTTTGTTGACAGTGACGATTATGTGAGTGAGGATATGTTGCAGAAGATGGCGGATTGTCTCGTGGGGAAGAAGGGTGAGATTGTCTGTTGTAACCATGTGCTTGAGAAACGCAGGGAGACGGTCCCGGTTATACAGCCTCTTGAGCCGGGGCTGTATGAGGGCAGCAGGCTTGAGCAGGAGATTAAGGACAAGCTTCTTGGCAGGGAAGACAGGATAATCCCCATGTCCCGCTGCATGAAGCTATGTGAGAAATCGGTGTTTGAGGGTAACGAGAAATATTATGACGTGAAACTGCGCATGGGGGATGATTTTAACTTGATATATCCGGCGCTCCTTGGGGCAAGCAGGGTCGTGGTCATGGAGGGCGCGTTGTTTTATCATTACCGGTATGTGGAAGATTCTATTGTGCATTGCTATGACCCCCATAACGCGGAAAGCGTGGAAGGATGGTACAAGGCAATCCGGAGAATCATCCATGAAAAGAAGGTTCCTGACGGTGAGAAAAAGCTTGACAGGGAATACTGTTATATGATGATGTATGTAATGAAGAATGAGCTTCGGAATCCGGGCAAGGACTATATACGGAAAATACAGCGTATTTTTATGGAGCCCAAGACGCGCAAAAGGATTACCAGTACACCGCTTTGCGTAAAGAGCAGGTCAAATGCGTTGTTGTATCTGGGGATGCAGTATCCGAACAAGGGGCTTCTGCGCATCCTCAGGATGATTGTGAAGCAGCATGACCGGACGGGAAACCGGTACAGGAAGTCTCGGTAGATAAAAAGACAGAGCATAATATACCGGATAAAGGAAAGAGGATAAGGAAGGTATGACAGTAAAATGAACAATCGGATAGTGATGTATTTACATGGGGGCAGCGGCAACCATGGCTGTGAGGCGATTATAAACAGCACTTGCCATATGATAGAGGAGATTCCGAAACTTCTTGTGACGAACAGTGAGGAGGAGGACCGTTTTTATTCTTTAAAATATTTGTGCGATATTTTACAGGAGCGTAAGATTGCGGAGCATTTTTTTGCTCATGTATGGTACTACGTATGGCGTGCGGTATTTCATGACCCGGAGTCTTTCATGCGGTATCGTTTCCGGAAGGTTCTTGGCAAGAACAAGGCGCCTATGTACATTTCTACAGGTGGTGACATGTACTGTTATGAGCTCTCCAAAAAGGAGGCCATCGTGGCCAACAGAACTTTTTGCAGGACGGGGGCCAAGACGGTGCTTTGGGGATGCTCCATAGAGCCGGAGCTTTTAGAAGAGCCGGAAGTGGTTGAGGACATGAAGCGTTATGCACTCATTACCCCCAGGGAATCCATCACGGAGACGGCTCTTAAAAAAGCCGGAGTGACAGAGAATGTGAAGATGTTCCCGGACCCGGCGTTTGCGCTTAAACCGGAGAAGACGAAACTGCCGGGGGGATTTATAAAGGGCAAGACCATTGGCATCAATATCAGCCCTATGATTGTCCGGCATGAGAAAGTGGCGGGCATTACCCTTGCCAATTACAGAAAGTTGATTGACCATATTTTACAGACCACGGATAACAGCGTGGCTTTGATACCCCACGTGAAATGGAACTACAACGATGACAGGCTGACGTTAAAGGAGCTCTACAGAGGATATGAGGGCAATGCGAGAGTCCTTATTTTTCCGGATATGTCCTGCCAGCAGATTAAATATATTATCTCCGGGTGCAGGGCTTTTATCGGGGCGAGGACACATGCCACCATCGCGGCGTACTCCTCCTGTGTACCTACGCTTGTGGTAGGATATTCCGTAAAGGCACGGGGGATTGCCAGGGATTTGTTCGGGAGTGAGGAGCACTACGTCCTGCCAGTGCAGACATTGGAAAACCCGGAAGAACTGATTCAGGCGTATGACTGGATAATGGGAAGGGAAAAAGAGATTCGGCAACGGTTACAAAAATATATGCCGCAGTACTGCGCGCAGGCGAAAGCGGCGGGGGATGAACTGCGTAAGTTATGGGAAGGCTGCGCCAAGAACTAATGTGTTGACATATTCATTTTCGGGCAAGGCATTTCAGGAAAAGATGAATGGCGCGGTACTTTTGAAACGGTTATGCGCCGCCGGAAAAGCCAAAATATCCGGTGAATGGGAGAAAAGGCGGGATGGGCAGAGTCAGGCAGGCGGGGAAAAATATTTTCTTCGGCTATATCAGCAATTTCATTATCATGATTATGGGGCTTATCCAGCGAACTGTTTTTATTATGGTGCTGGACAGGGCATTGCTTGGCGTAAATTCTCTGTATACGGATATTTTAAGTATGCTGTCCTTGGCAGAGCTTGGTATCGGAAGCGCACTGAACTACAGTCTTTACAAGCCGGTAGCCCGCAATGATATAGAGAAAATTAAGTCTTATATGAGGCTCTATAAAAAGGCGTACCTGGCGATTGCGGGTGTCATTACGGTAATCGGCCTTGGGATGGTTCCCTTTTTACCGTATCTGATTAAGGACAGTGGAGGAATATCGGAAACAGACTTGATTTTGTATTACCTGATTTTCCTTTTTAACACGGTTAGCACGTATTTCGTGTCCTATAAATATAGCCTGGTGAACGCGCAGCAGCGCAATTATATCCAGACGAATATCACCACGGTTACGAAAATTGTCACAGTCCTTGTACAGATTGTGATGTTACTTGCGACGAAGAATTTTTTATTGTTCTTGCTGTCACAGTCGGCGGTGGAGCTGACTCAGAAAATATTTGCGAACCGTTATCTGAATAAGCTGTATCCATATCTGCAGGATAAGGACGTACACAAACTTGACAAAAAAGAGACGGCGGTTGTGGCGGACAAGACCAAGGCGTTGATGTTTCACAAGATTGGGGATGTGGCCAGACTGTCAACGGACAGCATTATTATCACCTATTTCATGAATGTGGACTGGGTAGGGGTAGTTGGCAATTATATGCAGATTATTACCTATGCCACCAACTATATCAGCGTGATTTTTAATTCCGTGATTTCGGGCTTCGGCAATCTGGTCGCCACTGAATCGAAGGAGAAGCAGTATGCCATGTTCCGGGTATACCGTTTCTTCGCCTGTTGGTTGTACGGATTTGCGGCGGTGGGGTTTTGGCTACTTTTGACGCCGCTTGTCACGGGAATATGGCTTGATGATAGCTGGAAGCTAGGACAGGGTGTGCTGGCTTTGATTTTGGTAGACTTTTATTTTAAGGGCGGCAGGGTCGTCCTGGTGAATTTCAAGATTGCCGCGGGCATATTTGAACAGGATAAATATTTGTCCCTGATTCAAGGGGCGGTCAACCTGGTTTTGTCGGTGGTGGGCATCCAGTATATCGGTCTTGCCGGTGTGTATGTGGGTACGGTAGTGTCCGGCGTGATGGCGAACCTGATTCAGCCTGTGATTGTATACAGGGATTGTTTCGGCCGCAGTGCGTGGAGCTATTTTCTGGATTCTTTGAAATATATCGGGACAATTATAGGGGTTGTTGTCCTGATGGTTCCGGTAAAATCCGTTATATTGTCACAGGTCAATATCCGGACGTTTATTTTTATGGGACTTATTGTTTCGGTTGTTTATAATGTAGTTTTCCTCCTGCTTTTTCATAGGACGAAAGAGTTTGGGTATCTGTGGACATTGGTTTCGGGGAAACTGCCGTTTTTGTGTAAACCTGGCAGGAAAAATTGAAAAAAACCAATGATTTAGCAGGCAGGATGGCACGAAAGAAAGGTACGGACAGTCATGGAGAAAGCAATAGAGAGACTGGAAGGGAAAGAGAATAAAAAGGCCCTGGTGGATACTGCCTGCCAGGAGCTTGTGGTTTATGGGCTGTGGGACGGTAAGACGAAGATGAAAAGATGGATTTCAAAATATCTGCTAAAAAGACAGGTGGCGCCGGAGGATGTAGTATTCTGGCCTACCGGTCTTTTGGCCGCGGGTCTTTGGCAGTATAGAATGGAAATTACCGGGCAGGCCGGGGTGCGGACGGCAGCGGACAAGGCAGGGCAAGTAACGGACGGCAGCGCTGCGGCGGTTGTGGAGCAGATTGACAGTGTGCTTTTGGCTTATTATGAGAGATGGCGGCACAGAGGCTATCCTGTCTCCTATCTTGATGATTTACTGGCGGGGGAGACATTATTGTCGGCCTATGAGGCATACCGTAAAGACGGGCGCAG
The DNA here is from genome assembly GCA_910578645.1 of uncultured Lachnospiraceae bacterium. GTDB lineage: Bacteria > Bacillota > Clostridia > Lachnospirales > Lachnospiraceae > UBA3282. Next base: position 158,893 of record CAJTQI010000008.1, read on the forward strand.
TAACGGGATTATCCAGGGCCGCAATGCGGAAAGCTACTGGGAGGCTATCGAGAAACTTGCCGCATATGGGCTGAATTATCCTACCGATGAGATGGGCAGCTTTCCATACCGGGCGGCGCAGAAAAACGGTCAGGTCTTTGTGGACGCCATAGGTCTTGCGTGTCCCTTCCTATACAGGTACGGGGTAGTGTGTGAGAGGACGGACGCCATGGAGCTTGCAGTCAAGCAGATTGTGAATTTCCTCGCCTATGGCATGGACGGCGTCACGGGGCTTCCGTATCATGGCTATTGTATGGAAACGACATGGAAGTACGGTATCATAGGATGGGGAAGGGCAGTGGGATGGCTGCTGCGCGGAATGGTGGGCTGTATGGTGACGGAATATGGAGCGAAGCGGCTGCAGGATTCCTATATCAGCCTGATGGATGCTGTTCTTGCATACCAGCATAAGGACGGTTATTTTTCATGGCAGCTTCAGGCGGTGGACGGGCCGGTGGATACTTCCGCCACGGGAATGATTTGTGCGGCGCTCAGGCAGGGAATAGAAATGGGGATTTTGTCAGAGCCTGTATATGAGCATGCACTATGGGCGGGCAGGTATGCGATTGGTGAATCAATCAAGGACAGCCAGGTCTATGACTGTTCCGGGGAGTGTGAAGGATTCGGGCAATACCCACAGCGGTATGGCGCATATCCCTGGGCTCTTGGAACGGCGTTGATGCTTTAGGAAAATAGGGAGAGGCGGTACAGATGGGGCGCAGGCTTAACAGGATTGCATCCGAAAACAGCATAGAGATTACGCTGGCTGAAGCTTTTTATTTCGGCTTCTTTATTTTGCTGTCGGTTACCAAGGGGTTGGGCTTGTATGAAGGACAGAAGCTTTTTGAACTGCTTGTTCTTCCGGCATTTTTATGTGGGGCAGCGAAGATATTGGTCACACCTTACACAAAGAGGCAGTGGGTAGTGCAGGTGGCGCTTCTTTTGCTTACAGGCGTGGTATTTTTTAATTCCCGTGAGAGAGGCATTCTGTTTCTTGCTTTTACGGTGCTTGGGATGAAGGACATTTCCGTGAAGAAAGTGTTCCATGTGGGATTGTGGGTATGGTCATTGTGCGCGGTGGTGCTAAGTGTTTTTTCTTTTTTCCGGCTGGAGCATACGGTATACAGGGTACATGCCAAGATGGGATTGGGACATATTTTCCGGTGGAGCCTCGGGTTTTCCCACCCCAATATTTTGCACATCACCTATCTTGCGCTCTGTGCATTTCTGATTTATGAACTGGGCGAGAATTATAAGTTTCGTCATTTTTTGTTGTTGACGGCAGGGAATATTCTGGTCTTCGTGTACTCTGTCAGTTACACCGGATTTGGGATTGTGGCGGTTTTACTGACGGGATGTCTGTATGTGCGGGTCAGGCCCCGGTTTTGCATCCTGGAAAAACTGGCGGCGAATTTGGTACTTCCTGTATGTCTGGTGTTGTCTTTCGTGTTGCCCTTTTACCTGTATGACGCCAAATGGGCATATAAAGTACAGAAGTTGAATTTTATGTTGAATACCCGTATCTGGCTTGCGGAGCAGTTTTTGCGCTCAGAGTACAGGAGTCTGTTCGGGGCGGATATTTCCAAAGTTGTGAAATCTTCCATGACGATGGACAATTCTTATGTCTGGGGATATATCAACTATGGGTTGATTGCTTTTGCGGTCATTATCCTGGGGTATTTTATCCTGTTATTCTATGACACGCACAAGCAGAGGACGAGGAATTTAGTCATCCTTGTGTGCTTCCTGGGTGCAGGTTGGACGGAGCCTTTACTGTTTAACACTTCGTTCAAAAATGTGACGCTTGTATTTTTGGGGAGCCTACTTTTTATGTCTTCCGGGAAGAAGCAGTATGGGCTTTTTCCAAAATCGGAGCGCACAGTAAAGATTCCTTTCGTTATGCTGCCGGGCAAGCTGGCAGGGGAAATCAATGGGTTATGGAGAAAGAACAAAGGAAAAGCCGCATGCTTTACGGCAGCGGGCGCGGCTCTTGGGATTATTTTGTGCATAGTTTTGTACCGGGCGCCGGAAGGATACGTGGTGCCCAGATTTTATACGGATGGGTTGGAAGAAACCTCCGTTTATCTGGAAAGCGAGGAAGAGCCGGCCTATGAGGGATGGAGAGTCATGAATTACCGGGATGGGCAGACACCCATGCAGCTTGTGCAGGGCAAGGCGGTGATGTTGGAGACGCTGCGGTATTATCTGGGAAGCGTGTTTATCGGAGGCTTATGCGGCGCGGCGTGTTACACGGCAGTTTTTATGAATAGACAAAATAAGGAATCAGATGTCAGGCACAGATAACAGGATGGGCAGAGGGATGAAACAGAGTGATTTGAAGTATTGTACGATTTTAAAGACCAATATCAATGTGACGGACATGGACGGCACCATTGCTTATATAACTGAAAATCTGGAGGGGTTAAAAGGAAACTATATCTGCGTCTCCAATGTGCACACCACGGTGATGGCATTTCGGGATAAGGAATACCGTAACATACAAAACAGCGGCGCCATGGCGCTTCCCGACGGGCAGCCCTTATCTATTGTCAGCCGCAGGAGAGGGTATGCACAGGCTAAACGGGTGCCGGGACCGGATTTAATGCCTGCGATTCTGGAATTGTCCCAGGACAGGGGATACAGCCATTATTTCTATGGAAGTACCCAGGAGACGCTCTCCAAGTTGAAGAAAAAGATTCTGGCCAGTTATCCCAGGCTTAAGATTGCGGGAATGTATGCGCCTCCGTTTAGAGAGATGACAAAAGAAGAGGACGAAAAGATTGTACGCACAATCAATGAAAGCGGCGCGGATTTTGTCTGGGTTGCCCTGGGCGCTCCGAAGCAGGAAAGATGGATGTACGCGCACCGGAACAGGGTAAATGGGCTGATGATTGGCGTCGGTGCGGCTTTTGATTTTATTGCAGGCACGGTGAAGCGTGCGCCTATGTGGATGCAGAAACTTTGTTTAGAGTGGGTGTTCCGCATCATGCAAAGTCCCGGGAAAATGATTCCCCGTTACTTAAATACCAATTTTGCTTTCCTTTACTATGTGCACCAGGAGTCAAAGGAATTGAGGCGAAAAGCCAAAGCAAACAGGAAGGAAGGAAGAAACGGCAGTGTCGGCGGGGCGAGCAGCATGGTAGAAAATGTAGCCGGTGCACGTGACAGTCTTTGGAAGCGGGAAAAAAGGCTGCGTATCGGTATGATTGGACACAAGCGAATCCCCTCCAGGGAAGGCGGCGTGGAGATTGTGGTGGAGGAACTGGCGGTGCGCATGGCGGCCATGGGACATAGGGTGGACGCCTACAACCGGTTTGGACATCATGTATCCGGGAAAAAATACGACCAGGAATATGGATGGAAGGACAGGAAATTCTATAAAGGAGTCAGGGTTTATATTGTCCCGACTTTCAGGACAAGCAAGTTAAATGCGATTGTATATAGCTTCTTTGCGTCGCTGCGGGCTTCCTTTGGCAGATATGATGTGCTGCATTACCATGCGGAGGGGCCTTGCGCCATGTTGTGGATACCGAAACTTTTTGGCAAGAAAGTTGTGGTGACTGTCCATGGGCTTGACTGGCAGCGGGCAAAATGGGGCAATTTTGCATCCTTTGTCATTAAGTTTGGCGAGAAGATGGCGGCGAAATATGCCGATGAAGTGATAGTGCTTTCCAAGAATGTACAAAAATATTTTGCAGATACTTATAACAGGCAGGTTACCTATATTCCCAACGGCATCAACAGGCCCGTCCTGCGGGATGCGGAGCTGATTACGGAGAAATATGGGCTTACAAAGGACGGATATCTGTTATCTTTAAGCAGAATCGTGCCGGAGAAGGGGGTGCATTATCTCCTGGAGGCTTTTTCTAAGATTGACACGGACAAGAAACTGGTGATTGCCGGGGGTAACAGTCAGGCGGTAGAATATATGGATATGATTCACCGTATGGCGGCGCTTGATGAGCGTGTGGTTATGACGGATTTCGTGCAGGGGCAGGTTTTGGAGGAACTGTATTCCAATGCCTATGCATTTGTGCTGCCAAGCGACGTGGAGGGCATGGCGCTGACGCTGCTTGAGGCGATGAGCTATGGCGACTGCTGCCTTGTCAGTGACATCTGTGAGAATACGGAAGTGGTGGAAGATAAGGCATTTGTATTCCGCAAAGGTGACGTGAAGGATTTGCGGGCGAAGTTAGAATATATGCTTGAGCACCCGGAGCTTGTCCATGCTTATGGCGAGCAGGGCGTGGACTTTATCTGCGGCAAGTATAACTGGGATGAAGTGGTGGAGGAGACGGTGCAGGTGTACCGGAAATAAGACGGACATGAAGATACTGATGGTGAACAAATTCCTGTACCCAAACGGCGGGTCAGAAACTTATATTTTTAAATTGGGCGAACAGCTACAAATTATGGGGCACAGAATACAGTATTTCGGCATGGAGCATGAAGGCAGGATTGTGGGCAACCATGTGGAAAGCTATACGTCGGACTTGGATTTCCATGGCGGGGGAATTAGAAAGTTTCTTTATCCTTTTAAAATTATTTATTCCGTGGAGGCGAGGAAGAAAATACGCTTGGTGTTGGAGGATTTCGCGCCGGATGTGGTGCATCTGAATAACATTAACTTCCAGTTGACGCCTTCGGTTATTTATGAAATCCGTGCCTACGAGAAGAAACGTAGGAAGCGCGTGCGCATCGTGTATACTGCCCATGATTACCAGTGGGTGTGCCCGAACCATATGATGCGTGTCCCTTCCACCGGTGAAATCTGCTTCGCCTGCCGGGGTGGAGATTACAAGCAGTGCAGCATAAAGCGTTGCATCCATAATTCCAGAATTAAGAGCCTGCTTGGCACAATGGAGGCCAAATACTATGCCAAGCGTAAGACGTATGACTTGGTGGATGTGATTGTATGTCCAAGTGAGTTTATGAAAAAGCAGCTTGACACGGACCCGCTTTTAGCAGGAAAAACCGTCATGATGCATAACTTCATCGAAGCGCAGGGGGAACAAAGGGAGCGTATGGAAGCTGAAGATGAAGCAAAAAATGAACATAATACAGACTTTATCCCGGCAAAGGGGAGTGAAGTTACCCGGAATGGGAAAGACTATGTAGTGTATTTCGGGCGTTTTTCCGAAGAAAAGGGCACCGCGACGTTGCTCAAAGCTTGCCGGGCATTGCCGGGTATTCCCTTCGTCTTCGCAGGGACAGGGCCTTTGGAAAGTCTGGTAAACCGGGTGCCTAACGTGGAGAACCGGGGATTCCTGCAAGGGGAAGAACTGCGCAGGCTGATTGCAGGAGCCAGATTCAGCGTGTATCCTTCCGAGTGGTATGAGAACTGCCCTTTCTCCGTGATGGAGTCCCAAGTGTACGGGACGCCGGTGCTTGCCTCCGACTTAGGCGGTGCGCCTGAACTTGTGCAGGCAGGAAAGACAGGAGATTTGTTCCGGGGCGGCGATGTGCAGGAACTGACGGACCATATTCGGGCATTGTGGGAGGAACCTGCATTGTGCCGGGAATACAGTGAGAACTGTAAAAATATAAAATTCGATACAATCAGGGAATATTGTGATAAAATAGTGAAAAATGTTTATGCACGTACCTGAATTCATTTTGTGGAAGATGGGAGACAAAGCCAATGGCAAGAAGAACCTTATACGGCACAGTCATTGTGACCTATAGATGCAACGCCCACTGTAACATGTGCGATTGCTTTAAAGACCCTACCAGGCCGGAAGAGGAGATTACCCTGGCGGATATCAAGAAATTGCCGGAGATGGCCTTTACGAATATCACAGGCGGGGAACCTTTTATCAGACAGGATATTCCCGATATCGTGCGGGAATTGTATAAGAAATCTGACAGGATTGTCATATCCACTAACGGTTATTTTACGGACAGGATTATCGCCCTGTGCAGGGAATTTCCGAAAGTGGGCATCCGTATCAGCATAGAAGGACTACAGAAGACAAATGACGCCATAAGGGGTATACCTGACGGCTTCAACAGGGGATATAAGACGCTCAAGACATTGGTGGATATGGGGCACCCGGATGTGGGTTTTGGCATGACGGTGCAGGATATGAACTGTGAGGATTTAGTTCCCCTTTACAATATTGCCAATGATATGGGCATGGAGTTCGCCACCGCAACGCTGCACAATTCCTTCTATTTCAGGAAAACGGACAATAAGATTGACGACAAATATAAAGTGGCGCAGAATTTCGAGAAGTTAATTAACGAGCTTTTGAAGAGTAAGTCGCCCAAGAAATGGTTCCGCGCCTATTTTAACCATGGCTTGATTAATTATATCTATGGCAACAAGCGGCTTCTGCCCTGCGATATGTCCAGGAACGCGTTTTTTATCGACCCGTTCTGCGACGTGATTCCCTGTAACGGCATGGAGAAGAAGGCAGTCATGGGCAACCTCAGGGAGAAGACATGGGAGCAGCTATGGAACTCCCCGCAGGCGCACAAGGTCAGGGAATGTGCGAGAAATTGTGACAGAAATTGCTGGATGATTGGTTCCGCGTCTCCGGCAATGCATAAATATATTTGGGTGCCCGGATGGTGGGTTGTGAAACATAAGTTTCTGAAAGGCGGCAAATACAGTCTGAAGGAGAACAAATTTATATGAAATTCCTGTATGTAGCCCCTCGTTACCACACCAACCAGACGGACATTATGAAAGGGCTGGTAGAACATGGACATGAGGTGTGTTTTATCAGCCATTATGCTGCAATCATAGAGGATTATTCTTACGTGGCTCCGGTGGTATTGGGGTATTCACTCCTGTATCGGCTGCTTGATTTTTTGTATGTGAAGGTGATTCACAGAAAAGAGCCGACGGCGATTGTGTTCAAAATCCAGCACGGGTTTCCGCCTCTTTGCAAGCTTCGGAAGATGATTTATGATTTTGTCCCGGATGTGGTTATCCTGCGGGAGCGCTCTGTGTATTCCATGGCGGCATATTATTTTTGTAAGAAAAAGCATTATCCGTGCATTCTTTATAACCAGAATCCCCTCTGGTCGGAGCCTGGAAAGACGGATTTTGCCCATCGCATGGTGAACAGGTTCTCGCCTAAGATACGCATGACGCCGGTGATGGGGGAGAAGAAGCCAGGGACGGCCATAGGGGAGAATGACTATTTCGTGCCTTTCGTGACGGAACCGCGCCGTATGCCATGGGAGAGGAGTTATTTTGCTGAGGATACGGTACATATTCTCTGTATCGGCAAATATGAAGTCAGGAAACATCACTTGATGCTGTTACAGGCTGTGGAGAAGCTTAAGGACAGATACAAGATACACGTGACACTTGTGGGGGAAGCCACCAACCATTTCCAGAAGGAATACTGCGCTAAGGTCAGGGAGTATGTGAAAGAACATCATATGGAAAGCATGGCTGAGGTAAAAGTCAATGTTCCCCGGGAGAAGATGGAACGGGAGTATCTGTCGGCTGATTTATATGTGATTCCCAGTACTCTCGAGATGGCGTCCGTGTCACAGTTAGAGGCAATGAGTTATTCTCTTCCGGTAATCTGCAGCGATACCAACGGCACAGCCTGTTATGTGGAAGAAGGCGTGACCGGTTATCGGTTTCAGGATTGTAACCAGGAAGATTTGGAAGAAAAATTGGATAGAGTGCTGTCTGACAGGATACAGATGCAAAAGATGGGGGCGGCAGGCTATCAGGCCGTTGTGGAAAAATATAATTTTGAGAATTATTTTGACACGGTGATGCGGATGAGGGGACGGATTGTGGAGGAACAGTTATATTGAGGGTGAGAAGGTATTAGATTATGAAACGAAAAATAAAAGACATTCTCGCAGCGATTGTCTATTTTCTATATGAAAAAGGCATTCTGCACAACCGCATAAAGGTACATACCATCGACGAGACGATTGATGAGCTTCTCTATACGGGCAAGAGCATGGTGCGTTTCGGGGACGGTGAGATTGTGATGATAAAAGGAGTCGACTTGATGCTCCAGAAGGCGTCGCCGGAGATTGGGGAAGGACTCAGTAAGATACTGGCGTATCCTTATGATGACCTGATAGTGACTATTCCGGGGATTTTTGATACTCTTTCGGACCATCTCCCACAGAGCCGGCAGTTCTGGAAAGACCACCTGCTTTTTTGCCGGAAGACCTATGAAAAATACTGCAATCCGAACAGGATTTATTATACGACTTTTGTATCCCGCTGCTATTATTATGCAAAAGACCGCAGTAATTGTGGCAGATGGTTTGCAAAAATAAGAAAAATATGGGAAAATAGAGACATTGTGGTTGTGGAAGGCACCAAAAGCCACAATGGCGTGGGCAATGATTTGCTTGACAGTGCAAGAAGCATTGAGCGAATTATCTGTCCCCCAAGCGATGCATATGGGGCGCTGCCTGAGATTTTAGAAGCGTGTATGTGCTATGGCAGGGACAGGATGTTTTTACTGTCCGTAGGGGTGGCGGCGAAATTTTTGGCAGTTGAATTGTTCCGGCAAGGATACCGGGTGTTAGATATCGGTAACCTGGACATGGAGTACGAATGGTATGTGAGGCAGACGCCGGGCAAGACAGCGATAGAAAAACACAGTGTTGTGGGTGAGGCGGCCAACCGTGCGGCCGGGTATGAAGAATATCTGGAGCAGGTGAAAGTGTGGCTGTAACGGATGTAGAGGAATACTTGCGTCTGCCCTCACCTGACACAAACTCGTTGTGTGCAGAGCGCGCAGAAATGGGGATTAACATGATAGACAGCAAAGAAACTTATAGGCGTTATCTGAAACAGGACCAAGTGGCGCTTGGCAGGAAGCGGGACAGGCGCCCCAGACTTTTTGGGGATGAAATATGGAAATTTGAGATATTGCTGCGCAAGGTAGAGTATGACATAAACTGCCGGAAAGGATTGGCCAGGCTGTTAGTCGGCAAATACCATAAGTTTCGGTTTCACAGGTTGAGCGTGAAGCTGGGATTTACCATTCCGCCCAATGTATTCCAGGGCGGGCTGTCGATTCCCCATTATGGAACCATCGTGGTACATGGCAACGTCCGGGCAGGGATGAACTGCAGGCTGCAGGAGGGTGTGACCATCGGTGCCACAGGTGGAAGCCACGAAGCGGCGGTTATCGGGAATCACTGCTATTTTGGCAGCGGCGCCAAAATAATCGGTGCAGTCACCATAGCCGATGATGTGGCGATAGGTGCGGGGGCGGTGGTGACGAAGGATATCACGGAACCAGGAACTACCTGGGCAGGCGTGCCTGCGAAGAAGATAAGCGGGCAGGATTCACACGGCAATTTGTGCAAAGATATTTTTACTTCATAAAAGAGGACAGTGTGAAAAATCCATATGCGGAAGATTTTCCACACGCGAGATTTGTGTCTGCGCTCACTTGACACAAACTCGTTATGCGCAAAGAACATGCGCAGAAAAGAGGAGCTTTATGGGCGGAATGAGAGAAAATACAAGGGTGGGGATGCTCACCAAACTGGGATACATTTTTGATAAAAGGGACAAATGGAAAATATTTATGCTTCTGCTTGCCGTTGTGGTGGGAAGTTTCTTGGAGCTTCTTGGCGTCACGATTTTTATGCCGTTCATCAATATTATTACGGAGCCGTCAACCATCCGTAAGACATGGTATCTTAGGTGGGCATATGATTTGTTTCATTTCCGCTCTCCTAAGGATTTTCTGATTGCGTTGTCGGCGGGAATTATCTTCGTATATGTCATAAAAAATGTGTACCTGATTATAGAGAAAAGTTATATTTACAGGTTTTCCTATAATACCCAGATGAAGCTTTCCACAAGGCTTTTGAATACTTATATGAAAGAGCCATATACGTTCCATCTGAATAAGAATATCGCCACTTTACAAAGAAGCTTACAGGAAGATACGTCGAAATTTATGCAGGTCATTTTGTATTCCCTGGAGTTGGTGGCGGAGTTGGCGGTCTGTTTTGTGCTTATGGTGTATCTTTTGTTTGTCAGTAAATCCATTACCATCATCGTGTTGGGATTGTTGGTGGTATGCGTGGGTTCTTTCCTGCTTCTGACGAGAAAATACAGCCGTAAACTGGGGCAGGATAACCAGGGATACCAAGGTAAGATTTACCAGTGGATGAATCAGGCGTTAGGCGGCATCAAAGAGATTAAGATACTGGAGCGGGAAGAATTTTTTACCGGGGAATACCGGAAATATTATATGAAATTTGCCAGAGGGCTACGAATTGCCAGAACAATTTCCATTCTTCCTAAGTATGCGGTGGAGGCTGTGGCGATTTCAGGACTTCTTGTGGCGATTATCGTAAAACTGATGTTTGGAGAGGCGGACATGGCTTATTACATTCCGCAGCTTACGGTGTTCGCCGTGGCGGCTTTCCGTCTGATGCCAAGCGTGGGGCGTATCAATGAACATGCCACCAATATGCTGTATGCCCTGCCTTCCGTGGAATTGGTCTATCATGATTTGGTGGAAATCGAAGACTATATCGAGAAGCAGGACAGCGAAGTCAGGGAAGACTGGGATTTACAGGCAGGCATTGAAGTGAAGAATGTGACATACTGCTATCCCGATACGGACGAGCCTGTCATAGACAATGCCAGTCTGTCAGTGAAGAAAGGTAAGACGGTAGCTTTCATCGGGGCTTCCGGAGCAGGCAAGACCACGATGGTGGACATTATATTAGGGCTTTTGACGCCCCAGAAGGGCGTTGTCATGGCGGATAACATAAATGTGCATGAAAAGCCAAAGACTTTCCACGCACAGGTGGGTTATATCCCCCAGGTAATTTATCTGTCCGATGACACCATCCGCAATAACATTGCTTTCGGTGTGAGGAAAGAGGATATCGATGAAAAAGCGGTGCTGCAGGCAATGGAGAAGGCACAGCTTACGGAGTTTATCGGGAGTCTTCCCCATGGCCTTGACACGATTGTAGGTGACAGAGGTGTCAGGTTGTCCGGTGGGCAAAGACAGCGTATCGGTATAGCCAGGGCGCTCTACCATGACCCGGAGATACTGGTTCTGGATGAAGCCACGTCGGCTCTTGATAATGACACGGAGGCGGCCGTGATGGAAGCCATCGAACACTTACAGGGTGTGAAGACGATGATTATTATTGCCCATAGGCTTACCACTATCCGCAGTGTGGACTTGATTTATGAGGTGGGCGATGGCAAGGTAGTAAAGAAGCGTAAAGAGGAAGTATTTTCATAAGATATGACAGAGGAATTTTCGTATGGACACAGTGCTGCAAAATAAGAAACATCATATATTTTCTGACAGGCGTGGCGACATGCTGTTTCTTCTGTCCCTTATTGTAATTGCCATGGCGGCTTTCACGTTTCTTGGGTCTGACAGTTATGTCTTGTTTGCCGACAGCGGAAGTTATATTGAGATGGAACGGTATATGGAAGGGGTTATGCCTGTCTATCCGCTTTTCATAAGGCTTAATAAGATATTGTTTGGAGAAGCTGTTTATCTACAGGCGGTGGTGACGGAGCAGGCTGTTTTTGCCAGTGTATGCGTGGCGGTGTTTACGAATCTGTTACGCAGGCAGTTTAGGCTTGGCTATCCGGAATCTTACTGTCTGTTCTTGTTCTCGCTGCTTCCCTTTACGACGGATATGCCGGATGCGATGACGACGCAGGAAATTCTTACGGAAGGGATTGCTTATGCCGGATTTTATTTGTTTATGACTGTTTTACTCAAGGCTGTCTGGACAAAAAAACTGGGATATATACTGGGTTTGTTTATCATTACTTTATTTTTGTCTGCTACCCGCTCGCAACTTCAGATTCTGTTCGGAGTGTGCGGAATTATTTTCTTCTATATTGTTGTGATGGGCGACGGGACGAAGGCGGACAGAAAAAGAGTGCTTTACGTGCTGTCCGGCATAGTGGGCTGTCTATGTATTGGTCTTGCAGGTGTTTCCTGTACCAGCAGATTAAATACAGGCTATCAGGAGATGATAAGGCGTTACACGGCCAGGCTGCAGGCGATAGAGGATGCCGCTTTGGAAGAAAAAACGGCGGCGGAAAGCGGTGCGGAAATGTCGGCGGGCACCGTCACGCAAAGCAGCCTGGAAAATACAGAGGATTCAGACAGTGAAACAGAATGGTCGGCGGTGCCGTCCCAATATACATCCTTGATTTTCGCCAGGGGAATGTACGAAGCGGATTATGAAGATTACCAACTTTTTGAGGAAGAAGAGATGCGGCAGTTGTTTCTGCGTTTATATGAGACGGCTGACGAAAATGAAGACTTATATATTTATGCCAGTCCAGGGCTGTGGATGTGGAAAGATATTGTGGGCGGTATTGGCTCGGTAGGTAATAAATGTTTCTATACATTGGACGATTTTTATAGGGAGATGCCGGGAATTACGAAGCAAAACGACTATAACCAGATTCGGAATAAGAGCGCAAGCCAGATTGGATGGACACTGTTAAAGGCACATTGGCCTAGATTCTTATACCACACGCTGATGTTACTTCCCCAAGCATTTATCTGTACGGTATTTTTCCAGATTGCCAGGATATATCTATTGTGCCATCTGGTTACCCTGTTTTTGTATGTCAGTGCGGCGGCATTGATGGTCTGGGCATATGCGGATAAGAAGGTGGATAAAGCCTATGGGGAATTTATGGCCGCGGTTCTGGGGACAAACATTTTAATGGTTATTGTCATTTCCCTCGTTTTTTTCGGGCAGCAAAGGTATCTGGTGTATAATTTCGGGATATTTTATATGGTATATTTCCTGTTCTTGCTGCAGTTGTGGAAACAATATGGAAAGAATTGGTTAGAGAGGTTAAATTCCCGCGGCGCAGACAAATGGAGGTTAACGTGGAGAAAGTCCTGATTATTATTCCTGCCTACAATGAGGAAGATAGTATCGAGAAAGTGGTAGATAATTTCATAGAAAATTTTCCCCAGTATGATTATGTCATCGTCAATGACGGTTCCACAGACCATACGAAGGACGTATGCCGGGACAAGGGGTACGAGGTGCTGAATCTGCCCATCAATATGGGGATTGGCGGGGCGGTTCAGACGGGCTACAGGTATGCTCTTGACAACGGTTATGATATGGCGGTTCAGGTGGACGGTGACGGACAGCACGACGTATCGTTTCTGGAAAACATGATACGGTATATGGAAGAAGAAGGGGCGGACTGTGTGATTGGCTCCCGGTTTGTGGAAAAAGAAGGATTCCAGTCGTCCGGCCTGCGCAGAGTGGGAATCAAGTTTTTAAGTGTCCTGGGATGGATGCTGACCGGGGTGCGGGTAAGGGACATTACCAGTGGGTTCCGTCTCGTAAACAGCAGGTTTATCCAAATTTTTGCCCAGGACTATCCCTCCGATTACCCGGAGCCTGAGGCGATGGTCATTGCGGCGGTTTACGGCGGGAAAATCAGGGAATATCCGGTGATTATGCGTGACAGGGAGAGCGGGACAAGCTCGATTACCCTCAGGAAATCGGTCTACTATATGTTTAAAGTGACCTTGGCAATGCTGGTCCGCCGGCTGAGCTTCGGTGTCAGGAGGAGTAAATGATACCACAGACTTTACAGATTACGTTATCCGTAGCTGTGATTTGCTACTTTATTATCATCTTATATTATCTGAAAAAACGCATGCTGGAACTAAAATATACGCTGATTTGGCTTGTGGCGGGCGTGGTCATGGGAATCATGATTTATTTCCCGGAGCTGCTTGTACATTTTGTGGGAATATTCGGCATCCAGAGCAATATGAACGGGCTTTATATTCTCTGCATTGCGTTTATTTTTATGATTTTGATGACGCTTACTTCCATCGCCTCCAGGCAGCAGCTAAAGGTTCGGATACTGATTCAGGAAATCAGTATGATGGAGAAGCGGATTAGGGAGTTGGAGAAGGCGGCAGAGAGGCAGATGCAGGAAAAGCAAAAGGAAGAAAGCAGAAATGAAAACGGAAAACATAGCGGTTGATTTGCTGTGGCTTCGTCCCGGTAAAGTGGGTGGGACGGAGTCTTATATCAGAAATCTTCTGGACGGCTTCATGGAGTTGGAAGAAGACTTCCGGTTTACCCTGCTTGTGTCTAAGGACAATGCAGAGACTTTCAGGAAATATGAAAAAGACAAAAGATACAGCCTTTTGGTAGCCCCCATTGAATCGGCGAATATTGCCAAACGGATTCTGTGGCAGAACATGTTCCAGAATCGTTTTCTGCGAAGGGCCGGGTTTAGGAAATGTTTTGAGCCTGTGTACTGTAAGCCGTGGCAAAACGGAGGGATTGACTATACCTGCGTGATTCATGACTTGCAGGCCCTGCACTTCCCTCAGTACCATCCCTTCCATGAAGTGGCATATTCCAGGCTGTGCTGGCGGATGGATGTGAGCAATGGGGCCAGGATTGTGGCAATTTCCCGGTGGGTTAAGGAAGACATAGAAAGCAGATACCACAGGCGGGATATTGAGGTGATTTATAATCCCATTCTAATCAAAGAAAATGAGACCACTGATTTTGCCTCTTTAAGGGACAGATACGGGATTGAGGAAAAGCAGTTTTTCTATACGGTCAGCCAGATGATACCGAGTAAAAACCTGGAAACGCTTATCCGCATGATGGACAGGATTGTCCATGGAGCGTATAAGGACGGCGCAGAGGATAGCTTCCGGGGGAAAAGTGGAAGCTACGAAGGGCAAGAGACAGAAAACACAGATTCTGTCTTACCCCATAAACTGGTCATAAGCGGGGTCAGCGGACACGCCGCGGCAGAATTAAAGAAAGAGATTTCGGACAGAAACTTACAGGATGCGGTAATCCTGACAGGATTTATCAGCAATAAAGAGCGCAATACGCTGTATCAAAGTTGCCATACTTTCCTGTTCCCAAGTGTTTTTGAGGGGTTTGGGATGCCTCCGGTGGAGGCGATGCTATTTGGGACGCCTGTAGTGACCACAAGATGCGCCTCTATCCCGGAAGTGACCCAGGGAAAGGCCGTCTATGTGGATGACCCCTATGACGTGGGGGAGTGGATGCAAAGAATCCGGGATGCAAGGTGGGAGCAGGGCATTTGTGATTTCGACGTCTATGCGCCGGAACGGATATCCAGGCAATACCTGGCGTTTTTGAAGGAGCCTGTATGGAAGAAAAAATAAGTGTTATTCTAGTCAATTATAATGGAAAACAATATAACGACGCCTGTATAAACGGTGTTCTTAACAGTACCGTGGCAGCACAGATTCAGGTGGTGGTGGTGGATAATGCCTCCACCGACGGTTCCCTTCAAAAGTTACGGGACAAATGGGGGACGGACAGGCGGCTGCATGTCATTGCATTGGAGGAGAATTTCGGGTTTTCCAGGGCTAACAACGAAGGAATACGCTGGTCCATAGAACAAGGAATCAAGTATTTTCTTCTTTTGAATAATGATACGGAAATCGAGCCGGATGCCATCGGGCTTATGATGGAATACCACCGGAAAACGGGAAGGATTGTGGTGCCTAAGATTCTGTATGCAGATAGGAGAGATACCGTATGGTGCGCCGGAGGTAGCTTTACGCCTGTTATCAGGAAGGCCATTCAGCGTGGATTAAACCAGAAGGATGACGGACAGCCCGGACAGAGGATGGGGAAGGATGCCCGGTATAGCAAAAGCGGCAGATGCCGGTTTGCCAATGGCTGCGCTGTTTTTCTTTCCAGGGAAATCGTGGAGCGTGTGGGATATCTGGATGAGCGGTTTTTTCTTTATTATGAGGATACGGAGTACAGTATGCGCGCTGCCGCGCGCGGCGTGGAGATTGGCTATTGCGCACAGGCCGTTGTGTACCACAAGGTGAACGGCTCCACAGGGGGGAATGGGAAGCCCGCCAACGCATACTATATCACAAGGAACTGGCTACTTTGCAACAGTATCCATATGCGGGGCAGGAAGCATGTGAATGGACGGTTTGTACTGTTTTTTATATATTTTATCTGTAACAGGACGGCCTGGTTTTTTATTTGGTTGGCACAGGGCAAATGGGGCATGTGTACGGCGCAGGTTAGGGGCGTCCGGGACTTTTTTTGCAAAAAGTGGGGGCGCAGTCCGGCTTAGAAAGGAATGGTGACAGATATGAAAAAACTTCTCTTCATTTCATATTTCGCGCCCTACGACCGGGTGGACCATGCGGGCGGCAAAGTCCATAATTTCTACATCAAGAAACTGCAGAAGGAAAAGGAATATGACCTTACGCTGTTGACCATGTGCTACCAGAGGGAGTGCGAGAGACTTGACCTGGAAGAGTATGGCATTAAGCACCGCCTTGTGGTGCTAGATAAATCGCCTGTACAGAAATACGTGCGCATGTTTTTCAGCGGTTTCTCTTATTTTAATCCTTTTGATAAATATGGGAAAGTTTTGTTGAACTATGAAAGATACCGGATAAAGAAGATGATTGCCCGGTATGCCGCCGAGGGGGAGCGGCCGGAGCTGATTATATTGCAGTGGACACAGATACTCCTGCTTATGCCTTTTGTAAAGAAACTGTATCCCGACGCGAAAATTGTGGCCATTGAGGAGGATGTGCTTTTCCTTAATTTCTACCGGCGGATTGGTTTGGCAAAGAACCTCTGGCAGAAGTACATTGCCACCTATCAATACTATAATCTTAGGAAAAGGGAACTGGCGGCCCTGCATGGGGCGCAACAGATTGTGGTGAATAATTTCAAGGATGCCGCGCTGCTTGTGGAGAACGGGATTGACGGGAAAGATATTTTTACGTCTTCCGTATATTTTGAGAATTACGGTTTCGTGAAAAGAACCGGCGCAGGCTGCTGCGAGGAGGGCGGGACGTACCGTGATATCCTTTTCTATGGCGCCATGCACAGGGACGAGAATCATATAAGCGCCATGTGGTTTATCGAGCATGTACTGCCTCTTTTGCCGGAACGGTTCCGCCTGGTGGTGGTAGGGGCACGTCCGAGGAAAGAACTGTTGTCGTTGGCGGGGGACAGAGTGAGGGTGATGGGATTTGTGGAAGACATTACCGGATATTTCGCCTCCTGTTTCTGCCTGGCGGCGTCCTTGAGGCTTGGGGCCGGCATTAAAGTAAAAGTTTTAGAGGCAATGTCCGCGGGGGTTCCGGTATTGACCAACGATATCGGCATCGAAGGCATCGGCTGCCGAAACGGTCGGGAATATTGGCACTGCCAGCGCGCGGAGGAATATGCGGACAGGATTTTGTGGATGGAAGGGCATACCTGTGAGGCGGCAAAAATAGCGGAGAATGGAAGAAAATATATCGAAGAGAATTTTGATTTGGAAAAGAAGTATGGGGAACTTGTCAGAGTGTGGGATAAGATGTGACAGACAACTTTACGGAAATTTCCAGGTTGAAAATGAGGAATATACATGGCTAAAATAGGTTTTATTATCAATTCACTGTTTGCGTGCGGCGGGGAAGAGCGGGTCGTGTCACTGATTGCCTCGGAACTGTCCAAATACCATGATATTACGATTTACACATACGAAAGCCGCCGTTTGGAAGGCGGGAAGCGTAATGACTATTATTTGTCTGAACAGATTCGGGTGGAGGAAGTTGCCGGGCCAAGGGAGCCCTTCTTCCGGCATGGGATTAAAGTGTTATATAACCTGACGGGGATGAGCGTCGGGAAGATATCCCAGTATTTACTGAAAAATGCGTTCTATCCGGAGGAACATTTAAACGAATGGGTAAAGCGGATTAACGATGAACAGTATGATTTGATGATAGCGGTTTCGGGGGCCAATGCGATACTGCTTGGCTACATAGCAGACCGGATTAAGGCGAAATGTATCAGTTGGGAGCACAGCTCTTTTGAGGGATATTTTGACCCAAAGACGGGGTATTACAGGAACCGCATGGAAGTCTATCGCTCCTGTGCCGCAAAACTGGGCGCGAGAGTGGTGCTAAACTGGGATATTGCGCATAAATATGCCGTTAGACTCGGTTTAGAGACAGTGGTGATTCCGAACCCCAAGAGTTTTTCCAGCAAGGAGAAGGCGGATATGGACGCCAAGTGTTTTGTCACCTGCGGAAGAGTGGAGCGGGAAAAAGGATACGATGACCTGGTAGAAGCCTTTGCGTTGTTCCATGAGAAAAACCGTGAGTGGAAACTTCTCATCATTGGCGGGGGAAGTATGGAGCAGAGACTCCATGGATTGATTCAGGAACGTAATCTCAGTGAGTATGTTAGCATTACAGGATATACCCATGAGGTAAAAGAAAATCTGCTGAAAGGCTCCGTCTTTATGATGACATCCAGATGGGAAGGATTTCCCATGACTGTCACGGAGGCATTGGAGATGGGACTTGCAGTCATCGCATACGATATTCCGGCGTTGGAACCTCTTGTCACGGATGGGATAGAAGGAAAGATTGTTCCGGCTTTCCGGAGGGACAAGTTGGTGGAAGCGATGGAAGAGATTGCGGCCAGTCCGGATATGCGACGCAAAATGTCGGAGAATGCGCTGGCGAAGGCGCAGACGCTGCGCCCGGAAGAAGTGGTGAGACAGTGGCTTGCGTTGATAGGGGATGTACTTGCTTGGTGAATGCCGCGGGGCACATGCCCCGTCAGTTTGATGCGGGACTGTTGACTGTTAGATGCAATTAAAAGGAATTTATATATGAAAAAATGTTTGTTAATTGGCGGAGCGGGATTTATCGGGACAAATCTAAGTTTGTGCCTTGCGGATGCGGGGTACGAGGTCACTGTCTGTGATTTTGTCCCCCAGGAAACGGTTCCTGCCGCATTGGATGGATTGAAATATGTCCGGATGAATTATTTTGAACAGGATATAGAAGACTCTCTGCTCAGGCAGCAGGATGTGGTAGTGCTGTTGATTAGCAGTGTCAGTCCCAACAGTTCTATGGCGAATCCGGAGATATGTTATGGTAAGGATGTTGTCAGATTGACGCAACTATTGGAACAGATGCGCAGGTGCGGTGTAGGAAGATTGGTGTTCGTCTCTTCGGGCGGGACTGTGTACGGCAATCAGGACGCTCTATGCCTGCGGGAGGATATGGCTACTTATCCCATTAACCACTACGGTATTATGAAGCTCACTCAGGAAAAAATACTATTTATGTACAATGAGCTGTACCGGATGGACAATCTTGTTTTCCGGTTGGCGAATCCTTATGGGGCAGGGCAGAAGAAAGCCTCCGGGGTTGGGGCAGTGACAGCCTTTTTACGGAGTATTATGGATGGTGAGAAGATTTATTTGTATGGACAGGGAGAGTCCGTGCGGGATTATATCCATGTCAAAGACGCGGTAAATATGATGCGCCTGTGTATGGAAAAGGGCAAGGCAGAAAATACGAAAGCCCTCTATAACGTAGGTACAGGGCAAGGACACAGTATTATGGAAGTGCTGAAAATGGCGGAAATGGTGACCGGAAAAACAGCCGATGTGGTTTTTTTGGAGAAAAGGCAGTTTGACGTGGCGCGCAATGTGTTGGACATCACTAAGATTCGTTCACTTATCGGAGATTATGCGTGCATGGACCTGGGTGCAGGGATGAAGAAATATTATGATGAATTGGAAGGAGCAGTCTGATGTTTGTCTTACCGGTGATTGTTTATTTTCTTTTCCTGGCTGTCTATTTTAACAGGAAAAAAAATATCGTAGAGTCTGTTGTGGTGTCCTGGCTGTTTGTCACGCTGTATACATGGCTTGTGGTGGAATTGTCCAGTCTCTTTGGGGCGCTTAGTACTGTCACGGTGTTTCTTTCGTGGGGTGCGGCCTGTGCCGTGTTTGGAGTTTATGCTTTAAGGAATCATGTGCTGCGTAAAACGCTAACTTATTTTAGGACGGATTATCAGATTTCTTGTATTTTGACGGAGCACAAAGCTAATTTGGTTTGCCTGTTGGTTTTCTGTTCCCTCATTTTTCTTTTATCTGCGTTAAGAAGCCAGAACCTGATAGACAATTTGTATCACAGACTGACAAAAATCCTGCATTGGATACAGAATGGAAATGTGGGATATTTCGCTACGGCGGTGCCGGGAGAAATACAGTATTCCAAATTGGTGGAATATATGAACGCCCAAATTTATCTTTTAAAAGGGCCTGACCGTCTGATTAACATAGTCCAGGCAGGGGCTTATGTCTGTTCCGGGTGCTGTGTCTATGGTATTGGCAGGAAGATAGGCGCTTCCCGGAGGTTTGCGTTTCTGTCGGCATGGATTTTCCTGTTAACTCCTATGGTCATTGTGGAGACGCTTACAACCCAGACAGATGTGGTGGCCGGGTTCTATCTTTTGTCTTTTGTATATTTTCTCTTGGACTACATCCATGTGGATAAGCTGCGTATGGACAGGCGGTGGGCATTTCTGGCGGTATGTCTGTCGACAAGCGTGATGTTCGGATACCTTACCAAGCCTACGGTATGCTTTGCCATGGTGTTCTTCTTCCTGTGGATGTGTATCGTGCGTATTGTCAAAAGGGACAAAGTGACAGTATTGTTGCAGCATGTGTTAATCGGAGCGGTGGTGGCGATAGTCTTGTTTGTGCCGGAGACGGCCAGGTATTATCAGTACCGCCAGATTCCCAATGCTGTGTATGATGTGCCGGCGGTAAATGAAGACGCAGGGCAGGAGACGGAGGAAGAGGCAGGAGACGGGAGCGTAGGGCAATCAGGAGGACAACAAGCAAATACAGTGCAACCGAATGAAAGTATAGATGCGGTATCAGAAGCTGACGTGCAGGAAGAGACGCCGGAAGACAAGCGGGTTGACAATAATACGGTGGCAGATAAAGTGGTATCCAATTTATTTAACCCGAAAGAAGTCGTCGTCGTGGCTGTCAGGAACCTTGCCGCCACTGCAACAAGCCGTTGCTTTCCCAAAATCAATAACATGCTCACACGTTTTGTGGAAAAATGTGAGTCGGTGTTAAATTATTCCGGAGGTTACAGGTATTTCAGGGTTTTGGCGGAGGAAGGCTTCGGAGAGACCAGCGAGCCAAGTCCGGCAATTATGCTTTTTTTTGCGCTTTCGTGGCTCTGTGTGGTTTTTCGCATTAGTAAGATTAAAACAGAGCAGCTCCTGTATCTGTTGCTAGGTTCGGTATCTATGGTGGTGCAGGCCGGGCTGATGAGTTATACTTGGTATAACCAGAGATATTTGTTAGGAGTGTTGGCGCTGATGTGCCCTGTGTTCGGTGTTATCCTGGAAAATATTCCTGCAGGGATTAAAATGCGTTCGAACCTTGCCGTTGCCATGGTTACCGTGTGTTGTTTTGGTGTGGTGAATGCCCTGAGTTATGAGATTCCCTATGTAGTCTTTGGCTTCCAGGGACAAAAGATACACCAGTATCTGTTCCATGACAGTGATGCGGAGGCATATTATGAGTCAATGCTTGACTTCATTAACAAAAATGGCTATGAGACGGTGGGAATGTATGGATATGTTTCCTATGAATACGTACTCTGGCAGGGGATTGAGGACTTGGAGCGTATGGAACATGTGAATATGGAGCCGGTTCACTTCGAGTCTGCAAAGCTTAGTGATACGACATTTGTGCCACAGTGTATTGTGGAAGAGATGCCGGAAGTGTTCGGGATGGATGAGACATTGTACTGCAACGGACAGACATATGTGTGCGGTTGGAGCGCTGTAGGGGAGAATGGCAGGAATTATGTGGTGCTGGTGGCAGATGGGCAGTAAAGGAGCAGATGGTCTACGACAGGGAGTGTGGTATTGACATATTTGTTTTCAGACAAAATACCGGGCGAAATGTGAACATGTGGGTGTGCTAAGAGGGATATAGGGATGGATAGGAAAAAAATATATAAGTTTCTTCTGCCTGCTGAAATTTTAATATTGCTTGCGTTAGGAATTTTGTTGGCAATACGGTGGAGGACAAACCGGAATATTGGTTTGTCAGTTGCTGACTGGAAGTCGGATTATGTTGCGTATGATAGCATAAACGGTTGGTATGTGGATGAGAAGCTTATCGATACCCAGGAAAATATTTCTGTAATCTATGGCCCTTCCGTTTACTTAAAGGAAGGCACATATTGCGCTAAAATAACATATCATTGTGATTATGACCAGTCCTGTACGGCATATGCGGGCGAAGGGAATGAATTTCAATTAAAGACCGGAGGAGCCAGGCTTGGCAGGAATTTTGACAGTGTTTCCTATGATTTCGAAGCGCGTGAGGATATTGAGAATTTTGAACTTTTGTTCTACTATAACGGGAAAGGATATCTTCAGATAACGAATATTTCCATTGCACCGACTTCTACAGGGTTGTTCAGGAATATTTGCATAGTTTTTGCGTTTTTCGCCTGTTTAGACTTATGCCTGTTGTTTGCCGACAGGATTGAAAAGCATAAAAATACGGTTTTGGCACTGATTGGTATTGTTTTATTGACCTCTCTGCCGATTTTTACGGACGGCATTGCGAGTGGTCATGATATTGGTTTTCATTTAACACGGATTGAGGGTATTTCAAAGGAAATCCGGTTAGGAAATATCCCAGTACGCTTAGTATCCTCGTATATGGATGGGTATGGATATCCGGTGTCTATATATTATGGGGACTTACTTTTATATATTCCGGCCGTTTTGCGTCTGTTAGGTTTTTCTGTCACAGGCGTCTATAAATTTTATGTTCTGATGATAAATGCCGGGACGGCTGTGCTTACTTATCTGTGTATGAAACGGGTGTTTAAAGATAACAGAATCGCATTGCTTACATGTTTGTCTTACTGTACTTCTTCATACCGCATGGTTAATATTTATGAGCGTGCCGCAGTGGGCGAGTATAGTGCGATGATGTTTATGCCGATGGTCGCGGCTGCTGTCTATAAGATATACACGGATGATATTTCTGACTATAAGGAATACCGCAATAATGCAGTTTTTTTGGCGGTTGGGATGAGCGGGCTGATTGGAACCCATATATTGAGTACAGAAATGGCCGTGTTTATTTTGGCTGTTATATGTCTGTCTTTATTGAAACTGACGTTCAGAAAGAACACAGTCAAAGTATATTTACAGGCGGTTATGTGGACTTGTCTGTTTAGTGCATATTTTATTGTGCCGTTTCTTGATTATACGCTGAATGTACCGACGAAGGTAGGGGCGGTGATAAATGGAGGCGGTGCGGATATTCAGGACTGTGGGATAACCATTGGTGAGTATTTTGCATTTTTTAGGGATATACAGAACGGACGTCTTGAGTATGCGAACGAACGAATGCTGTTGACGCCAGGCATTGTGTTGATGGCCTCACTTATTATTGCGATTGTATTATGGATAAACAGGCGGGGAAATAAAGAAATGAAGGCATTGACTGTCTATGCGTGTCTGTCAGTGGCGCTTACACTCAATATTTTCCCGTGGAATTATCTGCAAGAGCATTTCCTGCTTGGAAATTTGTTGTCGCAGGTTCAGTTTCCATGGAGATATATCAGCGTTGCCATGGTTGTTTTAACGTTGTTGCTTGGAAACCTGCTAGTGCAAATTTCAAAAGAACGGATAAAAATGGAACAGAGTGAGAAAGCAGTCGTTGCGGTATGTTTCGTTATGACATGTTTCTTAACCGGCAATTATATGGACAACAGTTCTTTTGTTAATATATATGAAGGTGTCGAGATGAATCACTATTCGGTTGGGTTTGGAGAATATCTCAGAGAAGGTACAAATAGATTGAACTTTTCAACATCTATTACGTCGGAGATTTATTCTGAAAACATGGAAGAGGTTTCTGTTGTTTCAAGAAAGGGAAACAGTATGGAGCTGAGGTGTGTGGCTTCGGATGAAGAAGGATTTATGTGGCTTCCGATGTTCAATTATAAAGGGTATCATGCGACAGATGAGAGTGGGAATGAATATCCTATTAGCGATGGATATGATAATCGGATTAAATTATCTCTCCCGGTAGGGTTTGAGGGGAAGATATGGATTGAGTATAGGGAGCCGTGGTATTGGCGGGGAGCTGAGTTGATTTCTTTCCTGGCTGTATTAGGGGTGTGCATTTGGAAAATGAGAGATTATTTGAATAACTGCAGTAACAGAAAATTAGAATGTACCAGATTTTAGATATAGATAATATGGGAGTTTGCGTAATATGAACAGTTTGTTTCAGGATATAAAAACTTTTATAACGACTATAAAGCAGCTATTAAGCTTACTTACGGTGAAACAACGCAGGCAGGCAGTGGGGGTATTTATTTTGGTGGTGATTGGCGCTGCCTTTGAGACATTGGGAGTGGCGGCTGTTTTGCCGTTTGTTTATGCTGTAATTGATACTTCGCAATTATGGAATAATAAATATATTATGGTAGTAGCAGATATGTTACAAATTAATACAGATACGGAATTGATAGTTGGTTTGGGATGCTTTATAGGCGTATTTTATATATTTAAAAATACTTTTATGTTGTTTGCTTCATATATGGAAAATAAGTTTAAAGCAAATTTTGTTTATGAGGTTTCAAAATTGATGCTCCATAGTTATATGAAGCGTCCTTATATTTATTTTCTTAGGACAAATAGTGCAGAGATGATTCGAGGCTTAAATGATGATATTGTCAGTATCAATGACATAATGACTGCATTGTTTAAAATTTTTTCAATTGGGTTTATGATGATTGGTATAGGAATATTCCTTGTTGTGCAGGAGCCACTTATGGCACTGGGGATTGTTTTCTTAGCAGTGGTGATTTTTGGACTAATCGTTTTTGTGATTAGGAAGAAAATTAGAGAACTTGGGAAATTAAAAATTAAGTATGCTACGGAGGCATATAAGTATGCATATCAGGCAGTTACCGGAATTAAAGAAATTTCTATTATGAAAAGAGAAGGATACTTCCTGAATAGTTATACCGGAGTAACTTCAAAGAAAAAAGAAGCAGATACAGTATATAATAGCATTTCCGTTGCACCGGAAAGAATTGTGGAGGCAACATTTGTATGTGGGATTTTAGGTATTGTTTGCATTCAGGTAGCAGTCGGTGGCATGTCGGCGGCTTTGATTACAAACCTTGCTGCATTTGCAGTTGGGGCGATGAGGGTAATGCCCTCTCTTTCCACGTTGACAACTCGTATGACGCAACTGATGTATTTGCGTCCTGCACTTGGTGGTATTTGTAAAAACATTGAAGCAGCAAGAGAACAAGAGAGAATATTTATCGAAATGCAGGCGTCTATTGATGATATGGAACATGCAGTTAGCTTTAAGAAAGAAGTTACAGTACAGGATATTGATTGGAAGTACCCTAATACGGATAAGTACATTCTAAAAGAAGCCAGAATCACAATTCGAAAAGGAGAATGTGTAGCTTTAACTGGTAAGTCCGGTGCGGGAAAAACTACATTGGCAGATATTTTATTAGGATTATTGAAGCCAGAAAAAGGGGCTGTATGCCTGGATGGAGTAGATATTTATACAATACCTTATGCCTGGAGTAAGATGATAGGTTATGTTCCTCAGACGGTTTATTTGATTGACGATACAATTCGAAATAATGTTGCATTTGGCATTGAGCCAGGTAGTGTGGAAGAAGAGAGGGTTTGGAATGCGTTAGAGAAGGCTCAGCTTAAGGAATTTGTAGAAGCACAGCGGGAAGGACTTGATACAATTATAGGTGAACGAGGTGTGAAATTCTCCGGAGGGCAAAGACAGCGTATTGCAATTGCAAGGGCTCTTTATCATGACCCGGAGATTATGGTATTTGATGAGGCGACAGCGGCGTTGGACGGTGAGACAGAAGAGGCGGTTATGGATGCCATTAACAGGCTGCGGGGGGAGAAGACGCTGATTATTATTGCCCACAGACTTAATACGATTAGTCACTGTAATCGCTTCTATCAAGTTGGAGAGCAGAAAGTGACGGAGAAGACCAGAGAAGAAGTTTTAGGCGATGTTGGTTAAAGAATATATATTGTGAAAGGGATGAATGGTATCACAAATGAGACAATTAGATTTTTTATTTGTATATGAGCATAAAGTGCGTGAGTTAGAAAATTTATGCCTGCTCAAATATGAGTTGGACAAGCGGGGCTATAGGACGGAAATCCGCTATATAGAGAGTGCGGAAAATGAGCTTGCGGTGAAACCTTTTATCTATGCGAAAGTATTGCTTGTTATGGCGTGCTATGACAACCATGCTCTTGCATGGCAGATTAAGAATTATGTAAAGTTTGACAAGATTATTGATATGCAGTGGGAGAATATCGTCTATCCGAAAGATGAAGAACGGGAAGGCGCTTTTAAGAATTATAAGGAGATTGGCAGGGCAGTGCCCCATGTCTCCTGGGGGCAGCAGAATGTCAAAAGACTCTTGGAGGCGGCGCATCTTGACAGGAAATTGGTGAAACCGGTCGGACACGTGGGGATGGACTTTTTGAGACCGCCTCTGTGCAGATATTACCTTAGCAGGGAAGAGCTGTTTGATAAGTATAACATTCCTGTCGGATGCAAGGCGATTTTTTTTGCTTCTCCCTATTATGGAGACAACCTCCCACAGACGTATATTGAGGATATGTGTATGCGGTTCGGGGGAAATTGGACAGAGTACTATCAATTCATGTGTGATTCCCAGAAGATTGTATTGAAATGGTTTGAGGATTTATGTGCGGACGAGCCGGAGACCCATGTGATTTATAGACCTCATCCTGGACATCCAAGCCTGATGGCAGAAGAAGTCAAAAGACGGCATGGCAATTTCCATATTATTTCAGGAGAGTCTGTGAGACAGTGGATTGTTACCTGTGACAAAATTTATACCGGTAACAGTTCAGTGATTGTGGAAGCTTTCTTTGCACAGAAAATGTGTCAATTGGTATTCCCTCTTCCTGTCACGGAAGGATTTGAACTGAAGCTGCTTTCCGGTTCCAGGCGTTTGACAAGTTATGGACAATTTCGGGAGTCTGTGGAGATGCAGGAAGAAGAATTTCCGATACCACAGAGTAACATAGAAGAAATCTATTTAATCGATTGGGAGACGCCTAGCCATGTGAAGTTTGCAGATATGGCGGAGGAAGTACTGAAGGATGATTCCTATAGACTTACGACGAAGCAGATTAGGGAAGTGCATAACTATTCATTGCCTGTGAGAATGTTAAAGGCAGTGTGCAGGATTGATTTCCTTTATCGATTTTACTTGAAAGCGATTGATAATGAGAAGCTCAAGTGGGGATTCCTTGAACATCAGAGACAGTTGCGCAAGAAAGCGGTTCAGACCGAGAAGGAGCATGCACATGAGATTACAAGTATACAGGAGATAGAAAGGATTATCAGGAGAATTCAATATGCACAGTCTAATTCGTAAAATTTCGGAAAAGCAGTTTATGTGGTTTGCAGTAGTCCTCTTCATTGGTTCTATTGTCCCCATTCTTCTTCTTGGAAGATATAATGTGATGCGCGCGGATGATTACAGCTATGGTCTTGAGGTATATGACACTTGGATAAAGACAGGTTCTTTCTGGGAGGCTGTTAAATGTGCGGCAGAGCATACAAAAAAGTTTTATTTTAGTTGGCAGGGGACGTATGCGTCGTGTTTTTTAATGTCGATGTGCCCGATGCACTTTAATTTTGAATGTGCATTTGTTGTTCCGCTTATCATGATTGGCTCACTTTCAACTGCAATATATTTGCTGGGGCAGCAAGTCTTTGTGAAATGGCTTGGGATGAGGGGTAAATATTCTTATCCGTATATTGGCTGTATGTTTCTGTTTTTGTTTTGGCAGGTATTGTGTGCGCCTTCTGAGGGAATTTATTGGTATAATGGAGCGCTTCACTACGTTTTCATGCAAGCATTTATGTTTTTGATGCTGACAGCAGTTTCGGGAATTATATGGACTGATAGTAAAAGGAATGCAGTTATTTGGTGTATTTTAGCATCTTTGGATGGGTTACTTGTCGGTGGTGGGAATTTAGTTACGGGATTACAGGCACAGATTATGCTTATTTTACTGTTGCTGTATACATTCCTGAGGAACAGAAAGAAGATTATTTATGTAGCGATACCATCGTTTTGCTTTACAGCGGGCTTTTTGGTTAACATTCTTGCGCCGGGGAATATGGCAAGGGGAAGTGGATTTGGCGGAGGCTATGGTGTAATAGAATCTATTATGTTGTCGTTTTATAATGCTATGGTTTATATGGGAGAGTGGACTTCTCTCATGGTTATTCTGGTCTGGCTGTCGGTAGTGCCGGTTATGTGGTGTGCCGTACGAGATTCTCAGAAGCAATTTAGATATCCTGGTTTGGTGACGTTGGGTATATATTGCATAATATCGGCTATGTTTACTCCCACACTTTTTGCTTTAGGGGAAGTAGGTATCTTAAGGATTAATAATATTATTCAGTTAGTATACTATTTTGGGCTTTTTTCCGTAACGGCATATTGGTTGGGGTGGATTACCCATAAGACGAAGTATGTGCAGAAATATGGCGTGGTTGATGGAGCAAAAGATAAGGTTAGGCAACATGGGAATGCTATTGTAGTTGTAGTTTTGGCGGCAATTGTGATGGTGTGGGTATTTACCGTTGATAAGAATACGTATACTGGTATTTCGGCGCTTCGTTCTATTGTAAAGGGAGATGCAGAGACATTCTACGAAGAGGAGATGGAGCGGCGCGAGATGTTTTTGGATGATGGGATGTCGTATGTAATTGTAGATGTGCATACGGCGAGACCCCATTTGTTTTCAGATATAGATTTGAGTTGGGATGCCGACTACTGGATTAATCAGTCGGTGACTCATTATTACCATAAGAAAAAGGTGGTCAGGCGGGTAGAATGAATGGATTTATGCAGGATATATTCCATAATTAGGAAAAAAGAATTATAGGAGAGAAAAATGATAAAAAGATACAAGATAGAATTTGAACATTGGCGCAAGTGGTTTGCCGTTTTGTCGGCACTCATTATGTTTCTGGCATTTCAGATGAAATATGATGAAATAGATTTTTGCGGAAGCATGTATAGGGACTTTGTTGCGAATATATTAGACTCTTTTCAAGAGTTTCGTATAAGTAGCATTATTATGTTCCCGTTGCTCTATATATTTGCGGAAAAGTCGGGGGGGGGATTTGCGCAGAGGATGGAACGAAAATGGACCGTGGCTTTGCCTGCGTTTTGTTTTTCGTTGTTTATGCTTTTGGGTTACTCCTTTGAACAGACAGATACGTGGAGCCTTGTGCGGCATACGGGAAACGGACAGTTACTAAAAACACTTTTGATTGGTACAGGGCATTTTCTACTTTTTTTCTATAGCATTGTATATATCTATCATTATGCGGAATCAATAAATTTTATACGGGATACTGCGTAAGCAGGTATGTGTCCGTCTCTTAAAAGACAGAAAAACCCGTTCAGATGGTATATTACTAAGTTTGCGGTGCATCCTTTCAGAATGTCAGCCTTGACTCTATTCGTTATCTATCTTCCATATGTAGTGATTTTTTATCCTGCTATATTTTGTGGAGATACTTACAGTCAGGTGGTGCAGGCGTATAAGGAATTAAATACGTCAGGCATATATTATATGTCAAATGATTTGTTGTTGTCGCAGGATATGTTCATCAATCAACACCATCCGGTATTACATACGGTACTGATTCATATGTTTCTGGTGATTGGCACGAAGATGCTTCATTCGATTAATGCAGGCATTTATATGTATTGCATTTTCCAGTGGTTGGTATGTATAGTGGTTATCTCCTATGGCATAGCTGTTCTGGTGAAGGAGATAAAAGTTCCGCTGAAATATGCATTGGTTGCCGTATTGTATTTTATTGTCTCTCCAAGGATACAGAATTATATGTTCCTTGTGACGAAAGATGTTCTTTACGGAATGAGTTTTATTTTAGTCATGGTTGGGGTATTCAGGTTTATACGTGGCGAGGTGGATGGAAAGCGTAGAAGCAGAGATTATGTATTGCTTGCAGTCTCGTCAGCGAGTATGGTTTTATTCCGGAATGAAGCAGTGTATATATTGGTGGCGGCATTTTTGCTTTGTGCATGTTTCTGCAGACAGATAAAAAGAACGATGTATTTTTACAGTGCCGGAGTTTTGGCATTTGGGATATTAGTGTTTAAAATATTGTTTCCGATGCTTTCGATAACGCCGGGAAGTGTCCGGGAGATGTTAGCGGTTCCTTTTCAGCAGACGGCAAGGTATGTCAAGGAATTTGCACATGAAGTGACAGCGGAAGAGAAAGATGCGATAGCGGCCATATTGAACTATGAAAAAATGGCTGAAAAATATGAGCCCAATAACGTGGATAGTGTAAAAGCAACATACAATGAATACGCATCCGGAGAAAATTTGGCGGATTATTTTGACGCATGGTTTCAGATGTTTTTGAAGCATCCTAATATTTATGTGCAGGCGACAATGAATAATTATTATCGGTATTTTTATCCGGGGGCGATACCGTTAAGTATAAATAATTCAGATTGGTCTGAGGAATGTATGAAGCTGACAAATGAAACGATGGCTCCATTGGGACTGGAATTTTCCTATCCGGAACGCCTTCGGGAGATTAGGACAAACTATGAATTTTTGCGTTCTAAATTAGATGGACTTCCGATTTATAATATGTTAGTGAATCCGGCGCTCTATGTATGGGTAATTATGCTTTGTGTTTTTTATGGTTTAAAGAAAGGAAATTTAAAAGTGCTGGCATTGCTTATGGTACCGTGCTGCATGATTCTCATACGTTTGGCCGGGCCTTGTAATGGCCAATATTGTAGGTATATGTATCCGCTTATGGTCGCTATGCCTTATATTGTGCCGATGGTTTTTCTTTGACAGACAGTAGTAGATGTGTAACACATACGCAGCAACGGTAATGAGTATGTGGATATGAAAGGTTGAGACTTAAATCCTCAATCCTGGGATAAAATATGGAGGCAATAAATAATGGGTTTCATGGACTTGCTTAGGAAATCGGAGAAACTGGTATACTGGAACCGGTGTAGGATACACCGCAATGACCCGGCATTCCGCAGGATGCTCTTGGAGGGGTATGAAAACCCGGACTTTTTGGAGATGCATACTTATGGCAGGGAATATGAAGGCAAGTGTGTCTATCTGATTGAAGAAAGAGGTGCGGGAGTTGGATTTTTTGCTGAATTCGGCGTGACGTTAATTCATCTGTATTTCGCGTATGAAAGAGGATTTGTCCCCTATGTGCGTTGGGGCATAAATTATCTTTATTATGAGCCGGAAGGAATTGACGGTGAGAAAAATGCATTTCTTTATTTCTTTCAGCCCGTTTCCGAGGTGACAGGAATCGAACATGCCTGTCATGTGATTCATACGCAGGAAAGTCATTATGTACAGGTAAAAGCACAGTTTGAGGCAGTCAGTTATGATGTGTCGGATGCGTATATTGATGCGATGGCACATATGGTGAAGAAATATATCCGGTATAATGAAACTACAGAGCAATATTTGGAGAAAGAATACCGTAATCTGTTAGGGGATGGAAAGGTTTTGGGCGTCCATTTCAGGGGAACGGATTTTAGGAAGGGATATAACAATCACCCGATTCCTGTGCAGATTGAGCAGGAAATTGAACAGGTAAAGGTTTTAATTGAAACGTCAGGATATGACAGGATATTCCTGGCCACGGATGAACAGGCAGCCGTGGAGCGTTTTAGGGAAGTTTTTGGGGATAAAATATGTGTCTATGAAGACACGTTCCGTGATAATGGAACGGATGAGTCTATTGCGTTCAGTGAAGGGAACAGAGACAGGCACCACTATTATTTGGCCAGGGAAGTGGTCAGGGACCAGTATACACTGACGCACTGTGACGGGCTTGTATGCGGCTATTCTAACGTGACTTTTATTGCACGTGTCATGAGGCGGGCATGGTTTGGGAACGAATGGAAAGACTTTGTGCTGATTGATAATGGACTGTATCATAATGACAATGCCTTTTCACAAAGCGCCAACAGCAAAATAAGGAATAAGAGATAAAAACAAGTGCAGAAGCATTTTGAAATGGTTAAACAGCTTTTGCGCTACTGGGTGAAAAAGTTTTTTGGAAGCCTATAACGATGTCCAAGGAAGCGGTGCTTAGTTATTCACATAAAAAGTAAAAACATACCATAACCGGGAAAACGACCACTATCGGATATAAATATCGTCCATAAAAACCGTTGCATGGGCCTAAAAGGCATACAAGCACTAAGACGACAGGAACCGTGATAATGCTCAATGAAAGTAACTTTTTTTTGTATATGCCATAACATAGTAGAAGAATGAGGCACCATGTGTAGGTTGCAGGTGCCATTAGGAAAGACAAAAGTGGCGTAGCGGCAAGTCTTTCCCTATGGGAATTTCACATAAAGTAGAAAAAAGAATATCGGCTGATTACTGCATCAACCGATATATCCTACGAACTTATAATGTATCTTGATATCCCTTACTTTCTGCCCGTCCTCGATATGTACCTCACCAACTTCTATTTTGTCAATCAGTCTCAGAAGCATCTCACGGTCGAGCGTGTCAATATCCTGATACTGGCGGATTAGTGAAATCCATTCCTGCACTTCATTTTTCACCGTCTGCATTTCCGCAAGCCGCGCTTCCAATTCCCGCCGCTTTGCGGCATTTTCCGTCCGTTCTTTCTGATAGCCGCCCAGAAGCTCCGCACACAGTTCGCCCGGTATCGAGCCGTTTACCTTGTCTTCATAGGCGCTCCTTATCAGCCTGTCAAGTTCCGCCGCACGCTTCTCCAATGACCTCATGGACTTCTGTATGGCAGAAAGCTCTGCCTGTCCCTGTTTCTGCCTGCGCTCCATCAGACGCTGTGCAATCTCTTTCTCATGGTAGCAGACCTCCTTCGCTTTAGCCCATATGTCGTTTAGAAGCAGTTCGTACAAAACCCCAAGGGGTATGCTATGCGTGGAACAGGCGGTCCGCCCGGAACGTGAATAGCTTCCGCACAAGTATTTTTCGTACAGAGCCGTGGCGCCGTTTTTCAGCCTCCGCCGCTCTATCTGGTACCTCATTGCAAAACCGCAATCGGCACAGCACAGCAGGCCGCTGAACAGGCTGGTCTCTTTCATGCTGTTCTGACGAGGGCGGCTCTGCGCCTTGTCTATCAGTCGGCACTGTTCCCAAACATCCATGCTGATGATAGGCTCATGGGTATTTTCCACCCGTATCCATTCATCTTTAGGCACGGCAGTCATTCGGCGGTCTTTGTATGAAAATATCTCTTTCTTATGTTGTACCATGTTTCCGATATACGCCTCGTTGCGGAGCAGCTGGGTCACTGCGCTTGTGCTCCATTTCCCGTTGCCTTTCCATGAGTTGCCTGTTTTCCCGGAAGTCTGGCAGTAGTATTCCCTCGGCGGGAGCACGCCCTCCTCATTGAGCGTTATGGCAATCCTGCGGTAGCCAAGCCCCTCACAGCGCATCTGGAAAATGCGGCGGACTACGGCGGCGGCAGGTTCGTCAATGACGAACTTGTGGCGGTCATCGGGGGATTTCATATAGCCAAACGGTGCAAATGCCCCGATGAATTTTCCGCTTCTGCATGAAGTGTTCATTGCGGAACGGATTTTCCGGCTGATATCCCTCGAATAATGCTCGTTGAACACAGGTTATTGGGGAAAGGGAAAGCAAACAGGCAAAAATCCAGTATTCATGCGGGTTTGCGGCGAGATGGCTCTCAAAAGCTAACCTCACAAAAGACAGATTATTGCACAATCACATATCGTTTCTAAGGGAGAATGTTGATTCCGGTCACATTCTCCCTTTTTTCATACCAAGAAACGAGGTGATTATCTTGAACACGCAAATCATCGCCATCGCCAACCAAAAGGGAGGTGTGGGCAAGACCACAACCTGTGCCAACTTAGGGATAGGACTGGCGCAGGCCGGAAAGAAAGTGCTTCTCATTGACGGGGACCCGCAAGGGAGCCTGACCATCAGCCTGGGCAATCCCCAGCCGGATAAGCTGCCCTTTACCCTCTCTGACGCGATGGGCCGTATCCTGACCGATCAGCCGGTCCGCCCCGGCGAGGGGATTCTGCGCCACCCGGAGGGCGTGGACCTGAT
>CAJTQI010000009.1 GCA_910578645.1 uncultured Lachnospiraceae bacterium
TGGGGATTAGGTTGAAAAATCATGCTGATGCACTGATTTTTCAATCGGCAATTTGAGTCAGAGCCTCAAATGTGCGCCAATCGCAGATGAGAAACCGCCTTCGCGAATTTCTCATCGCGTGTCATCGCAGTAAACTGCTCTGACATGGAGGATTAGTGTGAGAAATCTATATGCGGAAGATTTTTCACAGGCGAGATTTGTGTCTGCGCTTGTTTAACATAAACTCGTTACATGCGCTGTCTCAACAAAAGTTGAGACAAAAACATGCGCAGAAATGGAGATTACCATGCAAGATATCAGGAGGATGGGGAGTGCGGGAAGAAAACAGAAACAATGTGTATGATTATATTATCGAGGAATTGCTTGCAAAGAGAGAGCCTTTGACGGTGGTTATGGATGGTGTGAAGATGTTTACGGCGATGGCCGGGGCAGCGTCAATCTGGCTGTGGACGATGTCGGTGGGAGACGGCGATATTGAGAAAGCAGATACTTTGTCGAAAGAAAGTACATATGGGCAGGCGTACTCGGAAGATTTGTCCGGGGTGGATTTCCTGATAGAGAATATGTCTAGCGGACAAGGCAGGCAGGGGAAGGATGGGACGAAAGAATCGCTAGATATAGAGATTATTGATGAATTTCCACCGGAGAGTGAGTTGGAACTTGCCGTCGTAGAAGAACAGCGCAGGGCGCCAGAAGAGGAGGAAGGTGTCTTTGTGAAGATGACCAATCTGGTGGATACGGGTTCGGACAGTGTTTATCTATGTAGGGATGATGGAAGCGTGCGTGAGGAGGAGGGGATTTCCATTCATCTTAACACCGCCAGGTTTTTCGTGCCCGACGGCGGTTCAAGGTGCTTTGGCGTGCCGAATTTTTATACGGAGCTTTTCGGGGAAGGGGAACGGGAGATAAGGCAGGAACTGGATAATATTGATTTAATCGGTGATGACTGTGCAGATTTTAACGAGGGCATCGACGTCACAAGGAAGCTTGTGGACGGAGGTTATCTGAATGACGAGATTGCCAGGGTGCTTGGTCGCTTTCCCCAGATAGAGCCGTTTGAAAGGAAATATACGCTTCGCCTTGTGAATGCAGGGAGCACCCTCAGGAAGGAGGACCGGACCAGTTGGTGGGACGTAGATTACGCTTTGTATACGGAGGCGGATAACGGGGAAGAGATTATGCTTGTCTATATTGACATCACCAGGGTAACCCTTGTACAAGGTGAAGTGTGGGACTGGGACGATGCACATTACCGGATTGATGCGGCGGTGGAGAATCTCTGGAGGCTTATGGAAGAGCCTGTGAAGGATAAAGGGGAAGTCTGGATTCAGCAAATCAGAGGAGATTCTTTTGCGAAAGAAGCGGCGGTCAGGCGTTTCGTGGAGGAACAGGGAGCGGCACTGGTGGTGCCACGGGGTGCAGATACGGCGGTAGATTGGGACTGCCGCAGGCAGGAGGCGTATTATTATGATTTCCTTGTGTGGCAGGGAGAGACGGCGGACTATGAAGTAACGCTTGCAGTTCCGTTGATGGAAAAGCCGGATGAGGGGTATTACCTGGCGTCACGCATACGCAAGGAGGCGGAAGACAAGTCGGCCTGTTGTCTTGTTCTGTCCGGTATGATGCAGACGTTTCAGGGTGTGCCATACCTGCATGTGGTCAAAGAAGGAGAATCGCTTTCAAAGATTGCAGAGCGGTATGCGGGGACGCAGAGTTTGTATCCACGGATGACTCTTTATGATGAAACAAGCGGTGAGACGGAAGCTTTTGATAACCCGGATGTGGTATACCCAGGGCAGAAGGTGACGGTGCCTTCTATGAAAGCGTATGACGGAAGGAAATGCGGGGCGGAAAACTTAGATTGAAATATGAAGGAATGTTTGGCATAATAAGAAAAGATGAAGTTATCTTTCAGGTAATAGCGCAATACGCAGCCTAAGAGTAAATAAGGAGAAAACAGCATGGGAAATGTGAAGCGGATTTATGTAGAGAAGAAGGAGCCCTTTGCGGTGAAGGCGAGGGAGCTTAGGGAGGAGATTGACAGTTATCTCGGGATTAGCGGGGTAAGGGAAGTTCGGGTATTAATCCGCTATGATGTGGAGAATCTGTCGGAGGAGGTTTTTGAGAAAGCGTGCAAGACTGTTTTTTCGGAGCCGCCGGTAGATATTTTATATAAGGAGACGATTGAGGTCTTGGAGGACGGAAGAGTGTTCAGCGTGGAGTATCTTCCGGGGCAGTTTGACCAGAGGGCGGATTCTGCGGTGCAGTGTGTTAAATTTCTGAAGGAGGACGAGGAGCCGCTTATCAAAACGGCGGTCACTTATTTAATAACGGGCGATATTTCCGACGGGGAATTTGAAAAAATTAAGGCATACTGTATCAATCCGGTGGATTCCAGGGAGACTGATATGGTCAAACCTGACACGCTTGTCACAAATTATGATGAGCCTGCCGATGTGGTGGTTTTTGACGGATTTGCATCTATGCCGGAGAAGGAGCTTAGAAAGCTCTATGATTCTCTGGGGCTTGCCATGACGTTCAAAGACTTCTTACATATTCAAAATTACTACCGGGATGAAGAAGACAGGGAGCCTACCATGACGGAAATCCGGGTACTTGACACGTATTGGTCGGACCACTGCCGCCATACCACTTTTTCTACGGAGTTAAAAGAGGTGTCTTTTGCGGAGGGCTTCTATAAGGAACCGATTGAAAAGACTTATGAGAATTATCTGGCTGTCAGAGAGGAGGTTTTTGCCGGCAGGCAGGACAAGTTTGTCTGTCTGATGGATTTGGCGTTGATGGCGATGCGCAAATTAAAGAAAGACGGGAAGCTTGACGACATGGAGCAGTCGGATGAGATTAATGCCTGTTCCGTAGTCGTTCCGGTGGAGATGGATTACGACGGCGAAAAGGTGACGGAAGAATGGTTGGTCTTTTTCAAGAATGAGACGCACAACCATCCCACGGAAATCGAGCCTTTCGGCGGCGCGGCCACCTGTCTTGGCGGTGCAATCCGTGACCCGCTGTCAGGGCGCGGCTACGTGTACCAGGCCATGCGTGTGACGGGTGCGGCTGACCCTACGGTGCCGGTGGCAGATACCTTGAAAGGGAAGCTGCCTCAGAAGAAACTGGTGCGGGGTGCGGCAAGCGGTTATTCTTCCTACGGCAACCAGATTGGGCTTGCCACCGGTCTTGTGAAGGAAATTTATCATCCTGACTATGTGGCGAAGCGGATGGAAATCGGCGCGGTTATGGGTGCGGCGCCGCGCAGGAATGTCATCAGGGAGACTTCCGACCCGGGCGATATTATCATTCTTTTGGGCGGAAGGACAGGGCGCGACGGCTGTGGCGGCGCCACGGGCTCATCCAAGGTGCATACGGAAAGTTCCATCGAAACTTGCGGCGCCGAGGTGCAAAAAGGCAATGCCCCTACGGAACGCAAGATTCAGAGATTATTCCGCCGGGAGGAGGTCAGCAGGCTCATCAAGAAGTGTAATGATTTCGGTGCGGGCGGCGTGTCTGTAGCCATCGGTGAACTGGCCGACGGGCTTACGGTGGAGCTTGACAAGGTTCCCAAGAAGTATGCGGGTCTTGACGGCACGGAACTGGCAATCTCTGAGTCCCAGGAGAGAATGGCGGTGGTAGTTGCGTCAGGAGACGTGGATGCTTTCCTTGGCTATGCCGCGGAAGAAAACCTGGAGGCGGTGGAAGTCGCTGTGGTGACAAAGGAACCCAGGCTTGTGCTGAAATGGCGTGGCAAAGAAATCGTTAATATTTCCAGGGCATTCCTTGATACCAACGGCGCCCATCAGGAGACTGCAGTGGCGGTGGATATGCCCAAGAAAGAGGAGAATTATCTGGAAAAGATTGCAACGCCTGCAGTGGCGCAGGCGCTGGAACACAAGGATGTGAAGAAGGCATGGCTTGCCCTTTTAAATGACTTGAACGTATGTTCCCAGAAAGGGCTGGTGGAGATGTTCGACGCTTCCATCGGTGCAGGCAGCGTATATATGCCTTACGGTGGGAAATACCAGTTGACAGAGACACAGGCGATGGTTGCCAAGCTGCCTGTCTTAAAAGGGAAAACGGATACCGTGACGATGATGAGTTACGGGTTCGACCCGTATCTGTCCAGTTGGAGCCCCTACCACGGCGCAATCTATGCGGTGACGGAGTCTATGGCGAAGATTGTGGCGAATGGCGGGGATTATAAGACCATCCGTTTTACCTTCCAGGAATATTTCAGGAGAATGAGTGAGGATGCCAGGAGATGGAGCCAGCCTTTTGCGGCGCTTCTTGGCGCCTATGACGCGCAGATGGGTTACGGCCTGCCTTCCATCGGCGGTAAGGATTCCATGTCCGGCACGTTCAATGAGATTGATGTGCCGCCCACCCTTGTGTCCTTTGCGGTGGACATCGGTAAACAGCACAGTATTGTCACGCCGGAACTGAAACAGGCGGGCAATAAACTGGTGCGCTTCCATATTGCCAGGGATAAATACGGACTTCCGGTTTATAAGGATGTCATGAAAGTGTATGACACAATATTGACATTAATGTCAGAAAAGAAGGTTGTGGCTGCTTATGCACTGGATGCTAAAGGCGTGGCGGCGGCTGCCAGCAAGATGGCCTTTGGAAATAAATTTGGTGTGACAGTGGAAGAAGGACTTGCGCCAGAGCAGCTTTTTGACAATGGCTTAGGTGAAATTTTGGCAGAAATGCCCGCCGCAGCGGCAAAAGAACTTGCTTCGGGAGTAACATGTACGGATATGCGTGGCGCTGCGGACGAAAAAGCAGACGTGTTGGAGGGTGGCCTTAACTATACGGTAATCGGTACAGTGACCGAACATCCTTCGTTCGTTTATGGTGATGTGGTTATTTCCGTGGAGGAGGCGCTGCAGGCATGGACTGGCAAGCTGGATAAAGTATTTCCCTACACGGTGGGCAAGGATAAGAGCGAAGTGGCGTCGGGGCTGTACGAGGCGAAAGAACTCTATGTATGCAAGCATAAAGTGGCGAAGCCTACCGTCTTTATTCCTGTGTTCCCGGGGACAAACTGCGAGTACGACAGCGCCGCGGCATTTGAGCGAGCGGGCGCAGATGTGGTCACGAGGGTATTTAAGAACCTGACGGCGGAAGATATCAGGGGGAGTGTGGACGTATTTGAACAGGCAATCGGACAGGCGCAGATTATCATGTTCCCCGGCGGATTTTCCGCGGGCGATGAACCGGACGGCTCTGCGAAGTTTTTTGCCACCGCTTTTCAGAATGAGAAGATAAAAGAGGCGGTGAGCAGGCTGCTAAATGAAAGAGACGGACTGGCGCTGGGGATTTGCAACGGTTTCCAGGCGCTCATTAAGTTAGGATTGGTGCCGTACGGTGAGATAGTGGGGCAGAAGGAAGACTCTCCCACATTGACTTTCAATACGGTTAACCGTCATATTTCTAAGATGGTCTGTCTTAAAGTGGTATCCAACAAGTCCCCATGGCTGCAGGGAGCGGTATTGGGAAATACTTATGTAAACCCAGCATCCCACGGCGAAGGACGTTTTGTGGCACCCAAGGAATGGATTGACAAACTTTTTGCCAATGGCCAGGTGGCTACCCAGTATGCGGATATCGACGGTAAGGTGTCCATGGATGAGGAGTGGAATATCAACGGTTCCTATGCTTCCATCGAGGGTATTACGTCTCCTGACGGACGTGTGTTTGGTAAGATGGCACATTCCGAGAGAAGAGGGGACGGCGTGGCAGTCAATATTTACGGCGAACAGGATATGAAGATTTTCGAGTCGGGTGTGGCATATTTTAAATAATGCAGATAAAAAGACCTCATGGCAGGGGGAATCCCTTGCAGGAGGTCTTTTCATTAAACAGGTGCAAACAGGCTGTCAGATGCCGCGCGGGAGGTTATTTTTCGCATCGCAAGGATTGTGGTATTTGATTTGACGATGCACGTAAATTACAGTACAATGGGTGTGATAAACGGTTACCGGATACGGAGCGGAGAGTGCCGGTAAGTGAGAACATAAGTATCGTACAGGACAGATGGAGAAAAGATATGGGAGTATCCGAGGAAACCAAAGAAAAAAGTGAAGCAAATGAACCAAAAAGGATTGGGACGGCCAGCGAGACAAAGACAAGAGGCGATTCCATACATCAGGCGTATCGTTTCGCAGAGGACGTCAAGTTGAAGGAATGTAAATATTGCTGTGTCATGATACCGAAGAAGGCGAAAATCTGCCCAAACTGTAAGATGAGCCTCAAAAGCCATTGGTTTTTAAAATCCGTGGCGGCCGTTCTGGCAGTTGTCGTTATTGGATTGGGAAGCTATTGCCTGTCTGCCTATTGGGGATTGGCCGACGGTTCGGCAATATCCGGCTGGATGGCGCAGAGTACGGTGCTATCTCCTGCTGTGGCAGGGCCGGATATATCGGGCACAAACGCCGATATGATGCTTGTGGAGGCGGCGGAAACGGGTAAGGAGCAGGCCGGGACGGAGAAAGAGAAAATCTCGGTTTCTCCGGTGACAGCAGGCGCGCAGACATCCGGGGATGATGTAGGCTCCGGCAAAGCTGACACAGCAGTTGGGAAAGGACAGGAGACGTCCGGAATAAGCGCTGCGCCGGGTGAAAAGAAGCAGGAGGCAACCGGGGAAGGCGTGACGGCGGAGGGAGAGAAGCAGGAAATAATAAGGGAAGACAGTGCGCCGGGCAGCAAGAAACAGGAGGCGTCTAAGGGAAACGGTACGTCAGACAAAGAAAGGCAGGAAGATTCTAAGGAAAGCGCGGCGGAGGGATTAAAGAAGCAGGATACATCTAAGGCAGGAAATACCGACACGGCCAGGGTAACAGGAAGTACTGCGGACGACGAACTTGCGCAGGATATCAATGATGAGGCAGAGGGCATGGAAACGGGAGAAGATGTCCGGGAAGACGAAGAGAATCCTGCCAAGACAGATGCGGACAAGGCGGCTTTTTGCGAAAAGTGTGTCCAGGCTGATTACAGGTCGCTTCTCAGGCAACAGGAAGATTATCTGGGCGAGGCGGTCGTGGTGGAGGCACAAGTTATCCGGCAAGTGGAAGGGGGTCTCTTTGACGAGCATATTTATTATCTGTGCATGGTGCAAGAAAAGGATGGTTTTGAGAGATACTATATTATCAGGGACGACAGGGAAACAGAAGAGATATTGATTCTGGAGGGTGACAGGCTTGTCATCTATGGCAAATTATTTGGGGATTGCAAGATTCCTGCGGCGTTGGTTGAGAGCCAGCCGGTTGTACCCGCCATCTCCATGCTGTATAGCGATTTGAAATGAGAGCAGAGAAAAAGCGGGAGGGCATCTTTTTTCTAATTGAAGGAAGTAAACTCCTATGCTATAATAAAACGATTATGCGAAAGATTATTTTGAGAGGAAACGGGTGACGGAATGAAGGCGTTCTTAATTTTGGAAGACGGGACTATTTTTGAGGGAACGCACATCGGTGCGCAAAAAGAGATTATCAGCGAAATTGTATTTAATACTTCCATGGCGGGGTATCTGGAAGTGTTGACGGACCCATCCTATGCGGGACAGGCAGTCTGTATGACATATCCGTTAATCGGAAACTATGGCATCTGCAGGGAAGACATGGAATCTGGCAAACCCTGGCCGGACGCATTGATTGTCCGGGAACTGAGCCGTATTCCGAGCAATTTCAGATGTGACATGACGATACAGCAGTTTCTGGAAGAGAACGGCGTACCGGGTATAGCGGGGATTGACACGCGGGCGCTTACGAAGATTCTTCGGGAAAAAGGTACGATGAACGGTATGATTACTACCGATGAGAGTTTCAAGATGGAGGAAGTCATTCCGAAATTGAAAGCATACACCACCGGCAAGGTGGTGGAGATTGTCACCTGTAAAGAAAAATATACGCTGACAGGGGCTAAGGAATTGTCGGACAACGGGCCGGTATCGGGCAGTTCCTGGTTTAAGAAAGAAGAGTATGAGAACGGTATCCGGGAGAAAAAACCGAGCATGGTACGGGCTTTGACAGGGAAGGGCCTGAAAGTCGCACTGCTTGATTTGGGTGCAAAGGATAATATCGCGAAATCCCTTGCGGCAAGAGGATGCGATGTGACGGTTTATCCGGCGGGCACAAAAGCTCAGGAGATTATTGATGCAAAACCTGACGGGATTATGCTCAGCAACGGGCCGGGCGACCCGAAGGAGTGTACGGAAGTGATTGCCGAAATTAAGAAACTGTACGATTCAGATATCACTATCTTTGCAATCTGCCTGGGACACCAGTTGATGGCCCTTGCCACAGGTGCGGATACGTTTAAGATGAAATATGGACACAGAGGCGGCAACCATCCGGTTAAGGATTTGGAGACGGGCAGAGTTTATATTTCTTCCCAGAATCATGGCTATGTGGTGGATATGGACAAGTTGGACCCGCAGGTGGCGGTTCCTGCTTTTATCAATGTCAATGACGGGACAAACGAAGGGCTGTCCTACACGGGCAAGAATATCTTTACCGTACAGTTCCACCCAGAGGCTTGTCCGGGTCCCCAGGATTCAGGGGATTTGTTCGAGCGCTTTATTAATATGATGGGAAAATAAAGGAAGGCAGAAGAAGAAACAAGAAATTCATAATGGAGGAGAAAGATGCCGAAGAATCCGAATGTAAAGAGAGTACTGGTGATTGGGTCGGGGCCGATTGTGATTGGGCAGGCGGCGGAGTTTGACTATGCGGGCACGCAGGCGTGCCGTTCTTTAAAAGAAGAGGGCATGGAGGTTATTCTTGTAAACTCCAATCCGGCGACGATTATGACCGATGGGGATATCGCGGATAAGGTATATATCGAGCCGCTCACAACAAAAGTGATTGAACAGATTATCATAAAAGAAAAGCCTGACAGCCTGCTACCCAACATGGGTGGCCAGGCAGGGCTTAACCTGGGTATGGAGTTGGATGAGTCAGGTTTTCTGGCAGAACACGGTGTGACGCTGCTTGGTACTACCGCCAAGACGATTAAGAAGGCGGAAGACCGTCTGGAGTTTAAGGAAACCATGGAGAAAATAGGGGAGCCCTGTGCGCCTTCCCTTGTGGTGGAAAATATCGAAGACGGCGTGGCTTTCGCCAATAAAATCGGCTACCCTGTTGTGCTTCGTCCCGCTTACACGTTGGGCGGCTCCGGTGGAGGTATAGCCCACAACCAGGTGCAGCTTGAGGAGATTCTTGCCAATGGGCTTAGGCTTTCCAGGGTCGGGCAGGTTCTGGTGGAGCGTTGTATCGCGGGTTGGAAAGAGATTGAATATGAAGTGATGCGGGACGGCGCGGGCAACTGCATCACCGTTTGTAATATGGAAAATATCGACCCGGTGGGGGTACATACGGGCGACAGTATCGTGGTGGCTCCTTCCCAGACGCTTGGTGACAAGGAATACCAGATGCTGAGGAGTTCGGCTCTCAACATTATCAATGAACTTGGCATTACGGGGGGATGTAATGTACAGTTTGCACTGCATCCTACTAGTTTTGAATACTGTGTCATCGAGGTCAATCCCCGTGTGAGCCGTTCCTCTGCGCTTGCCTCCAAGGCTACCGGATACCCCATAGCCAAGGTAGCGGCGAAGATTGCGCTGGGCTATACACTGGATGAAATTAAGAATGCCATTACGGGCAAGACTTATGCTAGTTTTGAGCCTACTCTGGACTACTGCGTGGTGAAGATTCCGAGACTTCCTTTTGATAAATTCATTACGGCAAAACGCACGCTCACCACACAGATGAAAGCCACCGGAGAGGTGATGAGTATCGGTGATAACTTTGAAGGTGCGCTGATGAAAGCCATCCGTTCACTGGAACAGCATGTGGACTGTCTACGCAGTTATGATTTTTCGGAGCTTTCCGCGGAAGAGTTGAAAGAGCGGATGCGAGTGGTGGACGACCAGAGAATCTATATCATTGCGGAGGCAATCCGTAAGGGCGTGGATTACGATACCATCCATGAGATTACCATGGTTGACCATTGGTTTATCGACAAGATAGCCATACTGACGGAGATGGAGGCGGCGCTGGAGCAGGGGCCCCTGACGGTGGAACTGTTAAAAGAGGCCAAGAGAATCGAGTTCCCCGACACGGTGATT
This sequence comes from uncultured Lachnospiraceae bacterium, assembly GCA_910578645.1. Lineage (GTDB taxonomy): Bacteria > Bacillota > Clostridia > Lachnospirales > Lachnospiraceae > UBA3282. Next base: position 10,145 of record CAJTQI010000009.1, read on the forward strand.
GCCAGATTAACGGGAAAGACGGAAGAAGAAATCAAGAAGATGCGCTACGATAACGGCATCGTGGCGGCATTTAAGATGGTAGATACATGTGCGGCAGAGTTTGCGGCGAGCACGCCCTACTACTATTCGGTGTTCGGTTCCGAGACGGAAGTGGAAGAGAGCCATCCGAAGAAAAAAGTACTGGTCCTTGGTTCAGGGCCAATCCGCATAGGACAGGGAATCGAGTTTGATTATTGTTCTGTCCACGCTACCTGGGCTTTTGCAAAAGAAGGTTATGAAACGATTATCATCAACAATAACCCGGAGACTGTCAGCACGGATTTTGATATTGCGGACAAACTTTATTTCGAGCCGTTGACCCCGGAGGATGTGGAAAACATCGTCAATGTGGAGAAACCCGACGGCGCAGTGGTACAGTTCGGCGGCCAGACGGCAATCAAGCTGACAGAGAGTCTTATGAAGATGGGCGTGCCGATTTTGGGAACGAAAGCAGAGGATGTGGACGCCGCGGAAGACAGGGAGCTTTTCGATAAAATTCTGGAGGAAACGGAAATTCCCAGGGCGGCAGGGGGTACGGTGTACACCGCCGAGGAGGCCAAGGCGGTAGCCAATAGGTTAGGTTACCCGGTACTTGTGCGTCCTTCCTACGTGCTTGGCGGACAAGGGATGCAGATAGCGCTTTCCGACCAGGAAATCGAAGAATTTATGGCGGTGATTAACCGTTACGAGCAGGAACATCCGATTCTGGTAGACAAATATTTGCAGGGAAAAGAGCTTGAGGTGGATGCGGTATGCGACGGCACGGATATCCTGATTCCGGGCATTATGGAGCACATCGAGCGGACGGGTGTGCATTCCGGGGACAGTATCTCCGTCTATCCGGCGCCCACGGTCAGCGAGAAGGTGAAGGAGACTATCGCGGAGTATTCCAGACGACTTGCGAAGGCGCTCCATGTCATCGGCCTTATCAATATCCAGTTTATCGCCATGAACGATGAAGTGTATGTGATTGAAGTCAATCCCAGGTCTTCACGAACGGTGCCCTATATTAGCAAGGTGACGGGTATTCCTATCGTGGATTTGGCAACGGAAGTCATCATCGGGAAGAAAATACGCGACTTAGGTTATGAGCCGGGCTTACAGCCTGCGGCGGATTATTTTGCCATCAAGATGCCCGTATTCTCGTTTGAAAAAATTCGGGGCGCGGAGATAAGTTTGGGGCCGGAGATGAAGTCCACAGGGGAATGCCTCGGTATCGCAAAGACTTTCAACGAGGCGCTTTACAAGGCGTTTCTTGGCGCGGGCGTCAACCTGCCCAAACATAAACAGATGATTATCACTGTCAAGGACGCGGACAAAGGCGAGGCCATCGAGGTAGCCCGCCGCTTTGAGAAGCTGGGGTATATTATATATGCCACCAGAAGTACGGCGGCCGTTTTGAACGAAGCAGGCATCAAGGCAAGGAAAGTCAATAAGATTCAGCAGGAGTCCCCCACGGTGATGGACTTGATTTTAGGACATAAGATTGATTTGGTCATCGATACGCCGACTCAGGGACGGGACAAGAGCAGGGACGGTTTCTTAATCCGCAGGACGGCCATCGAGACGGGCGTAAACTGTATCACGGCGATGGACACGGCGACGGCCCTTGTATCCAGTCTGGAGAACGCCGCTTCCCAGGGTGAGATGACGTTAATCGACATTGCGACGATTGCCAGACGCGGGAAGTAAGTTCTCAAGCGGGCTCTTTGCCATCACAGGATATGGGACGGGTAACAGGGTTATGAACAACAGAAATTATCAGAGAGAACTGGATAAAATCATAGACAATTTGTGCGCCCGTCAGGTGAACGTACAGGACAGTCCGGCCACAAAACATGTTCCAAGACTTTTTTTGCATAGCTGCTGCGCACCTTGCAGCAGCTATGTGTTGGAATATCTGCGGAAGTATTTCCGGATTACGGTTTTTTACTATAATCCCAATATTACCGAGGCGGAAGAGTACCGGAAACGGGTGGCGGAACAGAAACGTCTGATTGAGGCGTATAATGAGAAAATAGGGGAAGAAATCCCGGGAAACCGGGAAAGGACAGACTGGCATAGAGGATATCCCATAGGGGTCATAGAGGGCGATTATGAGCCGGAACGTTTCTATGAAGTTGCCAGGGGAATGGAACAGTGCCCGGAGGGCGGAGAACGTTGTTTTGCCTGTTATGCACTTAGGCTTAAAGAGACGGTCAGGCGGGCGAAGGCGGGAGAATATGACTATTTTACGACAACGCTTTCCATAAGCCCTTTGAAAAATGCCGCCAAATTGAATGAAATCGGTGAAAGACTTGCCACGGAGTATGGGGTGGCTTGGCTTGTGTCGGATTTCAAGAAACGGGACGGGTATAAACGTTCCATTGAATTATCGGGAGAATACGGATTGTACAGACAGGATTATTGTGGGTGTGTATATTCCAGAAGAGATTGAAACAAGAGATAAGTGTCTGGGCGTTGCTTGACACAAATTTGTTTGATACACGCTCTCATGAAAGTTTAAACAACAGCAGCGCAGAAGTGAGGAAAAGAATGCGGAAAATATTGGATTTGATTTCAGAAGAGATGATGACGGCCTTCGAGGCAGCGGGATATGATGGGCAGCTTGGAAGGGTTACTTTGTCCAACAGACCCGATTTGTGTGAATACCAGTGTAACGGTGCCATGGCCGGGGCGAAGAGGTACCATAAGGCGCCGTTTTTGATTGCGCAGGAAGTGGCAGAGAAATTGGCGCAAAGCGAAGTGCTGTCGGAAGTGTCGGCCGTTGCGCCCGGGTTTTTGAATATGAAGCTGAAAGAATCTTTTGTCAGGGATTATCTGCGTCAGATGCACACAAGCGGGAAACAGGGCTTGGAGACGCCGAAACAGGCAGAAAAGATTATCATCGATTACGGCGGGCCTAATGTGGCAAAACCACTCCATGTGGGACATTTACGTTCCGCTATTATCGGTGAGAGTATTAAGCGGATTTGCCGCTATGCGGGGCATGATATAATAGGAGACATCCATATGGGCGACTGGGGGCTTCAGATGGGGCTTATTATTACGGAGCTCCAGAAGAGACAACCTGATTTGGTTTATTTTAACAGTTCTTTTGAAGGAGAATATCCAAAGGAAGCGCCTTTTACCATTTCGGAATTGGAAGAAATCTATCCTACGGCCAGCGCCAAGTCCAAGGAAGACGAGGCATATAAGGCCGACGCCATGGAAGCGACCTACAGGCTGCAGAGCGGTGTGCGCGGTTACCGTGCCCTCTGGAAACACATCATGAGTGTGTCCATCGCAGATTTGAAGAAAAATTATGAGAATTTGAACGTAGATTTTGACCTTTGGAAAGGTGAATCGGACGTACATGACATCATTCCGGGTATGGTGGAGGATATGAAAAAGGGCGGCTATGCTTATGAGAGCGACGGCGCCCTCGTGGTGGATGTGAAGGAAGAGACGGACACGAAAGAAGTGCCGCCGTGCATGATTTTAAAATCGGACGGCGCAGCGCTCTATAACACCACAGACCTGGCGACTATTATGGACCGTATGGAGCGTTATCAGCCCGATAAAATGATTTACCTGACAGACAAGAGGCAGTCACTATACTTCGAGCAGGTGTTCCGTTGCGCCAGGAAGACAGGGTTGGTGAATGAGAATACAAAACTTGTGCATATCGGCTTCGGCACCATGAATGGCAAGGACGGGAAGCCTTTTATGACCAGGAAAGGCGGCGTCATGCGCTTAGAAAATCTCATCCGTGAGATTGACGAGGAAATGTTACGCAAAATTCAGGAGAACGCCAGTTCAAAAGGTTATGAAATCGATATGGAGGAGGCTGCGCAGACGGCGAAAATTGTGGGACTTGCGGCGATTAAATACGGTGATTTGTCCAACCAGGCTTCCAAGGATTATATATTCGATATGGATAGGTTCACTTCTTTCGAGGGGGACACCGGGCCTTATATTCTCTATACCATCGTGCGGATTAAATCCATCTTAAATAAGTATGCAGAACAGGGAGGCATACTGGCCGACGCGGTTATCGGTGAGGCTGTCAACGGCTCCGAGAAGAGCCTGATGTTAGAGGTGGCCAAATTCAATGCGACGATAGAAGCGGCCTATGAGGAAATCGCACCGCACAGAATCTGTGCATATATTTACGACCTTGCCAATGCGTTTAACCATTTCTACCATGAGACGAAGATTCTGACAGAGGAAGATTCTAAAAAGAAATCAGGGTGGATTGCGCTGCTTATGCTGGTGAAGGATGTGCTTGAAACTTGCATTGATTTGCTTGGCTTTTCGGCGCCTGAGAGGATGTAAGATTTTCATTTTTGCAGTGATGGGTTAGTTTGGGCAAGTTATTTGACTGAAAGTAAATGGGCCGGCACAATAGTACAGCGAATGATGCGGGGATTTGATTTGACATCATTTTAAGAACCGGAAGCAATTTTTTACGGAAACGTGGAAAATTGCTTCTTTTTGTTTGCACAGTCACATATAGGGAAAGAATATTGCAAAAAAAATGAACCTTTTTTTAATTGGTGGACTCTATATAGTAGGTGCACCGAACATGACAGGGGAGAAGAAGTTTTGAAGGAAGAAAATCTGGTAGCGCAGTTAAAAGAAGGCAGCAGGGAAGCTTTCGATGAACTGTATGAAACGTACAAGGATATGGCAATGCGGACAGCATATTTAATTACAGGGAATATGACGGACAGTGAGGATGTGACGCAGGAAACATTTGTGAAAGTCTGGCTGCATATTCGCGAATTGAAAAACGATGCCGGGTTTAAGCCGTGGATGATGCAGATTCTTGTGCGGACGGCCTATAGGACGGGCAGGATGAGCAAACGGGAGATTCCTGATGATGAGGCCGCCATACGGATGGAAAACCGGACAGACATTTCTTCCCTTGACAGAATGATTCAACAGGAAGAAGCGGAAAGAATTTCTATGGCCGTGAAAGCGCTTCCGGTGAAGCTGAGGACGGTTGTAGTCATGCATTATTATAATTTGCTCTCGGTAAAAGAAATCGCACAGGCGCTCGGGATTATGGAAGGAACGGTAAAATCCAGATTGCATACGGCCAGAAAGCGGATGCAGAGAATGTTGGTGAATTGAACATCTGGCAATCGGGCGGATTGCTTGCTTAGGACGGTTTAACACTCTGTGCGCTGCATAAAAGCATTAGCAGCCATTAAGATGGCAGGGAAGGCTGCCATGGAGAACTGAATGCCGAGCGGCCAGGAATTTGGGTTGTTGCGGGCGGCAGATTGAAAAGCCGGGGATGACACCGTTTTCCATTGATACAGTATCGAGGGTAAGACTGCAATATCATAGGGTTTGGTAAAAAGATTGCGTGGTAAGGAGGATTTATATGCGTGCGGAACAGGACTTTGGCAGTAGGATAAAGGAAGCGCTGGAAAAGGAATGTGATGGCATTTCGGCTTCAGAACAATTAAAATGCAGGATTGATGAGATGATTTGTAGTTCGATATGCGCAAAAAGCAGCGCAGAAATGGAGGTAAAACATATGAGTATGAAAAAAATCGTTGTTCTTGTGGCGGCATGTCTGCTTGTATCGGGAATCACGGTAGTGGCGGGAAAGACCGCCAGGATTGGGGTTCAGGGCAGTGCGGCTCCGGAGTACACGGACTATGCAGAATTAGGGAAGGCGGAGGAGAAACTGGGATATACAGTGGACAGCGTGGAACAATTTACAAATGGTTACTCATTTGCAGGCGTTCGTATAAACGAGCTGAAAGCTTACGGTGAAGAGAACAATGAACTCTATACCATACCGGCCATGCAGATTACGTATACAAAGGACGGCAAAGATATGGGGCTGTACATTCAGCAGCGGGTAGAAGAAGTGGTTATAGCCAAGCAGCCCAATGCGGTCAGGACATGCGGGGACATTTCTGTTAGGGTTGATGAGTATACTTATAAGTTTGTTCCGGCTTCCTATGAATTGACCGAGGAAGATAAGGTGAATGAGCAGAAGGATGATTATTTTATCTCTTATGGAAGCGATGATATAGAGATTCGTAAGGCAGTGGATGTAAGATGGGAGAAAGATGGATTGTACTATGAGCTAATTGGGTTCGACCTGGATATGGATGGGGAAGAAGCGCTTGATATGGCGGAAGAAATCCTGTCGGCAGATTGAGGACGGGACAGTCACTGCCCTTGCCACAGGCGATTGGAATGGCAGATTCGGTAACAGTGAGGCAGAAGGTTGAAGGGTTGCATTTTATGGAAAAATATATCGAAAAAATTTTGTAAAACTACTTGACAAGTTATGCCAAAAGATTGTATACTAGCAGAGCGGGTTGCGGAAGTGACCCGCACAGAAATGGGGTCTTAGCTCAGCTGGGAGAGCATCTGCCTTACAAGCAGAGGGTCATAGGTTCGAGCCCTATAGGCCCCAGTTCATTGGATATCTGATTGGTATCCATTATAAATGAATATGGCGAGATAGCTCAGCTGGCTAGAGCATACGGTTCATACCCGTAGTGTCGAGGGTTCAAGTCCCCCTCTCGCTATTTTGAAGAAGTCCAGAATCCTTGTAAAAACAAGCTTTTTGGGCTCTTTGTATTTTTGGGGTAATCAAAAAAGTAATCTGACATATGTTCGAATCAAAATCATAGAAGAAAGGAGAAATTCAATACATTGTGACAATTAAATATCTTGTTAGGACATTTAAATAAGGCCACTATCAGTTGTAGAAATATGATTGTTAGAGGGCTTATTTATGTGGTTTAACAATGAATCACAAAAATCTTCACAGCCAACCCTAAATCCGCTGTATGAGTCTCACAGAGCGTCACAGGGGCATCTAAATGTAACTTGTAAATATTATTCATATTCATAATTCCACGGCTACTTAAACATCAATTTCACAGCAAGTAATAAAATTCAAATAATAAATCACGAAGGAGGTCTGATTATTGTACGGAAAGGTAAAAAGATATTTACATGACAGGAAACATGGATTTATCAAAGGTGAAGATGGTAACACATATTTTATCCATCACACAAAATTGAACGGGGAATATATAGACTCTGGTTACTATGTATTCTTTAAACCATTTCAAAATGACAAGAGCGACTACAATGTAAAAAATATTAAGGTGATTGGAGCGCCGGAAAGGAGACATAAAGGGTATGTGAAATTTTTTTCTGTAAACAAGGAATAGCTTTTCTTGCTTATGCGGTTGAATGCGCCAGACCTGATACCTGTCCAGGGCTTTTCCCATGGGATGATGCCGCTTTCTAGTTGCTCAATAATCCTGTCTGTTACCATTTCGTATACTGACTTTTCCATAGTCCATAACCTCCCAAAATAAAAAAGTGTAAAGCCTTGATAATTCAATAGACTTTACACCGTGGTTATGTAATATATTTATTCAGTTTTGGCTATGTTGTTTTCTTTTCTAATTCTTCAATCCGCTTTTCAAGCTAATCTATTTTCTTTATCAACAGGCTGATTGTATCTTTTTCTAGTTTGCAAGCATTGATGTCATACTGCATCATTTCTAACTGCTTTTCTATCCTATCGAAACGTTTATTTGTCCGTTCTTCTACACGCCCTATTTCTTCCAATATGGCGTTGAACATCGTTTTCATTTCATTATCCATATGCCTGCCCCTCCTGTATAAATAAGTATCTCACAGCCAAGGTGTAAAGGCTATTCAATTATCAAGGTGCTTTATGTTGTGGGTTGTTTGATGTGATAAGACTATTGCATACTGGGTACAGTACGCAGGGGCTTCTTTGATTTTATAAAAATAAAAAAGTGCAACCAAAGGTTACACCTCTAGTTATCCGGTTAACGCTTGCTTTTAAAAGCGCAAGATATATGAAAAGCAGAATGAAATATCCTGCTATAATATGGTTACAGGTGAGAAATGATGATTTCTAACTTGTCACGAAAGAGAAGGGAGGAAGCGGCAATGTGTGGGAATATCAGAAATGTAATGGCGGCAATCGACTATATTGAAAGCCATCTGCACGAAAAGCTGGACTTGGAAACAGTTGCGGGGGCTGTACATTATTCAAAATATCATTTACACCGAATGTTCACAGATACGGTAGGGATGACAATCCAGACTTACGTACAACGCCGTCAGTTGACTGAGGCCACAAAACTGCTTGTTTTTTCCGACAGACCAATCCTCGAAATTGCACTTTCTGCCGGATATGAGAGCCAGCAGTCCTTTACGGATATTTTCAAAGCCATGTATAAAAAATCCCCCAACCAGTACAGGGAGGAAAAAGAATTCTATCCATTGCAGTTAAGGTATGCCTTGAATGAAAATCCCACAAATTTAGAGGAAAAAGAATGGCAGGATAAAATCGTCTTTGCAACACAGGAGGATATACCCGAATGGATAGAACTGGTTCACCTTGTCATTGACGGTTTCCCACACTTGGACGAGAAGCAATATCTTGAACAGTTGCAGGAGTATATCAAAAATAAGAGGGCATTAATTTTGAAAGACTCTGATACGGCAATCGGAATTATGGCATTTCATGAGGTGACGGGGAGTATTGATTTCTTTGGGGTACACCCACAGTATCGGAAAAGAGGGATAGCGAAAGCATTTTGTGAAAAGGCACTGTATGAACTTGCACGTTCCGCACAAATTAGCGTGACGACTTTTCGGGAGGGTGACAAGGCAGATACAGGCTATCGGGAGATATGGGGAAGCCTTGGCTTTGCCGAAGCGGAATTGTTATTTGAGTTTGGCTATCCGACACAGCGGTTTATACTTCACAGAGAAAAATCGGAGGGCGAGGACAATGAGTGAACTAAATCCATTATCACAGAACTTTACACTAAAATCATTGCTGAAATTTTCATTTCCGACAATCTTGATGATGATATTCATGGGGCTGTATACAGTCGTTGACACAATTTTTGTAGCACGATTTGTAGATACAAATGCACTTTCGGCATTGAATATCGTCTGTCCTGTTATCAATCTGATTGTCGGTCTTGGAACTATGCTTGCAACAGGAGGAAGTGCGATAGTAGCCCGCAAAATGGGAGCAGGAGAACATGCACGGGCGGCACAGGATTTTACGCTGATTATCTCAACGGGCATTTTGTTAGGTGTATTGATTGCAATCTTGGGGACGGTTTTTATTGACCGGATTGTCTGGGGGCTTGGAGCGAGCAGTATCCTATTTCCATACTGTAAAGAATACCTTTTCATTCTACTGTTATTCACACCCGCAAGTATCCTGCAAGTGCTTTTTCAAAATCTGATTGTAACGGCGGGACGCCCCGGAATGGGTATGGTGCTTGGCGTAAGCGCGGGAATCGTCAATATTTTACTGGACTATCTTTTTATGGTGCCGCTTCACATGGGCATTAAGGGGGCGGCATTTGGTACGGGCATTGGCTATATGATACCGGCGGTGATTGGATTGTGGTTCTTTTCCGCAAAGAGAGGCAGTCTGCATTTTAGGAAGCCAGTCATGGATTCTTCCGTATTGGCTGAAAGCTGTACCAATGGTTTTTCGGAAATGGTAAGTCAGGCGGCAACAGCGGTTACAACATTCCTTTTTAACCGGATTATGATGAAACTGCTTGGAGAAAACGGAGTTGCGGCAATTACAATCATTATCTATGCACAATTTTTATTGAGCGCCCTTTACATAGGTTTTTCTATGGGAGTAGCCCCTGTTATCAGCTATAACTTTGGGAAGCAAGACGAAAAACAGCTAAAGAATGTATTTTCTATTTGTATGCGGTTCATTGTTTTTGTTTCGGTCACTGTTTTTGCGGTAGCTTTTATTTGGGGTTCTCCATTGGTTGGTATTTTTGCTAAAAAGGGAACGCCTGTTTATGAAATTGCACGAAACGGATTTTTGATTTTTCCCTTTGGCTTTCTGTTTTGTGGGCTGAATATTTTTACCTCTGCCACATTCACAGCATTATCAAATGGGAAATTGTCAGCAATTTTGTCATTTCTGCGGACATTCGGACTGATTACAGTACTGTTGTTTACATTGCCTAATTTATGGGGCGTAGTGGGTGTATGGCTTGCAGTACCGATAGCGGAACTAATCACTATGATTGTAGCACTGGTTTTCCTCCATCAGAACAGAGAAAAATATCACTATGCGTAAAAAGAAGATTTTCATGCCCTCCGGCGGTTTTGAAATAGTAATCAAAGCCGCTTTTTTTATGTGGCAGAACAGGTTCCATGGATAGGGCGGTGTTGAGAGGTACTTGGGAGCAGCCTGAATCCGAAGCGATTGATTTATTTTTCAATATAGTAGCTGTATCTGATTTTATTACGCCTGCTTTAATTCCGGTGACTACGTCAATTTTATGTTTTTAAATATAAAACACGGTATTGACCGTACAGTTACTGTATGGATTATGATGCTATATACAGAAAAAGACATCAAGAATGGAGGAGAAATTTATGGAAAACTCAAATGTATATGAAAAACCTGTGACACTCAGTAACACCCTGAAATTTGCTGTACCGACTATTGCAATGACGGTGTTTATGTCCTTTTACACAATGGTTGACGGGTTGTTTGTATCGAATCTGATTGGCACAAGCGCACTTTCAGCTATCAACCTGACAGCGCCGATTATACAGCTTGTCACAGCTATTTCCACCATGCTTGCCACCGGCGGAAGTGCAGTCATTATGAGAAAGATGGGGGAGCAGAACGGGAAGGAGGCAAAGGAAGATTTTACATTTCTGATTTTGGTGAACGTTATTGTTGGGGTGGCCATGTGTGCTGTGGGGTATCTGGCAATGGAACATATTTTTGCCGGAATGAATCTTTCGGCAGATGTGGAAGGGTACTGCGTGGAATACTTGGGCCATTATCTGGTGTTTACTGTTCCGATTCTTCTTATGAATAATTTTACGCTATATATGATTGCCAGCGAAAAGGCTAATCTTTCCTTAATTTGTTCGGTAATGGGCGGCGTCTTAAATATGGTGCTTGATTATGTGTTTATCGCCGGGGCTGGTATGGGAATCAGCGGCGCAGCGGTTGCAACGGGCATTGGCTATTCGGTGACGGCGGTTGTGGGATTATTTGTTTTTAGCAGTAAGAAGAGTCTTCTGCATTTTACGAAACCGGCGTTTCGGCTCAAAGTCCTTGCAAATGCGGCTACAAATGGATGTTCGGAGATGGCGACCGCACTTGTCACAGGGATTATCACCATGATGTTTAACTGGACGATGCTGCGCTATGTCGGGGAGGACGGGGTCGCGGCTGTCACAATCATCATGTATGTGCTGATGTTTGCGAGTTCTCTGTATACGGGATATTCTTACGGGGTTGCGCCTATGCTCAGTTACTATTATGGGGAACAAAACCGGGAAAAGCTGAAAAAACTGGTGGTAGTCAGTTTCAAGGTGATTGCATGGATATCTGTTATGACGGTTGTAGCGTCTTTCCTACTGACAAGGCCGTTAGTTTCCGTATTTGCCCGGCCGGATAATCCGGTGTATGATTTGGCCGTGACGGGTAACAGAATATGTACGATGGCTTTGTTTTTCATTGGTTTTAATATCTTTGCCAGCGGAATGTTTACCGCACTGTCGAACGGAATCGTTTCGGCTGTACTTGCATTTTCCAGGTCATTTGTATTTATGCTGATTATGATGATTGTGTTGCCGTTGATTTTGGGCGTAAACGGGATTTGGCTGGCAACTCCCGTAGCGGAATTGATGGCGTTTGTTTTGTCTGTTGTCATGTTTTTTAAATATAGGAAGAAGTATGGTTACTAGGACGATGTGGCGTGCCGGTAAGCAAATCTTTTCCGGTATTTAGTTAACGTTTCTATTTAATTTCTACACTGAGAAATATTTGCTTCTTTTCTTTAGAAAACCAAATTTTCTTTACGGATTCATCATAAGTCAATGCTTCCAGAAGCTTGTTAATTGCATCCTCGTCTTCTGCTGCCAGGACAAGCGTATATCCACTGTCTAGTTGCTCCTGGAGCCGGGCAGTGTCGATATCCGCATCCCTTACCGCTTTGCACTGATTGGAAGTCAGGTATACGAAGTTGGCATGGAAGCCCCATTGCGGAAATACATAGATTTTTTCTGCCTTTTCCGGGTCTGCCTGGGCTTCATGGGCAAAATCATTGTAGGCGGACGAATAACGTCCGCGCCCGCCTGTCTCATCTAAGAGGTGCAGGAAAATCTGATTGTCTCTGAAATTAATGCAAATTGCGGACAGCATTAAAAACACAGTTATGGCAATGCCGCTATATTTTGGAAGAAATTCACAGATGTGGCAGAGTCCCAAAATTATGACGATGAACATCAAAAAACAGATTGGCACGAAATGCTGCGGCTGCATTCCCTTTATAATAGGCAGGCTGCACAGATAGAAGCCGAAAAGGTAGGCATAGAGATAGAAGATAGCTTTTTTGGCACCGGTCAGCGGCCGTTTTTGTTTACCCAAGAGTCGGGGTGTACATAGAATTGCCGTAACAACTATGCAGCACAATGGATAGATGCCCCCAAAATCATTTAGGTGCTCTCCAAATATGGTATATTGCAGGCGGTTATTGCTTAGCAGCCCATAGAGCAATGTCCAGAATAAAAGGAAAACAGAACCGGTATTCCGTTGTGTGGTATGTGAGAAAAGGCCGGAAACAGACTGAAGTTTGTCTGGCATGATGAACAGGGCGGCAACCAGGGCGACGGCCAGAAAAATGAGAGCTGCAAGCCCTAATATGCGGTAAATTTTTATAAGTTTGGGCCTGCAAGGTGCGTATTTAGGTGAGAGGACGACCAGGACCGGGAGAGTCAGGATAAGAAGCATTAGGGCGCAGCCAGTAAAAAGGAGCAGTCTTGTCAATGTGCAAATTCCCAAAATATTTACTAAAAGGGAGTCAAAATAACCAAAGAAATAGCAAATACTTCCTATCGGGATTCCCCATAGGAAGAGGGCGGCGCCGGACAGCTTATGGCCTTTTTTTTCACGGAGTATGATGATGAGGGTAGAAACCGGAGCTAAGAATAAGAATGTAAAATAACCATAAAAGGCAAGTCCTTGGAATATACCGGCAAGAAGCAATTTAGATTCCGGGCAGTAATTCTCCGTACAGTATTGCTTTACGATAATGCCACAGGACAACAGGAAAAATATAGTGCCCGGAAGCATGATATAGTACTGTGTCCTTGAAAGTAAGAGCGTGCTCTGGGCAGTCACACACAGCAGTGACCCGACTAGCGGAAGCAGATATTTGTTGCTTATTTTTTTGGAAAAGACAAACAGGATGGCGCCGATTATGCCGATGTAAAACAGATTCGTCATCCGCAGCGTGAGGGCATTGGAGACACCGAAGCATTTCAGGACGAAAAACTGTACTATAGATGTAAGAGTTCCGTGGTAAAGGTTTCCAAGAAGGGGCAGCCCGGCGTGCTTAGTAATCTGCGTAAAATTATCTATGCCGGGGAAGGCCCACACTGCCGCGATATAGTCCGGGTATACTGCGTCATAATAGATTCCGGGCAGTCCGATATTTTGGATTCCTGTCAGATAAGTACAGAGGAAAATGAGCAGAATGCCCGCCAGATTTTTCTTATGGCCTGATAGATTGTTTTTTGTTTGGGCTGCAACCATGTCTTCATCCTTACTTTCATTCTTATTTTCATATGCGATATGGCAATTATACCGCAGCAGCCATGGGGAAGCAAATTTTTGCACAAAAAAGCTCCGGGAAAAGATTTCTGTGTGGAATTTCTAAAGTAATCCGACGCAAAACAGAATTATCTTGACATCTGTTTGGCAGGGAGTAAAATTATCAGCAACGGATTAATGGGTCCGTTGGGAATCGGAAAGGAGCAGGAAATAGATTGAAAAATCAGCTTGATAGCGGATTTTATGACAGGGCTATTTGTGACGCTCCGGAATGGAGATTTTTATGTATAAATTAGTGATTTGCTTTATTGCAGGAATTGGTGCGGGGCTTGGAACAGGGTTTGCGGGTATGAGCGCGGCGGCGGTCATTAGTCCGATGTTAATCACTTTTCTTGGACTTCCGGCCTATGAGGCGGTGGGCATCGCACTTGCAAGTGATGTGCTTGCGAGCGCCATAAGCGCATACACATATGGCAAAAATAAGAATTTGGATATTCGCAACGGGATTGTGATGATGGTGGCGGTGCTTCTTTGTACACTTTTCGGAAGCTGGATAGCGAGCATGGTGCCAAATACCACGATGGGAAGCTTCTCCGTATGTATGACATTTCTGTTAGGTATCAAGTTTATTGTGAAGCCGGTTATGACGACCAAGGAATCCATGAACCAGGTGAGCGGCAAAAAAAGAGTTATCCAGTCGGTGATATGTGGTATTGGGGTGGGGTTTATCTGTGGATTTATCGGTGCGGGCGGCGGCATGATGATGTTGCTTATCTTGACAAGTGTGCTTGGGTATGAACTAAAGACGGCTGTGGGCACAAGTGTATTTATCATGACATTTACTGCTTTTACGGGTGCGGCAAGCCATTTCGCCATCGGCGGGACGCCGGACATCCTGTGCCTTATCTACTGTGTGCTTTCCACGTTATTATGGGCGAGAGTGGCCGCGAAGTTTGCCAACAAGGCGGCTCCGGCTACGTTGAACCGGGCTACGGGTGTGGTGCTTGCGATTTTGGGCGCCGCGATTATGGGGGTAAACTTTTTTTCCAAGTAGATTTATGGCAGTTTCATAGTTTGTTACAATTATGCGTTCCTATTAACAAAAACATCTAAATTATTTTAATGCTTAACTGTGACAAGTTATCTATTTTGTAGTAGCACAATAGGAGACAATTTTTAAATATTGTGCTAAAATATAGTTATGCTTTGTGAAAGCGTTACATATAGAACACAAAGGCGGGCGGTGGGAGGATGCTGTATGGGCAGTGTGAAGGAAAAGACATTTAAGAAGCTGAGAAGAAAGAAAATCTGGCCGTCGATTCTGTTTTTTGTCTTGTTTGTCATTGTGTGCGTGGTTGCGATTACGGTTTTTCTGCAAATGTTTGCCTTATATATTATGGGAACTAAGGTTGTGCACCACTTCGAGGAAGCGCAGCGTGTGGGAAAGGTGATAGATGCGCTGATAGACGGCGGAGATACACTTCATGAAGCGGCCTATGAGATGCACAAATCCATATTGGAAGACAAAGAAATTTATATTACGGACCGGGACGGCAATGTAGTATACCATGTGGGAGATTCTATACCGGATTTTGATAGGGTGTTAGAGTTTAATATAGGGACAAAGTTTGTAGCGGTGGCGGATAGCGGAGGCTGTTTGGCCCAGACTGACAGAATCGGAATGATTTTCTGTATGCCGATGGAAGATGTTTTTAGGAAGGTATTTGTACCGGGTGAGAAGGGAGAAAACATTGGACAGTGGCTTGGAAAAACGATTGTATCGCAGGATTATTGGCTGCGGACGATTCTTGAGGACCGGGAACATGCAGTGTATGTGAAATGTAATATGCAGTTTAAGCGTGAGGACATTGTCTATGTGTGTATTTTCGGGTTGATAGCCTTTGTCCTGTTGCTTATTCCGGTTATTCTTTTACTTATAAATACCATTGTTTCCATTGTGACACAGCGCAAGATGACCAGGTTGTTTTATCTTGACCCGGTCACCGGTGGCAGGAACTGGCTTTGCTTTCAGAATTATGCGGAACGGATACTGACCAAGCTTATGAATAACAAGAAAGCGTTTGCCGTGGTGAACCTGCATTTTGAGCGTTACCAGAATTACTGTGCCTGTTATGGCATGAAGGCGGGGGAAGGGCTTTTGGAGGCCATGGATGGATTCCTGAATGCACGAATCCGCAAAAATGAAATTTTTGCCAGGCATGAGGGAGCTGATTTTGGTCTTCTACTTATGTGTGAAGGGGCAAGTGAGGAGGAACGCCAGAAAAATTGCTGTAAAAGGATGCATTCTCTGCTAGCTGAGCTAGCAGGATTGAAACCGGAGCAGAAGATACATTTTCATGCTGGCGTACATATGATTGCGCCGTACATATCCGAAGAAAACAAGTGGTATCAGGTGAGAAAGGGCGTGAATATTGACCAGTTATTTGCCTATGCCAATGCGGCAAGGCTGCAAAGTAATTGTGCGCAGGGGCACAGGATTAGTTTCTTTGACCATGAGATGCTCGGTAAGCAGATGTGGGAGCGGTGGGTGGAAGACACGATGGAAACAGCGCTGCGGAATGAGGAGTTTAAGGTATATTTACAGCCTAAATACAGCCCGGTCAATAATAAGTTAGTAGGCGCGGAAGCTTTAGTGCGATGGGTAAGTCCGGAGGAAGGGGTGATTGTCCCGCGCAGGTTTATCCCTATTTTTGAATCCACGGGATTTATCACAAGGCTGGATGATTATATGATTTCCCATGTGGCGAAGCTTCTGGCGGAATGGACGATTCAGGGGAAGAAGACGGTGCCGGTATCCATCAATGTATCAAGGGCGCATTTTTCACAGGAAGGGGTGGCGGAACGTATCTGCCAGTTGGTAGACGCCTATGGACCGCAGCATGAGTTGATTGAATTAGAGGTGACGGAGGGAGCTTTCTTCGATGATAAAGATATCCTGGTGGAGACTGTAAAGCAGCTTAGAAGTTATGGCTTTGGTGTTTCGATGGATGATTTCGGGGCGGGGTATTCTTCCTTAAATTCATTGAAAGATATTCCGTTGGATGTGTTGAAGCTGGACGGAGATTTTTTCCGGGGAGACGACGACGGAAGAGGACAGATTATCATAAAAGAAGCTATCAGACTTGCACGGAGCTTGGATATGCGGGTGGTAGCCGAGGGGATAGAGAAGAAAGAGCAGGTGGAGTTTCTTGCCGGACAGGGATGTGATATGATTCAAGGATTTTATTTCTCTGAACCGATGCCCGTTACGGAATTTGAAGAGAAAGTGGAGAAGGACGCATAATGTATATTTTGTTTGTGATTTTACAGGTTGTGGGGATTGTAGTGTTGTGTGGGGAAGTAGTATATCTGGTAAACCAGAGACCTTCCAGGCAGCAGATTAGGATACTTCTTCTGATGATTGGACTATTGGTCAATTTCACCGGATATTTATTTGAACTTTTGGCAGGGACACAGGAAGAGGCAATTTTGTCAGTGAAATTTTCCTATCTTGGCAAGCCTATTATTGTTCTTGCAATGTTTTTGTTTGTGATGGACTATTGCAAAGTCAAGATGCCTAGATGGCTGCCTACAGCTCTTTGCTGTTTGCACATTGTAATTATATTCCTGGCCATGTCTTGTGATGTGCATACATTCTACTATAGCAGTATCAGTTATACACAGGAAGGTTTTGCGCCGCATTTGATTCTTGGGCATGGGCCTGCTTACCGGTTTTATCATGGAATGCTTGTAGTGTATATCATCATTATGGTAATTGCCTGTCTTAGAAGGTATGTCCATGTGAACAGCGAAGTTGAAAAACGCAGGATGAAAGCCTTTTTTTCCATTATCGTTGTGATGGTAGTGGGATGGTTAATCTACAGTATGGATTTGCTTGATGGGTATGATACTACACTGATAAGTTATTTGGTGGCGGTTATCATAATATCCGTTCTTCTATATAAGGATAAACTGTTGGAGACGCTGACTATGGCCAAAGACCAGGCTATGGATGAGCTTTCGGATGGTTTGGTCGTGTTAGACCAGGAAAATACGATGATTTATTATAATAAGAAGGCGAAAGAGCTTTACTCATTGGAAGAAGATGGGTTGCTGCCTGAGGTCATCGAAGAACTGGATAACTGTATTATAGAGAAAAAGCACGTCGAGCGTGACAATAATATTTATGAGGTGAGCAGTCGGTTATTGACCAAACACAATGTGTATTTTGGAAAAATGTATGTGTTCAATGACATTACAGATAGTTTCCGGTATACCAGGAATGCAAAAGAACAGGCAGAGATTATGAAGGGCCTGAAGGAGCGCGCCGAGGCGGCAAACCAGGCGAAGTCGACGTTCGTCTCTAACATCACCCATGAAATCAGAACGCCCATGAATGCCATTGTGGGAATGACGGAGATTCTTCTCAGGGAAGAGCACTCGGAGCAGGATATGGGGTACTTGGTGAATATTAAAAATTCTGGCAATGCACTTTTGAGCATTGTAAATGATATTTTAGATTTTTCAAAGATGGAGTCGGGAAAAATGGAGTTAATAGAAGAAGAATATGAACCTATGTCTATACTGAGCGACCTGGGAATGATTTTCTTGACCAGAGTTGGAGACAAAGATATAGAGATACTGTTTGATATTGATGAGAAGCTTCCAAAGAAGCTGTACGGTGACGGGTTGCGTATCAGGCAGGTTATTATCAATATAGTTAACAATGCGATTAAGTTTACGGAGAGTGGGTTTGTCAGACTCAGAATACAGGTTGATAAGATAAATGGGGATAATGTAGAACTTTTGATATCGGTGCAGGATACGGGCATGGGCATCAAGGAAGAAGATATGGACAAATTGTTCGGCTCTTTCCAACAAGTAGACAGCAAGCGCAACCGTGGTAAGGAAGGTACGGGGCTTGGGTTGTCCATCTCTAAGCAGCTTGTAGAGATGATGGGCGGAAACATTCATGTACGCAGCACTTATGGGGAAGGCAGTGAATTTTATTTCAATATTCTCCAGAAAAAGCGCAGCGAGGAAGCGGCAGCGCAGATACATGACGAAGAAGTAAAGAAAAACCTGCGGATTGGAGGATGTTTCAGCAAAGAATGCGTTTGGGAGTCGTTGCGTGGGTTGGCCGGGAGATACAATATTTCCTGTACGCCTTACGAAGAGTGGAAAAAAACCAGGGAACAGCTTGATTGTTTCTTCATGGATATGCAGAGCCATGATACGCTGGCCAGCGACATAGACAATTACAGCACCCAGATGGGAGAATTGTATGTGCTGTGTAATCCTATGTTAGAAGAATGCAAGGCAGCAGGCGTTACTGCGATAGATAAGCCACTGTACAGTTTTAATTTTTGTCAGACGATTAATCACGAGGCGAAGTATGTGGGACCGGTATCGGAAGAATACATGAACTTTACTGCTCCGCAGGCCAGGGTGCTTGTGGTAGATGATAATGAGATTAATCTGGAAGTTGCAGCGGGTCTCTTGGAACCGCTTAATATGCAGATTGACACGGCGGACAGCGGCAAGCGGGCGATTCAGATGGCACAGGAGAAGAAATACCATATGATTTTTATGGACCATATGATGCCGGTGATGGATGGAATCGAGACAACCAAGCGCCTTCGCCAGTTGGAAGATAAGTATTATCATACGGTGCCGATTATTGCGTTGACAGCTAACGCCCTGATGGATGCGCGGGAGAAATTCGCCAAGGCAGGTATGGATGACTTCGTGGCAAAACCTATCGAGATGAAAGAAATCTGCAAATGTATCAGGAGGTGGCTGCCGGAGGAGTTGGTGGTGCTCTCTGATGGAAAAGAACAGACGCAAGAAAACGGCGGGGCAGAGGTCAGTGAAGAGATGCGTCAGGATAGGCCGCTTCCTGAACTTCCGGGTATTAATCCGGCTGACGGTGTCAAGTATTCCGGCAGTGAGAAGCTTTGGTATAAGCTGCTTGGGGATTTCTATAAGTTGATTGACGCCAAGGCGAATAAAATCGAGAAATGTCTTGCCGATGGCTTAATCAGGGATTATACGATAGAAGTTCACGCCCTGAAGAATACGGCACGGATGGTAGGTGCAGGGCACTTATCCGAATGGTTCCACCGTATGGAAGACTGTGGCAATGCAGGGGATGTGGAGACCATCACAAGGGAGACGCCGGAACTTCTCAAAGAACTTAGGAGCTATAAGGAAGTTCTGCGCCCGTACGGTGAGGCGGGCAATCAGAATAAGCGGGAAGCGTCGCCGGAAGAGTTGGTAGAGATTCTGGTGAATATGCGGGATGCCATGGACCAGTTTGACTTGGACGGCGTGGACGATGCCATGCAGCGGTTGGAAGAGTGCCGCATACCGGATAGCTGCGGACAGTTGATGGAGACGTTGAGAGTAGCCGTGGTGGATGTGATGATGGAAGAGATTATGAAGACTGCTGATGAGATGATAGCGGCGTTAAAGGCTTCCGCTTAAGCCTGCCATATAAAAATTTTGAGGATTTATCTATAGAATAAAAAGAGGGCTGTTTGCGACAGTCCTCTTTATTTCTCCTGTAGGAAAGTTTCCGAATATTTTCGAGTTTGCGACAAGTTTTCCGTAGGAATACTTATAATCTCGCAAACGAGCGAAGCTCGTTTTTTACGGTATAGGAAATTCCTCCGCTTATCCGAGTTTGCCGGAGACAAATCTCGCAAACGAGCGAAGCTCGTTTTTTTACAGGCTCTTTCCGGTTAACAGTTCATATCCCTGCAGATATTTGTCGATGGTCTTTTGGACAATATCGTCGGGAAGCGTCCACTGGTGTCCTTCGTTGGATTTGAGCCAGTCTCTGGCGAACTGTTTGTCGAAGGAAGGTTGTGCGTGTCCCGGTTCATAACCTTCCGCAGGCCAGAAACGTGAACTGTCGGGAGTGAGCATCTCGTCGCCCAGGACGATATTGCCCTGTTCATCCAGACCAAACTCAAACTTGGTGTCTGCGATAATGATGCCGCGTGTCAGTGCGTACTGGGCACATTTTTTGTAGAGGGCGATGGTGTAATCCCGGAGTTTGGAAGCGTACTCTTCACCTTTGCCCGGAAAACGCTTCTCCAAGTACGCGATGCTCTGCTCGTAAGAAATATTTTCGTCGTGGTCGCCGATTTCCGCCTTAGTGGAAGGGGTGTAAATGGGCTCAGGGAGCTTGTCGGATTCTTGTAAGCCGTCCGGCAATGTGATGCCGCATACGGTTCCGTTTTCCTTATAGCTGGCCCATCCGCTTCCGGTGATATAGCCGCGCACAATGCATTCGATGGGAAGCATTTCTAATTTACGGCACAACATGCTATTGCCGTTGAATTTGTCCTGACGGAAAAATTCGGGCATATCCTGTACATCCACGGAGAGCATATGGTTGGGGAGGATGTCCTGTGTCATGTCGAACCAGAACTTGGACATTTGTGTTAAAACGGTGCCTTTCTTGGTCACCTGGTTGTTCAGTATGACATCAAAACAACTGATGCGGTCAGTGGCAACCATAATCAGGCTGTCACCGTTGTCATAGATTTCACGTACTTTTCCCTCTTTAATTGGTTTTAATTCTGTCATATGGATAGTTGAGCTCCTTTCTCGGCTTACGAATCATGAATCCTATGATTAAATTATACACAGAATGTCTTGCTTGACAATAGGAGTTATAAAATATAAAAGACTTCTTACCCGGACGTACGCGGAATGAAAGCAACATAGCAGGAGCTGAAATGGATTCTTTACCGACCATGTGTCCCTTTGTTCACTGAGGGTAATCAAAATAAATACAAAAGAGTCGCGGCATATCATGTTGCGAGGAGTATACCAAAACACGCAAAATGATTTAATGAAAAAATTAAATGTATTGAGGCGGGAGCTGGATAAGGAAATTTAGTATATGAAAATTCATGTGAATTTTATTGTAACTATGGGATTCCTTTTGTATAATTAAAGTGTATAAAGAGTAAGTTATATCGTATCTTATGTCACAGATTTTTAGAAATCGAGGTGATAAATGTGCATGAAGAACTAAAGTTCTCTGAAATAAAGCAGACACAGGGGGTCAACGTGACGCATACTATGGCAAAACGTACCGCGAAAAACAGTGTATTCCTTGACCTTTTTCAAAACAAGAGCTATCTGTTAAAGCTGTACAAAACACTCCACCCGGAGGATACCACAGCGACGGAGGATTCCCTTACAGATGTAACGATTACAAATGTATTGACTGATAATCTGTATAATGATTTAGGCTTTATTGCTAATAATAAGCTGATGATACTTGTGGAAGCACAGTCTACATGGACAGTGAATATTTTAGTAAGAGTTTTGCTGTATCTGGCGCAAAGCTATCACGAATATTTCCAGCGCACCAGTCAAAACTATTACAAAAGCAAAAAAGTGAAAATGCCAAAGCCTGAGCTTTATGTTATATTTACAGGAAACAAAGGCCAAAAACCCGATAAAATAGCTTTGGCTAAAGAATTTTTTGAGGGCGCGGATATTGACATTGAAGTAAAAGCAAAGGTTATCTATGAGAGCGATAAAGACGACATCATCAACCAGTACATCATTTTCTGCAAAGTTTTTAACGAGCAGACAAAACAGCATGGAATGACAAAGAAGGCAGTTACGGAAACAATTCGTGTATGCAAGGACAGGAATGTTTTAAGGGAATATTTAGCGCAGAGAGAAAAGGAGGTTGTGACGATTATGATGAGTTTATTTGATGAAGAACAGATAATCAAATCATTTATCAGGAGTGAAAGGCATGATGAAGCCAGAGAAACAGCGGAAAGAATGATTAAAGACGGCGAAATGTCACTTGAAAAAATTGCACGTTATGTACCGTCTTTATCAATGGACGAATTAAGGGAACTTGAAGCCCAGGTTATGCAGTTAGCGTAATCAATCAAAATCAAATATGATAACAGCGTTAGGGCATATAGAAAGTGAAAATCTATATGCTCTATTTTTTGCCATGAAGGAGGAACAATGGAAGACAACATTCAGACCAACACCGCAGGACGATTAACGCCTTGTTTACAACACAAGATTGACAAGACAAGGTATTTAGTCGAGGTATATTTTTCTGATACCAGCACCTAAAGCGTAGAGGATAAGCTAAAGCGTGTCATTCTCCATGACTTAGCGCGAAAACAGGGAAGACCAAGAAAAAGTGATGAGCATGTCCTTTTTAAGTTGAAACAGGGTTTGCAGGCTTATACATATTATATAGGTGGCTGCACTGTATATAGGCGTGCATAGTAGCCTGCCGCGTGCAGTAGTATTTTACTTTCTTCTATATTATAATACATTTATATAGTTAATGTAATGTAGGGCAATTATTTGTATGCGCCGGATAGATTTACGGTGTAATAGGAGCCGTAATTTTCCGGATATTTAAATAGGGGAAAGGAATGGCGGAAATGATGGAGCAATTAAGCCTGTTTGATGACAGGAAAACGGCAGCGCCCTTGGCGAGCCGGTTGCGGCCGGTAACTTTGGAAGATTATGTGGGCCAGAAACATTTGATTGGGAAAGGAAAGCTTCTTAGGCGTCTGATTGAGGATGACCAGGTCTCTTCTATGATATTCTGGGGACCGCCAGGGGTGGGTAAGACGACTCTTGCGCGGATTATTGCGGAGAGGACGAGAGCGGAATTTATAGAGTTTAGCGCGGTGTCAAGCGGCATTAAGGAAATTAAGGAAGTGATGGCACAGGCGGAGCAAAACCGTAAGATGGGGATTCGGACGTTGCTGTTTACGGATGAGATTCACCGTTTCAACAAGGCTCAGCAGGATGCCTTTCTTCCCTATGTGGAGAATGGCAGTATTATCTTAATCGGCGCTACCACCGAGAATCCTTCCTTTGAAATTAACTCTGCGTTACTGTCCCGTTGTAAAGTATTTATCCTAAAGGCATTGGAGGAGGATGAGTTACGAGAATTGTTGGGACATGCGCTCAAAAGTCCGACAGGATTGGGAAGTATGCCTATTAATATAGAAGATTCCCATCTCGCAGCGATTGCCCGGTTTGCCAACGGAGATGCGAGGACGGCGCTTAATACGTTGGAGATGGCCGTGTCAAACGGCAGGATGGATGAGGACGGGAAAGTATGGGTGGACGAAGAAGTATTGTCGCAGTGCATGAACCGTCGTTCCCTTTTGTATGACAAGAACGGGGAAGAACATTACAACCTGATTTCCGCATTGCATAAGTCTATGCGTAACAGTGACCCGGACGCGGCGGTATATTGGATGTGCAGGATGTTGGACGGCGGGGAGGAGCCTTTATATATTGCCAGGAGGCTTGTACGGTTCGCCAGTGAAGACGTAGGCATGGCGGACCCTGGCGCGCTGCAGATGGCGGTGGCCGTCTACCAGGCATGCCATTTCCTTGGGATGCCGGAATGCGACGTACATTTGACCCATGCCGTTGTCTATCTTGCCATGGCGCCCAAATCCAATGCGCTTTACAGTGCGTGTGAAGCCTGTAAGGCAGATATCAAGAAGCTTCCGGCAGAGCCGGTTCCTTTACAGATATGCAATGCCCCGACAGATTTGATGAAGAAGTTGGATTATGGCAAGGGATATATATATGCCCATGATACCGAAGAGAAGCTGACGAAAATGCAGTGCTTGCCGGAGTCACTGGCGGGCAGACGTTATTACCGGCCAACTAAAGAGGGCGCGGAGAGGCAGGTAAGGGAACGGTTGGAAGAAATTTTGACATGGAGACAGACATAATATAGTATACTTTGTCGTAAATATTAAGCAAAAATTAAGATTTCTAAAAAGTGTCCTTGTAAAAGGTGCACAATTCCGTTATAATCTAATGGTATCAAAAGATTAAAATAACTAAGGGAGAAGGAGACATGAACGAAAACAAAGAGTTCAAACCGTATATTCCGGCAGAGAAGATTACACCGGAATTTACAGTGACATCGATTATCATGGGAATTATCCTGGCGGTAGTCTTCGGTGCGGCCAACGCATATCTGGGACTGCGCGTGGGTATGACCGTATCCGCCTCTATTCCGGCGGCAGTTATTTCCATGGGTGTTATCCGTGTCATCATGAAGAAAAACTCCATTTTGGAGAGTAACATGGTACAGACCATCGGTTCTGCGGGTGAGTCGCTCGCGGCGGGTGCAATCTTTACCATGCCTGCCTTGTTCTTGTGGGCAGAGGAAGGGCTGTGCGATATGCCAAGCCTGGTGGAAATTACATTGATTGCCCTGTGCGGCGGCGTACTTGGCGTGTTATTTATGATTCCGTTGCGTAATGCGTTGATTGTGAAGGAACATGCAACGCTCCTTTATCCGGAAGGCACCGCATGTGCGGAAGTGCTTCTTGCGGGTGAGGAGGGAGGCTCTAACGCTTCCACAGTATTTAGCGGTATGGGGCTTGCTGCGATATTCAAATTCCTTGTGGATGGGATTAAAGTGATTCCCGCAGACATTGCGGCAGAATTCCGTTCCTTTAAGGGTGAGCTTGGTATGGAAGTATATCCGGCGCTTCTTGGCGTTGGCTACATTGTAGGACCCAGGATTGCGTCTTACATGTTTGTCGGTTCACTGTTTGGATGGATGGTTATTATTCCGATGATTTGTCTGTTCGGGGCGGATACATGGATGTATCCGGCTGAGGTGGGCACCACAATCGGACAGATGTATGAGAGTGGCGGCGCATCCTCGATTTGGGGCTCATATGTGCGGTATATCGGTGCGGGTGCAATCGCAACGGGAGGTATCATATCCCTTATTAAATCACTTCCGCTTATCGTTACTACTTTCAGGGATTCCATTAGAAGTATGATGGGCGGCAAGAACACGAGCAATGCCAGGACAGCGCAGGATTTGCCTATGAATATTGTTTTGATTGGCATTGCGGCAATGATTGTTATTATATGGCTTGTTCCGGCGATTCCGGTTAATATTATCGGCGCGCTTTTGATTGTTGTGTTTGGTTTCTTCTTTGCAACCGTATCATCCCGTATGGTAGGCTTAATCGGAAGTTCCAATAACCCGGTATCCGGTATGGCAATCGCAACGCTTCTGATTGCGACAATTACCATTAAGGCTACAGGCGACAGCGGTATTACAGGTATGATGGGCGCCATTGCTATCGGTTCCGTCATCTGTATTATTGCAGCGATTGCAGGCGATACTTCCCAGGATTTGAAGACCGGTTATCTGCTTGGTGCAACACCGAAGAAACAGCAGATAGGCGAGTTGGTCGGTGTGGTAGCGTCAGGTCTTGCCATCGGCGGCGTTCTCTATCTTTTGAATGCGGCATGGGGTTATGGCGGTGCGGAAGTACCGGCGCCTCAGGCGACACTGATGAAGATGATTGTAGAAGGCATTATGGGCGGTGAGCTGCCTTGGACGCTTGTATTTATCGGCGTATTTTTGGCATTGGGACTGGAAATTTTACGGATTCCGGTTATGCCTTTTGCCATTGGTCTGTACCTGCCAATCTATCTGAATGCAAGTATTATGATTGGCGGCGTTGTGCGTATGCTTATGGATGGACGCAAGAAAGTGGATGAGAAGACGAAAGAACGTCAGTCCACAGACGGTACGCTGTACTGTGCAGGTATGATTGCGGGCGAAGGCCTGGTAGGTATTATCCTGGCGATTCTTGCGGTAGTCGGCGTCAGCATGGATTTCTCCGGTACCATGAACCTTGGCAATATCGGCGGTGTTATCCTGATGGCTGTGATGATTCTGTGTCTGCTGAAATTCTCTATGTGGAAGAAGAGCAAGAACTGATGAAGAAGAGCAAACAGAAACAAAACTATCTCGACCTGGTTCCGGAGAGGGCTCCTGAGCTTAAATGGAGCCAGGATGAAGACGGTATTATCGTTCTGGAAGTGGAGAACACAGGTGTTTTTAACCGTATCGCGCAGAAACTTTTTAAACGTCCCAGATATACCAAGGTACATATGGAGAAATATGGTAGTTTTTTGTGGCCCTTGATTGACGGGAAAAAGACGGTGATGGAACTTGCGGACATCCAGAAAGAGGAGTTTGGTGAGGAGGTGGAGCCTCTTTACCCGCGTGTTGTGAAGTACATGCAGATTATGGAGAGCTATCACTTTATTTCATTTGCGAAGGGAAAGTAATCTACTTGTGCAGGCCGGCGAGAATAGGAGATATGAATATGTCATATGAAACAGTAAAATTAATCGTGACGGTTGCCTTTATCGTGTTGGTGGTCATTACCGTAGTAGGCAACATCAGGAAGAAAAATAAGAAAGACTAAAGAAGAAGGAAAGAAAAAAGGGCAGCCGTGTCAATGCGGTTGCCCTTTTCCGTTAAATTCCGTAGGAGTCATTCCATAATATTTCTTAAAAACGGTGTTGAAGTGTTTTACGGAGACAAATCCTGTCTGAGCGGCTACTTCATAGATTTTCAGCCTGGGATTTTGCCCAAGCAGCCTGGCGGCCTGTTCCATCCTGATTCTGAGCAGATATTTCGTGTAGGGTTCTTTTAGCGTCTTGTGGAACAGGTCGCTTAGGTAACTACTGTTTACGCCACAGTGGTTGGCCACGTCGGAGAGGGAAATACTTTCCTGATAATGGGCTAAAATATATTTTTTGGCTTTGGCAGTCAGCTCGCCGGACTCAGGTACAGGAGTCTTACAGGGAGATGTCATCAATGCACATAACGTAGCAGTGAGAATTTGTATGCCTGTGGACTTATCCGGAAGCCCTGCACTTTGATAAAGATTAGCCTGACGGAACAGTTCATCGTAGGCTTTGCTCCTGTAGGAAGGATTGACTCTGGCACGTTCGCAGACCATTTGAATCAGATAGCAACCGAGACGCAGCATGGTGGAAATGTCTCTTTCTTTTTGCAGCAAAGAGTACGCTTTGCCGACACAAAGATACAGACGCTCTACATTACAGGTAAGGTAATCGGTATAAATCTGCTCGTCCAGAGCCTGCATATGCCGGATAAAATCCGAATATTCTCCGGTTTTGTCAGAAAGGATTGGAGCGGATTGTATTAACAGGGACAGAGGCGTGATATCATAGATATCCTGCAGGGCGTAAGGAAGCTCTAAGATATCGTTCACCGGTTTGCTGCCAAAGACTGTGATTTTGGGCATGTTTCCTGCGTGGCTCTGCTTAGTGATGGCAGCATACAAGACCTGGAATTGCTGTGTCAATTGGGCGGCGGAAAAGGCGTTTAAGAGAATATAGGTGGCCCCGTCTGTGTTGTAAAGCGCAGTATAGCCATAGTCTTTACATATATCCTGCAGGATTTGGTTCAGCCGCAAGTGGTCGGTAGTCACATCAAACGCTCTATGGTTTTTGAGAAAGAGGCTTAATGTGTCGGGAACACATTTCAAAAGCATATAGATGTCGGATGGGCATGTAATGCCGTGGGATTGCATTTTGTGGAAAAGCTCATAAGTCAGTTCGCTATTTTCTTCCAGAATCGAGCCGACGAGGGCTTTTTGCAGTTCTTCTTCGCCTGATATATTGGCGCAGGACAGAAACCCGTAAGGACGTTGTTCGTCCAACCTTCTGGCCACCGCCTCCAGAAGCTGAATCAAGTTCTGGTCTACCAGAGGTTTGAGGAGATAGTCCGTTACCCGGTACTGGATGGCTGACCTGGCATACTCGAAATCATCGTACCCGGAAATAATAATGACAATAATGGCAGGGAAATTATCGGCAATATATTTGGCCAGGCTGAGTCCGTCCACCTCCGGCATGCGGATGTCGGTGATGACTACGTCAAAATGTTGTTTCTTAATAAGGGCGATTGCTTCCAGTCCGTCTTCGGCGATTCCGCTAACCTGGAATTTACTTGTATAGGATGGGATACTGCCCGCCAGGTAAGTACGCATTAATTTCTCATCGTCAACTACTAAGATGTGATACATTGTCCTTTTCCTCCATAGTCTGTACCGTCTGTCTGTCAGGAATATATAATGTTATGGTGGTTCCCAGCCCGTAGGATGAGGCGACGGAGACGGTTGCCTTTTCGCCGAATTTCAGGGAAAGCCTCTTGCGGATATTAATGAGTCCGATGCTGCTGTGGGAAGGGGAGGGGGTCTGCCCGGGGGAGGCTGTCTGAGGAGAGGCGTTTTCCGTATTGTTGGCGGTATGGAGCCTGTTGTTGATTTCTTCCAGCTTGTCCGGCGGGATGCCCGGGCCGTTGTCA
This sequence comes from uncultured Lachnospiraceae bacterium, assembly GCA_910578645.1. GTDB lineage: Bacteria > Bacillota > Clostridia > Lachnospirales > Lachnospiraceae > UBA3282. The sequence continues at coordinate 39,022 of CAJTQI010000009.1, forward strand.
GATACCAGGATACGGTATCCGTCAAGTTCTTCCCGGAAAGAGATTTCAATATGTGTTTCCCGTCTTTGTTGTTCGCATCCGTGTTTGATGGCGTTTTCCACAAGGGGCTGTACCGAGAGTGAGGGCAGTATACACTGGCATAGTCTCGGTAGGGTTTCTATCTTGTAAGTCAGCTTGTCTTCATACCGAAGCTGCATGATAGAAAGGTAAGCCAAGCAAATATGTATTTCGTTTTCTAAAGGTATATTCTTGTCCACATTCATAATTCCGCCAAGATAGGAAGAAAAGGATTCGATAGCCCGGACAGCCTTGGTATTTTCACCGCATTTAATTAGCAGGCTTATGGTGTTCAGGGTGTTGTACATAAAGTGGGGCTTAATCTGGCTGTACAGGGCATTGTATTGCGCTTCCTTGTAGAGATACTTGGTTTCATAGACCTCTTTTACCAATTGGTTGTTTCGGTGTAAAAACTGTCCCAGGTTATCCACCATTGTATTGAAAGATATCGTCAGATAACCAATTTCATCCTCTGTCCGCACAGGAGCGTGTACACCTAAGTCCCCGCTTTCCACGCTTCTCATAAGGCGGATAATCTCCGCCAAAGGCGCCAGGAATTTTCTAATAAAAAAAGTAAAGAAGATGACGGAAGCAGCAATACAGACAGAGGCCAAAAATATGGTTTTTTGCATGTTTTCCCTGACCGGCTGCATCAGTTCTTCATAGGAATTTAGGGCAATGATTTTCAGACCGGAAGAGGCGATGGCGTAATGGTTTACAATATATTTGCGTCCTTGCATGTCGGTATAAAAATGTCCGTCCCAATCTTTGGGAGAGGGGCTTATGGAAGAAAGAAAATCTGTGCTTAGTTGTCCGTCACTCTCGTAAATAATCTGGTTTTGGTCGTTTATGATAAGGAGCGCACCGCCCTCTTGCAGTTCTACCCGGTCACATATCTTGTGGATGCCGGAATAATCGGCGTCCACTTTTATGACGCCCAGCACCAGGTTATTATTATTTTTGCTCCTGATTGGCCTGACAATAGAAAAAATCGGGATTTCTTTGCTGCCGAAGGCTTTTTCCAGATGGGGTGGAATATAGATGGGTTTTGTCCCCGAAAGAGCCTGTCTGTACCACGTGCTTTCCTGATAGGAGCTATAGTCCTCCATCTCGTAAGGCGTGCGTGTATAGGAATAGATATTTTCGGCATTCATAATATAAACCCGCAGGATTTCATCCCGTGGCAGTGTCATGACGAAAGCGAGAAAATCTTCTACCGTCCGCTTGGACGCTAACTGTCTGTCTGTGGAGGCAGGCGGATTTTCCAGGATGCCAAGGACATCATCGTTGTAATAGGGAGCTAACGTGAGGCGGTTTAATTCATTTAAGTATGTGTTGATGTTGGCGCCGGTCTGTTCGATAATCTGTTGTGTCTGGCCGATTGTCTGTCCTGTTAACTGTCTGGAATATCTTTGGTAATTCAAAAAGGATACGGCGGATATAGACAGCACATGGAAGAGGCAAATCATGGCTACCAGTTTTGCTTTGAATGTGGGATGAATGATTTTGCTCATGGATAACCTCCTTGTTTTTATTATTATGCAGAGGCAAAAAAATAGCAAGCATTAGATGATATATACAAAAAATTAGAACCTTCATCTAAAATATATGGTATTTTATACAAAAAGAATGGATGTTAAGATGGAGACACATTACAAAACAGCAACGAAGGAGGAAATGTGAAGATGAAGAAAAGAAGAGTGACGGCTTTACTTATGGCAATGTCCATGGCGATAACGGGCCTGGCAGGATGTGGCCAGACAACCAAAGAAGAGGCAAAGACAGGAACAGGAGATGCCCAGGTACAGACGGCAGAGGAAAGGGCCGGGGAGAATGGTACGGAGGGTGTTGAGACGGCGGACAGCGGCGAGAAGGTGAACATCAAGCTCTTTACCGGAAAAATAGAGACCATCGACGTCATGAATGAGATTATCGAGGACTTTAATCAGTCCCAGGACCGGATTACGGTGGAGCAGGAATACCAGAAAGACGCCAGCAATATTATTAAGATTAAGTTTGCTTCGGACGAAGTACCGGATATCATGACCACCTATGAACAGGGGTTTGTGGATGAAGGAAAATATATGGATTTGTCTGACCAGGAAGAGTGGTGGAGCCGCATGTCGCCGGACATGAAAACGGCATGTACGGACGTGAAACAGGAGAAGACTTTCCGCGTATGTACGAATATGACGATGGCGGGATTTTTCTACAACAAAGAGATGTTTGCGGAGCTTGGCATTGAAGAGTTTCCCGACCAGTGGGATGAGTTTGTGGAAATGTTAGAAGAAATTAAGGCGCAGAAACCGGATGTTGTTCCCTGGTTTATCTTCGGAAGCGAGGCGTGGCATTTGGGACATCTGATTGAGTTTATTCCGCATGGCTATGTGAAGTCGGAACTGGGCACGCTAGAAGCCAAGAAGGCGATGCTTGGTAACGACCAGGGACAGCTCAAATTTGCGCAAACGGACGGCCCCATGGCAGTATTTGCAAGGAATATGAAGCAACTGCAGGAGAAGGGACTCATTAATGAGGACGTTTTGACTGCCACCAACGACAATTGCGTGCAGGATTTCGTCAGCGGCAGGGCTGCCATGTTCAGCAATGGCATGTGGGCAATTTCCAGTGTCCTGGAAGCGTCGCCGGAGATGGAGGATAAGATTGGATTCGCGCCTTATCCGGCCTATATGCCAGGTTCTTCCCCGGTGGTGTTAAGTGCGGAGGATTCAGGTTATTCTATTTCGGCCACGACGGAACATAAGGAAGCGTGTATTGAATTTCTGAATTTCCTTTTCCTGCCGGAAAACCAGTTAAAATACTGTGAAGTGGCCAAAGCACCGAGTGCATTTAAAGATGTGACGGCAAAATGGGCGCCTGAGTCGGTTGTCAGTGAAGTCTCTGCAGCCTTGGAAAATGCCGTCAATATCGGATACACCAACGAGAAACCTGCGGGATTTTCCGGGGACGATGCGGGCAGGATGTTACAGAATCTCTTTGCCGGACAGTATACGCCGGAAGAATTTGCACAGGCATATACGGATGCATGGAACGATGGATTTGGAGGAGCAGGCGACGGAGAATAAGGGCGTGCCCGGAAAGGATAGTCAGACATGAAAAACCGGAAAATAGGGTTACACCAGTTTATGGCTGTCCCGGCATTTGCATTGTATGCTGTTTTCTTTATCTATCCACTGCTTAAAGGAATTGGCTTGTGTTTCACGGACTGGGACGGCATCGGGACGGCGCATTTTATCGGGTTAAAGAATTTTATTCATTTTTTTCATGACGAGAGGGCATTGTCGGATATCAGGACAACCGTATTATTCACGCTCGGAAGTGCCCCACTATTAAACATAGTGGGGCTCATCTATGCCCTGTTGATGAACTCGGATTTTAAAGGTAAATCGGTGGCGCGGATGTGTATTTATATGCCGGCCATTATCAGTCCCTTAATCATGGGATACATATGGTATTTTTTACTGCAGCCCGGAAGAGGGTTCCTCTATCACTTTTTCGACGGGCTTGGACATCCGGAATGGTTCGGAAACTGGATAGGGAGTTATAAGAGCGCCCTTTTCGTCCTAATCCTTGTCAATGTCTGGCAGTATGCGGGCATGACGATGGTAATTTACTTAGCGGGGCTGCAGGGGATTTCCAAGGAACTGTACGAGGCGGCAAAGATTGACGGCGCCCGGTGGACAGACGGCTTCTTTCGTGTGACGCTGCCGCTTCTTGGGCCGTCCATAAGGATTAACGTCATTACGAATATTATCGGTTCCCTTTCTGTGTTTGACATTGTAATGTCGCTTACAGGGGGCGGGCCGGGTTACCAGACGGAGACGCTGAGTATCTATATCATGCGTATGTGCTATGGCAGTAAGACCGGATATTCGGTTGCCGTGGCGATTATTTTGTTTTTAATCGTTTTAGTGCCGGTTGCAGCGGCGTCCTGGCTGATGAGGAAGAAGGAGGAAGAGTAGGTGTGAAGAAAATACTTGTGGTTTTACGGTATGTGGTGATTGTCCTAATCAGTATGCTTTGCCTGGCGCCCTTTGGAATACTGTTAATCTTGTCTTTGAATACGCCCCAGCGCAATTTCTACGAAGGGAATATGTTTATCCCGGATTTCTATTTCCGGAATTTTTCCGACGGGTGGAAGCAGTCCCAAATCGGACACGCCATGCTCAATTCCGGCATCATCACGGCGGGAGCGCTTGTGCTAATCGTGATTCTTGGAGCCATGGCAGGCTATGCGGTAGCACGGTGTGGAAACAAATTTAACAGGATGGTCTATCTTATCTTTTTGTGCTGCATGATGGTGCCGGGAATTATCAATACAGTGCCCCTCTATGGGCTGATGATTAAGCTGCACGCTGTCAATACCTTGTGGGGGATGGCATGTGTATGCGCTACCCTGGCGATTCCTCAGGCAGTCTTCGTATTCACCGGGTTTATTAAGGCGCTGCCCAAGGAACTGGAGGAAGCGGCGGTAATAGACGGATGCAGCAATGTGCAGGTGTTCTTTAGGATTATCCTGCCGCTCTTAAAGCCTTCCGTCTCTGCGGTGGTGATTTTAAACGGATTCGGGATATGGAACAATTATGCCCAGGCGGCATTTTTCCTGCAGGAACGTGCGAAGCATAACGTGCCCCAGGCGCTGTCTATCTATTTTCAGCAGTTTGCCGGGGCGAAATGGAATATTATGGCGTCCACGGCCGTCATAGCTATCGTCCCTGTGGTCATCGCATTCCTGCTCTTCCAGAAAAATCTGATGCGGGGGCTGACCGACGGGGCCTTAAAGGGATAGGTTGAAAAATCAGAGATTCACTTGAGGGATTTGTGTCTGTGCGTTGCCTGCCACAAGCTCGTCCGATGTACATTCTTAGCAAAGCTGAGACAAAAGCAACGCAGAAATGGAGATAAAAATGGATTTTTACCCGGTAAAAGCACAGTATAGAAGAGGGGAAGAAGTATGGCTGTGTCTGGAATTGGAAAAGGAAAGCGCCACCTGCTCTTATGAGAGGGCGGTGGTATCGGTTTTCTGGATGGAACGGCTGGTACGCAGAGTGGAAGTGAAGGAGCTGTGTAATGCAATGGAGATATGTGTAGGTGCATATGAGGAAGACTTTGCGGGCTATGGCGTGAGGGTCGTCCTGTGCGGGGCAGGGAAGACGACGGTGCTGGAGACGGCCTTCGACGTGGTTAAGGAGCCCAGGCGTTCCCTGCGGTATGGTTTTTTGAGTGATTTTACAACACAGGATGCAGATAACGGGGCTGTCGCACAGCTTCGGAAATATCATATCAATATGGTGCAGTTCTATGACTGGTCGTATCGCCATGACAGTCTGGTGGCGGACAAGCCGGATTATGAAGACATGATGGGCAAGCGGATTCATTTGGAAACCGTAAAAGAAAAAATTATCCAGGCGAAGGAATATGGTATGTGGCCCATCGCATATGGCGCGGTTTATGCGGCGTCCGGAAAGTTCTATGAGACACATAAGGACTGGGCTTTTTACAACAGTAATCAAGAAGTATTCCGGTTTATAGATGCTTTCTACATTATGAATATACAGGAAGACTCCCCCTGGAGGGAACATTTAATAGGGCAGTATCGGGAGGCCATGGAGAAAGTAGGGTTTTCCGGGATTCATATGGATACCTATGGGTTCCCGAAAACTGCTCATTCCCGCCTGGAAGGCAGGTTTAGGCGTGTGGCGCTACAGGAACAGTTCGGGAGCCTGATTGACGAGACACGGCAGGAATTGGGCAAGACGGGAGAGGAACCTTACCTTATCTTTAACAATGTGGGAAACTGGCCTGTGGCAGACACCGCTAGACACGGCGTGGACGCGGTCTATATTGAGGTGTGGCCGCCCTATGAAAGATATTTCCACATAAAACAGTTGATTCTGGAAGCCCGGCGTTTGGTGGAGGACAAAAAACCGGTGATTCTGGCGGCTTATCTGGAACCTTTCCGCAAGGAGGATGAAGCCTCGGCCACCTATGCAGCCAGATTGTTGACGGCAACGATTGTGTCCAATGGGGCGTATCATTTGTTACTTGGGGAAAACAAGGCTGTGCTGACCCAGGGATACTATGGGGATTACAGTGTGATGTCCGAAGCGTGTGCCGGGATAATGCGTAGATATTACGATTTTATGGTTCGGTATTTGAATCTGTTTTACAATCCGGAACTGACAGATGTGTCAATGACCCATATGGGATGGGATAACTATGAGTACCAGTGGGCAGGGACGGATTGGAGTGCCTATGGAGAGTATGGGAAACTGTGGGTTACGGTGCGTGAAAGTGAAGAAATAAAGCTTTTTTCTTTCATTAATCTGTGCGGCTGTAGTGAGGATTACTGGAATAAAGGTAAAAAGAAGCCGCCTGTGCAGAAAAATGTTACTTGTATGGCGGTGGTGGAGAAAGAGGTGGAAGGGATATACTTCACCAGTCCCGACCTGCCAGACTGTGCAAGCCGGGAACTGGATTATGTGTATACCGTGAATGAAAAAGGACGGTTTGTGAAGTTTTCTGTGCCGGAAGTGGAAGTCTGGTCGGCAGTATATATCAGGATGCATAAGTGATTTGTGCAGATGGCTATTTCAAAAGTCATGTTACCCTCAGTGAACAAAGGGTACTTTTAGTGATAAGACAACTGTTTCTGATGCCGGTTTGCAATCCTGATTTTGCTAAAGAAACAGTAGTACACGATAAAGAGGATACTGGTGGTACACCAGGTAAGGGGATAACTGAAAATAATGGTGTAGATATCCGGCTTTCTGGGCACGGCAAGCATAATCCACAAGATACGGATAAGGCATATGCCGCTTAGGCAGATTAGGGTGGGAATCCAACAATCTCCCACGCCGCGCAGGGCACCGGACAGTATCTCCACGCACACATAGGTGGCGAAGGTGGGCACAAGGAACCATGTAATCTGTATGCCGATGCGCATGACTTCCGGGTCCGAGGTGAAGAAAGCATAGATGGCGTGTCCGCAGATACGCAGCACAATGCTGATAAATATTGCCGCGGCGAAGCTCATGGCCAGACAGCTACGGATTCCCTTGCGCACCCGCTCGCTCTTTCCGGCGCCATAGTTCTGGCCTACGAAAGTTGTGATGGCAATGCCGAAGGAACTGATAGTCATCCAGAACAATGCATCCAGTTTCCCGTATACGGTCCAGGCTGCCACTGTGTCTGTGCCCAGGCTATTGATGGCGGTCTGGATGATGATGTTGGAAAAGCTGTACATGACAGACTGTAAGCCTGCGGGGAACCCGATGCGGATAATCCGTTTTAACATCTTATGGTCAAAGCGGATTTGGCGCAGTTCCAGATGATGCATGTCGTCCACTCTGACAAGCACCAGAATCACCAATATCGCGCTGAAAGCCTGGGAGCAGATAGTGGCGATGGCAGCGCCGGCCACACCCATATCAAAGGCCACGATTAAAACAAGGTCAAGTATAATATTGACGAAGCAGCTTGCAATGAGGAAGTAAAGGGGCCGCCTTGAATCCCCTACCGCGCGCAGGATGCCGGAACCGATGTTGTAGATGAGGTTTCCGATTGTTCCCACGAAATAAATACGGATATAGAGGATGGACGGGCCGAGCACATCCTGCGGGGTATCCATGGCGGTCAGGATGGCAGGAGCGGTCAGGATGCCGCCGAGCATCATCACGAATCCGCCTACAATACCGAAGGCCATGGCCGTATGTACCGCATAGTTTACCAATTCTGATTTTTTAGCGCCATAATATTGTGAGATGACAACGGTGGCGCCGCTGGCAAGACCCACGAAGAACCCTACTAACAGGTTGATGACGGTGCCTGTTCCGCCGCCCACCGCCGAGAGCGCTTCTTTTCCCACAAAACGCCCTACGATGACGGCGTCCGCCGCATTGTAGAGCTGCTGAAAAAATGTCCCGAATAAAATAGGGAAGAAAAACAGAAGAAGCTGCTGCCAGATGACTCCTTCCGTAATCTTATTTTCTGTTGTCTTAGTGATTTCTTTCGTTTCCATGGATATACCTTTCTAAACTGCACCATATGTGCAATTTCCACGATTGTAGCACTGTTGATAAGGTTTTTCAAGGGCAGTTTGCTAACTTGAACAATCTTTTTTGTCAAGCGTTTTTGTGCATTTTTTCAAAAATAATTACCGAATGAAATGCGGCAATCTCGCCTGTTTTTGTGCAATATTTTCTGTTAAGCTTCAGTGACAAACATCAATAAAAAATATTGTCAAAAAAATATCAATGTGGTATGATGACACCGTATTGTATCTCACAAGGACAGTCCGTCCCGGCTTAAGGCACTGACCATCCGTCAAGGAAAGCGGCAGACGGTTGGTACCGGCAGGAATCCGGACTGGAACATTGTACACGAGAATAATAACAGGAGGATTTGTACCATGAAAAATGAAAAGACTTACGCAATGGTGCTTACGGCACTATTCACCGCCATAATCGTGATTATGGCATTCACCCCGCTTGGGTATATCCCGCTTGTAGTAATCAATGCGACGATTATCCACATCCCGGTTATCTTAGGAGCGCTATTTCTTGGACCGAAGAAAGGTGCATTTTTGGGATTTGTATTCGGGCTGACCAGTTTTATCAACAATACGTTTAAGGCGGCCACGGCGTCGGCTTTCGTATTTTCTCCGGTGCTTGCCTACAATGTGGACGGCGTACCGGGCATCTTTAAGAGTATTTATATTTGTTTCGTACCAAGGATTTTGGTTGGGATTGTACCTTATTTTGTATATCTGCTCATCCGCAAAGCACTAAGAGGCGAAGGGCAGTCAGGAAGGATTATCGCAGACGGGGCGGCTTCGTTTATTTTGTTTGTGTCTCTGCGGGCCTTTCTGATAAGACTTCTGCCGGATGTTTTAAGCGCGACGGTGTGCACGGTTATAGGGCTGGCAGCAGGCGGTGTGCTGATGGCGGTCCTTACGGTCAGCGGAAGGAAGAAAGGTTCTGCCAATATTGCCCTTGCCTATGCGGGGCTTGCAGGAGCCTATACGAATACGCTGTTTGTGATGAGCGGTATATTTATTTTATATAAAGAAGCTTACGCCCAGGCCGTAGGAGTGGCCGGTGAGGCCGTTTTGGACGTGATTATGGGCGTCGTAACTTTTAACGGTGTGGTGGAGGCCGTGGTGGCAGCCATCATCGTTGCCGGGGTTGGAATTGCACTGACAAGAGTAAAACCGGTTTATTCCCGCGAGTAATGAGCCAGGCGCCGTTACACGGGCATTTGCCGAATGTCTGCCGGCGTGGAGAATCCACGCTTGCAGGTTCGGCAAGAATAGAAGACAGAATGGAAACAGGATAGATTTGTGAGAGACAGATACGGGAAAGGAAAAGATTGAAAATTAAAATTTTCAATCGCGAGATTTGTGTCTGCGCGCTGCTTGCCACAAACTCGGTTCATGCGCTGTCTCAAAAATAGTTGAGACAAAAGCAGCGCAGAAATAGGGGTAAATATGATTTTAGCTGTTGATATCGGAAATACAAATATTGTGATAGGCTGTATGAAGGGAGAGGAAATCTGTTTTGTGGAGCGCGTGTCCACCAACCAGTCCGGTACGGAACTTGAGTATGTGGTGGAGTTTCGCACGCTGCTTGAACTATACCATATCGGCGTGGAGGATATCACAGGCAGCATTATCTCTTCGGTGGTGCCTCCCCTCAACAATATCGTGAAAGCAGCGTTAGAGAAATTGTTTCATAAAGTACCGTTGCTTGTAGGGCCGGGGGTGAAGACCGGGCTGAATATTCTGATGGATAATCCGGGACAGCTTGGCTCTGACCTGGTTGTCAATGCGGTGGCGGGGCTGCATTATTACGGGGCGCCTATCATCATGATTGACATGGGCACGGCGACCACTATCAGTGTGGTGGACGAGAAAAGAAATTATATCGGCGGCATGATACTGCCGGGTGTGAAAGTGTCTCTGGATTCCCTCGTAAACAGGACTTCGCAGCTTCCGCGTATCAGTCTGGAAGCGCCTAAGAAGGTCATCGGCAAGAACACCATCGACTGTATGAAGAGCGGAATCGTGATGGGACAGGCGGCGTGTTTGGACGGCATGATTGAGAGAATCTACGACGAACTTGGCTATGAGGCGCCGGTGGTTGCCACAGGCGGGCTTTCAGGGAGTATCGTGCCTTACTGTAAGCGGGAGATAATCTGTGACAATGAATTGACCCTAAAGGGGTTGGGGATTATCTATAGGAAGAATGTGGAGTAGTTTTCTCCAAAGGAAATACGACAGCAGGCTTAGGGGCTCATGCCTTAAGCCTGCTGTCTGGTAAATAACCGCAGGAGATTGGGACTTAGGAAGATGCCCCGCGGGTTTGTAAAAAGCAGAACTATAACTCTATGGTACAGTTTGTCCCATAGATACTGTAATAACAAGAAGAATGAAGAAAAATTACATGTAATATTGAATTAATTCATATTGTATAACATAGAAAAGAGGACTGGTTTGTATGACAATAGTGGGAAAACATATTGTTTTGGGGGTGACGGGGAGCATTGCAGCGTATAAGATTGCCTCTCTTGCCAGTATGCTTGCCAAGGGAAAGGCGGATGTGACGGTCATTATGACGCCCAACGCCACGAATTTTGTCAATCCGATTACCTTTGAATCGTTGACGGGCAACAAATGTCTGGTAGATACCTTCGACCGGAATTTCCAATTCCAGGTGGAGCATGTCTCTTTAGCGAAGCAAACAGATGTATGTCTGGTGGCGCCGGCGTCGGCGGACGTGATTGCCAAGGCAGCGCACGGCATTGCGGACGATATGCTGACCACCACGCTTTTGGCATGTACCTGCCCGAAGATTTTCGCCCCGGCGATGAATACCAGGATGTATAGGAATCCGGTGGTACAGGACAACATGAAGATATTGGAGCGTTATGGGGCAGAGGTGGTCACGCCCGCTAATGGTTATCTGGCCTGCGGCGATACGGGCGAAGGGAAGATGCCAGAGCCGGAGACGCTGTATGAGTATATCGTAAAAGCGTTGACCAAAAAGGATATGGCGGGGAAGAAAATACTTGTCACGGCAGGGCCTACTCAGGAGAAAATCGACCCGGTGCGCTATATCAGCAACCATTCTACGGGCAAGATGGGCTATGCGATTGCCAGACAGGCGATGATGCGCGGTGCGGAAGTGACGCTTGTGTCCGGAAAAGTAAGTATACAGCCGCCTATGGGGGTGCGGTTTGTCCCTGTGGTGTCGGCTGCGGACATGGCGAAAGCCGTGAAAGAGTCGGCCCAGGAGCAGGACATTATTGTCAAGGCGGCGGCGGTTGCCGATTACCGTCCAAGCGTGGTATCGGATGAAAAAGTAAAGAAGAAGGACGGGGAAATGTCCGTCCCGTTGGAGAGGACGGAGGATATCCTCGCATACCTGGGAGCGCATCGCCAAAAAGGACAGTTTTTGTGCGGTTTTTCCATGGAGACGGAACATATGGTGGAAAATTCCCGTGTAAAACTGGAGAAGAAGAATATTGACATGATTGTTGCCAATAATCTGAAGCAGGTGGGTGCGGGCTTTGGCACGGACACCAATGTTGTGACCTTTCTGACAAGAGACGGCATGGAAGAGCTTCCCCTGATGCGTAAGGAAGACGTGGCCGACAGGCTGTTGGACGCGGTGATGCGGCGGATAGATGGGTAAATATATGGAGGAAATTATGAGAATCGGTATGGGTTATGATGTGCACCGTCTGGTGGAGGGGCGGAAACTTATTATGGGCGGCGTGGAGATACCTTACGAAAAGGGGCTTTTGGGCCATTCGGATGCGGACGTGCTTCTGCATGCCATTATGGATGCCCTCCTGGGGGCGGCGGCTCTTGGAGATATCGGTAAGCATTTCCCGGACACCGAGCCTGCCTACAAGGGAATATCTTCTGTCAAGCTCCTGGAGCATGTGGGAGCGCTTTTGGAGGAGCATCGTTTCCTGATTGAAAATATTGACGCAACAATCATTGCCCAGGCGCCTAAGATGCGTCCCCACATTGATTTGATGCAGGAAAATATCGCCTGTGCGCTGGGCATCGATGCAGGGCAGGTCAATGTGAAGGCGACCACCGAGGAAGGGCTTGGCTTCACAGGAACAGGGGAGGGCATTTCCGCCCAGGCCATCTGTATGCTTGCAAGTCCAAGGGAGCTGTACAGCCAGGATGTGGGAGCAAGAAAATGTGACGGATGCGGCGGATGCCCGAAGCGGTGAGAGATAGTTTAGGCACTGGGGTGAAAACAATAAATTCAGGTTGACAAAACAGGTTTTTTTGCATATCCTATTAGCAGAAATGTATTAGGTCGAAAACAACGGATATGATAATGGACGATGAAAGGGAAGAGTACCTTTTACGAAAGCCCCAGAGAGGAACCGCCGCCGGCTGTAAGCGGTTTTGGCAGATGGATTGGGAAGTGCGCCCCGGAGTCCGGCTTATGCCCGGCTAGCCCCGTTAACGGTTGAGAGTGAGAGAATGCATGGAAATATGTATTCTTTAAGTAGAGTGGAACCGCGGATTATTTCGTCTCTATTGCCAGTGGAATTTTAGTTCCGGCAAGGACGGGAGAGAAAACCGCGGTATTTTACTTTATAGGGTCAGGGTATCGAAAGTTGCTGTCATATCTGTGGTGACTAGAAGAAAGAAGCAAATATGGGTTTGATACAAAATATCAAAGAAGAGATTCGGATTATTAGAGAGCGGGACCCGGCGATTCATTCCAACATGGAGGTATTCCTGTACCCTAGTTTCAAGGTGATGGTCTATTACCGCATGGCGCATAAGATGTACCTTCGCAGACACTATTTCCTGGCCAGGTGGATTTCACAGAAAGCGGTCCGCAGGACAGGAATCGAAATCCATCCCGGCGCCAAGATTGGGAAAGGGTTTTTCATTGACCATGGCAACGGTGTGATTATCGGTGAGACTGCAGTGATTGGAGACAACGTGACGCTTTATCAGGGAGTGACCCTTGGCGGAACAGGCAAGGAGCAGGGCAAAAGACATCCCACGGTAGGGAACAACGTCATGATTAGCACCGGGGCGAAGGTGTTAGGCTCTTTCAAAATCGGAGATAACAGCAAGATTGGTGCGGGCAGCGTGGTGCTGGAAGAAGTACCGCCCAATTCCACCGTAGTCGGCGTGCCCGGACGGGTAGTGAAGCGCAACAACAAGACACTGCCCCAGGAAGAGCTTGACCAGATTAACCTGCCTGACCCTGTCAAGGAGGATATTGCCGGGTTGCAGCGTGCCAATTCGGAACTGACGAACCGTCTGATTGACTTGGAGCGGGAGATAAAGAGGCTTAAGGCGGACAAAAAATAATATGGCATAGAGTATGCAAGGATTTGCGCGGCAAAGCAGCGCAGAAATGAGGTAAAATGATGAAGGTTTTTAACACACTGTCGAGAAAAAAAGAAGAGTTTGTACCGTTGCAGGAGGGTAAGGTCAGCATGTACGTGTGCGGGCCTACCGTATATAATTTAATTCATATCGGTAATGCAAGGCCCATGATTGTGTTTGACACGGCGAGACGCTATATGGAGCATAAGGGTTATGAGGTCAATTATGTGTCCAATTTTACGGATGTGGACGACAAGATTATTAAGAAGGCGAATGAAGAGGGCGTGGAGGCTTCCGTGATTTCCGAGCGTTACATTATGGAGTGTAAGAAAGACATGGAGGCGCTCAACGTGAAATCAGCCACCACACATCCTAAGGCCACCAATGAAATTGGCGGCATGATTGAGATGATACAGACATTGATTGACAAGGGCCATGCCTATGTGGCTCAGGACGGGACGGTATATTATAAGACGAGGAGTTTTAAAGAATACGGTAAGCTTTCCCATAAGAACCTGGATGACTTAAGGAGCGGGGAGCGGGCGCTGCTTGTATCCGGCCAGGAACAGAAGCAGGATGCGCTTGACTTCGTGTTGTGGAAGCCCAAGAAGGAAGGGGAGCCTTATTGGGAGTCTCCCTGGTGCGAGGGGCGTCCGGGGTGGCATATCGAGTGCTCTGTCATGAGCAAAAAATATTTGGGAGATGAGATTGATATCCATGCAGGCGGCGAGGACTTGATTTTCCCTCACCATGAAAACGAAATTGCACAGTCGGAGGCGGCCAACGGGAAAGAATTTGCAAAGTACTGGCTGCATAACGGTTTTTTGAATATTGATAATAAGAAGATGTCCAAGTCGGCAGGCAATTTCTTTACGGTCAGGGACATCAGCGAGAAATATGATTTGCAGGTGCTGCGCTTCTTTATGCTGTCGGCTCATTACAGAAGCCCGTTGAACTTCAGCGCGGACTTGATGGAGGCGGCAAAAAATGGCTTAGAGCGTATTGTCACCGGGGTGGATAACCTGAACTTCCTTCTGGAACATGGGGCAAAAGGGGCTATGACGGAAGAAGAACGAAAGCTTGTGGAGACGGCGAAGGGATATATTGAAAAATTCGATGCGGCCATGGACGATGATTTCAACACGGCGGACGCTATCTCCGCTATTTTCGAGCTGGTGAAATTCGTCAACACCCATGTGTCCGGTGAGTCTTCCGGCGCTTTCGTGGAGGCGATGAAAGACGAAATTCTGCTGCTGTCGGATATCTGCGGGCTGATTGTTGACAGGAAGAAGGAAATCCTGGATACGGAGGTCGAAGGTTTGATTCAGGAAAGGCAGGAGGCCAGAAAGGCGAAGAATTTTGCCAGGGCGGATGAGATAAGGGATATGTTGGCGGCACAGGGCATTATTCTGGAAGATACAAGAGAAGGTGTCAAATGGAAGAGAGCGTAACAATTCTGGAGGCGGTCAGGGAGACCTTTTCCTGCGGCGGCGTGGATATCAGGAGCTATTCACCGCTGACGCTTGCTTATATCGGGGATTCTATTTATGATTTGGTCATACGCACGGTGGTGGTGGAGCGGGGGAACCGTTCCGCCAACAACCTGCACAAGAAGACCGTTTCTTACGTGAATGCACGTGTGCAGGCAAGAATGATAGACGCCCTTGAGGATGAGATGACGGAGGAAGAGGCGGCAGTTTACCACCGTGGGCGCAACGCCAAGTCCTATACCGGAGCCAAAAACGCTTCCATTATAGAGTACCGCAAGGCAACCGGATTGGAAGCGCTTTGTGGTTATCTTTATTTACAGGGACAACAGGAGCGGATGTTGTATTTGATTAAGGAAGGCATAAGCAGAGTCGGCATGGAGATATAGCACTGTATTCATATGCTTGGGATGGATTAGGATAAAGCCTGCTTGTGCTACATAGGCAGTATTGCATGCTATACAGGGCTATGCAAGAGGGTATATCCGGTGAAGGGATTACCCGGGATGCAAGACAAGTGTGGTCCTATACAGACAGAAAGGGATACGGTATCACATATGGGATACAATGAATTTACGATAGAGGGACGCAACGCCGTGTTGGAGGCGCTGCGCGCAGGCAGGCCAGTGGACAAGTTGTTCATACTGGATGGCTGTAAAGACGGGCCTGTTATGAGCATCAAGAGAGAGGCGTCGAAACGTAGCTGTATGGTCAAGTATGTGGACAAAGAGCGTTTGGACCAGATTTCGGAGACGGGCAAGCACCAGGGAGTTATCGCCTATGTGGCGGCTTATGCCTATGCAGAGGTGGAGGATATTCTGGAAAAAGCGAGGGAGCGGGAGGAAGCGCCTTTTATCTTCCTGCTTGACAATATCGAGGACCCACATAATCTGGGCGCGATTATACGGACTGCCAACCTGGCGGGGGCGCATGGCGTCATTATTCCCAAAAACCGCGCGGTGGGCCTGACGGCCACTGTGGCGAAGGCCTCTGCGGGGGCAATCAATTACACGCCGGTGGCGAAGGTGACGAATCTGGGACAGACCATTGAAGAACTGAAAAAAGAAGGCATGTGGTTTGTCTGTGCGGATATGGACGGAACACCGATGTACAGCCTGGATTTGAAAGGTCCCATCGGCATGGTAATCGGCAGCGAAGGTTCCGGCGTGGGTCGGTTAGTGAAAGAAAAGTGTGATTTTACGGCAGCGATACCGATGAAGGGTGATATTGATTCCCTCAACGCATCGGTGGCGGCAGGGGTGTTGGCGTATGAGATTGTCAGGCAGAGGATGCAGTAGCAGGCGGAACAGATGAAAAAGTTAAATGAGATTTTGGTGGTAATCATTTTTATACTGACTGCAGTTCTGGCAGCGGCGGCAGGGCTTAAGGCGTATGACATCTATGATACGGACAGGCGTATTGCCAAAGAGCAGGAGGAGATTGAGCTGGCTCAGCTTTTTGCCCGGAATGAGGAGGCGCAGAACCGTGTACTGGAGATGGAAGCGGAGATTCAGGAGTTGGCCGAGGACAAGGAAGCCCTGGCGAGATTTATCGCACAAATACAGAGCGAGGAACTGGCGGAGCTGATAGACGAGTCGGAAGAGGCCGCGGAATCTATTATTGGTGACGGTACAGTGTCCGGTAATGGGACAGTTTTTGGCGATGGTACGGTATCCGGGAACATTTTATGGCCTGACGGGACAGTATCGGGGAATGGTACGGTGTCCGGTAATGCCACGGTATCCGGCAATGGGACTGTCTCAGGTAATACGGTGTCCGGCAATGCGATAGGAAGCGTATCCGGCAATCGTGGGGAAATCAATTACTATGACGGGACTATGACGGATAACAGCATTTTCGATGCGTGGCGCGGCATTTATGAACAGCCGGATAATATGTCCCTGGCGGCGCGCAGGCTTCTTCGCACTTCCTTGCAGGAGACGTTGGAGGTAAACCAGGCGGACAGGGAGCGGATTGCGGAGAATAAGCAGGACTTTACGGGGATGAAGATTGCCTGTCTGGGCGACAGCATTACGGCAGCGGCTAATCTGGACAAGGAAGACAATTACCAGCAGTATTCCTATCCGGCTAGGTTGAAAGAACTGC
This sequence comes from uncultured Lachnospiraceae bacterium, assembly GCA_910578645.1. Classification (GTDB taxonomy): domain Bacteria; phylum Bacillota; class Clostridia; order Lachnospirales; family Lachnospiraceae; genus UBA3282. The sequence continues at coordinate 56,065 of CAJTQI010000009.1, forward strand.
TTGGCGCTGAGGAAGTCTATAACCTGGGCATCGGCGGCTCGTCCATCGGCAGATATTGGGCGGACGCTTACGTGGAGCGTTATCAGGAAATTCCGGAGGATGTGGATGCGATTATCGTTATGGGCGGCACCAACGACGGGTTCTGCGTTTCCAATAAGGAATTTGGCAGTTTAGAGGAGCGGGCGTACAGGACGTTCTGCGGCGATTTGGACGAATTGATGCGGGGGCTTAAGGAAAATTATCCTGATGCGGAGATTTTCTTTGCCACGCCCTTACCTAATATATTGCAGGATTATCTGATGAAAGAGCGGGATTATCTTCTGCCACAGCAGAAGTTTGTGGATGTTATCCTGTCGTTGGCAGGGGAATACGGCTTCCAGGTAATTGACTTATATAATTCAAACATTCTGGATTCCCATGACGCCAACGTGGTGGCAGAGTATATACCGGACGGTGTGCACGGTAATCATGAAGGATATCAGATTATTGCGGAGCATTTTGCATCGCAGTTGATACAGCATTACGAGGAAAAGAAAGAAGCGGATACCGTATCCGGGAATGATATGGATGAAGAGAGCGTATCTGAGAACGGCACGGAGGAAGAATCCGGAGATAACGTATCATAAGTTTATTTGTTCACTGAGGGTAATCTGGTTGGCTGGATATGTCAGTGTCAGGTGAACAGTAGAAAGCGGAAGACCACATATATGGACAGAGACTATGGACAGTACAGTGATGAGGAATTAATTATCCGCCTGCGGGACGGCGAGGGCAGCATCACGGAATATCTTATGAATAAGTATAAGAATCTGGTAAGAAGTAAGGCCAAGTCCATGTACCTGCTCGGTGCGGACAATGACGACTTAATCCAGGAAGGGATGATTGGATTGTTCAAGGCGCTGCGGGATTATGATAGCGGCAGAGATGCAAGTTTTTTGACTTTTGCTGATTTGTGTGTGTCCAGGCAGATGTATACGGCGGTGCAGGCGTCCAGGAGGCAGAAACATATTCCGTTAAATACTTATGTGTCGCTTTATGGCAGCGCGGGCAAGGACCATGACGGGGAAGAGGAAGAATTGGTCAATGTCCTTGCCGCCCGCGCAGGACAAAGCCCTGAGGATATGGTGATAGACAAAGAGAATGTGGTACAGTTGGAGCAGACAATTGACAGAGAGTTGAGCAGTTTTGAAAAGCAGGTGCTTGACTTGTACGTGATTGGGATGGGGTATCAGCAGATTGCCAAGGTTCTGGGGCGGGATGAGAAATCCACGGACAATGCCTTACAGAGAATTAAAACAAAATTGAAAAAAGTGATAACAGCTTGACAAAGGGTATTTATCTGTGTTATACTGCAAGACGGTGAATATAGATAATATATCGCATATATGCTGCTGTGGCTCAGTCGGTAGAGCGTCGCATTGGTAGTGCGGAGGTCACGGGTCCGATTCCCGTCAGCAGCTCTGAGAAAACCTTGATTATTCAGGGTTTTTTTGTTGTCTAAAAGTAAAAGGTAATCAAAAAAGCAATCTAACATATGTTCGATTCAAAAGATTCACAGGAAAGGAAAATTCTGTACATCGTGACAATAAAATATGTTGTTAGGACATTTAATCAAGCCCTTTATCAGTCAAATTTACGTGATTGATAGAGGCTATTTATGTGGTTTAACGATGCTAATACTCCATGACCAATTCTAAAACGCATGTATGAGCCCCACAGAGCGTCATAGAGGCATTTTAGGTATGACATGTAACATTATTATATTCATAATTCTACGTAACTGAGAACACGGATTTCATAGTGATTTCAATATCATAAAACAGAAAGGATGAAACCCGTAAGACAGAGCATATGCACAGAATCAGTATGGTATCGGATGTTGAGAGTTATTTGCTACGAGAGCATAAAGTGTTGCAAAGACCGAATTTCAACTTTAAGGATAAAGAATTTCAGACTGCTAAGATTATCTTACAGACAGTCAAAACTATCATAAAGATTGGATTAGGAAGAACAGGGATGCCGAAACATCCCTATTCTCTAAACTGCCATTTGAAAACCAAAAGAGGATAGCCATTTTTCTGTCTACTTACGGTTGTTGTGATTATCTGTGTAAGCTAAAGCGGCAAATACCACTAAGAGCAATGCCAAAACTTCTAACGTGTCCATAGCCCCTTTCCGTTTCCGAAAAGGGCAACAGAGGAACTATCCCCAGACTGTCTAAAGTCAGTATTCCTACTATTGTTTTATATTGAAAAGAGGTATATGCCAATAAGTTTTAATACTGAATTGATATAAGTAGGATTTGATACTTTGATGATTTTGAGCAAAAGAAAGCCTTGCCAAATCAATAGACTTTATACCTCGGTTGTGGTATACTTACATTGTAGCAGTCAATAGAGCCATAATATGAAAGCAGGTGATTATATATGACTGAAAAAGAAATGATAAAAGTAGTTATCGAAGAATTTTCAAGACTTCAAAGTTATATGCTTGCATCTGAAAAAGACTCAAACGGTTATAAACTCATGAAAGATAGATACATTGAATTGAAAGTTATTTTAACTTCTTTCGGCATCAATCTTACAGAAATTGACAAAATCAAAGAGTAAGTAACAATCAAATATCACACAGTCCACGGTGTAAAGTCTATTGAAATAAGGCTACCGCAATCCCAATGGCTTTAGACGGTGGGATTGCGGTAGCCTTATTTCAAAGGTTTCCTGTTTAAAGTGATAGCCAAAGATAATATAAAATCTGCAATCATTGTCTCAAGTGTAACCTTTGGCATAGGGCATTTGGTAAATTTATTCAACGGCAACGGCATGGATTTGGTAAACAATTTGTGTCAAATTTGTTTTGTGATTCCAATAGGATTCTTGCTTGTAACGGTATTTTATCGTGACGGGAGTTTGCCCCTGCATGATTACCCATTCTGCTACTAACTTTCTTTAGATTTATACTAACTCGAGCACACCTAAATACGGTTCGAAATAGATAACATAATTATCAATAGTGGCGCTTATGCCATATTTACTCTTATAATACTGCAATGCTTCAAGCAGAAAATTTTCTGTCACTTCTAAATACTCAGCAGTATCATTTAAGGAATAGCATCCGTGCTTATATGAGTTCACAATTCCATTCAGGCCTATCATTTTATTATAAGCCCAAGCCCTTGCTCTCAGTTCTTGTTTTTTGTCTGAGGTTGTGGCGTTCATAGTTATATTTCCGACGGTTGTGTGGTAGTGTCCTAATTCTTCAGCCAGTACACATGCCCTTTTTTTGCTTGTGCATATCTTTTTGTTAATCCCGATTACATTTCCATTAATAAGTCCGTCCGATTTTGAACGAAATTTCGCATTCTCAATAACAAAAACGTCATTTGATGTGCATTCTTCCAATAAATCTTCGTATTTCAATTTAACCACCTCAAAGTATATTATAAAGGTTTGATGTCCATTAATCCGGTCTTTTAAGGTTAGAAAGGTCTTCCTGTATTTTTTCTAATTCTCCTATTTCGTTTTCATAGTCGTTGCGTGCGGCTTTTGGTGTAAGATAGTCAGGCGCATCTTTCTTAGTATACCTGGGAATCTCCGTCAACTCCATTACCCTCTTTGTAGCTTCATGCCTTCCGATGTCGTTGAGCTGGTCATAATACAGGATAATTTTTTCTTGCCGATTATGGATTATAGCATTCTCATTTGAAGCGTCCGTCAGAGATACTGGTACATTGTAAATAGATTGTCCATCTTTTATTCCATCCATTGTTCCATAATCAGCAATTAGTTTTTGACAAAGTTCGTCGTCAAGATGTTTTTTATATTTTTCATTATTTAACATCATTGCAACATATTTTTCAAATGTAACGTGTTTTGGATTAAAATCACTGTACTCTACACTTTGGGAAAACAAACACCTAAGAACCATAATGGCGGCGCAATATTTTTCTTTAATGGGCAGATTGATATTTTGGCTGATACTTCTGTTTTTTGCTTTCATTTTTTCGTTAATAGAATGATTACACAACAGTTCTCCAAATATTAATGAGCCTTGTTTCCACTTCTCATGGCATTCTTCGTGCATTTTAACGTCTTTTTTGTTTGTAGAATCATATGTTAATCCACAATCCGTGCAAGTTACAATATCGCTTTTCCATTCGTCTAAATATTCTATCAATGTATCGAGATAATCTGCAATTTTTATTAATTTTTCTGTATTCGGTTTGCTTCTTCCACTTTTCCAGTCAGAAAATGTCGACTGTGGTATTCCGGTTGCTTTCGATACATCAGAGTCTTTTACACCCTTTTTATCTCTAAATTTGCAATATAGTTCATACATACCTTCACCTCGTTTTTCGGAAATCATAAATCTACGCTTGACAAATAAGGAAAACACAAGTATAATCAATATAAAATTCGGAAATCCTAAATCTGAACAACTTAGCATATGACTGGTTTTGCTTTTATTGTAAAGGATTTCCGAAGTTGTGTCAATTTAAAATTCGGAAAGGAGAAAAATATGTATGAGAAGTATGTTGTCTCAAAACTCAATCTGCATTTTTTGATTGGAAAAATAAAAGAAAATTGCTCATTTATTGGGCAAACTAAGCAGATGGGCTTGTTTAATACGGATGGTGGTGAAAATAGTGCAAAAGCATGAAATCATAGGTCGGATAATGCTTAAATATGCAGGCAGAGCGCCTATAACCAAAAGAGAAATATCGGTATTGTATGATGAGGCTTTGGCGAGGGGGTATCATTCATCATTTATCTATGCAGGGTTAAAAACTGTAATATGTAAGAAGTATCTTCGGGAAGAGTATATTCCACCAAATAATAATACGGCAGACGAACCTTTAGATGAAAGTCGTTATATTGAGGATTGGGAATTTAGAGATAGTCTTACATTACGTGAGTTCACAGAAGCTGGTGGAGAATATTGTTTAGACGGGATAAGTGCAGTGATTGGATTACCGGTACATAAGGGAAGGAATGGACAAGCTTCTTGCATGGATGGATGAAAATCACGACGGAAACAAAAATAGTAAAAAGTCGGGGAATGAGAATCCATAGCCTTAACGGCCGTTCATATACAGCCAGGGACATGAAGATTATGAAGGCGTCAAAGATTAGGTCACTGGTTGATGAATTAGGCTATCGTATAAACGGGTTATGCAAGACAGGAATAATGAAAGGGTTTTTGGTACGGTAGGAGGCTAAAGATTGAAAATTAAAATTTTCAATCGCGAGATTGGTGTCTGAGCGTTGCTTGTCACAAACTCGATACGCGCAAAAGAACAGCGCAGAAATGGAGTGAAGAATGATAGTAAGTAATGAATGTTTTATTGATGGACAAAAGTATGAGCCCGGTGAAGAAATATGGGACATGGGAAGTTTTACAGCCGTGGAATCTAAGGGGAGCCTTCGAAGTTATGAGGGATTGTCAAAGGATGTTGATAAGCTGCCGCATTATGTTAGGACAGGCAGTTCGGCCCTTTGCCTTGATACGGGTGATTATTACAAGTATCACAAGCAGACTGATACATGGTACAAATTGTAGGAGGGACCAGATATGAGAGCAGATGATGTATATGCGATATTGAACCGAAAAATAAAAAATGTCCAGATATCCGGTGGAGACGCTTCCGTGGATATCGATAATATTATCGAGGGGTTGACAGAAAAAGAGTATTTGAAGGGGTTGGTTTCTGAAGCGGACGTGGTTGAGATGATTAATAAACACACGGAAGATATGAAAGATGAGATTCGCTCAGATTATCAGCAAATATTGAACCAGCCGACTGAATTTTTATGTGTTAATGTATTTAATCCTGCTGATAAATTTCCGGGTGCAATATTAACATTTGAAGACGTTTTAAATTTAGACCCGGACAACGAAACGACTAAGCCATCTAGGTTGATTAAAAATGATATGGAGATTGACCAGGATGGGTATGTTGTACTTAAATCCGGCCATATATATTGTATTTATTCAAATATTATGCTCCGGGATTTGGCATCTGGTAATAGCAGTTATACTTCCGACCTTGGATTTTCCGTAGTGGGCAAGGATGATATCGATATCACCAATGGTGAAATGTTCTATGATAAATTATGTCCTTTCTATGCGGAAGCTAATATCTTTTCAAGCTTAGTATATCCGTTCTTATACACACCTAAGAAAGATTATCCTATTGCATTAAGGATTCAGAAAGACGGGTTTACAAAAGTAAGGATAACCAGTTATGCGATGTCTGTTTTTGAAATAAAGCAACCTCTAGTTACCCAGGTGCCGGTTGCGGATGTGCAGTAGATTAGGATTGAAAAGGGCCAGAACAATAACAAAAATCACCACAGACATCCATTGCAGTGGACGAAATGCTTCATAAGTAGGAGGAGAGTATGGCGACAAAAGAACAAGTAAAAAATTTTATAAATATGATTGCGCCGATTGCGCAGGAAAAAGCATTGGGAAGAACAAAATCTTCCCTCCCCTCGGTCTGTATTGCACAGGCTTGTTGTGAAAGTGCATACGGGACAAGCCCCAAGATGGTAAACGCAAACGCCGTGTTTGGTATCAAGGTTGGAAAAAGCAAAACACATTTCGGTACGGCCTGGAAGGATAAAGCATATTCCACCAAAACAAAAGAATGCTATGACGGGAAAACCTACGTTAATATCATAGACATGTTCAGGGCATACGGCACCATTGATGAAGCGGTGGAAGATTACTATGACATGCTTGCTTCGTGTTCCCGGTATAAAGGGTGCATAAATCAAACGGAGCCTTTGATTTGCATTACAGCAATCAAAAATGGGGGTTATGCAACAAGCCCAACATACGTCAGTACCATAATGAACATTATTAATACGCATCATTTGACACAGTATGACAGCGTGGTGACCGGAAAACACCAGACGCTCAAATTTGGCAGCCGGGGCGCCGACGTCACATATTTGCAACAGAGACTTACGGCAAAAGGATATGGGGTAGGTGTCATTGACGGGATATTCGGTGCAAAAACTTTAGAAGCTGTCAAATCCTTTCAGGCTGAAAGTAATCTTGCGGTTGATGGGATTGTGGCGAGTAAAACGTGGTGTTCTTTGTGCTAATTTGGCGTATATGAAATCGAAGTTTGTGTTATAATATTTAGGATTATTATGGTGTTGGAAGAAATTTTTGTTTATAAAAGTTCTGTTTTTATGATGTCTGCGCTATGTAATCGTGAATAAAGATTGAAACAAATTTTGTCAGTGAATTATAAATACCGCATGTTTACAATGGTTTTGACTTCTATTTTTATATGTCCGATTCTCGATAGCAGCTTAGAAGTAAGAGGGGTCTTATACTTAATGTGTAAGGCTCCTTTTTGTCCGATATCTGATTTTTCTGTGAGACTGGGATGTTGGAGGGTGGTAGAAATGCGAAGAAGAAAGAAAAAATGGACGGCTGTACTTTTGGCTACGGTGCTTGCGGTACAAGGCTGCAGTTTGCTTTTGGTATCGTTTTACAAGACAAAAGCAGATGATGAAGCGGAAAGAAACAGATTCGCATATTTGCAGGAGACGGATTATTCTGTAGGGGATGAGATTGCGGCTGCCAGGCGGAAGTTGGAAAAGAATCCGCAAAAACCTACGGTCATTACGGATATCAACACCGTGGATAAGAAGGTGGCGGTCTGCTTCGAGGGCTCTGCGGACAGTGTGGTGCTAAAGCAGATTATGCGTTATCTGGATGAACATGATATGGAGGCAACTTTCTTCATCTCGGCGGTGGATGCGGGGGAGGACCAGGAGATTGCCAGGGAAATTGCCGATACGGGGTATGGACTGGAAAGCTATACACTTTACGGCACGCCCCACATGGAGAAGATGAGCCAGGAGGAACTTGTGGAGGATTTTTGCCGCGCCCAGGCAGTCTACGGGGATAAGATATCCAGTCGCCCGAAGTTACTCAAATGTAATGCTACAGAGTACACCGATGAGTTGATGGAGGCAGCGGATGCCAGCGGGTATGAGAGTATTGTGTATCCGACTCAGTATTTAAACTACCAGAGTTTTTATAGAGAAGAGACTGCCAAGGATTATGTATCGGAGCTTGGAAAAGGCAGGGTAGTATCCATCAAGCTGGATGGATATCTGGACGAGACTGAGTTTCAGGAGAAAGAGACGTCAAAAGAACCGGCAAAGGATAAGCAGGCAGGGGTGACTTTGCATGAATTAGAGGATGAGGATTTGTCTGAGTCCGGACGGCTGCTCAATGTAGTGGATTGGTTTCTTACCCAGTTGGATGAGCAAGGGTATGAGACGGTAAGTTTAGAGGAACTTCCGGCCCAGGATATGGGAGATATTGCACTTTACTACGGACAGATGGAGGAACAGTACGAGGATGAAATGGTGCAGCCGGTAGCATCGGTGCACACCACAGACAGAGAGATGGCGTTTACTTTCAGGGGCTTAGGGAATGCCGCAGAGCTGACGAATGTGCTTCTTGCGCTGCAGGAAGCCGATGCCAAGGCGACTTTTTTTGTGACCGGACAGGAGATAGAAGCATACCCGCAGCAGGTGCGGCAGATTATAGAAGCAGGGCATGAGGTTGGCAGCGGCGGATATACGGGTAAGTCTATGGAAGGCATGGAATTTGGGGAAATCTGTGAAGATATCTACAAAAATGATATGCGTCTGGAAAGTATCGGTATCCATACGGACTTGTTTATGGCGCCTTATGATACGGTGACACAAGAAGTACAGATGGCGGCACAGGCACTTGGCAAACAGATTATCAGCGTTGGTTCCTCGCCGACGAGAAAAGATTATGCAGAACAAAAATATAGTGCGGAGGAGATTATACGAAAGTACTATGGCAGCGGCAAGGAAGTTTTCTGCCGTGGTGAGATTGTTCATTTTAATATGAATGTCTACGACGATACGGATTCTGTGGCAGAATTGGTGGAGGCGGCATGGCGACTGAAAGTTCTTCCTAGCCGGTACGGGACCCGGGAAGGAAATATTCTTCAGGTAACTACGGTGTCCAATCTTTTGGACAATACATGGCATTATCCGGCTGTTACCAATGCGTCCTACCACATGGTGGGTGCATCCGGCAAGATGCAGGATTCCTGGGAGCATATGCTGTTGGAAGGATATATTGGCGGTGAGGATGTGAGGACACCCGGATTTGCGCAGTCAGAGCTTTTGCTGTTAGACCGGACAGGACGGATAGATACGGGAGGAAGCAACACGGTATTTCTTACTTTTGACGATTGGGGGAATGAGGCGACAACCGGAAAAATATTATATGTACTAAGGAAACATAAGATTAAAGCGACTTTTTTTATCCTGACAGAGTATGTGGTCAACGGGACAAGTGAGAATCTTCTGCGCGCTATCGCAGAGGAAGGACATGACGTGGCATCCCATACCCACACCCATATGTCGATGGAGATTGGGCCAGACCAGATACAGGCGCTGCAGCAGGATTTGGTAGAATCCCACAGGGTTCTTGCCAATGTGGCAGGAGACACGGGTCGTGTGACGGATTTTTTGCGGGCGCCTACGCTGGCGCTCAATAAGGACGGCGTCATGACCGGCTTTGACTGTGGTTACGGCTATATCATAAGCGGTGACTTCGACCCTGCGGATTATAAGGCCGCGGGGGTGGACAGCCTGTATGATGCGTTGTTAAACGGTGTGTTGCTTGACGACGGAGAGCGGATGACGATGCAGGACGGGAGCATCGTTGTCATGCACATCAATACCCATTCCGTCCATACGGCACAGGCCCTTGACCGTTACTTGAATTATGTCGAAGGCTTACCGGAAGGCGAGCCCGGAAAATTCCGTTTTGCAAAGCTTAGTGATTACCTGCAGTGACAGGGCTGCTTTTTGAGGAGCATATGGGCAGGTCATTCTTTACGGAAGATTCGGAGTGGCATAGCTAAGCGCCACGGAGGTTGTGATGTTGGGGAAGAAACAGAAAGAAAAGAAACAAATTGAAAATATTTTGCTGCGCCAGAAATCTGACCGCCGGATGTTGTCCTATGTCCCGGACAAGCAGCAGATACGCAACAATGTGGACAGGCGTGGCGGCAAGACGCTGGAATACTTTGAGGGTAAGGCGGACGACTATATCAAGAGCATCCAGGCGGGCATCCGGTACCATGTGGATTATGCTGTGAAGGTGACGGTTAAGGGTGGGAACGGGCGCAGAAAGTTGACTTGCAGAGGAATCGATATTTCTTCGACGGGGATTCTTTTGCAGATGGCGGACGAAAGGCAGCAGGCTCTTTTGACAGATGCGTCCATGATTTTCTTGAGATTTGAAGTGAAGCCTGGTTCTATGCCGGAAGGGTATGAGATGTCTGTGAGACAGAAGGCAAAGTTGGTGCGCAGTGTAAAGACGCAGGATGGCACATTACTTTGCGGCATGGAGTTTGACAAAACTTTGGCACAGTATGCCACGCGGCATAAGGACAGCTATATGTTGACCGCTGCGAGCCTGATGGTCTTTTTAATTTCGGTATTTATCATGTTGATGCGGGCGGAAAGCGTGATTTATTTTAAGTTCAACAAATGGCTGTACCTTTACAGCATCATCACGGCGGCTTTTCTGCTCAGCAGATATTTGTTTGGCGCTTTCTACCGCCCCGTCCCTATCGACAAGAACTATACCCCGGGGGTTACGATTATCATTCCCTGTTTTAATGAAGAGGAATGGATTCACAGGACGATTCTAAGCTGTATAAATCAGGATTATCCTATTGACAAACTGGAAGTGATTGTGGTGGACGACCATTCCAATGACCATTCAGTGGAAAAAATAAAAGAGACGATAGAAAATCTTAAGAAAGAAAACGAACATTATGAGATAGATGGGCGTGTTTCCTATATTGTACAGCCACAGAATAAAGGGAAGAGAGAAGCGTTATGTGAAGGCGTTAAGGTGGCAAAACATGAATTGGTAGTATTTGTGGATTCGGACAGCTTCTTAGACCCTTTTGCCATAAGGAATCTGGTACAGCCGTTTATCGACCCTAAGATGGGCGGCGTGGCAGGGCGTACGGACGTGGCCAACACCTACACCAACGCACTGACCAAGATGCAGTCTGTGCGTTACTATATAGCTTTCCGGGTAATGAAGGCGGCGGAGGCTTATTTTGACGGTGTCACGTGTCTGTCCGGCCCGTTGTCATGCTACCGTAAACAGATTATCATTGACCATATGGATGACTGGCTGAACCAGAAATTCCTTGGGCAGAAGGCGACTTTCGGGGATGACAGGTCGATGACAAATTTTGTCCTGCGCCATCACAGGACGAGCTATCAGGATACGGCGATTTGCTCCACAATCGTGCCCAACAAGCACAAAGTGTTTCTCAAGCAGCAGATGCGGTGGAAACGTTCCTGGCTGCGGGAGTCCATTATGGCGGGGGAGTTTATGTGGAGAAAAGAGCCGTTTATGGCAGTCTTCTTCTATATAGGATTGATTGTGCCCGTGGCGGCTCCTGTGGTGGTTATTTATAATCTGTTGTATGTTCCGCTTACACAGAGAATCTTCCCTACTACATTTATTGTAGGGCTGTTTCTGATGTCTTTGATTATGAGTGTGGTACAATTACTTCTCAGGCGTAGCAGCACATGGATTTATGGCATGTTGTTTTGCGTTTATTACGAGGCCGTTTTGTTGTGGCAGATGCCGGTTGCATGGGTTACTTTCTGGAAATCGACCTGGGGGACGAGAATGACGCCGGAAGATTTGAAGGAGCAGGAGAGAAAGAAACAGAAGGAGGAGTTGAAAAGAGCAGAAAAGAGAGGGGGATACGCTGGTGGTCAGAGAAAAACAAGGGCCTGATGTGGTGCGCCGAAAAGACAGACGCAAGGTTGTGCGCAGCATTGCACAAGGAGTTGTTTTGCTTCTGCTGTTAGCGATGATGGTACAGGCTCTCTTTACTTTTGGCACATACAAGCCCTATGATGAGACGGCAGTTGAATTGGCAGAGCCGCAGAAGGATACGGGTTTCATTGCTCTGTCTTATTTCGGGGTAGACAGGGACGGGACGCCCACCCTGGTCAGTACAAAACGGCTGGAAGAGCATATGGATGCCCTTCATAGGTCCGGCTATGTGACAGTCACACAGCAGGATATTCTTGATTACTATCAGGAGGGAAAACAACTGCCAAAGAAGTCCCTGTTTCTGATGTTTGAGGACGGCAGGCGGGATACGGCGATTTTTGCGCAGAAGGTGACGGAGGAATACAATTATATGTCCACGGTGTTGACTTATGCGGGTAAGTTTACATCAAATGACGCCAAGTTTCTCATGCCGGACGACCTGGAAGATTTGGAAGAGGGTTCTTTTTGTGAACTCGGGACAAATGGTTACCGGTTGGAGTATATCAATGTTTTCGACCGCTACGACAGATTCCTTGGCAATCTGGACACACTGGAGTACGCCCATGTGCAGCCTTATCTGGGCAGAGATTACAACCATTACCTGATGGATTATATCAGAGATGAATACGGTATTCCGCGGGAATCCTACGGGCAGATGAAAAGACGTATTGATTTCGATTATGATGAGGTAGAGCGAATATATAACGAAGAGATAGGTGAGATGCCCGGGCTGTATGTGTTGATGCATTCTAATACGGGCATGTTCGGGGAAAACGACAGAGTGAGCGCAGTCAATCAGGCCCGTATATTTGAGCTGTTTGATATGAATTTTAACAGGGAAGGATTTGCGCTCAATACGAGGGAAGCCTCCCTTTATGACCTGACCAGGATGCAGCCCCAGTCATATTGGCACACGAATCATCTTCTCATGCGCATCTGGGATGACACAGACATGCAGATGGCGTGGGCAGACGGGGATTTGGCCCGTAAGAGCTATTGGGACGAACTGGCCGGTAAGGCGGAATTTTGGAAGAATGAAATTTATCTGACAAGCGAGCCGAATACGGTGGGAACACTGCGCCTTAGGGGCAGTGGAGCGTACAAGGACGTGACTGTGGATACGCGGCTTAAAGGCAATAAACTGGGAGTACAGAGTGTGTATGTGCGGGCAGATGAAGAATGTAAGAACGGCGTCTGCGTAAAGATAGAGAATAACGAGCTTTACGTCCTGGATAATGGCAGGGAAATCTGCCATGAGAATCTGGACAGACTGACCCGGCAACAACAGGTTTCCGTGGAGGAGGATGACCAGGCGGCACAGATTGCGGAGAAGGAAATAGAGTTACAGTATGCCGATACCGCTAAGCAGGCCAAGGAAGCAGCCTCAGAGCTTGCGCGCTTAAGCGATGAGACAGTGGCCGGGGTGGAAGACGGAGCGGAGGAATATGTGGAGACAATCGGCCTCAACGAGCCCGGGGACAGACAACTTCATATTGTCCTGCGGGAGAATCGGCTGAGTGTGTCGGTGGACGGATTTTATGCCTTGGAAAATAGGGAGATTGATTCCACACAGGCGGGATATGTCTTTATCCAGTCCGGGTGGAGCGAAGAGACATACAGCCAGAGGAATCTTGCGGATGATGTTTATGACGGCGTGTTTGTGGATTTTAAGGTGACGCAGAGCGGGGAAAATGAGGAAGTCCTTGTACTGTATGACAATAAACTTCATGGGTTGGAATGGTTGGCGCATAAGTGCGGGAATCTGTGGAAGGCGGTTATTAATTGGTTTATTGATACCTTCTAGCAGTGCTTCTTTTTTCCATATTATAAAAGGCCACAAAGAGAGGCTATGGAAATTTTCCCTGAAAAGAAGAACGTATATTTCTGCAAAGGAGGAGGGACATATGAATATGGAAATATGGAAAAAGGCAGTGGCAGCAGCCATGTGCGTGGTTTTCCTTTTAACCGGGTGTGGTATACAGATTACAGGAAAGAAGCAGCCTATGCCCGGGGAGGCAGTAGTCAATGTGCCGAAAAAGCCCCAGGAGCGTGTGCGGGAGGTAAGCTATACGCTGTGGAATGCCTATTGGAACTTGGATGGCGTGGAGCAGCAGACAGAAGAACTCTCGGCGCATGTGAAGAACGTGAATTTTTTTGCGGCATATTTTGACCAGGATGACAAAGTTTTTATCCCCCAGGCGACTACGGATTTCTACCATGCACACAGACAGAGCTATAGAGAAAAAGGATGGGACTGTTATCTGACAGTCGTAAATGACCAGAAAGGAGAAGACGGTTCCACGGCGCTTAAGTCTACACAGTTATTGTATCGGCTCTTAGGAGAGGAAGCGTCTTACACAGCGCATGCACAGAGTCTGGTTGCGCTTGCCAAGAGCCAGGGGTACGATGGGATAGATATTGATTATGAGAATATCCGGAAGGATGAAACGTTGTGGAAATACTTTATGGCGTTTATCGGATATCTTTATGAGCAATGTAAAGAAAAAGGACTGCATCTTCGGGTGACGGTGGAGACAAACATTGATACGGATAAGATTGCGTGGGTGGATGGCCCGGTGTACAGCGTGATGTGTTATAATCTGTTCGGCAGCCATAGCGGGCCGGGGCCGAAGGCCGACAAGGAATTTCTTGCAACCGTCATGGACAAGATGGGCTGTGTGCCGGGAACTGTGGACTATGCGCTTGCCAACGGCGGTTTTGATTGGGGGCAGGACGGAAGTATCGTATCGGTCACGGTAAAACAGGCACAAGAGCTGATGAGAACATACGGGGTTTCGCATGAAACCGATGAGAGCGGCGCCAAGCGCTTTACGTACAAGGATGAAGAGGGCGTATTCCATGAAGTCTGGTATGGCGACCAGGAGACATTGGAAATATGGATGAGATGGCTTCAGGAGGGAGATAACTGGGATTATTCGATTTGGAGGCTGGGAGAATAAGGACGAGACGAAAAAGAATGTAAAGAGACCATAGGACGGGCGGCTAGATGGCAGTATCAAATATCTTGCGCTCCCCTGAAGGATGATGTAGAATAAAAACAAAATCACAAGAACGTGTGGGAGTGGGAAGAGGAGGACTTAGATGGATTTCTTTGACAGGATTGGAGAGACGATTACCACGAAGGGCAGAGAGGTGACGGATAAGGCGAAAGACTTGGCGGAGGTAGCTAACCTAAAAGGACAGATACACACCTGTGAGGACGTCATCAGAAAACGTTACATGGAGATTGGGAAGATTTACTATGAGCAACATCGCTCTATGCCGGAAGAAGAGTACGAGGACGCCTGCAGGGATATTGACAATGCCCATAGCACAGTCGCCGACTTAGAGAACAGAATTAAAGAGATTAAAGGAATATAAAATAAGACGAAGATAAAAGTCCCCGGAGCAGGATACCGATTCCGCTCCGGGGATTTTGTGTTTTATCCGAGTCCGCGAAGCGGAACTCGCAAACGAGCTCTGCTCGCTTAGTTATTGTATGGCAGACCATTCCTCTTATCCGAGTCCGCGAAGCGGAACTCGCAAACGAGCTATGCTCGTTTTATTATTGCGGTGGCGGTGTTTCGCCTTGTTGCTGTTCGGCTGCCTGTTGTGCCGCAGCGGCTGCCGCAGCCGCTGCCTCGGCGTTACGCTGGTCAATCTCGGCGCGCTGGCCGTTGACAATTGCTTCCCAATCAGGATTTGCAAAAAACTCTGCATTATGAGGACACATATTGGCAGGCGTGGCAGGTGCAGGTATGACCGTTCCGTCCTCCGCCACAGTAGGTTCGGCGGGCTGTTGTACGGGCTGTCCTTGTGCCGCAGAGGAGCCGCCTTGCAAAGAGACATCTTCCACGGGAGTAAGTTCCATGACACCCTCCACCTTGAAAGGACATCCTTCACATGCCGGAAGATTGCTGTAAGTACATATCTGTCCGGCATAGTGTACGTCGCATGTCTGGGTCGGAACCGTTCCTTCGGCGAAATATTCGTTGCGTAGTGTATTACATAGGCCGTCGATTGGCAGTTTGCCGGAACGGGAACATACCGTGGCGGTTACGATGCCGGAAGGAATATTGAAAGGCTCATTGGGTAACTCTTCATGTATTTTCGCCATGACGGTACGCCAGAGCTTCTTGGCGAGATTTTTCTCGTCGCCGCTTAGCTTGACATTGTTGTCGTAGCCCGCCCATGTGGTTGCCGTATAGTAAGGCGTATATCCTGAGAACCACACATCATTGTAATCGGAAGTGGTTCCTGTCTTGCCGGCAATCGCCATGCCGCCGAAATTAACGGAACCGCCCGTACCGCTTGTAACCACGTCAACCATGGCGTTGGTCAGCAAGAATGCAGTAGTTTCCTTAATTACCTGCTTGGATTGGGGTGTGGTGTTGTCTAAGATAATATTGCCGTCGTGGTCAACTACTTTCGTATAAAGTTTCGGTTTGATATATGTGCCGCCGTTTGCGATACATGCATAGGCAGCGTTTAGTTCTTCGTTGGTTACGCCGTTGGTTATGCCGCCCAGAGCCAGAGCCTGTTGGATATCGGAATATACCTTACCATTGATTTCCTTGCGCTCTTCCAGAGTGGTGAAGCCGAAATTCGTCAGATAGTCGAAACCTAACTGGGGTGTAATCTGTGTCAGTGTCTTAACCGCTACGATGTTCATGGACTGGGCGATTCCTTCCCGCAGGGAAGAAAGACCTCTGTAAGATTCACCGTACCAGTTGCCCACGGGGCGTCCGTCAGCGTAGTTGAAGGGCGCATCATTCATCACCGTGGCAAGCGTCAGTCCGGCGCTGTCGAATGCGGGGGCGTAGGTGGACACAATTTTAAAAGTAGAGCCCGGCTGTCTGGTGGTATCCGTGGCCCGGTTGAGCGTCCGGCTTCCTGATTTTGCGCCTCGTCCGCCGACCATCGCCACCACATATCCTGTTGCCTGGTCTTCCACCACAAGGGAAACCTGAGGTTGTGGCGTGAGGCTGACGGTTTCGCCGTATACTTCGTCGCCGCTTGACAGGATGGCGTCTTTATAGGCTTCAATATCCTGATATGCTTCTTCCTGGGAAGCATAGATAAGGTTATAGGAAGCGGCCCGGTTTTCTTTCCAGTAGGAGCGGAACATCTCTGTGCTGTGGTTTTCCTTATCCCCGTTGCTTTTCTGGACAGTCAGTTCATAGTGCAGATACCATTTCGTGTTGGCGGGGAAATTACTTTCATCCGCGAATGTCTCGTCGCATATCTGCTGAATCTTGGGGTCCTGTGTGGAGTAAATTTTCAGCCCGCCGCTGTAGAGCAATGTATATGCCTGGGTTTCATTGTAGCCTGCCGCAATCAAGTCCTCTAAGATATCATCCGTCAGCGCATCTACGAAATATGTATTGACGGTGGATTCTTCGTTTTCGGAATCGGCAATCTGTATGCGGGAGTATACGTCGTCTGCCAACGCCTCATCATGCTCTTCCTGCGTGATGTAGCCCTGCTCTTTCATATCTTTCAGGACCTTCGCACGCCGTTCCGCATTTTTTTCCGGGTGGGTGATGGGGTTATATTTGGACGGATTCTGGGTAATGCCGGCGATGACTGCGCACTCCGACAGAGTCAGGTTGCTTACAGATTTGTTGAAATAGCGCAAGGAGGCTGCCTGGACGCCCAGTGTGTTCTGTCCCAGGTTGATGGTGTTCATATAGTTAATGAGGATGGTATCTTTATCCATGATTTTCTCAAGTTCCAGGGCAAGATACTGTTCCTGGAATTTACGTTTAAATTTGTCGGCCAGGGAATCTTCGCTGGTCCAGTCCGTAAAGACATTATTCTTAAGAAGCTGCTGCGTGATTGTGCTGGCTCCCTCCGAAAAATGTCTGTTCTGCAGACCGATTACGCCTGCACGGATAATGCCCTTGATATCAATACCGTTGTGGTCATAAAAACGGGCGTCCTCGACTGCAACGAAAGCGTTCTTTAAATCCTCGGGGACCATGTCGATGGTCACCGGGATACGATTGGAATCGGTGGACACGAGTTTGGCTGTTTGGTTGTTCTCAATGTCGTAGACGAAAGTAGAGAACCCGGAAGGGGTAACGTCGATATTGCCAATATCGGGAGCGGTGGCCAACACGCCCCTGAACATGCCGATGCCGGCGCTTAATCCGATGATGCCTACGCCTACCATGGCGATGAGGCATACCTGGATAAAAGTAAAACCGATTTTTTTGGCCCACTTGGTGGATTTAGCATGAAGCGCCTGCTGTTTTTTGCGGACGCCTTTTTTTCCATAATTCATAATATTTTCCCATGCTCCTTTCTTAACCTGCAGATTTGAGCGAATATACATAGAAAAAACACTATTAACCTATCATGCATTATAGCAAACATCGCTATGTAAATAAAGGATTTTTCTTCCATATCAAAGATTGTTCACAATTCTATACATTTTTATTCTTTGGTTTCTGTGACTATCGTAAGATATTTTCTTGTCGGCTTGACGCATTCTTATGTGGGGTAGTAGTATAGAGTTGAATGAATCATAACAGAATGGAGCATACAAAGATATTCTATGGATACAAGTCAGAATTGTGAACCGTATAAAGTGATTGAACGCGGCGGTACGGACGAAATCGAAGAGAAGAAATCAAGATTTATTGCAAATGTGGCGGCGGTGTATACAGAGGAAGAGGCCGTAGCTTTTATCGAGGCGAGGAAGAAGCAGTATTGGGATGCCAGGCATAATTGCTATGCCTATGTGTTGGGTGAGCGGGGACAGACGATGCGGTTTTCCGACGACGGGGAGCCTGCCGGGACGGCGGGTAAGCCGATTCTGGACGTGCTTGTCAATTCAGGCATCCGCAACCTTGCGGTGGTGGTGACCAGATATTTCGGCGGTACACTGCTTGGGACGGGAGGCCTTGTGCGTGCTTATACGAAGGCGGCCCAGGTCGGGCTACTTGCCAGTGATGTGCGCACCATGTGTTA
Source organism: uncultured Lachnospiraceae bacterium (assembly GCA_910578645.1). GTDB lineage: Bacteria > Bacillota > Clostridia > Lachnospirales > Lachnospiraceae > UBA3282. The sequence continues at coordinate 74,932 of CAJTQI010000009.1, forward strand.
TGGCTACAAGATTATGGTGGTTACGGATTACAACGGTATCGGTAAGATACAATATCTGCTCGGGCAAAGGAATATACCTGTTGACGGTGTGGAATATGCCGAAGAGGTGACAGTGCGCATGAAGGTTCCTTTTGAGGAGAAGGACGGGGTGGTGCACGGCATCACGGAAACAACTGCCGGTAAAGCCAGGATAACGGTATCGGAACCGGTATATTATAAGAAAGAGTGAAGCGGTGTGGGTTCCTGCCGGACCAGGCGCCTGGACCGAGCTTCCAGTATGGAGATTCAGAGGTGTTGCAAAAGGCTTGTGTCGGCAGAGGCAGTCGGCATCTGAATCCGATTAAGCAAAAACGGATATGGAAGGGGACAGGCATGGGTGAGACGAGAGAAGAGTGGAAGGAACCGGAAGTAAGAGAAGATAAGACGACAGAAACCAGGCAGGAGACTGGGCGCAAGCCAGACAAGAAAGCCTATGAGGAGTGCGTGGAATTTGGCAAGGAAGAATTGTTGGAATTTTTGCGCAAAGGACAGTATACACGCCTCAGACAAGTTATCCAGGAATGGAACGATGCGGATATTGCCGACTATATTGAAGATATGGATGAGGAAGAAATTGTGAAGATATTCAGGATTCTTCCGAAAGATTTGGCTGCCAGCGTATTTTCTTATCTGGAGATTGAGGTGCAGCAATTCGTCATCACGTCATTGTCGGACAAGGATGCGGGCAATATTATCGATAACATGATGTCCGACGATGCCAAGGAACTGATGGAGGAGATGCCTGCCAATGTGGTGAAAAGGCTGATTGCCAATACAAGTCCGGACACCCGTAAGGCCATCAATCATTTGATGCGTTATCCGGAAGATTCTGCGGGCAGTATTATGACTGTGGAATATATTGACTTAAAGGAGAACCAGACGGTGCTTGAGGCAATCGAACGTATCCGCAAGATGGGACTTGACAGCGAGACTATCAATATCTGTTATGTGCTGGATAGTCAGCGAACCCTGGTGGGTACGGTGGCGCTCAGATACTTGCTCCTAAGCGAAGCGGATGCGGTTATCGGGGATATGATGCACAGAAATGTGGTATCTCTCCATACACTGATGGACCAGGAAGAAGTAGCCAGGATGTTTAAGAAGTATGAGTTTACGGCTATGCCTGTGGTAGACAATGAGGACAGGTTGGTGGGCATCATTACCGTGGACGATGTGGTGGATATCCTGGAAGAAGAGACGACGGAAGATATTGAGAAGATGGCGGCGGTTATGCCATCCGATAAGCCGTATCTTAAGACGACGGTTTTCGCTGCCTATAAGAAGAGGATTCCGTGGCTTTTGCTGTTGATGATATCGGCAACTTTTACCGGGAGTATTATCACGGCGTTTGAGAATGCGCTGAGCAGGTATGTGGTGCTGACGGCGTTTATCCCGATGTTGATGGATACCGGAGGCAATGCGGGAGGCCAGGCAAGCGCCATTATCATCCGCGGGCTATCCTTGGATGAAATCGAGTTTGGCGATTGGCTTACGGTTGTATGGAAAGAAATCAGGACGGCGGCATTGTGCGGCATGACGTTGGCGCTTTGTAATTTCGGACGTCTGCTTATCTTTGACCATGTAAGCGTACCGGTGGCCTTTGTTGTGTGCTTTACGCTTCTTGTGGCAGTCGTGGTGGCGAAGGTGGTAGGTTCCACCTTGCCGATGCTTGCCAAGAAGATAGGGATGGACCCTGCTGTGATGGCAAGCCCCTTTATCACGACAATCGTGGATGCGATTTCCCTGCTTATTTATTTCAGGGTTGCCACGGTGGTGCTTGGGCTGTAAAAGATGCCCTATTTCTTTGCGGCCGCAGAGATAGCTGCGCGTTTTCTCAAAGTGGGGTCTAAGATTTTCTTGCGGATGCGGATGGTCTTGGGCGTCACTTCAAGTAGCTCATCCGTATCGATAAATTCCAAAGCCTGCTCTAAACTCAAAATTTTCGGCGGTGTGAGGCGCAGCGCTTCGTCCGCACTGGAGGAACGGGTATTGGTGAGCTGTTTTTTCTTACAGACATTCAGTTCAATGTCCTCGCCGCGTCCGTTCTGTCCTACAATCATCCCGGAGTATACTTTGGTGCCTGGCCCGATGAAGAGGGTGCCGCGCTCCTGTGCATTGAATAGACCGTAAGTAATGGCCTCCCCTGCCTCGAATGCGATGAGGGAACCTTGTTTACGATACTGGATATCGCCTTTATACGGGCCGTAGCCATCGAAAATACTGTTCATGATGCCGTTGCCCTTGGTGTCTGTCATAAATTCGCCCCGGTAACCGATAAGCCCTCTGGAAGGAATAGAAAATTCCAATCGGCTGTATCCGCCGGAGGCGAGTCCCATGTTTCGTAGTTCGCCCTTACGCTGACTCAATTTTTCGATGACGGTTCCGGAAAATTCTTCCGGCACGTCCACATAACACATTTCCATGGGCTCCAGTTTCTTGCCGTTTTCATCTGTCTTGTACAATACTTCCGCCTTGCTGACTGCAAATTCGTAGCCTTCGCGGCGCATATTTTCGATAAGGACGGACAGATGCAGTTCGCCCCGTCCCGATACCTTGAAAGCCTCTGTAGTGTCTGTTTCCTCCACGCGCAGAGAGACGTCTGTATTCAGTTCTTTAAACAGCCTGTCACGAAGATGGCGGCTGGTCACATATTTACCGTCCTGTCCGGCGAGAGGAGAGTCATTGACGATGAAGTGCATGGCGATGGTGGGCTCGGATATTTTCTGGAAAGGAATAGGCTGGGGCATGTCCGGAGAGCAGAGCGTATCGCCTATATGGATGTCCGCAATGCCGGAAATGGCTACAATAGAACCGATGCCGGCCTCTGTCACATCAATTTTGTTTAATCCGTCAAATTCATATAATTTGCTTACTTTGACTTTCCGCATCTTGTCCGGGTCATGGTGGTTGACGATAACGACTTCTTGATTCACCTTAACAGAGCCGTTGTCTACTTTGCCTACGCCGATGCGGCCCACGTATTCGTTGTAGTCAATGGTGCTGATAAGCACCTGTGTGCCTGCGTCCGGGTCTCCTTCGGGAGCAGGAATATGCTCTAATATCGTATCGAAAAGAGGAGTCATGTCTTTGCCCTTTACGGTAAGCTGTGTGCTGGCAGTGCCTGCCTTGGCGGAAGCATAGACGAAGGGGCAGTCTAGCTGCTCGTCGTTGGCATCTAAGTCCATGAACAGTTCAAGCACTTCGTCCACTACCTGAATAGGTCTTGCTTCAGGACGGTCGCACTTATTGATGCACACGATGACGGACAAATCCAACTCAAGCGCTTTCTTTAAGACGAATTTTGTCTGCGGCATCGGCCCTTCAAAAGCGTCCACCACAAGAATGACACCGTTTACCATCTTAAGCACGCGTTCCACTTCGCCGCCGAAGTCGGCGTGTCCGGGGGTATCGATGATGTTGATTTTTACGTCCTTATACATGACGGCGGTGTTTTTGGACAAGATGGTGATGCCACGCTCTTTTTCGATATCGTTGGAATCCATGACCCGTTCCGCAACTTCCTGGTTTTCCCTGAAAACTCCACTCTGTTTTAAAAGCTCGTCCACCAAGGTCGTTTTGCCGTGGTCAACGTGCGCTATGATTGCTATGTTTCTTACATCTTCCCTATTTTGTTTCATATTCTGCCATGCCTTTCTATAATCTTGAAGAAGTTTCCCAATTGCCTAAATTGATTAGGGTGCCAAAAGGTGCCATCATAAAATTCCACTGGCAGATTGCATAAAATGTTCACGAAGTTGTCCTTCGCAGGAATATGAGATTTTCTTAATATTCCGTTACGTCCGTTTTCATAATTTTCCCGGAGTATTTTAGAAAATCCATATGATGCAGACGGACACAAGGGAACATTTTATGCAATTTGCCCTTGCAACTTATAAAATATACCTTTTGACATTCTAATCCTAAATTATATACCTACAAAAACCTAGTAATTATAGCACTTAGGGGTTTTTCTTGCAAGCGGTTTCAAAATTCTTCTTTTTTGGTCCAGGGATGCATAATTCCGCGACCATTAACAGTTCTATTTTGCCGCGTTTTCAGATATATTGGTATTACAATACTAAAAGGAATTCCTGTGGGCTATTCCACAGTTTAGAAGGGAGAAAAACATGACGGATAAGGTTATTGAAAACAACCAGGTGGCAATTATGGGGGAAATCGTGAGCGATTTCACTTTTAGCCATGAGATTTTCGGAGAGGGATTTTATATGGTTGATATTAGTGTAGACAGACTCAGCGAGTCTACGGATATTATTCCGGTGATGGTATCAGAGCGTCTCTTGGATGTCAATGAGGATTATAAAGGGATGAAGATATGCATTACGGGACAATTCCGCTCCTATAACAGACATGAAGAGAAAAAGAATAGGCTTGTATTGTCTGTATTTGCAAGAGAGATTGAGTTTGTGGAGGATATCGGAGAGAATGCCAAGACCAACCAAATCTTCTTGGACGGCTATATCTGTAAGGCGCCGATTTATCGTAAGACTCCTTTAGGGAGGGAGATTGCCGACCTGCTTCTTGCGGTAAACAGACCCTATGGCAAATCGGATTACATACCATGTATATGTTGGGGAAGGAATGCAAGATTCGCAAGCAATTTTGAAGTGGGCAGCCGCTGTGCTATCTGGGGCAGGATACAGAGCAGGGAATATATGAAGAAATTATCCGAAGAGCAGCTTGAGAGGAGGGTGGCCTACGAGGTATCCGTCAGCAAACTGGAGATGGTTGAAGAGTAGGTTGAAAAGTCCATATATGTGAGCATGGAATTTTCTTAAGGAGGAATAAAACGGTTTAATATAGTTGCGTTACAATTCCGGTTGTGCTATGATAAACAAAAAAATAGTACGTGTAATAGGCGGATAAGGAATTGTGAGGGGTCCAATATGAGAAAGGGCATGATTCATATTTATACCGGGGAAGGTCATGGTAAGTCCCCGGCGGCACTTGGCAAGGCGGTACAGACGGCATGCAGAGGTGAGTATGTCGTTATCATCCAGTTCTTGAAAGGAAGAGGCTTGTCGGATTCGGAGTTTGTTAAGCGTTTGGAACCGGAGATTAAGTTGTTCCGCTTCGAGAAATCCATTGGAGACTTCAGAAGCCTATCCGATGAACGCAAGACGGAAGAATGCCAGAATATCAGAAACGGCTTGAATTTTGCCAAGAAAGTGATGAATACAGGAGAATGTTCCCTGTTGATTCTGGACGAGGTGTTGGGGCTGATTGAGAACGGTATTATTACGGTGGAAGAACTTAAGACATTACTTGCGTCGAAACCGGAGGACATGGATATCATCATGACGGGAAGCTTTATGGATGACGATGTGTGCATCCTGGCAGACGAGGTGACGAGGGTGGAGACGATGCAGTTTAGGATATGGGAATAATACGGTATACGACGGGCATGTTGCGGGGGATTTCATCACATGCAGCAGAGGTTTTGTTGGTATTTTGTATACATTGGAAAAGGCACGGAGCACTGCCTGGGTTAGTGAATCGTATTGACAGACTGGCAGTATGGTGTTAAGATAAATTAATCTAAAATGAAGATTGATAGAGGTTGCGTTTTTCATGAGTAGGGGTTTGGATGTGGCAGGCACAGGCGAAGAATTCCGGAAGGGGAAGACGCCGAAAGGGAAGATTGTCTGTAGATTTTCACCTTGGGCATGCAGTTAAGAGCTGTATGACTGTCATCGAGTCGATGGGGCGCTATCAGGTAGGTTTGGAGTTAAAGCTGACCCTGTGCGGTCAGCTTTTTATGTGCGCAGGACGCGTAAGCAAAGATTGCTTTCACAGTGCGTGCTGCGTGTAACGAGTAGTGGAGAAAGGCAGGGATTGTATGGCAATTTTTAAAGGAGCGGGCGTGGCAATTGTCACACCATTTCATGAGGACGGAAGCACCAATTATGAGAAATTTGAGGAGCTTTTGGAGGAGCAGATTGCAGGCGGTACGGATGCGATTATTGTATGCGGGACTACAGGAGAGGCATCTACACTGACCCACGAAGAGCATCTGGATTTAATCAGGTTCTGCGCCGAGAAGGTGCACGGCAGAGTACCCGTGGTGGCGGGTACAGGTTCCAACTGCACGAAGACAGCGGTATACTTATCCACGGAAGCAGAGAAGTACGGCGTGGACGGTCTATTGTTAGTGACGCCTTATTATAATAAAGCGACACAGAAAGGGCTGTTTGAACATTTTAAGCAGGTTGCAGATGCGGTGAAGCTGCCGGTTATTCTCTATAATGTGCCGGGCAGGACAGGATGCAATATCCAGCCCGAGACGGTGGTGAAGCTGTGTACGCAGGTGAGCAATATTGTGGGAATCAAGGAGGCAAGCGGTAATCTTTCACAGGTGGTCAGGCTGATGGCTCTGGCGGGCAATAAGATTGACTTGTATTCCGGCAATGATGACCAGGTTGTGCCGCTTCTGTCATTGGGTGGCAAGGGCGTCATCTCCGTCGCATCCAATGTGGCGCCGCGGCAGATGCACGACATATGCCAGAAGTTTTTTGACGGGGATGTGGAAGGCAGCATGAAAGAGCAGCTTCGCGCCATTGAACTGTGCGACGCACTGTTTTGCGAGGTGAATCCGATTCCGGTGAAGACTGCCATGAATTTGATGGGCAAGAATGTTGGCCCGTTACATATGCCCTTGTCAGAGATGGAGCCGAAGAATGTGGAGAAGTTGAAGAACGCCCTGCACAATTACGGGCTTTTGTAGAAATCATAATAGGAGTGTCTGTCGCCGGTGGGTATATGTGTGGCAGGCACTTTTGTGTTATTTTTTATGAGAATGTAAGCGAATATTTTCTGATAAGGCAACAGATAAAAAATTGAAATCGGCAAGTTGAGAAGGGAGTAAGATTATCAATATGACAAAAGTGATTATGCATGGCTGCAACGGTAAGATGGGACAGACTATCTCCGGGTTAATTGCGGCGGACGAAGGAATAGAGATTGTGGCAGGTGTGGACGCCTACGACGAGGGAAAAAATGCTTACCCGGTATTTCAAACAATCGGAGAGTGCAGCGTGGAGGCGGATGCGGTCATAGATTTCAGCGCTGCCCAGGCGGTGGACGGACTGCTTGCATACTGTGTGGAAAGACAGGTGCCTTGCGTGTTATGTACGACAGGGTTATCGCAAGAGCAGCTCGATAAAGTGCAGGAGGCGTCAGGAAAAGTGGCCATCCTGAAATCGGCAAATATGTCCCTTGGCATCAATATGTTGTTTAGGCTGTTGAAAGAGGCGGCAGGCATTCTTGCCCCGGCAGGGTTTGACATCGAGATTGTGGAGAAGCATCATAATCTGAAAGTGGATGCGCCCAGCGGAACGGCTCTTGCTTTGGCAGATTCCATAAATGAAGAGATGGGGGATGCATATGACTATATTTATGACAGGAGCCAGGTGAGGGAGAAGAGGAAGGAGAAGGAAATCGGCATCAGCGCGGTCAGAGGCGGGACCATTGTGGGGGACCACGATGTGATTTTTGCAGGCGCGGACGAAGTGGTGACTTTCTCCCATCGGGCGTATTCCAAGGCGGTGTTTGGCAAGGGCGCCGTCCAGGCAGCTAAATTTCTGGCTGGCAAGCCGGCGGGCATGTATGATATGGGTGATGTAATCGCGCAGGAGGCCGAAAAGTAGTAATAACTTTACCATTATGGTAGTGTATACGGAGGAATGGATGGACGGATTAGAGTTAAAATATTTAAAAAGTTTGGCGAAGCAGTACCCTACAATTGCGGCGGCGTCTACCGAAATTATTAACTTACAGGCGATTCTGAATTTGCCCAAAGGAACGGAACATTTTATGACGGATATCCATGGAGAGTATGAGCAGTTTAATCATATTTTGAAGAATGGTTCCGGTTCCGTACGGCGTAAGATTGATGAGGAATTTGGAAACACATTGAGCATCAGGGATAAAAAGAGCCTGGCGACATTGGTTTACTATCCGAGGGAGAAGTTGGATTTGGTGCTGCGGGAGGAAGACGAAAGCTCTATCGAGGACTGGTACAAGATAACCCTGCACAGGCTTGTACAGATTACAAAAAGAGTTTCCTCGAAGTACACACGTTCCAAAGTACGCAAGGCGCTGCCCCAGGATTTTTCTTATATCATCGAGGAGCTGATTACGGAAAAAGCGGAAGTACAGGATAAAGAGGCATATTACAATGAGATTATCCATACCATTATCCGCATCGGCAGGGCGCAGGAATTTATTATTGCCCTAAGCTATCTCATTCAACGGCTTGTAATCGACCATCTTCATATTGTCGGGGATATCTACGACAGGGGGCCGGGCCCCCATGTGATTATGGATACGCTGTGCAGTTACCATTCCGTGGACGTGCAGTGGGGGAATCATGATATTGTCTGGATGGGCGCGGCGAGCGGGCATCTGGCATGTATTGCCAATGTCATCAGGATGGCGGCAAGATATGGCAATCTGGACACTTTGGAGGAAGGGTATGGCATTAACCTGATTCCCCTTGCGACTTTTGCTCTGGATACATATAAAGATACAGACTGTAGCGCTTTTGCAATTAAATATAATACCGACTATGACACGAAAGATTTAAGCCTTGATATGAAGATGCATAAGGCAATCGCGATTCTGCAGTTTAAGCTGGAAGGCCAGCTTATTATGCGCAGGCCGGAATTTGCCATGCAGGACAGGCTGTTGCTTGACAAGATAGATTATGAGAATAAGTCTTTGGTGGTGGACGGTGTTTCCTACCCCATGAAGGATGTGGATTTTCCTACGGTAAATCGTGACAGGCCATACGAATTGACGGTGGAAGAAGAACAGGTCATGGAGCGTCTCAGACAGGGATTCATCAAGTGCGAGAAGCTGCAGAAGCATGTCAGGTTTCTCTTTTCCAAGGGCGGCCTGTATAAAGTATATAATTCTAACTTGCTCTATCACGGATGTGTGCCCATGGATGACAAAGGCAATTTCAGTAAAGTAAATGTATATGGTGAAGAGTACAGCGGCAAGGAGCTGTATGACGTGCTGGAGCATTATGCGAGGAAAGGTTACTATGCGGATAATAATCTGAAAGAGAAACTAAAAGGACAGGATATTATCTGGTATATCTGGGAGGGCCCCAATTCCCCGGTGTTTGGCAAGGATAAGATGGCCACCTTCGAGCGCTATTTTTTGGATGACAAACAGATGCAGAAAGAGACAAAAAATGCGTATTATAAGCTTTTGGATAATGAGGTGGTGATTGAAAAAATCTTATGGGAGTTTGGGCTGGATGAAACCCATTCCCATATTGTCAACGGGCATGTGCCGGTGGAGCGCAAGAAAGGAGAGTCTCCGATTAAGTGCGGCGGCAAGCTGCTTGTTATTGACGGCGGCTTTTCTAAAGCTTACCAGGATAAGACGGGAATCGCAGGATATACGCTGGTGGTAAATTCCCACGGTATGCGCCTGGTTGCCCATGAGCCTTTTGAATCTACGGAAGCGGCAATCCTCCACGAGTCGGATATTTTTTCGGATTCCATCATTCTGGAGACGAGCAGTATGCGCCAGAAGATATCGGATACCGATATCGGTGCGGAATTGCGTGAGAGCATTCATCAACTTGAAGATTTGCTGCAAGCTTACCGTGACGGCACCATTATTGAGAAGTAAACAGGAAAGAAGAATGAAATCCGCCCCTGATATTTGAGGGACGGATTTCTTATTGAATATAAGCTATCTTCTTCCTGTTGTACCACGTGTGGACATGTTGGAGCCGGTGGCAGCGTTGTTTCCGGTTGTATTGTTGGAACCGGTTACATCGTCTACCATATTTTCCACGCCGTCGGCAGCGTCGTCAATCACGTCGGCAGCCGCATTCCCGGCATCGCCTACCGCGTCACCGACATTGTCAAGCATGGAATCATTGTCGTCCATGTCTCCGGCGGTTACGTCGTTGACATTTTCATTATCGTCCATGCCATTGGTGTCGGTACCGTCTGTTGTGTCGGTACCGTCTGTTGTGTCGGTACCGTTTGTTGTGCCGGTTCCTGTTGTTGTGTTGCCTGTTGTTCCGTTTGTATCGGTGTCTCCGGCCGTAGTGCCATCCGTGATATTCTGGGATGTGCCCGCACCGCCATTTGTACCTGCATTGTCAGTGTTGGTATCATTGTTCGTGTTGGATTCTCCGGCGGTCGTGTTATTGTTGCCGTTGTCTGTTCCGTTGTTTCTGCCGCAGGCGGCTAACATGGACATGGTTAGCGCCATGAGAGAAACAAGTAACAATGTTCTTATCTTTTTCATATTCTCCTCCATTCCGAAGCGTTTGTATGGGAGCCGGATATTTTGTGTGCCGGCGTTTTGGTTTACCGGCTTAGTGTTTGACGGCTCCTATGGGAATCTGCGACGCTTCACTGCAAATTCCCGGATGACAGAATGTTTTTGTATAAAAACACCTGCTTCTATGTTATTATGTCTGATAGAAAATAAAATATGCACATCTATATTAGGGAATATTGAGGTGCAATTTCGACAAATTAAAATAATAAAGCACAGAATTGGAGAAGAATATGGAATTTCGTCCTTGCATTGATATCCACAACGGAAGTGTGAAACAGATTGTAGGCGGCAGCCTGCGGGACTATGGCGATAAGGCGCAGGAGAATTATGTGTCTGCCCAGGATGCGGCTTTTTATGCCAGGATGTACCAGGAGTATGGAATAAAGGGAGGACACATTATATTGTTAAACCCTGCCTCTTCACCTTATTATGAGAAAACGAAAGAGCAGGCGCTTGCTGCACTTAAGGCTTATCCCGGCGGCATGCAGGCAGGAGGCGGCATCACACCGGAGAATGCCGGAGAATATTTAAACGCCGGGGCGAGCCATGTCATTGTGACTTCCTATGTCTTCCATGATGGCAGGCTTGAGTATGAACGCCTGGAGAATCTGGTTCATGAGGTGGGAAAGAAAAATTTGGTGTTGGATTTGAGTGCAAGAAAAAAAGATGGGCGTTACTTTATTGTAACCGACAGATGGCAGAAGTATACCAGGACAGAGCTGAATAAGAACACGCTAGACGAATTATCTTCTTATTGCGATGAATTTCTCGTCCATGCGGTGGATGTGGAAGGCAAAGCGGACGGTATAGAAGAAGAGCTGGCAAGCCTGCTTGGCGGCTGGGGCAAGATTCCTGTGACTTATGCAGGCGGTGTGCATAGTTTTGATGATTTGCGGTTATTGAAGAAGCTTGGGAAAGATAAAGTGCATGTGACGGTGGGCAGTGCACTGGATTTGTTCGGTGGCAGCATGGAGTTTGAAAAGGTGTTGTACCTATGCCGTGCGGAAAGATGATAGTAATTTGTATCTTATGGTATTAATATAAGGAAGATATCCGGTGTGTCGGCCAGATGAATTTCTTCCATAAAAAAAACCTGTCTCATGACAGGTTTTCTCTAATCCGTTATAACAATAGCTAATTCTAAATAAAATTTGTCATTTATATTTAAGAACAGGCACATCGTAATAGTGATTATGATATTATAAGACCGATGGTCTTATAACTTGGTAACGTTTACGGCCTGAGGACCTTTTTCGCCATTAACTACTTCATACTCAACAGCAGCGCCTTCCTCGAGAGATTTGAAGCCCTCCATGTTGAGCCCTGAATAATGAACGAAAACGTCGTTACCCTGCTCATCAGAGATGAAGCCGTAACCTTTTTGGTTGTTAAACCATTTAACTGTACCTTTGTTCATCGTACATACCTCCAAAAAATTATAGATAAGTTGAATGTCAACATCCATAGGATAGCACATGTCTTACTAAATGTAAAGCATTGTTTTATATTTCGTAGCCGTTTTTACAGCATTTTTTACAGTAATTTAAGTAAAAACATGCACATTGTCCATTTTCATAATCTGGTCATATTGAGACATGTCCATTATGTAAACAGAGATTGTCATTCCGGGCCACCTATGATACAATAAAGAACATCAATATGTAGTATACGGAACATACTGGAGGTGATTTTGGTTGAAAGAAGCGGAAGAGGGCAAGATAAGTAATCATATATTGATGTCTGGAACCGACACTGGGAGAGGGATATTCCAACAGATAGGGAAAGGCTCTGCACTGGCAGGAGCGGGTGCGGTGGCAGTGGCAGCAGTCATCGTAATTCTTGCGGTGGTCAGTTACCAGGAAAAGAAAAAGATTGAAGCCCTGGAAGCGGAAGTGGAGAGTCAGAAAAAAGAAATTGAAAAGCTGACAGAAGAAAATACCGATTTGGTTTCTCTTAGGGAGGAACTGACGGATAAAGTTATGATACTCAGCGATACAATTAATCAGAAAGTAGAGGAAGAAGAGGCGGAGGAACAGGAGAAGGCGCAGGCGCATATGCCTGTCGGTTTTCCTATGTCTTCGTCCGCATCTTTGGAGGAAGCCGGGGGAGATACGCCGATGGTCAAGTTAAACGGCGGGGCGGGCACCAGTATTATTGCCTCTGCGGATGGTACGGTGGTTTCGATTACCACGGACAGTACTTATATCCATTGCATCAAAGTCGACCATGGGAACGGATATCATAGTATTTACCGGAATGATGGGGAAGCCATGGTCAAGGAAGGGGATGCCGTAGTCCGGGGAGCAATCCTTTATGTGATTGGAGAGGAAAATACCGAACTTGGCTATCAGATTACTTATAATGAGAAGTATATTGACCCTATGGAATTGATTAACGTAGACGGTTGATGTAAGCGAAGGCTGTTGCAAGATGACGGATTCTTACAATAGGCAGCACAGATATCATATGTATGGGCTGTATATTGCAGGAGCGTTGTTTTTGCAACAGCTTTGTTTTTCATTCTGTATTCCCAAGACGTTCAAATATCATGTCGTAACCGTCATTTCCATAGTTGAGGGAGCGGTTCACACGGCTGATAGTGGCGGTAGATGCGCCGGTCTTGTCGGCGATTTCCAGATAAGTGTTCTGGTTCCTGAGCATGGACGCTACTTCAAAGCGTTGGGATAAGGATAACAGTTCATTGACCGTGCACAAGTCTTCAAAGAAGCTGTAACATTCTTCTCTTGTCTTAAGACACAGCACAGCGTCGAATAGATGGTCTACAGCATCTGTTTTCAGTTTCTTATTCATAGAGTGCTCCTTCCTGAGGGTACTTTCATACGTTAAAACTTTACTAGCGTTATGTATGAATATAACACAGGGGAGAAGGTTTGTAAATGGGTGCAGATAAAACACTTGTCATGTAGTAATAAAAACTATATAATGAAGTATATATATCAGTAAGATGGATTGGCTTTATGACATGGAAGGGCGCAGAAGATGACAATCAATACAGAAGATTTGCTTAACAGTATATTGGAAAGCCTGGACAGGATTGAGTATATCAAGGCGGAGGACATACCGGATATTGACTTGTATATGGACCAGGTTACGACGTTTATGGATACCCATTTGAAAAATTCGTCGCGGAATCCCTCGGAAGATAAGATTTTGACAAAGACAATGATTAATAATTATGCCAAGAATGACTTGATTCCCCCGCCGGTCAGGAAGAAGTATTCCAAGGAACATGTTTTGCTTCTTATTTTTATCTACTACTATAAAGGTATTCTGTCTATCAGTGACATACAGGAACTGTTGGCGCCGATTACAAGGCAGTTTTTTGATACGACGGAACAGTTTGACTTGTCGGCCGTCTACGAAGAGGTGTTTGGTCTGGAGCGGGAACAGGCAGCGTCTTTGAAGACGGATGTGATAGAGAAATTTAAAATTGCCGGACAGACATTTCAGGAGGCACCGCAGGAGAGTAAGGAGTTTCTGCAGATGTTTTCTTTTATCTGTATGCTTAGTTTTGACGTTTATGTAAAAAAATTGTTGATTGAGAAGATGATAGACGGCATCGCGAAGGGAAAAGAGAAGCCTGAGAGGAGAAGGGCAAAAAAGCAGGATACGAACAACCAGTATGATGCCTGATATAGTAATGGTATTGGAACAGAATGGAGTGTTTAAATGGGAGCGGTTCATACAATTTATGATTTATCGGCAAGAGGATTTGACGTTGAGGAAGGAATTGCGGTTTGTGCCGGGGATGAAGAAATTTATCTGGAAGTTTTAGAGGCGGCGCTTGATGAAGGCAGAGAGAAAATTCCGTTTATCAGGGAATGTTATGAGAGGAAAGATTTTGAGCGGTATTGCATCGAGATGCACGGCCTGAAAAATGCCATGAAGTCTGTAGGCGCCATGGGATTGTCCGAGGCTGCCAGAGAGCAGGAGTTTGCAGTGAAAGAAGATAACTTGCAGTTGGTGGAAGCGAAAGCGGAGGATATACTTATACAGTACCGTAATGTGGTGGCAGCACTGGAGGAGTTGTTTAGGAATCTTAAGTAGACTATGTAATAGGCTGATGTCAGGCATTATCGGCGCGGATGTGGGTTTTACTGCATATCCGCGCCGAAGTGTTGTGCAAGTAAGGCCATGGAAAAATAATATTATTTGGCTGTTCCTATGACTGTATACTAATTTGCCGCGTTCTGCGCATAGGTGGTATCCACCAGTTCTTCGTAAGGCACGCGCCCGTCCAGTTCCCCGGATTCTTCCAGGATATTCTGCAACAGGTCAAAGCTGTCTTTTTCAAAAATTAGGTCGCCTTTCCATGTATCCTGGGAGGCATACCGGTTTACGATGGTAGTGATGGTATCTAAGTCGGTCTCTTCAAACTGAGGGGCAATGATTTGTGCTATCTCTTCCGGTGTGTGGGACTGTACATAGTCCATACCTTTTTGCAGAGCGTTGGTAAATGCCTGGATTACTTCGGGATGTTCCTCGATGTAGCTTTTCTTGGCGGAAAACGCGGTGTAAGGCACATAGCCGGAGTCTTCGCCCAGGGATGCCACAACATAACCGTCGCCTTTGGATTCAAGGGATGTGGCGTGGGGCTCGAATTCTACGGTAAAATCCCCTTGCCCGCCAGAAAAAGCAGCCGCGGTGGAACCGAAGTCTATGCTTTGGTCAATTGCAAGGTCAGATGCAGGGTCGATGCTGTTTTTCTTCAGAATATACTCGAAAACCATCTCAGGCATACCGCCGGCCCTGCCGCCAAGCACATCTTTGCCTTTGAGCATATCCCAACTAAAATTATCAATCGGTTCTCTTGAAACCAGGAAATTTCCGGCACGCTGTGTCAGTTGGGCGAAATTGACGGCATAGTCGGAGGCGCCTTCTTTATAGGTATAAATTGTACTTTCGCTGCCCATGAAGCCGATATCTGCCTCGCCGGTTAACAGTGCAGTCATCGTCTTGTCGGCGCCGAATCCGGTGACAAGAGTTAAATCGATTCCCTCCTTGGCAAAATAGCCTTCTTCAATGGCGACATACATGGGTGCATAGAAAATAGAATGTGCTACTTCATTTAAAACTACGGGTGTATTCTTGGAAGAGGCCGAAGCGCCGTCTTTCTTTTCGGTAGATTTCCCACAGCCGCCGAGTGTTCCCATGACCATGAGTGCCGTAAGCATAAGACATAAAAATTTTTTCATAATTCTCCGCAAGTCCTATTAGCGCATTTGTTATAGGATATGCAGGAGGACAAGAAGCCGTTCATGGTTTAACTGCTTTATTTATATCATTAGAAATTCCTCGTTTCTTCGGGTTTGCGAAGGGAATGGCCTAAACGGATGTGGCTTGTTTTTTTGGACTGTTCATTATTGGAATCTGCCGTAGGAAATGGCATGATAGGTAAATTTGGCTGTGAGAGATAGCGGATTTGTTATGAATTTTATTAAGAAATATAAAAACGCCGATTTTACGGCGTTTACATAACAGCGGATAACGGGAATCGAACCCGCCTCTCCAGCTTGGGAAGCTGGCATTCTACCAATGAACTATATCCGCGTGTGTTTAGTATAACAGCAAATAAGTAAAAAGAAAAGCATAAAATTTAATTTTTTTAAAAAATTTGAAAAACATATTGTGCTGACGGCTTGTGGACAGTAACATTGTAAAGGTGACGTGAAAAAGGACAGGAAAAAGTACGAAAGAGCGGGTGCGGTTATGTTATGGATTTTCTTGGTTTTATTGTATGGCATATTGAAAGGCGTAAGGGAGATTGTCAAGAAGAAGGCATTGGAGAAAAACTCTACTATTGAGGTACTGTTTATGTACACATTTCTGTCTTTTCTTATTGTTTTACCGGATACAAAGGCAGCAATGGGAATGGAACCGAAATTTTATCTCTATGTGGCAGTAAAATCTTTTGTCATTTTTCTGGCATGGATGTTCAGTTTTAAGGCTATTAAGAGAATGCCGATTAGCTTGTACGGTGTACTGGATTTGTCCAGGGTGCTTTTTGCCACACTGCTTGGCGTGTTTGTTATGCAGGAGGCATTAGGGATAGGACAGACGGTGGGGCTTATCCTGGTTTCTGCAGGTCTGCTTTTGTTAAAATATAAACCGCGCGGTGCACGCGAGGCGGCAGGGGTACAAAGCGTGGAGGCAAAATATGTGGTGATGTCCTTTGCCTCATGTATACTCAATGCCATATCGGGGCTTTTGGATAAAATTCTGATGAAGGAGATTAATAGTGCCCAGCTTCAGTTTTGGTATATGTTTTTCCTTGTAGCGATGTATTTTTCCTTTATCGTAGTGACCAGAACGCCGGTTAATATAAAGAGTGTGGTACGCAATAAGTGGGTATGGCTTTTGAGTATTCTGTTCGTTATTGCAGACAGGGCGCTTTTTATCGCCAACGGAATGCCTGGAAGCCGTATTACGGTGATGACGCTACTTAAGCAGGCGGGATGCGTGGTGACGATTTTGGCGGGAAGGTATCTGTTTAAAGAGAAAAATACAGGGCATAAGATGGTCTGTGCGGCAGTTATTATCGCAGGGATTGTGATTGCGGTGGTTTGATTATGGCAAGGGAAAATTTCTTGTAGGTTGGAGGAGGAGTATGGTATACTGACTCTATGAATGTAAACGGGGAACAGATATTCGTGGTGATTACAGAGAATCTAAATAAACAAGGATTTATTCAGCACGGGATATAACAAGAAAAGGAAACAGAAGACATTAGTGTGCAAAATAGATTTTTCACACGTAAATTTGTGCCTGCGGCCCAAATTCGCAGGCTATGGAAAGGTGAGGTTATTGATATGGGAATTATGGGACGGTTTAAAGACATAATGGCGTCAAATGTAAATGCACTTTTGGACAGGGCGGAAGACCCGGAGAAGATGATAGACCAGTACTTAAGGAATCTGGAGTCTGATTTCGCCAAGGTGAAAGCAGAGACGGCTTCCATTATGGCGGAGGAGAAGAGCGCTAAGAGGAAATTAGACGAGTGTGATGAAGAAATCACCAGGATGGGCGAGTATGCCAAGAAAGCGGTGACAGCAGGGAATGACAACGATGCGCGCCAATTCCTGGCAAAGAAGGGCGAATTGACGAAAAAGAGAGAAATACTTGCGAAAAACTATGAGTTGGCGCAGTCCAATTCTGGAAAGATGCGGCAGATGCATGACAAACTGGAAGGCGATATCGCTTCTATGAAGAGTAAACGCGACATGCTGAAAGCGAAAGTAAAAGTAGCGGAAACACAGAAAAAGATAAACGGACTGGGAGCCGGATTGGAGAGTGCAGGAAGCCACGCGGCAGCTTTTGACAGGATGGAGGATAAGGTAAACCGGATGTTGGATGAGGCGGAAGCAGCCAGTGAGTTAAATAAGCCGGCTTCCGGTAATGATATCGATGCCTTGGCAAGTAAGTATGACTCGGTGGGGACAGATTCCGGCGTGGAAGATGAGCTTGCGGCGCTTAAGGCGGAGATGGGACTGTAGACATCATGGGATGCAGGGTGGATGGAGCGTGCTTTTGTTGTGAAAAAGGATGCTTTATAGAAATCTGACGCTGTCGGTACAATATATTAGGGATATATCATGTTGGAGGAAGAGGATGGGCTTTCTAAAAAATCAATTTTCAAATGTAATAGAGTGGAATGAGAACGGGTCGGGCGTACTGTTTTATAAATGGCAGAACCAGGAGATTAAGAAAGGTTCCAGGCTGATTATCCGTCCGGGACAGGATGCTATTTTCCTGTACAACGGGAGAGTGGAAGGGATATTTGAGGATGACGGGGATTATGATATCGAGTCTGACATCATTCCGTTTTTGACTACGCTTAAGAGTTTTAAGTTTGGGTTTAACACGCCGCTTAGGGCGGAAGTGTTGTTTATCAATACGAAGGAACTGTTGGTCAAGTGGGGGACGAAAAATGCCATTAACCTGCAGGCACCGGGGCTTCCCGGAGGTATGCCCATACGCGCGTTTGGGACTTTCAACTGCAGAATTGTGGAACATGACGTGGTGATTGAGAAACTTGCTGGGATTCAACAGACTTATACGGTAGAGGATGTGAAGGAACGTATCATCGCAAGCCTGGACCAACTTTTAATGAGTTGGATTAGCAGGGAAGGCAGAGATATGTTCAATCTTCAGGCGGATGCGAGAAGCATTGCAAAGGGGATTGAGACGGACTTAGACATGGATATGCGTAAACTAGGTATCGGCATATCCGGTTTTACGATTGAAAGTTTTTCCTATCCGGAAGAAATTAAGAAGATGCAGGAAAAAGCGGCCGCACAGTCCATGGTGGGCGATATGGGAAGATATACGCAGATGGCGGCTGCAGACGGCATGGCGAAAGGAAACCGCGGCGGCAGCGGACTTGCGGCGGACATGGTGGGTATGCAGATGGGCATGGCCATGGGACAGCAGATGATGAACCAGATGAATATGGGCGGCACAAGCATGCCGGCACAGTCTGGCATGGCGGCCCAGGGCAGCGGTGCGGGGCCGAAGTTTTGTCCCAACTGTGGCACACCCACCACAGGCTCTAAGTTCTGCGGTAATTGTGGGAATAAGCTTCTTTCATAGATTGCCCGGACAGACTGTTATGATTCGGGAAGCTGTGTTATGGGAAAGATGGAAACGAGGAAAACATGAGTATATACGATACTTTAAATAACAGGCAGAAGCAGGCGGTCATGCAGACGGAAGGACCAGTACTGATTCTGGCAGGTGCAGGCTCAGGCAAAACCAGGGTGCTCACCCATAGAATCGCTTATCTGATTGACCAGGAAGGTGTAAACCCTTATCAAATCATGGCGATTACATTTACCAATAAAGCGGCAGGGGAGATGAGAGAACGTGTTGACAAGATTGTCGGCTTCGGTTCGGAACAGATATGGGTATCTACTTTTCATTCTACTTGCGTGAGAATACTGCGGCGGTACATAGACAGGATTGGGTATGATAATAATTTCACAATCTATGATACGGATGACCAGAAGGGCGTGATGAAAGAAGTCTGTAAGAAGCTGCAGATTGACACGAAGATGTTAAAAGAGAGGACAATCATGGGAGCCATATCTTCGGCGAAAGACGAATTGATTGACCCTGTTCAGTATGAGATGCAGAATTCTTTTGATTATAACGGAAGCAGGATTGCCAAGGCGTATAAGGAGTACCAGGCTGTCCTGCACAAGAACAATGCGCTTGATTTTGATGACCTGATTATGAAGACGGTAGAACTTTTCAAAGCGGATGCCCAGGTACTGAATAATTACCAGGAGCGATTCCGTTATATTATGGTAGACGAGTACCAGGATACAAACACGGCGCAGTTTGAACTTATCAGGCTTCTTGCGGGTAAGTACCGGAACCTGTGTGTGGTGGGCGATGACGACCAGTCTATCTACAAATTTCGCGGCGCCAATATCCATAATATTCTGGATTTTGAGAAGGTCTATCCGGAGGCGTGTGTCATTAAACTGGAGCAGAACTACCGTTCCACACAGACTGTCCTTGATGCGGCCAATGCAGTGATTAAGAATAATACCGGACGAAAGGAAAAGGCACTTTGGACAGAGAAGAAAGAGGGAAGCCGTATTCATCTGCGTCAGTTTGACACTGCTTATGAGGAGGCGGAGTACATTGCCGGAGACGTGGCGAAGAAGACCAGAGAGGGAGCCGCGGAATACGGGGAATGTGCCGTGCTGTACCGCACCAATGCCCAGGCGCGCCTTTTGGAAGAACGCTTTATTATGGAAGGGGTTCCCTATGATGTGATTGGCGGCACCAACTTCTATGCCAGGAGGGAAATTAAGGATATCCTGGCATATCTTAAGACGATAGATAACGGCAGGGATGACGTTGCGGTAAAGCGTATCATCAATATCCCGAAGAGGGGAATCGGTATGACGACCATTGTGCGCGTCCAGGAATATGCGGACAGCAGGCAGATTAGCTTCTATGATGCGTTGCGGGAGGCGGAGCAGATTATGACAATCGGCAGGAGCGCTTCTAAGTTACAGCCCTTTGTGACGATGATACAGACCTTCCGGAGCAAGCAGGAGTTTTATAGCCTGGAAGAACTGGTGAGGGATATCCTGGAGACGACGGGGTATGTGAAGGAATTAGAGGAATCAGACGAAGAGGATGCGGCGGACCGTATCGAAAATATCGATGAATTAATTAGCAAAGTGGTGGCCTACGAGGAGACTCATGATGAACCGAACTTAAGTGAATTTCTGGAGGAAGTGGCGTTAGTTGCCGACATTGACCGTGTTGGCGAAGGAGACAACAGGGTGCTTCTTATGACGCTCCATTCCGCCAAAGGACTGGAATTTCCCCATGTGTACCTGGCAGGGCTTGAGGATGGGATTTTCCCCAGTTATATGACGATTATGTCCGATGACCCTATGGAGATTGAGGAGGAAAGGCGCCTTGCCTACGTGGGTATTACGAGAGCGAAAGACGACTTGACAATCACCTATGCCAAACAACGCATGATACGCGGAGAGACACAGTATAATCCGGTGAGTCGTTTTATCAAAGAAATTCCCCCGTTATTGATGGATGATAAACTTCCGGTTTCAAAACACCGGGACTATCAGGAATATGAGGAAGATTCCAGGGAGCGGAGTTTTTTCAAGGCGAAACCTTTTGAGACAAGACCCTATGAGAGGGGCGCCTATAGGGACGGAGGTTCCCTGGAAAAATCTATTTTGGAGCAGTCGCCATACAGGCGCGTCCCCGATAACATATTTGATAAGACGAAGACAGAAAAAATAACGGATGCGGTCCCGATGCAGGGTACCGGAACGGCTTTCGGGACAAAACCGTCACTCGGCATACCAGGCAGACCTAAGGCGGTTGTCAGACCCAAACGTACGGCACCCGAGAACCAACCATATATCACCAGGGCGACACAAGGCGCCGGGGCAGTTTCACTGGTGTCAGCAGGCACCACGAATACAGACTACGGTGTGGGGGACAGGGTACGGCATATGCGCTATGGGGAAGGAACAGTGCTTAAGATTGAGCCAGGACCCCGGGATTCCCAGGTGACGGTCATGTTCGATGAAGCAGGCCAGAAAATTATGTATGCAGGATTTGCGAAACTGAAGAAAGTGTAGGCCGGAAAGGAAGAATCGGATGTCCCTGACACCAGTGCAGAATCTACAGTTGCATAACCAGATTGAGCGGGTGCTCCATGTACCAGGCAATTACAGAGGCGGGATTTTAGAGATGGCAATCGTCATTGACTTGGCATATGATATGGAGACGGTAAAAATACTGTGTGGGGATATCATAGCGTCCTGTAAAAAGCAAAGCGACATTTTCCGAAATGTGCGTTTGAATATGGTTTTGTGGGGAGAAAGGGAAATCTCTACCCAGGCTGTGGCGTCCGCTTATGTGCAGATAGGAACCTTTTTTGCAGCGTATCGGAAAGAGGATGTACAGGGGATGAAGCCTACCGAAGAAATCATGGAATATCTTAAGAAATTTCATGCCAGAAGTAAATTGATTCTTTTATTGACGCCGGATAAAGGCAGGTTTTGTAAGATTGCCCGGCCGGAGAGACTAAGAGCCGCTATGGGGCCGTTTTTAAAACAGAAACTGGTTATCATTTACCCGGAAGAAATACAAAGCGGTACGGAATTTTTTATGTTATAAATTTTATAAAAATGTTATAGTAAAAAAATCAAAGAAGTGGTATATTAATAATAATGATAATCCATATATTGGGATAAAGGCAAAGGAAAGAGAGGGTTATAACTATGAGCAAGAAGGAGATTCTAAATAAATTGGATGATATACTGGATAATGCCGGTGTAGGTGAGGTGTTTGGCAGGAAGAAAGAGGAAGAGAAATGCGAATGCAATACACTTTTGTGGGTGCTTGCAATCATCGGTGCAGTTGCGGCTGTGGCGGCAATCGCTTATGCGGTTTACCGTTACTTGCAGCCTGATTATCTGGAAGATTTCGATGATGATTTTGACGACGATTTCGATGATGATTTCTTCGAGGATGAGGAAGATGACGACATGGACACACCGGAGGGTAATGCATAAAGTATAATAAGTTTATAATATTATGTTAACTTAATTAGGCTGTCGCAAAATGATGGATTAATACAATATATGGCATGACTGTCCGGCATACCGGCGCTATATATTGTAGGAGAACCGTATTTTGCAACAGCCTGTTTTGTTTGAAGAAAGAATGCAGTATAAGGTATGTAGCAGCTTAATGGAAATACAAAGTTATATTTTGCTTTAAGGCGGCAGAGCTGCATATTGAGAAGGAGGCATGATTAGCAAGATGAAAAAAGGACAGGTGATAGAGGGAATTGTGCGGCGCGTCGATTTTCCCAATAAAGGAATTGTAGAAACATCGGAAGGAGTCTGTGTTGTCAAAAATGCATTGCCAGGGCAAAAAGTGAGGTGCGCTGTCAATAAAGTGCGCAAGGGAAAGGCGGAAGGCAGACTACTTGAAGTGCTTGCGCCATCGGTATTGGAATGTGGAAGTCCCTGCCCGCATTTTGGCATCTGCGGTGGCTGTACGTATTTGTCATTGCCTTATGAGGAGCAGTTAAAGATTAAGGAAGCACAGGTTAAACACTTGTTGGATGGAGTTCTTTCAGGCCAGAGGGAATGGAAGTTTGAGGGGATTAAGGCAAGCCCTGTCTGCTTTGGATACCGGAATAAGATGGAATTTTCCTTTGGGGACGAGGTTAAAGACGGTCCCCTGTCACTTGGCATGCATAAGAGAGGCAGCTTCTATGACATTGTGTCCGTGCCGGAATGCCGGATTGTGGATGAAGATTACCGTAGTATTCTGCGCTGCGTCAAGGATTATTTTGCGACTTTACAGGAACGTGGGATAGACATCCGATTTTACCATCGCTTGCGCCATACCGGATATCTGCGTCACCTTCTTGTGCGCAAAGCGGCCAGGACAGGGGAAATATTGATTGCGCTAGTGACGACGACCCAGACGGCAGCTTTCCGGAAGAAGACATCTGAGCATGAAGAGGAAAGAGCCTTTTATAAGGCAGAACAGGATTGCCACTATCCGGTAAGAAGTGAAGGAGAAGCAGACAGTATCTGCCAGAAGACGGGACTGGATGGAACGGATATATGTAAAGGCCAGGGGACGGTTGAAGTAGGTAGTCTGTGCCAAGGAAGGATGATGCCTGAAGCAGATAACCTGTGTCAACGAAAAGAAATGGACGAAATGAAGCACATCTGTCAAGGAGAAAAAACAGACGACAGAGATGAATCCTGCTTGCATGGACATATGGAAGAGAAGGAAATTTTGTCCGGATTAAAAGAAGAATTGCTCCACCTGTCTCTTAGTGGAAAAATTGTTGGCATCCTGCATACCAGAAACGATGCGGTGGCGGATGTGGTAAAAAGCGATGAGACTGTGGTACTTTACGGACAGGATTATTTCTACGAGGAGCTTCTTGGATTAAAGTTTAAAATTTCCCAGTTTTCTTTTTTTCAGACGAACAGTTTGGGCGCGGAGGTGCTCTATCAGACTGCGAGGGAGTATATTGCCGATTATATCCGTCTGGCGAAAGAAGACGCAGCAGGACATACGGAAAGTGTGCTTCACCAGACGAAAGAGCAGGAGCGCTCTGCAGCAGAAGAAGTTGTGGGTGACAAAATTGTTTATGACTTATATAGCGGCACGGGTACGATTGCCCAACTGATGGCGCCGGTGGCGAAGAAGGTAATCGGTGTAGAGATTGTGGAAGAGGCAGTGGAGGCGGCAAAGAAAAATGCTGAGCTGAATGGTTTACATAACTGCGAATTTATTGCAGGTGATGTGTTGAAAGTACTCGATAGCATAGTGGAGAAACCGGATGTGATTATTCTCGACCCGCCTCGTGACGGTATCCATCCGAAAGCGCTTGATAAGATTATCCGGTATGGAGTGGAGCATATTCTTTATATTTCCTGTAAGCCTACGAGCCTGGTAAGGGATTTGGAGGTGTTTTTGGCGAGGGGGTATGAAGTGGAGAGAGCTGTGGCGGTGGACCAGTTTCCTTGGACGGGGAATGTGGAGACAGTTGCTTTATTATCCCTCAAAAAAGATACACTTAAGATTGAGGTAACAATGGAGCCTGGTGCAGAGAGCAATTACACACCAGCGGAAAAGGCTACCTATGGGAAGATTAAGGAGTATGTGAAGGAGAAGTATGGTCTAAACGTATCCAACCTTTACATTGCACAGATAAAAGACAAGTGTGGGCTTGATAAGAGGGACAATTACAATCTACCCAAAAGTGAAGATGCAAAAGTGCCGATATGTCCTCCTGAAAAAGAAGCAGCTATCATGGATGCATTCAGGCATTTTGGGATGATATAATAAATATTTAATATAAGCAATATAAACTTAATTCAAGGAGGCTACGAAAGTGAAAGTAGTATCAGTTATTAATTACAAAGGTGGAGTGGGAAAAACTACCATAACTGCTAATTTGGCATCAGAAATGGTGTGCAGAGGGAAAAGAGTTTTGGTAATTGACTTAGACCCACAAACTAATTTAACATTTTCCTATATGAAAGTAGAAAAATGGAGTAAAATTTATGAAAAAAGCAAGACTATAAAATATTGGTTTGATTCTATTATTGATGGAACAAAACCTGTTCCTAGATTTAAGGATTTGGTAGTAAACGAAAATGGTGTGGATTTGATTTGTTCACATTTGGGGGTTAATTGATGTTGATATTGAGCTTGCGGCAGGTTTAACTGGAAATACTGAAAGACAACATAAAAAGAATTTTGTCAAAACATATTCATATATAAAGAACGAATTGAAAAAGCTTGAAAACGAATATGATATAGTTTTATTTGATTGTCCTCCTAATTTTAGTATAGTAACTAAAAATGCTTTGATAGCAAGCGATTTTTATATTGTTCCTGCAAAAATGGATTATCTTTCAACACTTGGGATAAATCAATTAAAGAATCATGTGGACAATTTGGTAGAACAGTTTAATAATTACATTGAGGAAGAGGATAGATGGGCAAGTCCTGTTTTTTTGGGTGTTATTGCTACAATGATTGCGGTAAGAAATGGGGAACCGATATCAGCGCAAAGGGTATATATTGAACAGCTAAAAAGAAATAAAATAACTATTTTTGATTCTAAAATCAGAGAAAATAAAACAATTTATGCAGATGCACCAGAGTACGGTATTCCAGTTGTTTGTCAAGCTGTGAGTGCAGGTAGTACATATGACCAAGTTGTAGTAGAATTAAAAGAATTGACAACAGAATTTATGGGAAAGGTTGGTGTATAGAGGTGAAAGAACAGATTGAGTTAATGAAGGTAGTGTTTGATTTTTTAGACCATCTATCTGAGGAACAGATAAGAATGTTGGTTTCCCAAAAGGCAAAATTACGTTTGGAGATAGAACGGGAAATGCTAAACGAGGCTACAACAAAAATATGTATAGATGAGGTTTGTGACGAAATTGAAAAATTTACCACAAGAGAAGATGCTATAGAATACATTAGTAAACTTTCATTATTAAAGGTTGACTTAAAAGCTATTGCGAAAAAATATAATATTCCCATGGGAAGCAAAGAAACAAATACACAAATGATTGACAAAATTGTTGAAAATGTTGTTGGCTCTAAATTAAGGTTTGATGCATTACTAAATACAGATTTAAAACATTAAACCTTAGTTTCCGTTATAAAGTAGTTCTACATCTGCCAAAGATATTGAAATATGTGAATTAAGCGGTTTCATAAACAATAAGTCAAGGGAATTTGCAATGTAGAACTACTTAAACTTTGGAATTCAGGTTGAATATATTCAAAACTTACAAGTTATGACACCGACTGCTACCCTGCGGTTTTGTGGGGTTCCAGTGGCGTCATTTTTTCTGTATAAAAGTGAAAATAAAATAATAAGTATTATCTGTTAGGGAGATTGTGATAGTAAAATTGAGAGAGTTTCAAGTTTTGTGTAAATCCCAAAACTGATATAAGATTTATGAATAGTTACGAATGGGCAGAGCCAATTTCTCGGGACCATCCCAAAGTTTGTAAAAGCGTATTACAATCATAAGAATACAAAAATCCTCCCACAGCATCCGTGCAATATATCACATCTGCGCCAAACACTGTGGGAGAAGTCTGTCCCTTCATAAAATCACTGCCGGGACATTCAATTGATATTCAGTTCAATAGATTCTCCAATCTGTTTATAATCATCGCTCATCCGGCCGCTTTCTTCGGGCAGTTCCATGCCGGACAGGGTGATTGTCACGGTTACGGCTGTGGGGTCAATCCGTCCGTCGAACAGGATTTCCTGGTTCTGCATATATCCGTGGCCGGAACCGGAGTCGAAAATTTTCGTATCAAACTCCACATGTTTTCCTGTGTTGTCGATGGCGTCAATGCGGAAAATATGGTTGGACTCCCCGTCTATATGGTATATGATTCTCTGTTCCAGTTTATTTGATGTCAATTCATCCAACGTGATGGTTGCGCCGCCTTCTAAGGTGAAGTCTTTTCCGATAGGAATGCGCACTGTGTCGGCGATTAATTCAGAACCGTCTGCGCTGAAGGAGAAGAGCCAGTTGCCTTTCACGTCGGTTCCCATATTTTCTTCCAGGGAATCCACATGGAGACGGTAAGTATTTTCCTTTGCCATATTTATGCCGTCAACATCAAAGGCGTGGCTGACTCCTACTACTGTGTGGGCGTCGTCCAAAAATCCGCTGCCGCCGGAAACTCCGCCGAATTGCCGCTTGCCGTTGATATAGAGCCGTTCAAAAATACTGGCGGGTATTTCTCCCATGCTCTTTCCGTCTTCACGTTGGATTGTGTAATTGACAACCAGTTTTTCGTCGGCGGCCACGACTTCTTGCAGTGTGATGACATATCCGTTATCTGTTGCCGTGGTATTGATGACACTACGGTAATCGTCCAGGTCTTCAGGCAGTCCAAGGGCATTGGACAGACTCCAGTTTATATGTTCAATGGCAGCGTGAACGTCTTCGCTGAATACGGTTGCACATAAGAGCAGTGCGGTGCAGGCTGCCGCTGCGGTGTATTTCATGACGCGGTGGGCGCGGTGTCTCTTTTTTGTGTATTTGGCACGTTGTGCCGTAGTGTTTTGTTTTTCACCGGCGTGTATTCTTGCCAGGACATTGTCGGTGAAGGTTTTGATTTCCTCATCACTCAGGCGTTTGGATGAGGTGTCGGCGTCCTGTGAGGAATTAGCGGCCAGTTGGTTTGCAAGTTCATAGAATTGTGCGTTCATATATTTATCCTCCTTCCCGATTGGAACATTTTCCGAATCTTCTTCTTGCCGCGGAAAATCCTTACATAGACATTGTCTTTGCTGATTCCCATGACTTGTCCTGCGGTTTCATGGTCTTGTTCCTCCACATATATCCGTTGGAAAAGTTCCCTGTCTTTTTCGGAGAGACAGCCTAGGACTGCCTCGGTCTCTTCTGACAGTTCTTGTTCAATGGTTTGTAGAAGCGCTGCGTCTTCTTGTGGGATTTCAATATCCTCCAGGGCGACGGTTGTTTTTTCACGTTGTATTTTGCGCAGGGTGTCGATTGCTTCCAGCCTGGCAGCACCGCATGCCCAGGCTGCGAAAGTACCTTTCGTATCGTCGAACCGGTCAATATTTTGCCAGATACCGAAAAAGATATCGTTCATACATTCCTCCGCCCTGTCCGGGAATGAAGAGAGTCGTTTATTTACGACGGATTTAAGCAGACCGCCATAAGTTTCAATCACATATAAGATGCCTTCTTCCCTGCCTGCTTTTATCAGGGATATAAAATTTTGTTCATTTGCTTTCATAATTGTTTCTTTTGCCTCCTTTCATTATATAATCCGTTTCGGGAAGCATGAAATCTTACAATTTCAAAAAAAAATTTTTTAGTGTTTGGTTGTTCCTTTTTCCTGTCATTGTTATAATTGGTTACATAAGCTGTCGTTTTAGGATGAGAGATTGAAAAATAAGCCTGGCGACGCTGTTTTTCAGTCGGCTGTTTGTGCCGGAGCGTCACAAATAAGCCTTGGGGGGGGCAGAGGTAACTTTGAGATTTGCGGCTTTGCGCCGGCAAAATACTGCCCAGTCGTGGAAACGTTCCGGAATGGAGAGAAAATCATGGCAGAAATCGATGATGTAATCAGAATGTTAGACAATATGGCGCAGGGCGGCGTCAGCCGCATCAAAGTGGAGGCTTCCGAAGAGGTGGCGGAAGGGGATGTTAAGAAAGCATACCATCACGGGCGGTGTGATGTGGGCAGCCCCTTCGCCACAGGGCAATTATTTGATTTAGAGGATGAAACATAAAGAGGAGGCCGATGGCAGGACGAGGGAATGCTTATGCCCGGAGCAGTCTGATAAGCCGGAACACCTGCTCTGCGGTATCGCGCATATTTTGCGCAGCATTTTCCTGTTTCATTGCCTCCGGCAGCGTCTGAATATTGCGGAGGATAGGGAAGAAAGCGTCTATGCCGTGGGTATTGCACAGGACAGCGTCCTTGGACACGCAGCCGGAGAATGCTATGACAGGAATGTCATATTTTTTGGCGATGGCGGCTACGCCGACGGGTGCTTTTCCCATAATGCTTTGTCCGTCCAGTTGCCCTTCGCCGGTTACAACCAAGTCTGCGTCCTTTATTTCGTCCTCCAGACAGGTTTCTTCCAGAATGATTTTGACACCTGGTTCCAGGACGGCATTTAGATAGGAAAGAAAAGCAAATCCAAGCCCGCCGGCAGCTCCGGTTCCGGGCTTTTTAGCATATGATTTTCCGTATTTTACGGCGGTCAGCGCGGCATAGCCGGCCAGCCATTCATCCATCTGTCCAATCATTTCAGGGGTAGCGCCTTTCTGGGGTCCGAATACGGCGCTGCATCCCTTTTCTCCACATAGAACGTTGCGCACGTCGCATGCCACCCGGAAATCGCATTCTGACAGTTCCGTCAGAATATGTTCATCTGTGATGGCCGTCAGATGGTTTAGGCCGTTTGCACCAAAAGGCACTTGCTTTGCATCTTTTCCAAGCATACCGAAACCAAGGGCTTGCAGCATGCCTATGCCGCCGTCATTGGTTGCGCTGCCGCCGATTCCGACAATAAAGTGGCGGCAGCCTTTTGCCATGGCATCTTTTATGGTCTCCCCTACGCCGTAGGTGGTGGTGTACAGGGGATTTTGCTCTGCCTGTGGTACCAGGGTAATGCCTGCGGCGCCGGACATTTCGATGACTGCAGTTTGCTGTTTAGGGAGGATTCCATAAGTACAGTTTACGGGTTTGCCAAGAGGCCCTGTCACGGAGACGGTTTCCAATCGCCCTCCCATGCCCAGCGTGAGAGCTTCCACCGTACCCTCTCCGCCGTCCGCCATGGGACGGACACATATATGCGCATCCGGCAGGACTCTGCGTATGCCTTGCTCAATTGCCTGTCCTGCTTCCAGTGAAGACAGGCTTCCTTTTAGTGAATCGATTGCCACGACAATTTTCATGTTTTGCTCCATTTCTGCGCTGCTTTTGTCTCAACTATCTTTGAGACAGCGCATGAACCCATTTTTACGGTAAAAAAATTCTCTATTCCTATAGAACTTGATACCGGATTATGCTACTATTATAAAAAAAATATAAAGAAAGTAAAGGGGTTGTGGACAGATGAAATTAAAACCGGATGCAGTAGCGAAATGGGAGTCATCACTTAGAGAGAAAGGGTATATGGACGCGGACGACCATATTATCGAGCACACCAAGGGAGATTTGTGGGATATGATGTCCCAGATAAGCGGGAATTTCTTCTTTACCAACGAGAAATTTATCTTTGTCGCCGCATTTTTAGGGACGGGCAGTTTTTCTTTAAAGTACAGTGATATTAAAGAACTTAAGTTTGTCAACGTGGGTGGGATAATCCCGATTATTCCGACGGGGCTTATGGTGATTGCACAAGACCCTGAGAGTGGCAAGAACAAGAAGTATAAATGCTCTGTTATGAAAAGAAAAGAGTGGAACGAGTATCTTCGAGGGAAGGCGGGACTGTAAGATAGATGGTTTCATTTGAAAATGATTATATTGCGGGAGCGCACCCGAAGATTTTGCAGCGTCTTGTGGAGACCAATTTTGAGTCTTTGTCGGGGTATGGTAACGACTCATACTGCGAGAGTGCACGCAGAAAAATCAAGGATTTATGTAACTGCCCAGAGGCGGATGTTTTTTTCCTTGCAGGGGGTACACAGACGAATGCGGTAGTCATATCAGCGCTTCTTAGGGAGCACGAGGGTGTAGTTGCGGCGAGAACAGGACATGTCAGTACGCACGAGGCAGGAGCAATCGAAGCTACGGGACATAAGGTGCTGGAGATTGACCAGAAGCACGGTAAGATTGAGGCGGTTGAGCTGGAACGCTATCTGAAAGAATTTTATCAGGACAAGAATTGCGAGCACATGGTATTTCCCGGGATGGTATATATTTCTTATCCAACGGAGTACGGAACGATTTACTCCAAAGAAGAACTACAGGAAATATATAATACCTGTAGGGAATACGATATGCCGCTTTATATTGACGGCGCCAGGCTAGGGTATGGGCTGATGAGCAAGGAGGCGGACTTAACGCTTGAAGATATTGCCAGGCTTTGCGATGTCTTTTACATAGGCGGTACCAAGGTAGGCGCGCTGTGCGGGGAAGCAGTAGTTTTTACGAAGCGGAACACGCCGAAACATTTTCTGACAGTCATCAAGCGCCATGGTGCGCTGCTTGCCAAAGGACGGTTGCTTGGCATTCAGTTTGACGCGCTCTTTTCAGACAATCTCTATTTCGATATCAGCAAAAACGCGGTGGAGATGGCGGAACAGATGAAAGAGATTGTGAGAGAGGCGGGAATTGCTTTTTACTTGGAATCGCCCACCAACCAACAGTTTATCATTCTCGAAGATGAGCAGGTGGATAAGCTAAAGGACAGGATAGCCTTTAGTTTCTGGGAGAAGGTTGACGAGAGCCACACGGTGGTGCGTCTTGCCACAAGTTGGTCTACGACAGAAGAAGACCTTGCGCAGCTTAAGGTGGAGCTGAGCTAATACGGCAGCAGGCAGGGAGCCTTGCTAAGAGGCGGCTTGTGTGGTAATATGAAAGATATTTCGGATATTTTCGTATCCGTGGCGAATGATACAAAACGAGCCTGGCTCGTTTTGTTTTTGGCAGTTTAGATGAGAACAGATTGAAAAATCAGAGATTTTTCATACGCAAACTTGTGCCTGCGGTTCAAAGTTCGCAGGCTGAGAGAAAGGCATGGTTATTAGTATGGGCGGATTTTTTGGAGTGGCATCAAAGCAGGACTGTGTGTTTGATTTGTTTTTTGGGACAGATTATCATTCCCATCTGGGAACCCGACGGGCGGGGATGGCTGTTTACAGCCAGAAGGATGGGTTTGATAGGGCCATTCACAATATCGAAAATGCGCCTTTTCGTACGAAGTTTGACAAGGATGCCAATACGATGCACGGAAATCTGGGCATTGGCTGTATATCCGATTATGAACCGCAGCCGTTGATTGTGCGTTCTCACCATGGGACATACGCAATTACGACAGTGGGTAAGGTTAATAATAAAGATGAAATTGTGAGGAACCTATTTGAGCAGGGACACGGGCACTTCTTGGAGATGAGCGGCGGTGATATCAATACGACGGAGCTTGTGGCTGCGATGATTAACCAGAGAGATAATCTGATTGAAGGGATTCGGTATGCGCAGGAGCTGATTGACGGTTCCATGACGTTACTCATCATGACTCCCAAGGCGATTTATGCGGCTAGGGACAGATATGGGCGTACGCCGATAACGGTAGGGCGCAAGGATGATGCCCTGTGCATTTCTTTCGAGAGTTTTGCCTACTTGAATTTGGGATATGCGCCTGAGCGGGAACTTGGGCCGGGCGAGATTGTCGCGGTTACGCCGGAAGGGGTGACTACCTTGGCGGCGCCGGGAACGGACATGAAAATCTGTACATTTTTGTGGGTTTATTATGGATACCCGTCTTCTTCCTACGAGGGAATCAGTGTGGAAGAGATGCGTTACAACTGCGGCGCGATGCTTGCCAAGAGAGATGATGTGCGCCCTGATATCGTGGCAGGGGTGCCCGATTCGGGTACGCCTCATGCGATTGGATACGCCAATGAGTCGGGGATTCCTTTTTCCAGGCCGTTTATCAAGTATACGCCTACCTGGCCCCGTTCGTTTATGCCTACGATACAGAGCCAGCGTAATCTGATTGCCAAGATGAAGTTAATTCCTGTACATGATTTGATTAAGGGCAGGAGCCTTCTCTTGATTGACGACTCCATTGTGCGCGGCACGCAGCTCCGGGAGACGACGGAATTTCTCTACCAGAGCGGGGCAAAAGAAGTACATATCCGCCCGGCATGTCCGCCGCTTCTGTTCGGCTGTAAGTATTTGAATTTTTCACGTTCCACTTCCGAGATGGAGTTGATTGCCCGCCGTGTGATTCAGGAGCTGGAGGGGGAAAATAAATATCCCAACCTGTCTGTCTATGCCAACCCTGACAGTACCGAGTACTATGACATGTTGGAAAAAATAAGAGAGAAGCTAAACTTCACTTCCCTCCGGTATCATCGCTTGGATGATATGACTGCGTCTGTGGGTATTGACAAGTGTAAATTGTGCACTTATTGTTGGGATGGCAGAGAATAAGGGTTGATGTTCTGTTGGCGCAGCCATAGTTCCATCATGAGCCTTTGGGGCAGCAATTTGGCGCCGATATGACAAAAGTTGACATAGAAGCTGTAGATGGAGATGTCTTTTCCCTTGTCGGCGTCTGTCAGTGCTTTTCTTGCCACTTTGTCAGGGGGATTCATGCCGCAGAAACGTCTGGTGGCTTTGGCGGCGCCGATGTTTGCTCTTTCATATAAGTTGGTTTTCAACCATCCGGGGCAGACTGCAGTGGCAGTGATGCCCCGGTCTTTCAGTTCCACATTCAATGCCCGGGTATAGTTACGGACGAAAGCTTTTGTGGAGCTATATAAGTTCTGGTAAGGCAATGGCTGGAAAGCGGCCTGGGAGGCAATATTGATAATATGGCTTTTGCGGGGCATAAAGGGGATACAGACTAACCCCATTGCCACCACGCCACTGATATTTAAGTCAATCATATTTATGGAATCTTTTACGCTCAAATCGTTGTACGAACAGAATTTGGCGTAACCTGCGTTATTGACAAGATACAGGACTTCGACCCGCTCTGCGGACAGCATATCTTTCAGTTGTTCGAATTTATCCAGTTCGGACAGGTCCATGGGAACCGGACGGATTTTTCTGCCCAGTTGTTTTTTGAGTCTCTGTAACTTGTCCTGATGCCTTGCGATTGCCCAGATTTCATCGATTTCTTTTTTGTTTCTGATTATTTTGGTAAATTCCCTGCCAAGTCCGGTGCTTGCGCCGGTGATGATTGCAATTTTTTTCATGTTTTTCTCCGTTTCTGTAGATGTAATTTATACGACCCTTTGTTCACTGAGGGTATTATTGTTTTTGCACATTTATAAAGCAATTATTCAATGTTTGGCCCGGAACATGAATCATAAGCGGCCGGTACACTAGTATAACAGAGAATGTGGGGAAATGGAAGATTTCAAAATATGATTATTTGGAATTGACTCTTTTACATAATCTGGATATAATATAACCAATATGAGGGAGTAGCCGGCATTGGCGGTGATTGGCCAGTGCGGTATATCAACATACTGGTAGCGGTTTGTGCGAAAGACAGAGATTCAGATGAAGAACTGCTATCTGGTATATCTTAATTGGTGAGACTCATGTGTAGCGGGAATGCTGTGCATGTGTCTTGGTAGATGAATTTCAGGGATAGATACTGCATGGTGTCTGTCCTTTTTCTATTGTTATAAAGCGCTTCGCCACAAGTTAATTTGCGGGGCGGATTTACTTTTTCTACTAGGTAATTGCGAAACTCATCAAATCGTGGTTTTTTTGTGCAAATAGCATAATTATAAGCAGACCCTTGGAAAACGCCGGCACTTGGCGAGGTTCTTTCGAGCCTAGCGCCGCTGCGTTTGGAACGGAGCGAAAGCGAGTCTGCGTTGATTATGCTATTTGTACAAATTCAACAACCTTAAAAGAGTTTCGCAAATGTCTAACTTTTTCTACGAAAGAAAGGAGAAAAAACAATGGTTATCTTTTTCACGGTTCTGCTTACGATTTTTATTGCGGAGATGGGTGACAAGACGCAGTTACTTCTGGTGGCGATGGCAGGTAGATATAAGATACCCCATATTCTGACGGGAACCTGGCTTGCCACGGTGGTACTAAACCTGATGGCTGTGGGGGTAGGAGCGGCGCTCAGCAGTTATCTTGATATGCGGGTTATCAAGATAGTGGCGGGGCTTGCGTTCTTCTGGTTTGCGTTTTCTGCCTTGAAGGAGGATGGGGAAGAGGAAGAACAGAAGGAGATTGGACATCATCTGGGACCAATCCTTGCTATTTTCGGTTCTTTTTTTATCGGGGAGCTGGGGGATAAGACACAGTTGTCCGCCATTACCCTGGCGGCAAATTATACAAACCATAGCCTGGGGAATGCTGCGGCAGTGTTTTTGGGTTGTACGTTGGGTCTTATTTTGGCGGATTTGCTTGGCCTGGTGGCAGGGGTTGCGCTAAAAAGCAAGATACCGGCACGGACGCTGCATTTGGTATCATTCTTTATTTTCGCTACATTTGGCGTGTTGAGTATCATGGAGGCCGTGCGCCTGATAATGGGGTAAAACAAAAAAGTATGTTTTTTTGACATAATATCTGTTAAAATGTATAAGAAGAAAGATAAGAGGCCGGGTGAAGCGGTCTGGATATTTGAAGGGTATGCCAGACGCAGGGGGAGTGAAGATATGTTATTTAAGTGTAAGAATTGCGGCAGCAATGTGGTGTATGAGCCGGGCAGGGGGAGAATGTACTGTCCTCATTGTGAAAGCGAAGACAGCGAGGACATGATACAGGGCGCTACCATGACCCAGTGCGTGAATTGCGGCGCTCCTGTTACGGTACAGGATTATGCTTCTGCAGGGCGATGTGAGCATTGCGGGAGTTACATAGTATTCAACGAGCGGATAGAAGGGGTATATGAACCACATATGATTCTTCCCTTCCGGGTGAATAAAGAGAGCGCCGTGCAGGCCATGGATAAAGAGTTTAAGAAGCGTCTTTTTACGCCGTCCGGTTTTATGTCTGCCAAAAGTTTGGAGAAAATGTCGGGCATCTATGTGCCGTTCTGGATGTATGATTATAAGGCGAGATATGATTTCTCAGGGGAAGGCACTAAGGTGAGGCGTTGGACCAGTGGGGACACGGAGTATGTGGAGACTTCCTATTATGCGGTGCTGCGCAAGATGGACCTGGATTTTGACAGGATTCCGGTGGACGCTTCCTATAGGATGGACGACGAAACGATGGACTTGATGGAGCCCTATGATTATGGGATGTTAGAAGACTTCCATCCGAAATATATGTCCGGTTTCTACGGGGAAGTATATAACCAGGGAGCGGCAGAACTGGAAGGGCGTGCAAAAGACAAAGCGCGTGTCGCCTCTGAGGAGCTAATGCAGGAGTCTCTGTGCGGGTACCAGACAATCATACCCCACCGTAAAGATTTGAATCTTCAGCGGGCAGGCGTGAACTATGTGCTGATGCCTGTCTGGCAGTATCTTTACCGTTACCAGGGCAAGACATACCAGTTTCATGTAAACGGACAGACCGGCAAGGTGATAGGAACCACGCCTGTCTCGGTGGCGAAAGTGATAGGTTATGGTATGTCAGTGTTTGCGGCAGTGACGGCGGCCTGCGCCATTGGGGTGAGGATACTGGAAATCTTATAGAAGGAAGATTGAAAACTAAAATCTGTGCGGAAATGAGGTAAAATGTGAGAGAATATTTTCATTATTTTAAATGGTTATATATCATATTGGGTGTTATGCTATTGTGCTATGGCATTGTCGCAGGCGGACATCTGGCGGCTTCCAAGGCAGCAGGTTACGAGAGAACCAATACGCAGTGTAAGAGTGAGGAGCGTGTATTTGATTATGGTGACGTGCTGACCGACAGGGAGGAGGATAAACTTAGGGAGTTGATTGCAAGGCGGGAGAAACAGACGGGGTGTGATATTGTCCTGGTTACTTTGCAGGAATCTCTGGAAGGATATGCCAGGGAGATAGAGCCTTATGCGGATTACAGTGAATTTGTGCGGATTTATGCGGAAAAATTCTATGAGGACAACAATTTCGGGTATGATAAGCCAAACGGTGACGGAGTCATACTGGTTGACAACTGGTATAGGGAGGCGGATGGCAGCATCTATACATGGTTTTGCACCACCGGCAAAGTGAAGGAGGCTTATTCGGATGCCAATGTTAACCATATTCTGGATAATGTATACCGGTATGTAGAGCATGAGCCGTACCGGGCATATAAAACTTACATCAATGATTTCTATCATGATATGACGGGAATGCGTTTGTTCAACATCTATGTACCGGGTGCTTTTGCGTGGGTTGCAGGAATAATATCGGCTGTTATATTTATGCTGTACAATATGAGGCCGAGACGGGGCGGCAAGACGACGACGGCGGTTACTTATGTGGCGGGGCGCAAACCGCAGTTTCGGACGAGGGAAGACGCGTTCCTGCGCAAGTCTGTCGTAAAGCATCACATTCAGCGCAATAACAGTGGTGGACACAGTGGTGGCGGGCATAGCGGCGGCGGAGGCGGAAGCCATGGCGGGGGCGGGCACAGCCGATAAGCCTGCCTTGCGGTCATAAAATAATGCTGACAAGTTGCAGATAACATTTTTTGATACCCTTTGTTCACTGAGGGTACTCTGATTTCATGAAATAAAAAAACACTTTCCGTGGCGGTGGAAAGTGTTTTTTATGTTTACTTTTCATGTTTACATCTCATTATGCCATTTTGTTGACAGCAAGAGTAAGGCGGGATATTTTTCTTGCGGAAGTATTCTTGTGGAATACGCCTTTCTTAACAGCCTTGTCAAGTGCGGACGTAGCGGCAATAAGCGCTGCCTTAGCAGCATCTTTATCGTTGGAGTCAATCGCTGCGTATACTTTCTTGACCGCTGTTTTCACGCTGGATTTCACTGCCTTGTTTCTGTCAGCCTTGGTCTTGTTTACTAAGATTCTTTTCTTTGCCGATTTGATATTAGCCATGGTCACACCTCCGATTACGATTGTCTATGCTTGGACGTGTCTCATTAAAGCCGGACACGGACGTCTTAATGGAAACACACGCATATTATTGTAGTTTATGAGAATCATGATGTCAATACATATTTTGTTTATTTTTGCAAAAAATAGAAGGGCAGCATCAATGCCACCGGGTAAAGCAATCGGGCCGGACGCGCCATATAGGATGTGCTTTGCATAAAAGTTTACACAATGGTATTGGGGCATGGAAAAAAGGGTAAGCAAGAAGCGATAAGCTACAGACAGGAACAAACCTATAAATATACGCATATAGTAAGATAAAAATGCGGGAAATGAGGAAAATGACATGGATAGCTGGTCGACAGTCAGGACAGACTTGGCGTTGGAAGCCAGAGAGAGCATTGAGGATAAAGCGGACGGGCTGCATGGCGTCACGGTAGAAGAACATTATGATGAGACGAGCGACGTGCATATCACCAAGGTAGTTGTCGAGACGAAGAACGGCGCGAAGATGCTTGGGAAGCCGATGGGCGTTTATATTACTCTGGAAGCCCCTGCCATGACCGAACCGGAAGAAGATTACCATCAGGAGATTTCGGAGATTCTTGCGAGGGAGATTCAGGAAATACTCCCCGAGCCGGACAGGGAGCAGTCAATTTTGGTGGTGGGACTGGGAAACCGGGAAGTGACG
Organism: uncultured Lachnospiraceae bacterium; assembly: GCA_910578645.1. Classification (GTDB taxonomy): domain Bacteria; phylum Bacillota; class Clostridia; order Lachnospirales; family Lachnospiraceae; genus UBA3282. Next base: position 113,257 of record CAJTQI010000009.1, read on the forward strand.
GCGGATTCCCTGGGGCCCAATGTGGCGGATAATCTGTTTGTTAATAGACATATTGTACGGGAATATGGCAAAGTGGCATATAACCGTTCCAAGATGCATCAGGTTAGCAGCCTGGTGCCCGGCGTCATGGCCAAGACGGGTATGGAGTCGGCGGAGATTATAAAGGGGGTAATCGGAGAGACGAAACCGGACCTGGTTATCGTAATCGATGCGTTGGCGGCGCGCTCCACCAAGAGGTTGAACCGTACCATACAGATTACCAATACGGGAATCCACCCGGGTTCGGGCGTAGGCAACCACCGCAATGCCATCACACAGGAGAGCCTTCACGTGCCCGTTCTGGCGCTTGGGGTGCCCACAGTGGTGGATGCGGCTACTATTGTGGGGGACGCCATGGGAGAACGCCCGGCTACTTTGAAAGAACTCAATAACATGTATGTCACAACCAAAGATGTGGACCAGCAGATTCAGCAGATTAGCCATATTTTGTGTGACGGCATCAACAAGGCGCTCAACTGCATCGAAGACACTTGAAAAGGCTTTTTATAAATTGAACGGTTTCATGTCCATACCGCTATCTTGTACCGGCCGCTAAGGGGTGGGAGACAGGTTATGGCATGAAGCTATGTCCATACCGCATATATAATATATATAGATTAGGCTGAGGCTGTTTCTATTTGGGCAGTAAACTGCCCTGACATGTTAGGATTTGTATGGACATAAAAAAGAAAATCATAAAAATATTGATAATGGCGCTTGTTATAATCTCTCTTTTCTTTGTTTTGTCGGAAATCATGGGCACAAAGCAAGAGAAGGAAAATGATGGCGGACTTCTTTCAGAATGGATACAGGATAGGGTGATGGAACCTTATCTGCCTGCCCTGTGTATGATGAGCCAGGAAAACGGGGAGCGGACGGCAGGAGGCATGTATGGCCGGTGGCTGTTTGCGGAATACCCTGTTTTTCTCTATGGCATGGAGGCGGCGGAGGGTGACGTTACGGCGGCGGAGAGCGACTACGCCAGACTGTTGATGTTAGAAGGCAGTGATGAGGACCATAAGTCCGTTTCCGAAGGGGAACTGGAGTATGGTGAAGACGCCATGCATCTGGAACAGGGACTTGCGGATGCGCTTCTTGCAGAAAACGGCATGTACCAGGAGAATCAGGCGGCACAGGACAAGGCGCCAGAAGAACCTGAGGAACCGGTTTTGGAAGAGCAGCCGACAGAGTTTATGCCTATGGAGAATAAAAGCTACAGCTATCGGTGGGAAGAACTGGAAAGCTATGAAGAGCTTGTCAAGGCATTCTATGCCGTGGACAGTACGACGAAAGCAGGTGGAGAACTTCTGCAGGCGGATAAGCTTTTATCCAAGGACATGCGTATGCAGGGAAACCCGGACAGTCCCCAGATTTTGATTTACCATACCCACTCACAGGAACGGTTTGCGGATTCCACGGAAGGCGACGAATCCACAAGTATCGTAGGTGTGGGCGAATATCTGGCGACGGTGCTGCGGGAACGCTACGGGTATAATGTGATACATCACACAGAGAGCTATGACAAGGAATCGAGGGATTATGCGTACAGCAATTCGCTTCCGGCAATCGAGAAGCTGCTTTCGGAAAATCCCTCGGTTGAGGTCGTCATTGATTTACATAGAGACGCCATGCCGGAGGATAAAAGACTGGTGATGAACCTGCAGGGCAGGCCCACGGCACAGTTTATGTTTTTTAACGGTTTGAGCCGGACGGCCAAAGGGGAGATAGAATATCTGGAGAATCCGAATCTGGAAGATAATCTTGCTTTTTCTTTCCAGATGCAGGCGGCGTGCAATGAATATTATCCGGGACTGGCCAGAAGGGTTTACCTGAAAGCCTACCGGTACAATATGCATGTGTGTCCAAAAACTCTTCTCATAGAGTTGGGCGCACAGAATAATACGGTGGAAGAGGCGAAGAACGCTTGTGACCCGCTTGCCCATGTGCTGCATTTGGTGTTAAGCGGGGCGGAGCCTGAGCGGGAGTGATGCTGGACATCTTTTCCGGGATTTGATATACTATGTGGCAGTATCACAAGAGGAGGAAGTTTATGGCAGCCATAGACCAGAGTAAAATAAGAAATTTTTGTATTGTAGCCCATATCGACCATGGCAAATCGACGCTGGCTGACAGGATTATAGAGAAGACGGGGCTTCTGACAAGCAGGGAGATGCAGGCTCAGGTGCTTGACAATATGGAGCTGGAGAGGGAGAGAGGCATTACCATCAAGGCGCAGACAGTGCGCATCGTCTACAATGCCAAGGATGGAAACGAATATATTTTTAATCTCATCGATACGCCCGGACATGTGGATTTTAACTACGAAGTAAGCCGTTCGTTGGCAGCCTGCGACGGGGCAATTCTGGTGGTGGACGCCGCCCAGGGAATAGAGGCGCAGACTCTTGCCAACGTCTATCTTGCCCTGGACCATGACTTGGACGTGTTTCCGGTAATCAATAAGATTGATTTGCCAAGCGCCGAGCCTGAGCGGGTGAAGAACGAAATCGAGGACGTGATTGGTATAGAGGCGCAGGACGCACCGCTTATTTCGGCCAAGAACGGCATTGGAATAGAGGAAGTCCTGGAGGCCATTGTGGAGAAAATTCCCGCCCCGGGAGGCAGCCCGGACAACCCTCTTAAAGCGCTGATTTTTGATTCCGTGTATGATTCCTACAAGGGTGTCATCGTATTTTGCCGTATTATGGAAGGCAGGGTAAAGAAAGGCACTTCTATTAAGATGATGGCAACCGGCGCCACTGCGGAAGTGGTGGAAGTGGGATATTTCGGCGCAGGCCAGTTTATTCCCTGCGGAGAGCTGTCTGCGGGTATGGTGGGGTATTTAACGGCCTCCATCAAGAATGTGAAGGACACGGCGGTAGGCGACACGGTTACGGATGTAGCGCGTCCTTGCGCGGAGCCGCTTCCGGGTTATAAGAAGGTCAACTCCATGGTGTACTGCGGCATGTATCCTGCCGACGGGGCGAAATATCCGGACCTGCGGGATGCGTTGGAGAAGCTGAAACTAAATGACGCTTCCCTAAATTATGAGCCGGAGACTTCCATCGCCCTGGGATTCGGGTTTCGGTGCGGATTCTTAGGACTTTTGCATCTGGAAATTATACAGGAGCGTCTGGAGAGGGAATACAATCTGGATTTGGTGACCACTGCGCCGGGCGTTATCTACAGGGTGCATAAGACGGACGGGGAGATGATTGAACTGACAAATCCTTCCAATTTGCCGGACCCGTCGCAGATTGACTATATGGAAGAACCGGTGGTCAGTGCGGAGATTATGGTGACCACGGAGTTTATCGGTTCTATCATGCAGCTATGCCAGGAGCGCCGGGGACGTTATATCAGTACGGAGTATATAGAAGCATCCAGGGCTTTGTTAAAATATGACTTGCCTTTGAATGAGATTATCTATGACTTCTTCGACGCTTTGAAGTCCCGCTCCAGGGGATATGCTTCTTTTGACTATGAACTGAAAGGCTATGAGGCGTCTAAGCTTGTAAAACTGGATATTCTGATTAATCATGACGAGGTGGATGCGCTGTCCTTTATTGTCCATGCGGACAGCGCCTATGAGCGGGGCAGGAAGATGTGTGAGAAGCTTAAGGATGAGATTCCAAGGCATCTTTTTGAGATTCCGATTCAGGCTGCGGTGGGCGGTAAGATTATCGCCAGGGAGACCGTAAAGGCAATGCGCAAGGACGTGCTTGCCAAGTGTTATGGCGGCGATATCACCCGTAAGAAGAAGCTGCTTGAGAAGCAGAAGGAAGGCAAGAAGCGTATGCGCCAGGTCGGGAATGTGGAGATTCCCCAGAGCGCTTTTATGAGTGTGCTGAAACTAGATGATAATTAGGAAAGACAACCCGGAAAAAGCAGAAACTATATAGTTGGAATACAACGGATAAAGAGAAATATAAAATAGTCAGAATGACAAAGACAGGAGCCACAGATGAGAGAGCTAAGCATTTATATACACATTCCTTTTTGTGTCAGGAAATGCCTCTACTGTGATTTCCTGTCTTTTCCTGTGTCTGGGGCAGAGAGACGGGAAATAGGAAGTTATGTAAACTTATTGAGACAGGAAATAAAAAGTTCGGCGGCGGATTACCGTGACCACCGGGTTGTGTCCGTGTTCTGGGGAGGCGGTACGCCGTCGCTTCTTTCCGGGGAGGAGATGGGGGAAGTGATGGAAGTTATCAGGGCCTGTTTCCATATGGCGGAAGAAGCGGAGATTACGGTGGAGATGAATCCCGGAACGGTGGATGACGGCAAGCTTTTGCTGTACAGGAAAGCAGGTATCAACCGGGTCAGCATCGGGCTCCAGTCCGCGGATGAGGGGGAGCTTGAACGGATTGGCAGAATCCATGATTACGGCACGTTTCTGAGGACTTATGAGTCGGCCCGCCAGGCAGGATTCGGAAATATCAATATTGACTTGATGGCGGCGCTTCCCGGGCAGAGTGTGGCGTCTTACAAGAGAAGCCTTATATCTGTGGCGGCCCTTTTACCGGAGCATATCTCTGCCTATAGCCTCATTCTGGAAGAAGGGACGCCTCTGTATGAACGGCGGGGGGAATACCTTTTTCCGACGGAGGAAGAAGACAGGCAGATGTATCTGCTTACGAAAAATTATCTGGCTTCCTGTGGTTACCATAGGTATGAGATTTCTAATTATGCCAGGGAGGGCAGGGAGTGCAGGCATAACAAAGTCTATTGGCAGAGGGGCGATTATGTAGGATTCGGGTTGGGTGCGTCTTCTATGGTGCATAACGTGCGGTGGAGCAATCCTGCCGGGATGGAAGCGTACAGGCTCTACGTGGAAGGATGCATGGGCAGGGCGGATAGGCCCATGGAATCTATGGGTGCGGAATATACGGAATGGGCAGACATGGGGCGGGCAGCAGGACAGGACAGGCATGCCTTGTCCGTGGAAGAACAGATGGAGGAATACATGTTTCTTGGGCTACGCATGATGTGTGGTGTGGGACGGCAGGCTTTTGCACGCCAGTTTGGACGACGGATAGAGGAAGTGTACGGCCTGGTGATGGATAAGTTGTGCCGACAAGGCCTGCTTATTTTTGAGGGGGATTGTATCAAGCTGACTGACCGTGGAATTGATGTGAGCAATTATGCCATGGCGGAATTTTTGCTCCGGTGAGGGAGGCGTCAGAGACCGGGGGACTTCATATTGACTTGGTCAGGGCAAGGTAGAATTGATTGAATATTTCCAAAATTTTCGGTTTTTTCAGTCATTTTGTGGGATTTGTATTGTGTTTTTGGACTGGTTTTTGTATAATAAAGCTATAAGTGTGCTTTTACAGTATGTCAGCGTTGTACATATTTAAGATGGAAAGGCACTTAAGATGCCGCCGGGTCATAGAATAGAGTAAATGGACTTTGGGGGCTTCTTTTGAAAACATTTAAGCAACCATTAGCTGCGAAGGAAGAGGCCGTATACTTAAAGCTGTTGAAGACGGGTGACGGCGGGGAACGGATGCGTGCTAAGGAGCTCTTAGTTGAGCATAACCTGCGCCTGGTTGCCCATATCGCTAAGAAGTATCAGAATGTGGACGAAGAGATGGAGGATATGATTTCCATCGGAACGATAGGTCTTATTAAGGCGATAGATTCCTTTGATGCGGGTAAGGGGAAACTGAGTACTTATGCGTCTAGGTGTATCGACAATGAAATGCTGATGTTTCTGAGGGCGAAGAAGAAAACTTCCAGGGAAGTGTCCCTCTATGAGCCGATTGGCACGGACAGAGAGGGCAACGAAATCAACTTGCTTGATATTATAGAGCAGGACCAGGTTGATGTGATTGACAGGATGGAAGCCCAGGATAAGCTGAGCAGGCTGTCCGGGCTGATACATGAGAGACTCAGCGACAGGGAGAGGGAAATCATCACGCTGCGTTATGGGCTGACGAACGAATATGAGGTGACGCAGAGAGAAATTGGGCGTAAGTTGGGAATTTCCAGAAGTTATGTATCGAGGATAGAGAAGAGAGCTCTTGAGAAGCTAAGGGAAGCTTATGAGACCCTGTGAATGAGAAGGGAAGGTTGGCAGAGGCAGCGGAAGTGCCTGGAATAACCTGGATTTAATACAAAAGGGGGAACGGGAGTATGCTTTTTGTAAAGAGGGATGAACTAAAGACAGGGATGCGGCTGGCGCGTCCGATATACAACAGGGACGGTGTTTTGCTGTATGAGAGAAATTCCAAACTGACTGCACAGGGCATTGTGAGTATCAAGAACTTTGGGCTTATCGGCCTTTTTATCCTGGAACCTGCAGAACCTGTTCCGCCTATGACCCAGGCAGATATTGATTTTGAAAGATTCCAGACGATGAGTGTTTTCTCTATCCAGGATGAATTAAACAGGATATTGAAGACGCAACGGCTGAACAAAATGCCCATGATTGCGGCAAATATTATTAAAAATTATGGGAATCTGGGCGGGAAGATTAACTTCGTACAGAATCTGCGCAGCAGGGAAGACTATATTTATAAACATTCCCTCAATGTGGCGATTCTGTGCGCGCTGATATCCCGTACACTGAGGATGCGGGCCGATGAGCAGTTGGAGACGGTGCAGGCAGCCATCGTCCATGACATCGGGAAACTGGGGCTGCCCAAGCATCTTCTTGATGAAGGTACGGTGACTTTGGAAGAACGGACGAATGCCCAGGAAGCGGAAGTGAGGGGACATACTCTCATTGAGAATGCATTTTCAAGCCCCAATGTGAAGCGTATTTGCTCCCAGGCGTACAGAATCAGGGAAAGCCTTAGGACGGGGGAGGACGTGACCTCTATGAAGATGCTAAACGGGGCTAAGGTGCTTGCGGTTGCAGAAGCCTACGACACGATGACGGCGGTGCAGGTAGAGAAAGCGCCCGAATCCGAAGTGGCGGTTATTAAGCATCTGATTGGCAGGCCGAATACATATGACAGCATGGTGGTGACCGGGCTCATTCGTGCCATCAATATCCTTGTGCCGGGTGTCAGCGTGGAACTGAATACAAGAGAGAAGGCAGTGGTAATTACGGCCAACGAGCAGAATGTTCTGGAGCCGATGATACTGATGTTTGGAGACAATACCGTCAGAGACTTAAGCGACAGGAAGACTTATGGTGACATGGAAATCAAGGATATCATGAAAACGATGGATAACCGGCATGTCATGGATATAGACATGCTTAGGAAGAATGGTTTTAAGGTGAAGGAGCCTGATTATGTGCAGGTGACTTCGTAATATAAAATGGAGTAAGGGCTTGACAAACCTGTCAAGCCCTTTTATCATAACTATGTAGTTCTGTTAGATTCTTTTATTCCGGCGTTTCGCCATGAATTTCAAAGAACAAGTGTTGTTAACTGAGACATAACTAAAAAATACAGAGGAGGAAATGGATTGTTTCGTACAATTACATCAGGGGCGGTTTATGGCGTCAGGAGTTGTCTTATCCAGGTGGAGGTGGACGTCTCACAGGGACTGCCATGTTTCCAAATTGTGGGGCTGCCCGGCTCGGAAGTGCGGGAGGCGAGGGAGCGCGTCAAGGTAGCGCTGAAAAATGTAGGGGTTAGTCTGCCTCCGGCCTGCATTAATGTGAATCTGTCGCCCGCAGATATCCCTAAGAGCGGTACGATGTTTGACTTGCCTGTGGCTGTGGGAATTATGGCCGCGTTGTCCAAACTGCCCCAGGAACCGCTACAAAACATGTTGTTTATCGGTGAATTAGGATTGTCGGGGGAAGTAAAACCGGTTAAGGGCGTTTTGCCCATTGTGCAGGAAGCTGCCCGCGGGGGAGTCAAACGCTGTATTATGCCGAGGGACAATTTGTGGGAAGGCGTACTGGTGGAGGGTGTGGAGAGCATCGGCGTGTCGGACATGAACGAAGCCATAGAGATAGTAAAAGGGAAGGAATCTGCGGCAGACATTTGCAGGGCAGCGCCTGTCATGGAAGAAAGCGGCGGAAGGAGCTTCGGGGAATGGGATGGAGGAGGGAGAGGGCACAGCAGGGAGGATTTCTCGGATATAAGCGGGCAGGACGGCCTAAAACGTGCGGTGGAAGTGTCTGCGGCCGGATTCCATCATCTGTTGGTGGTGGGTGCGCCGGGTTCCGGCAAGACCATGCTGGCACGGCGTATTCCTTCGGTGTTGCCGCCGTTAACCTTGGAGGAGAGCATGGAAGTGTCCTCCATTTACAGTATTTCCGGCTTGCTGGAGTCCGAAGGCGGGCTCATGACCAAACGTCCCTTTTTGAATCCACATCATACTATCACAGGGCAGGCGCTTGTGGGAGGCGGCAGAATCCCGAAGCCCGGTATTGTCAGTTTAGCCCACAGAGGTATTCTATTCTTAGATGAGCTGCCGGAGTTTAAGCGGGAAACACTGGATATTCTCAGACAGCCGTTGGAGGACAGGAAGGTACAGATTGCCAGAAGCAGCGGCGCTTACGTGTACCCTGCGGATTTTATGTTGGTGGGCGCCATGAACATCGCAACAACGAAATTGATACAATGGGAAACCGCAGAAAAGCCTGAAAATAAGGCATTTCGCGGGTTCTGCGGTTTTATTTTTTCGCTTTTTGAGCCTTTTTTCTGTTGAGTGAGCAGCTCCGTTTTCTGATTTTGCACCACTTTTTAACGATAGCAGGAATCGTTAAAAGGTTTGAATGGGGCGGGGCAGAGCCTTGTACTGGGAGCGATAAAAAATATTTAACAGCGGCACAGGCGGCTATTTCCAATTGATGCCATAGGAATTTGGGTACTTGTAGGCGAAAGTATGGAAGAATGGCTTAAAATCAAGGCTTTTAAGGCTTGGTGGGGTTCATCACGGTGGGTGGTGGGCCCCAACTTTTTTTGTGTCTGGATGCCGCTGATAGGATGGCGATAAGGGCAAAAATCGTACTATCAGGCAAAAGTATGAGTTTCCGTGATAATATGGGGTTTTGCGTGATAGTATATAGAAAAATTGAAAAATGGTAGCGGGAGGAAAAGGCCTGTTTCAGCAGTCCTTTTTCTCATGTCTTAGGATTTCACAATTCATTTCTTTACATTTCAAATTTCACAGATATTTTTATAGCGGTTCAGAAAATAATAAGTTGGAAAGCGGGGGAATCAGAGGTAATATGCTTACACGGCGGTTTGCGTTTCCCCCATATCGGACGAATG
>CAJTQI010000010.1 GCA_910578645.1 uncultured Lachnospiraceae bacterium
ATCCCTTCAAGGACAGCTTCTTTTCTTTCTGAATTTTCAGGGTTGCATTACTGTTTATTTGTCAAGGTCCTCTGCCGCTTGTTTTGCTCTTGCACACAGGCGACTTTGATATAATAGCAAATAGATTATTATATGTCAACAGGTTTTTGGAAAATTTTTTAATTTTTTTCAAAAAGGCTTTTTATACAGGCAAAATGCGCTTTTGACAACATAGTTAATGAATCCCCAGCCTTTCAACAGTATCTCGAATCTGTCTCCAGTTTTCAATACATTGGTCAAGATATTCTTTCCCTTTTTCAGTGATTTTATAATATTTACGTTGGGGGCCATTTGACTCTTCCCCATAATATACCTCCGTGAAACCTTCCCCATGCAGCCTCCGCAAAATTACATAAAACGTGCTGTCTTTTACATCAGGAAAAAACGGTCTTAGCTTCACCATGATATCATAACCATAAAAATCCTTGGACAGAAATTGATACAACACACACAATTCCAATATGCCACGTTTCATTTGTGCTTCCATACTTGTCCGTCGCTCCTTTCTCTATATCAAGCAAGATAAATAAAACTATCTCCGTAAATATTTGGGTAAAACCAGAGAAAGAATCACACACACAAGATATGGCAATAAACAAATAGAAGAAAACATATCCGCTCCATTAAAGGACTTTATATATGTAACATAGGAAAGAGTGGAGAAAACCGCTCCCATATACAATAAAAGATTGTTAAATGATAAATAATCCCCACAATATATCTTGTAGGTTGCAAACCCGGCAAATAATATAAGAATAACTATAAATAGTACCGACCAGTAATAAGATGCCGCCACGCAAGAGCGAAAGGCATCTAAGCAAAGCGCCTCTTTGGAAACATTCGGTATAAATGCCAGACACTGCTGCCCTATTACACAGACAAATACAATCCTGTTGAAAGCTGTATACGCTGTTTTATGTCCTGTCGTACAATCCTGAAATCCGTACAGACAAGCGCCGCCACATAAATACCATATGTAGATAGGAATGCCAGCCGCAGGAACACACCAACAGACCGGGTTCAAAGACTCAAAAATATATGTAATAAAGACACCTATAGCCACCGCACTGACAAGATATATGAATACATAGTATAGGAATTTATTGTGGCGGTTATCATGAAGCAACTGTTCTGCGAAATCTTTTGGATGTCCCAGCTCGCTGCACAATTCTTCCTCTGTCTTGCCGTCTTTTTTTCCTGATTCAAAAAACTCATTTAAATCTTCCAGGACAGAACAAATATCTTTATGGCTAAAATGTAGCAGCATGAAGCCTTTTACTTGCATTAAGTAATTTTGTTTACGCAAACTCTTCATATTCTACCTCCTGTTATCATCTCCTACCCCGTCATATACACTAGAACACCAAGAATGTATTGGTATAATTACCATACCACACTATTCAATGTTAAACAATAGTTTCAGCTAATAGTAGGGTACATTTATCCAAAAAAAGCTTCCTATATCGTCTTTAAATAACGACAACGCGCCTACAAAACAGAAACCACCGCGTATTTTAGAATATAAAAAACAACAAGAGAAAGTACTCCGGCTTCCACCGCTCCCATAAGCGCACCAAGAAATTTGTCAAAACTGCCTATCACGGCGACATGGCTGAGCGCCAAAATGGGCTTGAAAATCAGGTCGCAGAGTTTAAAAACAATACCTAACAGAATAAGCCCTATGATGCATAATGTCAAAGTACTCATGGCCTTAGCCATTGCACTGGTGACGGCAATCAGGATAAGCGCCACGCAGGCTAAGGAAACCACTCCCGACAAAAGCGTAGCAACTTCCTTCATCATTCCGTTATGGAATCCCCTTTTCATCCTCCATATTAATAGTAAAAGTACCAATACTGCGAATACTAATTTTGCCATCCAGGCCACGCCTCTCTTATCTTATAAATATCTTTTGTCTCTGCCTATTGCAATTCAATCGTATCAATGGAATCCGGTGTCACCACCATATAGCGGTACGAAGAACTCTGGGGTATCAAAATAAGAGCTGTCTTCTCGAAACTGCCGCTGTACTTTTCTGTGCCGTTGCTGTTATATACACGGCATTCCGACTCATTATAGATAATCACCTGGTCATCATGGAATAAAATATCGCTGTATTCGATATCAAATTCAATTGTCTGCCGCAGCTCCCCCGATTTATGATATAAATCCAGCCGGTATCTGTTACTGTTCTCAGTGCCGTTAAATACCAATCCGACGTACTCACCTCCATAGTACACGCCTTGCACATCGTCATCAATCAGGCTCTCCGCCACACTGATTGGCTTCTGTTGGCCACTGTAGAACATAATCCTGTTATCAGCCACCCCGATGACCGACTTATTATCCAAAAATCTTGTAAAGGGAACAACCGTATTCATATAATCATAGCCGCTCACATAATTATTGGTGCTGTTTTGTCCCACATCCCCAAAATTATAGAAAGCAACGCTGGATTTCATCTGTCCGCTGTCCACAAATAAATACGATACACATGCCAATATTCCGCTAGGCGAAATAGATACGCTCACCGGATATCCGCTGTCTTTCATGGTCGTCCGGAAATATACCAGTTCATTTCCGTTGGAATCATAGAGGTAAATCCACGTGGTATCCCTGTCGTCTAAGACCGCTGCCACAACGCCATTAGCCGCCACGCTGAAAGCCCGCAAGGGTTTTGTTGTCGTTATGCTTCCCATAACCCCGCTGGTATTCATCACATACAGCGTCCTGCCATTATAATCTCCCACCGCGACTACATTCTGGCATACGTCCACCATAGGATTTTGCATCTCAAAAGTCTGGTTCCAGACCGCATTTCCCCTTATGTCCATGCAGCTTGCACCATCCTTACTGTAGCTTAAAAGGTATCCCGAAAAGGGGAGAAGTTTTGAATCCTGGGTAATCTGGATATCTACCGAAGCTGTCACCACAGTCTGCGTATATATCTTATTCTTCCATTGCACATATATGGCTGCAATAATAGCCACAATCAGTATAATTACAAGAATAGTGCGATAAAAAACCGTAAATTTATGGCTTTTAATCTTCTCCCGGTAACTTATTCTCGTCTTTCCTTCTCCCCTGTCCTTCTTTTTTTTCAGATAGTCCCTAACATTGGTCATCCACAGTTCCTCTTCCTTATGGTAATGCGTACATTGTCTATTGTATCACACATTTTCTTACGGTAGTATTATTTTTTGCCCATAGCGGATATTATCCGGATTGGTAATCTGGTTCAATTCACATATCTTCTTCACATGAGATTCATCCCCATATATTTTTTGACTAATCGTATACAGCGTATCTCCTCTTTCTACTTCATAATATCTTGTCACATTGCGGGAGAGAGCTTCTATATTCTCCTCCCCGGACTCACCCTCATCTTCTTCTCCGTCAGACAAATCCCGTCCCGATTCTTCCATGTTTTCTTCTTGCTGTGATTCTCCGTTCTCCTCCTGCACGGTTTGTCCATCCCTTTGCTCTGCATCTTCCTCAGAAGGTTCTTTCTCACCGTCCTGTGTGTCACCCTCCACACTTTCCGCTTCCGTACTGTCCTCCCCGTTGTCTGCCTCTATGCCGGACGCCTCCGCTTGTTCTATATCGGATAAATTTTCATCCTTCCCAGACTCATCACTGTTCTCTAAAGTAACCAATTCCAGAATACTTTCCTGCCCGATATCGGTCTGTTCCTGTCCCGGTATTTCCTCCCCCGACACCTTTCCCGCCTGCAGCATATCCCGCTCCACTACAATCTCATCTTGGCCGCCTGTCTCCTCCACATCCTCCGCTTCCTGATTCTCTATGGCAAAAAATACTTCCGCCGCCGAACGATTCAGTTGTTCCATTTTGTCATAGCTGTTTGTGGAGTTAATTACAATGGCAACCAACGCCACAAGAATAACGCCAAGCTGCACAGAAACCAGGCTGTACGGTCCGTCATGCCAGACAGCCTTTTGTACTGCACTCATCCTGCGTGTTTTCTCTTGGTTTGCCTGATATCCTGCTTTATGTACCGTATGTATATTGCCGGCGTCCCTATTTGCCTTACCTGCTTTTTCATTTCTTGTCTGCCCGCTCTTCCGGTCAATTAAATAACGCTGCATCTGCGCATTATCCTGATAAAAGATGTCGTATCCTTTCGCCTCATAGAGATTATTTTTTTCCCTGACCAGAAATACAGGCCCGGCCTGTGTCAGACGGCACCCTATTTCTTCAAGCAAATTATATTGTGCAAAAACGGGCAAATGCCTGTCCCGCCCGGCACCGTATATAATGAAGCGCCTCCCATTTTTCTCTCTATATCCATAGAAATAAAATTCTGATAACTCCAATGTACCCGTCTCGTCTTTCAGATAAGACACCACGTAATCTTCCACGCAAATCTCGTACTTTGTATCGTTTCCTCCTTTGTGAATGACAACCGATGACTGCTTCATTTCATTCACCCCGCTCCGAAATACCATATGGCAATATCTGAATCCACTATAGCATGTCTTCCATAAAAAAAATGGCAAAACATGCGGTTTTGCCATTTTTTACAGCCATTCATCTATCGGTACGTTACACAAACTGATAAACTGTCACTGAATCATAATCTTTCCCGGGTCCAAACACCGCCTGTGGAAAATCCGGATGGTGGATATTGTCCGGATAATACTGTGTCTCTAGGCAGAACCCTACGCGCGGACCATAGCTGACACCTTCCTTGCCGTTCTTTTTCCCGATACAGTTCCCCGCATAGAACTGTACGCCAGGCAATGTGGTAAACACCTTCATTTTCCTGCCGCTCTTGATATCTTCCGCCTCGGCAATCTCCCTAAGCGTCCCGTCAGCTCCATCGATTACAAAGTTGTGGTCATAGCCCTGGCCAATCTTAAGCTGTTCACAATCCTCATGAATATCTTGTCCAATCGGCTTTTTCCGTGTGAAATCCATAGGCGTACCCGCCACCTGAGCAATCTTTCCTGTAGGAATCGAGCCCGGAATCACCGGCGTATAGCGGGACGCATCGAGACGAAGTAAATGGTCTTCGATTGAGCCCCCTTTATGTCCTGCCAAGTTAAAATAGGTATGGTTTGTTAAATTCAGAACCGTATTGGCATCAGCAGATGCGTGATAGCTTAATTTCAACCCATTATCATCGGACAAACTATAGGTTACGGAGATTTTCTTATTTCCCGGAAAACCCATTTCCCCATCCTTACCTTCTAGCGTAAAAGTAACGCTGTTTGTTCCTTCTTCCACATCCCAGACACGCTTGTGGTACCCCTCTTCCTTATGACTGTGCAGATTATTCCCGCCATCGTTCACATCAAGACGGTATGTCTGTCCATCAATCTCAAAAGACGCCCCTGCAATCCGGTTAGCGCTGGGTCCGATGGTCGCACCGAAGAAATCGCCATTTTCATAATAATCCTCTAATGTGTCATAACCCAACACCACATCTGCCAAGCTGCCATCCTTATCCGGAACAAGAAGATTCACCAAAATCGCACCGAAATTAATGACCTTGGCCTGCATGCCATTGGTGTTGGTTAACGTGTACGCATACACATCTTTACCGCATTTTGTTGTTCCAAATTTCTCTTTTACTATTCCCATATCTGCCTCCATTCCTCTCTCCGCTTTATTTCACAGGAAGCGTCTGCCTGTAATATAAGACAAACAGAGTCCGCCGCTACAGCTCGACTCTGCCCTCCAACGCCCGCAATAAAGTGACCTCATCAATATACTCCAAGTCGCCGCCCACCGGAACACCGCTGGCAATCCTCGTCACTTTAATTCCACTAGGTTTAATAAGTTTGCTGATATACATAGCCGTCGTCTCTCCTTCCAAGCTGGAATTAGTGGCGATAATCACTTCACTTACCTCGCCTTCCAGGCGTGTCATTAACTCTTTCAATTTGATATCCCCCGGCCCGATACCAAGCATAGGTGAAATCGCCCCGTGAAGCACATGATAAACGCCACTGTATTTTCCTGTCTTCTCATACGCAGCCAAGTCCCTGGCATTTTCCACCACCATAATGGTCCCATGGTCTCTGTTCATATTAGAACAGACCGGGCATATGTCCTGGTCTGTCAGCGTATAGCAGTCCTTACAATAGCGTACATTTTCTTTTGCATCAACAATCGCATTTGCCAGCCGCTCCACGCGGGCCTTGGGCATATTAATCAAATGAAAAGCAAGCCTTTGGGCAGACTTGGAACCGATACCCGGAAGACCGGCCAATTCCTCTATTAACTTATTGATATGTCCGCTGTACAGTTCCATTAGAACGGGAAACCTCCGCCCAAACCGCCTGTCATCTTATTCATAATCTCAGCGCTTGCTTCCTCTGCCATGCGCAGCGCCTCGTTTGTTGCCGCCATAATCAGGTCTTCCAACATCTCGATATCGTCGGGGTCCACTACTTCTTCTGATAATTTTACTTTGGTAATCTCTTTCTTGCCTGTCACGGTCACTTCCACGGCGCCGCCTCCGGCCTTCGCCGTAAATTCTTTTACTTCCAGTTCCTTCTGGCTCTCCTCCATCTGACGCTGCATCCTCTGCGCCTGTTTCATCAGATTGTTCATGTTCCCCGGCATTCCACCGCCCGGAAATCCACCACGTTTTGCCATCTTAATCCTCCATTCTTACTTGCCTGCAAATCTGGGCAACGCCAAAAGCGTTTTTGCACCAAATTAGCGTCTGAACCTGTTCAGACAGTGAAATAAACTTTCGCATATGGATTTTATTCCTCTTCCATCTCTATATCCATATGGATGACTTGGCTCAAATCAACATAATTCTGCGTAAATGCCTCCTTGTCAGGAACACTTTGAACCGTCACATTGACTTCCTTACCGACTGCCTCGGACAGCATCTGCACAAGCTGCTCTTTATGCCCTTCCTGTCTCAAAAAATAATCCGAAGCAAGCCCGTCTTCTACGATAACCAACAATTGATTATCTCCGCCCAGACTTAGCCCGGCATTTTTCAGATATTGTTTCATTGGCATAGACGTCTGGCCCACAATAGAGGCCCATCTATCGACGATAAGCTGCACGTCCTCCGGTATTGCCTTAGGAAGCGGCATATGTCCTTTCGGGGCCGGTGCACCCGCCATGCTGCCCACGCCAAGCGCATCCTTGCCGGAAAATGCCGTCTCTGTAGGCGTAGCGATTACACCGTGCTCTATCTTCTCCTCCACCGCACGAAGGCGCTCCACTATAGAATCATAATCTTTCTCCATGTCGGGACGACACAGCTTAATCAATGCAATCTCTATCAGAATACGCTTCTGCGCCGCATACTTAATCTGGCCTGACAGCTCAGAGAAGATGCGGATATAACGCATGATGGCCCCCGCCTTAGTCATATCCGCTTCCTCACGTAGTCTTGCCAGATTATCCGACGAAACATCTATAACGTCCTCTATATCGTCAGAAGACTTTACCAACAAAAGATTACGCAGATACCATGTGAAATCTGTCACAAACTGGGTCAGTTCCCTGCCCTGCATCACGATTTCTTCTAACAGACCGATACAGCCAGATACATCCCGTCCTAAAACGAACCGCAACAGCCTGCCAAACACTTCCGTATCCACGGCGCCTAACACATCCAAAACTTTATCGTAAGTCAGCTCTTGCCCATAATGAAATGCAATGCACTGGTCAAGCAGACTAAGGGCGTCCCTCATAGAGCCGTCCGCCGTCTTGGCCACATACCGCAGCGCTTTATCCTCTGCCTGAATCTGCTCCGTATCCATCAGCTCACGCAGCCTCGCAGCAATGGTATCAATCGTAATGCGCCTGAAATCATAACGTTGGCACCGGGACAAAATGGTAATCGGAATCTTATGCACTTCCGTAGTCGCCAAGATAAAAATCGCATAGGACGGCGGTTCTTCCAACGTCTTAAGAAGTGCATTAAATGCGCCTATCGACAGCATATGGACTTCGTCGATAATATATACTTTATATTTTCCCTCTGCTGGAGAATAGGATACTTCTTCCACAATTTCACGGATATTGTCCACGCCGTTGTTGGAAGCCGCATCGATTTCAATGACATTCATGCTGGCCCCTGCCGCAATCGCCTTACACGCCGCACATTTTCCGCAGGGGCTGCCGTCTTGTTGCTCCTCACAGTTGACCGCCTTGGCAAATATCTTGGCAATCGTCGTCTTACCTGTTCCGCGTGTCCCGCAGAACAAGTAAGCATGCCCGATACGTTCCGCCTTTATTTGATTCTGTAATGTAGTGACAATATGTTCCTGCCCTTTCACATCCTCAAAGCAGTCAGGACGGAACTTACGATAAAGAGCTGTATAAGACATTACTTCTCCTTACTCTTTCCTTTAATCTCCGAAACTGATACCTACCATCTTCGCTTCTTTCACGATGGTCGCGTCCGGGGAAACCATCTTCAGCTTACCCGCAACTTCCTCAAGGGGCACTCTGACAACTTCTCTGTTTTTGTATCCTACCATAAATCCATACTCACCCTGCAGGATAAGCTTGCCTGCCTCCGCACCAAGTCTGGTGGCAAATACACGGTCATAAGGACAAGGGCTGCCTCCACGCTGTGTATGTCCCGGAACCGTGACACGCACTTCCTTGCCGCTCTTCTTCTGAATCTTGTCTGCCACTTCATAGGATACGGAAGGATATGGATAGTTTTTCATTTTTTCTTTGTACTCTTTCTTGGAAAGTTTCGCATCTTCCTTAGAAATTGCACCTTCTGCCACTGCCATAATTGTAAATCTGGAGCCTCTCGCCTCACGCTCATTAATGGCCTTAATCACTTTATCGATATCATAGGGAATCTCGGGAATCAGGATGATATCCGCACCGCCTGCCATTCCGGCATTCAGTGTAAGCCATCCAACCTTATGTCCCATCACTTCCACGATAAAAATACGTCCATGGGAAGAAGCTGTGGTATGGATACAGTCGATGCAATCCGTCGCAATGTTGACCGCGCTCTGGAAACCGAATGTCATGTCCGTACCCCACAGGTCATTGTCGATGGTTTTCGGAAGCGTTATAACATTCAGCCCTTCTTCACGAAGCATATTCGCCGTCTTATGTGTACCGTTGCCGCCCAAGATTACCATGCAGTCCAACTTCAGTTTATGGTAGTTCTGCTTCATTGCTTCCACTTTGTCTAATCCGTTCTTATCCGGCTCACGCATCAGCTTAAAGGGTGTTCTTGAACTGCCAAGAATCGTGCCACCCTTCGTCAGAATCCCCGCAAAGTCATGTCCTGTCAGCATACGGAAATCACCGTAAATCAAACCTTTATATCCATCCAGGAAACCGTAAATCTCAACGTCTTCCCCGCTGCATGATAAACATTTGACTACACCGCGCATTGCTGCATTCAATGCCTGGCAATCTCCACCGCTTGTCAACATACCAATTCTCTTCATTACTCTTCCTCCTTACACATTCTGTTAGTTTTTGCTTGTTTCGCCCTCGCCGCTCACCGGTTTTAACTTCCCTTTTCTCCGCAGTGCACGCTCGGCTTCGCTTCGCTGCTCCTCGCCGCTCATCGGTTTTAACTTCCCTTTTCTCCGCAGTGCACGCTCGGCTTCGCTTCGCTGCTCCTCGCCGCTCACCGGTTTTAACTTCCCTTTTCTCCGCAGTGCACGCTCGGCTTCGCTTCGCTGCTCCTCGCTCACGGGCTTCGCCCTATCATAATGCAATCTATCAAAATTGTCAGCAAGCTGCCATTTTGATATCTTACATTATGGCACTGCTCATTGCTTTCGTGAACATTATATCCCATTTTGGGGATGGCGACAACTAATTCTTCCGGATAGAAGTATAAATCCGCCAGGAAAACTATTCTCCATTCTGTTGGGATTTGAGGCGTTCTTTTTCTTGTTTATTTCGCACGCGCAGTTCTTTAAAAAAGGTGGTAAGCATATCTGTGCACTCTTGTGCAAGAATGCCCCTTTTTACCTGTACTTGATGGTTAAATTCCGGCATCTGAAGAATATTCAGGATAGAGCCGCCACAGCCCGCCTTGGGGTTCATACTGCCCATAACCACCTCCGTAATCCGTGCCTGCACAATGGCGCCTGCACACATCTGGCAAGGTTCCAACGTCACATACAATGTACAATCCTCCAGGCGCCAGTCACCCATCTTCTTACTTGCCTTATTGATTGCCGTTATCTCTGCATGGGCAAGCGTATTCTTATCGGTATTGCGCCTGTTGTATCCTCTGCCGATAATTTTATCCTGATAGACAATCACACAACCTATCGGCACTTCACCCAGTGCATATGCTTTTTTTGCCTGCTTCAATGCCTCTTTCATGTATTTTTCATCCTGCGTCATAGTTTTCCTCCATTTCTGCGCTGCTTTTGTCTCAACTCTTGTTGAGACAGCGCATGAACCGAGTTTGTGGCAAGCAGCGTGCAGACACAAATCTCGCGACTGAAAATTTTAATTTTCAATCTTTCCTCCTCACGTGTCTTTAAAACTTTTTAAGAAAAGAGTGGACAACAAACAAATTTCAAATTATAATCTAATGCATATGGAGTTGTATCGAAGTGGTCATAACGGGGCGCACTCGAAATGCGTTAGCCCTCCGGGGCTCGAGGGTTCGAATCCCTCCAACTCCGCTTTTTAACCGCCGTAAAAACGGCGGTTTTTATTTTTCTATACATGCCTATCCAAAACAGCCTGCAACAATGCCACGTACTCCTCAAACTGTGTTAATCCAAAGTCTGTGAGCGTATAGGTGGTTTTTGTCCTCTTCTTCTCTATAACCTTATCGGAAGTGATATATCCCCACGTCTCCAGTTTCGTAAGCTGGACGCTTAGATTGCCCTGGGTAGCCTGGGTCATCTCACGCAACTCGTTAAAAGTCTTGGAGGCGCTGACCAAGCTGCTAATAATCTTAAGCCGCAGCGCCACGCTGAAAGCCTCGGGTATACTATCTATATTCATCGCCAGCTTCTCCCCGCTCTTTTTGCCTTATATAAAATCCCAACACAAGATAGCCAATACATGTTACCGCATTGTAATACAGGCTGTGATATGGAATCCCCACCTCCGGCTGCCCCGGAATAAAAGGAAACGGTACACTTGCACTGCCAAAAGTTACCGTAAGCAGCATATAACCGAACAGTCCTGCCACCGCCAATCCTATCATATATCTTTTATTCAGGCTGTAGGCACACATAACCATAAAGATACAGAATAATAAAATACCCGAAAAATTTGATGCAAAAGAAGCATATAATACGCCGCCTCCGTTTTCCACCCCATTATCTCCCATACCAGGCAAGAGTTTAAGCAAATAAATGACCATCGCACCTATAGGTATAGCAATCGCAATGATTCCCCAAATACAGAGCAGACTCAGATAATACTTATTAGAATATTTCCTCTCGTTCCTGTAAATGCAGGTATAACCAACCAGCAACAGAAAAGGCAGCAGATAAGTGCTGACGGTTACACAAAAGCCCCAGGCAGGATACAGCAGAAACGTCATTCCGAAAATATATTTTAATATATTGTATGTACCCAGAAGAAAGCACATCAAATACATGCCCCTGTGGTGGACTTTTGTATTCTCTATCGTTTCCTTAATCGTATTGATATCCTGTATCGCATTACATATTTTTGCATCCATAAGCATACCCTCCTTTTAGTTTATATTGTAAATCATTTTATAATAATTGGTCAAGAACTTATTAAATTCTGCCAGGCAAACAATACCTTCAGCAAACAAAGGAACGCATGGCCGGAAAACAAATAAAAAACCGTTGCTAAGGCTTTGCTAAATCCCTGTTAATATTATGTTTCTTTCTTGCTCAACTTACGTTAAGAAACCCCTTTACCTATTTCCCGGCACTTTCTGATTTCTTATAATAACAAAGTAAATTACAAGTAATCCCGGACTTTCTTCATCTCGTGCCGGGAATACATGCACAAGAAAGCGAGGAATGTGTCTCATGAATATAGGAATGCTTATTATATGTGTGATAGGTGGTTTGGCCGGTGCACTGAGTACGGCTTATCTTTTGATTAGCTTTCCGATTATCCTGGTGTGGAAACTGTACCGCCGCATTAAATTCGGATACTCCATGTACCAGTAACAAAAAGCAAAGTGTAAAAGGGATTTCTCCCATAAAAAATAAGAGGCTCGTGCAAAATGTTAACGTTTTACACCGGCCTCTTATTTTTTATCGTATTTCGTTATCCTCAATGAACAACAGCCATGTATCCCTCTGTCGGCTGAGAGTATTATACAATAACCTATGTACATTATTTAGTGCTGCTTATCAATGAATAAATCAGGCATCCGCCAAGCGAAGCAAAAACCAATCCCATAATCAAAATCTCTACAATACCCATTTCTTTCCCCTCCGTTCCGGACTTTATATCCTACTTATGCTCATACCAGATTCCACCAAAAAAGCCAGCCACCACAAGTATAATTGACATTATAGACCAAACATCCATCTGCATCTTGATTTCCTCCTGACATTGCCACAACGCCTCTCTTGGTTCCTTAAGGCCTCATGTGGTTATGCTATCACAGGCGCCCGCGGTTTTACATCTTATCACCGTTTTTTTAACATATTTCTAGCGTTTTCTTGATATTTTCTTATCCTTTTCTTAACGTCTTTTTAACACATTTTTCTATTTTTATTTTAAAGCAAAAAAGGTATAATAAACGCGAATCAATAAATGCATATAACATCTACACCATAAGGAGCCATCGCACATATGTCCCCAACAGTCAAATCTTCCTCAGCCGTCAGAAACTTGTTTGTTCCACTGACCGGCCTTTCTATCGCAACCTTTTTCGCCTTCCTGTTTATCTACTATGTACAGGAAAATTCAGGCAATATTGCACTTATCTATATCCTTGCATTAATTATTATTGTCCGCTATACCGATGGCTACTTGCCGGGTATTATTTCATCCATCATCGCGGTTGTCTGCGTGAATTATCTATTTACTTATCCATATTTCGAGCTAAATTTTACGCTTTCCGGATACCCGGTTACTTTTATAGAGATGCTTGGCGTGACGCTTCTTACCTGCGCCATGACCACAAGCATGAAACAGCAGGCACAGATGATTGCCGAGAAGGACAAGCTCTTATCGGAAACAGAGAAAGAAAAAATGCGAGCGAACCTGCTACGTGCTATTTCCCATGATTTGCGTACCCCATTGACAGGCATTATCGGCGCAAGCTCCTCCTACCTGGATAACAGCACCCTGTTGACGGAGGACGAGAAAAGGGCGATTGTAACGCACATACACGAAGACGCCAACTGGCTATTGAATATGGTAGAAAATCTATTGTCCGTGACTCGTATCCATAATCAATCCTCCACTGTCAAGAAAACAGACGAATCTGTGGAAGAAATTGTATCCGCAGCCATTATCCGCCTTAAAAAAAGGCTGCCGGACGCCACCGTCCATGTTTCGGTTCCCGATGAGTTGCTTATCCTGCCAATGGACGCCATCCTGATTGAACAAGTCCTGCTCAACCTACTGGAAAATGCCATCGTACATTCCCAAAGTAAGAAACCGATTTTGTGCTACGTGGATGACGACGAGCAAAATGTATCCTTTCATGTGAAGGACTTCGGCATTGGCATTGACCCGGAACGATTAAAAAATATTTTTGACGGCAATTCCTATATCGGAAACAGCGAATCGGACTCCAATAAAGGCATGGGTATCGGGCTGTCAATCTGCAAAACAATTATTACCGCACATAAGGGCTCCATTGATGCAAAAAATCATGAACAGGGCGCGGAGTTTTACTTTACCTTGCCTAAAGAAGCGTAAGAACAGTCTTGGTAGATTTTATAGAAATTGTTACAGTGGAAAAACTATAAGAAGGAATGATAAATCATTATGAATTTAAGACATGAAATCTTATTGATTGAAGACGAGAAAAATATTTGCAATTTCATCGCAACCGCACTGCGGACACAGGATTACAAAGTGAATTTTGCCGGAAACGGCGCAAACGGGTTGGCAATGGCAGCCTCCGGCTGCCCTGACCTGATTCTGTTGGACTTAGGGCTACCCGATATGGATGGAATCGACGTGATTCACAGCATCCGTAAATGGAGCAATATCCCCATCCTCGTCATTTCCGCCAGAACACAGGAAAAGGAAAAAGTCGACGCACTGGATGCCGGCGCCGATGACTATATCACCAAGCCCTTTGGCACCTCCGAGCTGCTAGCCAGAATCAGGACGGCTCTGCGCCGCTCTTCCATAAACGGCTCTACATCCGTTTCCGCCCGAAACAGATATATGGCAAAAGAGCTTGTGATAGATTATGAAAAACATATCATTACCGTAGACGGTGAAATCGTCCATTTCACCCAGATAGAATATAAAATCCTGACTTTCCTTGCCAGGAATGCAGGTAAAGTCATCACCTATGATACACTGATTACACATGTCTGGGGCCCTTACGCAGACAGCAATAACCGTATCCTGCGCGTCAATATGGCAAACATACGCAGGAAGTTAGAACAAAATCCCGCAGACCCACAGTATATCTTCACGGAAATCGGTATCGGATACCGCATGATAGACAACGAGAATCTATAATCACCGTTGACAAATACACAGAAAAACAGTATACTTATAAGACCGTGCAGCCGGGGCGTTAGCGGTGCCCTGTACCCACAATCCGCTCTAGTGGGGGTGATGCTTTATCGAGGGTGTAAGCCTGTGTAGCTGCCCTTTATAAGTGGCGTTGAAGTTTGGGTCTTACGCAATGGGAATCCATGAACCGTGTCAGGGTGGGAACACAGCAGCACTAAGTGGAACCTTCCATGTGCCGTGAGGGTGCCTGGCGGAGTTAACTGTAAAGGTAACGTACATGGGTGAAATTCGACATAAAGCGCACGGTTTTCGTGCGCTTTAAATGTCTGTTTCTTTCGACACAACTGTCTTTATGTGATATCAGATTCAAGATTCATAATCGGTTCTTCTTGTAACAACTGCTCCCCGCCCTCTATTGCGTCCGTTCTTTCTTCCTCCGCTTTTTTTCTCTCTTTCTCATTATACATGGCTTCATATGCCTGTTTTAAAAGCTCACCAGCCTGCACGCCCTTCGCATTTTGTTCCATATAATAACCCAAACTGGCACTAAACATATGGGGTCTGGCATGTACCATATTATAGTTCTCAATCATTCTCCTAATACGCAGGATTTTATTTTCCATATCGGTTTCGCTGTACCCTGTCACCAGGACTGCGAACTCATCTCCGCCATAGCGGCTCAGCAATTCTCCCTCCTGCTGCGTCTGTACCATAATGGAAGCCATCGCTTTAATTAATGAATCTCCCGTCTCATGCCCATAGACACCGTTGACTTTGCTCAAGTCATCCACATCGGCAAAAATAACCCCGACAGACTTTCCTTCCCTGCCCGCTTGTTCAATCATCTGCTCCGCACATTGATAGAACCCTGACCTGTTATACACGCCTGTCAATTCATCGCTAATCCACATATGGTCTAATTTACGCACCATGGCACGCATCATATCCTGCTTGCGGATGGTCTCCAATGCATTATCCAGATGTAATATAAAATCCTGATAGAACCTTCTTTCAAAAGCCGGCCGGTAACTGCCCGCCACACAATATCCGAAGCAATAATCCTGGAAGTGCAGCGGTAAAACGATATAGAACGCACCGGAACGTCTCATGGCGCATTCTTCCGGAAGAAGAAAGCTCCTGGAAAATTTCCCATAACTTGTGACTTCACCCTTCTCATAGGCAAAAGGCACCCACACCTCATCGCTGTATACCGTAACGTCTCTGCCGCGCTCCTCTCCTGCCGCAACGCGCTCCATCTCTTCATAATAATCTTCGGCGCTTCCGCACATACAAAAATAGAAATACTCCATGTCAATGCTTCGTATATACTGTTCCAGACATCCGATAAGGTCATCCAAATCTTTCAGCCCTGTAAACTCTGCCGAAAAATTCCTTAAAGTTTCCACATCCCTGCTCTCGTGTACGTAGCTCTCGATGAATTTCATCTGCATCCGGGCAACATCCTCCTGGGTACAGAAATCACATCCGCAAGAACCCGCGAAAACCGCCTTCCCCTGGATTACCGTGTGCCGCTCCACATCTTTGCCCTGCACAACCGCCGCAATTTTCTCATAGGCAATCTGCCCCGCCTCGTACTCTCCTCTGCGAACCGTAGTCAGCCTCGGATAATTATATTCCGTAATCTCACTGTCATCATACCCGGTCACCATCACATCCTCAGGAACACAATAACCCTGCTGCCTGAGCTCCACGATTGCCCCAACTGCCATCTCGTCATTGGCTGCCATAATCGCATCCGGCATCTCACGTGCCTCGCTCAAAAATTTCCTGACTGCCCTCCTGCCGCTCTCAAAACTGTAATCACCATAGTAAATATGGTCTTTATCCCACCCGATATGGTCCGCCATCATAGTTTCCTGATGCGCCTGTAATCTCATGCCTGCATCAGCACTGTAACTCGGCCCGGAAATATAATAGATATTCTTGGCATGGTGCCTCATAATCAGATGATGGGTAATCTCTTCCATGGCGATTCTGTTTTCCATCTCCACGCTCATAAAACGGCTGTTCCGGGGATTTAAATCCACACAGGGAACTCCTGCTTCCTCAATGCTTTTCTCAATCTGTTTAACAATGGCCGTATCCTGGATGGTGTCACTGTTCATAATTACGCCGCCATACTGTCTAAAATCAGGCAGCGTATAAATATTATTTTCTCCTTTTGCATATTTAGAAGGACTTTCATACTTCCAGCCCACACAGGTAAATATATATATATTTGCCCTGTCTATAAGCGCTCTGTCCAGTATACCGTTAATCGTTCTTTTTTGGGAATCATATCCGACTCCTCCAAGCAGTACAGCTATTTTCATCAATCCGCTTCCCCCTCATTCCACACCGTAACTCCAACCAACAGATTACCACCGCAGCGCCCGCATGGAAATTTTCAGCCTTCATCATCTTGTACTCTGGCACTACGCACAATTATCACGTCTATTGTACCATATAATTGTTATAAATTGCTACACTTATAACTCCACCTTCCTAAGATAGTATCCAAATTCCCCGGCGCGGACATTGCCACCCGGACATTCAAAGGCCTCAAACCCGAACATCAAAGCTACCATCTTCTCACGTTCATAGAATACCCCCGGCACACCAAGGTAATAATCCTGCTCTTTGCCCAAAATAATGTATCTGTAATTATAAAATCCATGCAAAAGAAAGCTGTTATTCACTAAATGTTGGTATTTCGACTGTAAAATCACAAAATCTTTTGGTTCCAGTTTCACGTAAATCCGTTCATCCCCATATGGATGTATCTGCTCATAAGTGTCCAAAATCTGCTCCCACTTGTCCTCTTTCAAGCTATATTCCGGCGCATTTTGGGGAACGACTACGGTATCCCCTGTATTCCGCCTGGGTAATTCTTCCGTGATAATAATGGTCTGGGTATCCGGACGCAAGCGTAAATCTGCCTGTGGGAGCTCTTCCGTCTCAGGTTTTTCTTCTTCATCCTGCAACATAATTTTGTCCGGCTCCCTGTCTTCTTGTATTTCAGGTACAGGAGAATCAGGCTCCACAGGCTGATTTCCGACATTGTCCGGAATCTCCACGGCAATGTCCTCAGGTATGTTGTCTTGCACGGACGCTTCAGGCAGCTCCGGTATCCTACTTTGCTTATCCACGCTTACCGGCTCCGTTATATCGTCGTGTCCCGATGTCTTCTCCGCCCTTTCCGGTACTCTCTGCATGACTCTTTCGGGTGCGAATTTACTCTTACCTTCCAATAGATATCCGCCAGGCAACATTATCTGTATGATGGTCCTGTCCATATTTTCCACCAGATTTTCCTCCCAGTTTCCTCCTCCGTCCCGAACCGTAATAGGCTTGATTTCTTTCCATCCCCCTTTGCTATAAACGCGAATCGGAAATCTTCCGTTTATCCCCAAAGGTACATTCTGTACCTTCAGGTAAAGATGGCTTTCAAAATCTCTGTTCTCTACCTTTAAAAATCCGGCGCTTCCCATTCTGCCGCCATCCTTGTACAGCCCCATGTATATAATTTCTTTCTGGTACATAGCTCCTCCCTCTTTTTCGTTTTAAATTTGCGTTTTCAAGCATTTCCCCTGTTGTCTGCCAACGGAAATTATCAACATAAATATGCCTTGGTATATATATGCGTTTACACAACAAAAAATGCCGGATTGGCATCACTAAGATACCATCCGGCAAAAAAGTCAATAAAACAGGAATATAACGCCCTTTTGTAAATCAGTATTCCAGGGAATCCAGATATTTCATATAGTTCACCACCATCAGGGCAATCTTGAAAGTCAAAGCGTCCTCGAAAGTCCGTATATCAAGCCCCGTGTTAGCCTCCAGCTTCTCAATGCGGTACACAAGCGTATTGCGGTGCACAAAAAGCTGCCTGGAAGTCTCCGACACGTTCAGGTTATTTTCAAAAAACTTATTAATCGTTGTAAGTGTCTCTTCATCCAATTCGCTGGGCACATTGGAACCAAATATCTCATCAATAAAAATCCGGCACAGATTAATCGGCAACTGATAAATCAGCCGCCCGATTCCCAGTGTATTGTATGCCGTCACTTTCTTTTCCGCATAGAAAATCTTACCCACATCGAGTGCCATTTTCGCCTCTTTATAAGACTTGGACACTTCTTTCAGCTCTCCCACGATTGTCCCGTAGGATACGCGCACATTCATCATGGCCTCCATGTTCATCATGTCCACTATGACATGGGCAATCTGCTCCAACCGTGTATAGTCCTCATCCGGTTCCAGCTCTTTAATCAGAATCACATTATTCTCATCCACAGCGGTGATATAATCCCCCACCTGATTGGAAAACATACCATTTAATAGCTCCGTCGTCGTAGAGTCCTTCTCCTTATCCGTCTCAATCAGGAATACCGCCCGTCTCACCGCCGCCTCTATATGCAGCTTCTTGGCTTTATTATAGATATCCACAAGAAGCATATTATCCAACAATAAATTTTGGAAAAAATTATTGCGGTCATACCGTTCTTTATAAGCAATAATCAAATGCTGGAGCTGGCTGACCGCAATCTTGCCCAACATATAAGTATCCTCATTGTTGCCCTTGGCATCCAGGATATAAAGCACCTCATCTTCGTCAAGCACTTTCATTAAGTGGTGTGCACCAATCACCTGGCTGTCTGCAGGCGAGCCCGCAAATCCGGCAACCAGAGCCGGCTCAATCTCATCGGATTCAAAAGTGGCCGCAACTATCTTCCCTTCCAAATCCCATACACTCAAATCAACCTTAGAAATTGCTTTCAGTTCTTCGATGCTGCTCCTGATTACTTGGCTTGAAATCATATAAAACCCTCCATACGCTGTCACGTGATATGAAAGAGCGGAAGTGCCCCTTACGCACCCTCACGCCCCATTATCCTAACTGTCGCAGTTTTGCGCGTAAAGCCGCGCCTCTATATCTTATTATATAATTTATAATAAGAAGATAAAAGGGGATGCATATGCATCCCCCATAAAATTACCCTAATTAGTTCGTGATTGTCTGCTCTGTCTCTTTGTCAAATACGTGAATCTTCTCAACATCAAAAGCAAACTTAACTGTATCTCCAGGTCTTGCCGTTGTACGGGAATCTACTCTTGCGGTAATCGGGAAATCAGCAAGGTCAAAGTATAAGTATACTTCTGCACCGAGCAATTCATAAACCTTGATAGTAGATTCAAATACACACTTAGCTGTCTCGATAAACATCTCGGAATCATATACATCTTCAGGACGAATACCAAATGTTACAGTCTTACCAACATAACCGCCCTCAATCAGCTTCTTGGACTTAGCAGGAGGAAGCGGAATAGTCTGTCCGGCTACTTTCAGGTTTGCAATATCACCGCTTGCCTCAACTACTGCGTCAAGGAAGTTCATCTGCGGTGAACCCATAAATCCTGCTACGAACAGATTCTGAGGTTTCTGATACAAGTTCTGAGGTGTATCAACCTGCTGCACAACACCGTCCTTCATAACTACGATTCTTGTACCAAGCGTCATAGCCTCTGTCTGGTCATGTGTTACATAGATAATGGTGGTGCCTAATCTCTGATGAAGTTTGGAAATCTCAACACGCATCTGCACACGCAGCTTCGCATCCAAGTTGGAAAGCGGCTCATCCATAAGGAATACCTTAGGATTACGCACAATCGCACGTCCCATAGCGACACGCTGTCTCTGACCACCGGACAGAGCCTTCGGTTTACGGTCAAGCAGAGCTGTCAGGTCGAGGATTTTCGCTGCCTCTTTAACCATCTTGTCAATCTCTTCCTTCGGAACTTTTCTTAATTTAAGACCGAAAGCCATGTTATCATATACGGACATATGAGGATACAGAGCATAGTTCTGGAATACCATCGCAATATCCCTGTCCTTCGGCTCTACATCGTTAACGACTCTGTCGCCGATTTTCAGTTCGCCGGAAGAGATATCTTCCAAACCTGCTATCATACGAAGCGTTGTAGACTTACCACAACCTGAAGGTCCTACGAAAATAATAAATTCCTGGTCTGCGATTTCAAGGTTGAAATCTTTTACTGCCTCAAAGCCGTTCGGATATACTTTGCAGACATTTTTTAAAGATAAACTTGCCATGATTGCCTCCTAAAATTTTAATAATTTTTATTTGTCTCAGCGACCACCCAATGGCCACTTACCGTAATTGATTCTGAACATAGTATAGCGGACTTTTCCCGCCTTTTCCATGCTATTATTCCACAAAGATTTCATATTACATTGTAGAAATTGCTTACTTTGTACTTCATTTTTTATCTGCATAGACAAGTTGACCAATATTTTTAGGCTTTACTATACACATTTAACAAAACTATTTTTTCCAATCATCCGAACATGATTCACATATCGCCCCAGGCAATCAGGTGTAAAAATTTACCATAAGCCGCCAGATTTTCCTCTTTATCCCGCCTTACATGCCACAACTTTATAACCGCCTGCTTCCACCGCGTCAATTAATTTCTTATCTTCCACCTCGGCCTCCATAGACACTACGGCGTTATTCTCCTCCAGGCTGACGGCCACCTGTGTCACGCCCTCAACCCCTTCCAAAGCTTTTTGTACGTGTGCCTGACAGTGGGCACACATCATTCCCTCGATATCCAATGTCTTTACCATTTTTTCTTCCTCCTTATTTTCTTTTTCTATCTCCGTAAAACCGTCTATAAATTCCGGCACCGGAATCATCTTCTTCTCCCTGTCCCTCCTGTCCGAGCGCACCGAAAACAGATTTAACCGCAGGGCATTGGACACCACGCAGAAACTGGATAAGCTCATGGCCGCCGCCGCAAACATAGGGTTTAAGCTTAAGCCAAACAAGGGTACAAGAATACCGGCTGCCAAGGGAATCCCCACACAATTATAGAAAAACGCCCAAAACAGATTTTCATGGATATTCTTAAGCACCTGTCTGGAAAGCCTGACCGCCGCCGAAACGTCTGTCAGCTTGGATTTCATCAGCACGATATCGGCTGCATCCAAGGCCACATCCGCTCCCGCTCCGATGGCAATTCCCACATCGGCCCGGGTCAGCGCCGGCGCATCGTTGATACCGTCCCCCACCATGGCTACCCTGCCATATTCTGACAGCCGCCGCACGACTGCCTCTTTGTCCCCCGGAAGCACGTCGGACACAATCGCCTCCAATCCCACCTGCCTTCCGATAGCTTTCGCCGTGCGTCTGTTATCGCCCGTCAGCATGACAGCCTGTATACCCATATTATGCAGTTCCCGTATGGCTCTGGCGCTGTCCTCCTTCACCACATCGGCCACCGCAATCATACCTGCAAGTCTGCCGCCTGCGGCAAAATAAAGGGGCGTCTTGCCTTCTTCCGCCATCTTTTCTCCGGTCTTGCGCATGGACTCCGTCATCAACTTCCGTTCCGAAAACAGCGCACCGTTTCCACCTACTGCCTCCTGACCCTCCACCAGGCCTTCTACGCCCCATCCCGGCAATGCACGGAAATTCTCTGTCCGAAGCGCCCTAACACCCGTCTCATCCGCACGCTCACATATAGCCTTCGCCAAGGGATGCTCGCTCTTTCTTTCCAGCGCCGCCGCAATCTCCAGAAGTTTTTCTTCCGACACTCCCTGGTCAGGGAAAATATTCGTCACTTTCGGCTTCCCTTCCGTGACAGTCCCCGTCTTGTCAAGTACCACAAAGTCCATTCCTCCGGCCTGTTCCAAAGCTGTGGCATTCTTAAACAGAATGCCTTGTCTGGCCCCCATACCGTTGCCTACCATGATTGCTACGGGTGTGGCAAGCCCCAGTGAGCAGGGACAGCTAATAACAAGCACACTGATGGCATAGGACAACGCCTTACCCACACCCGCGCCGGCCGCCAGCCATACGAACCCGGTTATGACAGACAACACAATCACCACCGGCACAAAGACACCTGATACCTTATCGGCAATCTGGGCGATAGGCGCTTTGGTCGCCACCGCATTCTCCACCATATCTATGATTTGCTGTAAGGTGGTATCCTTACCCACCCGCATTGCCTTGCATGTCAGGGCGCCGTTCTGGTTCAGCGTGGCCGCGCTGACCCGCTCCCCTGCCCTTTTATCCACCGGAAGGCTCTCGCCGGTCAGCGCCGACTCATCCACCGCGCTCTCGCCTTCCAGCACTTGTCCGTCTACCGGAATACTCTCCCCCGGCCTGACCACAAATATTTCTCCTGCCGTGACCTCCGTGGCGGGCACAGTTACCTCTATTCCATCCCGTATGACATGGGCCGTCTTCGGCGCCAAATCCATCAATCCTTTAATGGCATTGGTTGTCTTGCCTTTGCTGTACGCCTCCAGCATCTTACCGACCGTAATCAGCGTCAAAATCATTGCGGCTGACTCGAAATACATATCATGCAGGCAGTGAAATGCCATCTTGCTGCCGTCCGTCCCTATATAGGCGCCCATGCGGAACATAACGGCCGTGCTGTACACAAACGCCGCGCCGCTCCCCAAGGCCACCAGGGTATCCATATTGGGAGCCCTGTGCAGGAGACTCTTAAATCCGCTGATAAAGAACTTCTGGTTTATCACCATAACAAACCCGGTAAGCAAGAGCTGATACAACCCAATCGCCCACGGGTCGGCCGCAAAGGCTTGGGGAACATACCACCCCCACATCAAATGCCCCATAGATACATACATAAGCGGAAGCAAAAGACACAGCGACGCAATCAGCCTGCGCCGTATCTTCGGCGTCTCCTTGTCCTCCAGGGCAGCGCCCATACTTTCCGTATGGTTGTATCCGTCATTTTCTTCCCTTCGTGCGCCATATCCTGCTGCCGCCACTGCGTCACAGATTGCCTCAGGGGATGCCGGTCCGTCATACTCCACAGTCATATTGTTCATCATTAAACTCACATTGACCTGGCTGACTCCCTCCACACCTGCCACCGCCTTCTCCACATGGGCGCTGCAGGCGGCACAGGTCATGCCCGTCACCTGGAATTTTTCACTTTTCATACCAATAACCATGCCTTTCTCTATTATGCCTAAACTCCAAGCGCCTACTTCAGTTTCTTAATTAATTCCACCGCTTCTTCCATAATGGCTTCATTACCTTTCTTAACCTCTTCCACAACACACGTCCTCATATGTTCCTGCAGAATAATATACCCAAGACTCTGCAGTGCGCTCTCCACCGCTCCGATTTGTATCAGAATATCCCCACAGTATCTATTATCGTCAATCATATTTTTAATTCCGTTAAGCTGTCCGATAATACGGCTGATACGGTTTTGAAGCTGTTTCTGTTCTTTCGTATTGCGAGGCGTATTTTTCCGATGGCAGCACGCACATATATTCTCTATGTTTTCTTTATCGGCCGGACACTCCGCTGCTCCTGTGTCATCCATTGTGTCCATAGCCTGTATTCCGTCCAAACTAAACGTTTCATCCATACTTTTGTCCTCCATCCCTTAAACTCGTTTCTCCATATGGCGCCTATATGTAATCCATTTGCAGACGCCACGCAAACCTAATCCCGTCCGTATGTCCATAGCTTTGCCAGTACCGGTATATCTTATTACATTCTGCTCTTTATACATATATACTATACCCCTCTATGGTATATGTCAACCATAAAAACGTACCTGGTTTTCAAAATCAATTAAAAAACGAGCTTCGCTCGTTTGCGAGATTTGCCTGCGGCAAACTCGGATAAGCGGAGGAATTTCCTATAGAATAAAAAAAAGACGGCAAAGTCCACCGTCTTTTTATCATAATCAGTAAGTCAAGTCTCTTTATGTATCCTTCACGCCATCTTCCCATTCATCACTATAGAATGCCAACTGGTTCTTCCCGCGCTTCTTGGCCTTATACACCCCTTGGTCCGCCGCCTTATATAACGACTCGAAATCAGCCCCTTCCTGGGGAAAAACAGCAACGCCGATACTCGCCGTAGCGGCATATTTTACATATTCGCCTACCTGGAAATTGTTGAAGAAATACTCAACTTTCTTCGCCTCCTTGCGGACAGTTTCCTTATCCGGTATGGCTTTTAAGAAAATCATAAATTCATCGCCCCCGACACGCCCGATAATATCGCTTGCACGGAAAAGCGCCCCAATCTGCTCGCCTAAGGAGCGAAGTACCTCATCGCCAAACGCATGGCCCATCGTATCATTAATCTTCTTGAAGTTGTCTACATCCACCATAAACAGCATCGACTGCGACTCGGGGTTCTGCGCCATATATTCTTTAATCCTGCGTTCCGTAGCCAGTTTGTTCGTTAAACCGGTCAGAAGGTCTCTGTCCGCCTTGTCTTCCAGCTCCCTCTTTTTATTATTGCTGTGTATTTTGCTTATAATATTAATCACTACCACCGCGCCGACAAATACAAAAACAGAAATTAAAAGATAGGTCAGCATACTCTTGATATTCCTCCACTGCAGGCTGACCTTCCTGTCCATATAATCCTGACTGACACCAAGAACCATCTCCCAATGGTTCACGCCAAGAGGAACAAGCACCAACACACAGCTCTCGCCGTCAACCGTCACAGACGCGTTTCCGCGCGTACTGTTCTCCAAACGGTTCTTAAGCATCTGCGCTTCTTGCGGATTATCCGGTTCAATCGCCGTCAAAAGATTATTTCCCATTAAAACTTTGCTGTCCGAAGCGCCCGCGCTCCCCAGGACTTCCCCCTGGGAGTCTACGACTGCCAAAAACGATTCCGCATCAAAATCCGATTTATGCATCAGTTCGTTAAAATTATCTAACGAATAAAATAAAAGTATAAATCTCTTCTCGTCGCCTTTCCCGATTCTTTCTGCCACCACGATAGTCTTCTGGGAAACCGAATCTTCCACACCATCGACCTCCGCATATATATAGGACATATTAACCGAACGGATAATCTGACGGAAATATCCCCTGTCACCGATAGAGACTTCCCTGTTCGACTGGTCAATGCCATATCCGTCCCTGTCACAAATCACTACTTGGTACGCAGCCGTACAGGAACACAATGCCTCTGCAATGGCTGCCATATCCGTCTCTTCCGAAAACATCTCCTTCTCTAATAAAGCTGCTACCGGAGCTGCCGCGCTGCTTAGTTTCTCTAATTCACCAAGAAAATCATTCCTGTATCCTTGTACGGATTTTAATAAATTTCTGGTGACAGAATCCGCCGCATCCTTACTGGTCTGAGAGGCAAAATTGTATAACATAATAACAACGGCTATCATTAAGATAGCCGCCGGAACAACCCAAGAAGCAATAACCGACTTATGCTGACTTTTCATCCACTCCCTCTTTCCCCTGAAAAATCCCCGGTTTTCAATTTGTGTCAATCGTAAAATCCAAATCCGATGTCTCTTCGGATTCAGGTTCTAATTTCTTAAAAATACCGCTGTAGAGCCATGCCGCTCCATATGCGGGCACCGAAATTCCAAACATAAAAATGAAAATATAAGAATACGTGGAGAAGTAACCTATGATAAGCGGCGCCACATAAAAAAATGCCATCAGAAGCGTCTTAGGCAGATTCGCCAACATAAGAATCGCCGCATTCTTAACCGTATTCCTGATTGTATTCTCGAATCTGGCCAACAGCGGAAATACATACATTCCGACCAATAACATGATGATGCCCACCGCCACTACGGCTGTCACCAATATTTTGGGAAATTCTACCATAGAATATTTGAAAATAAGTGAATCACCGATAAAAACCGCCATCGCAAGAAGCATAATAAGCCAAATCAGCGTAGCCTGCTTAAAGTTCCTTACAAAAGACTTAAAAAAGCCCCTGAACAAATATCCTTCCTCTCCCCGGACCATTTTCAGAATAACATAATGCATAGCCGTAAAAGATGCCCCTATCGTGATAACCGGTATACAACAAAAAATCATCAGGATATTCAGCATCAGTAAATCCGCCACACGGTTAAGAAACCGCATGACCGGGCTATCCATATCAAATATTTTCCCCATAGTAATCCTCCATGCTGCCAATGCCTGCAAATTTGGGTGCCAACACAAATTTGTCTATGAAAAATTTATTTTTCACAGTAATCTCTCTTTCTTGCCCATCAAAAACAGTTTAATCCATAAGCTTTATATGTCTTGTCAAATCTTATATTTCTTGCTAATCAGTTCATACTGCATATTAATTGTCTCATACATCTTAGTGATGTCAGCGGAACCCTCCCTGACATGCTTCATGATTCTGTCATAGGATTTTACAAATGCCACCACCACCTGTTTTTTAAGGCGGTTCTTAGCCACTTCGGCATTGAGAATATCAATGATATCCTCTTTCGACAAGTCTTTATGGTAGCTGCGCTTATTCACCAGGGCAGTCACCATGTCGGCAACCTGTAAGATTCTCTGTGAAACGTTCATCTGGGATTCCTTGAGCCGCAAAGGATAACCGCTCCCGTCGCTTCTCTCATGATGCATCAGGGCAATGCGGATTACATCCTTCTTCATCCTGTCCTTTAATACCTTATTGGCTAGCTCAACATGCGAGCGCACAAGCCGCATCTCGTCCTTCTCCAACTTACGGGGGGCATCCACAATATCACGCGGAACCGCAAGCATACCAATGTCATGAACCAACGCGCTGTAATACAGGATTTCCCTCTCTTTGGGCGTCATCATCAGCTCCTGCGCAATCTCGTCACAAATGCAGGCCGTAGTCGCATTATCCAAAACCATGCTAGGGCTCCTAAAGCCCATACAGTATGTCAGCATCTCCAAAAAGCGCTTCTTATCCTCATTGGAGAAAATCATGTAGCTTAGTATATCTTCTAATTCCTTATTGTATTCTCCACTGGAAATCTTCCCAAACATATCATACTTCTCTGCGCATTGGTAGAAAAGATACAAACCATCCGAAGAAAACTTCGTCCCCGCCTGCTTCTGGAACATATACATATCAAACTGGCTTCCCATTGTAGTGGAGTAAATATCCATTTTCTCTGCGATGTAAAGATAAGCCGCTATCTTCTTATAGGCATAATCCAGTTTCTGAATCTGTTCATAATCCATATGATGATACATGATAATCTTCGCCAAATCCGGGACAGGGGACAAGTGCTTAAAAAACAGATAGCCATAAATCGAATGCGCAAGGCTTTCCTTGGACTCATAACGCAGCAAATCGTTAATCCTGCCTGCCTCCGTCTTATATGCACCGATATCATGCAGCGTCATAACCATAACAATATCGGCAAGCTCAAATTCCTCGTACCTGCCCTCTTCCTTCAACATCGTATATACCATGTATGCCACTCTGTACCCATGGTCCATCAGCCTTGGATGGATTAGTTTCATGATATCCCGTATCAACAGAAAAATATCTTTACTTTCAATGTATTCCATATCTATGTACCCTCACATCCTACAAAATAAATTCCATCGGTGTATAAATAATGCCATCTTTCTTCTCCTCCGGGCGCAAATCCCGGAAGCCTAATCTATGGTAAAATTCCACTCCATACGGGGACGCGTTGACCGTTACGCGAACGGCCCCCACCTCCGTCAGCAGATAATTTGATAAATAATTCATCAAAGCACGCCCAATTCCCCGTCTATGGTACTTCTCATCCACAAAAAGCAGAGAAATATGCGCAGGATTACGGAGCGTAATCATCCCCACGATTTTATCTAAATCAAGCGCCACAAACATCTGGTAAGTGCCCATGACAAACATTCGGTACAGTGTAGAATCCGTAATAAAATCTTGAAAATTCCTAACGCCCTCGGGACTATAGACATCCGCCTCAAACCGCAGAAAAGTTTTCCACGCAAGCACCATGGCATCCTGCCACTCACTTCGGTATGCACTTCTGATTTGATATGACGCCTTCACCCCACATGCGGCTCCTTTCAATCCCATTATTCTTATTCTAGCCTATTTTGCAGCAACATACAACCTCTTAACTGCTATTTATTATCCCATAGCCGCCTCAGCGCCCACTCGGTTCACAAGAGGCAAGCCATTCTCCAACGCGTAGGCATTCTCCAATGTGACTGAGGCAATCGCCTGCATCGCCTCTTTGGTAAAAAATCCCATATGGGAAGTAATCAGGACATTCGGGAAAGTCATCAGTCTGGCCAAATTCTCATCCCGCATAATTTCGCCTGATTTATCTTCATAAAATATGCCCTCTTCCTCCTCATACACATCTAATCCTACGCCCCCAAACTTGCCCGCCACAAGCCCGTCTATCAGAGCGTCGGTATCAATCAGCGCCCCTCTGGAAGTGTTGACCAGATAAACGCCCTTTTTCATGCTGCTTATCGTCTTCTTATTAATGACATGTTTCGTTTCCGACGTCAGCGGACAGTGCAGGGAAATCAAGTCCGAATCGGACATCAGCTCATCCAAGGATACATATTCTGCGTCCAGTTTTGTATTCGGGTAAAGGTCATATGCCAGAACGCGCATACCAAAACCGTTACAGATACGTATCATAGCCTGCCCTATTTTACCCGTACCGACTATTCCTGCCGTTTTCTGGTACAAATCAACACCCATCAGCCCATTCAGGCTCATATTAAAGTCCCGTGTCCTATTATATGCTTTATGGGTATAACGGTTCACGGTCAGTATCATTCCCATCGCAAATTCTGCCACCGCTTCCGGAGAGTAGCTAGGCACACGCAAAATTACGATTTTATCTTCCGCTGCTTTTACGTCTACGTGGTTAAATCCTGCGCTCCTGAGCAAAATCCCCTTCACCTTCATCTCATAAAGCTGCTTAATCATATGCGCGTTCACATAGTCGTTGACAAAAATGCAGACGGCGTCGTAGCCTTTTGCCAGGGTGACCGTCTCCTCCTGGAAAGGCACCTCATAGAAATGTATATCAAATCCATATTCCTTGCCCATAGGCTCAAACCATATTTTGTCATATGGTTTGGTACTAAAAAAAGCGATTTTCATGTAAATTGCCTCCTTTTTCCATAATGACCGCAAAACAGCGGATATACATCATAGTATGGTCCAAGAAGGCAAAATCATTCATACGTATTCTGTTATACAATATACAAGAATGCCGCGCCGTGCATAGGCTTTTCCTATTCGGAATCACCGTCATCATCCGATGGCGACAAATTTTCAAAAAAATGTTGCGCCGACTGTTTCAGACTCCCGAAGAAACTCTCTGTTGCACCCTCCACAGCGCTCCCCACCGCCTCATTAATTGCCTCGTTGGCCCCTTCCACCAACTGGGAGCTGTACTTCCGGTACATCTGCCCGGCCTGGTCTATAAAATCCCCGGCGCCTACCTCAATGGTATCAAGAGTCTGCATAAAGCCCACAATCCTGTCCTTGTCCTCACTTTCCAGGGCGATGCCAAGTTCGTCTTCCCCCTGAAGAATCGCCTGCCTGATTCCGGCCTCATCCGACAGCTCCACTTCGCCTGCCGCCACCTTGTCTATCATGAAGCCGACAATCCTCTCATCACCCTTTCCCACGCCCTTTATGCCGCTTTCTTCATCGGGCCACAGAACAGGGAAAATGGTCCGGTAAGCTATGAACACAAGAAACATTATACACAACACTTTTATCCATCTATGTTTTCTCATCGCCCACTCCACCTGCTTTTTATCAAACTGTCCGCCATCGTTTTCTCCCCGGATAGCGATGTGTCTGCCGCCATCCCGGCGGCCTAAATCCTATGCAGAATCCAACGGTAGATGTCCCCATACACATCTTCCCTGTCTACTTCGTTCAAAAGCTCGTGCCTGTCCTCAGGATACAGTTTCATCTGTACATTTTCCATACCGATTTTGCGGAAAGATTCATATGCCTGCTCCACGCCCTTGCCGTAACCGCCCACAGGGTCCTGAGCCCCCGACAGAAAAAATACCGGCAGATTGACGGGCATATTCCGCAATTGCTCCTGGTCGTGGAGCTGATAAATCAGCTTAAACAACGTCTGAAAGCCATTCACCGTAAAGATAAAGCCACACCTGGGGTCATTCACATACCCTCTCACATTATCCTCATTCCTGGAAAGCCAGTCAAAAGACGTCTTCGGTTCTTTAATCTTTTTATTATACACACCAAAAGCTGCTTTGTCCACCAACTTGCTCACATGCTCTTCGCCAAAGAAAGCTCCCTGGAGCGCCGCCAGGGCGCGGGCGCACAGCAGCGTGGCCTTGGACTGCATCCCTGTTCCCACAATTACCGCGCCGTTTACACCGGTGCCATAACGCATCAGGTAATTGCGCGTAATGAAGGAACCCATGCTGTGCCCCAAAATAATATAAGGTACGCCCGGATACTGCTCCTGGGTCATCTTCTTAAGGCGGTGCTCATCCCGTACAAGCACCGTGACCGCATCTTCTTTACAGAAATAGCCGTAAGGCTCCCCCGGTTCCACCGAGTCGCCATGGCCTAAATGGTCGTCGCCTACCACAAGTACCCCTCTGTCTGCCAGGTAACGGGCAAACTCATCATACCTGTCAATATACTCTGACATTCCATGGACAATCTGGAGCACACATACCGGCCGGCTTCCCTCCGGCACCCACCTGATTCCATGAAGCCTATGCCGCCCATCCCTGGAATCAAAGTAAAAATCCTGCTTTTTCACCATATCAGTCCCCATTCCGGAGCGTTTTACGCGGCGAAACGACACAAATCTCAAATTTGCGTCTGCCATCAGGGCTTATTTGTGACGCTCCGGCACAAATAGCCATGTACAACACTAGCAGATTTCCGCACCTGCAGGCATTGCACGTTCGGGCGTCATCAAGGCCAGTTTACCTTCTGCGTCTTCCGCGCACAAAAGCATACCCTCCGACATCATTCCGGCAATTTCCCTGGGCTGCAAGTTCACTAACACCATGACTTTCTTGCCCACCATCTCCTCCGGGCTGTAGTGCTGTTTAATGCCGGACAGAATCTGTCTCACCTGTGAGCCTACGCGCACCTTGGAGCAGAGAAGTTTCTTGGACTTAGGCACTTCCTTACATTCAATAATCTCGCCGACCTGAAACTGGCACCGGTCAAAAAGGTCATAGGTTATCGTATCCTTCGCCTCTATATCAATCACATCGGCAGGTACTTCTTCCACGGCTTCTTGCGCCTGCGCACCTGCAGCCGCCTTTTGGCGTTTCTCAAACATCTCTTCCACCCTCTGGGTAATCTCCTTCAAATCCTGACGGGCAAAAAGAATCTCCGGCTGTCCCGTAACCTGATTTTTGTCCGGATACAGAACAGACACCTTAGCCGTATCCTGGTTTGCCGCACATTCCTCCAATACAGAGAACTCAACAAGCTTCGCATGAATCTGCCCTGCAATCTTAGCCGCAGTTTCCGGCATATAGGGCTCTAAAAGGGACGCTCCCACAAGAATGCCATTGAACAAATTGTAAAGCACCGTGGCTAATCTGTCTTTCTTCGTCTCATCTTTTGCAAGGGCCCATGGCATCGTCTCGTCAATATACTTGTTGCACCGTTTAAATAGTGCGAAAATTTCCGTAATCGCATCCGCCACCCGCAGTTCATCCATCTTCCGGGATACCCTGCTATACGTATCCGCCGCCACTGCAAAAAGCTCCGCATCCACGTCTTGCGCCCCTGGTTCAACGCCTACATGCTTATTCTCCACTTTGCCCCCGAAATACTTATTGCTCATGGAGATGGTTCTGTTCACCAGATTGCCAAGCGTATTGGCAAGGTCTGCATTCATCCTCTCCACCATCAAATCCCAGGTAATCACACCGTCGTTCTCAAAGGGCATCTCATGCAATACGAAATACCGCACCGCGTCCACTCCGAAGAAATCAATCAAATCATCGGCGTAGATGACGTTGCCTTTCGACTTGCTCATCTTACCGTCGCCCTGCAAAAGCCATGGATGCCCGAATACCTGCTTGGGAAGCGGCTCTCCCAAGGCCATGAGGAAAATCGGCCAGTAAATCGTATGGAACCGGATAATATCCTTGCCAATCAAATGCAAATCAGCGGGCCATAACTTCCGATATTGCTCGCTGCCGTCTCCGTCAGCCTCATAACCGATACCCGTAATATAGTTCGTCAGCGCGTCCATCCACACATAGACTACGTGCTTCTTATCGAAGTCCACCGGAATCCCCCATTTATAGGAAGTTCTGGACACACACAAATCCTGTAGACCAGGCAGAAGGAAGTTGTTCATCATCTCGTTCTTGCGGGACACCGGCTGTATAAACTCGGGATGTGTATTGATATGGTCAATCAGCTTGTCAGCATATTTGCTCATCTTAAAGAAATAAGCTTCCTCCCTGGCAGGCTTCACTTCCCTGCCACAGTCAGGACACTTGCCCTCAACCAACTGCGACTCTGTCCAGAAAGACTCACATGGCGTACAGTACATTCCCTCATAATATCCCTTATAAATATCGCCCTGGTCATATAACTTCTTGAAAATCTTCTGCACCTGTTTCTCGTGATAATCATCCGTAGTACGGATAAATTTATCATAGGAAGTATCCAGGCTGTCACAGATTCTACGGATTTCACCTGCCACCTTGTCCACAAACTGTTTCGGCGTAACTTGCTCTTCCTGGGCTTTTAATTCAATCTTCTGCCCATGTTCGTCGGTTCCTGTCTGAAAGAATACATCGTACCCATCTTTTCTTTTAAATCTCGCAATACTGTCCGCCAGCACAATTTCGTAACTGTTGCCGATATGCGGCACTCCGGAAGTATAGGCAATCGCCGTGGTGATATAATATTTTCCTTTGTCCATGATAGTCCTCCTAGTTCGCTTTTCTTTATAAATTTGCCTTATGGGATATAACAAAAAACCGCCTTCCTATATTCATTATGCCCAGAACATAATGAAACAAGAAGACGGATATACACCGTGTTACCACTTCTCTTCACTGGCGCCTCACAGAACCAGTCTCGCCGAGTACTGTCATACTCTGCCGCTATAACAGGCGGAACCTGTCGCACCCTAACCGTCTCAGGCTCAGGAGCGCCGCTCGGAAGCCATCTTCAATAGATTCACCGCTTCATTCCTCTCAGCCGCCGGAATGTTCTCTGGAAAGGGCACCTCTATCTACTCTCTTCGTCGTCGCTTTCTCTGGCTAAATATACCATAAGGCTATCATAAAATAACCGGCTTGTCAATCAGGCGTACTTACTTTTCTCCCTGCTACGCTTACTCCCCGCTCTCGTCGTAAGGTTCCAGATAAAGCGTGTCCTTCCCCGCATCGTAGCGGTACTGCAATGTATGTCCGGACAGATTACCCAACCTGTTTTCCACTGTCTTGAATTGGTTTAACAATGAATCAAAACGGCCGAGCAATGTGTCGAACTGTTGGTTTACCTCTGACATATTCCGGTTTAACACTGTATGCAATGTCTTCTCCAACGCGCCGATGCCTGCCCACAGCTTATCGTCTTCATTTTTTAGTTTTATATCCTCCTGCTCCAATGTGGCAATCTTTGCATACAGGTTGGACATGTCAGTATGCACCTGCTCCATCTCCCCACGGATTTCCACAAGCTGCTCACGGATAATGGGAATCGTCTCCCGCTCCATAATCCCTACCAAGTCAGACAGGTCGTGCAGTTTCGTCTCTGTTTGGCGAAGGTTGTGGATGATTGTCGTCACCTCCCCGCGCAGCGCCAAAAGCCGCTCTCTGGCCGTCCCATCCTCTTCATGCAGTTCTTCCACAGTCTTAGTCAAGTCCTGCTCCGCCTGCTCCATAGCGGCAAGAAGCCCCTCCACCTTATCGCTTAATCCGGCTATGCTATCCAAATATTCCTGCCTGAACGCCTCTTCCTCCTGAGCCCCGTTTTGCGCCATATATTCTGCCGTCTTTTCTTCATAGGTTGTGGCTGTAAGTTCCTCCCCGGCGCCGGCCGTCTCCTTATCCCTGTGTCTGCGCGCTCCTGCCAGATACCCCCATAGGAGAAGAAGCAGCAATACAACCACCACTGCTGCAGACACCCCAATCACCGCAATTGCCAGCCTGTCCTCCCGCCGTTGGGGCTCATTGCTTTTCTCGTTCATATAATCTGATATCTTTGTTATCAGTTCTCTCATACCTGTTTTCATTCCTTTCGCTTATTTTCATTGCTTACGTCTGTCAACTATGTTTGTTTTCTCTTCTTACATAAACCCAACATTTGG
Organism: uncultured Lachnospiraceae bacterium; assembly: GCA_910578645.1. GTDB lineage: Bacteria > Bacillota > Clostridia > Lachnospirales > Lachnospiraceae > UBA3282. Next base: position 34,771 of record CAJTQI010000010.1, read on the forward strand.
AAATTAGTGGCGAACTGCCCCGGACCCGTGCCGTACGATACACGGAATAAAGTATACTTTAAGATAAATCCAAAGATTGTATAGATAAGATACCAGAATCCTTTTCTTTTTACAATACCGGAATATTGCACAATTATTCATACATAAAAAAGCCAGAATACACCGCTAAGATTGATGTACTCTGGCTTTTGGACTGCCAAACAAAATATCGTTACACACAGCGTTTAATAAGTTAAAATCTCATATCCGTCCTCCGTCACTGCCAACGTAACTTCCCATTGGGCGGAAGGCTTCCCGTCATCGGTATAGACGGTCCACCCGTCTTCATCATCAATATAGATGTCCGCCTTGCCCATATTCACCATAGGCTCAATCGTAAATACCATACCCGGCACCATAAGCATCTCCGTCCCCTTACTTGTCACATAACTGACAAAGGGTTCTTCGTGAAATTCCAATCCCACTCCATGTCCGCCGATTTCACGTACAATGGAATAACCGTTGGCCTTGGCATGGTCATTGATTGCCTGCGCCATGTCCCCAAGAAAGTTCCACGGTTTCACCTGCTCTAAGCCCACATCAATGCACTCCCTGGCGACGCGCACCAGTTTTTGAGTCTCCGGCGCCACATCCCCTAACATGTACATCCGGGAAGAATCAGAAAAATACCCCTTATAAATCGTGGACACATCCACATTCACGATATCTCCGTCCTGTAACAGACGCTCCTCACAAGGAATGCCATGGCATACAACCTCATTGATGGAAGTACAGACACTCTTGGGAAATCCGTCATATCCTAAAGTAGCCGGAATACCTCCCATTTCCTTCGTCATGTCATACACCAGCCTGTCAATTTCCTCGGTGCTCATGCCGACATGAATCTGTCTGTCAATTTCATCTAAAATGGCGATATTTAACTTGCTGCTCTGTCTGATTCCTTCAATCTGCTCCGGCGTCTTTAGGATATCATGGGGCGGCACGATATGTCCTTGTAACGCATAGCGCTCAATCTTCTCGTCAAAAGCCATATGGCATGTCTTATATTTGCGTCCGCTGCCACACCAACAGTGGTCATTTCTTCCTAATTTTTTCATTCCCTATATCCTTCACTTTTTGTCATCTCTTTTTATATCCTATTATATAGTACTCCATGCTCCGGTTCTTTTCAAGATATAGTCCTATACCCGGACCTTATAGGATGCTCACTGTTGCTGTTCATGGGCCGTCATTTAAGATAGCATCTATTCCATACAGCGTCAGATGTAATTTGAATCTGTCAGAAAATTAATGTTTCGTTAATTATGTTGTCAAATTATCCGCAAAATTATTTGTATTATTTAATTCCATTCCTTTTATTCTGAAATTATCCTAGAATCATGGAAAGAGCAACAATGAAACTACAAAAGACAACTGTGTATATACATACCAACAGATAAACACATTTTGTGCACCGGAGAGCAATATGGAACTTGGCAATTTACTGGCATCATTACGCAAGGAAAGAGGTGTTCTGCAAAAAGAAGTAGCAACTTACCTCAATGTAACTGTGGCAACCGTATCAAACTACGAGAAGGGTGTCCATGCACCTGATTTGAATACACTATCTATGCTGGCGGACTTCTTTGATGTCTCCACAGACTATCTGTTACAGCGCACTGAATATAAGGCAAGTATTGATACTCTTAATCAGCAACTATCCGCCGATTATACCGTAAGTGACCTGATGAATACGATTGTAGAATTAGACCAACGTAATATGCAGGCTTTATTGGATTACTATGAGTTATTGATGTTACGCAATTCCATGAAGCGTGTAAAATAAATCCAGGCATAGGTAAAACAATAGCGACGCTGTGGCAAAGATAAACGCTGTGTAATACAATAAGTTGGCATAGTTGTCACTATGCCTTTTTCTCTTGGGCGAAAAGTAATGTTTCGGGTCAGATATACAGTATTGCGCCATGTTTTTGTACAAAAAGCACTACAATGATAAATAAAATTGACAATCCTACTTGCAAATTTTGGACAAACGTGGTATATTATTAATTGACCAAACGAACTGTATAGTTCTAGTCCAGACAACGATTGAGAAGCCAGGGAATGCCCACTCTCTGGCTTTTCTCCTGCCCATTCATGCCGGTATCCCTACGCGTAACATACAAAACTAAAGCGGGACGTAGGTAGCTTCACACACCCTGCAATGAATTGCCTCTAAAGGGTGTACCTACCGCACTGCTTTTGTTACATACATGAAAATGTATGTTTAAATTATATCATGGGGATATTCCGTGATATAAGGCAATGGAAAGCCAACAGCCCTGGCAAAACTGCCAGGGCTGTCGGTTTGTTGTACTGCTTGGTGGAACGGTTAAATCTAATTGTGTTTGTGGATTCAAATCACAACTATAGCCAGGATTATATATACGAATATCCGGCATATCTTATGTCTGGCCTGTATATACCGACCTAAAATGATGCCTCTGCCGTAAATTACTCTGTCGTCTCCGCAGGGGTTCTAATGATTGCCACCTCTACGTGAAGCTCTTCGGTTTCACTCCTGTTGGTTATGTAGAAGTAATGTCTTCCCTTAATCTTTATTTCAAATACATGGGAACTTGTACCTTCCCCTTCAGCATAACGCATAATCTGTTTCGGGTCTTTAATCCCAAACTCATATTCAATGTTATCGGGAGTACCCACTACCATCGCTGATATTGAATCGCCTATCTCCTGTGTAAACCCGGTAGACATATAAGTCTTTCCTTTAGGAATCGTCCAAGTCAACATAAAACTATCATCACCGAACACATACGTTTCCGGAAAATCCACTATAATGACATCATCGGGATTCAGGTTATATGCTCTCCCAAATTCCATCTTTACTTCTTCATTTATGTTATTTAAATCGACTGCAATACCCGGATTGGCAGACACTTCCATGACATCCGCCGTCCTAACACTCGTCGCTTTTGCCAACTCTTCATAGGCAACTGTCACACCACCGCCTGCCGCCAATGATGTGAACCCGCTACCCAAGAGGAAGCAGACAGACAACACAAGTGCGGTTCCCTTTTTAATCCCGCCATGCTCATGATAGCCCATCATGTACTCAACTCTCCTCTCATAATTTGTCTTGTCATCGACCAACTTAAACAGTTGATATCTCTCCCGCTTTCCGTCGGTTACCAATGATTCAAGAATAACCCTGAAATATTCTGCCCTCGTAAAAATGCTTTTTCCCTTTTCGCAAGCCACTCTGTCACAGCGCTCCTCACACAGCAAATCCATCTGCTTTAGCAGAATATGCGCCGCGGGATTAAATACATGCAACAAAGCGACAATACAGCCAATTGTCTTGAGATACATATCGCGATTCAGATAATGACACAGTTCATGGCAGAAAATAACCCTCGCATCTTCCTCCGTGTACTTCACCAACGGCAGGACCACCACAAATCCGTGATGATAAGTGATACATGGTATCCGAACGGAATCGTTCCTGCACACGGAAACCTCACCGCCTATTCCGAACTCGGCACAGGTCTCCGTAAACACTCTGAAAATCACCTCGTCCTCTTCCGGAATATTCCCTCTGCAAATCATTGCCCAACAGAACCGGCGATACAGCCTGCAGACTAAAAGCGCCAGAAATAATCCCAGCCAGATACACCCAAGCGCCGCGCCTAACTCAAGCGTTAAAGGTGTATTGTAGAACAGATTGATATTGCTCTCAATTCTTATCAGGCATACGCGCTTGTCCATGTAAAAGAAAATATAGACAAACGGTACAAGAAAAGTGCATAAGGTCACTTTCGTCAAAAAATGCAGAAGTCCAACGTCATCACAAACATATCTCTTGAACAGCTCCCCTATCAGGAAAAATATCGTTCCCGTCACATCTGTTAACAACAGTACAATAAATAGGTTACTTGTCCAATCCATCGATCATAATTTGAATCCTTTCAATCTCATCTTGTCGTAATGGCCTCCCCTGTGATAAAGCACAAAGAAATTCATCTGCATTGTCATGGTTCCAGAAGTTCACATAATCATTAGTAAGCTGACCCTTGTACTCTTCCAACGGAACCAGTATCTGATAGAAAAACACACGACCCTGACGATAATGTCTTAAATACCCCTTTCTTACGAGACGCGCCAGAAAAGTTGATACTGTCTGCGGTTTCCATTCCTTATGGTATTTATCGTTCACTCTTTGCATAACTTCCATAAGGCTGAGTTCTTCTTCGGCGTCCCACACCGTCTTCATCACCAATTGCTCACAATCAGTTAAATTTTCAAGTGTCATAATCTGCCTCCTGTAGTCACTACAATTAGCATTGTAGTTATGATATTAAAATTTGCTTCACATTTCAATACTATTTTATTATTCGTAGAATATCAAGCAGAAATTGACCAAAAAAGCTCCGAAAATAAACTGTTTGTGTAGTTTTAATGACAGGATTCGACATGATTTCCGTGAAAAAAATAAAGCATATTGCATATTTAATATAAATCATGTAAAATGCTTTACTACCGTTCCCTTATTTTAGTGGTAATATATGGATTATGTCTAAGCTCTATTCATTTTGTTGTATTGCAATTATCTTATATACGTTATAATGTTTTCCAATTATTTTTAACGGAATGAAACATTGAACTTGGATTTACATTAATATCATTAAAAACAGGGCACGGTAAACATATTGTTTAACAGGAGATTATTTATCATGGAAACTACTCGGAAAAAACCTGGCTTTCTGTACAAATTCATAGGAGACAAGGCTTTCTACAAGATGGTACTTGCAATTGCAGTCCCCATCATGGTGCAGAACGGCATCACAAATTTCGTGGGTCTTCTGGATAATATCATGATTGGACGGATTGGCACTGAACCGATGTCCGGCGTGGCCATCGTCAATCAGTTAATTTTTGTCTACAACTTGTGCCTGTTCGGCGGCGTATCCGGCGCAGGTATTTTTACCGCCCAGTATTTCGGGCAGAAGAACCACGAGGGCGTCCGTCAGACCGTCCGTTTCAAGCTGTGGATTGTGGCCGCGATTACACTGTTTACGACAGTCCTCTTTCTGGCAACCGGCCCTAACCTGATTCAGTTGTACCTGCAGGGAGAAGGCACCGCCGAGAGCATCGCCGCGACTCTGCATTACGGACAGCAGTATCTGTTGATTATGCTCCTTGGCCTTCCTCCTTTTATGATGGTGCAAGTTTATTCCAGTACGCTGCGCGAGTGCGGACAGACAGTTCTCCCGATGAAGGCGGGCGTTGTGGCGGTAATCATAAACCTTATATTGAATTACATACTCATCTATGGCAAGTTCGGAGCCCCCGCCTTGGGTGTACAGGGTGCGGCCCTTGCCACGGTGATTTCCAGGTATGCGGAAGCTGCCATCGTGCTCATCCACACCCATAAACACAAGGAGCAAAATCCTTTTGTGGAAGGGCTGTACAAGAGCTTAAAGGTTCCGGGCCATCTTGCCGGGAAAATCCTGGTCAAAGGCACGCCGCTTTTGTTGAATGAAACGCTGTGGGCCGCCGGCGTAGCCATGCTGACGCAGTGTTATTCCGTCCGCGGCCTGAACGTAATCGCTGCCCAGAATATTTCCAATACAATCAACAATGTATTTAATATTGTATTTATCGCCTTGGGCGATTCCGTGGCAATCGTTGTCGGCCAGCTCCTTGGGGCAGGTAAGATGAAGGAAGCAAGGGATACGGATAATAAGATGATTGCCTTTTCGGTCTTTTGCTGTACTTGTGTGGCGCTTGTGATGCTTCTGTTGGCACAGTTCTTCCCTCTCATGTACAACACCACCGAAGACGTGCGTCGGCTCGCCACATATTTCATTATGATTGCCGCAATTTTTATGCCCCAGAACGCTTTTCTCCACGCCTCCTATTTCACGCTGCGTTCCGGCGGTAAGACAATCATAACGTTCCTGTTTGACAGCGTGTTTATCTGGTGCGTCAGCGTGACCATCGCTTTTGCCTTAAGCCGCTTCACATCCTTGCCTGTGGTGGCGGTATTTACGCTTGTGCAGGCGGGCGACTTCATTAAGTGCATCATAGGGTTTGTGCTTGTCAAGAAAGGCGTGTGGCTACAAAATATCGTGGAATAAGAAACGAGAAGAGCTCTTTTCTTCTACAAAAACATGGCGCAGTTTAAAACTGCGCCATCATACAATATAGGAAACGTACATTTTACTTTGCAAAGCATTCGCTTTATTTTTTATATTTTTCAATCAAGCAAGTATGTTTCTTCTCCTGGTCATAGTTAATGCCCACAAGCAGAATATCCCCCGTATACTCTTCAATCCATGAAGCATACCGTTTCTTTTTGATTTGCGAAACAGCTCCTTCGGCCGAGCCTTTCCATTTAAGCTCTACGACAAGTGCCGGTCTGTCCACACCGGATTTAGGAAGATATACCACATCCGCAAACCCATGCCCCGACGGCATTTCCAAAATCGGAGGCATATAATGAGCCTGGGCACTATAATAGGCCATCAGAACAGTGCATTTTAAAGAGTTTTCATCGTGATATTTCAGAATAGACGTCGTTTCTTGATGAATCTTAGAGATTCCTTCTGCTACAGCCTCCCCATCCATCCCCCATGTGTCTTGTAATAACTTTTCCGAACGTCCAAGCGCCCGGACGAGTCCATCCCATCCACCCGTTTTTACGGCTCTCATAAATTCCTGCGCAATCTCACGGTTGGGAATAAACACCTCGCTCGTCTCTTTGTCATAAGTCAAATATCCCAAATGTATCAAAAGTGTAAGTATATCATCTTTGGTACGGAATGTCGTCATATCATTTTGGGAAGTGGAAGTGTCAACTTTGCACTTACCGTTACCTATCATTTCAATAATCGCCTCTTTCAAACCGTCGAAATTCATGTCAATATAGATTTTCAGCGCTTCATAAGTTTCCGTTCCGGTCCAATAACTCTGGAAGTCCCTATTTTCCATAAGTTCAACTACCGACAAAGGATTATAGGCATATATATCACCAAGCTTATAACCATCATACCATTTCTTCGCCTCCTGGTAATCCACGCCATATTCAGCGCAAAGTTCCTTTACCTCCGACTCCATAAAGCCGAAATAAGGCGCGATACGTCCCGGATTCAGCATGGAATACTCCCTGAAAATATTGATAGCAGAATGGTTCCCGTATTTCCTGATAGGCAGAATCCCAGTCATATATACCAGCTCCACACACTCTGCACCTTTAAACATCCATCGCAAAAAATCAAGGTACTGTTTTTGAATTTCAGTTTTGTCCCTGGCCAGTCTGAATACACAATCCCATTCATCTATAACAAAAATGAATCTTGTACCTGTAAGCGCATATATCTTATCCAAAACCACAGGTAGTTTACGCCTCTGTTCTCCTATATAAGAGCCATATTCTACTTGCAGTTCTTCGATAACCGCTTCCTGGATTTCATACAAAAACCCTTCAAGATTCGTTTCATCAAACAAAAATCTCTGCACATCTAAACGTATCACATCATGTCTGTTAAGATGCATCTTAAAGGATGGGTCTTTTTCAATTTTCAGTCCCGTAAACAATTTCCGCGAGTCACAGCCTTTGCTGTAATATGCCGTAAGCATATTAGCCGCCATAGATTTACCGAATCGTCGCGGACGGCTGACGCACATAAAGCGCATCTGCTTATTGACCCTGTCATTTGTAAAATGAATTAATTCAGATTTATCTACATACACATTCTCCGACAATGCCCTGGCAAACTCCAGATTGCCCGGATTTAAGTACAGGCCCATATGCTCCCCTCCTTCATCATTTGGGTGTATTTAGAATAAACCATTGCATTCCCATCCATGTACATGGCGCAGTTTAAAACTGCGCCATAAATTTTTTCACATTGTCTGTTATATTGCCTTTAAACACAGCCGAGCCTGCCACAATCACATTGGCTCCGGCATCCAGCGCCACCTTGACATTGTCATGGGTGATGCCGCCATCCACCTGTATGTTCAGATTCAGCCCCTGTTCGTCGGCCATCTGTCTGATTTGCCTAATGCGCTCTGTGGATTCCGGTATATATTTCTGTCCGCCAAACCCCGGTTCCACAGTCATCACAAGAAGCATATCCAGTTTACCCAGATATTTTCTGACGGTCTCCACCGGCGTCTGCGGCTTAATGGACATACCCGCCTTACAGCCAAGTCCATGTATCCGGTCAATCAGTGCGTCCACATCCTCCGCCGCTTCCAGATGGAAAGTAATACTGTCCGCACCGCACGCGGCGAACTCTTTCACATAACGCTCCGGCGACACAATCATAAGATGGACATCGAATACGATATTGGTGACCTTGCGGATTGTCTCAACTACCGGAATACCGAACGAAATTGACGGAACGAACACGCCGTCCATCACATCAATATGAAGATATTCCGCACCCGCCTTGGCCACTTGCGTAATCTGTTCTCCCAACTTTGAGAAATCTGCCGCCAGTATGGAAGGAGACAATATATTTTTTCTGGTAATTTTTTCAGACATTTAGATACCTGTGCCTTTTACAAATTCCTTCGTTGATTCATAGATACTCTTGCCGTCCAGTCCGTATTTCGCAACGAGCGCATTGGCCGGGCCGGACTCACCGAACACATCCTGCATTCCAATCTTAAAAACAGGAGTCGGGCACTTCTGGGACAGACAGTCGCACACTGCGCTGCCAAGCCCGCCGATTACGGAATGTTCTTCTGCCGTTACCACTTTTCCTGTCTTCTTAGCGGAGCCTACTACCAGTTCTTCATCCAGGGGTTTAATCGTATGGATATTAATTACTTCCGCGCTTATTCCGTCGGCAGCAAGCATGTCAGCCGCCTCCAAGGCGGATGCAACGGTAATACCGCTAGCAATAATCGTCACGTCAGTGCCTTCGCGCAGCGCCACGCCTTTTCCGATTTCAAATTTATAGTTGCTCGTATTGTTGATTACAGGAACTGCCGCACGTCCGAAACGCAGATATACCGGTCCCTCAAACTCGATAGCGGCTCTCACCGCAGCTTTGGCTTCCACATCATCGGCCGGAACGATAACAGTCATCCCCGGTATGGCTCTCATCAGGGCAACATCCTCATTGCACTGGTGGGTAGCGCCGTCTTCTCCTACCGTAATACCCGCATGGGTAGCGCCAATCTTCACATTCAGGTGCGGATAACCGATAGAATTACGCACCTGCTCAAAGTTACGTCCTGCCGCAAACATAGCGAAGGAGCTGATAAAGGGAATCTTACCGCAGGTAGCAAGTCCTGCCGCAATACCTGTCATATTACACTCTGCGATACCGCAATCGATATGACGCTCCGGGTATGCCTTCTGAAATACACTTGTCTTGGTGGCTCCTGCCAGGTCGGCGTCTAAGACAACCAGATTCGGGAAGTCAGCACCACACTCGGCAAGTGCATTACCATAACTCTCACGTGTAGCAATCTTTTTAACATCTGCCATTAGTTCGCACCTCCTAATTCTGCACCAATCTTCTCCAAATCCGCCATGGCCGTCGCATATTCTTCATCATTAGGCGCTTTGCCATGCCATCCCGCATTGTTCTCCATGAAGGACACGCCTTTGCCTTTTACGGTCTTACAGATGATAGCCGTGGGCATACCCTTCGTAGCCTTTGCTTCCTTGAAAGCAGCGTCAATCTGGTCGAAATCATTACCGTCAATATTGATGACATGGAAATTAAATGCCTCAAATTTCTTGTCAATCGGATAAGGCGAGCACACGTCGTCAATCTTACCGTCAATCTGCAGTCCGTTATTGTCCACTATCACTACCAAATTGTCCAGTTTACGATGCCCCGCAAACATGGAAGCCTCCCACACCTGGCCTTCCTGAATCTCACCGTCACCAAGAAGCGTGTATGTCCTGTATTCCTTGCCGTCCATCTTAGCCGCAAGAGCCATACCGACCGCTGCCGAAATACCCTGTCCCAATGAACCGGAAGACATATCTACGCCCGGCGTCTCCTGCATACAAGGATGTCCCTGGAGATAGGAGCCAAGATGGCGCAACGTCTTCAAGTCTTCCACCGGGAAATATCCTCTGTTGGCAAGCGCAGAATATAATCCGGGAGCCGTATGTCCTTTCGACAGCACAAAACGGTCCCTGTCCGCCTTCTTAGGGTCTTTCGGGTCAATATTCATCTCTTCAAAATAGAGATATGTAAAAATGTCTGCCGCAGACAACGAGCCGCCCGGATGTCCTGCTTTTGCACCGTGTACCGCAGTCACAATCCCTTTGCGAACTTCATTCGCTGTTTTCTGTAACTCTAATTTGTCCATATTATTTCCTATACCTTTCTGTAGCCTGCAAATTTGGGCTCACAGGCACAAATTTCACCAATCAATAATCCTATCATATCACAATCGCTGCACAGTCTCTACCAGAATATGCAGCATTTGCATTTCTATTTCTCCTGCCCGTAATATGCATTAGCTCCGTGCTTCCTGTAATAGTGCTTATCCTGCAATTCTTGTGGCGCAGGCTGTATCCGTGCATGAATCGTCTCGGCACGGTATGCCATCTTAGCCACCTCCTCTAAAACAACCGCATTATGTACCGCCTCATGGGCGTCCTTACCCCACGAAAAGGGGCCGTGGTTCTTACACAGCACTGCCGGAACGGCCACAGGGTCTTTCCCCATCCTCTTAAACTCGTCCACAATCAAAAGACCTGTATTTTTTTCGTAGGCTTCTTCAATCTCGTCCGCATTCAGGCATCTTAAACAGGGAATCTCCCCATAGAAATAATCCGCATGGGTCGTTCCGTAACAAGGAATGCTCCTGCCTGCCTGCGCCCAACTGGTAGCATAGGACGAGTGGGTATGTACCACGCCGCCAATTTCCGGATATGCCTTGTACAGCTCCACATGGGTAGCCGTATCGGAGGAAGGATTGTACCTGCCCTCTACTTTATTGCCCTCCAAGTCAACCAAAACCATATCCTCCGGCGTCAGTTTATCATAGTCCACACCGCTCGGTTTAATGGCGAAAATACCGCTCTCCACATCAAGCTCACTGACATTGCCCCAGGTAAAAGTAACTAAGCCATACTTAGGCAGAAGCATATTCGCCTCATAGACGCGTTTCTTTAATTCTTCTAACATACTCTTAAAACCTTTCTATATTCTGTGTGGATGCCTGTCTATGGGAGAATGCACACACAACGTCATTCTCCCATATGGCTTCCCATTATCTACATACTCTCCACAGCCGCTCTCTCAATGGCAAGCCCTGCGCCGTACAGTTTCATAAATTCGTTAAAGCCCTGTACGTCGGATGCTTTCGGCTCCATCTTCTCGCCTTTTTGTCCTGCGAACACCTTGCCGTCTAAAAAGGCAGCCAGGCTCTCATCCGCACCTTTATTGACCATATAGGATGCCAGAAGCGCGATGCCCCATGCGCCGCCTTCGCCTGCCGTCTCCATCACACTGACCGGAGCGTCCATGGCCGCAGCCAGGATACTCTGTCCGACTCCCTTCGTCTTGAAGAGTCCGCCATGCCCTAAGATTTCGTCCGCCTGCACGCCTTCTTCCTTGAAAAGAATGTCGAATCCGGTCTTCAATGCGCCAAGAGACGTAAAAAGATGCACCCTCATAAAGTTCGCCAGATTGAACTTGGCATCCGGTGTGCGCACGAACAACGGACGTCCTTCATTGAATCCCGTCACATGTTCACCTGAAAAATAGTTATACGCAAGCAGCCCGCCGCAGTCGTCGTCACCTTCTAACGCTTTGCGGTACAGATTGCCGTACAACTCGTTCATATCCACTTTCATGCCCATCAGCTCCGAATACTCTTTGAAAAGATTTACCCATGCATTCAGGTCGGAAGTACAGTTGTTACAATGTACCATAGCCACCAGGCTGCCGTCCGGCGTAGTCACCAGGTCAATCGCATCGTATACCTTGGACAATTCCTTCTCCAATACAATCATACCGAACACACTCGTTCCGGCAGATACATTACCGGTACGCTTCGCCACACTGTTGGTCGCCGCCATACCTGTCCCCGCGTCACCTTCCGGCGGGCAGAAAGGCACGCCTGCCTGTAATGTGCCCGTAGGGTCTAACAGTTTCGCGCCTTCTTCCGTAAGCGCCCCTGCCTGCTGCCCTGCCGTATAGACTGCCGGAAGCACATCCTTTAATTTCCATGCAAAGCCTTTGCCGGCAACCGCCTCATCAAACTGGACTACCATCCTCTCATGGAACTGTCCGGTTGCAATGTCAATCGGGAACATACCGGAAGCCTCGCCCACGCCGACTATCTTCTCACCCGTCAGTTTCCAGTGGATATAACCCGCAAGCGTAATCACAAACTTCAAATCGGCCACATGCTCCTCGCCGTTTAAGATTGCCTGGTAGAGATGCGCAATCGTCCATCTCTGAGGAATATGATAGTGAAACAGTTCCGTCAGCTTCGTGGAAGCTTCCTCCGTGATGGTATTCCTCCATGTGCGGAAAGGCACCATCAGTTCATCCTTATCATTAAAAGCCATGTAACCGTGCATCATTGCGCTAAATCCTATGGCGCCAATCTTCGTCAGCTTCTCGCCATACCGGCTCTGCACATCCTCCGTCAATTTCTTGTAGCAATCCTGCAGCCCTGTCCAGATATCGTCCAGACTGTATGTCCAGATACCGCTCTCCAACCTGTTCTCCCAATCATGGGCGCCGGACGCAATGGGCCGATTGTTTTCATCCACCAGAACCGCCTTAATCCTGGTAGAGCCAAACTCAATGCCCAATACCGACTTACCGCTCGCAATACATTCCTTTGCTCCCATCTTCTACCTCCTGTATGCCGCCTCATTCCATCTTAATTCGTTCTTAAAGTTACGGATTGTCGTATCCTTGTCAATCACGACGCTCTCAATGCCCATAGCAGCCGCCCAGTCAACCATCTGGTCCACTGTCAGGTCGTAGGAGAACGCGGTATGGTGTGCGCCGCCTGCCAGAATCCATGCTGTGGCGCCGATTTCCATATTCGGCTGGGGCGTCCAGTATGCCGTTCCCACCGGAAGCTTCGGCATCGGTTTCTCCACCTTCTTACAGTCAACTGCATTGATTAACAGCCTGAATCTTGTGCCCAAATCCACCAGGGAACATGCCACCGCGGGGCCGGTCTTTGATGTAAATACAAGACGGGCAGGGTCTTCCCTGTTGCCCATGGACAACGGACATACTCTAATACCGATTTCACCTTCTGCCACGGAAGGACACACTTCCAACATATGCGCCTGCAAAATACCTTCCTTGCCGGGAACCAGATTGTAGGTATAGTCTTCCATCAAAGAAGTTCCCTTGGCGCCCTCGATATCCGCTGTCATCAATTTCATCATGCGCACCATTGCCGCCACTTTCCAGTCGCCTTCTGCGCCGAATCCATAACCTTTTTCCATCAGTCTCTGAATTGCCAGTCCCGGAAGCTGCTTCAGGCCGCCAAGCATCCCGAAATGAGTAACCACCGCATGATAATCATTGTCAACCAGGAATTTCTCGATACCGATTTCCTGTTGTGCCTGTACAGCCACATGTCTCCTGAACTCATCTAGGTCTCTGCCGTCGTCAATAATCTTGTACTTGCTGTAATACTCATCAACTAAAGCGTCTACATCGCCCTGGGGAACCGCATCCACATACTCCACCAAATCATTGACACAGTAATGGTCAATCTCCCATCCGAATTTTATCTGCGCTTCTACCTTATCACCCTCTGTCACCGCTACATTATTCATGTTATCGCCGAAACGGCACACGCGGATATGCGAAGATTCGATAACTCCCAGGGCTGTCCTCATCCAGCTTCCTAACTGTTTCTGCACGCTCTCATTGGTCCAGTGGCCTACAATAATCTTCCTCTCAATGCCCATGCGGCTTACGATATGCCCATACTCTCTGTCACCGTGCGCCGACTGGTTTTCATTCATGAAATCCATATCTATTGTATCGTAAGGAATCTCTTCGTTAAACTGTGTATGTAAATGGCAAAGCGGTTTCTTAAATTCTTTCAATCCAAGTATCCACATCTTCGCCGGGGAGAAAGTGTGCATCCAGGTAATCACGCCTGCACATTCAGGCTCGTTGTTGGCATCGTTAAACGTCTTCCTGATAGATGCCTGGCTAATCAGTGTAGGTTTCAGCACTACCTCAAAAGGCAGGTGTCCTGAAGCATTTAACCCCTCTACAATTTTAGCAGAATGGTCTGCCACTTTCTTAAGACACTCATCCCCGTACAAATCCTGCGAACCTGTGCAAAACCAAAATTTGTAATTTTTTACTGCATTCATCTTCTTCTCCTTTTCTGCGCCGCTTCTATTTCAGTTTTGTTGGGACGGTACACCTGATAAGCTTGTGTCAAGCAACGCACAGACACAAACACGCGCAAGCTGCGCACCTTTTCTATAAACATAGAAAATGCCCGTCTGTCTTGTAAAAAATTTTATCACTTTCCTGTATGCCTTTGCAAGTTGTATATACAAATTTTTAAATTAATTTACTTTTATTTAAACAAATACAAATATTGCCAATTAGAGGCGCACATAACTGTGCGCCTCCGTTGCAAAACATTAAGCTTTCTTACGCTCTTTGAGATTTGCCAGGACTGCCTGCAATACGATAAAGAAACACAACAGAATTGCCGTCACGATATTCGCCCAAGAACTTACCAACTTACCATGGGATTTCACCAATGTGGAAATCGTACCATTAATCAGCACGCCGACCAAAGAGCCGCCCACATTACCGACGCCGCCGGTCAAGAGCGTACCGCCGATAACGGCCGATGAAATGGCATCCATCTCCAGACCCGACGCCTGTGTGGTCGTACCGCACATGGTATTCAGACAATAGCAGATACCACCGATGGAAGCCAGGAAACTGGCAAGCACATAAGTCTTCATCTTGGTCATACGCACATCCAGACCCATCAAGGTCGCCGACTGGCTGTTGCCGCCCACCGCATAGATGCTGCGGCCAAATTTCGTATACTTTAACATTAAATAAATTAACAATACAACAAGCAACGCTACAATAACGGTCACTCTCACGTAAGGCACCTGCAGAATACCTTTCTTATTCTCATACGCACCGATGTTAAACGGAATATGCAATTTCGTGCTGGACATCTTCACGAAAAGCTCATCCGACACGATGCTGACCTGGTCCGTACAAATCACTGCGGTCATACCTCTGGCAAAGAACATACCTGCCATCGTCACAATAAAGGGCTGGATATCCAGGTACGCGATGCAATACCCCTGCACAACGCCGAACACAATACCGATTACCAAGACAAGCAGCATTAAGACCGGGCTTTTCATACCCCACTC
Organism: uncultured Lachnospiraceae bacterium; assembly: GCA_910578645.1. GTDB lineage: Bacteria > Bacillota > Clostridia > Lachnospirales > Lachnospiraceae > UBA3282. The sequence goes on from CAJTQI010000010.1 coordinate 50,162, forward strand.
CTCAATTCCCACTGCCAAAAACATGCAGTCCATAGCCACCACGGAGCCTACGGAAATATCGATACCGCCTGTCAGCATAACGCATGTCATGCCTGCCGCAATGCAGATTAACCCCGCATTGTTAATCAAAATATTCAGGAATGTCTGTAAGTGCGTGAATCCCTTATCCGCATACACAATGCAGCCTGCTATGTACATAACCACAAATAAGATGACGGTGATAAGCAACAAGATACTGTTACTGTTAATCTTCAACTTCTTCATACCTGTTTACGCCTCCTTTGCAGCCGCTTTTTTAGCAGACAATTTCTTAAAGTACTCTCTGACAGGCTCTGCCTGGATAACTACAATCAGGATAACCACAACTGCCTTAAAGACAGGCGCCTGTGCCGAGGAAACTCCTAATGCATACAGTGTGGTCGTAATAGCCTGGATTGTATATGCGCCGATGATGGAGCCCGCCAGGTTGAACTTACCGCCACCTAAGCTGTTGCCGCCAAGCGCTACCGCCAGAATCGCATCTAACTCCATGTTCAGGCCGATATTGTTCGTATCCGCAGAATAGATACGGGACGTTGCGGTGATACCCGCAATACCTGCACACAAACCGCAGATTGCATAACACATCAGAATAATCTTCGCCGAATTAAACCCGGATATTCTTGCCGCTTTCTTATTGATACCTACACTCTGTACGAACGTGCCAAGAGCCGTAAATTTTAAGAACAAAGCCATAATCAGGACACAAACCGCCGCAATCAGTATCGGCGTAGGCAAAAATCCCACATAGGAGCCAAAAACCTGGAAAGAGGGCACACGCACATATACAATTGCGCTGTTACATAATAACAATCCTATGGCACGGCCCGCCGACCATAAAATCAGTGTGGCAACCATGGGCTGGATGTTCAGGTAAGCCACCAGGAACCCGTTAAACAGACCGCAGACTACTGCCACAAGGATACCGGCGCCGATGCCAACCCAAAGAGGCTGCGCGTACTCGGAAACATTGGTCACGCCGTATCCTGCTAAAAGCATACAGCACATACCGCCGGAAAGGCTCATGACAGAGCCCACCGAAATATCCGTCCCTGCCGATGCGGATACAACAAGCGTCATACCAATCGCCAGTATGGCAACTTCACTGCCACGGTTTAAAATATCAATCAGACGTCCGTATAAGATTGTGTTACCGGAAGAAGTAACCTGTGTACTGATAGCAAAAAAACCAAAAGGCGCATTTCCGCTTGCAATATCATAAACTACGTTTACTAACATCACCAGTATCATACTGAATATAGGCAGGAATAACTGCATCTTTGTTATTTGTTTTATTTTACTCATGTGCCGCACCTCCTGCAATGGCGTGCATAACGCCTTCCTGGGTCATCTCATCGCCGCCAATCTCTCCCACTTTGGCGCCGTCACGCAGAACCGCCATACGGTTACATGTACGGAGCATTTCTTCAATCTCGGATGAGATAAAAATCAAGCTCTTGCCTTCCTGCGCCAATTTAATGACTAACTTCTGAATCTCTGTCTTAGTTCCGATATCAATACCACGGGTAGGCTCATCCAGAATCAGGAAATCCGGATTGGTCGCCAGCCATCTCGCAAGAATAACCTTCTGCTGATTACCGCCCGAAAGCCTCTTAATCAATGTTTCTCTGCTCGCCGTCTTTATCTGGAGCATCTCTATGTATTGGTCAGCCAGTTCAATCTGCTTCGCCATAGGAATCTTCTTGAAAATACCCGCTTTCGCCTGCATGGCAAGGATAATATTTTCACGCACGGACAAATCACCGATGATACCTTCCGCTTTTCTGTCGTCAGGTAATAGTCCCATGCCCAGGTTCATGGCATCGATTGGGCTCTTAATTTTTACTTCTTCTCCATTAACTTTAAGGGTACCTGTCTGCGCCCTGTCCGCACCGTAAATGGCACGTGCAAGCTCGCTTCGTCCGCTTCCCAAAAGTCCGGTAAGGCCAACTACCTCGCCCTTGTGAATCTGTAAATCAAAAGGCTTAATAGTACCGGCATGGCTTAAGCCCTTGGCGTCAATCTCAAGCGGCGCATGTTCAAAATCCATCGTGCCTTCCGGCTTAATTGATGCAAGGTCATCGAAATCCTTACCCATCATAGCCGCCACAAGCTTGACTCTCGGAAGTTCCTCCACCGTATACTCACCCACCAGCGTACCGTTGCGCAGTACGGTAATACCGTCGCAGACCGCATACACCTGCTCGAGGAAATGGGTTACGAACACAATACCGACACCCTGGTCCCTCAACCGTCTCATCATACCGAAAAGTTTCTCTACTTCATTGTCATCCAACGAAGAAGTAGGCTCGTCAAGAATCAAAACCTTACAATCCATATCTACAGCACGGGCAATTGCAATCATCTGCTGCAACGCCAGTGAATATTCTTCCAAGTTTTTCGTCACTTCAATTTCCAAATCTAAATCTTTCATCAGCTGTGCCGCCATCTGGTTCATCTTCCGGCGGTTAACCGTTCCGATTTTTGTTAACGGCTCACGTCCGATATAAAGATTCTCTGCAACCGAAAGGTTGGGACAGAGATTTACTTCCTGATAAACCGTCGAGATTCCCTTCTTTTGGGCGTCCATCGTATCTTTATTTACGATAGCGCCTTCGATACCGTCCACATGAATCTCCCCGGCCTCGAATTTGTTGACACCCGTTAAACACTTAATCAATGTAGATTTCCCCGCACCGTTCTCACCCATCAGTGCACGTATCTCGCCCTTTTTCAAGGTAAAATCCACATTGTCAAGCGCCTTAACCCCTGGGAATGTCATACAGATGCCTCGCATTGTCAAAGCAATATTGCTATCCATATTTACCCTCCATTCTCACTCAGCCTGCAAATCGGGCGCAGGCTAAAAACATGCAAAGAAATTCTTCTCTTCAAAGGACACCTTCATTCTTCTAAGGTAATGTATTTTAATTCCTTAAAAAATTCTGTTTCTTTGTCGCGCACCATGCCGCTTTTGCAGGAATTTTTCGACAATATCCGCCGTATTTCCATATTATACATCAAATTTAGGTAAAGAAAAAGGGAGAGAAATATAATTTCCCTCCCTATTCTATTCTTATCTTATTATTATCCGGCTTTCAATCTTAGTAAGCACGGCCATCCAGTACTTCCTGAGTCATGGTTACTGCGTACTGAGACTCGATACCAGGCGCTACGAATGCTTCATCCTTAACGACTGTCACAGCATCGACTGCCTCGCCTGCCTGCAGCTTCTGGATAACGTCTGCTGCGAACTCAGCCTGCAGAGGGTTACACTCTACGTTACAATTAATCTTGCCATCCAGTGTATACTGTAAGCCGTCATGTGTTGCATCGAAGGAGATGATGATTACATCGCCGTCAACACCGTATGTGATACCTGCTGCATCCATTGCGTCCATTGCGCCGTATGCTTCGTTATCGTTCTGGCAAACTACTACGTTGAAATCGCTGTAAGACTTAATGAAGGACTCCATAACCTCCTGTCCGCCTGCCTGTGTGAAATCACCGGACTGTGAATCAAGAATTTCCCACTCACTGTGGCTTGCTGCGATATTGTTGAAACCTTCTGTACGTCCAAGTGTTGCGGATGCGCCAACGGAACCTTCGATTACAAGAATCTTCGCCTCAGCGCCGTCAAGGTACTCACCTAACCAATTAGCTGCTGTCTCGCCTTCTGCAACCATATCACAACCAATCTGTGTCTCATATAAAGACGGGTCAGCGTCTACGGAACGGTCAACAATCAATACAGGGATGCCTGCATCCTGTGCTTCCTGAAGAACTGTGTCCCAACCTGCTGTCTCAATCGGAGCGATGCAGATATAATCTACTTCCTGCTGAATGAAACCACGTACTGCCTCTAACTGAACTGCGTTGTCGTTGTCTGCATCTACGAAAGCCAACTCATATCCGTTCTCAGCGGAGAATGTATCCTGGTAGTTCTGTGTGTTAGCTGCACGCCAGTCAGACTCGTGGCCTACCTGTGCGAAACCAACGCTGATTGTCTCACCGCTTGCTGCGGGAGCTTCTGCGTCTGCATCTGCCTCTGCGTCCTCTGCGGGTGCTTCCTCTTCTGCTTCTGCCTCAGGAGCTGCCTCTGCAGGAGCCTCCTCTGCGGGAGCTTCTTCTGCCGGAGCTGATGTCTCAGCCGGAGCGTCACCACCACAGCCAACCAGGCTTGCCATTACCATTGTGCCTGCAAGTAAAACTGCTAATTTCTTTTTCATTACTAATTTCCTCCTCTATACTTAGTAATTATGTTACCCGAAACGGAAACATGACTGCTTCTTCGTTTCTGATAACACTTTAGCAGACCAAAATTTGTTTCTCAACACAAAAAAACTGGTTTTTTCCATTTTTGCTGAGTTGTACAATACAAATTATATGTTATACTCTTATATATAAAATACAAATTTCTAAATTAAGTATATTTTTTACGGTTTTCTCTCAATTTTTTATAAAAATTTATGATTTTACGCGGTATCTTTTCCAACTATAACCACTTATATTTATTATAATTATAGTTATTCACAGCCTCAAAAGTTGAATTTTTATCACTTAGGGGATTTATTTATGAATAATTTTCATATAAATTATGAATGAATTGTAAACATTTGAGGTTTTCTTCTCTTTTGACATGGGGAATGAGTAAATTCTTTGAAGAACGATTTTAGCTGAAAATGCAGAAAATATGCACCATAAGGAAATGAATAAATGACAAAATATGAATCTCTGGCTCTAAAACTAACCGAACAGATTGAGCGGAACCTGCAAAACGGCATATCGAAATTACCCACCGAAGCGGAGCTCTGTTCCCGGTATCAGGTAAGCAGACAGACAGTGCGCGCCGCTTTGACCCTCCTTAGCAGACAGGGCATTATTGTAAGCAGACAGGGAAGCGGCTCTTATGCCACCGGGCTATCCCCGGACAGTCTACGCAATACCATCCCTATTCTTATCACAAGCAGCCAGGAATACATCTATCCGCACCTTATCGCCGATATCCGCAGCGCACTGTCCGGACAAGGATACGCATTGTCGGTATATCCTACAGGGAACGATACGTCTAAAGAGCGGGAACATCTGTTGAAATTTCTTGACGCCCCTCCCAGAGGCATGATTGTAGAAGGCTGTAAAAGTACCTTACCCAATCCAAATACTGACTTGTATGAACGCCTGCGCGCCTCCGGTACTTTTATCCTTTTCCTACACAACAGCTACAACGGCCTGGAAGACAATGTCTGTATCAAAGACGATAACTATTATGGCGGCTGCCTCCTGGCAGAATACCTTACGGCCTTGGGCCATACCCGGATTGCGGCTTTATTTAAGATGGACGACATGCAGGGGCCGGAACGCTACCATGGCGTCTCCGCCAGGCTGCGCGACCTGGGCTGTATCCTTGCAGACCGCCACACAGGATGGTATCTGTCCTCGGACTTGGATGCGTTGGAAAAAAAACAGGATACCCGGTTTATCACAAATTTTATCCAAAACCAACTTAAGGGCTGTTCCGCCGTCATCTGTCATGACGACGAAATCGCCTACTGGATGATTAAAGAGCTGTCTTACGCCTCCATCCATGTGCCCCAGGAACTATCCGTGGTATGCTTCGGCAACAGTTATCTAAACGACTTAAGCGGCGTGCGCATTACTTCCCTTACACATGCCTCAGGCGAGATGGCAGATGCATTGGCCGAATGTATATCACAAAAACTGCGAGGTCTGTCCGTCGTCTCCCAGGATATTCCCTGGCAGCTCGTTCACAGGGAAAGCGCCGCCGCCTTCAATCCTACTCTTTAACCCCTGCGCGGTACTCTCTGGGGGAGCACCCTTGGGTTTTCTTGAAAACAAAACTGAAATAATGGGGGTCCTTGTACCCCACTTCCAGTGCAATGTCCCCCGAATGCTTCTCTGTCTGGCGAAGGAGTTTCTTCGCCCTCTCCATACGTTTTTGGGTCACATACTCCACGAAAGTCACTTCCATCGCCTGACTGAAAATCGCACTGAAATAATTCGCACTGACATTCACTTCTCCCGCCACCGTATTGAGGGACAACGTCTCCTGTGTGTAATTCTCTTCTATATATTCGAGGGCTTTCTTGAGCACTTTCTGACTCCGGTTATCGGATTCCTGGTTCCGCAGCTCCATGGTTTTCTCAAAAATACTGCGGATATAAGGCGAAAGTTCTTCTAAGCTTAAATGGACCTCCTGAATCCGTTCTTCGCCCAGAAGTTCGAGAAGCCGGTTCTTGTCATATCCGATTGACTCCACGTAGGACATCGACACAAAATGCACATGAAACACAAGATAGTTCTGAAAGAGCCTTGACTTGAGCGCTTCCTGTAGACTATACAGCCAACTATCCACAAATTCCCCCACTTCGTCTCGGCTGCCCCGCCGCAGAAAGTCTTTGATTAATTCCGGGTCCACCTTGGAAGAATCGATATCCCCGATTCTCCCGCTTCCTCCGGGCGGCATATAACTGTTCGTCACTTCTTTTGTAAAAATATGCACCGCGGGCATCAGAAAGCGGTAGGCAAACAGATGATTTACTTTACCGTAACATTCAGTCAACAAACTCAAACGCTCCACCGGTTCCCCGGCGGCTGCATACCAGTCAAAGTCTTCCTCTGTCGGTTTGCAGATGCGCTCCACATTCTCCAGGCATCTGTCCGTCAACTCCTTCATCTGTTCCGGGCTTCCCTTAATCAGCACGCCATAAGTATTCACATTCCAGCGAAACACCAAATGTTCCGGATAACGCACAAAATAGCGAAGCAGTTCTTCCCGCTTCCTGGCAAATGCTTCCGATTCGAAGCCGCCGCTCTCCCCCACCCGTTTCTCCGTCAAAGAAAACATCAACAAATTATAGCACGGTGCATTAATCCGCAGGGACAATTTCGCCGCCTCCTCATAGATATCCTGCACCGGCATCCTGCCCTCGAAAACTTTGACAAAAAAATTGGTGCGCGAGAACTGCTCATATGCCCTTGTCTCGTTCTGGTATTTCTCCTGATAGTTTTTCTGCTCCCGTTCCACCTCAATCTTCGTCTTCAGTTCCGCCAGAACCTTCTGCAGGCTTGCCCGGGTAATCGGTTTGAGCAGATATTGCTCCACGCCCACGGCAATGGCCTGTCTCGCATATTCAAAATCATCATACCCGCTTATAATAATAATCTTCATATCAGGAAACTCCTGATGCACGATACGGCTCAGGGACAAGCCGTCCATAAAAGGCATCTTGATATCCGTAAAAAGCACATCCGGCTGCGTCTTCTGAATCAAGGGCAATGCCATCTCGCCGTCACTGGCCTCCCCCACAAAACTGTATCCCCACTGCTGCCAGGGGATATTATCTCTAAGCCCCTCCCTGACAATACTCTCATCCTCCACGATAAACACCTTTAACATTGCGCTCCCCCATTCTTACTCGACTTACGGATATTTAATATGTCCTTTTCTCCAACAATTCTTCCGTCACATTCTCTATTGTAAAGACGTCCTCTTCTATATAATATCTCTTCTCAACTTCTTGTCCGCTTTCCAAAAGGCTGATTATCTCGGAAATATACTCTCCCTGGTTAGGATTGCACTCGATGTCCACGTTAATAATTCCTTCCGCCACCATCTCAAGCGCTTCATACACCGCGTCAAAAGAAATAATCGTGATGTCTCCATCAATGCCCACCGTCCTGCCCGACTCCCGGATTGCCTCGATAGCCCCGAACGTCATGTCGTCATTCTGGGATATCACCACATCTATGTCGTCATACATTTCAAGAAAATCCTGCATGACCTCTTTCCCCTTATAAATCGTAAAGTCTCCATACTTCTGCCCTAAAATATTCCAGTTATTGTGCTTGCCCGACACCATTGCGAATCCTGTTGTTCTGCCAATCTGTGCGGAAGAACCCTCGGTGCCTTTTAGTATGACAATATTGATTCTCTCATCCGCCTTCCCTTGCTTCTTAAGATGTTCTTCTAGCCATACGCCCGCCCGTCTGCCTTCTTCCACCGAATCAGTACCCACAAAGGTGGTATAAAGATTCTTATCCGCCACATCCACTCCCCTGTCCATAATAATCACCGGGATTCCCGCTTCTTTGGCCTCCTGCAGCACAGTCTCCCACCCGCTTTTAACTACCGGGGCAAACACGATGTAATCGACTCTCTGGGCAATAAAGCTCCTGATAGCCTTAATCTGGTTTTCCTGTTTCTGTCTGGCATTGCTGAAAATCATGAAATACCCGTTCTGCTTGGAAAGCGCATTCTGCACCGACTCCGTGTTGGCGCTTCTCCACCCGGACTCGCTTCCAAGCTGTGACACTCCCACAACGATTTTGTCCGCATCTTCCCGGATATGAGGTTCCTCGTCCAAATCCGTAAAAAGACCAAGCCGGCTTCCCACAAGTGCAATTAAAAGTAGAACAGCAAGCATAAGTGCCATAACAATTTTATTGATATATGCGCTCGGTTTCATACTGATAGCCATGCCTTTCTCACAACCTGCGAACTATGGGGCCGCAGGCACAAATTTGCGTCTGAACTTGTTCAGACAGTAAAATAATCTTACATATATAGATTTTTTAACCTAATCTCCGTCTTCTGTAAGCTCAACTTCATCATAGGGCACTGCCGGAATCACAATCTCAACTCTGGTTCCCATACCTGCCCTAGAATCAATTCTCATACCATACTGGGCGCCGAAATTCATGCGGATGCGCTCATTGACATTGGCAAGTCCGAATCCTTTACCCGTGTCCTTACATGGTTTCATGATTTCACTCCGTAAGTTCATAAGTTCTTCCGGCTCCATGCCAACCCCGTTGTCCTCAACTTTAAAATGAATCTCACCTTCCGACAAGGCCCCCGTCACAACAATATTTCCCTTGGCGCGCTTATACTTAATGCCATGATACAGAGAATTTTCCACAAGGGGCTGCAGCGTCAGTTTTAATATCTTATACCGGTACAGTTCCGGTGCAATGTGGACTTCGTACTCCATAATATCCCGGTATCGCACCTGCTGTATTTTCAGGTAGCTCTTGATATGCATCTCCTCTTCCTGTATCGTAATATATTCCTTGCCCTTACTCAGCACCAGACGGAAAAACTCTGACAAAGACATAACCATGTTCACTGCCTTCTCCGGGTCGTTCCCCTCAATCAGCCAAACAATCGTATCCAGTGTATTATACAAAAAATGGGGGTTAATCTGTTCTTGTAAAAGGCGCAAATCCGCCCGCCTCATCTTACGCTCATCCTCTTTGATTTTACTGACAAACCGTTCAATACTCTCGGTCATAATATTTACGCTATCGGCAAGCAGCTCCACTTCGTCCTCCGTATCCACCTGGGCACGGACGGCAAAATCCCCCTGGGCCACTCGCTGGGTCACCTGGGACAGCTCCCTTATGGGCTTAATAATCCCTGTCACCACCATCACGGTCAGCACAATCACAAGCAGCAGCACGAATACAAGCAAAGCAGCACAAAATACGGTAAACGTATGAACCCTGTCATTGAGACGCTCCGTCAGATGTTCCATGCTCTGCGTCTGATAATAAATATAATACTGGATATCATCCTGTATCAGCTCGGTCATGATATAAATGTTATTGTCCAGCATTTCTATATTTGCATCATAACTGTCCTCTGTTCCAAGATTTGCCCGGATATCATCCACCCGGTCTTCCAGTGTATTGATGTTGCGCAGAAGAATCTGCAGCCAGGTACGGCTCTCCTCATCCGTGGTAATGCGCATCAGCTTGGTAAACTCACTGCGCAGCTCCCCTAGAAGCACATACGGGTCATGCAAGCTGTCATCCATACCGATTGTCTCGAAAGTGACGGAACCGACCACTAACTTATACAGACTTTCATCCATCTCTTCTTTGAAATTTAAGTTATAGTTGTTGGCGACCGTCATGTTGCTCACAATCGTGTCGTAGGCGATACTGTAATTATGCAACGCATAGAGTAAGTATACTACCATAACAAGAAATGGAACCGCCACAATCGCCGACAGCATAATTAACTTATTCTTAATCGAGTATTTCACTTTCACGGACTTCATGGCACTCCCTTCTTCTGCACGTTTTTCAGGCAATTCACGTTCCCTTGCAGGGTATCCGCCCGCTTTCTTGCTTTTTTTCTATTTTACCAAGTTTTCCAAAAAAAGCAATTTTATGATTGCGTAATTGCAATCATAGCATAGATAGTGTATGATATTTATTATATACATTGATAAAATATGGATAAATTTATACAGTTAGGTAAGCGAAAATTACATGAAGAAATCTTCTTTTTTACATAAAATACATCAGGGAATATGCAAAGACACCGGCGGGCAGAACGAATCTGCCAAGCTGATTGTTGCCGTGAGGGTTCTCACCCTTTCCATGATTGTCTATTCTCTTTTGAACAGCATCCTGTTTCTTGCCGTCACCCACATTACAGGCATGGTCTGCTGTCAGCTATCGGTACTGTTATTCCTGGCAATTTTCATACTATCCTACCATCACAAGACTTTCGTTTCCTTTTGCACGCTAAATATCTGTATTTTAGTCTGGATTATATGTAATATCTATTTGTTTGGCTGGAATATCGGCGTGCAACACTTTATTATTACATTGATGTTATTTTGTTTTTTTGCAAAATACCGCCATGAAGCTGCCAAAATTATATATTCGCTTACACTTTGCGCACTTCGCATTCTGCTTTTTTTCTACTGCCAGAATAACGAGCCCATAATTCACCTGACACCGGAAATCAACAATATCTTCCAGATTCTCAATACCCTGGCTATTTTCTGGGCAATCGCATTGATTGCCTATATTTTCAGCACGGACACACAGTCTCTGGAGGGTAAGCTAATCGAATATAACGAACAGTTGAAAGCCCAGGCAAACATCGACCCCCTGACAGGCTTATATAACAGGCGGCGCACCCTGGAATACCTGGACACTCTTCTGAAATCACCTGTCCATCCGGTCAGTATCTGTATATGCGACATCGACTTTTTTAAACGCGTCAACGATACTTACGGCCACAACATAGGTGATAACGTCCTTAAGAAACTGTCTGAAACATTTCACAATGAACTGCCTTCTGGCACTTTTACATCCCGTTGGGGCGGAGAAGAATTTCTCTTGATTTTTCCGGACTCAAACGGAGATGAAGCTAATATTGCCTTGGAAACCCTGCGGCGCAAAATCAAATCGATTGTCTTCGATGGCGGTACCAATACCTTCTCGATATCCATGACTTTCGGCCTGATTGAATATGATTTCCACAGCGATTTGACCGCACTCTTAAAGCAGGCAGATGAAAAACTGTATCTTGGCAAGGCCAACGGCCGGGACCAGATTGTATTTTAAACATGCACTTTCTATATTCCAACTCTGTCAGAAAGGCCTCCGGGAGAATTCCTTACTCATGATTCTCCCTTACGGTTCATATATTAATAAAAATCTATTTGGCAGGTATTGACTTGAAACGTACTTTGTCTTTCAAACAATGGGCCGCCGCCCTTATTCTTTTGGCAGGTTTCAGTGCCGCTACCCTGTTTGGCTACCTACATAACCACGCAGATATTGGTTTCGAGAAGTTTACGGAGCGCTTTTTTCTGGGAGAAATCCAAGCTAATCCGATTCATTTTCACTATTCCATAGATGACCCGGAAGCATACGGAATCGATGAATCCCGGTTAAAGCTGCCTGTCTATCAGGCAGGAACAGCCTCCGATGACGTCTATGCACTGTCGGTTCTGTCTGAACAGTTGCATAAATACCGCCCTGCTAATCTCTCGCCCGACAACCGCTATTTGCTAAAACTGCTTGATTCTTACATAGACGCCGTTAAACTGACTGCCGCATACCCCTACTTCTCCGAGCCCCTTTCTCCCTCCTCGGGTGCGCCCTCGGAACTGCCTATTTTGCTTGCCGAATACCGATTTGACGATGCACAGGATATCGAACTGTATCTGTCTATTTTACAGCAGATTCCGGACTATTTTGAAGGACTCATATTGTTTGAACAGGAGAAAGCGTCCGCGGGGTTATTTATGTCCGACGCCACAGCCGACAAGGTCATCAGACAGTGTTCTGCGCTCATGAATCCCGAACAGCTAGCAGCGGGAACACATTTTTTGGAAATGACTTTCACGGAACGTCTGCAAAATCTGGCAGACCAAGAGTTGCTGACACAAGAAGCCTGCCGCTCGTACCAGTCCCAGAATAACCGCCTCTTGACCACCGTAGTGGCCCCCGCTTACGAGCGTCTTTCCGATGAACTAACTCTGCTCAAGGGAAGCGGCAAGGATACCTGTGGGTTGGCGCAGCGCGAGGGCGGCAGAGAATATTATGAGGCATTGTTACGTCTCAGGACCGGCTCCAACCGCGAAGTATCCGAAATCAGGCAGATGCTTTACGAAGACTTGGCTGCCAATTACGAATCCCTGGGCCGGCTTCTCGAAAATAATCAAGCCTTGCGGGACAGTTTCACCACAGACCCTGCTTTTCTCCCGGAAATGACGCCTGAAGAAATGTTAGCCTATTTGGCAGATGCCATAGAGGACAAATATCCGTCCATCCCGTCCGGAACAGAGGGTTCTTCCATAGGATGCAAGGTCAAATATGTGGCCGACAGCCTGGAGCCATACACGGCCCCCGCATTCTATATGACTCCTCCCATAGACAACGTGCTCAACAACACTATCTATATCAATGCCCTGGATACCTCCGACGACCTATCGCTCTTTACCACACTGGCGCACGAAGGATATCCCGGCCATCTCTATCAAACCGTATACTGCCAGAGCTTTTGGGCTAAATCCGGCGTCACGCCACTACGCAGCGTTCTATATTATGGAGGGTTCATCGAAGGTTGGGCCATGTATACAGAACTTTCTTCTTATGAAGATGCAATCCGCCTGGCTAAAGAAGCTCATCCGGAAGCAAGTGATTACTACCTGGCCTGCCGTCTGGACAGACAGATTCAGCTTGCATTATACGCGCTTTTAGATATTTCCATCCACTATGACGGCGCTTCGCCGCAAGATGTGAGTGAAATCTTCGCATCGTTGGGCTCTGCAGACGCCGCCACCATAGCGGCAATTTATTCTTATATCGCGGAAGAACCATGCAATTATCCTAAATACTATGTAGGCTATCTGGAAATTATGGAATTAAAAAAACAGGCCGCCGCCCTCTGGTCCAATAACCACTCAGCCGACAACGCCTGTGCCACTCCCGCAAGCCAGGATACTTCCCATATGGAAAATATCTATGATGACCCTGAATTTTTATATTTTTTCCATAGTTTCCTGTTAGAAAACGGCCCCGCCGACTTCGGGACACTGTCAGAGCTTCTGTCAGGGGCTCCCTAGGCCACAGCCATCCCGCCCCTGCCCGGACGATGCAGTCTCTTCCGCCTTCAAAATACAACAATCTGCCATCAGCTCACCCGAAAAAAACGGTTCAGCTTTGACAGGGCTTTCTCCAGAACCAACTGTTCCTCCTCAGTCAATGCTTCCACCACGGAATGAATCATCTGTTCATGGAAACTCTGGTGATGGAGATAAGCCCTGCGTCCTTTCTCGGACAAAGATACTAAGACCACCCGTCTGTCCTCCTCACTCCTGACTCTGTCCACATAGCCTTTCTTCACAAGACTGTTGACAGATATCGTCAGTGTACCCGTCGTCACCTCCAAGGCCCGGGCAACGCTTGTCATATTCTTCGCTTCCTCCATGCCGATGGCTTCAATCACATGCATGTCATTGGTAGTCACATCCTTATATTCTTCCGTACGGATTGCACGTTCCTCTATCACATTGACATTGCGGAATAACTTAACCAACACATCATTCAATGTACTATTGATATCCATATCTGTTCTCCACCTGTACCATTCAACCTAATCATCCCGCCGCTTATTCTAGCAAAAAATAATTTGATAGTCAAATTATTTTAAATTTATTCTGTTTCTTGGCCCTATGGAAATCATTCCCTAGCCGTCCAACATACTGTCCACATAGCCTCTGTCCCATAGAAGAACGCGCAATCTCTCCGCCGCCTTCACTGCCGGGGCGGTAAAATACTGGTTGGTCATGACGGCTCCCACCATGCGTCCGTAGTAATCCTTCCCTGCATAAACCTGCAATACGGCGTCTACCCCGACCGTCCCCTGATAGCGTTTACACTGCACGGCATAGGTCACGCCGTCTTTCTCGGCCAGAATATCCACACCGAAGTCTCCGCTGCCACGGGTCACCTCCACGTCCACAAATCCCTGTCTCTCCAATAAATCCGCACAAAAATATTCAAAATCATGCCCTTTCATCTCATCCATCACGCCGCATCTGCGCCTGCGTTTAACAGAACGGACGAAACACATGACACCCACCGTCGCTGCCGCCAAAATAAAAACAACGATAATCAATATAAGCGTATTGCTGCCGTTTTCCATATTCGACTCCATTCCGGAACGACACATTCCATATTCCATTCATGCCCGGCCGTCATAATCTGTCTGCCGGATATCCCTTACAGAAAATCCTAGCCGTAACGGACACAAACATTTTAATATATTCTATCTCACAATACAAGCCGCCATACCTCCATCTAAATTTTCTTTTTTCATAGTTGATTATACTTTTTTAATATTTTCTTTCTTTTTTCTTTCGATATTTGACACACTGCATTCACATTTCCATTTTATAGTATTAACTGTAGTAAAGAAATACATAGAAAATTCTAACCTACACATAACAGGAGCCGCTGGTGCTGCTTTGGTGCTGACCGGCTTCGACTAACCATAGCAGTGATGCCTCTTGGCACGCTGTTGACATAGATTGAGTTTACACATTTCTATCCTTCTCACACACAAGAAACGGCACTCCTTACGGATGTGCCGTTTCTTGCGTAATCATTCCCCTCAGTGAATAAAGGGTAATATTTTATACCATAATTCCCGCCAAAATGATGCTGGCCGCCACTCCTGAAAGCGTGGCAAGCAACGCCCCTTTCAATGTATACCCGATTTTTGTCACCTTTGCCGCCAGGAAATAAACCGACATCGTATAGAAAATCGTCTCCGTACAGCTCATCATAATCGAAGTCGTCAGCCCAATCAAAGAATCCGGTCCATGGTTTTTAAAAATATCCAGTACAAGCCCCGTGGCAGCGGATGAGGAAAACATTTTAATCAATATAAGAGGAACAAGCTCGGACGAAAATCCCAGCCTTGCGGTAAGCCCTGCAAACAACCCGCCCAAAAAATCCAAGAAGCCCGAGGCGCGCAGAACACCCACCGCCACCATCAGCCCAATTAACGTAGGCATAATCTGAATCACCGTCTGGAAACCGTCTTTGGCTCCTTTAATAAAATCCTCATACACATTGCTTTTCGCAGCAATGCCATATGCAACGACATAAAAAATGATAACAGGAATAATAATATTGGAAATATTAGACAGTACTGCAACCATTGGTGACGCTCCATTGATATATGCCATCCTCTTAAGCCTTATCCAATCCGGGCTTACGGCAAAGGGTGCATAGACTATTAATACAATCTATGCACCCTTACAATATGATATGCTAATGTACATGCAGTTGCCACATCCCTGCACATCTTATATGTTCATGTCTTTTTTTGTATACCCTATTGCTATGTTCTACGCCCCTTATACCTTGCCCGCAATATCCCTGGCCACATATACGCCACTGGCCGATGCGTGGGAGAGGGAATGGGTCACGCCGCTTCCGTCACCGATGATATACAGCCCTTTATACTTCGTCTCAAGGTGTTCATCTATCTCCACCTCCATGTTATAAAACTTGACTTCCACACCGTAAAGCAGCGTATCGTCGTTGGCGGTACCTGGCGCAATCTTATCCAGCGCATAAATCATCTCGATAATGCCATCTAAGATGCGCTTAGGCAGCACCAGACTCAAATCTCCCGGCGTCGCCGCAAGGGTCGGCTCAACCAAGCCTTCCTCGATACGCTTCGCGTTACTCCTTCTGCCTCTTACCAGGTCACCGAAACGCTGCACAATCACACCGCCGCCCAGCATATTGGAAAGCCTAGCAATGCTCTCTCCGTACCCGTTACTGTCTTTGAACGGTTCAGAAAAATGTTTCGCCACAAGAAGCGCAAAATTCGTATTGGCTGTCTGCTTCTCGGCACTCTCGTAACTATGCCCATTCACGGTAACGATACCGTTCGTATTTTCGTTGACCACTATCCCATGTGGATTCATGCAAAATGTGCGCACCCGGTCCTCAAACTTTTCCGTGCGGTAAACAATCTTGCTCTCGTACAATTCATCCGTCAGATGGGAGAAGATTACCGCCGGAAGCTCTACCCTGACTCCGATGTCCACCCGGTTGGACTTGGTCTTAATGTCCATCTCCCCGCACACTTTCTCCATCCATTTGCTGCCGCTGCGCCCCACAGAGACCACGCACTGGCTGCATTCATAGGTCTCTTTCTCACAGACGACGCGGTAGCCGCCGTCCATTGCCTCTACCGTCTTCACCGGCATGTCAAAATAGAAATCCACCTGTTCTTTCAATACTGCATACAAATTCTCCAACACCACGTAATTAATATCCGTCCCGAGATGACGGACGGAAGCATCCAACAAGTTCAGTTTATTCTGGAGACACAGTTTCTTAAAACCGCTCCCCGCGGTAGTGTACAGTTTTGTGCCCGCACCTCCATATTCCATGTTGATGTCGTCTACGTACTTCATCAATTCAATGGCTTGCTTTTTGCCTACATACTCAAATAACGTACCGCCAAAATCATTGGTAATATTATATTTTCCGTCTGAAAATGCGCCCGCACCGCCGAATCCGCTCATAATAGAGCAGCTCTCGCAGCGTATACAGCTCTTTATTTTATCCCCGTCAATCGGACAATGACGCCTCTCCAGCGCATGTCCTGCCTCAAACACCGCAATCTTTAATCCTTTTTTCCGCTGCATCAGCTCATAAGCAGTGAAGATGCCGCCCGGTCCCGCACCGATAATTATCACATCATACTTCATTCAAAAATCTCCTCTTTTTCATTCCTACAGCAAACCCTTTTTCTTCAAAAACTCTTCCGCAACTTCTCTGTCTTCTCTGCCGTTTACTTCCACCTCATAGTTCATCTGCTGCATCTCTTCTTCATTGATGAGTCCGTTCAGTTTCTCTAGTACTCCTTGCAGCCCAGGATATTTCTCAAGAGCATCCTTGCGGACCACCGTTCCTGCATCAAATGTCTCGAAGAAGACATTGTCGTCAGTGAGCAGCACCAGATTGTTGGCAGCAAGCTGTGCGTCGGTTGTAAATGCATTGATTACATCAACTTCCCCATTTTTGAGCGCCTCATACTTTAGTGCAATCTCCATCTGTCTCGTATCCTGAAACTGCATCTGATATGCTTCACAAAGCCTGGGATAGCCTGTCTCCAACTCTATATAATCCGGATTACCTCCAAAAATCAATTCCCCGGAAGCTGCCGCCAAGTCCGAATATGTGGACAATCCATATTGTTCGGCAGTCTCCTGCCTAAGCGCCAGGCCATACGTATTAGAAAAACCATACAGTCCTGTCCATGTAAGCCCCAATGCATCATATTCCGCAAGAAGCTGTTCATATAACTTCTCATCATCCTTTTCCATCTCTTCTTTTTTCAGCACATTCAGCCATGCCGTCCTGGTGTACTCAGGATACAGGTCAAATTCCCCCTTGACAAGCGCAGGGTGTATATTCGTTGTTCCGCCACCCACACCCTTGGTGATTTCCACCTCATAATCCGTCTCAGCCTCAATAAGTTGCCCCATGATTTCCGTAAGGATATACTGTTCCGTCATAGGCTTAGAGGCAATCTTGACCGGCTCCTTCTTGCCGCAGCCAAACACCCCCAACGTCATGCATGTTACCAATAAAACCGCAGTTATCTTTTTCATATGTTTTATTATCCTTTCGTTCTTGTCTATTAAGTTGCAAATCTTTACTTTAACGGCTTCATTTCCACTCCACCGATAAGTTTCTCTACAAATGCATCCTTAGGCGCCTGCAGAAGTTCTTCCTTTGTGCCCTCCTGCCAGATACCGCCATCCTTCATAATCAGAATGCGGCTTCCCAACCGAAAAGCTTCCCCTATATCATGCGTAATAAACACCACCGTGATGCCCGTCCTGCTATGCAGTGCTGACAACTCCTCCTGCAATGTTCCCCGGGTAATTTCATCTACCGCCCCGAACGGCTCGTCCATCAAAAGAATGTCCGGCTCCGAAGCCATAGCCCTGGCGATTCCTACCCGCTGCTTCTGTCCGCCGGACAACTGCCTTGGAAAACGCGCCGCCAAATCGGAAGGCAGCTCCACCATCTGAAGCATCTTGCCGGAAAGCGCTTTCTTTTCTTCCCTGGACATTTTCTTTTCCAGATTAGGGACATAGCAAATATTATCTTCCACGGTCATATGAGGAAACAACTTAGCCCCCTGCACCGCATAACCGATACGCCTGCGTATGGCGACAAGATTACCGTCCGTAAGCCGTTCTCCGTTCACAAGCACTTCTCCCGCAGTGGGCCCAACCAGACCGTTAATCATCTTAAGAAGCGTGGTTTTCCCACAGCCCGAAGAGCCTATGATGACAATAAACTCCCCTTTCTCCACGGTCAACGACACATGCCTTAGTACTTCAAGATTTCCATAGGCGGCCGAGCAGTCCCGTATTTCTATCACCTTATTCAATGCCATACCTCCTGCTTACCGCCTTCTCCGCCCGGGCAAGCAACCAGTCGCTGCCCAACGCAAGCAGTGCAATCAACACCGAGCCCGCCGCCGTCAGCGTCATATTATAAGTTGTAATCCCTCTGTAAATCGCCGCTCCGAGCCCGCCTGCCCCTATGAAAGAAGCAATACCTCCCATCGCGATAATCATGACTGTCATATTGCGAAATCCGCTGATAATCACCGGAAGCGCCAACGGAAACTTAATCTTATACATCATCTGTCTCTTATCCGTGCCAAGCCCCTGTGCCACCTCCAAGATACTGGCGTCCACATTCACAAGTCCGGTATAAGTATTCCTGACAATCGGAAGAAGCCCGTAAACCGTCAGCGCAATCACCGCCGTCTTATTCCCGATACCCGTAAAAGGAATCAGAAAACCTAGGAGGGAAATAGATGGAATTGTATAGATTATATTGACAACTCCCAGGACAACACCCGCTGCTTTCTTATGTCGGCTAATCAATATGCCTGTCAGGATTCCCAACACACCCGCACAGATTATCGCCGTCATTGAAATCCTGATATGTTCCAAAAGACAAGTCAGAAAAAAATCCCGCCTGTCCCAAAGTATCTGCATAATCTGCATACCCTATACCTCGTCTGGCACTCTACTCAAACAGTCGTCCAACTGCTCTAAATTCTGCATTTAACCTCTAATAGGTATATCATTCCCTAGGAAAATTGTCAATAAACGAGTGTATAACCATTCGCTATGCCAGCATCGTTCTTACCTTGAAATCCGTTGAAATTACAGTTGCCTTTCTCTCCGGAACAGTGTATGATGGAATATATTTTTACGCATAACATATTTTGCGATAGTTGCATCAACAATTTACAACATCATAGAAACAGGTGCCCGACAGGGAGAATAGGGAAGTAAGTTAACGCTTCACGGTCACGCCGCTGTAGGGGTGGAGCACAGTTTTGATAAGCCACTGGGAAACTGGGAAGGCGAAGCTGTGTGGGGATACCTAAGTCAGAAGACCTGCCTGTTTTGTTATTATCATGGGTTACGAGGGATGGCTGCATGGACATATGTTTTATTTGTGCTGCCCAAATTTATACGGGGCAGCTTTTTTTGCCATATTATCCCGTCATACTGCCTATCATTTTCCGCCGCACAGGTTCAAGTCAACGGGCTTTAGCGGATATGGTATATAAAATCATAAGAAAGAAGAGGATTTCAAAATGGAAAACAAAAAAAGAAACACCCCAAAAATTATTTTCTCCCTGGCAGCGTTAATCATTGTCATCGCTGCCCTGCTGTGTGTTTACCGGTTCACGAAGAAAGACACGTCACAAGGCTCCAAGAATATTACCGTCGAGGTCGTGCATAGAGACGCCAGCACGAAAACCTTTGAATACGATACGGACAGAGAGTATCTTGGCGAAGTTCTTGCCGACGAAGCGCTGGTAGCCGGTGAAGAGGGCGCTTATGGGCTCTTTATCACAACCGTAGACGGCGAGACAGCCGATGATGCGAACAAGGAATGGTGGCGTATTACCAAAGACGGCGAGCAGTTAAACACATCCGCCGACCAGACGCCTATAGCCGACGGGGAGAAGTATGAGCTGACCCTTACCGTCGGATATTAAAATTCACAGGTTAAGACAGAGCGCGAAAAACGCTCCGGAATGGAGGCTAATATGAACCAAGCAGGAAGCTCCAAAAAAGTACAATCGCTTGTCACCATGGGGTTGCTCAGCGCCATCTTGTTGGTGACGCAATTAGGAATGGCATTTCTGCCTAATATTGAACTTGTCACGTCTTTAATTATTGTCTATACATTGGTCTATCGAAAGCGGGTATTTCCCGTCATATACACTTTTGTACTGTTGGAGGGTATCGTCTTCGGATTCGGAATCTGGTGGATAAGCTATCTGTATATCTGGTCCATACTCGCTTTCATTGTATTGGCGCTGCCCCAGGACAACCCTCCTATAATCTGGGCGGTAACAGCCGGGGCATTCGGACTTCTTTTCGGCGCACTCTGCGCTATTCCGTACCTGATTTCCGGCGGTCCTGGCGCCGCCTTTGCATACTGGGCAGCCGGAATCCCTTATGATGTGCTCCACTGTGCAGGCAATTTTACGCTCACATGGATTCTGTTTAAACCGCTTTATCATATCCTGAAAAAGCTTCGCGATTCGCAACAAGAGTGACCATAACAGCTATATCTCCACAAGCGTTTTCTAATTTACATTCCTTACGCTGACTTGGGGATTACTGATAGTCACCGTCTGATACGGTATCTCTATGTTGTTTTTCTTAAACTCTTTTAACAAGGCAATCCGTATATCGCTGCATGCCCGGAAGCTGTCATTCAGGTTTTCGGTCCAAACCGTCGTTTTCAGGATAACACCGTTTTGCGTATAGCCGCTGGCAGTGACAATGCTTCTGTCTGTGTTCAGAGTCATCTCATTGTTCACACATACTTCCCGCATGACGCGTATTGCCTTCTCAATATCCGCGTCGTAGGCAATCTCAACTTCCACGAAGTTCCCTACATTTTCCGTGTAATTCGCATTGATTATCACCGAGGCATCCATGACGGAATTGGGGACGATGCAGCTTTCTCCGTTAAACTGGTAAATCACCGTATGACGCATCATAACATCTTTGACAATGCCTTCCGCTATGACAGTGCCGCCCTGGATTACCCGAATTTTTTCATCCACATTATAAGGTTTTGACGCAGAGATAGAAATGCCGCTTATCACATTGGCAAGCGCCTGCTGCGCGGCAAACGTGGCGATTGCAATGATAAGAGAGCCGCTCTGCAATAAGACTTTACTGATATCTTTTGTAATCTCAAACTGCTGCGCCAGGCTGTAGACAATAATAATATCAATAATCAAATTAACTGCACGGTTTGAAAACCGCAGGTGAATTGCCTTGGTCTTTCTGGACATGAACTTGAAAATTAGATTTACAATATAATTTAAGATAAGCGCGACTGCCACAAATGTACATATTTTTACAGTAAGTTCCATGCTGCTTCCTCTTTTACACTAACACTTAAACGAGCTACACACACAGCCGCGTATAAGATATGACTCCTATATAAAAATAAATATGAGGCTGTGTTAAGATTGCGCTAAGATTACATGTGTATTGTACCATGGAATTTCTGAAATGTTCAAGAACAAAACAGACATGTCTTCATCGGCAGCCTTTTGACCGATTAATCATAAAAATCCCCTTATAATAAACCTTTATTTCTCAAGTTTATTATAAAGGGATATACTTTATGCCAGTTTCAAAATCATTCCAAGCACGCGCTTGGCTGCCGTTTGCAGCTCTGCTTTGCTAAGTGCATAGGGATGGGACTCATCTTCCAATGCTTTTAAAATATCTGCCTTGTCAGCCGGAATACCTGGCATGGTAATATCGTTACCTGCCTTCACATTGCCGGCACAGGAAGCGCAAGGCCATTTCTCGCCTTTCTGGCCCATACCGCCGGTTACAAGCCAGTCAGTCATGACAACGCCGGCAAATCCCCACTCATCCCTCAGCGTATAAGTCTGGATATCCTTCCTGTTACATGCGTGTTCACCGTTAATCAAATTATACGAAGTCATAATAAAATGGGGCTGGGACCTCTTTACGCAGATTTCAAAACCTTTCAGATAAATCTCACGAAGAGCTCTCTCACCTACGTTGCTGTTGGAGAAATAGCGGTTCGTCTCCTGGTTATTGCAGGCATAATGCTTAATCGTCGTCGCACAACCCTTATGTACCTGCACACCGTCTGTGATATCCGCTGCCATACAGCCGGAAAGATACGGGTCCTCGGAGTAATATTCAAAGTTACGGCCACACAGAGGGGAACGATAAATGTTCATAGCCGGAGCAAGCCACAGATGGATGCCAAACATTTCCATCTCTTTGCCCACCAGGTCTCCATACTCTTTCACCACCCCGTCATTCCAGGATTGTGCAAGCCCTGTGCCGATAGGAATCGCTACGCAGTACTGGTAATTGGTCGGTGCTGCCTTTTCTTCCTCGCTTGGCTCAGCCCCTGCTGACGCCATAGCCTGCTGCTCCTCGGGCGTAAACATCATCATAAAGTCCCCGCCAATATTGGAAGAAGTCGCCTTGGCTACCCCGCCAACCTGCTTATAAGTGGGAGCCAAACGCAGACCCGCCGGGCCATCCGCCATGACAAGTACAGGCGTCCCCAAGTCTTCCAACTGATGGGTCGTTTCGCCGGCTGCTCCCGCCACATTGGACGATGCATTTCCGATTACCTCCATCAAATCTTCCGCTTCTTTGTATGCACCGATACAAAGATAGGCAAGCTGCTCGTCTGTAAGCCCTGCCACAAATTCATCCAGTGTCTTTGTCCCGCTTATTACCTCGTCCCACTTCACCACGGCACCCGCCGGAATTTCCATCGGGACTTCTTCGTAAACTATCTCCCGCACCGCTAAATCTGCCGCCTTAATGTCTATCAATTTAGCATCTGCTTTCTCTTTCCCTTCCCCGTCATATGTAATCGCAGTCCCTTCCGGTTTCAAATCTGCAAATCCACTGTCACCGCAAATATTCTTGTCCTTCTCCACTACTTTGGATTCATCCAAAACAACCGCTCCGGCAATATGGGTATTCCTGGAGCAGTTACCCACACGTATATAGTATTTGCCGGCTTCCATCACATAGGAAGCACATTCCGTACAGTAGGAAGCCATAGATTCCGTATCAAATGTAACCGTCACATCCTGGCTCTCTCCGGCTGCAAGTTCCTTTGTCTTGGCATAACCTGCCAGTTCCTGGTACGGTTTATCCAGCTTACCCACAGGTGCGGAATAGTAAACCTGTACGACTTCTTTACCTGCCGAGGAACCGGTGTTGGTAACCGTTGCGGTTACGGTTATCTTAGCGGCGTCGGCCGCCATATCTTTCGGCTCTACCGTAAACGTGGTGTATCCCATTCCATAGCCGAAGGGGAAATCAGGCGTATAACCTATGGTATCAAAATAACGGTATCCGACATAAATTCCTTCTTTATAATATGTATCATTGGGGTCGCCAAAACCTTCCGTAGAAGCATAGTCTTTAATGGGCGCCCAGGTCATAGTCAGTTTGCCGGACGGGTAACCTTTCCCTAAAAGTACATCCGCAAGCGCATCCCCTGTCGCAGAGCCCAACTGCCCCAAAAGCAAAACCGATTTCACCGCTTCCACCGGCTTTAAATCAACCAGGCCACCCACATTTAAAACAAGCACAAACTTCTCATATTTTTCATTGAGTGCCAGGATATCCCGTATCTCTGTCTGAGTCAGATTAATATCACCCGCCACAGGGGCCCTGTCCGCACCTTCACCGGAATTACGTGCCAATATATAAACCGCCGTGTCTCCATCCCCATCCAGTGCAAGGTCATATTCCGGTTCCGGACACGCTTTTCCCATAGAGTAAAAGCCAATCTGGCTGCCTTTTAGCCCTAAAGCTTCCGCTTCCTTACGCAGTGCACCGAAAAATGCCGCCTTCGCCTCCGCAACTACCTGGTCATAACCGTCCAGCCAATTACCTGTGGTAACTTCAAACCCGGCGTTTTTCAGTCCTTCCTCCACCGTCACAAAATGGCGTACATTCACATCCCCTGAACCTGTACCGCCTTTGACAGTCTTCCTCGCCCCGCTTCCGTACAGTGCAAGCTTGCCCGTCCCTTTAAGCGGCAGCGTACCGTCGTTTTTCAGAAGCACCATACATTCCGGAGCCAGCTTACGCGCCGCCGCGATATGCTCCTTCTCGAATGCCTGTACTTCCTGTGTCTCAATCCTTACTTTGTTCATTGCCATTACCCCTTTCCTTCTTTATCATCTAAATTCCCCGCATGAAATACCGGAAAATCTTTCACTTATTACCTCCCAATCCAACAGGAACTACACAATCTTCTTTTTCACGGATATAACTTTACATCGCTTTCTCTTTGTCGGTAAGCTTATCGCTTTCCAAAAGGAACTGGAACCGTAAGGCTTCACGCCCTACTACCGAACACATCATTGAGTAGGCGGATTTTTCAAAATTCTCAACCCCTACGGGAAGTTTCAACCTTCATGGCGTCCATACCCATACATCCTTCTGTTCATTTTTATATTGTACCATGAATTTCCTTTTGCATACAAGAACCAAATGACGCACGTAAAAAAGCCCGAGGCTGTCTCTCCCCGGGCTTTTGCACGTCGCCTTAACCTATCCTACAAGTTTCTGCATCTGTTCACAATAATTGTCCAGACTAATCTCTCCAAATATATACTGCTGAAACAATCCTCCAACCTTTTCCAAATATTCCACCGAATTAGCCGGAATGGGTCTTGCCTGCAGGGTAACGGTACTTAGGTAGTCCTGAAACTGTTTATATCCGGTAATATCCAAATCTTCTTCCTCAAGTAAATCACTTCTGGCAGGCATACGGTTCATACACTCCGCATAAAGACGGCTTCCGTCCCTGCCAGTGACATAACTCATAAACTTTTTGGCCGCCTCTTTATTCCCGGAGGCTTTATTGAGAGCATATTGCCAGGTTCCTACATAGGTCACACTTTCTCCCAGACCCGTCAACGGCGCCATATGAATCTTGTCTTCCCCGTACACCTGCGCATCGGAATAGATTTCCATACTGCCACTGTACATGAAAACCATCCCATATTTGCCGTCAATAAATTTCTGGTTCATCTGCTCATACTGGTCTATTACCTGTTCTTTCGACGTGTATCCCATATCCACGCACTCTTTCAAAAACTGTACGGCCTGTCTTGTCTTCTCATTCTCCCAGTCATAATAGTCCCCTCCAAAAAGATTGATAAACTCACCAATCTCATTAAAGACATATGTTTTTTCCCAGGCTCCTCCATACGCATACCGCCCATCTCCCCAGTCATAGGATAAAAAACGGTATAAATTCTCTTTACTTCCCAAGTCTGCAATCCCGGCTTCCTTCAACCACTCTTCGTTCACCCACAAAACCAAAACATCAAGCATATAAGGAGCCGAGTAAATCTGACCGTCCGCCATCAGGGACTCATGCAGGTACTCCTGGGGAAATACCGCCGCCGTTGCGGGAGCCATGACATCTTTCCCTAAAGGTTCCAGATATCCCTCGTGTTTAAAGGCATTAATCATCTCATCATTGACCGTAAAGACATCCACCGAGTCATCACCCGCCGCCAGGAGGGAAGATACTTTTGCATGGCGTGACTCGGCATTTTTGGGATAAGGCAGAACATGAATCTTCATATGCAGTTCATCCTGCACTTGTTCCATAAATTCTTCAAATTTGGAATCACCCGCGTCTTCATGCATAACCGTAATTTCACCTTCCCAGGCGGTCTCCAGGTTCTCCTGCGGCTGCCTAGTCCCTTCGTATACACCACAGGCGCAGCAAGACACAAAAACCAAGAGCGCCACGGCCACTCTAAGCATATGTACTTTTCCGTATGTTCCTGCCTTTTGTCTCATTGCACCGCCTCTTCCTAACGCCTCACAAGCTTCATGCCTCATCTACACCACAGATTTACCAATCCGGTGTCCGTCTTCCTGTCATAGAATATCCGGCTTATCTTGGCCACCGTTCCTCTTTTCCCATCATTACTGGGAACGGATTATGGGGCTCTGTCTGATACCAGTAAGCCACCGACGCCACATCGTCCTGCCTTTCAAAATTGCCCTTATGGCACGTCCCAATCTGCTGAATCGTCACCCTGAGGTTTTCCTCAAAAAGAACCGGGTCCATAATATGCCAACGGTAAAATCCTCTCTGTGGCAGTGTAGCGTCGTTGTGGTAAAAATTATGTACGCTGTCATCATGGGCAGAATAATAAGGATACCCCATAAACGGTGTGGAGTAAGTATTTTCCACCGTCCTGCCGTCCTGTTGGCTTGCAAAACTCCATGCCCCGCCAAAGTAATCTTCCGTACCCGTTCCACAGATTGTCGGATACGCTTCGTCTCCGTCCATGTAGAACTTTATTTCCCCTTCGCCCCACCAATAACGCTCCAGGGCAGTCAAAGCCATATAAGTACCTACATAATGTCCTTTGCCTTTGACCTGGTCTAATACAGTATAGTCTATCTGTTTCTGCGTCATACGCTCCCGGCGCCATTGCGCGTGGAAGTAAGTGATATCCTCCGGTATCTCATCTGTCAACAGATAGTCTACCTGATAGAAGAAAGCGGGTACTTCACATTCATGCTGGTTTTCCAATGTAATTTTTGCTCCCTTTCTGAAGGGCATAGGGAAATAGCAGTTCATCCCTCTAGTGGGATTGACCACAATAGGCATAGAGTTCACAATGCATCCCCTTCCGAAGCCACAGCAAAAGAAATCCCCAAGCGGAACTTCCACAGAAGGTTCTTGTTCCCCATCCCAGTACATCCGTAGTACCAGGTCCCGCAACACATAGTAATCTTTGTCCGTCCGGTCTGTCACGGTCATCCAAATATGTTGGATAACGCCCGCCCCCTCAATCTGCGCCAGAGTTGTCACGCTGCCAGGCGCAAGTCCATTGATACACGGCGCTCCTTTCCTGGAAGGTCCGAGGGCGCTCTTTGCGGTACCACCCTTCCCCTTTTCCCCATAAGGATTCTCGCAGTTTATGGACCTGCTTTTCCCATGTTTCGCCAAAGGCAGTGCGCCCAGGCTTCCCATCCATCCGTTATACATAGTAATCCTCCATTCTTGCTCAACGCGCTAATTTGAGCGCGAGCACAAATTTGTCTGTGAAAAATTTATTTTTCACAGTATCCTCTCCTCTCATTTCGTCTAAATTAAGCTTTTACGCCTCCTGCCATAATACCATCCATAATCTGTTTCTCAAAAACTGCCACGAATATAATAATCGGAAGCAGTATAATCCATCCCATCGCGCTCACCAAATCCCATGGAACACCGTACATATTGTCCCGAAGCGGAAGCTGGACAATCGCCACGCTCAATACCTGTATGCCGTTAGAATAATATAAAGGCGTGAAAAAATTATTCAAACAGGTAATAAAGTTAATGATACAGACCGTCGCGATGGCCGGTTTCATAAGCGGCAATACAATCAAAAACAACCTCTGTATAAAATTCGCACCGTCAATCGACGCCGCCTCTTCCAACGACACCGGAATTTCGCCCACGAAATTCTTCAAAATCAGCACCGTAAAAGGAATGATGGAACTGATATAAAGTATAATCAAGCCCGGATATGTATCAAAAAGCTTAACCTTTTGCATAAACTCGTATAAAGGCCGCGCTGTCACCACTTCCGGAATAAGCATGGTTGCGATGATAAATCCAAATGCCAGATTGACCCATTTAGAAGAAAACCTTGCAAATGCATACGCCCCCATTACACAGATTGTCGTCCCCACTACCAGAGTAATTCCTATAATAATAACCGTATTTCCAATCTTTGACAAAAGCCCTACGTTTTCTATCAAGAATTGGTAACTATCCAGAGTAGGAGAATCCGGCAGATAATCTATCGGCGTCTTGAACAGTTCTCCCGGCGGGGTGATGGAAGAAATAAAAATCCAGTAAACAGGAAACAAAATCACAAAGGATACCAGTGCAAACAAAACCCATTTTCCTACCGCCGCAATACATTTATATATTTTATATTTCCTATCCATATCCGTTTTCATGCCCGCTCCCCCTAATCCTCAAATTTGCTCATAAACCGCATATTGAACCACGAAAATCCTCCCATCACGAAGAAGAGCAACACCGCAAGCGCGGCCGCATATCCTACGTTCAGGTTGGTGAAGGCTTCCATCGTAATCCTGTACGCAATTAACGATGTGTCTTCGCCCGGGCCTCCCGAGGTCATGGAATAAACCAAGTCAAAACTGGTCAGCCGCCATAAGGTAAACGGAATACAAAGCGTCAGTACATTTCTCATAATAAGCGGCAGCGTAATATAACGGAATGAGCACAAACCGTCCGCCCCATCCACCTTGGCCGCCTCATATATGTCACTGGAGATAAACTGCAGTCCGGACAAAACAAGAATGGCAAAAAACGGAAGGTCTTTCCACAAGTCAAGGGCAATCACCGCCGCCCGTGCCGAACCCGTATTAATCAGCCAATTTAACTGGAAATCGGGGAAAAAACGACGGATGAAATCATTGATTAGGCCATAGTCATTATTGAAGGCCCATTTGCCTGCCATACCGATTACAACTGACGGCATCGCCCACGGAATCAGAACGATTGTCCTTAGAAAACGGCGTCCCATAAATTTCATGTTAAGCACCAATGCAAGCCCAACTCCCAATACCACATGGAAAAGCATGGAGATTACCACGAAAATCCCGGTAAATTTCAATGTCGTAATGACCTTTGGGTCTTGAAAAATGTTGATATAATTAGCCAAACCGGCAAACTCATTGACACCGCTTAATATTTTGATATCAAAGAAACTATTAAACACCGTCTTGATAATCGGATAAATAGTGGTGAATCCTCTTAATAATAACACAGGCAGGATTAATACCCAAGCAATCCATTGGAGTGATTTTTTCTGAATCATCTCTACTGCCTCCTTTCTTAAACTCCTATCCAATAATCTGCTACCGTCAAGGCCCAAAAGCTATGACGGTAGCAGACTACAAAACTTAACCTATTGACTCATCCTATTTACTGATAAGTTTCTACATATTCCTGTGCCTTGGCACAAAACTCATCAACTGTAATTTCATCTTTCATGTAGGACTGGAAGATGGTTCCCATAGCCGAGATAAACTCCATGGTCTGGGGCAGCATAGGACGGCCCTTTACCACACACTCATTTGCATACCTGGAATAGATTTCCTTGGACGGGTCTGTATCGGGAACTACTTTCTCGGCTACATCCTTTCTTGCCGGATATCTGTCAAACGCCTCGTAAGAAGCTTTCATTCCTTCTTCACTTGCCATGTACTGTAAGAATTTGATTGCGGCATCCTTATTCTGGGAAGCCGTATTGAGCACATAGCTCCAGGAATCCGTAAAGATGTATTTCTGGTCACTGAACTGAGGAACCATGGCCATATGTATTTTATCCGCGCCAAGCATACCCGCTTTATCGTAGTCGGTTCCAAGCCCCCACATAAACAGACTTCCATATTTCCCATCGTTAAACTTTGGATTCATCTGCTCATATTTGTCCGCAATCTGGTCTATCGGCGTATAACCTTTCTCTAACATCTCATGTAAAAACTCCATCGCCTCTTTGTTAGCCGGATTTGTCCAGTCGAGATAATCACCGCCAAACATATTTACGAACTGTGCAATCTCATTAAATACATAGGTTTTCTCCCAGGAGCCTCCGTAGCCATATCTTCCGTCCCCGGAAACGGCTTCCATATAAGCAAGGAAATCTTCCTTCGTATCCAGGGAAGCAATACCAACTTCGTCCATAATCTCCTGGTTTACCCAGAATGCCAAATAGCCTGAATAGCCGGGAACCCCGATAATCTGTCCGTCTTTATCGGTAATCATATCCGCCACATATCCCTGCGGGAACTCCCCGCGTATGTCCTCGGTCATAACGGTGTCATTTAATCCCTCAAGCCAACCGGCATTTTTAAAAGATGCGCTCATCTCATCATTGATTTCCAAAATATCAATGCTAGAATCCCCTGTGGAAAGAATAGTGGTAATCTTCTGCTGCCTTGTATCACTGTCGGTAGGAGCCGCCACCACATTGATTTTTAACCCGGTTGCTCCCTCCACATTCGCTAACCAGTCGGGAAAGTCTGCGTCGGTGGAGTTGATTGTATACAAGGTCAGGTCATATTCCCCGTCCCCTTTCTGGCTCTCTTCGGCCCCGGACTCCGCCTGGCCGTCCAAGCTCTGCGTACTTCCGCTTACCGCCCCCTGTCCGTCATTTCCACAACCTGCTAACATAGTACAGGCCGTTGTTGTTGCCAGTAACATACTTACAAATTTCTTTTTCATGTTTTCCCTCATTTCTGCACTGCTTTCGTCTCAGCTTGGTTGTGACAGCTCATGAAACGAGTTTGTGGCAAGCAGCGCACAGCCACAAATCCCGAGATTGAAAACTTTCCTTTTCAATCTTTCTTCCTTCTCAAAGGTCTTGCTGCGTTATTTGACAAATTAAGGCTAACAAAATGCAAATTTGAAAGAAATACAATATTTTATGATTCATTTATATTATTTTTAAGTTGGTTGAATTTATAAAATTCTGTTCCTATAATAAAATACATAGATATCCTGTATTCAAATATCATGGTGCAGGGTACGTATCCCTCGATTCACTGAGGGTCACAATGAAGATAAATTAGACAGGAAAAGAGGAGCCGCTATGAAAAAACTTTACCGAAGGATATCAGCACTGTTTTCTTTGTTCCAGACCAAGCTGTTGACAGCTTTTTTATTGTGCGCCCTGCTTCCTCTTACTGTTATCAGCTTTGTGTCCTATTCTGTCTCCCGTTCTATTGCGTGGGATAAAACCATGGATTCTTCCATACTTGCGGCAGACCAACTCCATGTCCAGCTTACAGAACGTATCAATCAGGCAGAAAACGTAGCGGACACCCTTCAGTACTATATGTACTCTCTCCTAAAAACCGATGAACAGGAAAT
The DNA here is from genome assembly GCA_910578645.1 of uncultured Lachnospiraceae bacterium. Classification (GTDB taxonomy): domain Bacteria; phylum Bacillota; class Clostridia; order Lachnospirales; family Lachnospiraceae; genus UBA3282. The sequence continues at coordinate 81,584 of CAJTQI010000010.1, forward strand.
TGCCACTTATTTAGATATGCTTACGCTACTGCGCACCAATATATCCTTGTATATATCCACCTTTGATTTCCATCAAATCTGTGTTTTTTTGCAAGACAATAAATTTGGCAGTAGGGAAGGGTTATATTTCTATCCGTTAAGCGCCCTGGAGGAATTCTCCGTCTCCTCCTCTGAGCTGCATACTCTCGGCGCCTCCTCCCTATGGATGTACAGGCCCCAGGTCCAATCGCCCTTTCTTCTCCATTCTTCCAATAGCAAAACCGATTCCGCTATCTGCTGCCGCGCCCTTTTCAACCAGGGAAGCAGACAGCTAGACTACGCCTATTTCATCGTGATAGACACCACAGAATTTTCCAGTCTGTTTGCCGCTTCTTTTCTAAACACAGATGTTGCCGGCTATCTGGTATTACCGGATGGCTTGGTTATTGCCGCTTCTGAGCAGGAATTGTGTGGTGAATTTCTTCCCGCCAGACTCATGCAGGATATTAATAACTGTACAGAGCCCTATTTCCGCTATGAAGACTCTTACTTTCACTCCCTTGCGCTGGATAATGGATGGTACCAGGTCACCGAAATCCCCACAGATTACATTACGGACAGCACTGCCATCCTGTTGCGCACTATTTTACTCACTCTTTTGTTTGCCCTGCCCGCTACTTTGTTGGTCATCTTCTTTATTTCCCGGAATCTTTCCATGCGCATCCACACTCTGTCAAATGCCATGAAGGAATTTCGACTAAACCCACAACTTACCGCCGGACAAATCCTCACTGTCTCCAAACCGAAGAATCCCAATTTATATGACGAGATTGACGAATTGGGACTGACCTTTGAACAAATGCAGACGGCAATTGCCCAAAATATGCACTCCCTCTTAGTCTTCTCACTAAAAGAAGAACGTTTAAAATACCAACTTTTACAATCCCAAATCAATCCTCATTTTCTGTACAATATCTTGGGAACCATAAGAACATGTCAGTCTCTTGGCAAACTTGACATTGCGGACCGCATGATTACAGACCTCACCCGATTTTACCGGATGACCTTACACAAATCCGGTGAATTGATTTTGCTTAAAGATGAACTGGAAATTGCCACACTCTATCTGAATATGGAAAAACTGTGCCATAATAATAACCTGGATTGGGAAATCAATTTAGAAGACGGTATTGAAAATTTTCTGATTTGCCGCTTTACATTGCAACCATTCCTGGAAAACAGCATTGTGCACGGGATTTCTGCCCAAACCCCAAATATCCTAATCAGAATTGATATCTCTTATGGAGATGACACGGTTCTTGTCAAGATAGCGGACAATGGAATCGGTATTATGCCAGATAAACTTTTGGAGCTACGCCAAAGCCTGGACTCTCGAACCATCACCTATGACAAGCATTTCGGAATCTGCAATGTAAATGCCAGGATTTCCAGCGCCCATTACGGAAACGGACACATAGATATTCAAAGTTCCCCCGGGAACGGAACTTGTATTACCATAGAATTTCTTCAGATGGAAGGTGTGGATATCAATTAGTGATGCGCAAAAACACGCGCAGAAATGGAGATTAAAATGAAAAAAATTATGCTTGTAGACGATAACGCCTTATCGGTAGAAGGCATTCATAGGAATATTGACTGGACGTCCCTCGATGCACAGGTAATTCATATGGAATACAGCGGTGCATCCGCCATAGAAGCCATGAAAAAGATACCCGTAGATATCATCATCTCCGACATTGAAATGCCTGATATGGACGGAATATCTATGAGTAAATCCGCCCTTTCTTTCAACCCTTTTATAAAAGTAATCCTGATATCTGCCTATGATAAATTTGAATATGCCAAGCGCGCTATCCGGCTTGGCGTATACGATTATATTGAAAAACCTCTCGATTACAAGTACTTATATGAAAAAATACAAGGCGCCTGTGCGCTGATAGACCAGGAACAGCACAATATGGAACTATTAAAAGCCAGCCGTCCCGCCATGACGGAAAAATTTTTCCTGGACCTTCTTCATTACTCCGGTAAGGAAGCGTCCTACCACTTGTCTTCCCATATGCAGTATTTAGAGCTGGACCTGGACTACCGGTTTTTTAACGTTGCAATTTTTAATGTGGAAAACGCTGTGGAGCTAAAGCAGGAAATGAGCATACAGCAATACGAAATATTACTGTATAAACTTTACGACTCAATCCGCAACTACTGTAAAATATTTGACAGTTTTTATCTGGTCAAGCATTTTGACCGATTGGAATTAATCCTGTGCCAGAACAGCTCAAATGCCAACCATTTCCTACAGTCAATCCACAAAGTTGCTGCCTCTGTCATAGAAGAATATGAAGGCTCCAGTCTTTCTCTGAACATTGGAATCGGTAATATTGTATCCAATCTCTGGAATACCCATCTGTCCTTTGAAAGTGCACAGCATGCGTTGGAATATCGGTTTTTCTTTCCCCAGAAAAACATATTTGACACCAGGGAAGCTTTCGGACAGAATCTTTCCCTGGAACCCTTTTCCGATGCAACGGAGGACGAGCTGATTAAGCTAATTTGTCAGAAAGACTATCCGGCGTTGGAGAACTGGATAAAAGAGTTCTCTTCGGAGCTTTTGAACAAATACCGGACGAAAGATTTTATTTTCGTAAGAACCTATACCTTACTCGGCCGGCTCCTTAAATTTCTCTACGAGCTAAATATTGATACCAAAGACCTGGAAGAAAAAATAGCCAACACTTATTCCCGCCTCCACTCCTTTAACACCAGTGAGGAATTTTTCGCCTGGCTGTCAGAGATATGTACGCTTGCCTGTAGAAAGCTGGATATTTCCCTGAAAACTTATCACAACCAGTTATGCGAATCCGTCCTTGGATACATTCAAGATAATTACCAGAACAACGACCTGTGTTTACAGGATATCGCCCGGTTCGCCAATGTAAGCCCGGCTTATCTGAGTGCGCTATTTAAGAAAAATATGAATACCAGTATCAGCGAAACCATCACCGTCACACGCATTGAGGCGGCCTGCAAGTATCTTGAAAGTTCCAATCTCACCCTCAAGGAGATAAGTGAAAAATGCGGTTACGCCAATCAATATTATTTTTCTACAAGCTTTAAGAAGCATAAGGGAATTTCACCCTCCGGATACCGGAAATAAGTGTACTGTAACTAACTACTTAACTTCGTCATTCACTCAACTGAAAATATCACTTTCTCCACGCTGCCCTCATCTGCGCCTCTGCCCGCCGCCTGAAAAATATCAATCCGGTGGATATCACTGCTCCTGTCCTTAAAGGCCGGAAATAAGAAACCGCATTCCGGCGCCCCCGGCTCATAGTCACCGCTCACCGGGCAGACTGCGCAGATGATAAACCGGTAAACCTCTTCAGATTCCCAGAGGCTCTCCTTGTCATTCGCTTTCAGCGGCACATCATAGCTGCCAAAAAAGAAGTAAACAGCATAGTTGCCACCCGTCCGGTATTTTGCGCCAAACTCTTCATAAATCACATCCAATATTGCATCGTTTTTTAATTCGCATTCTTTTAACGCCATAAGCATCTGCCATAGGCTGCCGGGCTTGCGCTCCCCTTCATCAAACAATTTTTCCTTAAGTTCAACATTTGTATCGGAAAACGGAATTGCTTTCGCAATATTCAAATTAAACTGTTGGTCTTTTGCAGACAGCTTCTGAAAATGCTTGTTGAAAGTGCCCTCCACAAACCCTTCTTCATCCAAATATGCCCCTGCTATCCTACTAAAACAATTTCGCTTCAAAGTCATGCGCCTTGTTAACTCCAACATGTCCTCGCGGTTAATCTTGTCCATCAATTTTTATTCTCCTTATCAAAAATATCCTAATATCCTAAAAGTTTGCAAAAAACAGGTGCGGAAAAAATTCCACACCTGCTCGGCCTACCCAAAATCCATCACTCCTGCAAGTTCTACTGAATATTCAACTTGGCAAACAACTCGCCAAGGCTAGTCCCCATACTCCCGCTGGATGCATACTGCTTTACATCAACACTTTCTATCTCGTCTGCCTGCTGCTCTTCAACCGCTTTCATACTCAGAGATATTTTACCGTCATTTGTGTTAAGCACCTTTACTTTAACTTTATCGCCAACCTTAAGCACCTCTGAAGGTTTCTTAATCCTCCTCTGGCTAATCTGCGATATATGCACCAGGCCGCTCAGTCCATCTTTCAAATCTACAAAAGCGCCGTATGTCTGCAGGCTTTCCACTGTCCCTTCTAAGACAGTGCCGGGCACAATCATCGCTACCTTGTGGTCATGCTCTTCTTTTGCCCTCTCTCTTAAGATTTCTTTCGCAGACAACACCAGTTTCTCTTTTTCCTGGTTTACGGTTATTACTCTGACATCAAGAACTTTACCCTTATACTCATCCAGATTGTCTACATAAGAAATGTCCAGTTGGGATGCGGGTATAAACCCCCTAATGCCTTCTACATATGCAACCACTCCCGCATTGACAACTTCACTGACTTTTACGGAAATGTCTTTCTTTTCTTCCAAATATCCCGCAAGTACATCCCATGCGAGCACAGCATTCGCTTCTTTTTTAGAAAGGAGAATATTTCCCTGCCCGTCGTCCATCTTTACCACCGAAGCTTCAATTTCATCTCCTTCATGCACGTCCGCCATAACAGAAAAACCCGGGTCGTCGCTCATATCCGCCGCTTTGATAATACCCTGTGTATAATACTTAAGGTCAAGAGTCACTTCCTCTTCGTTTACACCAATCACGGTGCCCCTAATGACATCTCCCTCCTGAATCTTACGGAAAGATGCCTCCAGTTCTTTTTCGTAGTCTTTCATCGTCTCTTCCATGTTCATAACCATACCTTTCTTCTATAAATATTGGCTAAACTCAACCTTCTCCTTATTAGGTCCCAGAATCCTAAAAAACTTGACCCCGTTTTCCCAGAAAGGAAGAAATTGTATTTCCGCGTCCAACATACAAAATTTCTTTTCCTGCGCCAATCGAAAGACTGCCTCAATGTCCGTAACATTCAGCGCGATATGGTCCACCGCCCCATCTATCAAGGCTGCCTGCTTATTCTCGTAGGCTTCCACCGTGACGTCCCCTAATCTTAAGAACGCCACTTTTTCATTCGCAGCCTCATTTACCGTCTGAAATGCAATACGAAATCCTAGCGTTTCATAAAAAGCAATCGTCGCTTCCATATCATTCGTCGGGATTCCTATGTGCTGCAATCCTGTAATAAACTTTTGAAAATTATTTTCCATGCAATCAGCCCTCTCTTCACATTGATAGAATTTTGTTATACTAGTATAATTCTACCATTCACCCTGTCGTTGTCAAGGAAGTTATCAGATTTAAAGACGTAACTGTCTGGAATTTTCCCAAAATGATATACTAGCCGCCATCCCCTGCTAACCCCGACTTACAAAACCACCCTTCATCCGTCTGCCTGATTTCGGCACCTTGCTGTACAACAGGTCTCCCTGTATCATTGAAGGGAATGTATCGTATGATGCCCCGCCTTCCGTCAGACATAAATACATGTCTGCCTGTATACTTTAAACGCATATTCTTAATAAAGTCCATAACAAGCCTCTTATCCAATCCCCCGGATGCTTCCTGATAAAGTATATTAAGAACATCTAATGGCAGCTTGGAGCCTTTATTACATATTGCCGCTACTTCTGTATCATAAATATCGGAAATCGCTGTCACTCTTGCATACAAACTAATATCTTCCTCTGCAATGCCATCCGGGTATCCATTACCGCCTAATTTTTCATGGTGATGTCTCGCAGCGCTTCGAATTTCATCATCAAATTGGTTAATGAGAAGCCTATCCGAATAAATCGGATGCATCTGCATCACTTCCGTCTCGTTTTCCGTCAGTTTATGGGGTTCATTTAATATTTCTTCCGGTATCATCGTCATACCTATATCATGTAAAAGACCGGCCAATATGAATTTTTTAACTTCCTCCGGTTCCATATCCAGCCATCTTGCCTGTATTCCATTCAGGAAAGCTACATTGAGGGAATGACGTTGCAACTGCTCTTCCGGCGGCCTTGGGTCGTCCATACATCCAAATATTGTGACAATATCTAATTCTGTCAATTTATCTGCAATCTCCTGACTTATCGATTCCATCTTCTCTTTGTTCAGCCATAACTGCGTATTAGAATTACGAAAAAGAAGTCCTATATTTTGATGCAGCATTTCATAACCTGTCTGCTTCTCTATCTCCTCTCTACTCATTTCAGTAAGTACACGCTCATCTGCGGTAATCTCTAAATAAGTACTCTCATGCACCATAACCGATTTCTCTTCGCCATAAAACTGAATCAGCTTTTCCAACTTAGACTTGACGACGACCTCTCCTTTAGGAAGCAGCATCACTTCCCCGGAATGGTTATAAATATCGTCATTCAATATCAGGCCATCCCACAAATAATCTATGGGAAGCTTTCTCAAATTTTTATCTTCCATCTCATCCACTTCCTTTCTCTAGTCCCGTTGGACTTTCTCAATCCGACAACCATATTCTTCAACCAATGTCCCATTGCTTTTTATCCTTACAATTTCACACTGCATTTTTAACGTGCCTGCGTTTGTGTAAACAATTAAAGAATAAATCTCACCTATGGTAAAAACTCCCGCCTCCGCTTTCAGCAATATACCGCTAGAACTCATATCAATCACTTCAATAGGTATACTTTTGTGGAGTAAAATCTTCTCATCATCAATGTAAACTCCTTCGATGTTTCCTTCCAGAGCAATCGAATACCGGACCGCCTGGCGTTCTTCCATCGTCTCACACTTCCCGATAAGAACTTCCATCTCGTTTTCCCGCATGACTCCCCTGATTGTTCCATAGAATTTATACAGACAATTTTCTGCAAAAATGATAGCATATACCTGATAAAACTTTTTATCCAGTATGCTTTGGGCTGAAATAATGACAGAGTTAACTGCGCTGTCATATCTAATAACTTTTGTATCAGCGATAGTCTGGTTATCTTCTATATTTTTAATAACAATCCTATGATTTTTGATTTCTTTTTCAACCATTTATGAAACCTCCACGTAAAATTTTTATTGTTCCAATAAATAAACAGACAGGATACTTCTCATCCCGTATCCTGCCCACCATAGTTTTGAATGGATTCTATAAATCCACAAATCTATTCAATTCGTATTAGTTAATCGCTGTGATTCCTAACTTTCCATCCACTGATTTAAATATAATATTCGGTGTGGCATCTCCCATGATTACGCCTGCCATCGTTTCCTCCAGTGCCGAAACATCCACAGATTCAATCACGGCGCATCTTTCCTCCGTAAAAATAATGTCCTCCGCGAACTGCATAAAAGCATCTTTGTTCTCGACAACTTCATCATTTACTACAATCGGATAGGCACATAAGTCGGCAAGCGCTTCCATATCCTTATTAGATACCGCCGACTGAATCTCTTCTGCAAAGACTGCTATCTCACCGCTCTCTCCCTTTTCCTCCAAGTCACTGTAATTATCATTCTTCTCTTCCACCTGGCTTTCCGTGGGTTCACTTTCTACCTCACCGCTATCCGCTTCTTCGCTTCCGTTTTCCTCCTCCTGCACCTGTCCGGCTTCTTCCTGTCCCTCACTTACAGAAATGTCCTCCGATGATTCAACATTTTCTGTCCCTTGAACCCCACATCCCATACATCCAAGAGCCACAACTCCGACGGCAAATGTTAATTTCCATTTTCCCATATATGTTCCTCCTGTATTTCGTTCTTCTTAAATATTTTTTGCAATATACATTATATCTCATCTATCTAATTACGTCCGAGAACTTTTTTCGCATATTTAGGTTTATTATTCGCAGGCTTGTAATGAACCGGGAAATTTCTAACAAAGCTAATACGAATCCTGCTTTGCAGGATTCTGCCCCGCAAACGCGTCGCTTTCAAGCGACAATTTCCCCTGCGTTTGCGTGTGCATCCTTGCGGAGCATTTTTGTATCATAGGGAAGTTCATAGAACTTTCCTATGATACAAAAAAGAGCCGGTAAAGCACCGGCTCCATGAAACCATTATACGGTAAAACTATCAGAATTTTTTCAGGGCATTTTCAATTCGTTCATGTAAGTCCTGTATATCAAAGGGTTTAAGAATATAATTTTCAGCTCCTAACATAAGGCTTTCTAAGACCGTATGCTTATCATTCTGGGATGTAAGCATAATCACAGGTATATCCTTACCATTTTCCATTTCACGGATTTCGCGCAACGTCTCAACCCCATCCTTTGATGCCATCCGAACATCTAACAAAATCAAATCAGGCTGGTTTTTCTTCAAATATTGCAAAGCACGCACGCCCGAATTCAGAGGAATCACTTCATATTTGTCTCTTAATATCTGCTCAATTGTCGCTAAGCTGATGCTGTTATCATCCACAGCTAATATTTTATATTTGTGTGCCACCTGTTTTTCCCCCTATCTTATCCGTTCTATCAGCTCACGCAGCATCTGCTCTGCTGCCTCATCCTCATATAGCTTGAGCTGCTCTTTCACTTTCTCAAGCGCTGCTTCTGTGTCGGTTTCCAACTGACATTCCAAAAGTCCTTCAATTTTATGGGCACATTCCTTAGCTTGGAAATCTTCCAGACTGTCCAAAGCCGACTCCATTTCCTGTAATAATTCTGCCTTCTCTATCGTTTTCTTTATTACATTTATGCTCTCTTCTTTGCGGTTTTTCTCCAGATAATCCTGAATATGCCCCAACTGCTCTTCATATTCCGCCAAAAGTTTAGATGCATGGCTGTCAACAAATGTCAAGTCTCCTCTGTTCACCGCCTTTTCCTGTTCCTTCGCTCTGCTTGAAACCCGCATCGCTCCTACATTTGCGGAAGCACTCTTTAAGGCATGCACCTCTATACCGTATCCCTCGTAATCCCGCTCTTCCCAAAGCTCCTGTAAAACTTTTAACTTGCGTTGCCCATCCAGACAATACAAGGCTAAAAGTTCATTGTACTCTTCAAGACTACCTGAATAGTGCACGGCCATTTCATCCGTGTCGATTCCTTCAATCGTAATCTTCTGGAATATGTCATTATTCGCCTGCAAATTGTCCATCCACGAGCCGCCCGCCACTCGGTTTTCTTCCGGTATCCATTTTAAAAGCGCCATATGCATAGCTCTTCTATCGATAGGCTTTGTGATAAAATCCTGGAAGCCATTTGCAAGAAAATTCTCCCGGACGCCTTCCATCGCATTGGCAGTCAACGCAATCACTACCGGAAGCCTGCCGTTTTCTCCGCAATCCCTGCGAATAATCTGCACCGCCTCTATACCATCCATCATGGGCATCATGTGGTCCATAAAAATAATATCAAACTGTGTCCTATGGACAAGCTCTATTGCCTCCATTCCACTTTCAGCCTCAATTATTTCTAACCCATACGTCTGCAAAAATGACCTGGCAACTTTCCTGTTAATTAAATTATCATCTACCACTAATACCTTGCAGCCTTTTGCCGTAAATGGCTCCAGTGGCATCTCTTTTCTGGCTTCCGGCTCCGGAACCTCGGACAAGGGCCTGGCATCCGCAATCTTTTGCTGAATTTCCACAATAAATGTGGAGCCCTCGCCATACACACTCTCCACCTTAATCGTACCTTGCATTAATTCGGCTAAATGCCTCGTAATGGAAAGCCCAAGCCCTGTTCCTTCCGCACTCCTGTTTCTCTTGGAATCAATTTGCTTAAAATTCTCAAATATTCTCTCGAAGTCTTCCTCCCGGATGCCACATCCGGTATCTTCCACCCGGAAAATCAGACACTCCGTATCTTCCGTTTCTCCCTGCATACCTGAAACGGAAATTTTAACATGCCCTTTTTTGGTAAACTTCAAAGCATTGTTCAAAAGATTTATCAGTATCTGTTTGATTCTGCTCTCATCCCCTAAATAACAACAGGGGATTGACATATCATACTCACTCTCCAACATAAGTCCGTGCTGCGAAGCCACAATGTCCATCATGTTCAGCACTTCTTTGACAAGTGACTTAACATGGTATTGGGTCGGAACCAATTCCATTTTCCCGGCTTCTACCTTGGACAAATCGAGTATATCATTAATTAACGCCAGAAGATTATGGGCCGAGGCTTTAATATCACAAGTATATTCATACACCTTGCGCCCTTTGCTTTCCTCCATAATGATATCGCTTAGTCCCACAATCGCATTCATCGGTGTCCGAATCTCATGGGACATATTGGCAAGGAATGCACTCTTGGCGATATTAGCCTGTTCCGCCTGCTCCCGCACACGTGTAATTTCTTCTATATAATTCCTTGTCTCTGTCATATCGAGAATCAGGATAACATATCCCTTTGTCTCTCCATACCTATCCAGAACCTGTTCCGCATGCCCCTGGTAGAAACTACCGTTTAGACAAAATTCTCCGATTACATCCTGGCCTAGCTCATACTGTGGAAAATCTTTCACTTCTCCGATATGTTTCCCCACCGCACGGATATTTAAATCCTGAAAAATGCCTGCCGCCGCAGGGTTATAGCTGACAATCCGGCCATGTTTGTCTATTGCAATGACTCCATCGCTCATGCTGTCAAGCAAACTGCCCGAAGCCAGGCTGCTGAAATCATAAACCTTTCTGCTCCAGACTAAAATAACCACGCTGGACAAAACAAATCCTAGTACAAACGGGGTCGGGTCATACACTAACGTTAACTTCATGACATAAGAACACAATACTATCACTGGCAGGAAGGAAAGTCCAAGCACCAATTTGTACTGTCTGTCCGCGGCATAATCCGGCTTTTTAATGCACACGCGAATCAGGGCATACATGGAAAGCGCATAGGGTATAATCATACTGCACAACATAAAAACCCAATAACCCGGCCCGTATTCCAGACTCAAATATCCATGTCCTTCCGGAGTGTACAGCCAGTCTATCCGGCTATAATAAAAAGTATGTAAATCACAGGTAAAAACAAGTCCCAGAACTAAGACATCGACTATCTTGAGAAACTTTAATAATTTGGAAGGCGCTTTCTCATAACAGTAACTGAACATAAAATAGCAATAGCTGATTGGAACTGACAGCGAACCCATATACTGCACTTTGACAGCCACCAAAGCTGCCTCCACCGTAGGCGCCGTCAATTCTAACAGATATCCGGCATTCTGTATCAAAGAACCCATCAAAAAATACTGCATTAATTTCTGTTCCCTAGAGCCGTCCCCTCTCAGCAAAAGAAACGATGCAATCGCAATCATACCGATACCAAAAACGCCAAGCCCTAAAAATACAATACTCATAATTTTGTATCACCATACACAAAATATATTGTCTTTTTTATACGCACTTGTTTATATAGTATCAGCTAACTTTGTATATGTCTACAAAAAATTTGCTTTCGTTAATCCCTTTTTTCTGCTTAACTCAGAACTAAACTTTTTTATTTTCTCACAAAAAATTTGCTTTATAACGCTCCTTTATCAATTAAGTAAAGCGGAAAATATCATATTCTCCGCTTCCTATCCTTCACCTTACAATACACCACCGCCGTCAACGTACTCACAAACGTCGCCACAATCGCCGGGGCAATAATCCCTGCCGGATTCACACTGCCGTACTGTTGCCTGTAAGCTGGTGTCAAGTTAGGGCTAAAAAATATTTCAACTTTTTTCAAATAACTACAAATTGTGACTATATATCGAAATGTTGGCTTAAAGCCTCAAGATATTCCTGATTCATACTTTCATATGGACATGCAATAAAAACCGTTTTTCCAAGAATCTTACTTTTCCCTATATGTATATCCATCTGGGACAAAACATCCATTCCAATAAGAATATTACCTGTGCGGTCATAGCTGACTTTAACAAAGTCTTTGTTAATACAAACTCCTCCAAAGTTAATCTCAAAATTCCTATGCCGAAAAGTTATAGATTTCAGCTCCATATACTTTCCAGTCTTAAATTTTTCTTTATCCGTATCCCGTTTTTCCTTTGAATCATTAACACCAAATGAAATTTCTTTTCTTATTCTATCATCATCGCAGTCCCTTTGTTTCATTTGTTGTGCCTTGGCACTTGATATACCAAACCTTAGAATTGGTATTGATGTATAAGGACATCCTGTATCTATTTTGACATTCAAATTCTCAATTTCGGTAAGTTCCATGCTTTTTATTGCCACATTTACATCAGCCCTTATTTCATTCCGCCGATTCATTTCAAGCAGGATGTATTTATTCTTCATAATAAATATCTCCCTCCAGTTCCATACTGTCATTGTATACAGGACAAACCACATTGCCTCGCGTAAACAGCTTATCCGATTCTGCATTGGTTTCCTTGCCTATGAACCCTACCGTATATACATCTGAATCACTATCTTTGACAAGCATAATCCATGTATCATATATGCTGCTCAATTGTTCTTTGTCTATTATTTCCATACCAATATATAAATCTTCTAATGCGAACTTATTTTTAATTATTTCCATATGATAAACTCCTTCCCTTTTCCTTCAGTATAGCCATATGTTTCACAAATTACAAATAAATGCTCCCATGTTAATTTCTATATGGGATTTCTGATATTCTGACCTTATCAACAAGATATTCATAACCTGACTTTTCCAAAAAATATTTAACACTATCCGCAACATATTCCCTTTGGCTGCTAGGTGCTACAATGATATCTGAAATTGGAAAAAAATTATGTGGCCGACAATTTACATCCAAAATTATTATTTTAATGTATGGTAGTAATATTCCATCTCTTTTCCTAAAAAGTATTCTCTTGTTATTTTTATTTAAAAACATTATCTATTTCATATATGAATTTTCCCGCAGACGGTTAAAGGTAATTGCATCATATAATTCAGGATTTGCAATATCTGTAGTTTTTCGTATGTAGATGAAAAACAATCCTATTACTGTGGCATAGCGCCTTGCCTTTGTTCTACTCTTATATCTCTTTATTTCTTCCGCATTGTAAATCAAGTTTTGTAATATAAATTCAACATGTATGTCTTTAAGTAAAATACGGAGCGGTTCGCCTGCTAAAATTTTTTTCAGTGTGTTTCCAAATACTCTGTAAAATTTATGACGTCACTCTTATAAGCCGGATACTCCGCTATAAAGTCATCAAAAATTTTCTGGTAATCCATAACACTTCTCTTTTCCGTTATTTTACTCCATTATATCTAATTTTTTATACCAATCAACAATTTTATTAATCAATATTTTTTAGTTTTATTGGACATATATTTTAATATTTCTTTTATTTACTAATATTTAATTTCCAATAAAACATTTAATTAATAGCTCTATCTATAGACGAAGAGTTTTCACATTTTCTGCCCTATATCCTTAGCTATACAATACACCATCTTTACCATCGTACTCAGAAATGTCACTGAAGTCGCCGACGCAATATATTTCCACCGGATTCACACTGTCATACTGTTCCTGTAAGCAATCATATTCACATCACTCAACTATAACGATGAATATTAAGTATCAAAAGGGTACACATCTAGTCAAAAGAAATTACTTCAACTAAAATATTCTGAAGTTTTGAAAGCTGTAATCATTCCTCCAACATGCCGACACAATTCTGATTTATACCTATAACAAGCATTTCTTTTTCTACTTTAAATGCGCTAAAAATTGTATTTTGTGAACAAATTTCTACTATACAATCTTTTAAGGCAGAAACCTCTATATTCTCCGCTTCCTATCCTTCACCTTACAATACACCACCGCCGTCAGCGTACTCACAAACGTCGCCACAATCGCCGGGGCAATAATCCCTGCCGGATTCACACTACCGTACTGTTGCCTGTAGGCAATCATATTCACCGGAATAAGCTGTAACGATGAAATATTAAGTATCAAAAACGTACACATCTCCCTGCTGGCAACCCGCTGTCTGGCAAGTTCTGGCGTCACGTCAAACAATTCTTTTCCGTTTTTTCCGCTTCCCTTGCTACTTCCCTGCCCTTTCCTACCATCCCCCGCAAGATACACCGGATTCCCCCGCTCCGCCTCCAGCTTCGCCAACTCCTCCATCGCTTTTAAGCCCCCTTGTGTCAAGTTAGTGACATGAACTTTTCAAATATTTTCTTGAACTTATTCGTTAATTTAAGGAAATGTCTAATTTTTTCCATATTAATGAGCCTATTCTAATACTCGTTTAACCGGAAAATTTCCACACTGACTATCAGCATTCCATTCATCTATGGAAAGAACATCTACCCTATCTATCAATCTTTTTCCATTTCCAATATTCTTCTGCAGAGAAAAAGGCAGTTCCATTTTTAATCTGTTTCGCAGTCTTTTTCTGGTAGTTACATCTCCATTTGGATATTCGAGAATATATATATACCAAACCGGTTTGGTTTTATCCAATAATCTCAAATAATGCAAGGAATCATAAAACTTACGTGTTATGATTGATATTTTCTTATCTTCCATTGGATGAAATGCTTCAGGATTCTTTGCACTTGCAAGACATGCATTCTTATATTCTACCATGAGAATATGCGTAGAATTTTCAATCAAAAAATCCACATCATTAATGTGTATTCCTGCATTGTGATAGTCTTCATGTATTTTATCCGTTGCCCATACAGCAGCTTTACAATCAATACTGTATGCACCATTTTCTTCTATAAATAAGTTTTTCACTGCCATTTCCTCATAGTTCATATACTTCATCAAGCAATTTGTTATCTGCGTCCATAATGTGATTATATTTAATCTTGTCCATTTTATCCGCTGATTGACTATATATTGCTTCACTGTTATCATCCATCCCGGGGAATATCTTTTGCATTTCATTCGAAAATAAATTGCGGCTTCTATAAAGATTATGAAACATCACCTGCTCGTTATTCGTACGGCGGATTTCCAGGTATTTTGCAAAATTATAACTATGTGTTGCCAAAAAAATCTGAACCCCATTTTTCTGTAATTCCAACAAAATCTCTGCGACAAGGGGATATAATTCTGGATTTAAATTCGCTTCCGGTTCATCCCACAAAAGGATTGAGCCTTTTTCCAAAAGACCATTCCGTATTAATTTCCAAAGTAGACCTAATTTACGCAATCCTTCTGCCTCTAATGAAAAATCAACTTTCTGACCGTCTTTTTTTAATACATAAAAAGAATCATTTTCCAAAATAACAGTCCCATCAATTACAGCGCTTAGTTTATCAAGGATTTTACTCATGGCAAATGGGATTTCCCGCGTCTCTGGTAAAGAAGCATTTACAATAATATCTATCTGCGTTCCATCAAATGGCATATTATATTTCTGATTCATAGCCAGAAATCCCTTTGCATGTGACAGCATTTCTGTTGTAGGGATAAAGACAGATTGTATATCTAATCCCAACCATTGATCGTAATTAAATATACCTTTATGGGAAAGACTGTCTTCAAAACTATGCGTTCCGTCTGATACTTTATAATAACAATAATCTTCTTTATTTTCTGCATTTTTTAAAGCATCGCTATCTTTTAGGCTGTTTGAAAAAAATTGTATTAGTCTTTTTGTTTTTCCCTGATCCGTCTGCTTAATTGACCATTGCGTTGCGGCATAAATCATTTTCAGAATGGTTGTCTTTCCAACTCCATTTTCACCAATCAGAACATTTATCCCATCACAAAATTCTATCTTAAATCCATCATTAAATGAATCCCCTTCTTCTATAGACTTAAATGCGGCATTATTCTTTCTCAAATGACGCTTAAATACCATTACATTTAAAATTTCAATCATTTTAATTGCCATTAGTCCAGCCCCCAACCAATTTATAATCTGTTTTCTGTTTGTATTATACCCTGTTCCAAAAATTTTGTATACGATAAATCATTATAAAAAGTCTTTGGGTATACAAAATTGGCAAAAACGGAGAGCGTTACGCCCTCCGCTTTCTATCCTTCACCTTACAATACACCACCGCCACTGCCGTACTCACAAACGTCGCCACAATCGCCGGCCCGATAATTCCCGCCGGATTCACGCTCCCGTATTGCTGCCGGTAAGCAATCATATTCACCGGTATCAACTGCAAGGAAGAAATATTCAAAATCAAAAACGTACACATCTCATTGCTTGCAACCCGCTCCCGTTTCCCCTTCTTTTCACCCGTGCCTTCCAAACCATCGGCGATGCTTCCTCTGCCATATCCCACTGCCCTCTCCTTGCTATGGCTTCCTGCAACCCTATCCGCAGACAAATACCCCGGATTCCCCCGCTCCGCCTCCAGCTTCGCCAACGCCTCCATCGCCTTAAGCCCTGCCGGCGTACACGCCCAACCAAGCCCAAGTACATTGGCAATCAAATTGGTAGAAATATATTCCCTGGCAGGATGCCCTTTGGGAATCCTTGGAAACAGAAAACTGATAAAAGGCTGTATTCCCCTGGTCATCTTGGCAATCAACCCGGATTTCTGCGCAATCTCCATCAGACCGACCCACAGCGCCATCACACCAATCATTGTAATACACAGTGACACCGCATCCCCCGCAGAATCCAGCGCTGCGTTGGTGACATCCTCCATTCTGCCTGTCATGGCTCCATATATTACCCCAATTAAAATCATACACGCCCAAATATAATTTAACATAAACACAAAAAAGAGCCGCTGTAAAATAAATTTATGTTCCTATCCACAACGACTCTGTCCTTGACTATTCTTATTGTCATAATATGAAATTGTATCTATGATTATGAATCCGTTTTATTGTATGCAGCAAACCCGGTGCACCCACTATTTATCATCATGTAGGCATATTCCTCAATCACCACTCAATCACCGCGGAAGCCCATGTAAGCCCACCTCCAAAGCCTGAAAGCGCAATTTTCATCCCGGGTTTTAACAATCCCTTGCGGTTTATCTCATCTAACAAAATCGGCACGCTTGCCGCAGAGATGTTCCCGCAATGGTCAAGACTGATTGGAAACTTGTCTTCCGACACTTTCAGTCTCTTTGCGA
Organism: uncultured Lachnospiraceae bacterium; assembly: GCA_910578645.1. Classification (GTDB taxonomy): domain Bacteria; phylum Bacillota; class Clostridia; order Lachnospirales; family Lachnospiraceae; genus UBA3282. The sequence continues at coordinate 98,614 of CAJTQI010000010.1, forward strand.
CAGACTGTATGATTCTGATATTCGCCTGATGGAGCGCGAAATAATCAATATCCTCCACCGAAAGCCCTGCCGCTTTAATTGTTTTTGACAAGGAGGCCGGAACAGCTGTCACCGCAAATTTATATACTTCCTGTCCATCCATATGCACATACTCCGGCTCAACACCGGTCTGTACAAGAGGATTATTATTTGTACGGTTCTTGCACGCCAGAACGCTTCCCCTGACACCGTCTGAGCCTTGGTCATAGGCAAGCATCCTGTCTCTTTCATCCGCACACACCACAACCGCACCTGCGCCGTCTCCGAAAAGCACACAAGTACTTCTATCATTCCAATCCATAATTTTGGACAACGTCTCTGCTCCAAGAATCAGCACAGTCTTATACACGCCCATCTGTAAATAAGCATGTGCAATATTCAAAGCAAACATAAATCCTGAACATGCCGCATTGATATCAAAGGCGACTGCATCCTGAGCCCCGATTGCGGCCTGTACCTCACAGGCACATGCCGGCGTCACATGGTCGGCGGATAATGTCCCCACAATAATCAGGTCAATTTCCTGTGCCGTAACCCCTGCATTCTCCATGGCCCGTCTTGCCGCCTCCACGGACATGCTTGTAGTTGTCTCCTCTTTCACCAAATGCCGTTCTCTGATACCTGTACGACTACTAATCCACTCGTCAGAGGTATCCATAATTTTCGACAAATCATCATTTGTCACAACCGTCTGGGGCAGACAGCTCCCCGTTCCTATAATTTTCATTCCCATACTTTTTCCTTATTTCTGCGCTGCTTTATTGCGCAAATCCCACAATTGAAAATTTAAATTTTCAATCGATTCCTCACTACACTTTCTTATGTTCTGCCGTTGGCAGCGCCAATAATGACTGATACATTTGTGTCTTTTATGGGCGAAACTCGTCCATAATATCCTTCACATGCTCTAGTTTTGTGGCCCGGTAAGCATTCGCCCCGCAAAATAATAAGGCATCTTCAATCTTACCTTTTACTGCATTGACCAATGCATCCGTAATACAGTACGGTGTCTCTGCCGGCTTGCATGTGCTGATACAAAGATGGCATTTTCCATGGGGCACCTGTCCTTCTTTCGCCCGTCTCATAAAAGGGTTCAGAATCGCCCTGCCGGGCATTCCTACCGGACTTTGCACAATGACAATATCTTCCTTCTTCGCATCAATATAGCTCTGTTTATAAGCTTCATCCGCATCACACTCATAAGTGGTCACGAACCGGGTTGCCATCTGGACACCGGAGGCTCCCATTTCCAGATAATGCTCCATATCCGTTCGGGTATATACGCCGCCCGCCATAATAACCGGAATATGGCTCTCATGCTCCATGGCCATCCCGTTCACCTGTTCAATAATCGCCTTTACTTCCTGGTCATAGTTCAATCCGTCAATGTCATCAAGCTGGCCTTTATGAAAACCCAAATGTCCACCTGCCAACGGCCCTTCAATAACCACAGCATCAGGTAGCCTTTGATATTTTTTCCACCAATAACGCATGATAACCTGCGCGGATTTCACACTGGACACAATCGGTGCAAGCTTTGTCTTGGCCGCTCCTACCAGTTTCGGCAGCTCCATAGGCAGTCCGGCGCCGGATATAATCAAGTCGATTCCTGCATCTACGGCCGCTTTGACATATTCTTCGTATTTTCTGGTGGCAACCATAATATTGACTCCCAGAATACCTTCTTTTGCAATCTGACGTGCCTTGCGAATCTCGCTTTTGATAGCGCGCATGTTCGCGCCGATAGGGTCATCATCAAAATCCGCTTCCCTGTAACCTATCTGTGCCGTGGAGATAACGCCGATACCACCCTCAGACGCCACCGCTCCGGCCAGAGAAGAGAGACTCACGCCTACGCCCATGCCTCCTTGTATAACAGGTACTTTCGCTGTCAGGTTCCCTATGATAAGAGGTTTTATTTCCACCATGCAAGTTCTCCTTTTACACTAATCCCCATGCGTATTGCAAGCCCGCTTGCAATACTGCCGCTACCTTATCTACATTCAAGGCATACTCCGGCTCTGACTCAAATTGGCCTACGCCTCACCAATGGCAAAGGTTAATTCCGCCTGTGTCACCAGTTTACCGTCCACATAAGCTTTTGCAGCGCCTACGCCAATAGGCCCCTTTATCTTAATAATTTCTGTCTCCAGAGTGAGCACGTCCCCCGGCACCACCTTGCCTTTAAATTTTGCACTGTTGATTGCCGCAAAATATGCCGTCTTGCCTTTAAACTCCGGCTGGCTCAAAATTGCAACTGCGCCTGTCTGCGCCAAGGCCTCCACAATCAGAACCCCAGGCATTACCGGTTCCTGCGGAAAATGCCCTGCAAAAAAAGGTTCGTTGTAAGATACGCACTTTTTCGCCACCACACGCTTGCCTTCTTCTAATTCCTCAATCGTATCAATCAACATAAACGGCTGTCTGTGGGGAATAATCTCCATAATCTCTTTTGCTGTCATAAGCGACATACCCGCATCTCCTCCTTTATACTTCCATGGACAGCAAACCAGATAAATACATCCGTAAAGCAAAGATGTTATTTTTCATTCCGGCATCTGTCCGACTTTTATAATATCCAAATACCAACTTCATTTCATAAACCTGAAATATACAGGCTCTTTCCCTATGCATGATACTTCTTTACCAACAAACTTGCATTGTGCCCTCCAAAACCAAGGGAATTGGACAATGCATACTCAAAGTCTTCCTCATAAGCTTCTTTGCAATAGTTCAAATCGCACTCCTCGTCAGGCACTTGATAACCTACCGTACGATGGATATAACCTTCTTCTAATTCTTTCACACAGGTCACAAACTCAATGGCGCCTGCCGCTCCCAGAAGGTGTCCTACCATAGATTTGGTGGAATTAATTTTAATATCCTTGGCATGTTCACCGAACAGCAACTTGATGGCTCTTGTCTCAAAAAGGTCATTATGATGCGTCGCCGTACCATGGGCATTAATATATGTGACGTCTTCTTTTGCAATCCCTGCATCCGCCACCGCATATTCCATCGCCTTAGCCGCACCTGCGCCATCCTCCGCAGGAGATGTGATATGGTACGCATCCGATGTACATCCGTAGCCTGCCACTTCCGCATAAATCTTTGCGCCTCTTGCTTTTGCATGTTCCAATTCTTCTAATACCACAACGGCCGCACCCTCGCCCATAACAAAGCCGCTTCTTTCTTTGTCAAAAGGAATGGAACATCTGGCCGGGTCTTCACATGTGGAAAGCGCCGTCAATGCAGAGAATCCGCCAATACCGATAGGGCACACACTTCCCTCCGTACCGCCGGCAACCATCACTTCGGCGTCGCCATACTGGATGGCACGGAAAGCTTCTCCAATAGAATTAGTACCTGTTGCACATGCCGTCACAACGTTAATACTCTTACCTTTTAACCCAAACTGAATAGAAACGTTTCCCGCCGCCATATTAGAAATCGTCAATGGCACGAAAAGAGGCTCGATTCTGGAAGGGCCCTTCTCTAACATTCTACTGTGGGAACGCTCCATAGCCTGCAAAGAACCCGTACCCGAACCTACCGCAACACCCACACGGTAAGGGTCTTCTTTCTCCATATCAAGACCTGCATCCTCAAGCGCCTCTTTCGCTGCCGCTACCGCATATTGGGAAAAAGGCTCCATCCGTTTAGCCGCCTTGAAATCCATGTAATTTTTGCCCTCGAAGCCCTTGACTTCCGCGGCCAGTTTACATTTGAAATCAGCGGCATCAAATTTGGTAATCGGGGCGAAACCAAGTTTTCCTTCCTTGACCCCTGCCCAAAATTCATCCACGCTCAAACCAATAGGTGTTATTGCACCCATGCCTGTTACTACAACTCGTCTGCTCATACCGCTCACTTTGCTCCTTTTCTAATCTGCTGATTATTCTGTATATTTCCTTATATAGCCATTCCGCCGTCCACAGAGATAACCTGTCCTGTAATATAGGATGCCCTGTCGCTGGCAAGAAATGCCACCGTCTCCGCCACATCCTTCGGCGTGCCCACACGCTTAAGCGGAATCTGCGCCAATGTTGCCTCCTTGGCCGTATCTGTCATGGCCTGAGTCATATCCGTATCAATATAGCCCGGCGCCACCGCATTAACCGTGATATTCCTGCTAGCCAGTTCACGGGCCATAGACTTTGTCAAACCGATTACGCCTGCCTTGGATGCAGCATAATTTGCCTGTCCTGCATTGCCCAACACGCCGGACACGGAAGACAGATTAATAATCCTGCCTGATTTTTGCTTGATAAAGGGACGGTACATATGCTTCATTGTATTAAAAGTCCCCTTCAGGTTGGTGTCTATCACGGCATCGAAATCTTCCTCCGTCATCTTAATCACAAGGTTGTCCTTCGTGATACCCGCATTGTTTATCAGAATATCTATATGCCCAAAGGCTGCTATCATATCCGTAATCATCTTGCCGCATGCCTCGTAGTCCGACACACTGCACTGCACGGCTACCGCCTTTTTTCCCATCTTCTCAATCTCGTTTACTACCTCTTGCGCTTTCTCTTTGGAGCCATTGTAATTGACAATCACATCCGCACCGTACTGCGCCAATGTCAACGCGATTTCACGGCCGATACCGCGTCCTCCGCCTGTCACAAGCGCCACTTTCCCTGATAACATAATCTTCCTCCATTTCCGAGACAAAACACGCCTGAAATATCTCTTCTACTTCTCCGGTATCTGTCCTGCAAAAACAACCGCTTAGAACTCTCAGATGTGTATCCGCTAATTGTTTATAATTTATCCAAGTCTTCCACTTTCTCTACGTTCATGACTTTCATGCCTTTATTTATCTTGCGCATGAATCCTGAAAGTGTTTTACCCGGCCCAATTTCCACGAATGTATCCACACCGTCGGCAATCATACGCTCGATGCTCTGCTGCCATCTCACGGAAGAAGATACCTGTTTCTCCAAAAGATTCTTCACCTCAGACTTATCCTTTACATAATCCGCCGTCACGTTGGCAATGTAAGGAATCCGGATATCGTTAATCTCCACATTCTCCAATTCCTTTGCCAGCTTTTCCCCTGCGCCTGTCAACAGTGGAGAGTGGAAAGGCCCGCTTACCTTCAACGGTACGCATCTTTTCGCACCCGCCGCCGTCAGCTTCTCCACTGCTGCCTGCGCCGCTCCTTCCTCTCCTGTGATTACAATCTGTCCGGGACAGTTATAGTTCGCAATGGTCACCATTCCTGGCGTCTCCTCACAGACCTTCTCAATCACTTCCGTATCCAGTCCAAGTACCGCCACCATAGCGCCACCGTTGGGGACTGCCTCCTGCATATAAATTCCCCTCTTACGCACTACCTTAAACACATCCTCGGCGCTCATCACCCCACTGGCGGTTAAAGCGCCGTACTCTCCCAGGCTTAAACCTGCCGTCACATCAGGCTTAATGCCTTTTTCCTCTATCGCCTTTAACATTGCCACTTCCGCAGCCAGCATGGCAATCTGTGTATACTCCGTAATATGAATCTGCTCATTCTCCTCAAAGCACAATGCTGTAACATCCAGTCCACTTGCTTTACCTGCCAATTCGAACATCTCCCTGCAGACCGGAATCTGCTCATAGAAATCTTTTCCCATGCCTACATACTGTGCCCCCTGGCCAGGAAACATAAATGCTGTTTTTCCCATAATCCCACCCTTTCTAAAAATCAATCCTTTTCATGTGCATAAATGATAGTTTGAATTTCAAAGTATTTATTTTTAAGAAAAGCGCAAGCATCCGAGCTTGCGCTCCTAAAAACTTCAAATATATTATCTTACAATTATTTTCATTTCAACAGAGCTTCCGCCTGCGCCATAATCTCCTGAATCATTTCCGCACAAGACTGCTCTTTCTTGACCATACCTGCAATCTGCCCTGCCATCAGTGTGCCATTGACGGTATCACCTTCTACAACCGCCTTACGCAGAGCGCCCAATGTCAAATGTTCTAACTCTTCAAAAGGTGCCCCCGCCTTCTCTAATTTCAGATATTCTCTGGTCATATTGTTGCGTATCTGGCGCACCGGATGTCCATGGGTCATACCTGTCACTTCCGAATCAATATCTTTCGCTGCCAGAATTTTCTTTTTATAATTCTCATGTACGATGGATTCTGTGGCAACCACAAATCTGGTTCCCATCTGCACCGCATCTGCGCCTAACATCATAGCCGCCGCAAAGCCTCTTCCATCCGCAATACCGCCTGCCGCGATTACCGGAATATTCACTGCATCTACCACCTGTGGAACGAGTGTCATCGTAGTAGCCGCCCCGATATGTCCGCCTGATTCCGTACCCTCGGCAACCACCGCGTCTACGCCGGCACGCTCCATCATCTTGGCAAGCGCTACGCTGGCAATAACAGGAATCACCTTAATACCTGCTTCCTTCCACGAAGCAAGATATTTTCCCGGATTGCCCGCTCCGGTAGTAACTACCTGAACGCCTTCTTCTACAATGACTTTAGCAATCTCATCCGCTTCCGGATTCATTAGCATAACATTCACACCGAACGGTTTGTCAGTCATCTCCTTCGTCTTCTGAATCTGTTCCCTGACAAAAGATGCCGGTGCACCGCCTGCCCCGATAATCCCCAGGCCCCCCGCTTCTGAAACGGCTGCCGCAAGGTGGTATTCAGCTACCCATGCCATACCGCCCTGGATAATCGGATACTCAATCCCCAGAAGTTCTGTAATTTTTGTTTTCATCCTATAACCTCTACCCTAATACGCGCAAGCCATACTGCCTGTGCATTTCCCTATAGATACTGCCACACTGCCTTATTCCAAAGCTTCCAGGCAGCACCGTGAACGCCGCATTGTCATGCCGCGCCTGATAAATCTTCTTACGCTTCCACGCCTTTGCTCTTCATATACTCAATAACAGCGCCCACTGTCGTAATCTGCTCCAAATCTTCGGAAGGAATCTCTACACCGTATTCCTCTTCAAAAGCCATAACAAGCTCGAATAAATCTAAAGAATCCGCACCCAAATCATCCTTGAAAGAGGACTCTTCCGTAATCTCTACACCTTCCAAATTTAACTGCTCCTGAATAATCTCGATAACTCTTTCTAACATTTTCCTGTTCTCCTTTTCACCATTAGATAAAATAGTTTGACATTCAAAGTATATTATCTGTCCCTCTATTTGTCAATCTTAATTTTACGGTTTTTCTGTGTTTTGTCAATTCACTTTGACAATAAATATTTATAAATCTCTCTTTTTGGTACACCTCTGTCCTTTGCGACTTGTTTCATGGCGCTTTTTTCGTCCATTCCCTCTTTCTCATAGTGTTTCATATGCTCTTCAATCCCCATGCTCTGCCATGCCGCCTGACGTTCTTCTCGTTTCCGTTCCAGTCCCTTTCCTTCCAAGACTAATACATACTCCCCCCGTGGCTCCTCATGCTCATACATGGCAAGCGCACCCTCTATCGTCGTAGGCACTACCGTCTCAAACTTCTTCGTCAGTTCCCTGCACAGCGTCAGCCTGCGCTCTCCAAGCGCATCCAACAATTCTTTTAACGTCCGCACCAAATGATGAGGCGCTTCGTAGAGGATAATCGTCCGTGATTCTTCTTTCAGTTCACTCAGTATCTGTGCTTTTTCTTTCTTATCCGAAGGAAGAAAAGCCTCGAAGCAAAACCTCCTTGTGCTAAGTCCCGACAGGGTGAGCGCCGTAATGCATGCCGCCGCTCCCGGAAGCGAAGTCACTGTAACACCTGCCTCATGGCATTTTGCCACCAGCACTTCCCCTGGGTCGGAAATTCCCGGCGTGCCCGCATCGGTAATCAAGGCCACATTTTTACCCTGACGCATCTGCTCCACAAGGTAGTCTGCTTTTTCTACTTTATTATATTCATGGTAACTGGTCATAGAAGTCTTTATCTGAAAATGATTGAGCAATTTAATACTGTTGCGCGTATCCTCCGCCGCAATGATATCCACACTGCCTAGCGTTTCCACTACCCGTGATGTCATATCGCCCAGATTGCCGATAGGCGTCGCGCACAAGTATAACATTCCTGACATAAAAATCCCTCACTTCTCCGTTATCCGTTCCCACTGACCGTTTCCGGTTGGGTATTATCCTGTCCCTCAGGCTGCTTTTCTTCCGTCTGCGGCACAGGAGCTTCCCCTTGAACCGCTTTCTCCTTCTCCTCTTCCCACCGTGCTCTCTCAGCCTCTGCTTCTTCCTCCGTCAGAAAAGAAGTTCGCTTATAATTAACGGCCGCATTCCACACAATCCATTCCTCATATCCGGCATTGTATGCGCCTTTAATCTGTTCCCGAAGCTGCTGTGCTCCATAGCTGATATGTCCCGGTACCCAACTTGCCGTAAATCCTTGCAGCCACATCCGCACCCCTGCCCGGTCTGTCTCCGCTACCTCCTGCAATTGACGTACCGATGCCGATGACGCCGCATAGATTGTGCGGTATGGCTCCGCATCCGGCACGGAAATCCCATAGGCGCCATTATGGTAATGGGACGGATATACCATAGGACATATATAGTCCAGGCACCCCGCCATCTCTACATAGTCCTGCCCAACAATTTTCTGGTCAATTTCATTGTCAATCACCGTGCCGAATACATCCGCTGCCACATACACTCCCAAGGGGCTCAGTTTCTCATACATGTACTCCGTAAACTGTGTGATAATCCCAATCTTATCGGTCTTTTCCGCCTCCTTCCCATAGTCCACCTCTTCTTCCCGGACATCCGTAGAAAAGCGTATGTAATCAAATTGTATCTCATCGAAACCCACTTCTGCGGCATAAGATGCAATTTCCGCCAGGTAATCCCATACCCCCTGTTCATACGGATTGACCCATGCCAGTCCGTTTTTATCCCGGAAAACTTCGCCGTCCTTTGTATGTACCGCCCATTCCGGCTTCTGTTCAGCCAGATAAGGGTCCCGAAATGCCACGATTCTCGCAATCAGATATATCTCTTTTTCTCTACACTTAGCCACAAGCTCGTTTATATCCGCTATATACCCGACCCCGGCTCCAATTTCCATGACCTGTTCCGACTGCATCTCATAGGTCACCTTACCCTCGTCGTTCTTGATATCAATGACCATGGCATTTAACTCTGTCTCGTCTACCAGGGCAATCAAATCATCCATCTTGCCAATGCCGGCTACCGGACCGCTCACATAGATGCCTTTGACTTTGACAGGCTCTCTCCTGGTATCCGCTTCTTCCTCTGTATCTGCGGACTCAGTAATATCCTGCGCATCCTCTTGCTGTCCAATGTCGTTGCCTGATACATTCTCTTTGTCCGCCGCATCTTCTCCACTCTCCGGCTTGGCTTCTACTTTATCCAAACCGTCCGTCGGTGCCGCATCTGCGTCCTCTGATAAAATGTTGTCCACAAGCCCGCCTGCTTGCGCATCGTTTCCCGACAAGCTTTCTAGTGCTACACCAGACTGGTTTGAAGCTTCCGCCATAACCGCCTCACCTACACTGCCGCAACCACAGCATACAATCATCGTCCAAAAAAGCAAATTTGCTCCGCAAATAAGCCTTAACTTTTTGCGTATTGTCCGTATTCTTTCTCCCCAATGAGACATCATGCTTCCGCCCTTTCTTCTTTCGTTACTTTAGTACCCATAAATATCATAGATTTCCGGCATATAAACGCCCGGTTCCTTATATACTATCAACGGTTTTTCCACCCTCATCTGTGGCCTTCCTCCCCTGTTCGCCTCAAGCAACACCATATTAGGCTCCTTGTCTACATAGGGATAGACCAACTGCATTCGTTTTGGCTCCAACTTGTGCGCACACAACAAGGTTATTATCTCCGCCAGTCTGAAGGGTCTGTGTACCATATAGAAATTCCCGCCGGGCTTTAGCAGTTTCGCCGTCTGTGCCACCACATCTTCCAATGTACAAAGTATTTCGTGCCTTGCCACAGCCTTGGCGTCGCTAGGGTTCGTAAGCCCATGCTGTCTTGTCATATACGGCGGATTACAGGTGATAACGTCAAAAGAAGCAGCGCCAAATAAATTCCCTGCTTCTTTGATATCCCCCGTCACTATATCAATCTTATCCTGTAAGCCGTTTAAGAATACACTTCGTCTTGCCATGTCCGAACTGTCTTCTTGTATCTCCAGACCGGTCAGGTGTGCCGCACCTGTCTTAGCCTCCAAAAGAATAGGAATGATTCCCGTGCCTGTCCCCAAGTCAAGCACTTCCGCTCCGTCTTTCACACGGGCAAACCCTGACAAAAGCACTGCGTCCATGCCAAAACAGAAGCGCCCGGTATCCTGGATAATACGGTATCCGTTGCGCTCCAAATCGTCGATTCTCTCATTTTCTTTTAGGGAAACACTGTTCTTGTCCTGCATTAGTTTTCATCCAGCTTGGATTTCCCGGAATCCTGCTTCTCCAATTTCTCCAGTTCTTTTAGCTCCGCCTCATTGACGTCTACTTTCCGGTTCTTGTTATGCTTCCTCCTAAAACGAAGCTGCTCCACCTTGTATTCCTGTATCTCTTTCTCGTCGTCTATATTTACGATTACCTTAACCAACTGACGAAGCACGTTGACGCTGTGCACTTCACCTTTCAGCCCATCTTCCGTAGTCACATAGTCCCCTACATTGGGCAGCCTTCTGTTCAGTTCCTCGTAAGTTTCCTCTTCGTTCTTTAAACAGCACATTAACCTGCCACAGACGCCGGATATCTTAGTAGGATTTAAAGATAAGTTCTGCTCTTTCGCCATCTTAATGGACACAGGCGCAAACTCAGACAAATGTGTGTGACAGCACAAGGGCCTGCCACAGATACCGATACCGCCTAAGATTTTCGTTTCATCTCTCACACCAATTTGCCGCAGTTCGATTCTCGTCTTGAACACCGACGCCAAATCCTTTACTAGCTCTCTAAAATCAATGCGCCCGTCTGCCGTAAAGTAAAACAACACCTTATTGTTGTCAAATGTATACTCCGCATCAATTAGCTTCATCTGGAGATTATGTTTCCTGATTTTCTCAAGGCAAATCTTAAAAGCCTCCTTCTCCCGCTGCTTATTCGATGCCTCCTGCTCGTCATCCTTGGGCGTCGCCACACGCAACACAGCTTTCAACGGCTGTACAACCTTCTCCTCCTCTTCTTCCCTAGGGTCCCCAACTACTGTGCCGTATTCAATCCCACGCGCCGTCTCCACAATAACATGGTCATTCTTCTTAATATCCAATTTCCCCGGGTCAAAAAAATATATCTTTCCGGCGGTACGAAACCGCACGCCTATCACTCGCACCATAATCTATTAACCTCCATTTATATCATATCTATCTTCAATTCTCCTTGACCGTCAATAGCAAAAGTTCCATCGTCAGCTCAAAATTGACATTGGCATCCAACCGTTTCTTAGCCTGCTGCAAAGCATTCACGATATTTTCGATACCCTCATATGTGCTTCTGTCCGACACCCGCATAATCTGCTGTATCTCTTCTTTAAAAATCAGGCTGTTCACATCCTTCGTCGCCTTAAAAAGCAGTATATCGCGATACCATGCAGACAGAATATCCAGATAATCGTTGACGTCAAATTTATACTCCGTAATCTTCTTGATTGCCTTCACAATCTCATTGATTTCCATATCCTTAATATACTTTACCAGTGTGACGGCTTCTTCCTTGACTTTCTCAAACTCTTCGCTGTTTGCAAGCATCTTCGCCTTGCCGATATTCCCCCTGGCAAACGCCACACAAATATTCGCCTTATAATCCGGCACGCCAAGTTCTTCCATGAGATATTTCTTGACTTTGGCATCTGCTACCGGCTTCATGTTCAGTACCACACATCTGCTCAAGATAGTGGGAAGCATCGCATCCACATTGGTGGTCAGGATGAGAAGCACCGCATATTCCGGCGGCTCTTCCAATGTTTTTAGCAGTGCATTCTGCGCCTGAACAGTCATCTTCTCACCCTCGTTCATAATGTAAATCTTGCGCGGACTGCTGTACGGCTTTATATCAATATCACCGTTTATCTGTTTTCTGATATCCTCCACACCTATCGTATTAGGTTTCTCATGGCTCACATATATGATATCAGGTTGATTATTGCCAAGCGCCTGTTTACAGGAATGACACTCCCCACAAGGCTCCGTCCCCCTCTTCTCACACTGCAATGCCATGGCAAAAACGCGGGCAACAAACTCCTTACCTGAACTTCTCTCCCCGTTGATTATATATGCATGCGACACTTTGTTCGTAGAAAGTGCGTTCTGCAAATGCTCTTTGAGCTGTTCTTGTCCTATAATATCTGTAAATTTAGCCATCTATAACCCCACCCATCTGAAACAAAATCTTGTCCTTAAGTAAAAATATCTAACAATAGCCCCCTAATTTCTCCAATCTTACTCAAAATTGCCAGATTATCCTGTTCATCTTTGACAAGCTCCTGCGCAAGTTGGTCTAAATTCTCATCAATCAGCCTTATAATTCCGTATACCCTGTGTCGTCCTTTCCTGTCCAGAAAATTTTCCCTGGAAAAAGCATGGGAACGGTTGACTACTTCATTGAGGAAATCTTTAATCAGAGCACGGTATTTCTTCATGTCTTTAATATCCCGATGCTTGGAGAGCTTATCTCCCTGCCTCGTAATCTCTTCCATCATACCCGCCAGGGCATTCTGTAAATCCTGTTCTTCTATCCTACTGACAAGAGTGAACTTAAATGTGCCATCCGTCTCATGTGCCTGGCTCGTTTGCTCCATCGGCACCGCCTGCTGCACTTGATTCACTTTGATATCCATCTCTTGTCACCTCCCTGCCATATATTTCTATATACTATATATCGACTCAGTCTAAGTTTTCTTGTAGATACAAAAGGATTTCTTCCAGGCACATATCCAAATCACCATTGTAGAATGTCTTTGCAATCCCTGTCTTTTTCAGTCTCTCCTCAGAAAAGTCCTCGGCGTCAGCCAAAAAACGTCTGCACATCTCTTCATATTGGGGATTATCCTCCGCCCTTTCCCTGTCCAGTGCCCTCTGCAAACGCACACCGTCATCAAGCTCAATCATTACAGGAAGCACTTTATCCTTTCCATAGAACTTTTGCATATGCACATAGGCTTCTAACGTGCCAATCATGATATAGGAATTAGCTGCCAGGTTAACCGTGTCGTCCGCCACCGTAAAATATCTCCACAATCCCAGGCAAGTATGATAAGCTCTGGCCTCAATCACACTTCCTCTGCTGAGCAATTCCTGGAAACCTGCCTCATCTGTAAAGTGGTATTCCACTCCATCCCTCTCACCTGCCCTGACAGGCCGGGTCGTATACGGAATGATTGTCTTTAAACCGACTTTGTCCTGAGCCAACAATTTTTTATAAATTGTATCTTTTCCCGATGAACTTCTTCCCATCAGGCACACGATTTTTCCCATATTGATAAATACCTTTTTCCGATAACTACTTCCTATATTAATAATGCCACACTTTGAAAAGAATTTCAAATACTTCAATCAGAATAATTGCTGTCTACATAACACAAAATACGAAAAACAGACATCCATGTCTTAGTTTTGACACCTATCTTCCACAACTACCTCTATATTCCCTTCCCGTGTTATGCCTTGCACATTTAACCCCATGTGCATACTCTCCCGGATGATACAAAGTATAGATGTATTCATCACTTCCCCCGGCACAAGAAGCGGAATCCCCGGAGGATACAGATTGATAAAACCAGCCGCTATTCTTCCGTCACTCTTTTCAAGTCTTATTTCTTCATAGGCTCTATGGAAAGCGACGGAAGGTTTCATCTTCACCTGTGCCCTCACACCATTACAGCAAACTGTATTACTCTGCCAGAGGCATCTTTCTGCCTCCTCTTCCTCTATCCTACCATCAATCTCCGTCAGTGCGTCAGCCAATCTCTGCCAACCTTCTTTCGTATCCATAACCGTCATAATTGCCAGAACATAATTGCCTGCCGCCATCTCCATCTGTAAATGATATTGCTCCCGCAGAATATCATAAAGCTGCTGACCGCTTAAAAAAGCATCCTTCACAAAAATAACAAGTTTCCCGATATCCCATCCTGCCATATGGTATCCACGCCGACAAGCTGTCTTTTCCGTCTTTAGAATTTCATTTTTACCGTACACATTCCCTACAGCATCAGCTATCTTGCCAATCTGAATATGACGGCAGCTCTCCATCTTTTTACAAAACAAATCATACTGCCGTTTCATATATGCGAAACGTTCCGTCCCATGCTTTTCTAAATAGCGGATGCAACAATCCATGCTTGCCATCATCACATAAGACGGGCTGCTCGTCTGTAGCATTCTTAAGTACTTACCAAGCATCCTGCGGTTGACCCTGTCACCCTGCACATGCAGCAGGGCCGTCTGCGTCATGGCAGGCAGTGTCTTATGCAGACTGTGAATGACAATATCCGCGCCGCCAAGGACAGCGCCCTCCGGCAATTCCGCGGAAAGTCCTAAGTGGGCCCCGTGCGCCTCATCGACAATCAATATCCGTCCCTGCCTATGTACCTCGTCTGCAATGGCTCTCACATCTGACACAATTCCCTCATAGGTCGGTGAAGTGACTACCACAGCCTTGCAGTCCGGATATTTTTCCAAAAGACAACCAATCTCCGTCGCCGCCGCACCGTCATAGATTCCATATTCTGTGAGAAGCGGCGGATAATAATAATGTACCTGCAGTTCCTGCATAATCGCAGCATGATAGACAGACTTATGGCAGTTACGCGCCATCAACAGCTCATCTCCTCGCTCTGTGACCGCCATAACCGCCGCCAATATGCCACAGGTACTTCCATTGACTAAGTAATATGTTTCCCCGGCCCCATACAGACGATTGGCGCGCTCCTGTGCCTCCAACAGAACCCCTTCTGCATGATGTAAGTCATCGAAGCCGTCAATCTCCGTGATATCAATCTTATAGTACTGTGCCATTTCCCCTGCCATAACATTCCGTTTATGGCCAGGCATATGGTAAGGATAATAGTCACTTTCTCCATAAGCAGATAACGCCGCATAGAGTCCCCGTGAATTTTCATTCTCATACACCGCATTTTCGTGAATGGTTTCCCTAATTCCGGTGTCTTGCAGTTTTCTATCTTCTCTCTTCATCATCCCTTAAATCACACTGCGTCTATACGCCCGTTTTAAAGAAGTTTATTTCCTAAATGATTAGGGTGTCAAAAGGTGCCATCATAAAATTTCACTGACAGATTGTATAAAATGTTCACGAAGTTGTCCTTCGCAGGAATATGTGATTTTCTTAATATTCCGTTTAGTTTCCAGTAATTTCGGGGCATGGACGCCCCGAAAGGCCCGATGTTCGCCTGAATGGCGAATAGAGGGTGGTTACGTAATTTCCCGGAATATTTTAGAAAATCCATATGACGCAGACGGACACAAGGGAACATTTTATGCAATTTGCCCTCACAACTTATAAAATGCACCTTTTGACACTCTAATCCTAAATATAATAAAATAGTTCCGGCCTTTTTGCCCATATCTTAAGATGCTTTCGCGCCATGTCCTTTATGAAGCCCTACCGTCTCCATCAGGGAACAGTACTTGTCAGCCGCCGTAACCACCCAGGCTTCCCTGCACTTAGGCGGCACAACGGACAGCGGCCACATGTGTTTTTTGATAATTTCCCTCTGTACGTCATTTAATTGGTATTCTTTCTCGGCATTCGCAAGCGCGATTCCCGGATGCCAGAAACCATGTAATCTCTTACGCTGTGACAGGTATGCCTTGTCATGCCAGTCGTATAAAAAATAATCATGTAAAAGTGCGCCTCTGATTAAATCATGTTTATTGCACCGTAATCCCAACTTACTATTCAAAAGCAAGCTATAACGCGCCACATTCATCACATGGTTATGCACGCTCATTGTGCCATGCTGAATATGCGCCTGAGTTTTTTTGAAGTTCTCTGATTCTAAAATATCCGCTCCGTGCTTTCTGAGCAACGCATGAAGTTTCTTATGTCGTTCATATAATTTTCTGACCCGTTCTTGATACTTCTGCCCATCATGCTTCATCGCTCTCATACCCTTTCCACAATATGATTTTATTTATTATATAAAATTTCTGCTGTGCCGGTATACAAATACCATTTTCTGGCACAACAACCCTTTCCGTATCTGCTAAATAATGTCTCGTTCCTTATCCAAATCTGTCAGCCGTTCTCAATCATCTTATGCAGCTCCTGTGCCCTATGCATCCATGTATGCCCTGCCGCCGCCATCTTATACCCTGCATCCGCAATCTCCTGCATTCTGTCCGGCGCTGCAAGCAACGCCTCGGCAATCTCCGGAATCTTTTCTTTCTCTTTCAGGGAATAAATGCTACAGTCTACGCCATCGTGCAGGATACCATCGAGATAAACACTGCTGTCCGTCAGGCACACACCGCCGTTTAGCATTGTGTTGAATATCCTATCATGCGCACCGTCTTTAAACCATGGCATCACATTGAGAGATATTTTCGACTGACAGAGCTTTTTCAGACAACCTAGAGAGTCCAGGTTATTCATCACAAGCAGATTTTTTTCCTGCCGGCACGGTAATAATTCCCATCCGTCCCCGAAAACATGTACTTTAATGCCAGCGTCCACAAGCTCCTGTACCACCTGCCCTCTCACCGTATACCGCACATATAAATCGATAAAAGTAAGTGCAGCCATCGTTTTCTTAAGCTCTTCCTCCGGCACTTCGCCCACCTCATCGAGCAAGTGTGCCTCCGCTACTTCTTCCACCGTCCGCTCCGGATTCGCCAATAAGTCATCTATCATGCCGTAATAGAAAGCGGTATATTCATCGTCTATTCTTGTAATATATTGCTCAAAAGTTTTAGGCGCGCAGTAGTTCCCAACCATCATCACGTCATATTTCCGACATGCAATCGGTACATTAGACTTATTCGGATATAATTCCGTACCTGCAAGGGGCAAAAAAGAATCTGATTGAATGTCCGAAAAAAAACGCTTCATATATTTCTTGTGATTCCTGTCTATGCTAATCTGATAGTAACCGGACGGTACTCCTTCTATAAAATGGTGATAGTACATCGGATGGTCTACTACGATATTATAACTGGGAATCTGAAGCGCATCCCACATCGTCCTGCCATTTTCATCCAAGAAAAATTCTTCGCCGCTCATACCATGGAAATTAAAATTGATAAGCACCGTATTGCCTCTTTCAAAAAAGCGAAAAAATTTCTCCGTACTACTCCATGGCCTGCTGAGGTCATAAATAAAAACCTCATGTCCAAGCGTCTGCATTGCCTCCGCAATCTGCCGTGAAAAGTAGCCCTGTGTCTCAATATCTCCTTCAAAAAACATGATTTTCTTCATCGTTTTCAGCCATGCTCCTTCTGCTGCTCTGTATCCCGGTAAACCATCGCAGTGATGATAAAACTTGCCACAAAAGCTACCACCCCGACAATAATTGCCTTCCACAAATTATTCGGCTCATCCGCACTATAAAACATTAAGATTGACGGAATACTGGAAAAAGTGAAAATATAACAATGTACCGTCAAAAATCCCTGCACAATACCCGCAATCATGCATCCTAATATATTACCAATGACAGGCGTTTTCTCCTTATAACATATGCCAAACATAGACGGTTCTGCAATTCCTGCTATGGCAACCGTTACCATAGCCCCCAATGACATGGCTCTCTTTTCCCGGTCCTTCGTCCTCACAAACACACCCAAATCACAACCTGCCAAGGAAATGTTAAAGGATAAAAACGCTACCATAATTCCATAATCCACGCCCGTCAGGCCAATCTGTGTAATGGCCAGCGTCATAAAAATCCAGTGGGTCCCTGTGGATACCAACACCAATAATAACGCCGAAAAAAGTCCCCAAGCCACAAATGGAACCTGCGTCTGCATCGTATCCAGCCCCTGCGCCAAAGCACTGCTAATCAGACTGACTACCGGTTCAATTATCACAATACCCAAAAGTGAAGTAACCGAAATCACACAAAAAGCAAGAAAATAAGGCTGTAAACTTTCCTTAATCAATTTCTTAAACCATTTCACGATATGCGACATACAATAGATAAGCAAAATCACCGGAATTACACTGTATGCGTAAGTAGCCGACACCACCGGAATACCTAAAAACGTAACTTTCTCGCCGCTCTCCATCAACGCTGCAAAGTCAGGTAGTAACATTACACATACACTGGTAATCGCAAGTAATGGCTCCGTATCAAAATGTTTCGCCGCCGAATAGGCGACGAATACCGGAAGAAAATAGAACGGCGTTGTCGCAATCGCAGACATGATTACCTCTGTCGTCCCCGTCAGAATATGTAGTGATGTGAGAAGCAGTACAATCATCTTAAGAATACCACCCGCCAACACGATTGGTATAATCGGTGCCATACACTCTGTAATATGGTCAAATACTGCCGAAATGGATTTTTTTATTGTATTCACAATAATTCTCCTTTGTCTGTTTTGTTCTATTCCGCATTACATTATATCAAACCCCTAGCAAGTCTGCCAGTCCAAAAACAAAAGGAACAAAGTTTGTTTAAAAATGAATTTGGGTGTCAAAAAGTGCATTTTATAAGTTGCAATCTGCCAGTTAAATTTTATAATAGCGCCTTTTGACACCTTAATTAAAACGGTAAATGCTCCATGATAATACTGCATCTTTAAAATGACACCGCATATTTGAAAAGTCTAACATACTCTCTCATTCTCTTTCGGTTAAATCACACAGCATAAATAGACTGTATATAAAAAAACTGTTATAAAATGTAAGCCCACACTATATAGCACATCACACATAACACATATGCTATAGTTATTAGGAAGCTTCCATCTTACAACAGCTCTCTAAATTATTACAATACCCTCAGTGAACAGAGGATAAAATATAGAGATATCAAATTAAAATCTAAATTTCTCTTCACTTCTTGTCCAATTAAAATGAAGCACGGGGGATTCGAACCCCCGACAACCTGATTAAAAGTCAGGTGCTCTACCGACTGAGCTAGTGCTCCATAAGAAAAATGCCCAGAACCGGAATCGAACCAGTGACACGAGGATTTTCAGTCCTCTGCTCTACCAACTGAGCTATCTGGGCATTGAGTAGCGGGGATAGGATTTGAACCTATGACCTTCGGGTTATGAGCCCGACGAGCTTCCAGACTGCTCCACCCCGCGATATTTAATTAATTATACGTATCAACCTAAAATTATATACGTCTTCTTAGCCTTAATAGCTAAATGGATGGAGGTGGATTCGAACCACCGAAGCAATTTGCAGCAGATTTACAGTCTGTCCCCTTTGGCCACTCGGGAATCCATCCATATGATATTATTATCATAAGCCGATAAACGGACTCGAACCGTTAACCTGCTGATTACAAATCAGCTGCTCTGCCAATTGAGCCATATCGGCAAATCGCAACTACTAAACTAATATTAGCTGCTAAGTGGGACCTATAGGGCTCGAACCTATGACCCTCTGCTTGTAAGGCAGATGCTCTCCCAGCTGAGCTAAGATCCCTTATAAACTTATTCCATAAAGCTTTAGATAAACCTTACAGCTTAGTAACAAAAGAATAATTTCTATCATTACATCTTCAACGACCCGGATGGGACTCGAACCCACGACCTCCGCCGTGACAGGGCGGCGCTCTAACCAACTGAGCCACC
>CAJTQI010000011.1 GCA_910578645.1 uncultured Lachnospiraceae bacterium
ATTCTGCCGCCTCCTTTACTGCTTACTCTGCCATTCCTCCAAAAGCTCGATAATGATGCCCTCTATATCGTCATTGGAATAGTCCTCCGGAAAATACCTGTTGATCTTATCTCCCTTAATCGTTACTTTCCTCTCTTTCGGCTTTTCCTCCGCCAGTATCAGCCTGACCATCGCCAGTGTCAGCTCGCCGCTTTTCCCATACTCCTTCAGCTTCGCCGCCTGCGCATTGGAAACCGATGCGCCCGTTTCCTGGAGAATGACCGTTACATACTGCTGCTGTTCTTCTGAGAGGAAAGAAATGTCAACGCCCTGCGCTATCCCTATCTTCTTTGCGTCCACCATGCCAAGCAGCTCATCCGAGAGCCTTGCCAGCCATACATACCTCTGCACGGTCTTTCCGCTCTCCCCGGCGGCTTCCCCCACTTCATCAAGGGTGCTGCCGCCTTTGCTGCCCTGGTGCTTCATCGCTTCGTACTTCATGGCGTAAGCCTTCGCCTTTTCACTCGGTAAAATGTCCTCCCTCTGGATATTGGAATCCACCATGATAATCGTAGCTTCATCGTCCGTGTAATTCCTGACAATGACGGGCATCGTGTCAAGCCCTGCTTTTTCAGAACCCCGTTTCCTGCGGTGTCCGGCTATGATCTCATAGCCGCCGCCCCCCCCCTCGGCCTCACAATTCCGGGTACAAGCACACCGTACCTGCCGATACTCTCCGTGGTTTCCTCCATCTTTTCATCATCAAGGACACGGAACGGGTGTCCTTTGAACGTATGTAAATCCGCCAGCTTCGCATGGATAATCTGCTCCCCCGACGTGTTTTCTGCGCCGCCAAATAAATCATCAAAGCTGTTCAGCCTGACTTTTGATGCGCTCCCCGCCTTACTGCCCATTGCCAAGCACCTCCTTTGTCAAGGACTGGTATGCCCCGGCAACCTTGCCTTTCGGGTCATGCTCATAGATGCTCACGCCCTCTGCGGACGTTTCCGCCGCCCTCACCGACATCGGTATGCTGTTCTCGAATATCCGCACCCTGTTTCCGTAGGTTTCGATAAGCAGCGCCGTAATATCCCTTGCGTAGTTCGTGCGGTTGTCTACCATTGTCAACAGAATGCCCTCAATCTCCAGCTTCGGGTTAATCTGCCGTTTTACCTTGCCTATGGTCTTGATAAGCTGCTCCAGGCCCTTCACGGGCAGGTATGCCGCCTGAACCGGAATGAGTATGCTGTCGGCGCAGGCAAAGGCATTTATGGTAATCATACCCAAAGAGGGCATACAGTCAATCAGAATGTAATCGTACCCGTCCTTTATCCTGTCCACATAGGAGCGAAGCATAATCTCCCGGCTCATCACATTCACAAGGGAAACCTCCAATCCGGACAGCTCAATGTTCCCCGGCATCAGGTCAATGCCTTCCTCATGCTTCAAAATGCCGTAATCAGCTTCCATTTCTTCATCATTGATTACCTTTTCCAGTACATTCGCAAGGGTGACTTCCAGCTTGTCCGGCTCCGTGAAGCCGAGGCTTGCGGTCAAGCTGCCCTGCGCATCCGCATCAATTACTAAAACTTTCTTTCCCTGTTTCGCCAGCCCGATTCCTAAGCTGCTCGTTGTGGTGGTCTTGCCGACCCCGCCTTTCTGGTTTGCTATCGCTATCACTTTACACATGGTTTTATTCCTCCGTTTAGTTAGATTTTTCTTTGATGTTGGCTTTCTGCACTTCCACATAAGTCCGGTAATACCTGTTTGTACCCTTGTTCCGGTACAGCTCGGAAACTTCCGTCACAGCCACTTTGGGCTGTCTTTGCAGAATCTTCTCGAACCATTTAATATCATTCTTCGTTCCCATCAGTCGAATTTTCAGCACGTTTCCTCTCCATTTCTGCAAGGATTTCCTCAATAGACCTCTGCTTTTGGCAGTATTCCGGGTAACGGAGCTGAATGCCCTGCCAGAAGTACAGTGCGTAGCCGCAGCAGAAAATATCGCTTACGGAATACTCCCTGCACTCGTCGATCTGCTCGTCCTTGCGCTTATAGTCATCAATGCTAGGCGTTCCGTCCGTGTAAAGGTTAAAGGCAAGCCTTACCACCTTTACGCTGCCGCTGGTCTGCCAGCCCTGATGCAGACACTCTGTTTTGACGCACCCGGACTTCATATCGTAAATCTGGCTGAAATGGTTTCTCGTATCCTCTGAAATACCGAGAATGTAGATCAAAGCCTTGTGATAGCAGTCCTGATACCTCGCCTGTTCCAATTTCTCATAATAGAATCTTTCATGTTCCTCATTTGCAAAAACCATGTGTGTGTTGTTGGCGCTCTGTGCCTCTGCTCTTAACGCTGTGTTGTTCATACCTGAACCTCCTTCAATTAAAATTGTTGTTTGACTATAACAAAAAAGGACAGTCCCATTCGTTAGAATAAGATTGTCCTTTAAGGCACAATATTCAGGTTTTCACATTTATTGCGTATTATTCCGTACTATCAAGTAAAAATTTGATGTACTTTTGATGTACTTTTCACCATTTCTTGTACTTTGAGGGAATGAAGAAGCGCTTAAAAATCCGTGAGCAGCTTCCGCTTTCTCTCAATCATTTCGTCTATTTTTTGTATATATAGAGCCACATCCTTCACATTCTCGCTTCGCTCAATACGCCCGTCCGGGTACACACGTTTTGACACGCTACCTGCTCCGCAAGCCACGATAGACTGTTTCTCCTCCATAATGAGAATATTATAAATACCATACTTACCATCTATGGAATAACCCACATTCTCAAAGTTACCGGACATATTTTTCTGACGGTACAGATAGTAAGGCGACATCCCCATGGTATGTGCCCCTGCTGCCGCAATCCTCATCGTCTCTTCCGTATTATTGTAGGCGGTAACGCCATTCTCTTCTATCCATTTATGTAAACCGGAAGCCCGTTTCACCGCAAGCGAATGCACCGTCAAAGAATCTGGCGCAAGGGCCGTAATCGCTTCCACCGTTGCTTTCACATCCTCTTGCGTCTCCCCGGGAAGCCCCAGAATAATGTCCATATTGATATTGTCAAATCCCACTTTGCGTGCAAGCCTGTAAGCTTCTTCCACCTGGGCTACCGTGTGCTGCCTGCCAATCAACCTAAGGGTCTCCTCTTTCATCGTCTGGGGATTGACGGATATCCTCGTCACCCCATGCCGGTACAATACACGCAGCTTATCTTCCGTAATGCTGTCCGCACGCCCTGCTTCCACCGTAAACTCCTGCACAGTACCGAAATCAAAGGTATTTTTGAGACTGGTCACCAGTCTGTCCAGCTCCTCTGCAGACAGGGAACTTGGCGTACCGCCTCCGATATAGACGGTATCCAATATCTTTCCTCTCTGTATCTGCGACACCGCCGTCATCTCCTGTTCAAGCGCCGTCAGGTAATCCCCCACCCTCTCCTTCCATACGCCAATCGGATAGGAAGTAAACGAACAGTACAGACATGTTGTGGGACAAAACGGGATACCGATATAAAGACTGTAGCCATCTTCATAATGCAGGCTGCTCAAAATTTTCTGTTCCCGCTTGGCGATGTCGATACCCAGACAAATCTTTTCCTCACTGACAAAATGCTTTTCCCGCAAAAAAACAGCCACATCTTCCTCACTTTTCCCGCTTTCTAACATTGTCATGGCGATTTTCGTCGGCCGGATGCCGGTCAGGTTTCCCCAAGGAAGAGAGATGCCTGTTTCTTTCTGCAAAGCAGTATAAAGGAAACGCTTAAACGCATCTTTATATGCGGATGTATCGTCCTGGTTCTTGCTCCAGTCATGCCATGTATACACATGAGAATCTTCTTCCGACAAATGATGAACGACAAACCTTACTTCCTCTTCGCCAAATTCCAGTTCCATCACCGGGACGATATCCCAAATTTTCCTGTCCTTCACCACAGATTCCGGCGTCAGGACTTTCAATTCCCATGTTGGGTAGAATGCTTTCACCAATGCATGGATATCATATTCATATTTCGCCCGGTTGCTTTTTAATATCTGCAAAACTATACCTGTACCTTTCTTCTGTCTTCGCCGCCGTGCGAACTCGCCTTCGCTCCGCTCCGCCTCGTTCACGGGCTTCGCCCTATCTAATTGCAATCTGGCAAATACGGCTGCCAGCAGCCATTTTGCCATCTTACTCTTTCGACCCTTCGCCGCCGTGCGAACTCGCCTTCGCTCCGCTCCGCCTCCTTCACGGGCTTCGCCCTATCTAATTGCAATCTGGCAAATACGGCTGCCAGCAGCCATTTTGCCATCTTACAATTTGGCACTGCTCATTGCCTACGCGTACATTATAGCATAAATCTTGGGTGGGGCAAGGGTAAGATAATGTCGGCCAGAATTTCCTTTTCCCTAAGAAGCATTGGCGTTTGTTTCATCCCCGGATACAATCCCGTCTGCAATGCCACGGAAAAATTCCACATGTTTCAGCTCATAGTCCTTTTCCATAAAATCCGGGTCCGCGCTTGTCTTGACAATAATAACCCTGTTAGACGGGTTAACATAAATCCACTGACCATAGACGCCGATTGCCATGAACTCTCCTTCATCTCCCTCTGGCACCCACCACTGATAGCCATAGCCGATGGCATTGTAAGCATCATGATTAGCTCCCGGTTTAGAGTACGCCGCACTGACGTCCAGGCTGTCTTTTACCCAGTCCTTTGGCAAAATCTGTTCTCCGTTATAACTGCCCTCATTCAAATACAGCCTCGCGAAACGTGCATAATCCCGTAGGGATACGCTTAAGCCTCCCATGGCAAGTTCCGTCCCGTTGCTCAGTGTCCAGTATGCATCCTGCTCCATACCAATTTTTTTCCAGATTTTCTCTTCCATATATTCCGCAAGGCTGCGCCCGGTAGCATTTTTGATAACCTCGCCCAAAATTTCCGTATTAATGCTTAAGTATCTGCGGTAAGTGTATGGTTCCTCCTGGGTACCGTATTTTGCTATCACTTTCATTGCGGGGGTGCCCATCAGTGTACGCATGGAGAACCCGCTCATATCCGTATCTTCATCAAAGTCGATACCGGACGCCATCTGCAGGCATGCCTTAATCGGTATATTCTCCAGTTGTGTCCCCACAAATTCCGGGATATACTTGCCAAGCGGCTCTTCCACGCTCTCCACATACCCCTCCGAGACAGCGGCTCCCATGAGCGCCGATACAAATGACTTTCCCATAGAATTAGATGAAAAGAGTGTATTCTCATCTCCGCCTGCGAAGTATTTTTCATATTTAATTGTGTCATCCCGAATGACAAGCAGTCCGATAGTCTTCGTGTCTTCGATATACTCCCCCACAGAGCAGGGCGCGCCGTCAAAAGTAAATTCTTCCGCCAACTGCACCTCCCCTTCCTTTATAAACTGAAAGGCATCGCCACCCTTGTTGATTTTCTTCGTAGGCTGTATCTCCGGCGTATGCTGAAAAGTGTGGGACAAATTCTCGTCCTTAAAACTTTGCAGTGATGTGCGCAAAACTTTCACCTTTTCCCCAAAAACGGCCCATAACACAACAAATACAGTAACAACAACAGCAATCACTATACATAACACTTTCATCTTTTTCATCTCTTCTTCTCCTTTGCATTCCTTGATGTTTTTCTTTGTTATTGACAGGATAAGCCGTACAGTAACTGTATGGTCAAGAGATTTTATATATTTTTATTGACAAGACCAAAATAATTACCAGGCAGAAATAAACTGATAACGAAGGCCCTATATCCCTTGAAACCAGTTCCATACTCAAGTACAATAAAAAAGTAAAGTTCAAAAGAGTTGCCCATAAGAGCTGAAAGAGGTGAGTTCATTTGAAAGAAAAGCATACGAAAACAAAGCCTGTCCTATCTATAATTGTTCTCTGTGTCGTTTGTATAGCATTATCCGGATACGGCATCTATACAAACTGGAAAGAGCCCACGCCAAAGCAAGATAAAGACGGGTATTACCTGTTGCGCACGAAAGAAGACTTCCGATGGTTTGTCTCTATGGCCAACGACACGGACTCCGGTATCAATGTCCGCCTTGCCAATGATTTGATTCTGAACGATACTTCTCACTGGGAAGACTGGGTGGATACGCACCCGGAAAACGGATATGCCCCTGTTATCCGCTACAGCGGACATTTCGACGGCAACGGATATGCCCTGGAAGGTTATTACGCCAGATACAAAAAGTGGCTAGCTGCCATCTTTACCACCTTGGAAGAAGACGCCTTAATCACAGACCTCCATGTCCGCAACTCCATTTTCCATACCACTTATGAAGACAGTTGCTATACCAATGATAATGAGAAAACCGATATCGCCATTGCCACTGCCCTCTGCTACGCCAACTATGGAAAAATCGAAAGATGTGACTTAGAAGTAAACGTGTCGGGAGCCTGGAGTGCAGGCGGCATGGTGGCCGAAAATTACGGACAAATAACAGACTGCCGTTTTGCAGGGATTGTGGAAGCCGGGTTGGACCAGGGCACCGAAATGCCGGAAAACGGTCTGTACCCCGATACCCTGTATGCAGGCAGCATTTGCAGTTACAATGACGGTGCCATCATAAACTGCACAAATGAGGCCGCTGTAACTCTTCACTCCCTCTCCGACGAACGCCGTGTCTATACCTATGCTGCAGGCGGTATCGCCGGCAGAGTCACAAGAACAGGAACCATCGAGAATTGCCAGAATGCCGGAAATGTGGAATCCGTCCAACTCGCAGGCGGCATCGCGGGAGGCAGTTGGGGAACCATAAAAGGATGTACAAACAGCGGCAATGTCCACGTGGAACAGGTAGAGCGGGAATTTACCGAATCCCTCATCTGTGCAGGTATATGCGCCTCCAACGGCGGTATGGCAGACACCTGCATAAACACGGGACTCGTAACCATCAACCAGAAATACCTCAGTTTCTATGCACCCATCTATGGCATTGCCTGCAACACAATCAATCCCTCCGACGGCGTCACAAGAAACTGCTACTATCTCAAGGAAAGCGCCAAACAAGCCTACAGACAGTCCGGTGTCTACAAACTGTCTTCCGCGGACAGCGCTGATTTACCTGCATACCTTGCCGGAGATAAGAGATTAGAGGATACAGATACGTGGGAGCTTCTCACATCTCTCCCGGATTATCCCGGGACAGACAAGGATGACTTTATCCATCTTGGCTTCGGTCCTGCCGAAGATTTCACCTATGAGGCACAGCCGGGTGACACGCTCTGGGACATTGCGGATAAATTCTATGGACAGGGCCGCCTCTACGGACTTCTGGAACGCTGCGTAAAACCGGAAAGTATCCTTTCCGAAGATGCGCTCACCCCAGGTGAGCAAATCAGGATACCACACAAAGATTATTACCTGCTGTGTCCAAACGATGAAGAAGGCTTCACCTGGTCATACTCCAGGCTGCCCTCCGGCGAATCATGCCCCACGCGCTATGCCGCCGCCAAGCCAATCAACTGGTACTATGGGAATATGTACTTTGCCGCCAACATAGGTTTAGACACCATGTGGCCCAAAGACAAAGAAGCCGGGCAGGACGCCGCTGCGGCAGATATCCGCATTTTCTACCGCCTTGACCATAACCCTGACGGAGATTTTTTCTCCGAAGACTGGAATGCGGTTCAGGAAAGCATCAGAAAAAGCGCCTCAATCTACTGCCAGGACGCCATAGACAGCCTTCTCTTCTACCGCTATACGCTTGACAACGGTGAAAACCTCTATGGTTACTCTTTCCGACTGCACAAACCGTCAGGCACCTTAAAGTGCGCCGTATTCTATCAGCTAGGCGAGGGAATGTTGACCGAATTTATCGGTGTTGAGCCTGTGACGGAAGAAGAACATGTCTTAGAGCGGGTACGTTATCTGGCGGCGAGAGTTGACACCACCCTGGAAATTGATGAAAGCCAGTATAATCCGGAAGAATTTTACGGCAAAGAAAACTGGGCTTTTCCGCAGTTACATAATCCCTTCGCCGTCGCATTGGAATACAGCAAGGATGCCAAGTGCAGTTCTTACATG
This sequence comes from uncultured Lachnospiraceae bacterium, assembly GCA_910578645.1. GTDB lineage: Bacteria > Bacillota > Clostridia > Lachnospirales > Lachnospiraceae > UBA3282. The sequence continues at coordinate 8,041 of CAJTQI010000011.1, forward strand.
CTTTTTACCGGGGCGCAGTAGTTATGCGCCCCAGCGCAATAATTAGCGCCCCGTGCAATAGCCATACGCCCTATATCTTATTGAACGGTTCCTTATAGCAGGCCACGCTTCCCAAATCTTCTTCGATGCGCAGTAGTTGGTTATACTTCGCCACACGGTCGCTTCTGCAAGGCGCGCCAGTCTTAATCTGTCCAGCATTGACCGCCACAGCCAAATCTGCAATGAAGGTGTCTTCCGTCTCCCCGGAACGATGTGAAATAACAGCCCTATAGCCATTCTTCTGCGCCATTTCTATGGCGTCCATGGCCTCGCTGACCGTTCCGATTTGGTTTACCTTGACAAGAATCGCATTTGCCACATGCAGCTTGATGCCTGCGTCAAGCCGTTTTGTGTTTGTAACAAACAGGTCATCCCCGACAAGCTGTATACGCTCCCCCAATTTCTTTGTCATCATCTGCCAGCCGTCCCAATCGTCTTCCGCCAATCCGTCCTCAATGGATATGATAGGATAACGCTCCACCAGCTCTTCATAGTAGGCAACCATTTCTTCCGTGCTTCTTGTAATTTCCTGCATCTCGGCATTATCCTCAAATTCAACCCCCGCCTCATAACATTCCGTCACACGGCTTCCTTTGATTTTATTTCTCTTTCTTTTTAATTCTGTCTCTCCCGGAAAATGATACACGCCGTCCGTCTCGTCATAAAGCTCGGAGGCCGCCACATCCAAGGCAATCTTGATATCCTGTCCCGGGGTATAACCTGCCCCCTTGATAGATTCCACGATTAAATCAAGCACCGCGAAAGCGTCCGGTAAGGACGGTGCAAAACCGCCTTCATCCCCAACCCCTGTGGACAGCCCTCTTCCATTACAGATTTTCTTCAGATTATGGTAGATTTCCGCACAGATGCGCAGTCCGTCGCCAAAACTTTCCGCCTGTACCGGCATAATCATAAACTCCTGGAAATCCACTGTATTATCCGCATGTTTGCCGCCGTTTAAGATGTTCATCATCGGCACAGGAAGCAGTCTCGTATATGCACCGCCCAGATAACGGTACAGGGGAATCCCCATGGCTTCGGCACACACTTTGGCACATGCCATGGATACGCCCAAGGTGGCGTTTGCTCCCAGGTTACTCTTATTGTCCGTGCCGTCCTGTTCGATGAGGATACGGTCAATCAGCCCCTGCTCAAAAGCATTCATACCCATCAACGCTTCTCTAATCTTCGTGTTCACATTGCCTACCGCCTTCGTGGTACCCAACCCGAAATATCCGGTCTCCCCATCTCTCAGTTCCACCGCCTCAAAACGTCCGGTGCTGGCTCCGCTTGGCACCGCCGCCCTTCCTACATATTGAGTGCCGCCCACTTCTTTCTCCACCGTCACTTCCGCTTCCACCGTCGGGTTCCCGCGGGAATCCAGTATCTGCCTTGCATGTACATCTACGATTCTCAATTTCATAGCCATATAAAACCTCCATTTTTCCCAGCCTGCGGATTTTTCTTCAAAGACAAACCTCCTGTGCACAAACTGCTTTTGAAAAGTAGTATGCACACAGGAGGTTTATTTTATAATCAAAATCTTCCATTATGTTGATATTCTATTTCTATATATCTTTTATTCCGCACCAAAATCCATGGTCCGTATGATATGGTTAGAAAGAAGCCCGCCGTCTTTTGTTACCTTAACTTCGCACTCCTGGACCCAGTCCCACTCGCTTCCTTTACAGTGGAGGGTAATACTCGCATCTTCCACATTCTCCACCCCGTCTATGCACTCAAACATACAGCGGTTCGTATCGCCCACCTCAAAACAGAAACTGTCCGTCTCAGGATAATAGATTTCCTCCAGGCTCTGATTGCCTTTTGCCAGGATTTCGTCATAGGTAAGTCCTACTTTCCCCAACAAAAAAGCATTCACATCTTCCTTATGTATCGCGAAAAAATCCGTATCCAGTTGTTCCCTTCCATATCTGTCACAAAATGCCTGTATCTCTTCCGGTGTCCCTTCATGGGAAATACCTGCACCTCCATAAAACACTTCCATCAGATTAATCTGCGCAGGCTCCTCCCACTCGGACAAAAGAAACCCATAATTCGATATATCCTGGACAAACTCGGTATATTCCTGTAATTCTTCTTCCGTCAGCTTCCTACAAGTTGCAGGTTTCTTACTTTCTATCGCTTCATCCGATGCATACTCTGCCTGTAACGCCGCATCCTCGGTGTGTGACGGTGCGCTCTCTGCAGACGGCTCCGGCTCCTCAGATTTTCCTATATCATCTTCTATGTCGCCCTCCATATGTTCCTTTAGGGCATCCCCACCGTCTATGGTATCGTCCTCAGACACATATGCCCCACCCGGAAGCATATCTGCCGCTTCCCTTTCCTCCTCGCCAGCATTCTCTCCTGGCACATCCGCTGTCTCCTGCTGCAAGTCTGCCTGCCCGGCGCCGCATCCCGCCACAACACCCATAATACTGCACACAGACAGAACCGCCAAAAACTTTCTCATCACATTACCTCATTTCTATGCTTCCTGCGTCTCGACTTCGTTGAGACAGTCCATCGGTTGAAAATTTTCAATTCCTACTCATTGCGAATCGCCGCAAGAGGACTTAACTTCATCGCCCTTCTGGCCGGGAAAAATCCTGCCACCATCCCCACAAGCACCGCGAAGAGCAGTGAAAGAAACACAAGCCACAGCGGAATATATGAAATGCCCTGCATATACTCCTGGGCGGACTGGGCAATCTTATTGATTACCGCGGATATACTAAAGCTCAATATTAAACCGATAACCCCGCCGATAAATCCGATAAATCCCGCTTCCATCAGAAAAAGACTGCGAATATTCCTTAAATCACATCCTAAGACCTTCATGACACCAATCTCTTTCGTCCTCTCATAAATGGACATCATCATCGTGTTTGTAATTCCAATCGCCGCCACGAACAAAGATACCGCGCCGATGCCGCCAAGTACTGCCTGGATATAACCCATAGTCTTCTGCTCCGACTCCACCCACTCGGTCTGGCTGTAGACATTGTAGCCCAAATCTTTTAAGTAAGTCTGCACTTCCATGACATTATCCATGCTGTCTACATTGACTTGCAGTTCGTTATAAAATATCTCTTTATATGGCTTTCCACTCTTCGTGGCCGGCTGTCCCGTGATAATTTTATTCTTAAATATCTTCTTAAGCTGCGGAACAAGCAACTCTAAGTCGCAGTACGTATACCATCCATACTGGGACCATTTCCCCTCCTCCGGAGATTTCTCCACACCGCATGTCTCAATCATATATTTCTTCGGGGGCGTAGTCGGCTGTTCACCCTCCGTATTGCCTCTCGAAGAATAATAGGCATCCATATCGAAGATAATGAAAATCGGGTCTCTCATCAGGTCAATATCGGGCAGCACGCCTGTCTGCCAGTAATCGCCTCCGTTCCCTTTGGAATTTGTAAAATTTTGCAGCACCTCACAGCCATAGAAAAATTTAAGCTGTTCATCCTCCCCCGGAAGCTGTCCTTCCCCCACTTCTATGCCCATATCGGCATACGCTTCCTTTGGCATAGAACGAATTTGCAGATAATTCTCATAACTCCCATATTTGGCAAGCGCAGATATTTGTAGTACCGGATATACAGACTCCACATGTGCAATCTCCTTAATCTCCTGCACCAATTTGTCATCTAACCGCTTCTCATCCGCATTTTCTCCCCAGGACTCCTGCACCGTAATCTGCTTTAAACTCCCATAGGACTCATACTGCTTCATCAAGGAGCGGCTAAGCCCAAGTCCCAGGGAAACCATGACCACGATAGACGCCACGCCGATTACCACACCCAGGACTGTGAGCACTGTCCTCACTTTTCTTTTCCATAAATTACTGCTGCTCATCCGCAGCAAATCCAGGAATTTCATAAAATCCCCCATTCTTGTCCCGCCTGCAAATTTGGACGCAAACACAAATTTTTACGGTACTACTCTGTCTTTTTATCATTTTCCGCGCTGATTTCCCCTTCTAGCTCCGACAGTTCATCCGCAAGCAGCTTTGCCGCTTTTTTCTTCTTGCGGATTTGCAAAAACACAGCCACGCCTCCTGCTACCAGGGCAACCACACCGAGCGCAATACCGATAATCAGCCCTTTTCCTGGAGCACCCTGTTCCTCTCCCATCATACCGTCGCCCATCATGCCATCACCCATCATCATATCGTCACCCATTCCCATATCGTCGAAAACCATCTCTGTTACCATCAGCGTAATGAGTTTCTCCTCAGACGTCACATTGCCGGCTTCGTCCTCATAGGAAATATCCATGATAATCGTTCCGTCATCCATGGTGGCTGCAATACCGGTTAACATAACATCCACATTCCCTGTACCGCCAGACTGCAAATTTCCCACGAAAGCCGATGCCTCATCGATGGAATCCGCCCGGAACTTTACCTGGACATTATAAAGAGTGGTCTTGCCCGTATTATAAATACTGAACATGACATTAGACTGGGAACCTACCGTAATATCCGCCGGAACCACCTCCGGAATACTTGTATCGAAACGGCTCTCCTGCATAATCGGAATGGATACGCTTGCTTTGTCAGTCAAGTCGAACATAACGCCCGAGTCATATTTCATATTGACATCTAGCACGTATGGTTTCTGGGCCAAATCCGCTTTCGCCGTCATCTCAATCGCAATATCCGCCGCCGTATCCGCTCCTATCTTATCCATATAGACGGAACTGGCGCCGGAAGTAGGCAGAAATGCAGAGTAGGTGTTTGTCTTGTCCTCCCCCTCCACTGCCGCCTGCATATCAAAAAGCACATTAGTTACAGGCAAATCCTTTGCCGTATTCTTCACATGGATAGTCAGCATAAACGTATCGCCCGCATAAACTTGCGCCGGGCTTGTCTCAAAACCTGTCACCACGATACGCGGCTTGGCGCCCGTAGCCTCCTGCCCGCTGCCGCCGATAACGCCGCTGCCGGGCTTACCCACTGTCTTAACATACACCGTAAGCTCTGCCGGTTCCTCACAGCGAATGCCCGACTTCGTATAGGATACCTTAAACTTCAACGGATAATATCCGGTCATCACATCGCTTCTTGCCGTGAAGTGGAAGGTAAACTCCCTTCTGTTTTGCATGGCCGCTTCTTTTGTCTTATTCCCCGGAATATAAGGTTCTGTCTGTATATAGCTTGTCATGTCAGGTTCAAAAGGCCACTCTGTCACCAGCGTTGACGTCTCCGGCTCTATAATCAGGTCATTGAGCTCCTCCGTACCAAAATTAATCACCGGCAGCACGATGGAAACCTTCTGACCGTAGCTTACCGTAGGCGTCTTCCAGTTATCCCCCACCTGCAGAAATTCACTGGTTGTAATCGTTACCGCCGCCACGGCAGTTGACTCCATAGTGGATTTCGTTGAAGCAACGTATGCCCACAGCTCCGTGACCGACATTTCCGTGTTGGCAATATAATACACTGCACTGTCAAAAACTTTATGCAGGTTTTCCATCATCTTCTCATCCAGACGGTAACGAACCTCAAGGCTCTGCATGTAGTAGAGCATGTCCTCATCCGCTTCCGCCCTGTCATGGTCGGTAATTGCACTGTCGGAAGTACGGCTGATTGAATTCACGCTGATACTGTCTCTGTTTTCCTCATCCCGGTCCTCATCGGAAGATACGTCATTGTCAGGATTGTCGGAAGTCGCCTCCACATAAGGCATCGCGCCCGGAAACAGTGACGCCGGACACACTGTCAACACCGCCGCCAGAGTAAACACCACACCGGACAACAGCCTGCCCGCCGTCCTTCCTTTCATGGACTTTTTCTTCACATCCCATTTTTTTCTTCTCATCTCTATCCCCTACTCCCTCTAAACACTTCCATGCCGCTGTACGACACTCATGCTACATTTTCTTTTGTTCCCGGAAAATTCCAAATCCCTGTTGCAAATCCTGCACAGTCTAGGAACCTGCCGCCTGACCCGGATTCTCTTCCCTGGCGACAATCTCCTGTGGCACAACACATCCACGTCTGTCCTCAATTTCAACAATCTTACCGTCCCGAATCCGCAGCACCAAATCCGCGAAACCTGCCAGGTAATTGTCATGGGTAACCATCACAAGTGTCTGGTTCTTCTCCCGCACCACCTTTTTCATCAGATTCATAACCTCCACGGATGTATTGGAGTCCAAATTTCCCGTAGGCTCATCCGCGAAGATAATCTCCGGCTCTACCACAAGTGCCCTGGCTACCCCCACACGCTGCTGCTGCCCGCCGGACATCTGGTTCGGCCTGTGCTTCTTATGTTTCGTCAGCCCCACCAAGTCAAGCATCTCCTCTGCCTTGGCGTTTCGCTTCTTCCTGTCCATTCCCTGGAAGGTAAGGGGAAGCGCAACATTCTCGATGGCGTTCATGGTGCCCATCAGGTTAAAAGACTGGAAAATAAACCCGATATGTTCCCGTCTGAATGCCACCAACTGATTCTCTGTCTTGGTTTCCATATGCTCTCCCGCAATCAGAATTTCACCCTTCGTCGGCTTCTCCAATCCCGCCAACATATTAAGGAGCGTAGACTTACCGGAACCGGAAGTTCCCACGATGGAACAAAAATCCCCCCGGTTGATGGTAAAGCTGACGCCGTTAAGCGCCCGTACCTTCGTCTCCCCGACACGGTAAATCTTATATAAATCCTTCACTCTGATTACAGGCTCCGCCTGCCCTGTATTCATGAATATGCCCTTCTCCCAACTGTAGCGCTGACCCGGTTCCGGCACTGACACACCGGAACCAAACCAACGCTGCATAATTCCATTATTTCATTTTATACTGTCTGCTATCACAATACCGCCTTGTGGCATCCGGCCAATCTATTGCCCGTCCGCACCAAGGGCCGTTCCCTCTACGACAAACGCCGGCGCCTGTCCTGTATAGAACTTATAATATACACCGAAATTGCTCCTGTCATACGGGTAAGATGTATCTTTCTTAAAAGTGATATAAATATCATAATTATCGTCCAGTTCCCTATGGTCATTCCAGTCTGAGGACATGTATGCCGGATAAATCACCTTGGTAATCTGTGCAAACTCTTCTTCCTCAAGGAAAGTCTTAGTCACTATGTGTTCATCACTATAACTGTAATCGGCATTGACTGCCATTGCCTCGCGCGTATCCACATACGCCATGCCTGTCTCTGATACATCGCCGGAAATCACCTCATTCAGTTCATTATGGTAATTGGTCACTGTGATATCAGCAATATCTTCCGGGTTCAATTCCACCGGGTAAAAAGCTTCTTTGGACTGTAGATACGCGATTGTATTTTCAAAACTGTCATACACATCCAGAGAGTCATTCACCCAAATCGGGAGCTTAACCTTAATCTGTCCGCAAGGACGCTTTCCAGTTATCAAAGAAAAGTCAAGCTCCTCCATATCCTTCAGATAAGCCTCCCGTAACTTCAGCGCATCCTCTACCGGAATTGCCAGATTGGTGGCCCCATTATTGTAAGTAATTCCAAGCGCCTGGGCATAAGAAGCCTCGTCCGTCATAATCTGGTAAGTGCCTTCCTTATATTCCCTGGTGCCCACAATCCGGTTCATCAGTTCTTCATTGGCCGGATTGGAGAAGTCCACATTAAAACGTCTTCCCACTCTCCTGCCCGACTTTAAACGGTATAGCACATTGACAATTCTGCGGTCGTCCATATCCTCCGCCTGTTCTTTCTGTGACTTGGCTGCAAGCGCAAGCACCGGTTCCACATCTTTCAGGAACATGTGTTCCTCGGAGAACTCCGCATTTCCCACATACTGGAAGTTCTCATCCCAGAACTGCCCGTAGTAATCCACGCTAAGGGCAATACTGTCCAATTCATCCACATCCGGTATGTATTTATCATATCCGGTCAAGTCAAACTTAAAGGCCAGGAAAATCACCGCGATTGCCGCCACAGCCACACCGCTGGATACAAGATGTTTAAACAGGCTCTTAATATCGAAATCATAGATAACCTCAATAAAACCGCAGGCAATCACCCCAGAACCTATCATGCTCACTGCCGTCAGCGCCATACTTCCATATGCCGCGCTGTGCACCCACATCCCAAGCCCTATACCGATTGGAATGACGGCAATCACCTTAAACACAGGTTCCAACTTTGAAAATGCAATAGCTTTACCTGCCGCCTCAGACGGACGCCTGCCATAGCACACCCATGCCACCGCCAGAATCACTAACGCAAGTATAAACCATTTGCCGCAGTAAGGCAATACTATCCGCGCCGCCGACTGCACATCTTCCGCCATCTTAAGCTGCCATATATTACTGAAATAGTCATTGAAAACCGAAAGCTTCGGGTTGTGTGTTACGTAGAATCCGGACACCGTCTCAAAAAACGCATACTGCATCGCATTGACAAGAAAATATGCCCCGGACTCGTATACCACAAGTCCTCCGGCAACACATAACGTAATAAAGCGGTTCCCGGTTACCATCACCGCCAGAATCACAGTATGATATATCACCAGAAAGAACAGCAGGTTCCATAAAAACCCCAATCCCACTACAGCCAGCACTTCGGCGTCCATGGCATGCTGTAACCATGCCACAATAACACCAAGCAGTATACTTACAAGTGTGGATGTAAGATATATAATAAGCCCGTTTACATACACTACCGCAAACCTCTTATTCTTATTCACCGGCACACTGTGGTACATATCCACTTTCCGTTTGTCATAGAGATAGGAGAAACCATGCATACCAATCATTACGGACAATCCACCCAGAACTACCGCCAGGTTATCCTGGAAAGCAAGCGCATCTTTCGTCCCCTGGCACAGCGCGCTTATGTATTCTTCATAAGTCCGGTATGCCCCATCACTGTAAGATAACCTGATACGGCTCAGGTACACTGTCAGCATGCCGACGTATGACATAAGCTGCACCATAATGGATACAATCCATACCCAGATACGCCTCCTATGGTTTTCCTTGCTGCTAGCCCAGAATGAGTTTCTTGATGTCATACCCGACCACCTCCGTTTCACTAATAAAGATTTCTTCCAAAGACAATGGAAGTACCTCATAGAATACAGTATCTACCGTGGCAAATCTCGCCGTTATTTCCTCTCTCGTGCCACGCACCGTGAAAGTGCGCAAAGAACCTCTTTGTTCCTTCTTGAGTACTTCCACACCGTTCAACGCCTTCAGCTCGTCATCCACTGTAGAAAAAACACATTGCACTTTCTGGATATTGCACTTCATGTCCTCCAAATCCTTAGACAACAGCACGCCGCCTTTATGTAACAGCCCCACATGGTCGCAAATATCCTCAAGCTCCCTTAAGTTATGGGAGGCAATCACAGGCGTAAGCCCTCTCTCATCCATCTCCTTGGCAAAAATCGACTTAATCCCTTGCCGCATCACCGGGTCCAACCCATCGAATGTCTCGTCACACAAAAGGTACTTGGTGTGGGCGCATATTCCAAGAAGGAGTGCAAGTTGCTTCTTCATACCCTTGGAAAACGTACCAATCTTCCTTCGTTTATCCAAATTAAAACTCTCCAAATATCTATAAAATTCATCCTTATCAAACCCTTCATATACACCACTGTAATACCGCTCCATCGTCTGGGCGTTGGCATTGGCAAAAAAATACGGTTCATCTGCAATGAAAAATAACTTCTTCTTCGCCTCCACATTGTCATAAACTGGTAGGCTGTCCACCGCCACCGTCCCATCGTCCGGCTTAAGCACCCCGGCCACCATACGCAGCACGGTACTCTTTCCTGCCCCATTGGTCCCGATTAGGCCGAACACGGTATTGTCTCTTATCGTCACACTGACTTCATCAACAGCTTTGATTTTCTCAAAGCTCTTCGTCAGGTTATGTATCTCTATCATATCTTCCCTTCCTTTCTCCCTATAGCACCTCAATTTCCCGGATGAGCTCCGCCTTGGACATGCCTATTTCCAACACTTCCCTCACGAGTGCCAATATCTGTTCCATATATTCCTTCTTGCGTTTATCTACTAACCCACTGTCTCCCGATACGAAATTTCCCCTGCCTTTCACCGTATAGATAAATCCCTGACGTTCCAGTTCCGCATAAGCCTTCTGTATCGTGTTAGGATTAATCGAAAGCTCCATGGCCAGGTTCCTTACGGACGGAAGCTGCTCGTCGGCCTGTACGGCGCCTTTTAAAATCAAAGTCTTATAACGTTCCACGATTTGTTCATAAATCGGCTTGGTATCCTTATAGTCTATGATTATCATTTCTTCTCCTTTCCCTCAGATTCCACTTTCTACTCCTCCATACTAACTGTACTATTAGTGATGGTACACTTAGTATACATTCCCAACAGGTACATGTCAAGGCTTTGACAAATAAAACGCCCCGGCAATGCCATAAAATTAATCAAAAACCGCCACACATGAAGGCATGAAAAAGGACATACATGCACTGTGCACATATGCCCTCTCTGACATCATTCTAACTAATTTATCTAATTCTTTATCATTCTGTTTTACTATGCTGCTATGTCACACTCTATTTTACAAGCAGTGATTTGCCTGTCATCTCTTCCGGCTGTTCCATGCCCATCAACTCAATCAGTGTAGGTACGATATCCGCCAGGCATCCACCCTCCCTCAGCTTATATGCCGGGTCGGCGTTCACAAGAATAAAGGGCACAGGATTGGTTGTATGAGCCGTAAAAGGTGCGCCTGTCTCATAATCCACAAGCTGCTCCGCATTGCCATGGTCAGCGCAGATAAACAATACGCCGTCCGCCTCCTTCACTGCTTCCACAGCACGTCCGACACACTCGTCCACTGCTTCCACAGCTTTGATTGCCGCTGCCTCCACGCCGGTATGACCTACCATATCGGGATTGGCAAAGTTAATGATAATCACATCATATTCCCCGGACTTAATACATCCTACCAGTTTATCGCACACTTCATAAGCGCTCATCTGGGGTTTCAAGTCATAAGTTGCCACATCCTTCGGTGAGTTCACAAGGATTCGCTCCTCACCCTCGTTGGGCTCCTCAACGCCTCCGTTGAAGAAGAATGTCACATGGGCATACTTCTCCGTCTCCGCAAGTCTTGCCTGCTTCATATGGTGCGCCGCAAGCCACTCACCAAATGTGTTCGTCACCGCAATTTTATGGAATGCAACTTCTTTATTCGGAATCGTAGGGTCATAATCGGAGAAACAAACATAAGTCAAATCTAATTTCTTCTCTCTCTCAAAACCCTTGAAGTCATCGTCGCAGAAGCTCCTCGTAATCTCCCTCGCCCGGTCAGGACGGAAGTTAAAGAATACCACGGAATCGCCGTCCTGAATCACAGCTACCGGCTTCCCGTCTTTCTTCACAACAGTAGGCTTAACAAACTCGTCCGTCTCATCCCTGTCGTAAGATGCCTGGATACCTTCCGGCGCGCTCGCTGCCTCCAGGCCCTCTCCCTTTGTCAACGCAATATAAGCCTTCTTTACTCTGTCATAGTTGTTGTCCCTGTCCATGGCATAGTAACGTCCGGTCACGGTAGCGACCTCACCCACGCCGATTTTCTTCATCTCTGCCTCTAAGTCTTCCACGAAACCTTTGCCGCTGGCAGGCGGTGTATCACGTCCGTCAAGAAAAGCGTGTACGTACACTTTATCTAATCCGTTTCTCTTAGCCATCTCTAACAGGCCATACAGATGCGTATTATGGCTGTGCACGCCGCCGTCGGACAATAACCCGAACATATGCAGGGAAGAATTGTTCTTCTTGCAGTTGTTCACCGCATCAAGCAGAGCCGGATTTTCAAAGAATGTACCGTCCTGAATCTCTTTGGTTATTCTCGTAAGCTCCTGGTATACGATACGCCCTGCACCCATATTCAGATGGCCTACTTCCGAATTGCCCATCTGACCGTCAGGAAGCCCCACTGCCATGCCACTGGCATTACCCTTCACGAAAGGGCACTCTGCCATAAGCTTATCCATCACGGGAGTCTTCGCCTCCGCCACCGCATTTCCCTGGGTCTTCTCATTCAGGCCGTAGCCGTCCAGAATCATTAATACTGTTGGTTTCTTACTCATCGCTTTCTCCTCCATTCCGAAATATTCTCCTCTATAATAAATTGTTAATAATCAATCTCCCATTCGTGCTCGCCGCCCCAGTCACCGATAGCATTGGTCGTAATACCCTCCGGCGTGGTGATTTTGGTATCAAACCGGTAATTCATCTGCGGCACATACTGGCCCTTAATCTTCACATTGCTGTACAGATACTGTATCGTATATTCCGTATCCGATTCCGAACCGTCCGTGTTCGCAGGCTTATAAGAAATTACGCTCCGCTGTACGCCGTCGTCTTCCTGCTTCGTACCCCAGACAGAAATAACTCCCTGACGGTTATTATATTCTTCATCGCTCAGGAAAGAAAACCTGACTTGTCCCTCCTCATTATGCAGCACAATCTGTTCCCTGTTCACAGGAATATAGACGGAGCCTTCCCAATAACCGGAGTTCTCTGTGATAAAATCATCCCGAATCTGCTGATACGATTCTTCGGCAACCAACTCCCTCGCATAAGCATAATTTCCTGTCTCAAACTCTGTAAAAGCAGTGGAAAAATACTCCCCCACTTCCTTCGCACGTCCAAGACACGCCAGTGTCTCCGTAATCTTAGCGTCGTTCACGATACCGTTAATCTCTGTCAGAACAGCCATATACTGCTCCATATGCGGTATGCTAAGCTTCACATAAGGCATATCAATCAGCGCATACTGTGTTAAAATCGCTTTCATCTGCTCGGAAGGATTAGACTGTTGCAACGCCATAATTCTGCGCAGCAACTGTTCATATTCTCCATAACTGCATGTGTCCTGTGAAATATCCTCGTCATAGAACATCATGCACGCTTCATCGTCCTGCATCCCTCTCATCAACCGCTCATAACAAGTGCCCATCAGATTAAGGGCATCCTCGTTCCCAGGCTCTGTCTCCAACACTTTAATACATTTGTCCACGGTTGCAAGACTACAGTTCTTCGCGTTAATCTCCGCCACCGCCTCATTGTAAAGCACAATACAGTAGTTGTGGAGAAGCCCCTCGTCCTTCGTCTGTTCCCACCCGGTATAATAGGTTTCCTCCGCCTCTAAAATCTTTTCCTGGGCCAAATAATTGTTTGCCATGCCATGATACGCTTCCACCGAAGCCGTATCAATCTTAAGCGCCTCCTCAAAAGCATCCTGCGCGTTTGTGTAATCTGCCTTGGAGGCGTATTTTTCTCCTTTATACAGGCTTCGCGCCAGTTTCACAGCAGGAGTACAGAACACCGCAATACACGCCACCGCCGCAATAATCACACCGGACAACGCTACAATCGTAATTTTCTGTCTCCTGACTTTACGCAGACGCTCCGCCTTCCTCTTGGCCCGTTCCTCATCCCGCCTGCTCATGCGTGCCCCGGATTCTTCCCTGTTCGTACTTCTTTGTTTCTTGGCTTTGCCTGTTTTCTTCTTCACCTGTTTCTTCCTGACTGCCGGAATCTCTTCCTCCTCAGGTCTTTGTCTTATAACCTTCTTCTCATCACTTACAGGCTTCTTCTTAACCGCCTGCCTGTCTGCGTCCGGTTTCGTCTTAACTGCCTGCCTCCCGCCGTCCGCCGATTTCTTCTTAACCGCTTGTCCCTCACCGTTCACTGGTTTCTTCTTAACCGCTTGCCTCTCACCGTCTGTCGGTTTCTTCTTAACCGCTTGTCTTTCGCCGTCTGTCGGTTTCTTCTTAATCGCCTGTCCACTGCCCGGCGCCCTCTTCTTAGTTGGCTGACTGCCCTCCACAACAGACATCTGCGCCCGTGTACGTTTTTCCGCTAAATTACCATTGTTATGACTCATCCTATCCCTACTCCTATACTCATACGAAAAACAACAATATCCCCATACACCCATCATACTAGCATATCCGTCGTTATTTTGTCCAGCATAACTCACACAAAATGCTAAAAGCATGTTATGATTAAAAGGCGAACAGGCAAACCTTATTTATGAAGCAAAGGACATACTCTTTATCATGGAAAATATGGAACAAAACACTGAAAACATACTGCGCATCCAATATCAGAGCACTCGTTATGAATTACCTTATACGCTCATACGCAGCAACCGCAGAAGCTGTGCAATCAGCATCACACCCGACGGACAGATTACACTACGTGTCCCTATAGACATCACCGGACAAGAAATTGAGCGCCTATTAACTAAGAAACGACACTGGATTATCACCAAATACCTGGAGATGCAGGAACACGCCAAAAACCGCCCTGTCTCTGACCTTACTGACACACAGCGCATCGCTTTAGAAAAACGCTATATCGCCGCAGCCAAAGACTATTTCCCCAAAAGAGCCGCCTACTACAGCCAGTTCACCGGAGGTTCCTATAACCGCATCACCGTCAGGGACCAGAAGACCCGTTGGGGAAGCTGCAGCGCCAAAGGCACTCTCTCTTTTAACTGGCGCCTTATGCTTGCGCCGCCCGCCATCTTGGACTATGTAGTGGTCCATGAGCTGTGCCACCTAATCCACATGAACCACTCAGCCGCTTTCTGGCAAAAAGTAGAATCCGTATACCCCGATTACCGCGCCGCCCGGAAATGGCTCAAAGACCACGGGCAGGAACTGGTCTTATAGTGTTCCCTGTTTCTTCGTCTTAATACGAAGGGCGGCATAACGGCTGTTTGTCATCTCGCCGCGGGACTTTTGCCTGCCGCTTTCCTGCTTTGCCCTGCCGCCAGAACCGCCTTTACGGGCGTTTCTGGCATCAAATTGGTGCCTGCCGCGCTCATTGTCTTTATTTCCTCTTGTACCGCGCTCACCTCTGCCTCTGCCGCGTCCGTTTTCCTTTTTCTCAAAAAGAAACTTCTCGCTCTTGATGTCTTCTATTTCATCGCCCATCTTCATCTTCATAAACGCCGCCGCAATCTGCATGGCGCTATACTGTCCCAGGGCAATCTCGTCCAGAATATATTCCATAACGAAACTGATATCTTCCTGCTCAATTACCTGGACCGCTTCTTTTAAAATTTTGGACGCTTTTCTGGCGGTAATATCCGCCGCGCTGGGAACCTTGCGTTCTTTAATCTTCGTATGGCATACACGCTCGATATCCCGTATCTTATATGCTTCCCTGCCCACAACCAGGGTAAAGGAACGTCCCGTTTTGCCGGCACGCCCGGTCCTGCCGATTCTGTGCACATAATATTCGATATCTTCCGGCACGTCATAATTGTATACGGCTTCTACATCGCTTACATCAATACCCCTGGCAGCCACGTCGGTGGCAATCAGTATCTGTGCCCTGCCGCTGCGGAATGAACTCATCACCGTATCTCTCTGGTGCTGGGAAAGGTCACCGTGAAGCCCTTCGGCTCCATATCCACGCCCTTTAAGACTCTCCGCCAACTCATCCACCATACGCTTGGTATTACAGAATATCAGCGCCCGTTTCGGGTCATAGTAATCAATCAGCCGACACAGTACTTCTTCTTTATCCTGCCGCCGTACCTGGTAATATGCCTGCTTAATCAGCGGAATGGTCACTTCCTCCGGCGTCATCTTAATGTAGGCTGCATCCTTCTGGTATGTCTTGGTCAGCTCCAGGATAGGTTTGGGCATCGTTGCAGAAAACAATCCTGTCTGCCTCTCTGGCGGCATTTCCTTGAGAATCGTCTCTATATCCTCTCGGAATCCCATATTCAGCATTTCGTCGGCCTCATCCAGCACAACCGTATGGATATGTTCCATCTTTAACGTGCGCCTGCGCATATGGTCCATAACCCGTCCAGGCGTCCCCACAATAATATGCACGCCGCCCTTCAGGTTTTTAATCTGCCTTACGATATCCTGTCCGCCATAGATGGCCGCCACCTTGATGCCATGCATATATCTGGAAAACTTGCGCAGCTCCTCCGCCGCCTGCATGGCAAGCTCCCTGGTGGGACATAAAATAACTGCCTGTACATTCCTGTCGTCCGGGTTAATTTTCTGCAAAATCGGAATGCCGAATGCGGCCGTCTTACCCGTACCCGTCTGGGCCTGTCCGATAATATCCCTGCCTGTCATAAAAAGGGGAATGGCCTGCTCCTGAATCGGTGTCATCTGGTCAAATCCCATTTC
This sequence comes from uncultured Lachnospiraceae bacterium, assembly GCA_910578645.1. GTDB lineage: Bacteria > Bacillota > Clostridia > Lachnospirales > Lachnospiraceae > UBA3282. The sequence goes on from CAJTQI010000011.1 coordinate 24,232, forward strand.
TTTAACGGCGCGCAAAATCCTGTCATCAATCTGTGCGTCCTCATACCTTACACGGGACTCTTGTTCCTGTACTGCCGTCTCCATACCCGGAAACTCTTCAACCTGTTTTCTCTTCTTTGCTTTGCTGCTCATATTTACTCCATTTCTATTGTATTGTGATATTAACCCTGCCACTATGCAATGCCGTTACATTATGTTCCTATGCAATGCGTAGTGTCGGATTAATTGGATAACCTCGTCCTTATTACATTTCTCTTTTCACCATTCATGAAAAGAGACACAACAATTGCTGCCAGACCCGTGCCCATCAGCCGAATCTGGCAGCATCCATATTATGACAATTATGATAAAACAACCTGAGCGCTACGCCAGATAAATCCTGCGCAGCTTGCTCACCGCCCTGTCCGCAATCAGACATTCCGCGTGTTCTTTCAAATACAGCATCCGTTCCTCCGAGACTGCTAAAAGGCTGCCGAACTCCACCGCCTGGGCGCTAATCTTATTAAACATCTTGTAGGACAACCTGTTTTTCTCCACCACAAGATAATACTTCTCCCCATCCTTATACAGATGGCTCTTCACGGAGACGTTCGTAGGAATCGAGGTCGTATACTGCATCGCTTCGCGCAGTGAATCAAAGGCAAACATCCGTCTGTTATCGTCATATTTCTCCCCCTGCTCCTGTTCAACACTCTGCTGCCGCTCCTCTTCATCCTGCCTGGTAAGTTCGTCGCTGACTCCCTGCAGCACTTCCTTCAAATGCTGCAAAATATCCCTGAAACCTGACGGCCCTTCACTTGTGAAAGTAACTGCCAGTCCTTTATCTTTTAACGGTGTAATCTGCATCGCTATATTGTCTCCATTGACCGTATAGCCTACCTCGTCATAGGCACGCTCAATGATATCACGCAAAAATCCCTCACCCTTTTCATTGCGCTCAAAAATATCTGACAGCGTCAGACCATATTCAAGCATATCTTCTTCCGAAATAATACACTGTACTGTTGCATCATTAATTTTTTTATATTTCATATAGCCTGTTATCCTCTGTTTCCCCTACTATTACCCGACCATAAGCCTACCGAATCTGTCAGGCTTTGTCAAGCCCTAACATCCCTTATACGCCAATTTTCGCAATTCTCGCTATATCCCCTCTTACACCTCCCCACAACTGCCGTCTGTGTTACCTGCCGTTAAATTAAGGTTTATGCTACGTACAACGTATGTTTTTATTTTACCACAAAAATGCGCAGCAAGAAAGAATCTTATCGCGCATTTCCATAAAAGCTTTTGTTACCGCAATTTAAATTTTCCCACTTCATTCCTAAGCTGCTCGGCAATGCCCATATTTGAATCTGCCTTATGTCCGATATCGCCGACGCTGCCGGTCAAAGACACCGTCATCTGGGAGACATTGCTGATTCCCAAGGCGCTCTCGCCCACGGCTGTTTTGATGCCTTCCACCGCTATCCTAATACCATCCATACTCCGCCGCAGTTCTTCACTGTCAGATGCAAACTTCTGCATCATCTCATTCATGCTGCCCACATCATTCTGGTAACTGTCACTTGTATCGAGCAATTTCCCGTAACCGCTCACGGCAGTCTCATTCATGAAACAAATCATCACTTCCGCCTCTGCCGCCAGTTCATCCACAGACTCTATCACCGTTGATGTCACTTCCTGAATCTGTGTCGCCGCAGCGGCCGAATTAGTCGCCAGTTTACTTATTTCATCGGCAACTACCGCAAAACCTCTTCCCGCTTCTCCGGCCCGGGCCGCCTCAATACTTGCGTTTAGCGCAAGAAGCGTCGTTTCTTCCGTAATGCTGATAATATTGCGTGTAAGCTCTTTAATCTGCTCCACTTCCCTGGATTTCTCTATTCTGCCCTGCATGACTGCCGCCATATCCGCCGCCTGGCTCTCTGCATGCTTCCTGTCTTCAACCGCCCTGTCATATATTTCGGATGCATTGCGCATAATCCGTTTGGAGGCATTACTTCCCTCCTCTGATTGCAAAAAGATTTCTTCAATAGAAGCAAACGCCCTCCCCACTGCGTCGTTCACCTGGTCTAACGCCGCGCTGGACTCTTCCATGGCAGCGCTCATCTCCTCCATAGTGGCGGAGACGTCGGAGATATTCCCTTCCGCATCCATAAGGCTGCTCGCTATCACCTTTGAAGAATCGTTTAATTGTTCTGAATTATCCGAAATATTAAGCATTATTTTCTGTATATGTCTAAGAAGCGCATTCACGTTACCGGCAATCAGCTCCATTTCGTCGCCTGTACGCACATCCAACGTCTGCGTCAAATCCCCCTCATTGTGTACAAGCTCATAAATTTTGCCATCCACCATGTGCAGGCTCTTAATAATCCGTCCCACAATCAAATTCACCATCGTCAAAGAGACAAGCAGGCAGATAAGTGTAATGCCCACACTCTGTTTCAGGATAGCATCCAGCCTCTGCACAACCCCGGAAGCGTCGTAATCACAACCCACTACCCCCACAACATTACCGTCGTAAACGATTGGCATATAGGCCGAAATCAAGTCTCCATCCTCTGTAGAATCAATAAAATCCTGCACGTATGGCGCCCCATTAAAAACATCCTGCAACTCCTCATAAGATACTTCAAACGCATCACCAAATGCGGCGCGTCCGGCGGAGCTGTCCGTATCTATTCCATAATATACCTGTTTTCCATCCGTATACAATGTATAGAGAAAACGAATGCCACAGTCTTCCCTGATTCCCTGCATGGTTGCCAGTATCTCCTCATACACTTCGTTCCCTTCGGCTCCCGGCGTCAATCCCGCAAGTTTCCCTCCGTCGATTACCTTAGCGGAAATTATCGCCGCCATACGCGCTTCCTCCACACCCATGGCAACTAGCCCATCCTTCGTATGTGAATAGGAATTCACCGCCATAATGATGCAAAGCACCATAATCAACACACTGGACGGAAGCACAATTTTCGTGCGGATGCCCATCTTCCTGGTCTTATGTCCTTTCATATTGCTACCCCTCTCCCTTTCTTCATAGCAGGGCATTTTACACTTTCCTTATTAGAAAAGTGACTCTTTCCCCACTGCTACAAACATTCTAGCAAAAAAACAAGGAAATGTACAATATGTATTTTCTTCACTCTAATCCCATACGCCCCGCATGCCAGTTTGCGATACTGCTTAATTTTCCATCTTCAACCTACTGCCTATATTTACGTTCTTATTCAATTTCAAGGGTGTGTAATACATCCGCACCGCCGTGGAAAGAGTCCTGCGCCACATAAGGCGTCCCAAGGGTAAAGCGCCTCTCTCCCCATGAGCCAATATCCACCGGACAGACAATATTCGTGAGTCCGTTGTACTGGACATTCTCCGTCTCTTCTACTTTTAGTCCGATTCCCGTCATCATAGCAACCGGCTCATAGTCCTCCCTCCCAGAATAGGCATTCGGCAGAAAGTTTACCGCTGCCGCCTCCCATACCGCCTCTTCAACCGTATAGGCGCCATACCTGGAAATATCGATGCTGTCCGCAATATCTTCCCCACAGACAAGCTCCACCGTCTGCGCTTCTTTGTTGACCTGTAAATTAACCATATCCCCAAACTGTCTGATATAGTCTTCCGGCTCGAAACAAGACAAGTCCACCGTTCCGGTATCATACCTGTCTGCTATATAGAGCTGCCAGATTTCATGGGTGTCATCATTTTGCACAAGTGTCTGGAAAGCAAAGCTCCTCGGCGCCCCGTCCTGGTCCCATTCCAGCACTTGTACCCGTATATCCTGAAAAGAAGGAATCCACGTCATATCGAAAGTATTCACGTCCTCTCTTACCTTCATCTTCATGCCCCTTAGTCCGAATTGTTGGGTATATAATCCATAAAAAGAAATGTCTGCTTCCTCGTCCCCGCCAAGCAGATACCATGTCCTGTCTTTCAGCGGACATTTTTCTCCTTCATACAGATAATCATAATAGGCGGCAAATTCTATCCGCTGTGCGGCATCTAACGTCTCATCCCCCATCGTGTTTATCATCTCCTCAAACTCGGACTCCATAATCTGATTGTTTTCTTCCTCGACGGTTTCCATCCGTCTTTGTACCATTTCAATTTCTCCCTGCTCAATCTTTTCCGCTTCTTCCGGCTCCACCTGCGCTGTCTCTTCTCGCTTCCGGCTCTTTTCTTCCCCAATACTATTCTCCGCCGCCCCGGTAAACACACACCCGCAGGCTAACGTTGCTGCCAACACCACAATCGCTGCCACGACTTTGCTGTTTTTCCTTTTTTCTGCTATCATCATAACCCTTTCCTTCACACTCCGGCCACTACCGTCCATGGAAAGCACTACACCCTCATATCCGAACCGACTATGGCCGCCGGACACACATTCCAACAATGTCCTTCCGTATGCAAACCGCTGCTTCTCCCCAAGCATTCTGACTGCTCTCTCGTCACAGGCAAGTTCACTGTCTTGCTTCGCCCTGTAGGCCGCCATCCACACAGGCGGATAGAACCAATAAACCGCACACAAACCACAACGCACCAGAGCCCACAGGGAATCACCCTGTATGACATGCGCATATTCATGTGCCAACACATGACTCAGCCTGCTATGCTCCTCCAAAAGCCTCGGAGTAAGATAAATGCTCCTTCCCACCACACAAGGAACCGGAAGTCTCTCCACCTGGTATACACGCATCCTGCGGGCAGCAGTCCGCACCGCCCACTGCCTGGGCAGCTCCTGTTGTGGAACCGGCTTACGCGTCCTGCACAGGTAGCGTATAAACCGTATCTGTACCATAAACATGTATCCGCCCACACCTATCATTCCCAAAATCCAAACTATCAAAAACCCGTGTACGACACCGGATACATCCGACCCCCATATTGTCTCTTTTAACTTTGCCGCCCACACACTTTCCTCCGGTAAGTATCCGGCAAGCGCGGCAAGCTTCTCATTCCCTATTCCACCTATCTCTTCCGCCTCGGTGTTTCCTGCCAAATTTCCTTGTGCGCCCATACCGCCCGGCATCCTCAAGTCCTGTCCCGCTTCCGCTGATATACCGCCTGACGCCGCCACGTCTTCTGTCCCGGCGCCCTCTGCACCGGATGCCTCCGGCCGCCCGGCTTCCTGAGCCAGTACAAATGGCTCCGCCGCCTTACGCAATATACTTACCGCACTGTAGGGATTAGCCCCGAACCTAACCGGCAACATAAGGCGCAAGGCTACCAGTAGCCACAGCCCGTACCGGAGTTTCATGCTGATTTGCCCTTTTGTCAAAAACCTTATTATCATAACAGCGACAATTAAAACCGTCGCTCCCACAAGAATAAAAACCATATTTCCCCCTCTTCTTCCGTATCACATATTATTCCTATTCTCTTCCTCTGCCCTGCGCAGAATCTCGTACATTTCAGAAATCTCTTCTTTCGATAATGCTTTCTTCTCCACCATCGTATTGAGCATCAGTCCCATCCTGCCGCCGAACACCTTATCCAAAAATTCCTCCGTCTCCTGCAATACTGCCTCCTCCTGCCTGATATTCGGATAGTACAGCTTCGCCCGTCCACCCTCTACATGGCGAACAGCGCCCTTCTCTTCCATACGGCGCAGGAAAGTCATCACCGTATGCTTCGTCCATCTTGTCGTCTCCTTAAAATGGTTTGTAATCTGCATCATCGTCTGTGGCGCAGCCTGCCATAACAGATTCATCACTTTCCACTCCGCTTCCGATAGCTTTACCATCTGCTAAATCTCCCCCTTTTCTCTCTTTTTGGTTGACATATGCCTACCATCAGGCTATCAAATAGGTAGTCATATGTCAACCAATTATATGATAAAAAAACGAGCTTCGCTCGTTTGCGAGATTTGCCTCCGGCAAACTCGGATAAGCGGAGGAATTTCCTATACCATAAAAAAAGTTGGCCCGGAGGCCAACTTTGCATCTCACTACATTATGGCGTACTTTCCTATATGGATTAGGGTGTCAAAAGGTGCCATCATAAAATTTCACTGACAGATTGCATAAAATGTTCACGAAGTTGTCCTTCGCAGGAATATGTGATTTTCTTAATATTCCGTGAAGTTTCCAGTAATTTCGGGGCATGGACGCCCCGAAAAGCCCGATGTTCGCCCGGATGGCGAATAGAGGGCGGTTACGTCCGTTTCTTTAAATTTCCCGGAATATTTTAGAAAATCCATATGACGCAGACGGACACAAGGGAACATTTTATGCAATTTGCCCTCACAACTTATAAAATGCACCTTTTGACACCCTAATACTATAAGGTAAAAAAGAACATCAAAGTTTTCTGTATATTTCTCTTGTTTCCTTTTTTTATCTGTTAAAATAGTGTTAAGAAAGCCCAATTTCTGCCGATATAAATAATAGAACAAGAGGTTCATACACCAATTTCCAAGGAGGGATTCACGCAGTATATGCATATGAGAGGAATTATAAAGTTGAGGCGGTTATGGCGATTACCCCGTTGAGGAAGATATCTTCCGATGACAAAAATCACCAGTCCAAGCAGAACCCATCCCAGGCTTTCGCGAAAACATTTTTTTCCGAAGTTTTGGATGAGGCATGTGAAAAGGAGCAGACGAGAAACATCCACATCAAGACTACCGGCTACACGAAGGATGCGTTGCTCCATCACACCTTTATTAACATGCGTGAATATCGCTAAACATCAAAAGGGGGGGCTGTCTAAACAGCCCCTTTGCCCTGCATATTCCGCCGCATTATTTTAATCTCTTTTTAACAGTTTCAGAATCCTGTTCCTGTACATCCAGGATAAGCTCCTGGGGCAGCCACTTCATCAAAATTTCCGCTAGTTTCTCCAAGTCGATTGGTTTAGGAAGAAAATCATCCATCCCTCCCACCAAAAACTCAGCCTCCATCCCTTTGACCGCATTGGCAGACAGCGCCACCACCGGAAGGCTTTCCGCATAAGGCGTGCCTAACGTCCGTATCATCTTCGTTGCTTCTATGCCGTCCGTCCCAGGCATCATATGGTCCATAAACACCAAATCATACCGCACCTGCCTGCGGATTAAATCTACGCTGTCCGGTCCGTTATCCACCAGGTCAGGCACAATGCCAAACTTTCCAAGCAATCCCTTAGCCACCCTGAGATTCACTTTATTATCATCCACCACAAGCACTTTGGCATCCGGCGCCATAAATCCCACCGTAAACTTCTTCCGTTCCACCCCTCTCCTGTTCTTGCTGTACTCACATGGCGCCGGGTCAGATACTTTTTGCACAATGTCAAAAGAAAATCTGCTTCCCCTGCCGTACTCACTCTCCACAGTGATGTTTCCACCCATACTCTCCACCAAAAGTTTGGAAATTGTCAGTCCAAGCCCGGTGCCCTCCACGCCTCTGTTTTTGTGCATATCAGCCTGCTCAAAAGAACGAAATAGTTTGTCGATGTCTTCTTCCTTAATACCGATACCCGTATCGGATACGCATACCAGAAGCCTTCCCTTATCCTCGCCCTCCTGCTGCCAGGACACATGTAACGTGACTGAGCCTTCATGCGTAAACTTCGTGGCATTCCCCATAATATTGATTAAAACCTGCTTCACCCGGCCGATATCTCCGTACAGCTTGCGCGGTACATCGTCTGCCACCTGCGCTGCAAGCTCCACAGGCTTGTCTTTGAGGCGCACTTCCATCATACTCATCACATCATGCACCATAGAAGAAAAATAATACTCTTCCGGAATAATGGGCATCTTACCGGACTCAATCTTGGACAAATCCAGGATATCATTAATAATGCCAAGCAGTCCTTCCCCCGATGCCTTGATGGTCATGGCATATTCCATCCCCTGTTCTGTCAAATCCTCGTCCAACAACATATCCGCCATGCCGCAGATTGCATTCATCGGTGTCCTGATTTCATGGGACATGTTTGCTAAGAACGTACTCTTTGCCTCACTGGATGCTTCCGCTCTGTGCATCAGCCGTTCCATTTCCTCCATATTGCGCTTGATGACAAGTGTATTCTCCACCGCCACCATAGTAAGCACCCTGCACCCAAACAGGACACACATGATGTTGATAAGCATATTTAATACCCTGAGAAAATTGACGATAGAAATATCCTCAATCACATACCGCGGCTCTAAGAGGCTGCCCATAGTCAGCTCCACAAAATAAAAGACACAAAGCACCAGGAAATTTATAGTAGGCCTAAATCCTCCTCTTCCCCCATTCTGACAATCCAGGACATAACTTGTCAGATAGGTAAAGGGCATCACCGCCAGGCAATATAATCCGAACTGTGTTTCCTCCCCTATAAGATAGACGGACACGAAAGAATAGGAAAGTATTTCTATCACAAACATATAGTATACCAATCGTACTCTCTTTTTTCCGGCAAAATAAAAAGCCACCACATATGTAACAATACTCACAATATTCAGACGCCACAGGAATGTCACGCCTCCCAGCCAGAGTACAAACATCAATACAAGATGTACCAATACCAGCAAAACCGCGCAAATCTGCAGGAAGACATCATAATTCATTGTATTTACTTTAAACCGCCGTATCCGGTTCCACAGTCTCTTCCATTCTACCATAGCCGTCCCTCACCACTGTACTTTACAATCATCACTCCGGCTGCAGTGCACAACCCGGACATGTCCTCACCTCATATTACATAATTGTCAGTTATGTTGTTCTGCCATTCCACCAAATCTGCCAACGTTACCTTATCCACAACATCGCTGACTGCCGCGTCAAGCATACGCCACAGCCGCAGCGTGACACAAGCCTCCTGCCGTGCACAGACATTTACTTCATCATCCAGGCACGGAACCGGCGCTAAGGAACCTTCCGTCAGCCTTAAAATCATACCCACCGTATACTTCTCCGGCTCCCTGGCCAGACGATAGCCGCCTTGGGGCCCCCGGATACTCCTCACATATCCCGCCTTATTCAATATAGATATAATCTGTTCCAAATATTTATCCGATATTTCCTGCCTGGAAGCAATATCTTTAATCCGTACCGGCTCGCCGGTATTATGCAGCGCTAAGTCAAGCATAAGCCTAAGCGCGTACCTTCCCTTCGTCGATATCTTCATCTTGATAACTGTACCTTCCCTATTTTCCTTTTCCTATTTCTCCACTAGGCTTTCTATGATTGTTTATACTACGCTTCATCACTTTTGTCAAATCCACTATAAAGTTATCCTCACAAAACTACGATATAAATGATAAGAAACAGTTAATTATGCCGCATCCAGGTAAACGGATTTACAAATTAATGTACACTTTTGAATCTCTTGTATAAATAGTGCAAACAGGCCGCAAGGGCATGCGCAGAGACGATTCTGAGACTACAGATTACGCTAAGGAGGGCACCACATGAATAAAGTAAACGGATACAGCGCGTATCAGAACAATTATTACAACAGTTCCATACAGAACAAAAAGCCGCCGGATAAGACAGGAAAAGCCGATTCTTCCAAGAAAACCGACAAGACAGGGAAAACAAACCAGAATCCCGTACAGTTGAGCAGCAGGGCTAAGGCACTGTTACAGGAATTGAAAAGAACCTATACCAATATGGATTTTATGGTTGCCGATTATGAATCCGATGAAGAAGCGGCCGAGTATCTTTCCCGTGGCACGAAAGATTACAGTGTACTGATTGACTCGGAAGAATTAGAGCGTATGGCGGCGGACGAAGACGTGAAGAAACAGAACCTTTCACTTCTCGACGAAGCGGTAGGTAAACTGGACGAAATGAAAGAGCAGTTAGGCGAACATAAAGATGACGTCGTGCGCATAGGTATCAGCATCGGCAAAGACGGTGAAGTATCTTACTTCGCGGAATTGGAAAAAGCGGGTGCACGCCAGAAAGAATTTGTAGATAAAATCAGGGAAGATAAGAAAGAAGCCGCCGAAGAAGCCAAAAACAAATCAGAGGCCGGTAAAACAAACTTCGGACAGTCCCACGGATATGACTATGAGAGAAGCAAACACACTACCGTATACGCTTCCAGCGCCGAGGAGCTCTTAGATAAAATTACCAACATGGATTGGGATACCGTGAAAGAAGAGACTTCCCTTCCCATGCCGGGCGGACATTATAATTTCTCCATCTAAAAAGTAAAAAACGAGCACAGCTCGTTTACGAGATTCGCTTCGCGAATCTCGGAGAAGCGGAATACTTCCCTTAATAAAGTAAAATACGAGCACAGCTCGTTTGTAAAAGGATAAAGAATAAGCGCAGAAGCATACCTCCTGCGCTTATTCTTTATCTCATACGGAAAGCTCTTCGCCATGACTGGCGGTATATTTATATACCCGCCAGTTCCTTCCGTTTAATTTCCTCGAAGAAATCATCAATTGATTTAATAATCTGTGACGGCTCCATAGATTTTAACAGATATCCCTGAGGCTTTAACGCCATAACATCCATTATGGTCTCTTTATCTCCCTTATTGGTCAGGAAAATAACCGGAATATCCGCAAACTCATGCTCGCCACGTATCATCTCAAGCACCTGCTTGCCATCCACTACCGGCATCTCGTAGTCAAGCAACACCAAATCCGGTCTGTTCGTCGCCAGATATTTAATCGCCATTGCGCCGGAATTTGCCAAAGTCACCTGATAGGACTCCTCGAGCCATCCCTTGACATTCCTTAACATCGTCCCGGAATCATCCACCACCAGAATCTTCTTCTTATTCTGTCTGCCGTATTTCTTCTCATAGCCCGTAATAGACGTTACCACTTCGCTGACGTTAATCGGTCTCTGGAATTTCTGTCTGATGAGGTTCTTGGAGATGATTTTCTCTACCGTACCTAATTCATCGGCGTCACCGATTGCAAAAATCGGAATATCTTCTTCCGCCGCTTTATCTTTAATATAATTGAGAGCCTGCTGCTCTTCCACCATCTTCTCATCTACATAAAGCAGGAGAATGCCAATCGGCTCTTCTATCTGGTTAATGGCATCGATATCCGCCTTGGACGTAATTACTTCATACTCTGCTCTCTCAAACCAATCCTTCAATGATATAATAAGGTAACTCTGAATCTCTGAGACAATAACTACATTCTGCATTTCAACACTCTCCTAATCAGTCTATATGTATAGTCATCAAACAAGTCTCCGTCTCCCCGACAGCATATGTTTAGATTATACCAAATTATGCATATATCCGCAAGTCTTAGTAATAGAATACCTTCAATAAATTTACAAGCATGCTGACAAGTCAAAGCGCTTCATCCTTCTACCCGCATTTTCCTCCGACACCTCCAATAATACCACATTCCGGTAAGGTCAGCCAGTATCCATCCAATCGGAACTGACATCCATATACCTGTCACCCCAATCTGTTCCACGCCTGACAGTACATATGCCAGAAGCACCCGTGTCCCCAGGGAAACCACCGTAAGTACCACGGAAATACCCGGCCTGTGGATAGCTCTGTAATAACCGTAAAATAAAAACAACAGCCCGATACCGAAATAAAATATACCTTCTATCCGCAGATATCCCACACCTACGGCAATCACTTCCACACTCTCTTCATTTAGGAACAATCCCATAAGAGGTCTGGCAAACGCAACTACAAGAACCGAGATAATCAGACAGAAAACAAATGCCCCCGCCACCGCATCCCGCATTCCTTTACGGATACGCTCCTCCTTGCCGGCTCCATAATTTTGCGCCACATAAGTGGAGAACGCATTCCCGAAATCCTGCACCGGCGCATAGGCAAAAGAATCTATCTTCACTGCCGCTGCAAAGGCTGCCATCACCACCGGACCAAAACTATTCACAAGACCTTGCACCATCAAAATACCGAAGTTCATGATAGACTGCTGTAAGCATGTCAAGGTTGACAATCCCACCAATTCCCCCAGAATCCGCATATCCCATACACGATTCTTGCCCGTGACTCTCAATTCAGGATAATGGGCGGCATAATATACAAGAATCCCGATTCCTGCCACATATTGGGATATGACAGTGGCAATCGCCGCACCGGCCACACCCCATAAAAGCCCTCTGATAAAGAAAATATCAAGGGCGATATTCATGACCGCCGAAATGCCTAAGAATAAAAGCGGTACAACAGAATTGCCCACGGAGCGGAGCAGATTCCCCACAAAGTTATATAAAAATACCGCAAGAACACCTGCAAAAATCCACATAAGGTATTCCCGCATCAGCGGAGCTACTTCCTCCGGCACACGCAGAAAGATAAGAATACCTTCCATCCCTGCATACACAATAACGTTCAGGACAAGCGCTACCCCTCCAATTGCTACAAAAGCGATAAAAATCCCCTTCTCCAGCCTGTCCTGGTTTCTGCTGCCAAACTGCATGGAAAAAAAAGCGCTGCTACCCATGCACAATCCAATGATAATCGATGTGATAAATACCATCAAAGTATACGCCGAGCCAACCGCCGCCAGCGCATTCTCCCCCAGATACCTCCCCACAATGAGCGTGTCTACTATATTATATAGCTGCTGAAGCAGGTTTCCCACCATGATGGGAAATGCAAACTTCAACAGCTTACCCATGATACTCCCCTGTGTCAAATCATAACTAGCCATAACTTTCCTTCACAATATTACTTTTTATCTCTCGTTCCGGGGCTGCAAATCTTGCGCATTCCCCGGAACATGAATTAGAATATACCCGCGCTACGTCTTATTTAGAGGTCATAGTACATCTGGAACTCTGCCGGGTTCGGAATCTGCTCCATCTTCTTGAGCTCTCCACGTTTACGTGCAATCCACAAATCAATGAGTCTCTGAGGGAATACACCGCCCTTTGTCAAATAATCGTGGTCTGCTTCCAGTGCATCAAGCGCCTCGCCGAGAGATTTCGGAAGTCCTTTGATTTTCTTCTGCTCTTCTTCCGTCAGGTTGTATAAATTAAAGTCATAAGGTCCCCACCCGTTCTTCTCAGGGTCAATCTTGTTCTCGACACCGTCTAACCCCGCCATCAAAATTGCCGCATATGCATAATAGGGATTCGCCGTTGCATCAGGGTTTCGTAGTTCAAAACGCTTCGCTTCCGGAGACTTTGCATAAGCCGGAATACGGATAACTGCGCTCCTGTTAGATGTGGCATAGCCAACCGTGACGGGCGCCTCATAACCTGGTACAAGACGCTTGAACGAATTTGTGGACGGATTCGTAAACGCACATAAAGACGCAATGTGCTTGAGCAAACCACCCATAAAATAATGGGCCGTGCGGCTCAAGCCTGAATACCCCTGTTCATCATAGAAAACAGGCTTTCCGTCCTTCAAAAGCAACATATGTACATGTAGCCCGTTACCTGCCTCCTGGTAAATAGGTTTGGGCATGAAAGTTGCCGTCTTCCCTTCCTTCGCCGCAAGGTTCTTGATGATATACTTGATAATCATGGTGTTATCCGCCATGGCAGGCATATCCGCAAGCTCCACTTCAATCTCCATCTGACCTGGCCCGCCTACTTCATGATGATGGTATTTTACCTTGATTCCCCAATCCTCCATCATCATGCACATACGGCTTCTTAAATCATATCCCACATCCTGCGGAGCCGCCACATGATAGCCGCCCTTGTAAGGCACCTCATAACCATTGTTGCCTATCTGCTCCGGATTGAGGCTGCAGTTCCATGCCGCCTGTCTCGTGTCAATCCGGTAGCCGCACTGTTTCGGCGTCACCTCATAACGCGCACTGTCAAACAGATAAAATTCAAACTCCGGCCCGATTACCATACGGTCGGCAATTCCGCTTTCTTTCATATACTCTACCGCACGCAGACTGACATTCTTCGGATATTGGTCAAAAGGTTTATTCTCGCCCTGACCAATCGTACACACATTGCCACACATCGTCAGCGTAGGCACTTGTGCAAATGGGTCTACATACGCCGTATCCGGGTCCGGCAGAAATACCATGTCGCTCTTCTCCACAGGCGCATAGCCGTAATTGGAACCGTCGAAACCTATTCCGTAGATAAATGTCTCCTCACTAAACCGCTCCACCGGAATCGTGATATGACGCCACCGTCCGTCGATATCCGTCATTTTGAAATCAATCATGCGGATTTCTTTCTCTTCGCACAACTTTCTGATTGCTACACTTCTGTCCATAACCCCCTGCTCCTTTCGCTTTATCCCTTGTTGTCCCTATAGTCTAAAAACTTTGGCGTAAGCCCTTCCACGGCATACCGCCTACACAGATAGTATACCATAAGTATGCGCCCGGATTCCATCCGTCAAAACCAAAATAAACAAGAAAAATGCATACTCCTCACTACCCAAAAATCTATTCTTTCCACACCGCCCACGTCAGTGCAAAGGAGACACAAAAAGATACCGCCAGGACAAGACCGTACTGCCAAGTGTAGTCCAATGTAATCAAAAAGCCGGGAAGCCCTGTCACCCCATAGGAAACGGCACCAACCCCCAGTATAGAGCCCAAAAGCGCCCCCGCAGCGCCGCCTGCCATACCGCACATAAAAGGCTTCACGAACCGCAAATTCACCCCGAACATGGCAGGCTCCGTAATCCCCAGGGCCGCCGACAGAAACGATGGGATTGCGGCAGATTTTATCCTGGTATTCTTCGCTTTCATTCCCACTGCCAGACATGCCGCTCCTTGGGCAAAATTAGCCGCGGAAGCGATGGGCATCCAGGTGTTTGACCTGCCTGCCGCCAGCAATCCCGCTTCGATGACATTATACATATGATGAATACCGCAAACCACCGTAACCGGATAGAAACCGCCCATGACCATAGCCCCGACGCCATGGCCCATAGCAATCAACCAACCGGCAAATTCCAACACATACGTCTCTGCCACAGAAGATACCGGCCCGATTACTCCCAATGTGACAGACGCTGTCATAAAAACCGTACACAACGGCGTCACAAACAAATCAAACATTTCAGGAACATGCCTGTGCAGCCAATTCTCTACCTTGCACATAAGCCACACTGCAAACACCACCGGAAGTACATGTCCCTGGTACCCTACCTGCCTGACAGACAGAAATCCAAACAGATGCCACACCGGAATATCAGCCCTATCCATAGACGCCGCCGACCAGGCATTGAGCAAATCCGGGTGAATCATAATCATGCCGATTACTGCCCCAAGAAATATATTTCCGCCAAAAACCTTGGCCGCCGACACTGCGACCAACACAGGAAGGAATGTAAATGCCGTATTCGCTATCATGCTAAGAATACTGTACCAATCGCTTTCTGCAAAGGACACAGATACTTTTCCTAATATCCCATCAAGACCCATCATCAGACCGGAAGCCACAATCGCCGGCAAAATCGGGACAAACACATCCCCCAATGTTCTAATTATCCGCCAAAATAACGGAATCCTTGCTGCCACTGCAGCCCTTACTTCCTTGACGTCCTCCGTGCCACTGTTATCCAAAAATTCACCATATACTTTATTGACAGCCCCGGTGCCGATAATAACCTGAAACTGTCCCTTATCACCCAGCACTCCTTTCACACCGTCTATGCCTTCCAGTATTCCGCGGTCGGTTTTATCTTCGTCAACCACAACAAAACGAAGCCTTGTGGCACAGCACGACACACGCACCAAGTTGTCCCGCCCTCCCAAAGCTTCACATATCTCTTCCGCACATTTTGCGTAATCCATGCCCCGCCCTCTCTTTTCTACACATAATCAAAAAGCATCAGTTTCACACTTGATGCGCTTTTCCGGTTATGCATTTCCGGGCAAAATAATCTGGACATGTCAATATCAGAATGCGTGTTTTACCGACAGTCAATCAGATGATGCCGTAAAAAGGCCGTGCGGATTCCGTCTTCCCTCACAGACGGACAGACATCATCGGATATTCTTTTCAATTCCCTGCTTCCGTTCCCCATACAGATGCTGAGTCCTGCAGTCACCATCATCTCCTTGTCGTTCATGCTGTCGCCGATAGCCACAGAATTATAGATGGGCATATGAAGGTACTCACAGATTCTCCGGATTGCCTTTCCCTTGTTGAACTCCCTGTTCACCACCTCGCCGTTGACAAACCCTCCCACATCCTTATCCTGGATACAAAATTCAAAATCAGAAGCCAAAACACTTTGCGGTTCCAAAAGCTGTTCCCTGGACGCACATGCAATCACAATCTTGTAAATCGGTTGCTCCCTGTATTCCCCCATAGGCAGGATATGTAAAGATTTCTCAATCTGTTCCCGCCACCGGAGCAACTCACCATTGTCGCCCTCCTGAACATGGCTGCGCAAATATTCTTTAAATTCTTCGTCCGTGTAAGCGCCGTCCATACATTCCACCGTCCTGTAGACGCCGTTTTTCTTTAATATATCCAGCACAGACTTTTTTTGTTCCTCTGACATCGGACAGTCATAGATTACCTTGCCTTGACACTCAATGTATCCCCCTGAACTGGCAATTACCCCGTCAAATTCATACTTAAGAAGCGGGCTTAGCATATCATAATTCCTGCCGGTACACAGGAATACATAATGCCCTTCCTCTCTCGCCTGATGAATCGCCCAGACAGCCGATTCCGGAGGCTCATTGCTGCCCGCCTCCGTCAAAGTCCCATCGACGTCCAGAAAGATTATTTTTTTCTCCACTTTTACACACTCCCCGTTTATACAATGTATCTCTCCCGTTTAACGCACTTCCCCATTGTGCGCTTTCTATGTTATCGATTTCACAATTTACTATATGATACACCCGCTTTTTTGCGCTGTAAAGTATATAATTCATAATAATCCTCCATTTCTGCGCATGTTTTTTGCGCATAACAAGTTTTTGTCAAGTGAGCGCAGACACAAATCTCGCGTGTGAAAAAGATTGCTTCTACGGCGAACCTAAAGAACCCGCAGGCTTCACGCCTGCGGGTTCTTCCACTACGAAATCATCTAAATAACTTTTTAAGTCCTGACCACCTGGATTCCTAGAAAAACCTAGGGGATACGTTCAGCAATGTGTAAGAATTTCTCTTCAACACCTCTGCCGGAACATGCTCATTGCCTACATGGCTCATAGCAACCAGATTCTTTACAAAATAGCTTTCTACCATTGTCTTCATATAATTTTTCATAATTTAATTCTCCTCTTCTTCTAACGCTTCTCTGCTTCCTACAGTTCTCTCTGCCCAAACTTTCTTGTGCCAGCTTCATCCTGCCACATTCTGTCTTTGCAGGCAATCTAATCTGGAAATCCGCCTAGAAAAGTCTAGGGGATACGTTCAGCAATGTATACGAATTTCTTCTGAGCACTTCTGCAGAATTATCTTCGTTGGCTACATGCCCTAAAACAACCAGATTCTTGACAAAGTAATTTTCCACCATCGTCCTCATGTAATTTTTCATGATTAACACCTTTCTTCCTTTCGGATTTGCTTTTCTGAACCAGAGATGTTATGATTATCTCTGTTCCGTTTACAATACATAATATACTCCATCCAGACCTTTCCAACTAGATACTTTTTTGACTTATTTTAGGTCAATATTGACATATATGGAATAAAATTACTATAAAACCCACTGACAGAAAGGCAAAGTTATCCAATGTACCATAGTTATTATGAGCAGCCCAAGAAAAGCAGCCCGTTAGGAATCCGCATCCTCTACCAGACGCTGCCGGGTGGATTCAACCCTCTGCACTGGCACGAGACACTGGAAATTTTATATCCGCTTAATGGTGATATGAATCTTCTGCTGGACGGTGAGACATACCATCTCCCGAAAAAGAATCTTACCGTAATCGAATCCAGACAGGCACACAGCACACAGATTTACGGCGATACTGCCATGAACATCTGCATCCATATTTCCAAAGACAAACTCAAAAGCTACTTCCCAGATATCGGGCTGTACCAAATTCAGTGCATTCCCGAGAAAATCCATGACGGGAAGTTTCCGGCTTACTATGAAATATGCCAGATGATGTCGCAGCTCACAAAGCTCTATATATCGGAAACGCCTGTGAGCTATCTGGAATCGGAAGGAATTATCCTACAGGTACTTGCACGACTTCTTCGCCATTTTGGCATACGGGCTAACGACAATACACCGGAATCCGGGCAGTCGTCCAGCGACCGCATCCACCAGGTTCTCACCTGGGTGGAAGAACATTACAGCGATACAATCTCCCTGACCGATGTGGCAGACAAACTCTGCATCAGCCGGGAATACTTCTGCCGTCTCTTCCGCCAGAGTATGGGCATCACATTCCAGGAGTACCTGACCGGTATCAGACTTAACCATGCCTATCAGGACTTGCTCCATACCGATACGCCAATCTCCGAAGTCATGGAACAAAGCGGATTTACAAACCAGAAGAAATTCAATGCAAGTTTTAAGAAATTGTATGGGCATACGCCCTCTGAAGTGCGTAAACTAGAGCAGTAAATTCTTTTATCTAACAAAAATAAGCCCTCCGCATACCCGGAAGGCTTATTCTATTTCAAAACTATGCATTTTTTATGAGAAACCTTTCTTTTTATTTTCTTCCTACCGTATACCCTGACGGCTTATACCATATTCCTTAGCTTCCGCCAATTGCTGTTTCTTCTTTAGAAGAATCTGGGGGATACGTTCAGTACCGCATAGGAATTGTTTCTCATCATCTCGCCGGATTTGTTCTCTGCAACTGCCACAAGGCTCTTCATAACGCTCTTCATATAATTTTTCATCATTTTACACACCTTTCTTTTTTATTTTACTTTATTGATTCGTTTCCTAATTCTTAGAAGAATCTAGGAGATACATTCAGTACTGCGTAGGAATTGTTTTTTAACATCTCGCCGGATTTGTTCTCTGCAACTGCCACAAGGCTCTTCATAATGCTCTTCATATAATTTTTCATCATTCTACACACCTTTCTTTTTTATTTTACTTTATTGATTCGCTTCCTAATTCTTAGAAGAATCTAGGGGAAACATTCAACATTGTGTAAGAATTTCTTCTAAGCACTTCTACGGAATTTTCTTTCTTCCCCACATTGCCAAGAGCAACCAGATTCTTTACGAAATAATTCTCTACCATTGTTCTCATGTGATTTTTCATAATTAACACCTTCCTTTCGAATTTGTTCTCCCCCGTCCCGGAAATCTTTTTGTTTATCTCCGTTCCGTTTACAATACAGAGCATACTCCATAACAACGATATCAACAAGATACTTTTTTGACTTGTTTTAAGTCAATATTGACAACAAAACAAGTGGAGGAAGCTCTTATAAAAAAAGTTGGCCCGGCGGCCAACTTTGCAAGAATTTGCCCTGCAAATTCTTGTTGGCATCTCACTACACTATGGCGTACTTTCCCATAGGGTAAAAGGAAACCGCCGTAATACTTTAAAGCATTACGGCGGTTCTTCCAAATAATAAATTTTTATAAATTTTTACCGAACTTTATCAATATCATTTATTTGATTTCAAACAGTAATGTCCGTATTTCGTACGGGCGCACCGTAAGCTGCACGGCGCCGCTCTGGAATTCACTGATTGGACGTTCCATCAAATCACTCTCAGCCCAAGCCGTGTAACCAAAGGATGTTGTAACTTCCACTTGCTGGCGTGCCCCTGCAAATTCATGCAGACGTACAACAAGATATTTGCCATCCTCGGATTTCTTCACCGCATCAATCTCCACATTGCGGTTGTCAACCGTAAGGAAGCTCTTTCCGGACATTGGACTCTTACCTTCATAAACGTCCATCGGATTATTCAGCGCATAAGCTGCCTCTACCACGCCGCCTTCCACGAAATCACCTGCATGCGGGAACAGGGAGTATGTGAAAATATGCATACCCTGGTCCTGCTCATAATCCGGATTAACAGCCGATTTTAAGAGGGTAATGCGAAGTACGTTATCTTTGACATCATAGCCATACTTACAGTCATTTAAGAGTGCCACACCGTAATCATGCTCTGACAAATCTGCAAACCTGTGTCCAACCGACTCGAACCTCGCCTGGTCCCAACTGGTGTTCCAGTGGTTCGGACGACGGACATTACCATACTGGATATCATAGGTCGCATAGGTTGTACGCACGTCAACCGGGAAGGCTGCTTTCAAAAGCTGCTGACGCTCATGGAAATCTACTTCTGTCTGGAAGTCAATGCGCCTATTGTCACTGTATAGAACAACATCCTGACGAATCACGGAATGTCCATACTTCCATTCCATGTGCAGTGTCAGCCGAAGCGGCCCGCACTGTGTCACTTCAAACGCTGTCAATTCCGTAATCTCACGCATCTTCTGCTGATAAAACAAATCGATATCCCATGCTTCAAAGTTCATAGGCTTGTCTTCAAACATCTGCAACACATTGCCGCGCTCACCGGCCGCCAGCACTTCTCTCTTCTCCACACGGTCGTAGATACGTGAAATCTGGCCTGCTTCATTGAAGGAAAGCAGATAGTAAGGCGTCTGTACTTCACGGTCTTTTATGGTAAACACATCCTGCTTCGCTTCCTGTTTTCCTTCGGAATGCGCCGCATACAGTGTCTTACATCCCATGGCAGGCACATCACGCACCAGGATATACTGCTTACCATCCGCCGCCTGGGACAGGCAAAGCTCCTTGTTCTCGTCACAGTAGCAGATACCGTCCTTTGCAGGCACTTCAACAAGCCCGTCCATGGTCCAGCCGGAATCGTTGTACACCGTCACCGCATCCTCTTTTACAACTGACTGCTGTACTGCCCTGTCTACCACTTCATCCGCAATCTGCTGAATCTGCTCGTAATCCTTCTTGGAATCTTCATATACCTCACGGATAGAGGAGCCTGGTATAATATCATGGAACTGGTTAACTAAAATCAGCTCCCATCCTTCTGTCAAAGTCTCCTGCTCTGCCGCCGCCAAACTGCCCTTCTCCAACGCCGCCATGGCTGTCATCCACTCTGCCTTGCGGTATAACTGCTCCATCTTACGGTTCATGCGCTTATTATGGGCGTGGCTTGTGTAAGTGCCGCGGTGATACTCCAGATACAGCTCACCGTCCCATGTATGCACATACTGGTCCGTATTTGCGAAAGTCTCTTTCAATTCCTCAAAATAGTCCCCTGCCTTAGTCGTTCTCACATTGGGAACGCCCGGAACCTTGTCAAGCCTGCGCCTGTATTCAAGCATATCCCTGTTTACACCGCCACCGCCATCGCCGTAGCCATAGGAAATGAGGATATCTTTATTTACTGCCTTCTCACGGTAAGCTTTCCAGGAACCAAGCACTGTCTCAGGAGTAAGCTTTCCGTTATAAGTATAGAACCAACAGTCAGGCGAAGGCTCCAGTGTAGTGATAAAATGCGTCATAATCTCGGAGCCGTCCAGACCTTTCCACCGGAAGGTATCATGGGGCATACGGTTATACTGGCTCCAACTGATTTTGGTTGTCATAAACAATTCAATGCCGGACTTTTTCAGAATCTGGGGCAATGCCCAGGAATAGCCGAAAACATCGGGCAGCCACAGGAAGGTAGGCTCCTTGCCGAACTCTTCCAACATGAATTTCCTGCCTAACAAAAACTGCCTTGTCAGAGACTCGCCGCTTGTCAGGTTACAGTCTGCCTCGACCCACATACCGCCGTCCGGCTCCCA
The DNA here is from genome assembly GCA_910578645.1 of uncultured Lachnospiraceae bacterium. Taxonomy (GTDB): domain Bacteria; phylum Bacillota; class Clostridia; order Lachnospirales; family Lachnospiraceae; genus UBA3282. The sequence continues at coordinate 45,843 of CAJTQI010000011.1, forward strand.
ACGTCCTTCTTTTACGCGCTTTTTGATTTCCTCATAAATCTCCGGGAACTCTTCCTTCACATATTTGTAAAGCTGCGGCTGTGTCTGTAAGAAATAATATTCCGGGAAAAGCTCCATCAGGCGTAGTACTGTGGCAAAGGAACGTGACGCCTTCTCCTTAGTATGTTTCAACTGCCAGAGCCATGCCATATCAATATGTGTATGCCCAACACCGGAAATTGTAACCAAGGAATGCTTATCCATCGCATCCACTTGTTCGTTCAGCTTCTTGTCGGCCTCCGCAACAGACTCATAGAATCTCTCACTGCCAGGCTCCGACCAGTCAACCAAAAGAAATGCGTTATCCAATGCGCCCCGAAGTTCATAAGCAACCGGGTCATCCTCGTCGAGCTGCATAATCGTCTCAAGCATCACCGTGCTCAGATAATACAAATCATCTGTAGCCTCGTCAAGCCATGCCAAATCCGCTCTCTGGAATTTATGCTCCTGCTCGGTGGGCACACCGCCGCCCTCCAGCCCCGACCAAAAACGGAATGTCAAGGCAATCTCTTTACCATACATTGTCTCCGGGAAGAAAACCTCTTTATGATTTTCGTCCACTCCTTGGTAAGGCTTTCCGTCCAGATAACACATAGCCTCGAAACTACCGCCTTTATCTTTACCTATATTTCCGAAATTGAAAACACCTACTGCACGGCGTCCCTTCCATTCTCCGGGAATTTGTACCTTACGCGCCAGCCAAAGGTAGCGGTTGCGCCCAAGCCAATGTGTACCTGTTTTTACACAGTCCCATGTCTCATCGGGCGTTGGGACAGGCGGATTGACAGGCGCCGGGTCCGCATCAGTTACCTGGAACTCAGGCAGTGTTATAATGTCACGGTAACGGAATGTTGCGATTTCCTGAATCCGTTTTTCTAATTTTTGGTTTGTAAAAAACATGTCCATAGAAAGATTCCTTTCTTATATATATTTTTCTTTATATAACATGACCCACCGTAGAGATTCTTATGTTCCATTTTTCTAAATTTTCACCGTCCATGCCGACTCCGCAGGTAAAACCACTGCATCAGCCTGCGAAACCACTCTTCCGGCTGCCAATCTATCTGTATAAAACATAAAAATCAAAGGTGGGCCACATCAATATCCTATATTTATATCGTTACTCTATTCTTTCTGTTACAACCCTACTCACCTAATCCGAATCTGCGGAAATAGTAGAGACCGGCCGCTGCCTGCCGTCAACCCTGGTATGCAGTCACAATCTCCAATAATGCTCCGTGCAGTGCAGCATCTAATTCCATAGCCTGTAATTCTCCGGCCAGAATATTCAGATTATCTTTCTGCTTACTCATCAGCGCAAAAAGGACTTCCTTATCCGTAAAGCCGATTTCTGCCATATTCAACAGGTTGTCTACCTGTTCAATCACAGGATTGCCGGCAATCTTAGCATCTTCGGGAAGACGGATTTCAATCGTCTCATCTGCCGCCACGTCCGCAAGTTTAATACAAAGTTCATGTCCCTTCGCACAGTAGCTAACTTGAGCATTAACCTCACTGCCATCCTTAAGCACAACAGCCTCTGCAGCCGTACTTCCAAGAATACGGATACAATAAGCGCGTTTTGCAGGAACAAGTTTGGCATTTCCTTCCACCGGACGCACAAAGAACGCTTTCTTGTCTCCCCATGACAATTCCATAGGAGTCTTCGCACAATCCCCCTGCTCATAAGCACATGAAACGTTATCGTCCTCGTAGAGAGTAAAGGCACCGTCAGCTCCGGCATATACCCTGATATCAAGACGCTCCGGGTTCTTCTCAACTTCCTTGGCACTAATCTGGTCTGTCATAGGAAGAATCGCACCCGCATGCGCAAGAACCGGTATCTGGGATAACGGACGGTACAATTCCATCGTGCGGCCGCCTTCATACACGGTTCCGGTGAAGAAGTCAAACCATAAGCCTTCCGGCAGCCATGCGGTAACTTTCGCAAGACGTACGCTAGGCAGACGCTTCGTGGTCACAGGCGCTACTATCAGTTCCGTGCCGAACAAGTACTGGTTAGGTGTCTTATAAGATGCAAAATCATCCGGCGCAATATAGTACATCGGCTGACAAAGCGGCTCGTCATCTTTCCATGCACGATAGTTCATCGTGTACAAATATGGAACCATACGGTGGCGCAGACGCAAGAACTCACTCATCACATGGTTTGCCTCCATACTGAATTTCCAAGGCTCTTTGCCGCTGAATCTACTGTTGCTGCTGTGCAGACGGTTAATCGGTGAGAATACGCCATACTGATACCAACGTACTTCAAGTTCCTCGTCCCTGTATCCCATCATATGCCCGCCGATATCATGGCTCCACCAACCATAACCGATATTGGATGCCGTATTTGTAAAATAAGGCTGGAAATCCAGGGAATCCCAGGTAATATGCGTATCACCGGAGAACCCTATCGGGTAACGGTGGGAGCCAGGCCCTGCATAACGAGAGAATGTCATCGGTCTCTTGCCGTCTCTGCCGCTGTCTAAATAATGGAAATGGTTTAACATCCACAGCGGGTCTAATCCTTCTACCTTCGTGTTAGTTCCTTGCTGCCAGTCAAGCCACCAGAAATCCACACCTTCTTCTTCCATTGGATGATGTATCTTCTCGAAATAAACATCCAGGAATTTCGGGTCAGCAATGTCAAAGTTCACCGGCTCTTCCTTGGACATATCTACACCCATCTCCTGCGCCACAGCAGGATAGCAATCTTCATAACCACGGATTCCGTCGGCCGGATGCACATTCAGCGTAGTCTTCATACCACGGTCATGCAGCTTCTGCAGGAAACGTTTCGGGTCAGGGAAGAAATCTTTGTTCCATGTATAACCTGTCCAACCAGAACCATATTTCGGGTCGATTTCCACAAGATGCCAGTCCATATCGATAACAGCTACCGTAAAAGGAATCTGTGCGCCGTCGAAGCGCTCCATCAGCTCCATGTAGGATTCTTCCGTATACTGATAGTAACGGCTCCACCAGTTACCGAGTGCAAATCTGGGAAGCATAGGCGTCTTGCCACACAGATAATAGAAATCTTTCAATGCCCCTAAATAATCATGTCCGTAACCAAAGAAGTATAAATCATGCGTACCCTTTTTCCTGGGCGCCACGAAACCGTCGTCCGTCAGTAGCAGCGAAGAAGAATCATCAAGTACGGCATAGCCGCTGCGGGACATAATACCGTCTTCCAGTTCACATGCGCCGTTTACCATATCAAGCGTACGCGCCGTACCTTTCAGGTTCAACTGCAAGCCTTCCGGCTCCTCGGTCTCCCCAAAATACCATGTCCTGGAAAAATAAGATACATTTACACCCAGACATTTACAGGACAGTCCATGGCTTGTAAATTTCTGTTTGTCATAATTTAACTGTATATGCTCTGTCATGAGCTGCAGCTCATCATCGGTCTCCTTGAGCTGATAAGTTACCTCAGGAAAATCCCTGTTTAAGACTGTCTGTGTAGCAGCGTCATTAAAAACGCCGTCTTCACTGTACTCAAGACGAAGCAGACGGGAAGTCAGCACCGTAATACGGTAGCAATCGCCCTGGATAATATTACCGGCACAGGCAGCCGGATGTGTCTCAATTTTCATGTGGTCTTTCATTATTTCCCTCATTTCTGTACTGCTTTTATCATCATTCTATCAAGCATATTGAAGGGGATTATGACCGGCAGCACACAGCCATAATCCGCAGTCAATATATTTCTTCCCGGCATCCACCAGGCTATTTCTTCAATACAAGCGCCTCATAAGGCTTCACTTCAATCGCTCCCTGTGCCTCAGTGCGTCCGTAATTGCCAATCAAAATCTGTGCGCCGTCAAATTCCGCCGGAATATCGTAGTTCACTGCATCTTTCGTGAAGTTACAGATTACCAAAAGTTTCTGGCCATCCAATTCCCGCGTATATACATACAATGATTCATTATCAGGCTCAAGCAGCGCATAATGGCCGTATGCCAGGATAGGCTCTTCTTTACGCATAGCAATCAGCTTACGGTAATAATGGAAAACGGAATCCTTATCCGCGCGCGCCGCTTCCGCGTTAATTGTCTTATAGTTGGGGTTTACTCCAATCCAAGGCGTACCCGTCGTAAATCCGGCATTCTCGCTGTCGTCCCACTGCATAGGCGTGCGGGCATTGTCCCTGCCTTTCAGGCAGATAAAGCGCAGCATATCTTCCTTGGAAATCAATCCTGCCTCAGACATCTCATGATAAGCGTTGATACTCTCGATATCGCGCACCTCCGAAATATCTGCAAAAGGCATATTGGTCATACCGATTTCCTCACCCTGATACACATAAGGCGTACCCTGCATCATGTGCAAACAGGTAGCTAACATCTTCGCACAGATTACCCGGTATTCTTCCGAATCATCACCGAAACGGGAAATGGAACGGGGCTGGTCATGGTTGCCCAGATACAGGCTGTTCCATGCCTTACCGTCAAGCTCAGTCTGCCAAGCGCTCATCACTTTCTTAAATTCCACCAGAGGAACTCTCTTGTCCGTCCATTTGCCATGCTCTCCTCCGTCCAAGCCTACGTGTTCAAAATGGAATACCATATTCAGCTCGTTCTCGTCGAACCCGGCATAACGCTTCGCCTCTTCAATCGTAACACCCGCAGTCTCACCGACTGTCATCAGGTCATATTTGGACAGCACTTTCTGGTTCATCTCTTTCAAAAATTCATGTACACGCGGACCGTTGGCACAGTCAGCATACCCGTAAAGCGCACCGGGCGCCTGCGGGCCATCCGGCAAATCGGGCTGTTTGGAAATCAGGCTGATTACGTCCATACGGAAACCGTCAATTCCCTTCTCACCGCACCACCAGTTCATCATCGAGAAAACTTCATCCCGCACTTTCGGGTTCTCCCAGTTAAGGTCCGGCTGTTTCTTGGAAAACAAATGCAGATAATACATATCCGTCGCCTCATCATGCTGCCATGCTGAGCCGGAGAAATAGCTACCCCAGTTATTGGGCTCTTTGCCGTCCTTGCCATCTCTCCACATATAATAATCCCTATACTCATTGTCTTTACTCTTACGGCTCTCCAGGAACCAAGGATGTTCGTCGGAAGTATGGTTTACCACCAAATCCATCACCAGACGCATTCCTCTCTCATGGATTCCTTCAATCATTTTGTCGAAGTCTTCCATCGTTCCAAATTCCTTCATAATTGCCTGATAATCACTGATATCATAGCCATTGTCATCGTTTGGCGACTGGTAAACCGGAGAAAGCCAGATTACATCAATTCCAAGCTCCTTCAGATAATCCAGGCGGGACGTAATACCATTCAGGTCGCCGATGCCGTCACCGTTGCTGTCCATGAAACTACGGGGATATATCTGATATACCACCGCTTCTTTCCACCATGCTTTTTCCATACTGTATACCTCCTTACTTCTCTTAAATATTTATATATTAAAAAATAATGTAACCCAAAAGCACCCCAGAAAACTTAACGCAATGATATTACCGGACAGTTACATAATTTTCTGCATTCATCATTCAACAATAGTCTTTCTAAAAATAACCAATCATTCAAAACGAGTTATAATTCTCCAATTTTTCGGCCTAATATCATGGGACTCCTGGTAAACCGAGAGTCCCATTTTATTATTAAAGCATAAAACTAATAATTGACATCTATTTCGCCTTCTGGGTCATCGGATGGTAACACAGTACCATACGCTCATTCCCAAGGTTAGTCGGGTCAGGCCGTGTCTGACGGCACTGGTCTGTTGCATAAGGGCAGCGCGGAGCAAACTTGCAGTACTCAACTGCATACTCTTTGCCTTCCATATCCGGCATAGCGATTTCGTCTTTCCACTTGTCGCCAACACGCGGCACGGAACTCATAAGCAAGTCCGTGTAAGGATGTGCCGGATTATCCATAATCTCCTTCGCCGGTCCGTATTCAATCAGACAGCCACGATACAGTGTCGCAATATAATCGGATACGTAATATGCCGTTGAAAGGTCATGTGTAATATAAATAAACGAAATCTTATACTTATCACGCAGCTCCTTGAAGAGATTGACAATGTTCATCTTCATGGAAGCATCAATTGCAGCAACCGGCTCGTCAGCAATAATCAGCTTCGGACGAGTAATCAATGCGCGGGCAATGGACACACGCTGCAACTCACCACCGGAAAACTGAGTTGAATATTTCCCCTTTACAACCTGGAGCGACATACCAACGCTCTTTAACGCCTCATCAACTACCTTATCAGCTTCTTCCCTGTTTTTTGCAATGCCAAGACGAAGCGCTGTATTATACAAGTAAGTATCTACTGTCTTCCTGGCGGAAAAGGATTCGTACGGATTCTGGAAAATAGGCTGTACATCAAGCTTAAACTGCTGTGGGTCATAACTCTTCTTATCGGCATAGGACTTGCCATCCAGAAGTATCTCTCCCAAATCAGGATTATGCAGACGCAGAACCATCTTACACAATGTAGACTTACCACATCCGGACTCCCCAACGATAGACAGAATGACAGGTTTGTCACTGTCAATGGATAAAGATACATTATCCACGGCTACCAGTTTCTTACCACGTAACATACCGCCTACACGGAAAATCTTACTGACACCTTTTACTTCCAACAATTTCTCAGCCATTCGCCTTCACCTCCTCTTTCAGTAAGTGGCAAGCAGCAAACCGCCCGGGAACAATTTCACGGAATTTCGGCACTTCACTGCGGCAACGGTCTGTCGCATGCGGACAACGAGGTGCAAAGCGGCATCCCGGAGGCGGATTTTTCAGTGCCGGAGGACGTCCTGCAATACCCACTCTCTGGATATCTTCACCCACACGGGGAAGTGCGTCTACAAGCATCTTTGTATAAGGATGAATCGGATTGTTAAAGATATCTTCTGTCCTACCAAGCTCTGCAACACTGCCGGAATACATAATCGCCATACGGTCTGTAATCTGATAATGCACACCCATGTCATGGCTGACAATAATCAGTGTATTCTTAAGCTGCTGCTGCAGACGCATCAACATCATCAAAATACCTTTCTGTACTACAACGTCAAGCGCTGTAGTCGGCTCGTCGGCAAGTACAACACCAGGAGCCATGAATGTTGCCAAAGCGATAATGGCACGCTGCCTCATACCACCGGAAAGCTGGAACGGATAAGACTCCAGTACATCAGGTGAAAGATTCAGCTCTTTTAAATAAGTGGCTACTCTTTCAAGCGTCTGCTCAGGCGTCTCACTCTTTCTGTCTTCCTTCGGAATAGAATCAATAAACTGTGTTTTCAGACGGACAATCGGATTTAAAACACTCTGCGCCGCCTGGGGTACATATGAAATATTATTCCACCAACTCTTACGTATTTGACCTGATTCGTAAGAAAACTTCTGTCCATTCTTCTCACCTTCCAGGACAACGCGGCCTTTATCAATGACAAGCGGAAACTCTACAATATCATAGAGTGTGTTCAGCAGGGTTGTTTTACCGCAGCCGGATTCTCCTGCGATGCCGAATATCTCATTGTCATTAATCGTAAAATTGATATCGTTCAGCACATGGACATCGCCATCAATAGTTTTATAAGAAGTTGACAAGTTTTCGACTTTCAGCATATTCTATCACCTGCCTCTCTTCATAGCTTGATAATCATTGTAACCTGTAATCAGCATGAACAGGCCAACGAATAAGATAACAGTTGCAACGATTGGTGCACCAATCCAAAGCCAACGCCCTGCAAGGACAGCATTATAATTTCTCGCCCACTGAATCATATTGCCCAGGGATACCAAGTTACCCGGAGACAGACCAAGCACTGCAAGGCTGGACTCCGAACCGATTGCAGAAAGCGTAGCATTCATAAAGTTAGAAAGTGACCAGGAAAGTGCAAACGGAAGAATCTCCGTCACAACAATCTGCATGGTACTCTCACCCGAAAAACGGGCTGTATGGATAAAATCACGTTCCTTAATTGTAAGTGCCATGGAACGAATCTGACGGCTCGGCCATGCCCACGCAAACATCGCAAGTACAAGAGCCATAACGATAACCGTAGCGCCACCCTTCATCAAGGATGTCATCATAATCAGAATAGGCAAAGACGGAATTACCACAAACGTATCGGTAATAACCATAAGAACTCTGTCAAGCGTTCCGCCTGCAAAACCTGCAAGCAACCCGACAAGAACACCTACAACCGTACCTATGGTGGCAACAATCAAACCAATCAGGAGAGAATTATGAATAGCCTCAATCAACAGCCATACAACATCCTGCCCCATACTAGTGGTTCCTAACCAATGCTCGCCGGATGCGCCCAGATTGTTCGGGTATGTATTGAACGTGAACGGGTCCGTATGTGGAAAGAAATATACAATGAACCCAACAAACATAAAAATACAAGTAATTATCAACCCCGCTTTTAAACGGAAGTTGGCTGTTTTCCAAAATTTCTTCATGTTTACCCTCCTTCCTATCAGCCGTACCGGATTCGCGGATCAATGAACGGATAGATAAGGTCAACGATCAGCGTTGCAGTGGAGATTGCGACGATAGAAATTGTAATACAGCCCAGAATCATGTTGTAGTCTGACTGCAGAATCGCACTCTGAATAAGAGAACCAACGCCTGGATATCCGAAAATAATTTCCGTCATAATCGAACCGCCAAACACACCGCCAAGGCTCATAGCAAGTGCGGTAATCTGTGTCAGGATAGAGTTACGAAGCACATAGCTCTTTCCAATTGTCCCTTCGGAAAGTCCACGGAAACGTGCATAACGTACGTAGTCTTCCTCAGCCGTGGTACTTGCCAAAGATTTCATGGAAATAATCCACCAACCTGTACCAAGCAAAAGCAGCGAAACCGCTGGAAGCACGGATGCTTTCATCAATGAACCAAACCATGGCCCAAAGCCCACGCCTGTCTTAATAACCGCCTGCAGCGGGAACCATTTTAAAACAAACGCAAAGATTATCTGCAATACCAATGCTACCAAGAAGTAAGGAATCGGGTAGATAAAAATCGCTATACTTTCCAAAATCTGTGATGATTTCTTATTCTTACGGAAACCTGCCAGCAAACCAATAAAGTTACCAATCACCCACGCCAAAAAAGTAGATGTCAGTGACAAAATCAAAGTGTAGGGAAGGTAACGTCCGATGATATCGCCAACCGGTTCCGGATAACTCATCAATGACGGTCCGAAATCAAAATGAAGCAGTCCATTCCACAGGAAAGAACCATATTGTTTCAGCAACGAACCCTCCAGACCAAACTGTACGCGAAGCTGTTGACGAAGCGCTTCCATTTCAGCCGGGTCCATATTGCCTGAACGCGTCTGCATCTGTGCAATCATGTTCTCAACAGGGTCTGATGGGAACATACGCGGAATAAAAAAGATGAAAGTAACACCAATCCAGATTGTCAGTGCCCAGGCGAGTACACGCTGCAGAAAGAATGTTTTAAATTTCATACACAGCACTCCTTTACTATTATAAAGCAAGGGACGAGCCGTAAGCCATTCACTTACGGCCCTGCCCTTTAGATTATACAACAGAAAATACGCTTTATGGACTTTCTGTTGGCATGAATCATGTTACTAACGTTCTAAAACTAAATATCCTGCTATCGCTTATCCCTGTGTCGGATGGATGTTCGGAAGCATGTACTTGAAGCAGCTCCACCACCACCAAGGTCCGTCATACGGATGGTTCGCATTCGGATAGCCTTCCCAGTAAGTAGAGTTCGTAGGAACGAACTTGGTACCGGAGAGGAAGTTGATTTCACACATATCCTTCACGCACTCCTGCAGGAATTCCTGATGCAACTGATAAGATTTCTCATCTTCAGGGTCAATATTAGCAAGCTCATGGATAATCTCCGTTGCGCGCGCATTGTTCCAACGCATACCCTGTCCGGAACCAGCCTCGCCAAGAGGCTTAATCAAGTCAGCGTCAAAACCGCTGATTGCAGAATAGAAATCTTTCAAGATACCGCCTGACGGCCAGTAACCTGCAATATCAAAGTTACCCTGGAAACCGTCTACATCCCAAGTTGCAGAGGACTTAGATGCGATTGTACACTGGAATCCGAACGCTGTCAGCTGATTATAAACAGCCTGTACACCACGTGCCTCCTGGAACTCAGCGTCAGCTAAGTAGCTTAATTCGAAAGTGAAAGGCGCGCCATTATAATTCCAAACGCCGTCAACCTTCTCAAGGCCAGCCTTCTCAAGCAGCTTCGTCGCTGCTTCTTCGTCATGTTTCCACCAACCTGCGCCGAACATTGTAATCAGCTCTTCGTCCGTACCCTGGATGCCTAAAGAATCAGCCATACGTTTTGCATAGCCAGTATCATAAGGCTTGAAGGTTGTGCCATCACCAAGGTCAAGTTCGAAATTCTCAAGCCACTCCTGCATCGGGATTGTATAAGTTTCCTGCAGGAACTGTGTATTGTTCATAAGCGGAATCGGCGCCGCACGTCCTGCTCCAGAGAATGTATTCATGGAAATCTGGTCGATGTCCAAAGCAAGACAGATACCCCAACGGAAATCTGCATTGTCATACGGAGCGCCCTTACCATGGGAGAATACGATACCTTTTGCGCCCGGGTCGTCAGGGTTAGCATATGGGAAATCATCGTACCAGCACTTAATCTTATCATTAGAGCTATTCATGGTCTGGAACTCTTCCAGAGTAACTTCGCACAGAAGGTCGATTTCATTGTTAATCATCGCCATCTGCTTTGTGGTAGAATCTGCAAATGTACGGAACCATACATACTTAGGCGGAACATCTTCTGCCGTGTAGCCAAATTCAGCCGCGCCTACAACGCCAAGCGTGCTCTGCTGCCAGTCTTCACGCAGTTCATAAAGAACCCACATACCAAGACTGTCGTAATCCTTAACCGTGTAAGGACCTGCAACGACAGGCGCTTCATCCTTGAAAGTAGTAACGTCTGCCTGCTGTGAATAGATATGCTCAGGAACGATACGGTAATCAGTTCCCCAAACAGTGATACCGTAACGCTGTACAAAACGAGGGAAAGGCTCCTTCATGGTGAATTTCACCGTATAATCATCAACCTTCTCCACCTTGTCGATGTACAAGTTCGTTGCCGCACTTGTGTTGATTGCATCGTTTTCCTTAATCATGTTAAATGTGTAAACAACATCGTCTGCCGTTACGTCTTCGCCATCGGACCACTTGATGCCCTGACGAACCTTAACTGTCCACTCCGTAAAATCATCGTTGGACTCCGGTAAACCGTCAGAAATTTCGCCGTACTGCTCGCCTTTCGCAGTGCTCATCTCCCACAGATGGGCGCTCATCATCTGATGAATACCAAAGCCCATCGCAGTACCCTGCATGTAAGAGTTAAACTGACCGGGAGTATCCGTCTTATTCTGACACTCAACAATCAGTGTCTCAGCACGGGGTGTGCCAACTTCAGTGGTGATACCTTCCGCTGCCGCAGTCCCGGTACCTCCCCCCCCGTTGCTGTCTGTGCTTGCTGTACCGTCTGACGAATCGGTAGTTCCGGAACTGGAATCCGTTGTCCCGCCACCGCCGCAGCCGGTAAGTGTAACGGCAGCGAGCGTCACTGCCATTAACATTGCAACAAATTTTCTACGCATTTCTTTTCCTCCTTTTATTTTGATTGAGTTAAGGCAATTTCCAAACCCTTAAACCCTTTGGTTTTCGTGAGTTTTCTTGCCCTCCCTATATAAATTTTCTTTCCGCCATGCTAAAACAGAATGTTCTTCTGCCGCTCTGCGTATTGACGGTAAAGAAATTTTATATCATTTTAATAACGTCGTTTTTTCTTCCTGTCCGCAAGTGGATATTTTGAAACAATTGCCGAAACATCCGTTCCTATTTCGTTGAAATTATGTAGCCGTTCCGCTTAAAACGTACAATATGCACAAAATAGACTCGCCTCACGTTCAAATTGCCGACAAAAAAACTAGTTGAGAACATTACATTTTGTGCATTTCCAAATTCATGACCTGTATATAGTTTAACCGATACGCCTCTGAAAATCAATATTAAAATTCAAAAATAAGCACAATAATTCCTGACGGAATCTCTTGTACAAACTATTGTCAAAAACATTTTAGAAATCAAAGATTCAGACAACAAAGCAGCGGCCACAATGCTTCTTTCAACAAGGCGCCGCTGCAATTCTACTATATTATATTCTCTTTTCTTTCTTCTTACTTACTCTCAGTAAAAAAAGTTGGCTCGGCGGCCAACTTTGCAAGAATTTGCTCCACAAATTCTTGTTGGCATCTCACTACATTATGGCGTACTTTCCTATAAGGGAACAAAGGGCACTACTGTCCCAACTCATCCAAAGGTTTGAAGGTATAACCCATATCTTCCCACCTTGTTAACAGCTCGTCCATAATCTCTGCGTTGGTGTCCGAAGTATTATGCAAAAGTACGACGGCACCCGGATGAACCCGTGCAGTGAGCTTGTCAAAGGCCTCTTCATGACTGGGTTGGTCATCCTGGTTCCAGTCCACATAAGCCAAGCTCCAGAACACCGTCCGGTACCCCAATTCATGTGCCATCTTTAGGTTCTCTGCATTACATTTCCCCTGGGGAGGACGGTAATAAGGCGCAAGGTCCTCACCGGTAATTTCCTTAAATAAGTCCGCCACACTATCCACCTCCTCCCGAAACGCATCCATGTCTGAAATGGAAAGCATATCCGGATGGTGGTATGTATGGTTCCCCACCACATGTCCATCCTCTACCATACGTTTCGCCATATCCGGCGCCGTCTCCAAAAAATGCCCTACCACAAAAAAAGTGGCTTTCACATCATGTTTCTTTAGTGCATCCAGGATTGGTTCCGTATTGCCGTTTTCATACCCACAGTCAAAGGTAAGATAAATTACTTTCTCACTGCCATCTCCCACATAATAGGCGTCATACCAGGCCAAATCCTCTGCCGACGCATTTCCCGTCGGGCATGTGCCGGGCTCTCCGAAAGAAAGCCCCCAGTCCTCCGATGCCAGATTAAGCTCCCATCCCTCCGGAGGCTCCTTTTTCTCCGGCTGCACTTTATCCTGTCCCGCGGTGTCGTCGTTATCTTCTGTTTGGTTTCTGTCCGTTTCATATGTATCCGTTTTTGGTTCTTCCTGCGCACCGGATTCTATCCCCTGACCGTCCTGATAATTATCCGTGGCTTCACCTGACAGACTGTGCACTTTTACGCCGTCCGAATTATCCTGCCCCTTCCCGGCCCGTGTTTCCACATTCTCTGTATCCGCCAAGACTGTTTGCTGCCCCGCTTTTTCTGTCTTCTGGCATCCTGTCATGAAAACAGACGCCAACACAGCCAGAATCGCCGCCATCCTCCTTACAACACCTTTTCTTTTCCGGTTCTTCATCATGCAATTCTCCTGTCCCGTGTAATTTATCTGTCCGTATCTCCTCCCATATCTTCTTCTACTATCATCCGGGCAGTCTATAGAGCCATATATCCAGCGACATTTCACCCACATGTCACAGTCTAACCCCTGTGCGCCGGCACATCCGTTTCCATACAAAGTATTTCTTTGTAGTATACAAATATGCCAAATCAATTAAGACATGAAAGTTTATACAGATGATTATAAAACATCCCTGCATCAAAATTGCATCATATATGCATCATAGTTGCATCATCTTCCTGTTCCATGCACAACATAGCCCACCGCCGTGTCAGTTTACGGGGGCGCCGATATACACCTTTTCCCCTGATTCTGTAAAATAACACCTTCCCTGGTACAATCCCGCCATGTAAAGCCTTGTTACAATCTCCCGCATACGCCCGTCAAGCACATGGTAGCAATCGGCATCCGTCCATGGAAGTCCTTCAACATACTCTCTCTGCCGCTCATTCAGCGCCTCAAGCATCAAGGACATCCTTGTCTGGTCTTTTCTGTCAAGCAAACCGAATTCACAGGACGCATAGGCGCTTTTTTCTCCGCACAGGCTGCATTTATATGCCAGATAGTTCCCAAAGCTGCCATCTTTTTCCTCTCTGTAATGCCTTTCTATCCAGCGAACCGGCAATGCGCCGTTCTCCGTGGCGGGTATCAGTCTGAAACTGGCCCTGCCATACTTATCATGTTCTACCACATAGTCCGCCTTGCCACACCGCTGCGCACTCCCCGGCTCCTTCGTAAGTATTACTTGTGTTTGGGTTAAATGTTTCCATACTGCCGTTCTGATTTTCTCATATGGTGTCGGATAAGTGAGCCTCTCACTGATTTGTTTCACCGTATAACCTAAATCTGCCAGATGTCGGATTGCTCCGCCACTGGCAGATTCAAATGTAAAATCAGATAAGGCGTCTCTAAAGAAATCTTGTTTGGACATAACCTTCTCCATCGGTAAATAATCTATATTATATATAGTATATCACACCTTATATTATCTCCCTGTAACCTGACAGGGTCCACAGTAGTTTCTCCATATCAAGCGGCTTAGTCAAATGGCCGTCCATACCTGCCGCCCTCGTCTTCATAATATCTTCTTCGTATACATCCGCCGTCATCGCAAGGATTGGTATGCTGCGGGCGTCCTCCCTGTCCATCTGCCTGATTTTATCCGCTGCAACAAGCCCGTCCATCACCGGCATATGGACATCCATCAGTATCACGTCAAAAGTACCTGCCGGGCTGCCTGCAAAGGCATCCACTGCCTCCTGTCCATTCTCCGCCGTCGTCACAACCGCTCCCTCTTCTTCCAGAACCGTCTTGGCTATCTCCAAATTCAAATCCACATCATCCGCAAGCAAGATTTTCAGGCCCCGAATCTGCGTAGGCCGTGCCTCCTTCTGCACCACCGGATAAAACCGGGACAATGTCTTAAACATCAAGTCCACGTCAATCGGCTTAGACAGATGGGCGTTCATGCCTGCCGCCTGGGTATTGCGTATATCTTCTTCATAGGCATTGGCAGTCATCGCAACAATCGGAATTGTCTTTGCGTCCGGTCTGTCCAACGCGCGGATTGTCTTGGTGGCGGTAATGCCATCCATCACCGGCATCATAATGTCCATAATGATAATGTCGAAAGTACCCGCCGGATTATCCGCGAAAGCGTCCACTGCCTCCTGCCCGTTCATGGCCGGAGTGACTATCGCCCCCTCCTCCTCCAAAATGCTCTGGGCTATCTCAAGATTCAGTTCAATATCTTCCACCAGGAGTGTTTTCATGCCTTTCAGATTTACATGCGTCTCTGCTTTGGCCTCGCTCAGCTTCGCTTCCTTGTCAATGTCAATCCAAAATTCCAGTATGAATGTAGTACCCTCATTCAACACGCTCTGCACTTCCACCGTACCGCCCATCATATCTACGAACTTCTTCGTAATCGCCATACCAAGCCCGGTTCCTTTATAGGTCGTGCGCGTTCCGTCGTCTTCCTGTGAGAAAGCCTCAAAAAGATGGGGAATAAATTCTTTCTTCATTCCAATACCCGTATCGGCTAACTCAAACCGGAACAAAACCCTGTCATCCGTACTTCTGACTTCCCTGGCCCGAAAATAAATTTTCCCGCCATCCGGCGTAAACTTCACGGAATTGCCAAGAATATTGATGAAAACCTGACGCAGATGCAGCTCGTCACCAACTAATAATGGATGTTCAAATTCTCCAATCTCCTGAACCAATTCTATATCCCTTGTGGAAAGCTGCCCGCCGATGATAGAAGAACAGTTGTCAATACAAGTCCTGATATCAAAGCTCTCATAGTTTACTTTCGTTTTGCCCGATTCAATCCTGCTCATATCAAGCACATCATTGACAAGTCCCAACAGATGTTGGGAAGAGCCGCTGATTTTCTGCAGGCAGTCCAACACTTTCTCCTGGTTATCTATATGCTTCAAGGCAATATCCGTCATCCCCATAATCCCATTAATCGGTGTGCGGATATCATGGCTCATATGGGAAAGGAAATCACTCTTTGCCTGGTTCGCACTGTTTGCTTCCTCCGCCGCAGTCCTTAAAAGCTGATTCGCCTCTTCTTTCTGGCTTACCAAACGTTTGTTTGATTTAGAAATCATCAGAATCACCACAATAACGGTCACCAATACAATGAAAACAGCCGAACAGATAATAAAAAATGAAGTGGTCTTATCCAACAATAACGCAGAACTTGCACCGAGCACCCGCGTCGGAACAAACAGGAGCACGCTCCAATCCTCCATATTAACCGAAGCATTGGCCACAAACCAATTCTCTTTGTTCCCTGCATTGTCCACAAACTCAAATTCCAAGGCTGAATTCTCGCCCTGTGCCAATTTTTGTTTCATTTCATCAAAAGTACTGCCATGGACAATCGTATATTTTTCAAACACGTCCAGGATATTCTGTCCCTCGATAAAGGGACTGTCATATGTATATCTGTACAGAAGTTCCCCATCTTCACCAACCAGATAAGTATAACACTGGTCACCATAACCTTTGACGGAAATCTTCTCTTGCATAGTATCCATGTCCACCGCCACCGCAAGATGTGTAATCTCACTACCGTCTCCAATCAAAATCGGGCTCTTCAACTTGTCTATAAACATAAAATATAAATTATTGTTTTTATGGGGAATCTCCGCTACGGCCTGTCGCTTACCGTCAGCCCCTACGTCCAGGAGCCCGGGTTGCATCAATTGCCCGCCCTCGCGGTCTGAAGAAAAATAGTTGCCTTTTGTATCGAATACAACGACAAGAGAATTGTTACCGTCCATGAAATCCAACGCTGCCGCAGATGCAAGCATGTCAAAAAGCTCTTCCTCCGAGTTCATTTCTTCGTCCCGCAGAATGTGCTCGCACGTATAGACCAACTGCCATGAATACCCCATTACATTGTCTATAATCTCCGCAGCTTTCTCCGTAAATTCCACAATATGGCTTTGACGCTCCACAAAAAGCTGTGTTTCAATAAAATCAAAATATTTCTTTGATACAATTATCAAAACTACAATTGCGATTACAATAAATAACAAAGGAGCTTCCCGCAAGCTCTTTCTTTTGTCCAAAATAGTGTCCTTCTCTTTCATGTAGATTCCTGTCCATAATTTTTTATTCCAAAAAAGACAGGCACCCAGATTAAACTTTGGAATGCCTATCTATGGTTCTGTTATTATTTTAACATATGGATTTTCAGTTGACAATGGATTTTAAACTGGTTTAGCGCACCGCTTATACTCCATCGTTCATTCAAAAATCCCACGTTCATGAAAATACCGCACCATATCACAATACGGCTCTAACTCTCCTTTCTCATCCGGAAGAAGAAAGTATGTATATACCATATCTGCATTGTGATAGTCCACACATGTTTTATATTGTGCCCTTCTTGCCCTTTGAAGCTCATATGCATTCAAATTTAAAAGCTCACATGTATACCGGCCATCGTCTCCGATTCCTTCCATCTCTCCATTCGGATAAAATACAAACTTTTTTTCGCACTCTTCATCCAATGGCGATACAAATAAATTCTGGTCATAATCGTTTCCTTTTCTGGCTCCACACGTCGCATCCGTCTCCTCTGTTTTACATGATGCAACCAAGTTATCATACTCCATGGATTCATCTGAGTATACACTCTGCGGCCTGATATGCTCATTTAGAGAATCATCTATTCCCACTTTTCGACAGCAATAAGCACACAGGCCATACTGCGACTCCACCAAATACATACGCATCCTTCTGCGCAATTCGTTTCCTTCCGGCGTTTTCTTTAAATCAGCATAACACTGTCTTGGATGTAATCGTTTGTATTCTATCCAAAAATCAGGTTCCTCCCGCCTGTCTATTTTTTTCATCCAGTATTTTACTCCTCTTTAAAAATCCCTTGGCTATGATATATTCTTCGTCCATCGTTCCGGAAATACCTTCTAGCCGTTCTAATAAGATTTCTGCATTATCATATTGTTTATTTGTAATAGAACGATTAATAGCATGAATCAGTTCTTTGACCGCCATATTCTTGGAAGACGTATTCATATATTTTTCAAGAATCAAATTGCTGTCATAACCATCCATCCGTTCTATGGACTTAACTTCACACTTGCCGCCATCTGCTTCCGAAAGGACGAAAATATTGTAACTATCGTCGCTCTCCCCTAAAATCTGCGGGGAATGTGTTGTGACAATAAATTGTATGTTAGGGAATATATCCCGCAATACCCCTAATACCCTTCTCTGCCATGAGGGATGCATATGAAGTTCAATTTCATCAATCAGCACAATGCCCTCACCCTCCAATGGATTCTCCATATCCGGATTCGCAAGTGCCAGCCTTCTCGCCAAATCTCCAAACATGGCAAGCGTACACTTTTCCCCGTCGGACAGTAAATCAACCCTTATTTCCCTGCCAGACTTATCAACTACCATCCTGACCGGATTTCTCTTAACCCTTAAGTTCCTGACATTTCCAATCATCGCCTCTATCGCCCGACGGACGCATTTTAACAGCGGGTCGCTGTAAGAAAAATCCGATAATTCCCTGGCTTCAATTACTTCATTTGCCTCCTGGTCGCGGTACCATTCAAAAAACGTCCTGAAATCCAATTCATTTTCTATCGCCCTTTCTAAAGCAGACAATTTATCAAAATCATGTTTCTTTCTAATCCTGTCCGGAATGTCGAGAACAGAACGGTTTGTACCATAATGTACAAAAACCGGCATGCTTTTCATTTCATCCCACAAAAAAAGACGCTCAAATGCTTCCGTAAATTCGGCGTAATAGCCACTATCATAAGACAGCGTACTCCTTCTTTGATTTTTCTTTGTTTTCACATGGGTTCTGAGCAGTGGATAGATGTTCTTATCCATCTCAAATTTCCCTTGGATAACTAACTGTTCCTGCCCTACCGTAACCATCTCATCCGAAAATGACATAAATGCTTTTCCTTGCGCCGGATTTAGGCGATTAATCCATACCCGGTTCAAGAAATTAACCGCCGCAAGCACAGTTGACTTACCCGTTCCGTTAATACCAAAAATCACTGTGCTTTTGCCGCCTAATTTAAATTTTTGCGCTTCAAAAATTTTAAAATTATATAAAGTTAACTCCTGTAACCGCATCCTCCACCTGCCTCCACAATCTATTCTTCAAAATACAATCCTTCGCGCTTCACTCCCGTTCCTGCACGGTTATATGCACGCTGTCTCCCGGCTGTTTGTCTATCTTGGCGCGGATGTCCTTGCGTATACCGATAATATAACAAATACTGCCATCCTCATTCTTAACGCCCATGTTGACCACGCTGCCATCATAAGGTTCCCCGTCGAAGGTGGCATGTACCTTCACCCTGCCTTTGCCAAACTCCGCCCTGACGTCATAAGGAAAAACCACATAAGCGCCACCCTTGTGTGCTGCTTCATAAATCAAAGATTCATATTCATAAACCTTTCTCCCCATTGTCGCGCTCCTTATATCTTTTGAAATAGTATGCCCAAACATCCTTCTCAAAAGTCCAACGCATCCGCAAAATCCTTGGTAATCAGTTGGGGCCTCGTGATGGCAGAACCTACCACCACGCTGAATGCGCCAAGCTCAATCACTCTTCTTGCCTTCTTGGGCGTGTTGATATTCCCCTCCGCGATGACCCTGTGCTTGGCCTTGGCTACAATCTCTCTGATAATCCCGAAGTCATCTGCCTCAATCCTGTCGTCTTTGCTCTGCTGCGTGTAGCCAACCATCGTGGTTCCGATAAAATCAAACCCCAGTTCATCTGCATGGAGGGCCTCCTGCACTGTGGAACAGTCCGCCATCCATAACTGCCCGGGATATTTTTCTTTTATCCGGCCAAAAAAAGTATCAAGCGTGAGCCCTCCCGGCCGTATAGCTCCGGTCGCATCCAGTGCGATAATCTCCGCCCCTACTTCCATGAGCTCATCAACCTCTTTCATGGTAGGAGTTATGTAAACTTCACTATCCTTATAATCTCGCTTTACAATACCAATCACAGGCAAATCCACCTGGGAACGGATTTCCAAAATATCTTCCTTCGTGTTCGCACGGATGCCCGCCGCCCCACCTTCCCTCGCCGCCAACGCCATTCTTCCCATAATAAAAGAAGAATGCAGGGGCTCATTGGAAAGCGCCTGGCAGGATACAATCAATTTTCCTTTTAACTGTTCTGTCTTATCCTTTGTCAACTCTATCCGCCCTTTTCCTATATATTATCTCTTCTGCACACCAATCAATTTTAACGCCTCTCTTGCCGCTCCAAACAGTCCGGCCAGATTGCCGAGCCTTGCCTGAGCAATTTCAACGTTTCCAAAAGAAGGCATAATCTGTTCTTTCAACTTCTTTCGTACTTCTCCTACCACATATTCCTGTTCCATAATACCGCCCCCGAGCACAATCAAGGAAGGATTAAAAATATGCACCAAAGTAACCAAGTCGTACACAATTTCCATAATCCATCTGTCTACCAGTTCCTTCACTTCCGGATTATCCAGACGTGCAAATATTTCACGCCCGTTTTTGAACTCCGGAAACCGGCTGCTTACAAGTTTCACCAGGGCAGTGGCAGAGGCATATTTCTCGTAGCATCCGCTAAACATGTCCGTCTTAGGCTCTCTGTCCTCAGGGTGGCTCACAATCCCGCCAAATTCTCCCGCAGAATACCCGGCTCCGTTATAGACTTCCCCGTCCATAATCACCGCACCGCCGATACCCGTCCCATAAGCCAGACACAGAAAGTCTTTGTGTCCTCTCCCTGCGCCGTAAAACGCTTCTCCAAGCGCCGCGCCGTTTACATCATTTAACACCGCCACAGGAACACGGAACGCCTGCCCGACGATTCCTCTTATGTCCGTCCCCGTGTATTTTGGCATATTGTGATTGGCATACAAAATCCTTCCTTTGTCCGTGTCCACTTGTCCCGTGGTACTGATGCCTATCGCCTGGAAATCCTGGTATCCACTTAAAATTTCCACAACCGTCTGCATCACATATACGCCGCCCCGACCAGCTCCGGTATCCGTCTCCCGGATTTCCCCGATGCTGTCGTCTTCCCATATTCCTGACTTGATACAAGTCCCTCCGATATCCACTACCGCTATCCGCATATCCTCTCCTTCATCCTGCGTACATTATATCATCCGTATATTTTCCGTACAAGCACAAAACGGGCATAGCCCGTTTTATCAATTCATATTCAATAACCCTGCCGTCATGCAACGCTGCATCAACTACTTTCCGTTAATCTTGCGCACCACCCTGCACGGATTTCCTACCGCCAACAAGTTGTCCGGAATATCCTTGGTGACCACGCTGCCCGTCCCAATCACCGAACCTTTTCCGATTGACACACCCGGCAGGGCAATGACACCGCCGCCGAGCCAGAACCCGTCTCCGATTTTGATAGGAAGCGCATATGTACGACAGAAATATTCTCCCGATTCAAAGTTCCACTCCAGCGTAAGGCGCTGGGCCAACTCCACCGGATGTGTCGCCGTATAAAGCTGCACGTTGGATGCAATCAACACGTTGCTGCCTATCTCAATCTTGTTACAATCCACGAAAGTACAGTTCATATTCACCGACACATTGTCGCCCATATCAATATTGCACCCGTAATCGCAGATAAAAGGCTGTCCTACGGATACATTATGTCCGATTCTGCCAAAAAGTCTCTTCTTTCCTTTTACGCCCCTGCGCTTCCTTATCCTCAGTAGCGCATGTATCCCTCCGAATGATGTCCGCAAGCGTTTTATTGTCAAAATAATCATTGACAAGCCTGTAAAATTCCACCCACACCGGATAAGTCCGGCATTCATAGGTTCTTTCACAGGGTTTAACGCCCTGTTCCAGACAGGTGACGGGAGCAAGGTCTCCCTCCGTCAAACGCAGAATATCGCCAAGCCTGCATTCCTCCGGCGGTTTTATAAGGCGGTATCCCCCTCCTTTTCCCTGCAGTCCCTCGATGATTCCGTTCTTAGATAAAACGGGGATAATGCGTTCCAAATATTTCAACGATATCCCTTGCCTTTCTGCAATCTCTTTCATGGGAACATATTCATTACCGGATTTCTCCGCAAGTTCGGCCAACACACGAAGCGCGTACCGGCCTCTTGTTGAAATCATCATTGCCGTCACCTCTCTCCACAAGAAGTTATACTATAACCCGGACGGATAAATCAAGCAATTCTTTCATTTGTTTCGCTCATTATACTCCTGCAATGCTTTCTTGACTGCTTCTTGTGCAAGCACAGAACAATGCATTTTGTGGGCAGGTAAGCCGTCAAGCGCCTCCGCCACCGCCTTGTTTGTGAGAGTCAGCGCTTCCGATACCGGTTTCCCTTTAATAAGCTCCGTTGCCATTGAGCTTGATGCAATCGCAGAGCCGCATCCAAAGGTCTCGAATTTGACATCCTCAATAATGTCGT
The DNA here is from genome assembly GCA_910578645.1 of uncultured Lachnospiraceae bacterium. Classification (GTDB taxonomy): domain Bacteria; phylum Bacillota; class Clostridia; order Lachnospirales; family Lachnospiraceae; genus UBA3282. The sequence goes on from CAJTQI010000011.1 coordinate 68,287, forward strand.
CCTCTATTTTTAAATAAATTTTCATAATATCGCCGCACTTGGCATTGCCGGCTTCCCCGATTCCATCGGCATTTTCAATTACACCAACATTTCTCGGGTTGCGAAAATGCTCCATAACTTTTTCACTGTATAATGCCATAAGATACCCTCTTCCCTACTTTATGATAAATTCTTTTTCGCCGTTGACAAGGGCTCGCCAGACAGGGGACATGCCTCTCAGATAGCCCACGGCCTCCTTCACCGCTTGGACGGTGTATGCAATCTGCTCCCCGGTATTTTCCTCCGAAAGCGTAAGCCGAAGGGAGCCATGGGCAATATCGTGTACTCTACCGATAGCAAGCAGTACATGGCTAGGCTCCAGCGAACCCGAAGTGCATGCCGAGCCGGAGGACGCGCAGATTCCTTTGTCATCCAGAAGCAGCAAAAGGGATTCTCCCTCGACTCCTTCAAAGCAGAAATTCACATTGCCGGGCAAGCGCTTACAGGCATCCCCATTGAGTACGGAATGGGGAATTTCGGCAAGCCCTGCAATCAGTTTATCCCGCAAATCAGAAAGTTTCTTTGCATGCTCATCCATAGTGGCGCATGCCTCCTCAAGAGCCGCCGCCATTCCTATAATTGCCGGAATGTTCTCGGTGCCTGCCCGTTTTCCTCTTTCCTGTGCGCCACCCTCAACTAACGTCGTCAAGTCAATTCCTGTTTTCGCATAAAGAACACCTATCCCTTTCGGTCCATGAAATTTATGTGCGGAAAGCGAAAGCATATCAATATTCTGCTCCTTCACATCAATATGCAAATGTCCTGCCGCCTGAACAGCATCCGTATGGAAAATCACGCCTTTAGCGCGGCATACCTGACCGATTGCTTCTATCGGCTGAACCGTGCCGATTTCATTGTTGGCATACATCACGGTGACAAGACAGGTATCTTCACGGATAGCATCGCTTACCTGTCGCGGCAAAAGAACGCCGTTTTCATGAACATCCAGATAGGTAACTTCAAATCCTTCCCTCTTTAACTTATCCAGAGTATGTAGCACGGCATGGTGCTCAAAGGCTGTGGTGACTATATGTTTTTTCCCTATTTTCCCACCGGCGCAGGCTGCCGAGAGAATAGCCTGGTTGTCTGCCTCGCTGCCACCGGAGGTAAAAGTTATTTCTCTGTCCGAACAACCAAGACACTTTGCAATGCGCACTCTCGCATTACCTAACGCCTCGGCGGCCGCCTGCCCTACGGAATGAAGACTGGAAGGATTTCCGTAAACGTTCTCCATACACGCAAGCATGGCGTCGGTCGCCGTCCTGCTCATTTTGGTTGTCGCTGCGTTGTCAAGATAGATTCTCATGTAAGCATTTCCCTTTCTTTTTGTATTACCTATCTTATCGGTAGGTTTTATTATAATCGCTAAAACCCACCTTGTCAATAGGTAATTCATCTTCCCTTACCGCTTCTCTATCTTTATGCTAAGCCGCCAGGCCGCGCGGTGCTCTGCCATGCATTCCGCAACGATTTTTTCATTCCGATAAATGCTCAGCAGCAGCCCGATAAGCACGGCATAAGTCACCGACGCGCCCACGCCATAGGACACAAAAGGAAACTGCATGCTTGTCACAGGATAATATCCGGTATTCATTAAAACCCCTTCCGTACAGTTCACCAAAAATACCATGAAACATGCAATGGATACCATGGAGCCAAGCTGATTCTTCTGCCGTCTCACAATATGAAACGCGTGGACAGTGACCGCCGCAAAAGCAAATACCACCAGAACGCCCGCCAATATCCCGTAACGGCTCACAAGCTGTAATAGGATAAACGGCTCAGACCGGTAAATATAGAATCCCGACATGGAACCCGACTCCATATAAGTACTCAAATCTGACGCCCCGATGAATTTCGCCGCTCCAAGAAGTTCTCTGATGTACTGGTAAACGTATCCCGCGCCCCCGGCATATTGTTCAGGATTCAGGTAAGCCCGCACCCGCATCACACGGAAAGAATCTTCATTCCATGAAAAGAAAAGTCCCGCTGCCGCTAACCCCAAAGGCAAAACAACAAGTACCGCTACGGCCAGGGCTGACGCCACATTCTTGCGGACAACAAACCACCCTTTCCTAATCGCAAGAAGCAACAAAACCAGGCACATCCCGTACACGGCAAGAGCCGTATGTAACGTGGCAAGACCACATATCACTATCGCCATGGCTACCTCAACAGCCATAGCCACTGTCACCGCCCTGTAGCCTTTTCCCCGCAGACGGTATAGTATCCCTGCAAAAATCGGAACATACAGATAGGCAAGTATCTGCGTCTCAGGAACCTTACCGATATGCCCTGTCATAGTGGGTATAGCCACGCCGATTATAAAAAGCGCCATCGTCAGGACAGCGGCCACATAGGGATATCTTCCGATAATCGTATAATCCAGAAAATATATTCCCGCCATCACCCCGAAGGACAAAAGCAGGTAAATACACTGCCTGGAAAACTCAATGGGCGCCTCGGCCAATCCACCTGCCATATACAGGACAACCATCCCGCCAAGACTGAACAGAAAAGCCATCCCAACCATCACATAATCCGTCTGAGGTCTGTGTATCCTGTCCAGTTCCATGCCCACTTCCACCGGGTCACCCATCTCCCGCAGAGCCTCTTTTATGGCTTCCTCACAGGAGACGCCTTTTTCTTCATAAGCCGCCGCCTGGTCCGTGATATGGTCCCTCAATTCCCTGGCCACATACTCCCTTGCCCGCACGCATCGCATCTGTTCCGTAATCTGATTGATAAACTCTTCCATGACAATCTCCCTTCTTCTTTCACCTTGTCTATGTGCCGATGAAATCGGCTTTATCGTATACTTTTCAATCTATGCGCCCACCCACAGCACACTCAGCACCGCCGCCTGGTATTCCTGCCACTCTTCTTTCCTGGACTGCAAATATTTCCTTCCCTCTTTCGTGATGCTGTAATATTTGCGCATCTTCCCGCCTGCCTCGCTCTCATAGGAAGTCAGGTAGTTCCTGTCCTCCAAAGAATGTAGCAATGGATAGAGCGTCCCGGCTTTGAGCGTGAATACATTGTTCGACTTCTTCTCCAACGTATCAATCATCTCGTAGCCGTACATGTCTTTCTCTTCCAACAGACGCAGCAGAAGCATGGAAGTGCTTCCCGAAATCAGTGATTTATCGATTGACAACTTTTCTCCTCCTCTCTGTCTGACATCTGCATAGACAGACATTACCCGACAGGCTTAAAAATATATATAGATAATCTATATATCTAATTATGATTATATATAGATAGTCTATATATGTCAACCTATTTACAGAGAAAATCCCATGCACAAAATATTGTTCACTCCGTTCCGGAATGCCAGGTATGCCGGGACAGGCAAACAGGCTTATTTATGTATAGCATAATTAAGAAATTGATATAAACCGCCGATAAAATATAAAATAGCGTTGAGGAACATAGGAGGGCAGGTTTATGGCACTTACGGGAACAGTAAACCGAATTCATGATAATATGTACGAAGGAAACGGCGTACAGAATATAACAGAACAAAAGTTTATGGATAGGGTTAACAAAGGTGAAAAAATAAATCTTCTGCAAGAAGCTCCAAACAGCGTGTCAATAGAAATTTCCGAAGAAGGGAAAAATTTAATCCAAAGGACGCTGTCTGTCAGACAGGAAGGAAACATCGTTGCGCCTGTAAGCTATGAAGAACGGGTAAAGCTCCTTCAAGAGTCATTAAAACCGGCACAGAAACTGCACATCATTATTCCCAACATACAGACCAATGACAAATTAGTAAAAAGCTTGAAAGGGGCGGACGAGAATATAGCGGGCGCCGCATATTCCATCATACAAAACGATTTGCTTCCCCACAATATTGGGAATCTTACAGAGGACGAACGAATAGAACTTATTTCTGTCGGGCTTGAAAAAGCCAGGTTTTTAGCAGACCGCCTTGAAGATGATAAAGCGGACAGCTTTATGGAGGCCATGAATACCATTGCAAAATATGGTATGAACGGAAAAACAAATCAACGTGGAAATGTTACCTATGATATACGCTGGGGAGCAATGGTTGGAGCTCCTGACGATTATATCAGTACAGGGGAACTTATGCAGAAAATTGCCCCGGAACAATACAAAACTTACTCGGCAATGCATAGTGAAGCAATTAAAAAAAATGATGAAAAACTTGCGTTTAAAGCCGTCAGATTTTTAATTAACTGGGAAATAAACGCTTACAAAACGAATTCCCAAGCGATTGAAACAGTGAAGACAGAACAAGTAAACTGGAAGAAAAATATGGACGCCACTAAGATAAACAGCCATTATACCGGTACGGACAGGACAGATGCAGATTCATTTATAAAAAGCATCTTAGCGCAGAATAAGACATTAAATGCAGATTTTTTATTTGATAATCTGCAAAGTTTTGTTGATTCCCTGTAAGGAAAAAGGAAGGCCATGGAAAACGCATTTGTCATTGAATTTCCCACCGTGGAAACAGGAGAGCTCATCGTAAATAACTTCGGCTACTCTCTCACGAAACCCTGTCATAAGTACGGCCCTGCTGTCCGCAACTTCTATTTAATCCATTACATCATCGAAGGTGAAGGCCAGTTCTTCGTGGACCACCACTGCTACAATCTGAAAAAGGGACAGGGCTTTTTGATTGAGCCCGACTACCAGACCGTATACATGTCGGACGCCGCAAACCCGTGGACCTATGTATGGGTCGGTTTCTCGGGCAGAAAAGCCAAAGATATCTTAAACTCCATCGGCATCCGCCAGGATTGCCCCGTCTTTACCTGCAAGGCAGACAGGCACCCCGAACAATATGTGTTTGATATGCTCGGGCATAACAGCGCACATGCCGATGACCAGTATCGCCAGATGGCTATGCTCTATCTGTTTTTCTCCTGCCTTGCAAGCGCCCACATTAATCCGGCAGAAAAAGACACCGGCAATAATATCTATATAACCCACGCTATCCGCTATATCCAAAACCATTACAGCGAACCGATGCAAATTGACGAAATCGCCCGGTATGTGGGCTTAAACCGCAGCTATCTAAGCACACTGTTCAAGAAACATACCGGGCTTTCCCCGCTGAAATATTTACAGACCTTCCGCCTGACCAAGGCGGCGCACCTATTGTCCATGACCACCCTCTCCGTGGCCAGCATCGCTTTCTCTTGCGGTTACCAGGAACCCGAATCCTTCCACAAGATATTCCGCAAAACAACCGGGCTTTCCCCCACCGAATACCGAAAAAGGGAACAGGCCAAAACCGACAGCAGCCGCCAGAAAATGTACCCGCCTACTCTATGACACTGACCTTGTACATAAGAGACATAAAATCCCGGCATCCTGCGCTTGCGTCGGTGGGAGAACCGGAGGATTTGTCTTCCAGAATGAGTCCGTACTGCATCAGCTCATCCCCGTAGGCATCATAGGAAAGGTAGCGGCTCTCCACATGGTATTTCCGCTCTTCCGAAAGCCCGCAAAGAGGAAGCCTTCTGTATGGCCCATTGGTCTCGCTTAAAATTCTTGTCACCGTCACAAACGCCTGTCTCCCGTCCTGGCGTACCACTTCCCAGGCCGCAAAATTTCCCTCAAAGGGACTTAACAGCCTGTAGAAATCCCCTTTGGCAATCAGACTACGGTACTCTTTATAGAATGCGACTTGTTCCTTTACTTCTTCAATCTCCTCGCCGCTCAGTTTATTCAAGTCCATCTCATATCCAAAGGCGCCTGTCAAAGCCACATTGCCTCTTGTCCCGATAGGAGTGGCCCTTCCCACCTGTTCATTGGGGCTTGCCGAGACATGGGCGCCCATGCAGCTTAAGGGATAGACATAGCTGGTGCCGTACTGAATCTTCAGACGTTCTATGGCGTCCGAGTCATCGGAAGTCCACCCCTGGGGCGCATAGTAAAGCATCCCGGCGTCAAAACGCCCGCCGCCGCTGGAACAGGATTCGATGAGCAGCTCAGGAAAATCATGAATCAACCGCTCATGTAAGTCATATACCCCCAGAATATAGCGATGGAAGATTTCTCCCTGTCTGTCTGCCGGATAAGCCGCCGAATAACATTCGCTGATGGAACGGTTCATATCCCACTTGATATAACTGATTTTCGCCTTGGACAATAGCTCGTGCATTTGTACATAAATAGCGTCCACCACTTCTTTTCTGGAGAAATCCAGGACATACTGGTTCCTGCCATGGGACATATTCCGCCCCGGCGTGGCAATCACATAGTCCGGATGGCTCCTGTAGAAATCGCTGTCCTTGTTCACCATCTCCGGCTCGAACCAAAGACCGAACTTCATTCCAAGCGCCTCAATCTTCTCCGCAAGCCCTTCGATGCCGCCCGGAAGTTTATCCGTATTGGCTTTCCAATCTCCGAGTCCTCTCCTATCATCGTTGCGCTTACCAAACCATCCGTCATCCAACACAAACAGTTCGATGCCGCATTCCTTCGCCTTCTTGGCAAACTTCAGAATATCCTCTTCCACGAAATCAAACTGGGTCGCCTCCCAATTGTTAATCAGGACAGGCCGTTCCCTGTCACGCCAGTACCCTCTGGCCAGACGGTTGCGGTAAAGCCTGTGGAACTGCCCGCTCATACCGTTTAGCCCGTCACCGGAATATACCATGACTGCCTCCGGCGTCACGAACGCCGCATCCGGCTCCAGTTTCCACTGAAAACCGAAGGGATTAATGCCAATCATCACCCGCAGCACATTATAATTATCCACCTCCGCCTGGGCAAGAAAATTGCCGCTGTATATGAGGCTGAACCCGATTGCCTCGCCGCTTCGCTCCGTGGTGTTTTTTCTTTTCAGCGCTAAAAACGGATTATGTTGGTGGGAAGAGTTTCCCCGCATACTGGAAACTGCCGTTACACCCGGTGTAAGTTCCCTCGTCTTAACATAACGCTCTCTGGCCCATGCGCCTGATAACTGCACGCCATAATAGTCCGCATCCGGCATGTCAATGCTAAGGCTCATTGCCCTGTTGAGCCACAGCGCCTCTTTACCATGGTTTACAAACCGAACGCTTCTGGCAACCCCATCCACATCCCTGAAAATGGTGTAAGAAAAAACCACCTCCAGGTTCCTCCATCCGTCCTTCATCCTTATCTCCAAGGTGGCTGCCTCCGCCCCGTCTTCCGTGTAGGTAGCGGGAAGCCCGGGAAGCGCTTTCTTACCTTCCATAATCTCATATCCCTGATACTCTAATTTGCAGATACGGCTGCCGTCACTGCCTTGTACTTCCATCGCCGGATAGCGGTAATCGGAAGTCCCATAACATGGATACTCCTGCCTAAGCTGCTCATAGGATGTGGTCAAATCTCCTTCGTTGATATAAGTCGTCATGGGGCGGTATGCCTTTTCCACCATATGTAAATAACTGCCTGCAGAGTTTAACGCCTTGCCAAAATACAGATGTCCAAGCTGCCCGCTCTCCATAACGTAGAGTAAATAACTAATCCGTCCGTTATGCAAATGAAATACCTTTTCCTTATCATTTACCGTAACCATAAACCTGTCCTCCTCGCCTTTTCTTCCGGTCAACAAAAACCGCACAAATGTAACTTTTAAATATACCCAACCCGAAACTAAAACAGAAAATGCCCTTCCGTGATAATAAAGTCTATCACAGAAAGGCATCCGAACCTATGTGTATTTTTCTTCTGTATCTGTCCATTTGTTAGTTCTGCTACGGCAAAACCAACAGCTTCCCAGCGTGTTACTGCTCCTTTTTCTTTTTCTTCTTCGGCTTTGGCGCGGGCAGCTCCCCAAACATCTCATCCACCATCTTTTGCAGTGTCTCCCGGTCTTCCAGAATTGTAACCGGAAGCATCGGTTTTGCGCCCTCATAGGGAGCCTCCGGCTCGCTGTCAGGCATATACTTCCGGCTTGCCCGGGTAATTTTTACCATAAAACCGCTGCCGTAAATCCCGCCGAAAATCTTTTCTTTGTAATAGAACACGTAACCGCCCATCATTGGGATATTGCGTACCTGTCCCAAACCCGACAATTGTTCCATAATATATGCCGCCAGTCCCTTATTGTCTGCCATAATCTCTTCTCCCCATATGAATCCAACATAGGATTCCCAACATATGCCTGCATATCCGCAATACGTGCAAGCCGCCTACGGATGGTTCCCCGTCCGCGCACACCAGGCACCAATCTCCGCAATCAGTTCCAGTGGAAGAGGCTTGTTGTACGGAAACTGTATCGTCCCTTTACTCGTCTTATATTCTTTCAGCCGTTCGCCAAACTCCGTCACTGCCTCCGGTCCCGGGTACAGCCCGACATGGTTCTTGGAAGCCGCAAAGTGTATGATATTGTGTTTCTGCCAAAAAGTCGGCATACTCCACGATATCCTTTCTTCTGCCTCCGGCAGCGCCCCGCGCAAAGTATCCTTCATCTCTTTTAAATACTGCCTCGTATGTTCCGGTTGCGATACAATATATTCATCGATAGTTTCAGGCGCTTTACCACAGTAATGTCCCTGCTCCTGCTTCTTGAATGTACGTCCACATTTCGGGCATATCCACATTGCTCTGCGACCTCCTTCTACTGCCGCTTCTTCACGGCCGTCTTTCCACATTCTTGGTGGCAACCACATCCACCCCTGTGCCCGCTACATCCTCGACAATCACATCGCCTACAGATATAGGCGCCGTAACCTGTACATTCTGCAGTGCCTTGACACAATCAAAAATCATTCCTTTCGGGATATCCTCTTTCGTCTTGACGGATACCATGTCTGACGCCCCGTCCACAACCCGCACCGTGGAAGTCACGATGCGGGTAGGGTTTGTCACTTCCTTATGGGCGTAGGTTTCTCCGCGCTTACAAGTATTTCCGCTCACGCGCACTACCTCCTGCCCGTCCATCTCAACCGTGAGAGGACAGCCCATGGGGCAGTTAATGCAAATCAAATTTCTTGTCTCCATTTCTATAGCCATACCTTTCTCTTGTTATGCCTTGTTATGCGTTCTTACTCATCCTCGATTTTAAACGTGATGGTTTTCAAATCCGGATACTGTAAGAGCTGCTCTTTCGTCAGTTTCACTTCCTCCATCTCCCCGGGCGCAACCACCTGACGCCTTTTGTGGATGACTCTTTCCTCATCCAGATACACGCTCACGTAACAATTCTTATACACACCGCCCACACGGAAACGCACCGTCAGCGTCTCCCTCATACGCGCCACATTTATCGTCCCCGGAACCGTATAACGGACACCTTCCGTAGGATGAAGTATTATCTCACGCCCTCCCGGAGTCTCTGTATCTTCTCCCTTCACATAGAGCGCCGCATTCTTCCCGGCGGCAGCCGCTTCCTCCGACACGAAATCCACCAAATCATGCACATGGAGCACGTTTCCGCAGGCGAATACCCCCTCAATGTTCGTCTCAAGGCTTTCATTTACTTTCGGCCCGGAAGTGACCGGATTCATCTCCACGCCCATCTTACCGGAAAGCTCGTTCTCCGGTATCAGCCCCACCGAAAGAAGTAGCGTATCGCAGGCATAAAATTCCTCCGTCCCCGGAACCGGCTTGCCCTTTGTGTCAACCTCCGCGATGGTGACGCCTTCCACCCGCTCTTTGCCCTTGATATCCACCACCGTATGGCTAAGTTTCAAGGGAATGCCATAATCATCCAGGCACTGCACGATATTCCTCTTAAGTCCGCCGGAATAGGGCATCAGTTCGGCCACCACCTTAACTTTTGCTCCTTCCAGAGTCATCCTTCTTGCCATAATCAGCCCGATATCTCCGGAACCAAGGATGACCACTTCCCTGCCCGGCATATAGCCTTCCATATTCACTAACCTTTGCGCCGTACCTGCCGAATAAATACCCGCCGGACGGAACCCCGGTATATTCAATGCCCCTCTTGCCCTCTCCCGGCATCCCATTGCCAGAATTACCGCTTTGGCTTCTATTTCAAACAGACCGTCTTCCCGGTTCATGGCTGTCACAACCTTATCATGACTGATATCCATGACCATGGTATTGAGCTTATATGCGATACCAAGTTCCTCCGCCTGGCTGATAAACCGGTGGGCATACTCGGGTCCGGTCAGCTCTTCCTTAAACGTATGCAATCCGAAACCATTATGGATACACTGGTTTAAAATACCGCCAAGCTCCTTGTCCCTCTCTAAGACAAGAATACTGTCAATGCCGTTGTTCCTGGCACAGACTGCCGCGGCTAACCCTGCCGGGCCTCCGCCGATAATGACAATATCATATTTCTCCATATCCGCTGCCTCCTTATAATGTATCCTTGTTGGTTCCCACAACAATGTGCGATTTTCCGCCGGATTTCGTGATGTCAAACATATCCGTGCCACATTCCCTTGCCAGGATTTCCATCGTCCTGGGGGAACAGAAACCAGACTGGCACCGTCCCATTCCCGCCCTTGTCCTGCGCTTGACGCCGTCTAAGGATTTCGCGCCAAGAGGCCGTCTTATTGCATCGATGATTTCCCCTTCCGTAATCATTTCGCAGCGGCAGATAATGTTGCCGTAGGCAGGGTTTTCTTTTATGAGCGCATTCCGCTCTTCTTTGTCCAGTGTTTCCGGATTAAGGATGCCTTTTCTTGTGCAGACGAAATCCTCTTTTTCTTTAAGCCCCATCTTATCCCTTACAATCCGTGCCGTCATTTCCCCGATTGCAGGGCAGCTTGCAATGCCCGGCGACTCGATTCCGGCACAGTCGATAAAACCTGCCGCATCTTCCGCTTCGCCTATGATAAAATCATCCGCCTCCGTATGCGCGCGCAGCCCTGCAAAGGAAGTAATCACCTGCCGCATGGGAATGTCTCTTACATTCATCCCTGCTTTCTCGATAACCTGTTCCAAGCCTTCCCTGGTGGTGTTGGTTCCTTCCTTGTCCTCCACGTCCACCGCAGTAGGCCCAATCAACAGATTCCCATGAACCGTAGGGCTGACCAAAATCCCTTTCCCGAGTTTACTTGGCAGTGCAAATATGGTCATCCCCACATGATTACCCGCGCTCTTGTCAAGCAGGCAGTAGTCTCCGCGCCGGGGGATAATCTCCATCTTCTCTTCACTTACCATATTGTGGAGTCTGTCCGCATAGACGCCCGCCGCGTTCACCACGCACTTTGTCTTGAATGTTCCCTTGCTTGTGTAAAGTGTATAGCCTTCCTCTGTCTTTTTGATATCTTCCACCTGCGTATGAAACCGGAACTCTACCCCGTTGACATATGCATTCTCAGCCAAGGCGATATTGAGTCCGAAAGGACAGACGATACCCGCCGTAGGCGCATACAGCGCCGCATACACCTTATCCGTCACGTTCGGTTCCATGGCAAGAACTTCTTCCCTGTCCAGAATGCGCATCTCTTTCACGCCGTTGGCCACCCCTCTCTCATAGAGAGCCTCCAGATTCGGATAATCTTCCTTATCCAGACATAACACGAGGGAGCCGCACTTCTTAAAAGGGAAATCAAGCTCTTTTGAAAGCCCTTCCATCATCTCGTTCCCCCGCACATTTAACTTCGCCTTGAGGGAGCCTGTCACGGCATCATAGCCCGCATGTACGATTGCACTGTTCGCCTTGGAAGTGCCGCAGCATACGTCCTCTTCTTTCTCAATGACACAAATTTTTGCCTGATACCGGGACAGTTCACGGGCCGTCGCCGCTCCCGACACCCCTGCCCCAATAATAATTACGTCATACATATTACTATTAGTCCTCCATTCCTATATATAACATTGTCCGTCCATCCGCCTTACCGATGGCTTCAACCCCTACGGAAAATGCCGACTTTCCAGTCATTCTCCGGAAAGTTAAGTAACCTCCGTCACTTAATCCTCACATTTCGCCCAACCGTAAGCATACTTGACGGCTTTCTTCCATCCTTTCACCTTCGCTTCCCTGTCCGCCTCATCGATGGACGGCTTAAAGGTATAATCCCTCGCCCAATTCTTCACCACATCCTCTTTGCTCTTCCAGTATCCTACAGCAAGTCCTGCCAGATATGCCGCGCCCATGGCAGTGGTCTCCACACACTGCGGTCGGATAACCGGCACATCCACAATATCCGCCTGGGTCTGCATCAGGAAATTGTTGGCGCTTGCGCCGCCGTCCACTTTCAGGGAAGCAATCCTTATCCTGGCATCCGCCTCCATCGCCTCGATGACGTCATGGACCTGGTATGCCAGTGATTCCAAGGTTGCACGGATAATATGGTATTTGTTCACACCCCTTGTGATACCCACAATCGTCCCTCTCGCATACTGGTCCCAGTAGGGCGCGCCCAGCCCCGTAAACGCAGGGACTACATAGCATCCGTTTGTATCCTTTACCTTATTCGCCATATACTCAGAATCCGCCGCGGAATCAATGAGCCGCATCTCATCCCGCAGCCACTGCACTGCCGCCCCGGCGACGAAGATAGAACCTTCCAGGGCGTAATACACCTTACCATCAAGACCCCAGGCAATCGTCGTCACCAACCCGTTATCGGAAAATACCGCTTCCTCCCCGGTATTCATAAGCAGGAAACATCCCGTCCCGTACGTGTTCTTGGCTTCCCCCGCCGCAAAACAGGTCTGTCCAAACAGCGCCGCCTGCTGGTCTCCTGCCGCCCCCGCAATGGGTATGGACCCGCCCAGGAAAGATGGGTCTGCCTCCCCATAGATACAGCTTGAAGGTTTCACCTCCGGGAGCATACACCTAGGAATATCCAATTCCTCCAGAATCTCATCGTCCCACTCCAAGGTGTTGATGTTAAACAGCATCGTCCGTGAAGCATTGGAGTAGTCGGTCACATGAACCGCCCCTTTTGTCAGCTTCCAAATCAACCACGTCTCCACCGTGCCAAACAGCAACTCCCCGGCCTCCGCCCTCTGCCTCGCGCCCGGTATATTGTCCAGAATCCACTTAATCTTCGTGGCCGAAAAATAGGCATCTATGACCAGTCCCGTCTTTTTCCTTATTTTATCCGTGAGAGCCTTCTCTTTGAGCCTGTCGCAGTATTCCGAAGTCCTCCTGCACTGCCATACGATTGCGTGGCATACAGGCACCCCCGTATTCTTGTCCCATACCACCACAGTCTCTCTCTGGTTGGTAATGCCGATTGCCGCTATCTCTTCCGCGGATACCCCAATTATATTCATCGCCTCCACCGCAACCCCAAGCTGGCTCGCCCAAATTTCGTCGGCATCATGCTCTACCCACCCAGGCTGCGGGAAATACTGGGTGAACTCTCTTTGCGCCACGCTGCACATTTCGCCTTTTTCATTAAACAGAATACACCTGTTGCTAGTTGTGCCCGCATCCAATGCCATTATGTATTTTGCCATCGCTAAACCCCCTCTTTCTCCGATACGCTGCTTTGCTATGAATGATTAGTGTGTCAAAAAGTGCTGTCATAAAATTTCACCGTCAGATTGCAACTTATAAAATGTACCTTTTGACACCCTAATCTTATGAATAAAAGTATAACATAAGTGACACTGTGTTCCTATGTATTTTATTATTTAAAATATTATTTTTGACATATGCTAAAACAGCAGCGGCAAATATACGGACTGTACTTACAAATTGCATCCGGCGTAAATATATGTTGTAAATGAACAAAAGACAGCCTCCCCAGGAAAATACTGTTTCATCATATTTCCTGTAGGAGACTGCCCTTTTCATTAACCTTTCAATTTTCTAAAATCATCGGCGCAAAATCCTGCCTGAAAGATGCCTGGCACCGTGCCGTATCACCAAGATTTTACTTTGTCCAATGGCCTTTCATCTTCACATACGCTGCCAGTCCGCCAACTACTATCCCGGCGCCTCCAAGAGATATCACAATCGTCCAGACAATCTCACCAATCCCGGACTTGTTCCCGGCCACATCGGCATCCGTAATCTCCTGCACGCCCTTCCCACCGGCCGGCGGGGACGCAAGCTGCGCATATTCTTCCGAGGAAGATGAAACCTCTTCTTCACTCCCGGTTTCCTCCTCTACAAAACTATCCCCAGCCTGGCCGTCATTTTCAGACTGCCCTTCAGATGATTTTGAGCCTGACGTTGAAGACTTCGCCTGTTCTTTTTTGGGTTCTTTCGCTGATTCCTGTGGTGTCTCAGGAGCCTTTGCCTGTTCCTGTGATGATGCTGCGGGCGCTTTCGTCGTCTTAGAATCCGTCTTACCTCCGTTTCCGTTGCCGGAAGATGAACTGGATGCTCCACCTTGGTTTTCCGTTTTGCCTTGTTCAGAAGGCTTGGAGGATTCGGATTTCTTCTGCTCTTTATCCGATTTGTTCTTATCTTTATCGGATTTTTTGTTTGTATTCGTTTCCGTTTTCTTATCCGTACCGGAATTGACTGACGCCGTCTCATTCTTCGGTGATTCGACAGCAAAACCGACATCCAGAATATTGTCATAATCCGCCAAATCCGCATATTTTATTTTGAGCTCCATAGACTTAGCATTGGTTACCGGCTTATCTCCCTTATTCGACAAAACAATTTTATCTACAAGATAACCGTCCTTGGCCGTTATCTTCACGGAAATCTCACTGCCTGCCCCGCCGGCTTTTTCCTGGCTCAGTTTCCATATCTTATCACCTTTTGTTCCATTGCCTGTAATTTCCACTTCCCCGCCTTCGGAATTGAGAACGAGAACTTTCTTCGTTTTCACCCGTTCTTCTTCCTCTTCCTCGTCCATCTGCACCTGGGCAATGGCAAAGGGGCTGAAAGAATTACATGTTATCATCAAGCCAAACTCCGTCGTAATACATTCAAGTTCCTCCACTCCTGTTATATTTCCGTTTTTGTCCGTTATAAAATGGTAGGCTTTATACGTGACACCTTCCACTTCTTTATCAAACCCCTCCGGGAAACCAATGTGCAGACGCACGCTGTCTCCCGTCTGTATAATATTCTTGTTACATGTCATCAGCCTAAGGTTATACGTCGCGCTATTGACTATGGTGTCGCCTAACTTATCTTCTATCATGTCTGTCATTTTGTCAGACTCTTCTTCTTTCGGTGTTTCCACTTTCAATTCCGGCTTCGACGCCACAAGCGTCAACTTTCCTACCACATCGGTCAGCGGCTTCCCGTCGCTTGTCATCCACCCATTGTATGAGAGGTCGCTCGGCTCTACCAGCTCCGCCTTGGCGCCCAAGTTAAGCTTAATGCCCTGGGGCCAGTACGCACAGACGGCGATTTTTTTCTTCGCGCTATAGCCGAAACTATCCGGGGCTTTGTGGCTTCCCACACCCCGAAGGCCAGTAATATTTATCGTATATGTGGCATAATTGTCCGCAAGCATCTCACTGGGCGTAAACCGGAATGTAATGGTACGGTCCCCATCCCATTTGAAATCTTCAATTTTGCTCTTTTCCACCGCACTCCAACCGTCAGTCGCCTCAAGCTTGTACCCTGCTTCCTGCCCGTCATATGTTTCTAACGTCTCATTGAACACCGCTTTCACTTCATACGCTTTGCCGCAGGTAAGATAACCCGTAGCGCCTGGCGTAAGCCACCTTGCAAACGGCGAAGGTACAAAGGTTCCCTTAGGATTCGTAAGCTTGTCCGTATATACTATGAAATCTTTCTCTGTCCCCTGGAAATTCCAGTTCCGCTCAAGTTCTTCCGCCGTCAAATTATCCCCGTACAAAGGTCCCTTGGGCGCATACTTTGTGACCGCAAACTCAATATATTTACTATTCCCGTTCGGTATTAGCAGCCCATGTTCCGGCTGTGCCACCACAAAGGGTTTCGGGTCCGCATAACCCCATCTGCCCACTTCATCGCTATCTGTTCCCGGCATGTACTGGTAAAACCGCGCAAGAATATAAACTTTTTCTTTATCGACTGCCTCCTGATATCCCATGCCTTTATAGCTGACCAGGAATATACCCACGTTTTCGTTCTCGCCTGTGCCGTCTTTGTATTTCACCACCAGGTCATCCTGATTAAAAACCGTCTTATAACCTTCGCTGTCTATCTCGTCCGAACTGTCTGTTCCGTCTCCGTCTGTCGAACCGTCTCCATCTTCCGAACCATCTCCGCCTTCCGAGCCGTCGCCATTGCCTCCTGCAAGCGTCGGATACGTGAAACGGAACCCGGCCCCCGACATCACGCCGTTAGGCGTATGGTTCTTACCCATAACCGTACTGTCCGCAAGCAAATACATGCCACTGTCCGTGCCGCCTTTCATCCCGTCATTGGCTGTGGCGTCCAGACCGTACCACGCCCCGTCAACCTGCACATAGTTCCACATATGAAGATTGTCGCTGCCATCCGGCGCCCGATAAGTACCCTGTACAAGCACACAGGGAATCCCCATGGAATCCAAAACCGCCTTAACGGCCCTGGCGTATCCTTCACACAGACTTTCATGCTTGATAAGAGCGCCGTATGCGGTACGTACATGTCCGCTGTTCCCGGGGCTGCAATTAGTATCAAGCTTGTATTCTGTGTTATCTATAATCGCCTGGTTTACATAATTCACCTGTTCCCGGACAGACTGAGAACTGTTTTTGGCTCCCTGGGCAATTTCACTTACTTTCTTGTTATATTCACTTACCGCACTCTGCACCTGCTGCTTATCGGTAAATCCCTCCACAAAATAGTCCTGCTTCCTGCCGATTCCCAAGGAAGCCTTGTATCCTGACTCGTCACTTCCGGATACGGTGATGGAAAGATTGGAAAAATCCACATAAAAGACTTCCGGATAATCCGCATAAAATGCGTCCCTAGCCGTCCCTAACAGTTTCTGGATATCTTCCATTTTGCCACCATATGCCGCCAACTGCTCACTGGAAATATGCCCGTTCTCCACAAGGTTATACTCCTGTGTGCCCGTCTGGAAAATCCCCTGCTCATACATACTGTACATAGCATCGTAGATTCCCTTTGCTTCGCTGCCAAGCTGGTTGTAATAATACCTGCCATTCTTGCCCGCTGCCCACACACCATTGCCGATGCCGACCAGAGGAAAAGGCAGCGCTAACAATACTGCCAATAAAATAACCAATGCTCTTTTGTGTCTCATCACTCCACCCTCTCTATACATTTTCTTTTCATGGGACTCCCCTGATATATCCATGGCTAAAATTTTATCTGGTTTACCATAACTTGTCAAGAAACGACATTATAATAATTGCATCCTATCCCCGGACATAGTATTATATACCATAAAAACAACGGATATCGTGCTTACTGAAAGTACTTTCCACATAAAAAAACAGGACTCCAGGTATACATAAATCTATAGGCAAAATTAATTATTCAGATTAGAGTGTCAAAAGGTGCATTTTATAAGTTGTGAGGGCAAATTGCATAAAATGTTCCCTTGTGTCCGTCTGCGTCATATGGATTTTCTAAAGTATTCCGGAAAACCTATGGAAACGGACGTAACCACCCTCTATTCGCCATCTGGGCGAACATCGGACTTTTCGGGGCGTCCATGCCCCGAAACTACTGGAGACTTCACGGAATATTAAGAAAATCTCATATTCCTGCAAAGGACAACTTCGTGAACATTTTATGCAATCTGCCAGTGAAATTTTATGATGGCACCTTTTGACACCCTAATCTTATTCAGGAAAAAAAGGAAACAACAGACATGAATGAAAAAGACAAACTTCTTACAATCGGGCAGTTCGCGGCGCTGCACGGCATCAATAAAAAAACGCTCATGTGGTACGACCAGATTGGTCTCTTTAAACCCGCCGCCATCAACCCCGAAAACGGATATCGTTGCTACAATTACTATCAAAGCCCTATTTTGGAAACCATTTTACTGTTGCGGGAACTGGATGTGTCTGTCAATGAAATCCAGGCATTTATAAAAGACCGCTCCGCCCAAAACCTAAAGAACCTTCTGGACGAAAAAATATCCGCCCTGGACTTGCAGATTATCCACATGCAGGCAGTCAGACAAATGCTTTGCAGGCATCGTCAGGACATGGTTACCCTCCTGACTATGGATTTATCGGAAATCAACATCGTAGAAAAAGAAGAATGCTGCCTAGTGACGGTAGACATAGACAGCTCCACTTCCTTTGAAAAAGAAGTGGAGCTGATTACTGCCGAAACGGCCAAATATCGGCTGGGCCGGCTTCATGATGCCTCTTACGGCTCCATGATTGCCGTTACAAGCCTCTTAAACGGTAATTATGACGATTATTCCAAACTGTTTATAGAAATCCCTTTTCTCACGCAAAAAGAGGGATTGCACATACAGCCTGGCGGAAAATATTTAAGGGCGTTCCACAAAGGCGGCTGGGACGAAATCTCCCTCCGCTACCAGTCCATCCTGGACTACGCTAATAAGCATGGGCTGCGTCTGTCCGGTTATTCCTACGAAAAGGGAATAAACGAGACAGTCATTGACTGCGTGGAAGACTATATTGTACAGATTGAAATTCCCATCTCCGTATAATATCCCAGGCGTATATCCGGTCAGCGTATAGCAGCGCGGCCGCCTTTTATCCGCCTCTTGTCCTCGTACATCATCTGGTCTGCCACATCCCGGAAATTCTTATCGGTGACTGAACAGTAACCAACCGCATAACTGATTGGGATATGATTTAACTGATTGTAGAGCATGCATTGTCTCTTCAGTTCCCTGACAAAAACTTCCACATCTTTTCTGTATAGCACGGCAAATTCATCCCCGCCCTGGCGGTATGCCTTGCCGTCCTCCCCTACCGTATCCGCAAGCAGACGGGCAAATCCCTGTAACAGCTTATCGCCCGCCGAATGGCCTATCGTATCGTTGACTATTTTTAAGTCATTTAAATCTGCAGTCACATAATAGGTATGCCTGTCAAATGCCCTTTCCTCCAAATCCCGCTCGAGAGCATTTCTGTTATAAATATTCGTCAGATAATCCACATAGGCAAGACGGCTGCCCATCTCTGCACAAAACGACATCATATTACGCATGCAATTCTGCTGCGTGGCAGCGTTTGCCCCAGAAAGAACCTTCGTCTCGATGCATATCCTGTCTTTGCCATATTTTTCTTCAATGGCATCCTTCACGCACCCTAACACCAACTGGGCTCTCTCCCTGGAACTGACAAGCATCGCCACCCCGTTCTCGCTAATCCGGTAGCCATACAGACGGTACTGCCTAATCTCTTTATAGATGTCTTTCAAAATCAAAGCATCCTGGCTCCAATCCATGCGGCCACCTGTCTTGCAGAAACAAAGAACAGCTATGACGGCGCTGTGCTTGTCAAAATCGAACTCATCCAACACTGTCTCGAATGAATATCTGTTAAACAGTACCGTCTTTTCGTCCAAATATTTCTCCATATTCTCATTGCTCAGTATCAGTCCCAACAAGATTAATGTGGAACAGACAATGACTAATAACGTTTCCGGCAACAGAATCTGAATCACTGTATTCACCACATACAGCGGAACAGCCAGGAAAATCACCACCCGCTTCTCCCCATCCAGAATTGCCCAATAGCGGAGGCAGTAATACAAAATCAAAATCAGATAAACAACCAGGCTCCCATATAAGGCATATGCCTTGGGGCCAAGTGAATAATCCGTCGTCTTTCCCTGAATATAAGTAATGGGCAGGACAAGTATTCCCACCGCCGACACAATAAACGGCACACAATGCAATACCCTTATCTTATTGGAAAACTTCATATGTACTTCCAGATAACTTCTCAAATACAAAAAAAGAAGATAGATAAAGCCCAGTATAGACATCAGATAGATAATATGCGCGAACAGATTAATCTGTTCGCCAATCATATCTCTATTGTTTACCGTATAAATTGTAATCAAGTCAAAAAAAGCATTTAACACCGCTACACATATAAGCCGTTGAAATACTCTCGTCGATTTTGTCGGAATATGAGGTTTCAAGTAATAGAAGCCTGCCATGTATATAATAAACAACAAGCATGTGATTGATGTCTTCGCCAACACTAGCATATGGAAATTTCCTTTCCTCAAGTATATGATACATATAAATTATAATATATATAAACGATGATAAAAGTCCTATATGAAATTATATATATCATATCGCTTCGTGAGAAAATAGGCAATCTTTTTCTGTCCGGCCGCTTCTTAAATCTTACGAATTTCCCTTCTCTAATGGCATAGTAGCCCAAAATAATGCTCCATGCATTCACCCAAGATATCTTTTCTTCACGCTTACATTTGTCCTTCAAATCTCCTGTCTTTCCAGTAGTATTCCTTATCGTGCACGTCAATCTTGCGAACCGGTTTGCACGGATTACTTACGGGAACCGTATAGTTCCACAGACTCTCCCTCTTCCTAAAACCATGCCACAGCCTATTCCGCTACATCATCTGAAAATCAAACAAACAAGCATCACCGCTATCCCCAAACCAAGATAGACCGCCGCATACGAAATAAATGCCGTTTCTCCCCTATCAAAGAACATCCAAGTACCGGCCAAAAAAAACACCGCCAAAATAACCGGAAGGCTCCACAGACGTCTGACGTCTTTTCCTGCAAACACACCGGTCATAACAGCGTATATTGGATTCACTGCAAAAAGCAACAACAAACTGCACGCCATTCCCGCATCGCTTTGCACAAAAGTGACCGCCAGCCACGGCAACGCCATCATAACAGCCACAGAGACGGCCAGCCAAACGATTATTTCCTTTTTCATAATGCCACAAAACTCCTGTCAATTATTTTTGGTGCTTTATCCTCGGTACGCTACAGCCCATTGATGAAAGCCGGCTTCCTTCCTGAAAAAAAGTATATGAAAAAGGCACTTGCTATAACGGCAAAAGGGCAAGTGCCTATTCAAAAATACTCAGTTTTAACCTGGGACTATTCTTCCTTCTGCGCTATGACAGAAAAGAACTTCGCCATCAACGGAATATAAGTTGCCACAAAAACGGCCGCAGCAATCCACCCTGCCTGTTTCCTATTCTTTTCCGGTATCCTCATACCACCCAAAATCCCTATCGCAAAAAGACAGAGTTTAAGCATCGCTAAATCTTTCCAGTTACTTTTTTCTATATATTTATCCGCATAATAAAATAATTTCTTCATCCTCACATTCTCCTTTCCGAGAAGTATAAGTTATTTTACACCTATCACAATATAATATCAACCGGAATAAAGCTTTTTCATCTGTTCCCACCTATCCATTTCACAGCAAAATCTACCAGCGCCCTTTGGCTCATCATGGAAAGCATTCCATTTCCTAACGGTACATGGCGCACCTTGCCTGTCTTCTCAAATGCCTCTCCGATTTCCGAAAAGTCCTCTCCATCCACAGCCAATGTCTCATAGGATTTCCATACCCGCTGTCCGTCAAGCAGTATGGCACTGTTCTCTATGACCGTATGCTTGCCCGGATATTCAGCCCTTACATCCGCCAAATGAAGCGAAGTATTCTTGTCATAACCAACTCCAATCAATAAAACATATCCATCAAGTTCATACAGCCTGCCAATGGGTGAGCTGTCTCCAAAAATATCGGACAGGTCATGATTCTCCGTCAGATACTGCGCATGATGTCCCCATGCAGCCACTGACCTTGCAGGATGTTCGCTTCTAAGTGTGCCCGGCCACTGCCGAAACATTTCTGATACGGCGCCCATTGTATTTGTCGGTGTAATCCGTTTGTCATAAGCAGGTATGTATTCACGTATGACAGGCCACCATTCCTCCGGTTCCTGCCAATAAACGCCTGTCTCCGGATTTAAATTCTTCCATGACTGTGTCGGCATCATAATCGTACCTTCATCGCCAACGCTCTCAAGCAATGCTTCAATGACTGATTGTGCGCCGCCGCACACATAGCCCAGACTGCTCAGCGATGTATGTACCATAACAGCCTGTCCTTTTTGGACACCGATATCTTTCAAAGCAGTTTTCATATCGTCGGGAGTTACCAGTTTCCTTTTTTCCATCTTATTATTCCTCCAATCTACTTCACAGCAGTTGTAATAATAATAAAATGAACCGTGCAAAATAGCAAAGGTTAAACGCATAACCTATAACAAAATCCAACCTCATTCTTTGTGCATATTTACATCGCATACACTGTCACGTTCTATGAGAGTTACGGGCAACACCACTTTTTTATCCTTACAATCTCCATTTCTTAACCGGCTCAACATTTTAACAGCCAAAGCTGCCCTTTGCTTGTTATCCTGTTTTATCGTGGTCAGCGCCGGTACAAACTTTTCACATCCCCTCACATCGTCAAATCCGACTACCGACATATCCTCCGGAACGGATATCCCCACACTTTTCAAAAATTGGATAAAGTCCATTGCATAATGGTCAGACACAGCAAAAACTGCCGAATATTTTCTTATCTCCCCTAAATGCTCCATGTAAAAAACGGTGCGCACCTCCTGCTCCATAGGAATAACCATAAGTTCTGCATTCGGGCTCTCGCTTTTTAATCCCATAAATCTTTCCATATCCATACCGATATGATTGTCCGATATACACAGCACGGCCCTGTGCCCCTTGTTTTTCAGGTAACGTCCAGCCTGTACCCCGCCATCAAAGTGATTGGCCTCAATATTTACAAGATTTCCGGAACTTTCCATATATCCATCATAGACCACAAAGGGTATATGCATCTGTTCTCTCAATTTTTTATAATCCTGTTCACAATAGCCAATCAACACCATTCCTTCCATATTCCACATAGATGCAAACTTAGGAATTTCATCCCATTTATCAGTAACTTTAAGCATGAGAAATTTTCCTGCCTGCTCTATCTCTTTTGCCAACGCGTTGACTGATGCGGAAATAAACCGGTCCTCCAGTGTATGTCCTTCATATTTTTCATGGTCATTGATAACCACCCCGATAATTTTAGAATCATTTTGCGCCAAAAGTATCCCTGCCATACTCGGAATATACTGTCTCTCTTCCAAAAGCTGTTGCACGCGTTTCACCGTTTCGTCTGATATTTTCTTTGTCTTTCCATGAATGACATTCGATACGGTGGCAGTACTCACTCCCAGTTCATCGGCGATATCGACAATCCTGATTCTTCCATTTTCCATATACATTTATCCCCTCTTTACTGTATAACCGTCACTGGTTTGTTGTATGGAATATCCAAAGGGTTCAACTTTCTTTTGCTACATGACTTTGCAAAGTAAAGTGTAATATGATATTTTTTTAAATACTTTTCTATCTCAAAAGTTTTTCATAGACACGATACCACTTTAAGCCATGCAATTCTTCCAGCCCCAAATCAATGTTTCCCCGATACGAAAATCCACAGCTTTCATATAAGTGGATAGCTGAAAAATTTTTCTCATGCACGTCAAGCCGCACTGCTCCTACTCCATTTTTTCTTCCCATATCGCACGCATACTCAAGAAGCGCTGTTCCTATTCCCATTCTAAAGAAATCCGGATGCACCGCCAATACATGAATCACATAGACATTGTCACCTGGTATTTCTTTAGTCCACTTTACCTGATTGTAAACTTCTCCTTGCTCATGAAGATAAATCACACTTCCTGCCAGCTTTCCATCTACTTCAGCCACATATAACCATCCTTTTTCAAATCCTTCCTCCGCATCTTCCTTAGTCGGATAAATACCACGTTTCCATCCGGGGTGATTTTCATGGGTTTCCAGATAATCATGAAGTCGCTCATACAAAATAGCAACACGCTCCACATCTTTTTCTTCTGCAATTCTAACTTCTATTTTCATACTTTTTTCCTCACTTTGCCCGGTCAGTATTAATTGTTTGTTCCGTTTCTTTCATTCTACCACACTTCCCAAATGCGGGATTTGAAAAAGCCCTGTCGTCACATATTTATTACCTTTACGGATTAGGGTGTCAAAAAGCGCTATCATAAAATTTCACTGGCAGATTGCATAAAATGTTCACGAAGTTGTCCTTCGTAGGAATATGAGATTTTCTGAATATTCCGTGAAGTTCCCAGTAATTTCAGGGCATGGACGCCCCGAAAAGCCCGATGTTCGCCTGGATGGCGAATAGAGGGCGGTTACGTCCGTTTCCTTAAATTTCCCAGAATATTTTAGAAAATCCATATGACGCAGACGGACACAAGGGAACATTTTATGCTATTTGCCGGTATAACTAATAAAATACCCCTTTTGACACCCTAATCTTTTACGGAATATAAGTCAGCCCCCATTTTGTCATAGCATAAAAGACAGGCAATAATGCCGTTCCTTTTTCAGTCAGAGAATATTCTACATGGGGAGGAATTTCGTTAAATTGTACTCGTGACACCAACCCATCTTTCTCCAATTCTCGTAAAGAAGAAGTAAGCATTGTATTTGTAATTCCATCAATATTTTTTCTTAATTCTCCAAAACGTATAGGGGATTTAATGCACATTTCATAAATAATTTGAAATTTCCATTTGCCTTGCAACATGATAATTAAAGATGTTACCGGGCAATTACCGGCTTCGGTAAGAATGCCGATTTTAACTTTTTGTGTCCATTCGTCATAAGTTAAATCCTTGTCCATACTAAACTGTCCTTTCTTCTGATATGGGTATACCAAATATGTGTTTAACGGTATGCTCTACCATACTATGTAAGAATATTCTGCGTACTTGAAGAACATTGCAAACTAAGTATAATAATCTTATTATTAAGAGTCAACAAAGGCTCTTCTGTGATTCAAAAATCTTATCATAGAAAAGTTAGTTTTATATAAAAGGCATATTTCTGTTTGTTTCATGGAGGTGATTTATATTGAGCATAATTGAAAAAGAAATCGTTACAAAAGACTTGATTACAAAATCTAACTTACCAGCCAGTGATTATGTAATTAATCCTTATGTTGGCTGCCCCCACTCTTGTAAATACTGTTATGCCCGTTTTATGAAGCGGTTTACAGGACATACGGAAAAATGGGGGAATTTTATTGATGTAAAGCGTTGTGATAAACCAATTAGTGTCAAAAAACTGTATCACAAATCTGTATTTATTTCTTCTGTAACGGATTGCTATAATCCTTTTGAAGAGAAATATCAAATAACAAGAAATGTTTTAGAGCAATTAAAGCAAGCAGACTGTTTGATTACTATTTCTACAAAATCTGATTTGATACTAAGAGATATTGATATATTAAAAGAACTAAAAAATTTAACAGTTTCAATTTCTATCAACACTTTAGATAACAATTTTCAAAGTGATTTGGATAATGCCAGTAGCATTACACAGCGGATTGCTACATTAAAAGAATTACGAAAACAGGGGATTTATACAGTTTTATTTATGTCACCCATATTTCCGTACATAACAGATTTTAGGAAAATCATTGAAGCAACAACAGAATTTGTTTGTGAATATTGGTTGGAGAATTTGAATCTTCGAGGAAATTACAAGCAAGAGGTTTTGCAATATATCTCCGAAAAATATCCTCAATATTTAAGTGATTATAAAGAAATATATAACAATAAAAACATGGAATATTGGGAACAATTATCCGTCGATATAGACAGTTACTGCTCTCAAAAAAATATTAAGTATACGAATTATTTTTATCATAGTTTACTTGTTGCCGAAAAAAAGGCAGGCAAACGCTGTCATGTATGCCTTTAATGGCTTTTGCAAGTTTGATGTTACATTGTTCCTGTCCTTCTTTGATGAACGGGAAGTGCAAGAAATCGCCAGTATTATGCGCCATGTCCAGGGGATAGAAAGAAATTCCCTCCTAATCCGTCTTGTGAAAAAGCTTCTATGCGAACGTACTACACATACACACAAAAACGAACAAAGGGTCTTGCTCATAACGTAACGTAATGAGCTATACTATTCCCAGGAGGTGTTTTGGACATGGAAAAATACAGAGCTATCCCACAAGGATATATGACCGCAGGCGAGGTTTCAAAGAAAATGAATGTATCTGTCCGAACTTTGCAGCACTACGATAAAGAAAGCTTACTTTCGCCATCAGCCTTTAGCGATGGAGGACGCAGGCTTTATACAGACAAAGATATTATTAAACTCCACCAGATAATCTCATTAAAGCATTTAGGTTTTTCTTTGGCTGATATTAAAAACAGGCTAATTCCATTGGACACTCCTGCAGATGTCGCACAAGTCCTTACGGAACAAGCCAATATGCTCCGAAAAAAGATAGCAGACCTGTCAGAGTCCTTATCGGAACTTGAGGTATTGCAAACAGAAGTCCTGAAAATGCAGTCGGTAGATTTCAAAAAATATGCGGATATTATCGTCAATCTGGAAATGAAAAATGATTTCTATTGGCTTATCAAACATTTTGACAGCGAAACACTGGAGCATATCCGCAGCCGTTTTGACAAAGAAAGCGGACTGGCATTTCTGGAAAAATTTTTGCAGTTACAGAATAGGGCAATTAGGTTGCAGGATGAGGGCGTACTGGCACAAAGCCCGGAAGGGCTGCAATTCGCAAAAGTCTACTGGGATATGATTTTGGAGTTCACCAACGGGGACACCACTATGCTTCCTAAGCTCATGCAAATGGGAGAAAACGATGAATTTAATCAGGAATGGAGGCAGAAGCAGGCCCAGGCAAATGTTTTTATTGAACCGGCACTAGACGCTTACTTTTCCCATTTAGGGGTAAATCCATTCCAGGAGGGAGCAACATGACGGACGCGCTACAAGTAAGAAAATTGCGGAAAAGCTATGAAAAAAAGAGGTACTAAAAGGTAGCCACTCATAAAACAGTATCAACCAACAAACTGAAATAGGATAGCTGCCATGCAGGGTGCTGAAAAAGCATTGATACAAGCGGCTTTGCGGGTGCGCTTTCCGCGCGGCAAGGGTTTTATACCTTTTCCCTCAAAAACGCCTTTCTACTGCGAAACAAACCTGTGGTAATTATCCGAGGAAGAAATTCATCAGCAGAACAGTACGCCTTTGTTCCGACAGGTTAGCTAATGCGTCGGCTAACCCTTTACTTGTAACGACAACTTCTTTCCCTTGCACAATAAAAACAGTCGGCTTCTCATAAACATACTGCTCAAAATAGTTGTCGGTTGCAAACGGTTCAAAAGACGTTTCCGACATCAGATAGCCAAGTGATACTTCATGCTTCTGTTTCCGTCCAAAATCGCGGTATGCGCTGATTGCCGCGTTGCGGAGAACGACTTTACAGAACGCGGCAAAAGCATATTCAATATGCTCCATAAATTGTTCGGAATACCTCATTTTCTCATCACCCCCCCCTTTCTTCCCAGTAGGAGGCTATTACAACAAACGCCCATGCAGGCATAAAACCGCATAGGCGTTTGGTAATATGAGTTATTTAAGTAATTATGATGATTTGTGTGTTCATCTCTATGACCGGAATATTCCGTTGTAGAAAACGGGATTTTTTTGACAATCTGCTATTCGTGATAACTGTAATCAACATGACGGCTACCTTCCGAAACCGCCATAATAAAACAGCGGCTTAGTCTAAACAGCCGCATTAAGAGCATAGAAGTACATCTGCTGTACGACGGCTTTTTTCTTTTGCCGTCGTCCGGCAGATTTAAGCAGATGTTAAATTGTTTATACATAAGAGTATTTCTTCAAATCGCTGTAAATTCGACAATTAAAGCTGTTTTTTATTGAAAAGGCGAATGGCAAGCAACACTCCCAAAATGGATAAGGCAATGGAAATAACAGCAGGTATCATAAATTCTGCCGGAACAGCTTCGCCGGAAATCAAATCTATATTTTTTGAAGTTAAAATGAATGGATTGAATTTCGCAACCGGTTCTATCATTCCGAGCAAGGATATTATGGCGACAATGCCGCCTGTAAAGAGTATGCTTGTGAAAGTCTGTCTGAATATCACGCACCCAATCATTAAAATACTCAAGTATAGAAAGCCGACTATCCAAAGGGAAACTGCCGCGAAAGCAACATTTGAAAGATGGTTATCATTCCATAAAAGGGCTGTATAACCGTATGTCGCAG
>CAJTQI010000012.1 GCA_910578645.1 uncultured Lachnospiraceae bacterium
AATTCGGGCGAAGCGGTGATGAGCGTTTCCACCATCATCACGCTGTCCTTTCTCACCTTACAGCCTGCTTCTTTTACCATTTGGTTTATCTCTTTCTTGTAGGTGTAGCGGGGCGGATTCACAAGATGGTAGTTATCTTTGGAGCGTTCCATATCAATATCTGGGTTGCTTTTATAGGCTTCTTTCTTCCGCTCGTTGTGGCGTTCGCAAGCCGCAACGCCGCCTGCCTTGCGTTTCTGGAAACGCAGGATTGCATAGGGCATAGTTCATCATCTTCCTTTCTTCGGCGGGTAATCTCCCAAAGGGTGACGGTTGGTGACGGTGGTGACGGTGTTTTGGGGATACCCCCACGGAAGCCGCCGACTGTCACCGCACATTCTTCCATCCGAAGCCGCAAGGCAGAGGATGGGCAGGGCGTAAGCCCTGCTTTAAGGGAGTCCAGAGGGAACGTCTGGCACACGACTTTGCCGGGCAAAGTGTAGTGTGTTACACCCTGTAAACGCAGTCGGAAAAATCAGAGGATTTTTCTGACCGCAGGGGTGGATAGACACGCCGCAAGCGGCGGGGAAATCCCACGCCTGCATTTTGCGTTTACGGGGTGTTCTCCCGAAGGGCAGAGCCGCCGACTTTACATACATTTGCTATGACAGTGACAATAGCAGGGGGTATCCCAAACTAACCGTCATCACCGTCACCACCGTCACCCGACTGCCTTGTGAGGGAAATCTCCCTGCACCCTTTCTTCCTGTGGTAGCCGTAACGGATGTTGTTTTCACTAAGAAAACTAGCACGGTATTCGTTGAGCCGCTTCGTCATGATGTTGGGCGGCGTTCCCGTTTCCCCCATCTGTTCCAGAAGCTCCGTTGCCGTCCCAGTCCATCCCTCCCTGCCCTGCATGAAATCCACCAGCCGAAAAAGAACGTCTGGTATCGCTTCTTTTGCAAGCTGTTCCTGCTCCTTACGCTCCACCAGTTCCCAACTGCAATCATGGAAACGGAGCGTAAACTCCTGATAGGGCGTGTCCCTGCCCGTCACATACAGCTTTGCGGCATTGGACGCACGGCTTTCCTGTTCTAAAACAAAAGTTGCGTCCGCACTCCCCGTCAATCCCGTCGTGCCAGACACTTTGTTGAACACGTCGCTGTCATTCTGCTTTCGGATATGGTGTACGACAATGACCGCCATAGCGTGCCTGTCGGCAAAGTCTTTGATAAGGGAAATGTCCCCGTAGTCGCTTGCATAGGCGTTGTCTTTGGAAGCGGTGCGGACTTTCTGCAAGGTGTCAATGACAATCAGCCTGCTGTCGGGGTATTCTTTCAGATAATCTTCCAACTGCACAATAAGACCGTCTGACAGCTTATCGCTTGCCACCGCAAAGTGGAGCCGCCCACTTGCTTCGTCCGTCAAGCGGAACAGCCTGTCCTGTATGCGGCAGAACGTGTCCTCCAGACAGAGGTAAAGCACATCGCCCTCCCGTGTCGGCATATCCCATAAGGGGATTCCCTGTGACACACATAGGCAGAGCTTTAACATGAGCCAGCTCTTGCCGATTTTCTGTGAGCCGCAGAACAGGGTTAAGCCCGTGGGTATCAGACCGTCCACCACAAAGGACGGCTTTTCAAGCGGCTCATAGAGGAGCGTGTCGGCGTTGACTGTCTGAAGCTTCTGCATAGGATTCCTCCTTTCGGGCGGTGTCTTTGGTTTTGTTGCACATAGCTGTGACCTCCTTAAATAGATTTACTCCCACGAAAAAGAGTGAGAGTATGTAATTCCGCCAATCCCACGCCGATAAAAAGCGGATTTCTTTTTCGGATGGTAGCGGTCACGGTTGGAGATACTTCTTCATTTCTGCCTTGACCTTTTCCCTTGCAACTGAAACGGACTTCTGGACAGCGGAAGCGGTACAACGCTCCATCTCGCCAATCTGATAGAAATTAAAATCATACTCGTAATAGAGCAGGAAACGCCGCCTCTGTATCTCTGGCAGTCGGGCAACCGCTTTAGCAAGTATTTCATTTCTCTCTTTTTCAATCATCCTTTCATCAAGGGTTTTAGGAACCCGCAACGCACGTCTGTAAAGGGTTTCATCCCACACCTCGTTAAACTCCCTGTGCCGCTGGTTCCATTGCTGAAGGTTCCTGTTCCTGCGCTCCATCTGCCGAAATTCAACAAATAGCTGTTCTGATACTTCCAGTTCGTGTTGTTCTCCCTGCCCGTCCTTAAAGCTGATAAAATACCTTTTGCCGCTTTCCGTGGATTCCTCTCGAAGCGTGTATGTCTTTGCCCCGTATGCCATTTCCTTTCCTCCCGAAAAAAATTGAGTGAGAGGATTGCCCTCCCACCCAATAGCCCGTGGAAATGATTAAATTTCCCCGAAAGGATAAAAAATAGGCTTTAATTTTTTACGGAGCCTTTCAAGGCGTTTATAGACCGCCCTTTCGGTAAGCCCTGCCATCGCCGCAATCTCCCTCGTGGAATAGCCCTGCATTTTCAGCAAGAGAATGAGCAGGGTATGCTTGTCCACCGTAAGCAGTGCTTGATACAGTGTTTCGTTCTCAATCTCGTCCAGTAAGTCCGCAATGGTATTCGGCTCTGCCTGCGGTTCGGTGTCTGCCATTCCCTCAAGGTATTCCCCAAAGTCGCTCGTCCATCGGTAAAACCGCCTGTTGGAATTAAAGTCCGCCCTGTCCTCCATGCGGATTTGCTCAATGACCGCTTCATCAACGCCATGCTCACGCAGCACTTTTTCCTCGGCTTCTTTCCAGATACGCCATTTCCTGTCCTCACGTCCGTGGTTGTATGCCATTCCTTATTTCCTCCAATCCGAATTTTTGAAAATGTAAAAATCCAGATTGGAAAGGCGGCGAACGGCAGCCAACAGCAGAAACAGCACTGCGGCACATTCCGATAAAAAACGACAAAAGAAAAACCGCAAAGGCTCTGTGACCTCTACGGTTATAGGAGATATATATTCTGTTAAGTGGAGATTCTACTTCTTGTTTCATGGTGAGAAGTAGCGTTGCATAAACAGGAATTTTTTTAACTGACTTCCTGCCATTCCCCAATATGCTATGTATGGATTAACTCTGCGTTGCATGAGCAGATGGATAACTGCCCGAAAAAAGAACATAAAAAACCTCCAAACTTTAAAACAGGTCTGGAGAGTGTCTGTTAAGTCTTTTCGGGTATAGCAATACCGCCCACCAATACACCGTTTTTTTATATGGTGGGCGTTTGCCTTAAAACCTTATGAAATGAAAAAGAGCCAATAAACTGTGATTTTATTTCACAAGTTCATCGGCTCCGCATCTATGTGTCTGGCTCTGTGATGACTATTGTATGTAAATTTTTTACTTCAATTAGCGTTTTCTTCTTACACTTTGGACAATAGAGAGGGTAGTTCTTCAAAACGGTATCTTTTCTTATTCTGTCACGGGTTTTGTTACCGCAAACAGGACATAACAGCCAAACGGTATCTTTATTCATTTTCTAATTTTATTGAATGGACACACCAAGCTGATATGCTTCATCCAATTTTTCATTCTCTGAAATATCACCAACATTCATAACCCCGCCACAAAGAACCTTTCCTATACTTTTCCATCCAAGGTGCTTTTCAAGACGGTCATACCAATATTCGCTTTCTTGAAAACCATACCCTTCTGCCGCCATAATCAGAGCCATATCCTTTTTAGGGTTTCGATAATTAGGATTACACTCCGCAACAGCAAACAGCCTGTCAAATGCAGTTTTTAATTGCCCGCTAATTGTCCAATAATATAAAGGCGATGCAAGAATTACAATATCCGCTTCTTGATAAACAGGATAAATTACGTCCATATCATCCTTCTGCACACAAGGACTGTTACAATCTTTACCACCGCCGAAACATCCTTTGCAACCATTGATATTCATTTCTCCAAGGAAAAATTCTGTAACCTGATTTCCTGCTTTTTCTGCTCCCCTTTTAAATGCAGCCGTTAATGTAGCTGTATTCCCTTTTTTACGTGGACTTCCATTCAGTATTATTATTTTTTTGCTCATATACCCAACCTCTTTTCTTATATGCTTTTTGCAAGAGCGATTGCTTTTTTGCAACCATCCGTTTTTTCAATATCACCAACATTTAACACTCCAGGCACAAGTACTTCGCCTACCATATTCCATTTCAGCAAAGCCGCCGAACGCTCGATTGGAATACGGACACCATCAAAAACAGACATATCATCTTCTTCACAACAAGCAATCAAGGCACACTCTTTTCCTGCTATATCTTTACCGCCTACCACGAAAGAAAACAATTTATCAATCACGCATTTAATTTGTGCAGGAATGGAATACCAATAGACGGGCATTGAAAAAACAATCATATCTGCATGAAAAATATCAGTTGCAATTTTATTAAAATCATCATCAAAACTGCAAGCTTTTCCCGAATGATAGCAGGTTTCACAAGCGTGACAGCCTCCAACATTGCTTTGTGCTGCATCAAACCTTATAATGGAATGCCCATTTTTAGTCGTCGCTTCAATAAATGCTTCAGTCATACTTAAACTATTCCCTTTTTTACGCGGACTTCCAGTAATTACTACAATTTTTTTACCCATTCTACAAACTCCAATCTATTTTATAATTTGTGGAACACGTTGACTTCCGTGTCTCTCCATATTATAATCATAGCAAGAATTATCTTTTAATCAAGTACGCACATTATTGTTATATACTTACCAAAAGGAGAGTGTAAAATGAACGAACATTGTATTTCAAAAGAATGTTTAGCAACAACAGGTTTCAGTTATACATTATCGTTGATAAATGGAAAATACAAAATGACAATTCTATATACACTAATGGAATTTGGCGTTGTCCGATTCAATGAAATGAAAAAATATATCGGTGGAATTTCTTTTAAAACACTAAGTTTGTCTTTAAAGGAACTGGAAGCAGACCAACTTGTACATAGAGAAGAATATCCCCAAATCCCTCCAAAAGTTGAATATAGTTTAACTGAACGTGGAAAGTCACTCATTCCTATTTTAGATGGTATGTGTGAGTGGGGTGATAAGAACAGAATAATAAAATAACACTTAAAACGGCGGTAGTTCAATCCCTACCGCCGTTAGTCTGTCTATTGATAAATCAATTCCCTCTCAACAAGCTCCCTCGCACAAGCTCTTATGTTATTCATTCTTCCAACCCATTCTAAGGCATTTTCTTCTTTTAGTCGTTCCGTTATGCCCTGTGCCTGTTTCATGCCCTCTATGAGCCTTTCAAAGCGTTCCTGCGCCTGCCTGTCAATGTCGGCAAGGTAAGTATTCAGCCTGCCGCTTGTGAGAAGATTGGTGTATGTAACCTTGCGGTACTGTTTCAGATAGTCCAGATGCCGCTGTCCCCATGTGCCTATCGGCTGTTCTTCTTCGGCGGGTAAAGCTATACATGGAATTAAATAGTCACCTTGCCTTTCGTATTTGCCGCCCAGTTCCTCAAAAATCGTCTTTGCCATTGTCTGTTACCTCCACATTCTTTTTATTTTGAATGTCCGCAAAATCCGTCCTACATCTCTCGGCCTCCACGGGCAGTCTAAATCATGGCTGGCAATGATTAAATTCTGGACGTTTGTGCCTGCCCCCATCTTAAACGTGCTGCCCATTAAGATTCGCACGGCTCCCCTGCGTACCTTTGAAAACAGCTCTTTTTTCTTCACCTCCGTGTTGGCGTCATGGATAAATTCTATCTCCTGTGGCGGGATTCCTTTCGCAATCAGTTTATCCCGCACGTCATTGTAGACGCTGAATGTCCCGTCATTCTTCGGCGTGGAGAGGTCGCAGAACAATAGCTGTGTGAGTTTCTGCTCCCTCCCCTCCTCCCAAAAGCGGTAGACTTCATTGACGCAGGCGTTGACCTTGCTCTCCGGCTCGTCCGGCAGCATTTCATTGGTGAGCCGCTGGTCTAACGCCAGCTTGCGCCCGTCATTGGTAATTAAGAGCATGTTGTCCTGCATGGGGTTCACCATGCCGTTGCGCACACGCTCCGCCCGCTCCCCTAACGTCTGTACCATATCCTTTTGTATCTCGCTGGGCTTCACCGCCACTACCTTGTATTCCGCTTCCGGCACGGGCAGGTTCAGCATATCGGCGGTCTGGATGTCCGCCACTTCCCGGAACATCATCATAAGCTCCGGCAGGTTGTAGAACTTCGCAAACCTCGTTTTCATCCGGTAGCCGCTGCCCTCCGGGGCTAATTCTATGGCTGAAACCGTTTCCCCGAAGGTGGACGCCCATGCGTCAAAATGCTGCAAATGGTTCCGCACAAGGGTGTTGTACTGCAAATACCGCTGCATGGTGTAAAGCTCCACCATTGAGTTGCTCACGGGGGTTCCGGTGGCGAATATCACGCCTTTCCCGCCCGTTATCCCGTCCAGATAGCGGCATTTCATGAACATATCGGATGATTTCTGCGCCTCCGTCTGTGCGATGCCGCCCACGTTCCGCATTTTTGTGTAAAGGTAGAGGTTTTTATAGCCGTCCGCCTCGTCCACGAACAGGCGGTCAATGCCCAATTCCTCAAAGAAAACAACGTCATCCTTGCGGCTCTGGTCGTTGAGTTTTGACAGCTTCGTTTGCAGGGATTTTTTCGATTTTTCCATCTGCTTGATGGTGAACCTGCTCCCACCGTTCCGTTTTGCCTCCGCAATCCCGTCTATAATCTCATCAATCTGTTCCTCCAGCATACGCTGCTGTCTTTCTGTACTGAGCGGGATTTTCTCGAACTGACTATGCCCGATAATTACTGCGTCAATGTCGCTGGTTGCAATCCTCGCACAGAATTTCTTCCGGTTCTTCGTTTCAAAATCCTTTTTCGTTGCC
Organism: uncultured Lachnospiraceae bacterium; assembly: GCA_910578645.1. Taxonomy (GTDB): domain Bacteria; phylum Bacillota; class Clostridia; order Lachnospirales; family Lachnospiraceae; genus UBA3282. Next base: position 6,867 of record CAJTQI010000012.1, read on the forward strand.
ACAAGCAGGTTGGCGGCAGGATAAAGCTGGAGCCACTCGGCGGCGAACTGCTCTATGATGTGGTTCGGCACCACAATCATGGATTTGTTGCAAAGCCCTAACCTCTTGCACTCCATCGCCGCCGCAACCATCGTGTAGGTTTTCCCGGCTCCCACCACATAGGCAAGCAGGCTGTTCCCCCCGTAAATGATGCGGGCGGCTCCGTTTTTCTGGTGCTGGCGCAGCTGAATCTCCGGGTTCATGCCATAAAAATTTAAGTGGCTCCCGTCATATTCCCTCGGTCGGATGGCGTTAAAGTTTTCATTATAATATGCCGTCAATCTCTGCCTGCGCTCCGGGTTCTGCCAGATCCAGTCCTGGAATGCCTGCTTGATCAAGTCCTGCTTGCCCTGCGCTATGGCGGTTTCCTCTTTGTTTAAGACTGCCTTTTTCTTCCCGTCCTCGGTGGGGATATAGTCGTACACACGGGTGTCCCGCAGGTTTAACGTGTCCTCGATAATCTTATAGGCGTTGACACGGTGCGTCCCGTATGCGTTGTTTGCCTTCGGGTTCCCCTTGTCGTTGCTCTTCCCCTCGATGTTCCACTCCCCGGTAAACTTGGAGAAATGGATTTTGATATTCCATCGGCTGTAATTCGGCGTGTCCAGTAGCTGGAACATAAACTCCGACACGTCGCTGATGGGAATCCATGTGGCTCCCAGCCGCACACTGATTTCCGATGCGGTCAAGTCCTTCGGCTGTACCTTTTCCAGTGCCTCCACGTTGATTTGATAGGCTTCGGACGCTGCCGCCGCCAGCTTCGCCTCTTTCAATTTCTCCCGGACATTGCCGGATAAATATTCATCTTCCGAGACAAACTCCGGCTCCCCTCCCGCCACATCTGGCAGGCGAAAAATCACGCCGGACAGCTCCCGCTCAATCTCCTCTGCGCTTTTCCCGGTAAGGGAACACATATAATCCATATCGACTCTGGCTTTTTCTGACAGGGAGAGCGACAAGGCTTCGCTGGCCGTGTCCACCTTTGTCACCGCCTGATGGGGCTTGATGGTGCGCTTGTGGAACATATCGGCTTTCTGTGCGTGTACGCCGTCCTCCGCCACAACTTCCAGAGAACAGAGCAGCGGGTAGCTGTTATCGTCCGAAAACACCATGCTGTTCGCCCTGGCATTGAGTATCCCGTACTTCTTCTGGAACGTGTCATAGAGCTGGTTTAGCTTCCTCTGCTGTCCCTCGATGACCGTATCGGCATACCCCTCCGTCTGGTAGGCAATCAGCTCCCGCACACAGTCACGGATGGCTACCATGCCCTTTACACGGTTTGCGGCGGTCACAGACATCTCAACGGGCTTCATGCGGCTGTTCTCCCGGTAGTAGATTTTCCCGTCATAAACGGTAAAGGAGAAGTTGGCAACGGACGGATCGGCGGGGATGCTGTTATCTTCCTCCTCCACCATTTCGTCCGTTTCATATTCTGCAATCTCCGCCTGAATGTTCTCCACCGCCCCTGCAAGCAGGCTTTCAAGGCTCATGTTCTCATACGGGCGGCAGGTGCTGTCCATGCCGTACTGCGTACTCTCCATCACCATCTCGCCCAGAACCATCTCCGGGTGTTCCACAAAATAGCGGTTCTGCGTGATACCGTTTTTATCAACGTCAAGGTATAACCAGTCCGGCTCCGCCTCCACCATGCGGTCACGCTTCTGCAAAAATAAAATATCAGAAGTGACTTCCGTCCCCGCATTTTTCTTGAACGTATCGTTTGGCAGGCGTATCGCCCCCAAAAGCTCCGCCCGCTGTGCGATATATCTGCGTATCGCCGGGTTCTTCTTGTCCATCGTCCCCGATGACGTGATGAACGCAATCACGCCGCCCGGCCTGACTTTATCCAGCGTCTTTGCAAAAAAGTAGTCATGCACAAGGAAGTTGTTCTTGTCATACCGCCTGTCGGATAATTTAAACTGGCCGAACGGGACGTTGCCGATTGCCACGTCAAAAAAGCTGTCCGGCAGCTCCGCCTCCTCGTACCCCTGCACGGCAACCGTGGATTTCTGGTAAAGCTGCCCCGCAATCCTGCCCGATATGCTGTCAACCTCCACGCCGTATATCTTGCAGTCTGACAGGCTCTCCGGCTTCATGCCCATGAAATTCCCCACCGCACAGGACGGCTCTAAGATGTTGCCGGATTTCAAGCCCATGTTCTCCAATGCCTGGTACATGGCACGGATGACAACGGGTGGCGTGTAAAATGCCGTCAGGGTTGACTGCCTTGCGGCGGCGTATTCCTCCGGCGTCAATACGGTTTTCAGCTCAAGGTATTCATAGCCCCATGCGGATTTGGTTTCGTCAAATGCGTCTGCCAGCCCTCCCCAGCCCACATACTTTGCTAAGATTTCCTGTTCTTCCGGTGTCGCATACCTGTCCTCGTCCTCGCACTTTTTCAGAAGTTGGATGACGGCAATGTTCGCCCTGAACTTCTCCTTTGGCGTCCCGTATCCTAACTCATCATTGGTAATCCTGTACTGGCTCCGCTGCTCCTGCGGGATTTCCAGGTGCAGGTCAAAGCCCCGTATCCTGCCTGCCGGCTTTTTCTTCTCCCACGCCGGGGCAAGGTCTGCCTGCGCCTCATTTTCTTTTTCCGGCGTATCTTCCTGCCCCTGAATCAAGTCAAAAACAAGCTGGATCGGCTCGCTGCGGAAAACCGGGAAGCCTGTGCCGCTCTGGAATGTGAGGTCTTTTAGGCTGGCGGTTCCGTGTGCAATATCCACGCTGTCAACGGAGAACCTGCGTCCATCTATCACAAGCTCCGTGCCGATTGGGATGTCACTCTCTGATAGCTGTTTTTCTTCCTTAATCGGCAAATATCCCTGCTCCCGGATATTTTTGAACCACTGGCTTGCAAAATCGTTTAATTCACTCTCCAGTGCCTCGTCCACAACGCCGTCCGTCACCACCTCGTCAAAGCGGTTCAAGTTATCCTGCTGGAATGTCCTCGAATTTAAGGTCTTTTCTTCATGGTCGAACACAAACTCCATGTCCGGGTCGGCAAGGGAATCCCCATTCTGCGTGTAATAATGGGAGATGGCGATGCGGTTCTCCCCGATGGCTTCCACGGTAAGCGGCATAAAGGACTGCCCCGCCTCAAATGATTTTGACTCCGTTTCCCCACGCAGTACCTCCGGCGCAAGCTCCATGACCGCACGGTAATTCCGCTGCGCCACGGTAAGGCTTTCTTCGGAAATTTCCTCTTTTTCCGCATGGGGTGAAGCGGTTCCCTGCCCGTCCCCTGCGGGAAGGGGTTCTGTGTTTTTCTTTTCGGCTGGTGGCTCCGGCAATGGCCGTCTGGTTTTCAGATGGTCATTTGCCGGGTTTTCACGCAGCTTACGGTCAAATTCCTCACGGGGCATATCTTTCGTAAAAAGCGGGTAGGTGAGGTCATGCAGTACTACCATGCTGTCGGTCATGGTGAGGATTTCATATTTCTCCATGCCGATATACACCACGGTTTCCGGCTGAAGGTCATAGGGCGGGTTCATCGCTGGCAGTGCCTGCACTTCCTCTATCAGCCCCGCAAGCTCCTGATACGCCTCCACGTCCGGCTCCGTTGCCTGCTGGACGCTGATGAGGTAGTCTAAGATAGCCATCACTTCATCCGGATTCGAGAGCTGCTTTTCAATCTGTGCTATCGTTTCCTGCTCGGATTCCCCCTGCTCTATATTCGCCTCATACGCCCGCAGGTCGGTTTCCTTATACAGTTCATTGAGCCTTTTCGCAAGGCTGTCCGGCTCCTCCCTTTTCCCCTCCGATGGCTGTGGCGGCTCCGGTTCTGGTAGGGGCGGGGTTTCTGTTTCGGCTGATATGGGCGAAAACAGGCTGAATTTCCCGTCCCGGTAATCCGTAAGGTCACGGTACACCTTCTGCATGAATTTATAACGGTTGTCAAAATCTGCGGTATTATTCAGCACTTCTGCCATTACAGACAAGATTTCTTCCACACGCTCCGGGCTGTCAATCTGCGGGCGGATTGCCTTCACGCCTGCATGGTACTCTGCACCAATCGGGTACGGCCGCACCACTTCCTCCGGCTGGTTCCTATAAAAATGGTAGATTTCAGCCACAAGGACGCTCTTTTCATACTCCGGCAGGTACTCCATTTCTTTCTCTGTCATATACCGCCCTGCGGCAATCAGCTCGTCAATGCGCTTCGCAACCTTCCCCCATTTCAGCAGGATTTCCGTTTCTCCCTTTGTGATCCGCATCCCCTCGCTGCTGGCAAGCATGTCAATCCCGGTTCCGGTAATGACCGGGTATGCGCCGACAAAGCCATACGCATCTTTCAGATAGTCCGCCTTTTGCTGGTTGGTGCGGTCTTTCAGGAAATAGACATAAATGCCGTACTTCCCCGGCTTCACATAGGTGCTGGACTTGATGACGGTATCAATGATTTCCTGCGAAAAAGAAAAAGCAGAGGTCTTTTCCTCTGCCAAATCTTCCAGCAAACTGAGCTGCCCTTCCACGGTCGGGAGCGGGTTCATCTTGTCTTTCAGCTCCCCCAAAAGGCGCATACCCTCAAAATACCCTGCGATTACGCCCCAGTCATAATAAGCCTGTGAAGTGCGGGAAGGATAACTCCCCTCCCACATATGAAGCACGTTCTGGTAGGTCTTGTAGCCTGCAAGCCGCCCGTCCTCCAGCGTGATTTCCGTCTGCTCATTATTAAATATACTTTTGATATATTCCGTCTGTTCTTTCTTATCCTCATGGCTTTCAAAAAACGCCCGGATTTCCTCTTTATTTGCTTTTAAATGCGGGGCAGACAAAAGCAGCGATTTGATGTCCTCATCCTTATGAAAAAAAGGAAAAGAGCTATCCTCGCTGCGTCTGTCGTGCCATTTTAAAGTTTCCGCAGGCTTATCCTCTGCCTGCAAATCACCGTCCGCCTGCGGCTCTGGTTCCTGTGCCTCCAGCACACCATCTGCCGACAAACCACCTTCCGGCTGCGGCTCCGGTTCTTCGGACGTTAAGCGTAAACCAGTTCGCTCATCACGATTTCCTCCGCCGCCTGCCGGATGTTGTTCATCATCGAAAGCCACAACATCTGGTCTTTCGCTTTCAGTTCCTCCGTCACCTCCTGCGACTTCGCCATCTCCGACACGATCTGCTCCATCCTGCCCTGCGCCTCCTCCTGCGTTTCCTTCAGATGCTGGTTCAGCTTCCCTTGTGTCAGCAGGCTTAAGAATATCCCGTAATGCTGCTCCTTCAGGTAATTCCGGCGCAGTGAGCCGTACTTCCCAACGTGTGTTTCCGGTTCGTCCGGCACGGTGATGTCCGGCAGAAGGTATTCGCCCTGTCTGCTGTAAGCTATTTCTCTCATCATCAAAACCCCTTTCCGAAGTGCTGTTTTTTTCTTTCCCGCCTTCATTATACCTGCCTGCACTTCCCCCGGCAAATGTGCGGCTCCTTCTTTTTTCCTCTTTTTGCAGTTTCAGGATGGTGTCGGAGATTTCCCCCAACGCCATTTCCGCCACGTCGCTGGTGGCTGTGCCGAAGATGTTCACAAGCTCCGGCGTGTTGAAGTCCGTGATATTCCGGAAATCGTCTTTATCCAGATACGTTTCCGTGTCTATGCCGCACCGTACCATCACCATGTAGGCAATGCTGCTTGATAACAGGCTCTTTGCCTGCACCTCCACGCTGTACTCGTCCAGCCCCTCTAAAAAGCTGTCTTTGCGGTAATCTAAAATACCCTTTAAATAATCTGCGATGTTGTCATCGGCTGCGTTCCCCGCCGCCTCCAATATCGTCCCTGCAAAGTCTGCGGCTTCCCCGGACACGCCGAAGGCGTTTGCAAGGGTTTCCTGCACGTCCTGCCTGTATTTCTCCCCAACCTCCCACAAAGGCACGGGGCGCACCAGACGGCGATAGCGTCCCTCCTGCGTGTCGGAAATGTCAAAGTAGTGTTTCAGGCGCATGGTTTTCGCATTTTTGTCAATGACCGCAATCCCTTTGGAATCCCGTTTCACCCAACGCCCAAACTTCCGGTTCCAGTCCTCCATCTGCAAGACGGCGGCAGCGTCCGGACGCTGCACATGGACTAAGAGCTGCTCGTCAAAGGGCAGGCGGTAATTGCGGCAGGCGGAACTAAGGAAAGCCATCCAGTTTTCCGGCGTTGCCGTCACTTCCTTTACGGCTTCTGCGTACAGCTCCGTGATAACGTCAAATCTCTTTTTTGCCAACGTGCCTCCCCCCTATCTTTCCCGTTCTTTTTCCTTTTTCTTTGCTGGCGGGTACTTCTCCTGAAATTCCTTTACCGTCCGGCAGTCGCCGCCCGCAAAATTCCAGTCCTTTTCCGGGTCAATGTCCAGATATCCGTCCGGCGGCAGCTTGATTGCCTCACGGGTTATAATGCTCCCGAAGTGGTTCACCATGATTCCCCTTGCAATCTGCACCGGATCGCCGCCCCCGTCGTCATCGCCCCGCACCTCATACAGATACAAGCCTTTCGGCACCGTGTCCCTGTCAATCCTCATGTCGTGGAATAATGCAGGTTTTCCAAGCACCGTGATTTCCTCAAAATGTTCCTCCATTGCGTTATATCTCGCCATAACTGCACCTGCCTTTCCGCTATACCTCGCCGCCGCCCAAAAACGTGATGACCTTGTTTGCCTTCACCGCTTTCTGTATCCCGTTTATCATCACAATCTCCGCCACGGAAATGCCCGGCAGTGCCAGGATGTCATCCATCGTCATGGCAAGGATTGATTTTTCATCCCCAAAACCCGCCTCCATCAGCTTTGAGAGGGAGCGGACATATTTATTGTTCATCTGCGCCATAAAATTACCTACCTTTCCTTATCATTGTGCGTGTTTTTGCACATAGAGGGATACCCGGAGGGTGTTTCTTTGTTTTTGTTCTTCTGCGGCTCCGCTTTCACTGGCTCATAGGTTGCCCCGCTCTGCTCCATGCGCTCGGCAAACTCGCAGATGTGGTACAAATTGCTGCCGATCTCGCTGTGGCATTCGTCTATGAACCTGCACACACGCTCATTCTTCTCGCCCCATCCGGTCGTAATGAGAATCTTTTCCCCGTCCGGGATGCGGAACAATTCTTTGTAGTGCGGGTCAATGAAGCGGATTCCCTGCCTTGCCTTTTTCATATGGCTGTCCAGCCATTCCTTTACATAGCAGAAACAGTAAAAGTTATAATCCCCCTTTATGGGGCTGCACCGTATCAGATAGGCGTGTTTCTCCGTATCCACACGGAAGCCGTACTCCGTGCCGCAATTCCCCTGAAATCCGCTGTCCGGGAATTTCCCCGCATAGGCGCTCATCTGGCTCCTGCCCTCCAAAAGCCCGTATTCTTTAGAGCGCAGGGCGTTAATCACATCGTCAAACTCCGCCTGAAATTCCCCCGTTTTCAGCGACTGCCTGTGGTCGTTCCATGTGGTGTAAAATTCATTCCCCCGGCTCCCAAAATCGCCCCGGAGATACCCGATGCTCCCGGTCTGCCCCTGAATCTGCATACTCTGCCTGTAAGTGTATTTCTGTTCCTCCTGCGCCATTGCCCGGATTTCCATGTCAGCGTTCCTCCCTTCCGCCTGCTTTTTTCTGTTTGTGGGAAATGTCCTTTAAATACTTCCCATAGTCCACTGCGTCACGCAGTACGTCCTCCACGGACTGGTAGCGGCCATCCCGCAGGTTCTTCTCCACCCACTCATACACACGGCAGTCGGCATGGAACACCGCCTTTGCAACCTCATTCACCATGCGGAGCGAATTGTCGTCCCGGAACAGCCGCACCAGTGCGTCCGCCACTTTGCCCCCACCGTTGTGCAGCTGCACCTTAATATCTGAATATCCTTTGATATACACCTTTTCCGGTGGCTGCGTGATTCCAATGCTCCCCAGCACGTCCGCCAATTCCTGCGTCGGGAACTGGATCACTGCGCTGCTGTCCCCGTATGTTACGGTCGCTGCCAGATGGTAGCCGCTGTCCGGGTTCCTCTGCGCCGCCTTTTCCTCCCTCTGCTCCAGATACATAACCTCGTCCATTGCCCGCTGGCACAAATCCTTTGTCGCTTTCAAAAGGCTGTCCGTATAATGCCCCCAAAAGTAATCCGTCTGCCCCTTGCACTCCCATGTGACAAAGGAATTGGGGTTCTTCATGTTCACGCCCAAAACAAACTCCGCATTTCCCACGGGGATGGATGTCGTGATGACAAACCCCGCATTGGTTCTGAAACTGTCCATTCAACGCACCTCCATGTCCTTATTTTTATTCTGGTTCGGGGCAGCTTTCGCCGCCTCCTGTTTCTGGATTTCCGCAAATCGCTCCTTTGCCCATTTGGGCAGGCACTCCGGCTTTACCTCGCCCGCAAGGTCGTACCTCTCCCACCTGCTCCTCTCCCCGGTGTAAAGGTTCGTGCAGAAGCAGGCGCTTCCCCGTGCGCCTCCCCTCGCCCCGTTCCCACCCGTCACTAAGACTAACTGGTGTTCGGCAGAACGGTACTCCGGCCGGATGCTGTCTGTCCTGACTGCGGCAACCTTCCCCTCCAGACTGTCATCGTTTTTAAGCGGCAGGCACATGTCGGCTGTAATAACCTCCCTCGGCACGGTGACTTTCGCCTGCTCTTCCCGTATCTTCTCACACTGCGCCTTTACACGCTCCGCAAACATCTCCACAATCTCCACATAGTCATCCGCCACCATGCAGTCCGTGTAAGAGCCGAAAAGCTCATTGCTCGTATAAAAAGCGCAGAGATACGGCATTTCCGCCTTTTCATCCACGCCTAAGACAACCTCTTTATCCCCGATGGGGATGCCCTGCGTAATCTTATAATTCTCTGCCATACGTTTCTCTTTTTCATCGCTCATAATCCCGCCTCCTGTCCTTCTGCGGCTCCCTGTATTCCTGCAATTCATATTCGCACGGGACATACAGCTTTCCATTTTCCACACAGCGGAAAATATCGCAGGTCTTGTCCGGGGACGCCGCATAAAATCCCTCATGGCTGTACTCTGCTTTCTGACCGTCTTTCCCATAGCAGTCTGACCGGAAAAAACCTAATTCCAAATCCCTTTTGAGCCTGCGTGTAATCTGGAAAAAATCACCGTCTGCTTTCTCAAACTTCCTCACGGGGACAAAATGCCTGCCGCCATACGCAAAAGCCCTGCTATCCATGCTCCTCGTCCTCGCTTTCTTCCATGACTTTCTTTCCATATTCGGTAAAGGCATACCATGCCGTCCGGTCAAAGCGGCTCTCATTATGTTCGCCCTGCACCAGAATCCCGGCTTTTTTCAGCCTGCCAATCCCGCACTTTACCATGCCCCTGCTGAGATAGGGCATATGCACGGTGAACTCCTTCTTGCTGCATCTCATCCATGTGTTCCCCTCATAGCAACATCTGTTGTGGAACTCGTTTTCTTTCACCTCTTTCCAGATATGCTCCAACAGCAGGGCGGCGGTTATGCCGAACCTTTCTGCAATCCCGGAATTGAATTTCTCTACCATCCTAAAACCTCCTTTCCTCCGGTATGTAAGGGGCGGCTTACCGCCGCCCCAAAACTGCCGCAAATAGATTGCGCCCTACGCTTTCTTCCTGCGGATTTTCAAGAATACCGCCGTACCCACGATAAACGCCACAAGCGCAATGCTGATTCCTGTCTTAATTTTCATATAACCTTAGTCCTCCTTCCTTTTCCTGCTCATTGCCGCCAGAACGCCGAACACGCCGATCCCTGCCACGGATAAAGCGGATAAGGCTATCCACAATCCCACGTTGCTCTCATCGCCCGTCTTTGGCGTGGTGATAATCTCCACGGGCTTTTTCTCATTGGTCATAGTCGCTTTCACAACCTGCCCGTCCTCTTTGATTTCAAACGGGAACTCCCTCTCGTCAATCAGGTAGCCTTCCGGTGCGTCATACTCCTGATAGGTGTACTTCCCATAGCGGAGCGTAAAGGTGGCAAGCCCGTTTTTGTCGGTCACGCCTGTTGCAACCACATTTCCGTCCTCATCCTTGATGCGGAACTTTGCATTGGGGAGCAGCTTCCCGTCGGATACGTCCGTCTTGGTCAGCTCCAGCTTTCCGGTGATCGGCTTATTGATGAAGCCGACGCCTGCCTTATTCTCCACGTCCACGATCTTCCCGTCCTCGTTTATCTCAAAGAAATAGGCGTTTTCGTCCAGCACGAATCCCTTTGGTGCGGTCTTTTCCTTTACGAAATAGCCGCCGTATAAAAGCCCGTCTGTCTGGTAAATGCCCTCGGAGATTTCCGGGATTTCGGCGATTAAGCTGTCCTTTTTGGAGTCAAATTTCCTGTTCCCGTCCGTGTCCTGATACAGCTCAAAGACTGCGCCCGTCAGCTTGTTCGCCGGGTAGTCTGCGTCCACTTTTGTAAGGCGGACGCTGCCGATAATCAGCTTATCCGTGATTTTAACCTCAATCACTTCTTCATTTACGGTCACGGATACATAGTGCAGCGCCTCATTCAGCACATACCCTTCCGGTGCCGCAATCTCCCGCACGATATAGGTTCCAAACGGCACGTCCTCAAAAGCAAACGCCCCGTCCTTTCCGGTTACGGACACAAGCAGGGCGGTTTCCTCGGTAAATTCCTCCGTGCCTGCCGAAAACAGGCCGATGGTCGCATTTTCCAGCGGCTTGTCCTCCGTGTCCACCTTGATTCCCTCAATCCTGCCACGGAGCAGCTCATTTTCAATGGGTTCCCCGTCCTTCACATGGACGCTCACAAGTGCCGCATCCTGCCCCTGATAGGAGAATTCCACCGGGTATTTTTCATCGGAGAGGATATAATGCTGGTCGGTACATACCTCTTTTACATAGTAGCTGCCAAAAGGCAGGTCGCTTACGAAAAATGCCATGCTGTCCGTGTTGCAGAATACAATCTCAATCAATCCGTCTGCCGGGATGACATCGCCATTGGAAGCAGCCAGATCCTCCGCCGCATACAGCCCAAAGGCTACATTCTGGATTTCCCCTTTGTCCCCGATTCCAAAGATTTCATCCTGCTCCAGTGCCTTTGTCAAGTCAACCGTCACTTTCTGACGCTCATTGTAAAAGGCGGTGTCGGTTTCCGTTACGGAAATTTCCTGCCCCGCATAGATAAGCTCGATTTCGTGTCCCTCGATATTCAGCACACACCCATAAGGCGCAGTCACTTCCACAACCCGGTATTTCCCTAAATACAGCTCCTTGCTTTCTGCGTTCCCGTCCTCATCGGTGGTGATGGTGTCCACAACTTCCCCTGCATTTGCCCGCACGGTTCCGTCCTGCGTAATAATATCTTCTGCGGCAATGATTTCATATACCGCCCCGGCTTTCCCCGTCACTTCAAACACCGGGGTATAAATGTTGCCATCCTCGGTCAAATCCCCGGCTTTATCTATCACACCGTCACCGGAAGTCTGGACGCCTGCAAATTCCTCAGCGGTCTTGGTCACAAGGATTCTGCCTTTCTGCGGCATATTTTTCTGTTCCGTCACAACAACGGTGACGCCGCTCTCCTCAGTGGAATTTTCCTGCGCCACGGTAAACGGGACAAGCGTGGAATCCAGCACATAGCTATAGGGAGCCTGCACCTCCACCATCGTGTAATCCCCAAAAGGCAGCTCCTCCGGCGTAATCAGGTATCCGTCCGCCCCGGTGTAGAACGTATCCAGCACCGTCACCTCCGGGTAGGTGTACTTCATGGTGACAAGCTCCCCTGCGCTGTCATAAATCTGGTAGCCTGCGCCTGCAAGGGGGATGGTGTTCCCGGTTTCGGCGTCCTTCTTCACAATCTTGATATAGGACGCAAACGGCCTGTTGTTGATCAGGTAGCGGTAAACCTCCCCGTCTTTGCTGACATACACGTCAAAGTCCTTCATCAGCTCGCTGCCTTCCCACCCTTTGGTCTGGTGGACGGTGTAAACGCCGTAAGGCAGGTCTTTTGTTTCCGCATAGCCGTACTCATCGCAAACCAGTGTGTCCCGCTCGCTTTCTTTCGCATTGTCATAGCTGCCGGAACGCTTCAGGTACACCTGGAATTCTGCGCCCTCCTCCGGCGTTTCAATCTGCGTGCTGCCGTCATCGGTATGCTTGATGATGGAAATGCGACCTTTGATGACCTGCTCCGTCACGTCATTGGAAGTGGTGTTTAATTCGATGGTGTAATTCTCCGGCTCCGCCCCTACATGGTGTACGGTTTCATCCAAAAGGTAGCCTTCGGACGGCGTGATTTCACGGATGCTCCAGTCATAGCCGCAGACATAATACTTTGTGGTGAATTTCCCCTCGCTGTCGGTGGTGTAGGTGTCAATCAGGGTGTCCCCGTCATAAATGCCATACACTGCGCCCGCCAGCGTTGCGTCACCCTGCGGCTCCCCGGTTTCCCTGTCTGTCTTTGTCACGTTGACACGGAACTTTTTCAGGATGTTGGTCACGGTTGCGCTAGTGACTTCCTTCCACTTAATCGTGACGCTCTGCTTTTCCGGGATGACATAGCGGACTGCGGTATCCACTTCCTCAAGGGTGTACGGTGTGGAGCCGGAAATGAGGATGTTAGGAAACATTGCCACGCCGTTCTTATCGGTCACTGCGTATTCATCCACGGCTGCACCGGAAAGGGCTGTCCCGTATAAATGGAACCTCACGCCCTCCACCAGATTGTCCTCGGAGCCTTTGATTACTTTCAGATCCCCACGCTTTAAGATGTTGGAGAACTCCACCTTTGCGGTCTGCCCGCCCGAAACGGTCACTTTCTGCGATTTCTGCGGCTCATAGCGTTCCTCTGTAAGCTCCGTCACGGTATAGGTTCCCGGATTCAGGTTCTCCACCTTAATCTTCCCGTTCTTCCCCGTAACCACGGTCTTGTCAATGCCGTTGCCCGTAATCTGGAACCGCAGCCCCTCCACAATACCGTCCTCGGACGTTTTCACAATCTGCACATGGCCATAAGGGATTTTCACGCTCAGGTACACCGTGATGTCGGATGCGCTCTCCACGCCCACAACAACGTCCTGCAGGGACGCATCGCCATAGGCTACCAGTGTGCCGCTGACTGCCGGGCTTCTCTTGGTTGCGGTCAGAAGCACATCCTCCGTCACCGCCTTTTTGGAAGTGATGGTGAGCGTGTTGCCGGACGCACTCACGGCCACGCTGCTGTTGGATGAAGTGAAGTTATATTTTGACAAAACCCCGTTTGTATCCGTCAGTTTCACAACGTACTTGTCCCCGTCCCATGAAAGCTCCTTTACGACTGCGTTCCTGTCGGTGGACGCAAAGCTGGGGATTGTCCCGTGTTCCTGCATGCCCGCCACGATCTGGCTGTACGCTGCGGACACGCCGCCATTCGCCCCGTTTGCACAGATGCTGTTATAGAACTTTCCGTCCGTCTGGTTATACGGTGCATTGGCGTTCCTGCACCCGGTCACGATCTCCCATATGACCATCTGCGTGGCAACCACCTTTTCATCCTCGGAACCGGGCAGGCTCCCCATGCTGCCCTGCGAACCGTACAAAAGCGCAAGGTTCACGGCGTTCCTCTGGCTCCCGCTCAAAGCGTTCCATGTGTCGGACGCATTTGCCCGCAGGGTGTTCCCCGTGTGCAGCGACACCCCCGGCTGGATGCAGAAGGCAGGCTCCCCGTCCGCATAGATACGGGTTCTCGCCTCCCCCGCCTCGCCGCATACCCTCCCGTCATGGGTGACGGTCTGCTGGTATTTGATGGTGTTGCCCGCCCCGTCATGGCAGTACGCAAAGGTAATCTTCGCTGTTTCCGACGCCGCCGACACGTTCATGGACGGAAAGACGGAAACAATGGATGCCGCCGCCATCATCATGGCAAGCCCTCTTTTCAATCTCTCTTTCAACTTCTTCAATCTACTTACCTCCATATTTATTTTTTGGCATAAAAAAATCCCTGCAATGTGCAGGGTTGGTAAACTGGTACATCTGCCGTGCCAGCCAGAAAAAGGATAGCCGCCGGCTCCTTATTGTTTTTTCGGCTGGTATTCGGCTGGTAACTGAAAGGGGTAGGGTGTGGGAAGGGGGAAACGGTAAAAAAGGCTATCCGCAAAAGGGCATAGCTGTCCCGTGGCGGAAAGCCTCACTGTCACCGTTCCCTGTCCTTACTCCGTTCCCGTTTCCGGTACAGCTCCAGTGCCTTCACAATCGTATCTTCCATCTGTTTCGCAGGCGTCCCCGGTGAAAAATACTTGCTGATACGCTCTTTCGGCATACGAAACTGCTCCTTCTGGTTCCCCTTTTCCTCTGATAAAATAGAGAGGATTACATCTTCGTTCAATCTCCCCTCGTCTGCAAACTTACGCATTTTGATTGCTTGTGCATGGCTCGGTGTGCAGTCCTCCAACTGCATGGTGTCAAGCAGGACGGTTTGTTGCTCTTTCGGCAGGTAAGACAACTCTACCGCTGGACGTATGGCAATCTTGCCGCTGTCAACCATATCCAGAATTGGCGTGATAAGCTCGGTCAAGCGGATATATCGCTGAATTTGGGTATTGCTGTCCGGCGATTTCTCTGCCAAAAGCTCTCTTGACGTTTTTCCCAACTTCTGTCCCAGTGGGACAGAAGTTAAATCTGTACGCTGTCCCTGCCTTTTCATTGCGTCCAGTTTCATCTTGTAGGCAAACGCTTTCTCTGACGGTAATATCTGCTCCCTTTGCAGGTTAGAATCCACCATGATTATAATGGCTTCATCATCCGTTAAATTTCGGACAATACAAGGTATCTCCTTTTTCTCCGCAAGCTCGCTCGCCATTTTCCGCCTGTGTCCGGCTATCATTTCATAACCGCCCTCCGGCTTTTCCCGGACAAGGGCAGGCACCAGAACGCCATACTGTTTCACGCTCTCCGCCATATCCGCCATGCTTTCGTCCATCTTCACCTGAAACGGGTGGTTGGGAAAATCGCTGATTTCCTCCAGCGGGATTTCCCTGACGGATTCCCGGCTTTCATTGTCCCTTTCCTCCTGAGTGCTGAACAGGTCAGCGGCTGAGGGAAGCGGCATTTTTATTTCTTTCGCCACTGCGTATCACCTCCCTCGTAAATGCTCCATACGCCTTTGCCGCCGCACCGTTCTTGTCATAGTTGTAAATGCTCTGCCCTGCGGCGCTGGTTTCCGCCGCTTTCACCGCAACGGGGATGACCGTCTGGTACACCTTGATTACCCTCCCGTAATTCTGCCTTAGATTGTCGGCTGTGGCACGGGCAAGGTTTGTCCGCATATCTGCCAACGTAAGCAGTACGCCGTCCACCTTTAAACCGGGGTTAATCTGCCGCTGTACCCTGCCTATGGTTTTCATAAGCTGCGTCATTCCCTTTAAGGGGAGATAGTGCGCCTGCACCGGGACGATTACGCTGTCCGCCGCCGCAAGCGCATTGATAGTGAGCATACCCAGACTCGGCATACAGTCAATCAGGATATAGTCATAATCCTTTTTCAGCTCGCTCAGATAGGATTTCATGGTGAACTCCCGGCTCATGGCGTTTACAAGCGTGATTTCCATGCCGGACAGCTCGATATTCGCCGGAATCAGGTCTACGCCCTCGTCATGGTGTAAAATCCCCTCGCCCGCTTCAAACGGCTCGTCACGGATAATCTTTTCCATCTGCGTTGAGAGCGTGACCGGAAGGCTGTCCTGATCCGCCCAACCCAAAGATGTTGTCAAATCCCCCTGTGGATCGGCGTCCACAAGCAGCACTTTCTTCCCCTCGTTTGCAAGCCCTATTCCTAAATTTACGGTAGTCGTGGTCTTGCCCGTCCCGCCTTTCTGGTTTGCAAGGGCGATTACCTTACATTTAGACATCACGGTTTACCTCCTTTCCTGAAAATTTAATAGCCACTCCGCATAAGGCAGAATGGCTATGTATGGGTTTTGGGGCAATAAAAAAACCGACTGATTCTCGTTTTTGAAAACCAATCGGCTATGTATTTTCCTTATTTATGAACATCTACAATTTACTAGCTATTCCCCTGCTTCTAATATATCAAATAAATAGTAAGTGGATATTAACCTTAAATTCTCGCCTATTTCTTTAAACCTATGGACAAAATTCTTTAAATCTACCACCACATTATCAAATTCAGTTATATAAAAATGCGGCATATATTTCTGGTCGAATGGATACCTTGAAAAATCCATGTTATCCTTTTTTCTTTTTCCATTCTGTGTCGCTATTTTCTCAAACAATTCATCTACATACAATTTCGTTCCATTTATCATATTATTAAATTGTTTTCTTTTCTCTTTATCTGTTTCAAACTCCTGTACTCTTTTTATCACTGTCTGTAATATTTGTTGAATATCGTGCTGCCCTTCTATTTTTTGCTGATTATCTAACAATATATTCAATGTCCAAACAGTGGCTTTAAGATACAACTCAATGGCATGATTAGCATTAAATATAATTGGATAAATAAGGCTATCTGCTTTTTTATCCCAATTATCAATCAATGCTGCTTCGGCAAGCATTATTGCAGAATTCATGAAACCATCTGCAATAACTATCATATTATAAATATGGTCATGATGACTTGTCCTCCAGTTCATATATGCAGTCTTATTGACATCTGCATTATAGCTAAATATATCTTTCATTTAATTTCTCCTTTAAATCCTATTCAAAAGTGTTAATCTTTTTATGATGATAAATATTCGTCAACAATATGGTAAACAAAATCTAATACCTCATATATGTGATTGATTCCATCTTTTAAAACCGTATAATCAATGGAATGCCCACAAGTAAAATATAGGCTATCATCCATTCTAATCAAATAACGCCAAACTTCTGCATTTTGATCCACTTGTCGTACATTATTTTTAATTTCATCTCTCTTTTGATTGGCCTCTTGCAGTTCCTGCAACATCCTCCTTATCTCTTGCAAGTTTATCCCGTCAAGAGAATATTTAAAGAAATTCTCCTTATACATTTTTACTTGATTTATAAAATCTTCTGAACATATCATATCATCAATAATCTCTTTTTTCACACAATCCCATAAATCTAATAAGCTATGTCCGCCTTTAGGCATAGTTCCTCTAGTCCGCATATAAATATGCTTTAATGAAATTTCCAAAGAATGCCGATAAGAAAACAATATCGGAAATATAAACGTGTCAAGTATTTTAGGATTATTGCCGTTATCCAATGCTATTTCAACTAATTCATCAGCACTATTTTTATATCCTTCTCTCAGCCCGTATAATGCCTGATCTTTATCCTGCCATCCGAAGTGAGCAGATTGTTCCATAAGACCTGTATCTTTAAATATCTTCAATATAATACCCTCCACACTAATGATAATTTTATCTTAACGTCCTACTTCTTACAGTAGCATTATAATCCTATTTCACACTTTCTATCAACTAACAATTACCAGTATCCCATAATCCCTATCTGATAAGATATAACAGCTTACACACTCTAACACCATTTAAAGAAAATCCATGTAAATCTACGTCCAGAAACGTCAAGCAAACTTCTCCCCTTTCCCCAAAAGAATAAGGCAAACTTTCACACACTATTTGGGGGATACCCCTTCCCCCAACTCTTCCCCCAAAAATCCCCCAAATTAGCACTCAAAATACGGTAATTTACGATAATTTATGAACCTCTCCTTAGAACGCAAAAAACCCCTGAAAATGCCCATTCTATGGGATTTTCAGGGGTTCGTGAATCAATTTCATTCAGAAGTTTACTGATTCATCTGCTTTGCAACTTCCTCTGCAAAATTCTCCTCTTTCTTCTCAAGACCTTCACCAGTCTCAAAGCGGACAAATCTCTTGATGGAAAGCTTCGCATTATTCTCTTTCGCAACCTGCTCAAGATATTTTGCTACGGACTGCTTTCCGTCTTCTGCTTTCACATATACCTGCTCAAGCAGACATACTTCTTTCAGCTCCTTATTCAAACGACCATTGACAGCGCCCTCGATAACCTTCTCCGGCTTGCCTGCCATCTTAGGGTCATTTTTAATCTGCTCTGCAATAATCTCCTTCTCATGAGCCTTGTATTCCTCGGATACCTCATCTGTGGATACATACTTCGGATAAAGCGCCGCCACCTGCATAGCGATATTGGTCAATGCATCTTTTACCGCATCATTCACTACATCCGTAGCTGCCTCGACAATAACGCCGATTCTGCCACCGCCGTGTACGTAAGACACTGCACAACCATCGTTGGCAACGACTTTCTCAAATCTTCTGATAGACAGATTCTCACCAATTACGGCTACCTTATCTACCAAAGCATCTTTCACGGTCTTGGAAGTATCTAAATGCCAGCTCTCAGCAAGGAAAGCATCCATATCTGCCGCATCGGACTCCACAGCCTGTTTTGCCACTGCTTCCACATATGCCTGGAAATCAGCATTCTTAGCCACGAAGTCTGTCTCGGAATTTACTTCAACTACCGCTACCGTCTTATCATCTTTCACGGACACACGGCAAAGCCCTTCTGCCGCAATTCTTCCTGCTTTCTTCTCAGCCTTAGCCTGTCCGTTCTTTCTCAAATATTCAACCGCTGCATCCATATCACCGTTCGTCTCTCCAAGAGCCTTCTTACAGTCCATCATACCTGCACCGGTCATCTCTCTTAACTCTTTTACCATTGCTGCTGTAATAGCCATCTATCTGTCCTCCTAAATCATCCAATTTTTCAAATCTGTCATTTGTCATTCCTTCTCGAATGCATCACTGGTTATGCGTTATCGCCGTCAGCTTCCTCAACCTTCTCCGCCTCAGCTTCTGCCACATATTCCTCTGCACCTTGGTTTGCCTCAATAACAGCATCTGCCATCTTGGAAACAATCAATTTAACTGCTCTGATAGCATCATCATTGCCAGGAATGATATAATCCAACTCTTCCGGGTCACAGTTCGTATCGCCGATACCAATCAGTGTAATGCCCAATGTATGTGCTTCCTGTACACAGATTCTTTCCTTCTTAGGGTCAACTACGAAGATACAGTCCGGAATCCTTGTCATATTTTTGATTCCGCCCAGGTTCCTCTCCAACTTCTCCCATTCTTTCTTAATCTGGATAACTTCCTTCTTCGGAAGTACGTCAAATGTACCATCCTCAGACATCACTTCGATGGCTTTAAGTCTCTCAATTCTGGACTGAATGGTCTTGAAGTTTGTCAGCATACCGCCAAGCCATCTCTCATTTACAAAATACATACCGCAACGCTCTGCCTCTGTCTTAACAGCATCCTGCGCCTGCTTCTTCGTACCTACAAACAAGATAGTACCACCCTGTGATGCAACATCAAACACAGCCTTATAAGCCTCATCCACTTTACCTACCGATTTCTGCAAATCAATAATATGGATACCGTTTCTCTCTGTGAAGATGTAAGGAGCCATTTTAGGATTCCATCTTCTTGTCTGATGTCCAAAATGGACACCTGCCTCTAATAACTGTTTCATTGAAATAACGCTCATGATTCTACCTCCACTGGTTTCTCTTCCATATACCTTACATTCACTGTCACTTTCCGGCCTTTCTGCCGCAAAGCACCCACAGCCACTGGGCATATGTGATTTATTGTTATCTGCATGCCTACGCACACTATTATAAAATAACACAAAAAAACCTCTATTGCAAGAGGTTTTCGTAATATCATTCCGCACCAGTCACAATCCTTGCTATCTGCTCATCACTGGCATCTGAAGGAATTGAAAAAGTACCTGTTCTCAATTTTTTGTCATACCCATTCTGACATAAATAAGTATCAAATGACTCCGCCGAAGTCACCACACCAACATCTGCCAGTTTTCTTGCCACGGTATAGGAACCGTCTCCACTGCTGACAGTAATCGTCTTGATTGTAGCGGAGCTCATAATCCCATTTGTATCTTCCGGCTCTGCTGCATCCTGCCCGCCCACTACATCTGCTGACGTTTTAGCGCCTGTTTCACCAGTAGCCACCGTCTGCTTATCACCGGTTTCATCGTCCTCATCCTCTGCCCTGTCTGCCAGGACATCCGACACATCCTCAGTCTCGGAATCTGTCCCGTCCGCCTCGATAGTATCTGTATCCTTCGCTGTCTCGGAAGGCTGCCCATCTTCATCCGTCTCTGACATATTAGCGGACTCTCCTGTCTGCTCTGCCATACCCTGACTGTCCTTGGAAACATCCTGGAACCGGTCCTGGCTGTCCTGCCCGTCCGTTTTTTCCTCTCCCGGCTCGTCCCCGGCATTCTCATTATCCAAGTCAGAGAGGACTTTATTCTCAACCATACCCAACTTCTTCGCTCTGGCCATAATCTCCGCATCCGACATAGTCTTATCGTCTGACAATGCAAAACCCATAATAACCGCCGTCACGACAATTCCAACACCCAGACCACGCAAATAATATTTCCGTTCCATGTATTGCCACCTTTGCCGATTATTCTTATTTCTACATACCTTCAAAAAGGTCTATTACTAATTTTACTTCACCAAGTCCAAGCCCCAGTTCCTTGGCAATTGCCATATTAGATTTACCAGCTTTGTGCAACGCCAGGATTCTTTCATTGCTGTTGCTACCATTGTCTCTGTCCTGTGCAAACTGTATATCCACAGACGGTGCATTTTCCTGTGCTCGGTTACGTGCTGCCCCTTTTCTCGCACGCAGTCTCTTCTTAGGCTCTTCATCCTCTTCCTGATTAGGTGCAAAAAAACCCATACTGGCAAAGGCCGCACTCGTAGACATATTATCTTCATCCGTTGCAACATAATCACCATCCGGCTGGTGGATAATTTCCACTCTCTTAGGTGCAATGGGCTGAAAATCGTCTTCTGCCTCCGTTTGTCCTTCCGGTTCTTCCTCCACTATGGCATCCACAGGCTCTTTCTGCATCCCACGCCATATTTCTTTTACAATTTCATCCGGATTATCTTCTGTATCCGACAGACTAATTTCCGGTAAAACAGATACATCCTCCAATATTTGAGCAATATCTTCCGACACTTTTTCAGGCTCATCAATCACGTCCGGTTCTTCCACTATTTCCATATGGTGTAGTCCGGTTTCCTGGAATGCTGCCAAATCAGTCTTCGTCTTCTCAACTGCATCTACCACAGAATTCATAGCCTCATGCGCCTCTTTCTGCGCCTGCATCGCCGAATCCTCTGCATCCCTAATCATTTCTGTCGCTTCATCTGCAGCCTGCATCACCTTGTCCATCTTATCCGTCATTTCTTTGGCTGTAACTTCTGCATCCTTAACCGTCTGCTTAATCCCATCTGCCGCCATAGTTGCCTCGTTGATAGTGGACATCAGATTATCATGCTTATCGTTGAGCATGTCATATAAAAATACAACCTCTTTATGGTTCTTGTTAATCTCCTCCAACACGGTATCCGAATATTCATTGACAGCCATAATCTTCTCATTTGCCACCCGCTCCATAGCCCGTTCTGTTTTCTCCATGGAATAGTGTATGGTCTCGTCCACAATATCCCCGATTCTATCTTTAACGTGTTCCACCTCACCAGCGACTAGCCGCCGAATCTCATCCTCGCTAATCAACTGCACTTCTTCATCCAAATCTTTTTTTCTTGCGGGCATCAGATATCCCAACAGGAATACCGCCACCCCGATTACAATCAGAATAATTTCTGTTGCACTCATCTTTCTTCTATTCCCTTCTATGTCCTATGGCATTTACACAGAAAAATCAATATGCTCGGCTTTCTTCATAAGCACCTTCCCGTCAGAGTTCTGTCCCGGCTTTTTCCTTGCTTTTCCACCATCGCCATGGTACTCATTGCTTCCCTTATCTTTCGCGTCAAACTTACGCTCATGATATTCCGGTTGGTCACCCTTATTTACTCTTTTAACCTGCCTATCAATCTGTTTCGTCATCTGCTGTCCGACATTAGCCTGCTCGACCATTCCCTTAGCATCTTCGTTATGCTTAATCGAAGTAAAATCCTGCGCTCTCGTAATCTGCCCTTGCATTTCCACAAAACCAATTGCCATCCTGACCTGCCTCCCACGGTTTAATACCACAACCGACTGTTATTTCCTGCCATTCTCTGTCAAAATACCGATATAATTTCCCAACCGTACCTTCATCTTCTGGAGCGCCCGCGTGTGTAACTGTGATATTCTTGATTCCGACACTTCCAAAATACTGCTAATTTCTTTTAAGGTAAGCTCTTCATAATAATACAGAACAATCACTTTTCGCTCTTTCTCTGTCAAAAGCTCCAACGCTTCCGTCAAAATCTTCTTCAATTCATCTCGTTCCAGGACTTCTTCCGGCGTATCAAATTGCGTACTCTTTGTATGGCTCGACTCATTGGACACCTCACTGCCCTGTTCCAAAAATTCATTTAAAGAAACAATATTGGTAATCTTCATCTGAGACTGCCAATCCAAATATTCATCCGCCGTAATCCCAAGTTTCTCCGCAATCTCTTCATCCGTAGCCATCCTGCCGCAAGAGATTTCGATTTCCCTGATTACAGCATCAATTTTCTTCTGCTTCTGTCTAATCGTGCGTGGAATCCAATCCATCTTACGAATTTGGTCCAAGATTGCGCCTCTGATACGCAGACTGGCATATGTCTCAAATTTTACATCTTTGAGGAAGTCAAATTTGTCAATCGCATCAATAAGCCCAAAAATACCATAGCTGACCAAATCTTCATACTCAACATTATACCCCAGGTACATGCTTAACCGTCCAGCTACAATTTTTACAAGCGGCGCATATTCCAATATGATTTTTTCCCTGATTTCGGGAGACTTTGTCTTCGCATAATCTGCCCAAAGTTTCTTTTTGCCTGCATCGTCCATATGCGTCCTAACTCTTTCTTGCCTCTTCGTGGATACTGCGGACTATGCGCACAGTATCCCTAAATACGTGTTCGGTAATTCGTTTCCAAACAACACCGCTATCTTGAAATTCTTAACTCCTGTCTTCTTCTGCGAGTTCCTTCTCAATAACTTCGCCCTTTTCCCTGTTGGCCTCTTCTATCTGTTCCTCAAACTTATCCAACATATACTTAATAACGCTTCCTGCCACATAGAAGCCAAGCAAGACGCACAATAAGATAATCAACATAGTCTGCGTCTCATAATGCATCATACGCATAGTAATACTAGAAACTGCTCCTGCAGACAGCATAACGAAAGGCGGTATCAGCCTGCGTTTCCTTGCACGAAACGCACGCTCCTTCGCCTCACGTTCTTCTCTGGCAGCCCGCTCTTTAGGAGTCTCAACATCCGGTTGGCTGTCCACGTCAGTTATTTCTGTTTCACTGATATTCTCTTCACCGCTGTTTACTGCTTCATTATCCAATTTACAATCCTTCCACCGTATCCATCCGCCCGCTAGTATACTGTATTGACGATATTCATGCCAAACAAACATCCTCTTATATTTTGACACATATAATCAATACAATGCACTAGATTACACTTTCAGGCTTGCCCACCGCACGGATTACAAAATCACCTGTCTCCGGATAGAAAATAACGGTTCTACCATAATTCTTGCCAGTATCCTGTGCCACAACAGGTATCTTAAGCTCCGCCAATTTCTTCTTGCTTGCAGCAACATTACGTTCACCCACACGAACCATCTCATTCGTACTCTGAAATGCGAACATCTGTGCACCACCGGCAATTTTAGCAACCAGCCTTCCCCTGTTGGCCCCTCTGGCCACCACTTGCTTCACCAATTCCTCTATTCCCGTGTCCGCAAATTTAGGGATATTCGTATTATTACGAATGGTAGTACTATCCGGGAGCATAACATGTGCCAAACCACCAATCTTAGTCACCGGATCACGGATAGCTATTCCAACACATGAGCCAAGCCCCAATGTAGTAATACTATCAGGACTGACGCACACGTTCAAATCGGCCATACCGACTTTTATCACTTTGCCCATAATATGACATCTCCTGTTTACACTTATCAATCTACATCATGCATACCCCAGGCTTTTGCCTGTGATATCGCATGTTACCCTAACCAATCCCCAATGCCGACAATATCCTGGTATAAGAATCCAAGTTTGGAACTAAAATAAAATATCCGTCCAAAACCATATCGTCAAAGAACTGCGTCTGAATTAATAACATCTTATCGCCCAGCTTCCCGAACTGAATCGCAGGAACACTCAAAATAGCTCCAGCCATATCCACCGTAAGGTCCGGGACAGAAGGATAAATTACTAAGTTTGTCAGACTGGAGAGGGAATTGAGGTAAGCACCCGTAATAATATTGCCTACTTCCTTCAATGCCGAAAACTCCATCTCAGAAAACTCTTCACCCTCAATCTGCATACCCATCAATTTATTCACGAGATGTCTGGCCGCCTGCTTCTCAAGCAAGAACATAATACTGCCGGTAACATCACCCTCTATAGCAAGGTAGATGCCGGCCATAATAACCTCTTCTCCACCTATCATCTCGCCCATCTCTTTAAACTCTAACAATCTGACCTGCGGAACCGACATATCCACTTTGCACTGCATCATCTGTGCCAGTGCGGTAGTCGCATTGCCAGCCCCGATATTCCCCAGCTCTTTTAGAACGTCAAAATATTGGTCAGACATTTTTTCTAAGGTAATCTCACCCACAATGAAACCTCCTACATATTTTCAAGTACGACTGAATTCAGGTCCAACAGGGAGATAAGGCCGCCATCGCATTTGCCGATTCCGCACAGGAAACTATCCTTCTCATCCTTGGAATCATATGCGATTTTTTCAATCTGGTCATTTTCCAAGGTGACCACTTCCTTTACCTCATCCACAATCACGCCAATTGTGCCATGCTGTTCCAGTTTCAGGATAATAATCCTCGTAGACTTCGTCTCCACATCCGACTCCAATCCCATCTTAATACGAATACTCATGACTGGAATAACCTCGCCGCGCAGATTGATTACACCTTTCAGGTACGCATCTACCTTCGGCACTCTGGTGATATGCTGCATCCTGACAATATTGTCTATATATTTGATATCGATTCCGTACTGTTCATCACCAAGTTTTATCACAATGAACTGTGTGGTTTCCCCAACTACTTTTAATTCCTCCATGTCACCGCTCCTCCCTCTGCTTAAATCAGTGTATTGGCATCCAGAATCAGGGCTACTTCACCGTCGCCAAGCACTGTCGCACCACTGATAATCTTACATTTGCTGATGTATCTGCCAAGTGACTTAATTACAATCTCCTGCTGTCCGATTAATTCATCTACAACCAGGCCGGCAAGCTTATCGCCCTTCTTAACAACTACAACGACAAGGTTTTCGCTAGGGTCTTTCTTGCTCTCAATATCCAATATTTCATTCAATCTAATCAGCGGAATCACAAGGTCACGAAGCTGAATCACCTCTTTTGCCTGTACCAACTTCACATCCTGAGGTGAAATATCTTCAATTGTCTGGATAGAGCCAAGGGAAATCGCATATTTCTCATTTCCGATATCCACCATAAGAGCCTGGATAATCGCAAGTGTAAGGGGCAGCCTGATAATCCAGGAGCTTCCTTCACCAAGCTTCGACTTAACTTCCACCTCACCGCTCAAAGCCTCAATCTTAGACTTTACAACGTCAAGCCCTACGCCCCTGCCCGATACGTCGGATACAACCTTTGCCGTAGAGAATCCTGCATGGAACAACAAATCAATGCTGTCCTTCTCACTCATGTTCTCTGCCTGCTCAGGTGTAATAATTCCTTTCTCGATGGCCTTGTTCCTAACAGATTCCGTATCGATACCGTTACCATCATCCCTTACTTCGATAACAACATTATTACCATCCTGATATGCCTCTAAGAAGATAGAGCCAACTTCCGGTTTACCTCTCTCCTTACGGAGTTCTGCAGATTCCAAACCATGGTCCGCGGAGTTACGCAATAAGTGCATCAGAGGGTCACCGATTTCATCCACAACGGTACGGTCAAGTTCCGTCTCTTCACCGGACATGTACAACTCCATCTTCTTGCCGAGGGTCTTTTGCAAGTCGCGGACCATACGAGGGAATTTGCTCACCGTACTCTCGATAGGTACCATTCGTACCTTCATAACCGACTCATGTAAAGAAGTGGTCACACTCTCAAGATACTCAATCTGCTCATTTACTGCCGTACTCGAAGTGCCCGATACCGCAGATGCCGATACAAGCGAGTTCTTGGCAATAATCAGCTCGCTCACGAGATTCATCAGTGTATCCAATTTCTCTATATCTACTCTGACGGTCCTGTTCACAACCGGTTTGCCGGCTGCGGGTTTCTTCTCGTCACCCTTCTTCTTGCCCTTAGCAGGCGCCTTAGGCGCTGACGCTACAGCCGGTGCCGCCGGAACGGCTACTGCCGCAGGTTGTTGTACCGGATGCTCCTCGGCCTTTTGTACCTGTTCTTCTTTGGCCGGCTCTGCCTTAGGCGGCTCTTGTGCAGGTACTTCAGTATGGTCCGGGTCTACCTCATCCCCGATAACCTCTTCTATCTCGGACACACCTCTCGCTGCAGTAAGAACTTGTTCAAGAGAAGCGTCCGATACGATAACCAGGCTGAAATCCAAATCAAACTTCTCATCCTCGATATCCTGTGCCGAAGGATTAGACATGATAATCTCGCTTGTCTCCTCAACTGCCTTGAACACAAGGAAAGCCCTGGCCGCCTTCAAAATACATGATTCCTGTACTTTGACAGTCAGACCGTACACACCTTTACCCTGCTTAACAGCTTCCTTAAGAACAGTACGCTCGCTGTCGCCAAGCTTAATCTCAAGCCACTTCCTGTCTCCCACATCCACTGCGGACACGGTCTCTGACGTCGCTTCGGTTGCCTCCGGCGCTGCCGCTTCCTCGTCGTTCTCGTCTCCTGCGCCTTCCAATATTTCGTTCAGCTGCTTAATCAAAGGTTCGTTATCATTCGTTCCTTCGTCAGCATTCTCCCTAATATTGGCCGTATACTCTTCAAGTGCATCCAAGCACTGGAACAATACGTCAATCATGTAGGCTTTTACAGTGATATTGCCATTGCGCACCTCAGAAAAAACATTTTCCATATCATGGGTCAGATTTTGCATTCTCTTATAACCCATCGTTCCTGCCATACCCTTAAGCGAGTGTGCCGCACGGAAAATCTCATTGATGGTATCCATATTGTCCGGTTCCTGCTCCAATGAGAGAATCTGAGTATTCAGGTTCTGCAAATGTTCATTTGATTCATCAAGGAAAATCTCGAGATACTGACTTACGTCCATACTATTTTACCCCCACGTTCATTATAATTTCCTGTGCAATCTGGTCAAGCGGTACGATTTGGTCTGACAACCCCGAAGTTACAATGCTCTTGGGCATTCCATATACCGCACATGTGCTTGCCTCCTGGGCAATCACATGAATTTTCTTCCTTGCTTTCAGATTTTTGATTCCTTCTGTACCGTCAGCTCCCATGCCCGTCATAACAACGCATACTACCTGGTCAAACTTACTGTCCTGCAGAGATTCGTACATATAATTGGCACACGGCCGGACACCTTCCCTGGTCGGCTGGTCTGTATAACGGATGGTGTATCTCCCGCCCGAAGGACGGATATTCAGATGTTTTCCTCCCATCGCTATGTACACAGTTCCCGCTTCCAGCATATCACCTTCCGCCGCTTCCTTCACCCGTACTTCGCTCAGTGTGTCAAGACGCTCCGCCAACGATGCCGTAAACCCTGCCGGCATATGCTGTACAATCACCACCGGCGCTTTAAGGTTCTTCGGAAGCCTTGGCACAACTGACTGCAAAGCTTTCGGTCCACCTGTGGAGCTAGCCAATGCCACAATCTTATTGCCTGATACCGCCGAAGCATGACGCCCTACCAACTCAATTATCTTCTTGGATGTCTTGACTTCTTCCCTGGTTATCGCTTTGGTAAAGACAGGAGGATTAGAATCCGCAACAACTGACAGGACATTCAACATCCTATCCTTAAAATTCTCATCCCGGCAATCCATCGCATTGTTCGGTTTGTGGACGAAATCAAGAGCCCCCAATTCCAGGGCATCCATCGTCGTCTTGGCGCCTTCCCTCGTATCGGTACTCGCCATCATAACCTTCGCAGAAATCTTGCGTTTACGCAACTCTTCCAACAACTCGAGCCCATTCATCTGTGGCATGTTGACGTCCAGCACAACCGCATCATAGGATTTCCGGCTAAGCAACTCCAAAGCCTCTTTGCCATTAACAGCGCGGTCCTGTACTTGGAATCTTTTGTCGCTGTTAATTATATCACACAATACCCTTCTCATGAGTGCAGAGTCGTCAACAACTAATATTTTTTTCATTATTTATTCCCCCCTCATTTATGTTGTGAAATACCCTTTTGCTTTCTGAGTGTTTTGCGCTCTTCATCAAAAATATATTTTATAATCTCTTCCCTCTCTGTCGGGTCTACATCGATATACTGGACTCTGTGCTCAAACAGTCCCTCACGGTTTTCTACCTCCTTAACACTGAGCACTTTGCCGATTACATTGTACTCTTTACTCTCCCCGCCAATGCTGAGATTATACTTGCACAGGATTACGCTTTGTACCTCGTAGGTAAACTTTGCCACAAAACGCAGACCACCACCGCTGATATCCACGATAATGCCATTCTTCATGGGCCACTCACGACTAGTGATATCTTCCCTCTTATCCGACAAGGCAAGCTCCGCCTCATCCACTTTCCTGGACTTCATCTCCAAAGCACAGCTAAAACGATAATATTCCCTGCGCTGGTTCTTACGCAAATCTGTAAGCAGGTCAAAAACCACCACATACAGATTGTTATTTTTATAACGGTCCACCACCCTCGCACGGCACTGGAATACGCCGCTGTCGGCATAAAAATACAGGTCAAAATCCTTGTCAATCGGCAAAAGAACCAACTTCGCTTTCTCCATCGGCATGGTAAGTTCCACCCTGTCCTCCGAAATAACCTCGATAACCTGGCTCTGATAAGACTTGCGTTCTCCTCTGCCTGAACCCGAACTCGTCCTGGCATGCCGTACCGCCTGCAAATCAACACGACATCCCGGAGACACATATTTAGACAATAAATTAGACATATCCTGTACGTTTCCTTCCTCCTGTACCTACACAGGCGTTTTTATTTCTTAGAAATGATATGGGAAAAGAAAGCTGCCATACCACGTTTTGTCAGATTCTTATTTAACTCCTTATTCATCAGTTTCACAGCAATCGCCTCAAACGCAGCCGACGAACGTGCCCGCGGATTCTCGATTGATACCGGTGTCTGCTGCATCACCGATTTCGCAAGCTGATTATCCTGAGGTATCATCCCAAGATAAGTAATCGGCATTCTTAAATACCTCTTCACAACCGTCTCGAGCTTTGAATACAGCGACTCCGCCTCATCCTGGCTAAAAACTTTATTCGCAATCACCTTAACTTGTGTTGCATCGGCGGAATAACGCGAATGTCTGTTTAACGCCTTGAGCAATGAATAAGAGTCCGTAATGGAAGTAGGCTCCGGCGTAGTCACAAGAAGAATCTCACTGCTTGCCACCAAAAACTCTAACACAGCGTCCGAAATACCCGCGCCTGTATCTACAATTATAATATCCGCCATCTCATCCAATTCCACCAAATTGCGGATAATATAATTCAGATAATCTTTACTGAGGTTAGACATGCCCGCAATACCGGAACCCCCGGAAATAAAACCGACTTCCATCGGTCCCCACGTAATGATGTCCTGTATGCTCTTTCCTTGGTATATTAAATCACATAGGTTATGTTTTGGAACTGTGCCAAACATAATCTCTATATTGGCCAATCCAAAATCCGCATCCAGTATAATCACTCTCTGTCCCATCTTGCGAAATTGTATCGCCAGGTTAATTGCCATGTTGGATTTACCGACACCGCCTTTACCGCTTGTGACCGTAATGACTCTCGCTAAGGGGCGCCTGGGCTGACTGGTCGCTTTAATAATATTTCTTAATTGTTCAGCCTGGTCCATTAGCCTTCCTCCTTAGTTTTTTCCTCCTAACAATTGTTTAACCGTTCCCTGCGGATTAAACTCTTCTATATCATCCGGCACATTCTGCCCGTAAGTCACATAAGAAAGCTCTGCATCTGTATACAACCTTAAATTGAGCAAATTACCCAGCGTAGTTGTTTCATCAAGTTTTGTAAAAATCAGCTTATAATCGGTCATCTCCTTGTATGAATCGGCGATACTGATTAAGTCACGGTACTTCGTTGTCGCACTTAAGACAAGGTAAACTTCTTTCTCCGCCTTGCCATCCATGGAATGGATTAAATTACGCATGCTATCCTTTTGCGTCGTATTCTGGTGGGAATGTCCCGCCGTATCAATCAGGATATAGTCATATCCCCTGAAATCTTCCATAGCCTTCTCTACTTCTTCCACTGTATAGATTATGCGAAAAGGCACTTCCAGGATATTCGCGTATGTTCTGAGCTGTTCCGCCGCGGCAATTCGGTATGTGTCCGCAGTGAGCAAGGCCACCTGCTTCTTCTGGTCTACCTTAAAAATCGATGCAATCTTTGCGATTGTCGTCGTCTTTCCTACACCTGTAGGCCCAATGAAAAACACCATCTTAATGCCGCTTGATGCAGGTGTGATGCTACTGGGTTTACCAAACTTAAGAATCATCTTCTGGTAAATATTCGCCAGGGCGTAATCGAAAGGCATATTCGGCTTATTAATTTGCTCAATCTCGTCGATAATCTCTTTTGCATATTTCTCGTCCACCTCATTGTCCAACATCGTATTGTGGAGGAGTTTCATAAATTTATCGATTTCCGTCTCTTCTTTCTGTTTCGTCTCCTTGCCCTCTTCCTTTTCCCCTTTAATTTCCTTTTCCCCTTTGACTTCCTTTTTCTCCTTATCCTCTTCCGGCTTTTGAAGTTGTTGCTCCAATAATGACTGCAAGCTGTCCAACTTCTCTTCTATAGCGCTATTCTCTTTTCTTGTAGATTCCGGTGATGCAACCGGAATGGGAGCGGGAGCGGGAGTAGGAACCGGAGCACTCTGCGCCGGCAAAGTTTCCTTCGTCTGATTAGACGTAATGACATTATTGATTGCGGATACCGCCGACGTATATTTCTCGCTCTCTTCCTCAAGGGCGACCGTCACTTCCGTCATATGCGGTTTCAAGAATGCAAAAAGACCCTTGTTCTTTACATCCTTGACATTCATGACGACGACGCCCTCGCCAAGCTCCTTTTTCGCATTTTCTATCGCTTCTTTTTCCGTTTTTGCAACAAATTTCTTGATTATCATTATGCTGTCACCATCCCAACAGACTGTAACTCAATATTGGATTCCACTTCGTTATAAGATACAACCACCAAATCTTTATAATAATCTTCCGTCAATTTCTTAAAGTACACCCTGACAATCGGAGATGTGATTACAAGCGGCATCTTGCCCAAATCTTCCAATTTCTTCGTCTCCACACCCACCGACTCCATAATCGCCTTCGTCTTAAGCGGGTCAAGCGTCAAATAAGCGCCTTGTTCGGTCTGTTTCACACTTGCCATAATCTCCTGTTCCAATTTCGGGTCAAGTGTCACAACGCTTGTCGTCTCATTGGCCGGGAAGAATTTATTGGATATCGCCCTCTTAAGGCTCTGCCTTGCGTATTCCGTCAGGATATCGGTATCCCTTGAGGTGGTCGCATAATCTGCCAGTGTTTCAAATATTGTGAGCAAATCCCTGATAGAAATACCTTCCCGCAAAAGATTCTGTAGTACTTTCTGTATTTCACCAAGCCCAAGCAGCTTCGGTACAAGCTCCTCCACCAAAGAAGGGTTGGACTCCCTGAGGTTGTTGACCAGATTCTGGACATCCTGTCTTGTCAGCAGTTCCGCTATGTACTGCCTGATAATCTCCGTCAGATGAGTGGCAATGATTGACGGCGGGTCAACTACCGTATAGCCCATGCTCTCCGCGCGCTCCCTCTGCCCCTCTGTAATCCAAATTGCAGGCAGATGGAAAGAAGGCTCAAAAGTAGGGATACCCGTAATCTCCTCCTCCACATAACCGGGATTCATAGCCATATAATGGTCAAACAAAATCTCGCCTTCGCTGACCTGAACACCCTTAATCTTGATAATGTACTGGTTCGGATTCAACTGTATATTATCACGCAGACGGATAATCGGCACCACAGTACCAAGCTCTAGTGCAATCTGTCGCCTAATCATAACGACACGGTCTAACAAGTCACCACCCTGGTTGACGTCTGCAAGAGGAATAATTCCATAACCAAATTCAAGCTCGATAGGGTCAACCTGCAGAAGCGACGTGACATTCTCCGGCTGTCTGATTTCCTCTGCAGCCGCTTCCTCCACATCCGCCTCATGTTCAATCTCAGCCGTCTCAATCGTACCCGCCATAATCCTGCCTACCACAACAAAGACTAGCCCAAGCCCCACAAACACCACTGTGTTCAAAGGTGTAACAATGCCAAGACCGGCAATCACCGCGCCTACAAGATACAATACCTTAGGCACACCAAACAACTGTCTGATTAGCACCGTACCAAAATCAGCATCTTTGGAACCCTTGGTGACAAGAATACCTGTCGAAAGCGAAATCAAAAGAGACGGAATCTGGCTCACCAAGCCGTCACCAATCGTCAATATTGTATATTTCGTCATAGCATCATTTAACTCCAACCCCTGACGGAACATACCCATAGCAATACCGCCCACAATATTGACGAAGGTAATTATTAAACCTGCCGTCGCATCTCCCTTTACATACTTCACGGCACCGTCCATGGAACCGAAGAAACTGGCTTCTTCCTGTATCTTCTCGCGGCGCTTCTTCGCCTCGTCGTCCGTGATTGCCCCGGTATTCAAGTCGGCGTCAATCGCCATCTGCTTACCTGGCATGGCGTCCAACGTGAATCTGGCGGTAACCTCAGCCACACGCTCGGAGCCTTTGTTGATAATCATAAACTGGACAATAATCAAAATAATAAATACAATAACACCGATTACGATATCACCGCCACCCACATACTGACCAAAAGTCCTGACTACGTTGCCGGGGTCACCGGTTGTAAGAATCAGACGGGTGGAAGAAACGTTCAGGGCAATCCTGAATACCGTAGTAAACAACAGGATTGTCGGGAAATAGGACATGTTCAGTACTTCATTGGCAAACATACAACCGAACATGACAGTGAATGCCACTGCAATATTACATGCCAACAGGACATCCAACAATCCTGATGTGATAGGCACAATCAACATGATAAACGCCGAAAGCACATAGGCTGTCACGCCGATATCAGCCTTTTTCAGATTTCCCATGACCGTTCCTCCTTTCTTACTTTCTTTAAACTTGATTTCTTTCCCTATATAAACAAATAACAGTGTATATATCCCATATTCTACCGGACACGACTCATATTCTCCGGATTATACTTTACCTACTCAATAAATTTCATATCTTATCAGACTTTACCCTGCAAATGATATACGAAAGCAAGTACTTCTGCCACTGCCTGATACAACTCGGGCGGCACCACACTGCCTACATCCACATTGGCATACAGCATACGTGCAAGGGGTTTATTCTCCACAATCTCGATATGATATTCCTTTGCCGTATCCTTAATCTTCCGGGCAAGGTAATCAGCCCCTTTGGCAACCACATAGGGCGCTTCATAAAGCTCCGGGTCGTATTTAATTGCCACCGCAAAGTGTGTAGGGTTTGTGATGACCACATCCGCCTGTGGAAGCTGCTGCATCATACGCCGCCTGGAAGCCTCCATCATCCTCTGGCGCTGTTTACCTTTAATCTGCGGGTCACCTTCCTGGTTCTTATATTCATCCTTGACTTCCTGCTTGGTCATCTTCATATCCTTCTTGAATTTTATCTTCTGGTAGACATAATCAAGCAAAGCAATAATCATATAGAAAAGCGAAATACGGATGCCAAGCTGCACCACCAACATACCAATCTGCACAATGCCCTGGTTCAATGACAAATCATAAAACTGATATAACGGCGGCATATTTTTCTTAAGGTAAGAATAGACCACATACCCGACCAAACCGATTTTCAGGATAGATTTAATCAGCTCCACCACAGAATTTACCGAAAAGAAACGTTTAAAGCCGCTGATTGGGCTCAATTTATTTAGTTTCGGCTGTAATGGTTTCGTGGTAGGCTGCCATTTCACCTGCACCACATTTGTTACAAATGATACCAGGACACCGACAAACAGAAAAGGCGCCATAATCAGAAGAATCCTGGTTAAAGACTTCGCAAAAAGTGTGCTGATAGTCTGCTCCTGTATATAACCGTCATACATTTTAATATATTCCGGTATCTGGGAATAAATATCGTACATGTTTCCTGTAAAATAAATTCCCATGTACTCTACCCAAATATAGACAAGCGCAAAAAAAGCTAGCAATTCAAATGCGTTTGTTATCTCCTTACTCTTGGCAACCTGACCCTCTTTACGGGCATCTGAAAGTTTCTTGGAAGTAGGCTCCTCCGTCTTCTCTCCACCCGGGCCGTCTTTGGCAAAGAATTGGAGATTATATTCCAGTATCACATCATCCCCTCCACAAAAGATACAATCACCTTCTTCATCTCCGTAAATACATAATCGGCTGCAACCGGAAGCATCCTTGTAGTCAAAAGAAGAATTACCAATCCTAACAGCACCTTAAACTGGATTCCCACCGCAAACATGTTGAGCTGTGGAGATACCTTCGCCAAGACGCCTAAAACTGCATTAAGCAAAATCATGACGCAGAAAATCGGCAGAATAATCCTGAAACCAATCGCAATATAATCTCCCATAAACATAATCACCGACGCAAGCAATGACTCTGATTTAAATACCGCTCCGTTAATGGGAATCAGTGTAAAACTGTCCACAAGCGCCCGGAGCAAATACTGGTACATACCTGTAATAATCATGAACAGAGTAAACATATACTGATAGAATACACCAGTGAAAGTAGCTTGCTGCTTAGTCGCCGGGTCCATTAAAGAAACCATGGAAATACCAATTTCCATATCTGCTATGCTTCCTGCAAAAGATGTCACAGTCGTACAAATTTGTGCGCCCCATCCAATCAAGAAACCCGTTAAAGCCTCTTTCATAACCACAATCACATACCCAAGCAATGTATTGTACACTACTTCATTACGGTCTACAACACTGTAGATAAGGTAAGCGAAAAAAATGCTAAAACAAACTTTAACCCTCCTTGGTACATTGCCCATGGAGAAGAAAGGGGCCACATACACAAAACTGGTAATCCTGACCAAAATCAAGAGATAATATTCTAAATCCGCGTAAGTAAAAGTAATATCAATCATGCAATCACTCGCCCCTACTGTAGATATGAAGCAAAGTCAGACCACAGATTAATCATAAAATCCACCATCTGATTCATAATCCAATGCCCAAAAAGAATCAGTGCCATAAAAATAGCCAGGACTTTCGGAACAAAAGTAAGCGTCTGTTCCTGTATGGAAGTGACCGTCTGAAAAATACTGACAATCAAACCGACACACAAAGACACAATCAAAAGCGGCGCCGAACATTTAATAATTGTGAATATAGCTGTCGATGCGACGGCCGTGACATCATCTATTGTCATAGCTTCCTCCGTTCCCTATATTAATCCACATTTCTATGCACGTTTTTGTCTCAACTTTTGTTGAGACAGCGCATGTAACAAGTTTGTGTCAAATGAGCATAGACACAAATGTCGCGTGTAAAAAATTTATTTTTACACGAATCCCTATACGTATCGCAAGCTTGCCTGCAGCACTACTCAAATGAAAGTTGAAAACATTTCTGATTTTTCAGTCTCTCTTTATAACATTCTGTTTTGATACTATTTCAGCAAGAAACTGTCCACCAACCCTTTAATAATCAGATACCATCCATCCGCCAGGACAAACAGCAGAATCTTAAACGGCATAGAAATCGTTGTAGGCGGCAACATCATCATACCCATACTCATCAAGGTCGATGCCACAACCATATCGATTACAATAAACGGTATATAAATCAAGAATCCGATGATAAACGCATAGCGAAGCTCACTGATAATATAGCTAGGCACCAATACACTCATAGGAATCTCGTCCACATCACCACTCCACTCCTGGCGGCTGATATCCATAAACATACTGACATCTTTCTTCAATGTCTGCCTGTTCATAAAAGTCCTAATCGGCACGACCGCTTTCTCAAGCGCCTCCTCCTGACTCAGTTCTCCTGCTTCATAAGGCACCACCGCTTCCGTATAGATGGCGGTAAATGTCGGCTGCATAATAAAAAACGTCAAAAAGAGCGCAATACCTATCAACACTGTGTTAGGCGGCGCTGTCTGTGTATTGAGTGCCTGCCTCGTAAAATGCAGAACGATAATGATTCTGGTAAACGAGGTCATCATGATAATCAGTGTTGGTGCAACGGCAATTAACGTAAGGATTGCTAAAACGCGGAGCGCGCCATTCACGTTGCCATTGCCATCGCCATACGTGATTGTCACCGTATTGGCTATATTCAGTTCCGCAAGCTCATCAGCATCTTCCGACGCACCCGGTGCCCGTTCGTTCGTCCTCTCATCCGTAGTTCCTGTAAGATTGGACTCCCTGTAAGGTGTATCCGCCGCCGCAAACGCCGTTGTCTTCTGACTAAGACACAATATGCCTGCCAATAACAGCAGGCATACTAATTTTGCCAAATAATATCCGGAAAAGTATTTCTTCATTCGTCTCGCCCATCTTTTTTTTCCAGAAAATTCTTTTTTTGGATTTTCTCCAAAACATCCTTAAATCCAAGAGCTTTGGGTTCATCTACACCCGAAATAATCAAATCCTGCTCAGGAATCTCTGTTAACATTGTAACAGTATCCTTACAGATTGCCACTACCAAATATTTCTTTCCAACTCTGACAATCTGAACATACTTATTATTGGAGAGCCGCATTGTCTCCAAAATTTCCATATTGGCCCTAACAGTCTGACCCTTCTGATATCCCGCCATCCATTTCGTGACCCAATAAGTAACTAGTAATACGAACAGGAAAAGAATCAACACTGTCATAAATTGTATATAAGAATCAGCACTCTCCGATACGGCAGATATCATCAGCCAACAACCTTCTTAACAGCCTCCAACACACGGTCTGCCTGGAATGGCTTAACGATAAAGTCTTTTGCACCGGACTGGATGGATTCAATAACCATCGCCTGCTGACCCATAGCAGAGCACATAATAATCATTGCGCCCGGGTCGGCCTCTTTAATCTTCTTAAGCGCCTGGATGCCATCCATCTCAGGCATCGTGATATCCATCAATACCAAGTCAGGCTTTAACTCATTATACTTTTCAACAGCTTTTGCGCCATTCTCGGCTTCACCTGCCACATTATACCCATTCTTGGTCAGGATGTCCTTAATCATCATACGCATGAACGCTGCATCATCACATATCAAAATATTTTTTGCCATCTTTCTTCTCCTATCACTCTTTATTTGATAATTTCGGTTACCCGAACACCAAAGCTCTCTTCGATTACAACAACTTCACCTTTTGCCACAAATTTACCATTTACCAATACATCAATCGGCTCACCGGCAATTTTATCCAACTCTATAATCGTTCCGGGCGAGAAATCCAGAATATCCGATATAGATTTGGAAGTCCTTCCAAGTTCTACAGTCACCTCAAGAGGCACATCCTTAATCAACCCAATGTTCTCCTGCGTCTGTGCAGGATTAAAATTATTGGAAAAATTTTGAAACTGTGCGGGCTGTATATTCATATTCGGCTGCATACCCATCTGCATCTGTGGCATTCCCATTCCCATCTGCGGCATCATCTGCATCTGTGGCATCCCCATTCCCATCTGCGGCATCATCTGCATCTGTGGCATCCCCATTCCCATCTGATTCATATCCATCTGTTGTGGCGCCATCTGAGGTGCTGCCTGTGGCGCCGACATTTGGAGCGTTGCCTGAGGTGCCGCCTGTGGTGCTGCTGCAGGCATTGAAGCACTGTCCCCTAATTGGTTCTTTAAGAAAGTATCGCACAATTCTTTCGCAAAGTCCATAGGATATAACTGCATAATTGTGGAATCAACCAAATCATCTATCTGCATACGGAACGCGATTTTGACAAAAGTACCTGCCAAAAACGGTGCAATTTCCCCACCGGATTTGAATGCGGTCAAATCAACCAGGCTTGCCTCCGGCGGACTAATATCAATCATCTTATCCAACATGGTGGAAAGCGATGTGGCCGAAGAACCCATCATCTGATTCATAGCCTCGGAGATTGCACTCAAATGCAGTTCTCCCAGCTCTCCATCCGTATTGCTTCCATCGCCGCCCATCATAAGGTCGGTGATGACCTTCACATCATGCTCCTTTAAAACCAGGATATTAGAGCCATCAAGACCCACCGTATATTTTATTTGAATGAACACGCACGGTTTTTCATATTCAACCAGCACATTCTCCCATTTGGCTAATGTAACAACCGGCGTTGTAATGTTAACCTTACGGTTAACAAGCGAGAACAATGTAGTCGCCGAAGAACCCATACTAATATTGGCCACTTCACCGATTGCGTCTTTCTCCATATCCGTCATAAGCGAGCTGTCAACATCTTCACCTGCCGACGGCGTTGGAGGTGTCAACGGTGCGACAGGCGCCTCAGGTTCTTTCGGCTCTACCGGTGCAGCACTGCTTGGTGCATCCATACCGCTTAAGAGTGCATTTATTTCGTCTTGTGATAACATTCCGTCCATGCCTTTACTCCCCCTCTCTAATTACCGATGTAACTCTCACAGCATATTTATCCTTGCTAGAGCCCGGTAATGCGGTGAACTTTTTAATATTGCCAACATATACATTTAAATCATGTTCTACATCGGTATCCAACCGTATAATATCCCCAACTTGAATATTGACAAAATCATTCACGGCAACTTTTGTCCTTCCAAGCACCGCCTTCACCGGAACATCTACCCTTCTAATCAACGCCTCGATATATTCCTCGAAGTTTTCTTCTCTCTGTTCCTGCATATTCGCATACCAGTACTTGGTATTCAATTTATCCATGACTGACTCAAGCGTGAAGAACGGAAGGCATATATTCATAAATCCTTCCACATCTCCTATCTTCATATTCAATGTAACAATCGCAATCATGTCATTAGGCGCAATCACCTGGGCAAACTGGGAATTCGTCTCAATCCTCTCCATCATAGGATTAAGGTCAACAACATTCTTCCACGGCTCACGCATAAGCTGCATACATACCACCATCATCTTCTCAATGATAGTCATCTCTATTTCCGTAAAATCCCGGCTCTTGTCAAGCGGCTCTCCCGCCCCGCCAAGCATCCTGTCAATCATCGCATATCCAAGCTGCGTCGCCAGCTCTATGATGATTGTACCGCCAAGCGGCTGGAAATTAACAATGCCCAAAATAACCGGATTTGACAAGGCATTGGTAAACTCCGAAAAAATGACCGTCTCAGAACTTGCTACGGAAATCTGTATATTCTTCCTGAGATAAATCGGAAGGCTTGTTGATAACAGCCGCCCATAATGCTCATATATTATTTCCAATGTACGCAGATGCTCTTTCGAGAACTTTGTAGGACGTTTAAAGTCATAGTTCTTCACCTGCTTATCACTGCTGTTACTCATATCATCTGCATCTATTTCACCGCTGCTAAGCGCTGCGAGCAGATTGTCAATCTCATTTTGAGAAAGTACCTCTCCCACGAAAGTTCACCTCCTGTGGCACATATTTAAGGAATTACTGATACATAATATCGCTAAACGCCACATTAAAGATAAACTCGGAATCGAACATATCCTGAATACGTTTTAATATCTCTTCTTTAATCTCTTCCTGATTATTCCTGGCTTCGTCCAACGTATACTGGCTATAGACATCATTAATTTCACTCTTAATCAAGCTTTCACGTTCCTCTAAGCCTTCACCATATGTTTTATATCCTTTATCCTTTGTATTCATAGATAAAGTTATAGTTGCAATGAAGAAATGTGGCTGCCCTTCTTCATCTAGCTTCAAAGGCATCGTCATCTTCTCTGAAATATCGTATGTTGCTATCTCAGACATCGGAATATCCGGCTGTGACATATCTTCCCCATTGCCGCTTGCCTCAAGCTCCAAATTGAGCGCCGTCGCAATATTATCTACCAATGCCGCTGTCTTCTTGGAACTCCCCACCACACTAAACATCATAATAGCCGTCAAAACGATATTAACGATTAATAATGCCAGTACGATAACAGAAATCAGATTCTTCTTCATGACTGTAACATTCTCCTTTATACACTTTCTAAATTGTTTTGGTAAACTACCATCTTTCAAGGCGCTGCCTGACAGCAGGCCGCATGGCCATCCACATTATGAAAATCAAGGATTTTCATAAAAAACATTTAACAGACCCTTACGAGCGCTATTCCCATACCCCACAATCAATACGCACTCAACGAATTATAAATCTTAATTTCAACTCTCCGGTTCCGGGTTCTTCCTTCTGCCGTGGAATTATCCGCGACAGGTACATACTCTCCCCTGCCTGAATGTTTGACTTTCGCCGGGTCCAAATTTGTAACTGACAAAAGATAGTCAAACACCGACAGCGCACGTCCGGAACTCAGTTCGTTATTATTCGAATACTTAGCGCCGGACATCGGAACATTATCCGTATGTCCTTCAATCTCAATCGTCCCTTCAGCATACCGTTCCAAAATCGCACCAACTTGGTCCAATACCGGCTTCGCTTCATCCTTCAGCAAAGTGCTGCCCGAATCAAAAAGCAGCGCTCCCTTCAATGTAAGCTGCACATACTGGGATGTAATCTCGATATCAATTTCCCGCCCCATATCTTTTTCATCTATTGCTTCTTGTATCTTCTCGGAAAGTTCCTCAGATTCTTCCATCTGGGCCTCTTCCATTTGTTCCTGTACTTTCGCCACATCATCGTCAACGATTTCTCCCGATTCCATCTTACCCGTACTGTTGATGAAATCATCCAACTCATTGAGCTGGCTCACACCGTTACTAATCAACATACCGTCACCAATTGCGGAAGCGCCCGCATCAAATACGGAAAACATCTGATTAAAAGATGCCGCAATCTGTTCCTGCTTATCCTCGTCAATCGTAGACATTGCAAAGAGAAGCACGAAGAAACACAGCAACAGGTTCATCAAATCACCAAACGTGGTTTGCCACGCAGGCGCGCCTTTCGGCGGCTCATCCGGCTTCCTGTTAGCCATTCGCTTCACCTCCGAGCTCATCCTCTGAAACCGTTCTGTCACCCGGCGCCAAGAAGGACTTAAGCTTCTCTTCTATAACACGTGGGTTCTCACCTGCCTGGATGGACAGAAGGCCTTCAATCTCTATTTCTTTCACCATCATCTCTTCCGCATTCTTACCCTTCAGCTTCGCGGATACCGGTGCACATATCCAGTTTGCAAGGACAGCCCCGTACAATGTGGTTACAAGCGCGACCGCCATATTCGGTCCTATGGAAGCAAAATCCGACAAGTCCCTAAGCATGTTAATCAGACCAATCAGCGTACCAATCATACCCCACGCAGGACCCATTGCTCCGACATTATCCCAAAAACCGATTTTATCTTTATGCCTGCTCTCCACACTGGCAAGCTCCGTCTCCATAATTGCACGCACAAGTTCCGGGTCAGTACCGTCCACAACAAGCAAAATTCCTTTCTTAAGGAAATCATCATCTATCTCCCCTGCCGCTTCTTCCAAAGAAAGCAGACCCTCTTTACGGGCAACATTGGAAAGGTCTATTATCTTCTGAATAATCTCGGGAACATTCAAGGCTGACACCTTAAAAATCAACTTAATACTCTTAAGGCCGCCTAAGAAATCAGGCAGTGTATAACTTGCAAGTATACACATGAAAGAACCACCAAAAGTAATCAGTGCCGACGGCGGATCCATGAAACCTGACAATACGTCAAATCCCTTGCCGTACACCATACCAAAGACCATCAAGATAAAACATACTACCAAACCGATAACTGAAGCTATATCCATCTGTAATCACCCATTTACACTAATCTGCAAAAATATCCTTTCTATACGATTTTACTAAATTTTTCACTTCTTGTCTACTTTCTTTTACAATTATTTTCCGCCCGGTCGTAAAAGACAAAACGGTGTCCGGCGTCTCCTCGACAAGCTCCAGCAAGTCAGGATTTACAAGAACTTTCACGCCATTAATCTTCGTGACTTCTATCATGGCACCACTCCTGCATTTAACTAATGTATACGTTGTAAATATGTAAATAAATATATAAATCATAGAACTTTTATATTTTACCACACTTCTTATAAAACTGCAAAAAAAAGCCCCAAAAAAGTCTGACAAAAATTGCCATGTAAAAGAAGCGTATAATGATAAAAACATCCAAAGTAAAAAAATCCGTATAAAGAACGGCTTGAAAAGAGGAACCTCCTGAAACAGGAAGTTCCTCCTATGATGCATTGTAATATACCGATGAATCCTAAAGTATTTATCTCTTCAGGTTTACAAGTTCCTCCAACAGTGTATCAGAAGTGGTGATAATACGGCTGTTTGCCTGGAAACCACGCTGTGTGGTAATCATCGTCGTAAACTCGGAGGACAAATCTACATTACTCATCTCCAATACACCGGAAGTCATGGAACCGCCGCTCTCTGTAATGTTCTTACCTACCCCATCGAACTCACCGGAGTTCATAGTCGCGGTGTACAGGTTATTCCCTGCCTTGGAAAGACCGGAGGCGTTGGCAAATTCCGCCACCGCAATCTGTCCAAGAAGTTTCGTAAGGCCGTTGTCATAAGATGCGGTAATCCTACCGTCCTGCCCTACCTCGATACCAATCAGCTCTCCCGGTTTACGTCCTGCGCCGATGGAACTGCTCTCGATAGAACCGGCTGTGTATTCCAGTGTACATTTCTTACCGTTACCGAAATTATTGACAGACGAAAAGTCGATTTCAATGTTGTTGAACTGGCTCAAGTCGACAATATCTCCTGCCAGGGTGGATGCGGAAGGATTGAAGTTAAGCGTCGCCGTATCGCTTCCCTGTGTCCCGATATAGGAGAATGTACCTGTATCATGGTCAAATACAAGCCTGTTACCCTTATTGTTCTCCGTTATCTGAATCTGCGCAGCGCCGTCATTTCCAATCCAGTCAATCGCATAACTCTTGCCGTTCCCCGCCTCCAGGCCATATACCTGGGATAAGATTTTCGCTTGATTTTCCAAATCAGCATCAGCCGGGTCCAACACCACGCCGAAGTTTGTGGTGCCGTCAAAATAAGCATCTTCCAGTGTATCGAAGGTAGCGGTAAAAGAAACCTGAACCTCATCATTGTTGACCGCAACCTTGATGCTGCCTTTATCTACGCCCTCCAGGCCTTCAAACAGAGCCGTCCACTCTGCTTCTGTCATCCCCTTGCCTGCCTTATCCGCATCCTTCATATAATATTTGTTTGTCTTGGAATCATACAGCAAATTGTAAGGTGACTTTTCCAACTGGTCTTTTGTCAGTGTTACATTACCTTCTACTTTAACCGGCGTACCTGCCGCAACGTCTCCTGCCGCAGCGGGGTCCACAATCTTGATTCCGTCTTTGCCGGCGGCTACCATCATGGCATTGTTGCTGTAATCTTTCAAAATATTTTCCAAAGTCTTATTCACGGAGAACTTCCCGTCTGCCGTGTAGGTCACACCAGACACCATATTGTATTTCTGTGTCGTCACCTTATTCGCAGTTTCTCCGAATGTCGCAATCTGCTCGATATTACTCAGTCCGTACTTTTTCACCAGGGATACACCGCTGTCGTCAATGATATCATCGA
Organism: uncultured Lachnospiraceae bacterium; assembly: GCA_910578645.1. Classification (GTDB taxonomy): domain Bacteria; phylum Bacillota; class Clostridia; order Lachnospirales; family Lachnospiraceae; genus UBA3282. The sequence continues at coordinate 50,809 of CAJTQI010000012.1, forward strand.
GCTGTACACGGAATTCATCATCGCTGCCCGTACCGTGGAAACTAAACTTCGCCGTATACTTATAGCCCTGTGCGTCGAAGAAAATCAATGTACGTACCGCACCGGCCGTGCTGTTAATCGAAGGGTCATGCTTATCCAGAATACCCGTCACATAGGCCAGGCTGGTTGCCTCCGGCGGAGATTCCAAATTGCTCTTATGCATAACCGTCAGGGCAGATACCACGTCCTGCTTGATATCTCCTGTCTCCGGGTCTACCTGCCATCCCATAACCGTGTAACCGGTGTTCGCCATAACCAAATTACCCGCGCCGTCCACGGTGAAGGAACCGTCCCTTGTAAAGAAGTTCTGGGAACCGTCGCTTACCACGAAGAAGGACTCGCCCTCAATCATGATATCCCACGGATTGTTGGTAGACTGTGCAGAACCCTGGGAAGTAATTGCTGTGGAAATAGCGCCTGTCTTCGCACCCAGACCAATCTGCCTGGGGTTGATACCACCGCGTCCTGTAGAATCGTTTGCACCGGACGCCGCCTGGGTTGTCTGGTACAGCAAATCGCTAAATACCATGTTCTGTGATTTGTATGCCGTTGTGTTAACGTTTGCAATATTATTACCGATAACGTCCATTCTGGTCTGATGGGTCTTAAGACCTGCCACACCAGAGAACAATGATCTCATCATAGTGATATGACCTCCTTAATCTGTCTTGAAAAGAAACCGTGAAGAAATCGCATGAAAGCGATTTCTTCCGACATTGCTTAAAGCAGCATCTTCATCTGCCCGTTTCTGTCATTCCGGGGCATCAGCCTCCATAAAGGTCCGGCTAAATAATCACGGCTCCGTCAATATTAGTAAATACGTTTTCGTTGGTTTCTGTCTGTTCCATGGCCGTGATGACCGTCTGGTTTGGCACATTCACGATAAATGCCAACGAATCCACGATAACCAACGATTCGTTAATCCCTTTCGCTTCCGCTTTGGCCGCCCCCATATTCAGGCGCTCCACCTGCTCTTTAGTCAGTTCAATCTTCCTGTCAATCAGCCGGTTTGCCGCGTGTTTGGAGAATTTTACTTCACCTTCTTTACTGATACCGTCCGTCTTACCGGATAAGATATCCTGAAAACTCGGCGCTTGTGCTCCCGCCTCCTGCGTTTTTTGTCTGCCTGCACTCAAATACTGGTGCTGCAACTGCTCTATAGAAAGGAATTGATTGCCTTGAATCTTCATATTCTCTCCTCCTTGAGATAGCTACTGCCGCCTCCGGCGGCTATTCTGAGTCGGAATCTCCCTCCGGCGGCTCTGTATTACCTTCATCACCTTCATCTCCGTCGTCACCGTCCGTATTTGGGGTAATTTCTTCCATCCTCTTGACGTATTCCTTCATACCGTCGATATAATCGTCTGTAAGGAAGCTCTTCTGATAATCGTCCATACTGTCATAAATCTCTTTCAGTCTGTCTACCTTCTCCCTGTCAGCGTCTGTCAGAAGCCCGATTTCAGGAAGCTTTCTGTAGATATCCACAAACTCTGCCGCAAGCGCATATGCATCCAGATACTTTTCATCCGCCACCTTATCCAAATCATCCAGGGAATACAATTCTCCGCCAATGGATAAGTAAGCCTTACCATTCTCGTATACCACATAATCCACATTGCCCTGTACCTGAGTCGTTCTGCCCGCACTGTCCGTAACCTTCATCAGGACGGTCTGGCCTACTAAACTGGATGCCCTGGACAATTCCAACGTAGCGCTCATGTTCTGCATCTGTTCCAATTCGGAGAAAGTTGCAAACTGTGAAATATACTCTGTATTGGATGTGGGCTCCAAAGGGTCCTGGTATTTCATCTGCGCTACTAAAAGCTGTAGAAACGCGTCTTTATCCAAGTTGGAACCTGTCTTCTTTTCATTTTTCTTCGCTAAGGAAGCTGCTGTCTGCTGCTCGACGAACTTGCCGTCTTTTACTTCTTGTACTACGCCCATGTAGTCTCTCCTTTCTTTGATTTTGCTAACGGCCAATTAACTTGCTGTAATTCTTGTTATGCCGTGTAATCTACGGTGCTGCCGTTTGCCTGCATCATTTCCACCGCAATCCGCTCTGACTCTTCCATCGGGGCAAGGTCTTCTTCACCGTCAAGCTCATCCAAGTTGATTCTTCTCATACCTTTTGCGGTTTTGCCCTGCTTCTGTTTTCCGTCTGCCTGTTCCTGGGAAAACTGTTGTTGCCCATATTCATGGTTGGCAACCGTAACTTCCACCGCATCAACCTTGATTCCCTGTTCCTCAAACTGATTCTTAAGCTGAATTAGCTGTGTCTCAATGACCGCTCGCACCGTCTCGTTCTGGGTTGTAAAATGCGCCGTAATCGCCCCGTCTTTGGCCGCAATCTGCACATTGACTGTCCCAAGGCTTGCAGGATGAAGCTGCATTTCCATATGCTGTGATTCAGCCTTCAGGTTGATTTTCATGTACTCCATAATCTGGTCCATAATTTCCTGCGTCTGTGCCGACTGATATCCTTCGTTTACAGGCGCCGGCGCCTCACTCACCTCTGCCTGTTTGTCAAGCATTTGCATAAAAGCGTTGCCAGCGTTATGGTTTTCTCCCTTTCCGCTATCTGCGGATGCATTTTTCTCCTGGGCCTTACTGCTTACCTGAACTTCCTCTTTCGGAGTGTCCGTCACCTCTTCCGTCATGCTTTTACTGCCACTGGCATCATCTACAGTTACTTTCACCTGAACTGTCTCGCCGTTTTTCCGGACGGAAACTGTGTAGTCCTTCATACCCTCCAAACTCTCTTCCGGCGCTTCCAAATTATTCTGAACCGGGCCTATACCCTCTTCGCCTGTCAGGCTGCTCTCGGAAACTATCTGCTCTAACAAAGCATTTAACTCCTCGTCAGACATCCCCAACTCTTCCTTCAGATTCCCAAGGTTCTCTTCTACTAATGTGACAAGATTCTGCAGATGGTCATACAACCCCGCATCCGTCACCAGAGCAAGTTCATCGGTACTGCCCGATATCTGCAATAAAAGCTGTTTCAGGTTATCCACATCGAACAATTCCACTGCCGTCAGCCCTAATACCGCCATGGCCTCTTCCACTTCTTCCGGCGTCACACCCATCTCTTCGGCAATATCCTCCACCAACTGCTCCGCCGATTTCTCTGTCTCTTCCACAGCTTCCTCTTTACCGGTATCCTTGATGACTTTGCCGCTGTTATCCTGCTGCATCGTATCCTCGGTTTTACCTGAATCTACAGCCGGCTGTTTATCTGCCTCCTGTACAGTCTGGTCTTTCTGGACTGCATCTACCGCTGTGCCTGCCTGACTGGCTGTTGGTGCTGCACCGGCCAATTCTGATTTCAGGTTTGTAATGCTGCTGTTTACTTTGTTCATCACCTGGCCAAAACTCGTGCTTACAGATTCGTCCTGTTTCGTCGCCTGTCCCGTCTGGTTTGCCGCCTGGACTGCCCCGGTAGCAAACAAGGCATTCACACTCTTTACAGTCATACTCTCTCCTCCTTTCTTTAATTATCAATGTACACGCCTTATGGCATTTATATATAATGAGCAGGTCACAACCATCAAGCCGGCATATTTCCTGCTACAGTATATATCGTCTTTTTAATAGATTTCTGAACCCATTCCCTGTAAACTGTTGTCAGGCCACCCTGCCATACTACATCTGGTATGTTTCATGTGGTTCCTGACAATCAGAAACCACATTAAAACTAACGTATTTATGAATCCGGGTCCATGATACGCGTCAGCCGCGCCGCCGTCTCAGAATCCATAACGCCTAATATTTTTCCACGTGCTTCCGCACTCATCTGATAAAGAATCTTCGCGGCAAGGTCCAAATCGTCTGTCATGCTCTCAAAAATAGCCGCCGCCTCCTTAGGTTTCATCTCAGAATAAGCCTGCGCATAATCCTGTATTTCCTTGTCTGCCTCTATCTGTTCTACCACTTGCTTGTATAAATACTCCGCCGTAGCCGGGTCCATTGTCTCGTAATATTTCTGATACGCCTCAGCCCCGGGCCCCTTGTCAGCATATACGACTTCTTCATAAAATTCCGTCTTAATGCGCTCAAACTCAACCTGGGCGCTCTCAAACGTCTTAAGCCGGTCTATCTCCGCATAGAGCTGCTCCATCTCCTCGGAATCCGAATTGTTAGCAGACTGGGCGCGCTCAAGCTCAAGTTCCAGTTCTCTGATATAATCCACCGCCTCGCGCAGACTCGTATAACCGCCGTAAGCCTCCTCGTCATCCGTGGTTACCACCGATTCCGCAGGAAGAATTTTATTGACTACCGGAACATCCTTTAACACAGGCGCAAGCACGCCTGAACCAAACCCGCCTACATCCAATTTAATCAACAGACACAAGATGGCAAGCCAGATAATTACAATAACAATCGTTACTAAAGCGACGGAAATACCGCCTGCCTCCTCGTCCTCGGAAAGTTGCGCCTCCTGGGCGGAAATCTCCTTCGCCCGCTGCTTTGCTTCCTTCTTCTGTGCTTTCTGCTCGTTCTTTATCTTTTTGCGTTCTTCCTTAAGTCTCTTTTTTTCTGCCTTGGCATCCACCCCGGCATTCAAAAGTTCGTCTGCCATTCTTACTCCCCTTTTCCACGCTGTCCGTAAGTATAACTGGTAAGTTCGTCCACCGCTTTCCCTTCCGCAGCGTTCTCCTCACTCATGAACTGCTCAAACGCCTTCTCCTTGAGCTTTTCATGCATCTTACGTTCCTGCATGACTTCCTGCAGCTTAAGCCTTGCCGCCTCCACCGTCTTCTGTGCCAGCGCGACCTGGCCCCTCTGCGCTTCTATCATCTCATCCATGATTAACATGGCATTCCTATTATCTTTCAGGTCATTGACATGCAGCTTGTCACTGCGCATCTTCCTGCCCTCTTCCAGATAGGCTTCTTTTCTGTCAATCAGCCTCTGCAGCTTCTCTTCCTCCTCCATCAGCCTCATCTGTGCCCTGCCAAGCTCCATCTTGGCCTGTGTTTCCAACTGGTATTGGATATTCAGGATACTCTGCATTCTGTATGTAAACTTCGCCATGTCAGATTACCCCTTATTCTGCAAAAAGCTCCCGCAACATGTCAACCGCCTGTTCGTAATCGAACTTCTCATTCACATCCTGAAGAAGAAATTCGTTCACAGCATCTATCTTGGCAATCGCATAATCAATCTTCGGGTTGCTGCCGCTCTTATAGGCGCCGATATTAATCAAATCTTCCGCCTCATTATAAGTTGCCAGAACATTCTTAAGCTGCCCGGCGAGTACCTTATGCTCTTTGTCCACAATCTGCGACATGCATCGGGAAATACTCTGCAGTACATCTATCGCCGGATAATGGTTCTGATGCGCCAACTTACGGTTTAACATAATATGCCCATCCAAAATACTTCTGGCCGTGTCCGTAATCGGCTCGTTCATGTCATCGCCATCCACCAACACCGTGTATAATCCCGTAATTGAGCCTCTGCTGGCACACCCAGCCCTCTCCAAAAGCTTAGGCATCTCCGAATAGACGCTTGGCGGATATCCTCTGGATACGGGAGGTTCTCCGCTGGCAAGACCAATCTCCCTTTGTGCCATGGAGAAACGTGTCAAAGAATCCATCATAAGAAGCACATCCTTACCCTGGTCCCTGAAGTACTCAGCGATGGCGGTAGCAGTCTTGGCCGCCTTATTTCTCTCAAGCGCCGCCTTGTCGGAAGTGGCAACCACCACCACCGAACGTTTCATGCCTTCCTCGCCCAAGTCTCTTTCTATGAACTCACGCACCTCTCTGCCACGCTCACCGATAAGTGCAATCACATTGATATCCGCCTTGGTATTACGCGCAAACATTCCCATCAATGTAGATTTACCCACACCGGAACCGGCAAAGATACCGATACGCTGTCCCTTCCCCACCGTCATCATACCGTCGATGGCCTTCACACCAAGAGGAAGCACCTCCTCGATAATCTTACGGCTCATGGCGTCTGGCGGAGGAGCCTCGACACTGTAAGACGTGCCAGGCATATACTCACCGTTAAGCCTGCCAAGACCATCTAACACTTTGCCAAGCAAATGATTGCTCACAGGCACAGTCAAAGGCTCTCCTGTATTCTCCACGATACATCCCAAACCTATGCCGTCCGTCTTGCCGCAGGGCATAAGCAGCGTCTTGCGTTCTTTAAAACCGACCACCTCCGCCATAATCGGCTCATACTCCTCCTCTGCCGGATAAATCCTGCACAAATCACCCAGCTTGGCTTCCGGCCCTGCAGATTCGATGGTCAGTCCGACAACGTTCTCCACCCTTCCCTTCTTCCTAAAGAATACGTCATCCGATATTTTACTGTATTTCATAAAATCAATGGTTGGATTTTTCAAAAGATAACACCCGCAATTTATTAGTCAGCTCCTGTAGCTGCGTATCTACACCGCAATCAAAAATGCCGCCGTCCGTCTCTATCAGGCAAGCTCCTTGACCTAAAGCGATGTCTTCGATAATCTCTATCGTACCCTTACCTGCCGTCGCACCTTCTGAAAGAGTCTGCTTCTGGATATTAACATAAGGATAGTCTTCCTTAGAAACATGGACAATAAAAGTCCTGCTGCTCTCCACCCTTCTTAAAGTAGAGTCAATCAAATGCACCAGGATATCTCTATTGTCTGCCAGTACCGTGCCAAAAATATGACTGTATATCTCGGTGATTGTGTCAATAAACCTTGGCTCCAATTCCTCAATTACCCGGTCATATTCTTCTTCCAGACGGTGCTTCTCTTCCTCCAATGCACGCTTCATGCTGTCCGCTTCCGCAAAACCACGCTTATAGCCTTCATCATATCCCTGTCTGTCTGCATCTTCCAAGGCTTTCCTGCGCTGTATATCTATTTCCTTACGCGCCGATTCCATAATCTCGCCGACTCTGGCCTGCGCATCATCAATCATTTGTTGCGCCTGTGCTTTTACTTCTTCCAGGTCGGGAGCCTGCTCCTTAGGAGGCGTGCCCTTAATAATCCCGCCTGCCCCATTCTCCTCGGAATCAGTGAGAAGAGCGTCAATCTCTTCCCCGCCAAGTCCGCTTACAAACTCAGCTTCTCCCTCCTCGCCGTCGTCATATCTTGCCGACGCATTCAGCCGTGCCTGCCTGAGTTCTTCAAGCTCCTCAATCCGACGCTCTATAAGAGAATTGCTGTCAATCACACATTTATCATTATCAGTTACCACAACCCAACTTGCTTTATACAAATTCCTAGACAATGATTTCGTCACCTCCGCCTCTGGAGATAACAATTTCTGCAGAGTCTTCCAGTTTTCTGATAATATTTACAATCTTCTGCTGCGCCTCTTCTACGTCCTTCATACGGACCGGACCCATAAATTCCATATCTTCCTTAATCATAGCGCTCAGACGCTTAGACATATTATTGAAAATCGCATTCTGTACTTCTTCATTGGAGCCCTTCATGGCAATCGCCAAATCTCCGTTGTCGACATCACGCAGCACACGCTGAATCGCCCTGTCGTCCAGAAGCAGAATGTCCTCGAACACGAACATCTTCTTTCTGATTTCGTCTGCCAGTTCCGGCTCTTCGATTTCCAACGTCTCCATGATATGTTTCTCTGTACCACGGTCTACCGTATTCAAAATCTCTACGACCGCATCCACGCCACCGATAATCGTGTAATCCTGGTTTACCAAAGATGCAAGCTTTGACTCCAACACTTTCTCCACTTCCTTAATCACATCAGGACTGGTTCTGTCCATAACAGCAATACGCCTTGCCACGTCAGCCTGCCTATCCGGCGGAAGCGCCGAAAGGATAAGTGCAGACTGAGCCGCCGACAGATAGGAAAGAATCAGCGCAATCGTCTGCGGATGCTCATCCTGGATAAAGTTCAAAAGCTGTGACGCATCTGTCTTTCTGACAAACTCGAAAGGCTTTACCTGCAAAGATGCTGTCAGTTTGCCGATTACATCCAACGCCTTCTCGGAACCAAAAGACTTCTCCAGAAGTTCCTTGGCATAATTGATACCGCCTTCTGCGATATACTGCTGTGCCAGGCATATCTGGTAAAATTCGTTGATTACCTCATCCTTCATATTAGGCGTAATATTCCTGGTATTCGCAATCTCCAAAGTCAGCTCTTCTATTTCTTCTTCTTTTAAATGTTTAAAAATCGACGCGGATTTTTCCGGCCCCAGTGCAATTAACAAGACCGCTGCTTTCTGAAGACCGCCGCCAACCTTCTCTTCTACCGCCTTCGCCATTGGTCCTTCCTACCCCCAATCCTCATTCAGCCAGTTGCGCAGCAAATTGGCTGCCGCTTCCGGATTTTCTTCCACAAATTTATTAATCAGCTTCCGCTCTTCGCTCTCATTCTCAAGCATGATATCCTCTAACTGTCCCTCAGGCGTAGACTGCAGCAGATTCTCCACTGCCAGCTCTTCCTCTTCTTCCTCGTGCTTCTCTCCACGCATACTCCTGAGCACAACGAAAGCTAAAAGCGCCAGAATCACAATGATTAGTACAATCTGCAGAATATCCGTTGCCGTAATGCTAGAGCCCTCTGCATCGAAGAAAAGATTCTCACTGTATGCTACCAAAGTAATGCTCCCCGACGAAATACCGGTGGCATTGGAAACTGCCGTATAGAAATCTTCCTCCACATCCATTTTCGTGCGCTCCGCATTGGCCAGTTTATATTCTTCCCAAGTAACGCCTTCAAGGCCACCCTGCGTTCTCACATCTTCCTCGCGGATAATGTTATATTTAATCAAGGAGGCCGCCAAGGAAGATTCACCATAATTAATCACCCCACCCGGTGTGCTGATGGTCGTAATCTCCTCATTCGGCAGATAATCCCTGGATTCCTCGGACTGGGTAGAACTGGAGGCTCCATTGTCTTCCAGTACATATGTAGTGTCGTCGTCATTGGAATCCGTACCGGGTATACCGCCCACATTGCTCGTATTCTCCGAGTTGAAAATATCCTCATGACTTAATACACCCTGGTTCTGTCCGTCTGCCGGTGTGTAATTATGCCTTGTCGTATCTGTAGTAGAAAAATCTACTACCAGATTGGTCGCCACTTCTACGTTGTCAAATTCTTTCGTGCCAAGCAATACCTTACGCACTTCGTTAATCATCTTCTTCTCGGCTTCCGCCTTTACTGAAAGCTGCGCGTTCGCGGTGCCGGATACCGTATAATTATCGTCCCCCGTAAAGAGCATATTACCCTCTGCGTCCATGATGACGATATTGTTCGTAGTCGTATTGCCGATGGCAGTGGCAATCGCACGTGCAAGATAAGCCGCGCTGTCCGGACTGAACTCATCCTTAAGTTCCAAAAGTACCCACGCATAGGCTTCTTCCTCCGTGGAAATAAGCGTACCGTCATTCTCCGGAATATTCAGCTTCACACTGGCGCTCTTGACTGCCGTAAACTTGCTCAGGAAATCATGCTCCAAGGATTTTTCCAAATATACGATATATTTCTTCTGCTTATCCGATTCCGTGGTGGAAAAGCTTCCGTCCGTGACATTATCGATTCCGTAACTGGCAGCCTTGATATTATTGGCACCCAAAAGCAGATTCGCGTCGGACAGTTGTTCCTTGAGTATCTTAATGACAAGCCCGTCATCCGAAACGGTAAAAGTCATGCTCTCTCCTTGAAGCAGGTCCCTTACTTCCGCCGCCTCCGCCGTAGTCTCGCACTCCCGCAACAGCACATACTGGGGCTGATTCAGTATCGATACGACAATCACAATCCCCAAGATGAGCGCAGACACACCGACAATAATTAATGTCTTCTGCTTCGCCGTGAACCGATTCCACCATTCTAATATTCGATTTCCAAATTCTCTTAATTTCTCTAACAATTTATCCACAGCAATTTATTCTCCTTCGGTCCCTAATACACACAAATGCCCACTTCTCCCCAGACACATAACTATACCTGCATCTGGATAAGTTCTTTATATGCATCCAAAAGTCTATCCCTGATTGCGACCGTATATTGTAGCGCTGTAGATGCCTTCTGCAGGGCAACGCCCAAATCATGTGTATTCTCGGTCTCACCGAGCGCCCACTTAATCTCTTCATTCTCCGCATCTGACAGATAGTTGTTCGTTGTAGCAAGATTCTCTATCGCGGTGTGTAATAAATTGTCAAACCCCAAGTCTTCATATGTATCAGTCCTGTTAGTCGGTGCGATTTTCGCCGCTTCCCTCACTGCCCCAGAAGACACGTTATAAAGCTCTGTAATATCTAAAGCCATCTTTCTTTCTCCCTCCATATAAGAACACTTTATATATATTACTTTTCTTACTCAACCCTTATCTTAACTCCATGCCGCCATAGGGCGGCGACTGGCCTGCGATTAACCATTCAGCAGGCTCAGCCCTGTAGATGCAATATTCTTACTTGCTTCAAACGCCGTGGCATTCGCCTGATATCCACGGCTGGCATCAATCAAGTTCGTCATCTCCGTAATCGTGGTGACATTCGGATAATGCACATATCCGTTCTCGTCCGCATCCGGGTGGGAAGGGTCATAGACCATATTACCCTCCGTCCAAGTATCCTCATAAACGCCCGACACTTTGACACCCGTACCGGAATATCTGTCCGTAGCACGGTTAAGCACCTGATGAAAAGGTGTCTGAGAATTTTTCTCCTCAAACACGACAACTTTCCTGCGGTACGGCGTACCGTCTTCTGTACGGGTCGTATTTGTGTTCGCCATATTCTGTGATATGATATCCATGCGGAAACGCTCCGCCGTCATACCGCTGGCATTGATATCAAAAGCCGTAAACATTCCCATAGTCTTATCTCCTTATCTCATACGCCTACTTCATGACTGCCTGCAAATTCTTAAATTCCTGGTTTATGGCCAACTCCAACCCTCTGTATACTATCTGGTTCTTAGCCAGGTATGCCCCTTCCGTATCCGGGTCTACATTATTGCCGTCAATACGGTAAGAGAAACCTGAATAATCCGTATATGTAATAGGTTTCAGCCGGTTAACTTTCAAATCCGCAACCTTTGCGTCCATACTCCTGTATCTGGAACTGCGCAACGCCTTGGCAAGCTGCGTCTCAAAATTCACTTCCTGCCTCTTATATCCTGGTGTATTGGCATTTGAAAGATTGTTCGAGAGAACTTCATTACGGATGTATGCCGCGTCCGCCGCCTTGTCCAGTACATTGATATAATCATACGCATTTGTATTTGCCAACATACTCATAAAACCATACCCCTCCTACTATAATAGAATCCATATTCCATTATAAATATTTTAAGAAAAAAAACAAGGTTTTTCGATTCATTTTCACAAATTCCCAATTCTAAGACATAAAAACACCGAAAAAGGATTTACCAACTGCATAACTCCTCCAGTGCGTAAATCCTTTTACCTGCCATAACATCTGCCTGCCAACTCCCTCCAGCCTGCCCACCCCGGCCTCCGTGCCGCTGGCATCCTTATCCTGTTTTCTTCTGTAACCTCTCAATATCTTCCTTGTTCTTTCAGCTTCTCCACCTCATCGAAAACCACATCGTTAAGCACCTTGATATACGTCCCTTTCATACCGGAAGAACGCGATTCGATGACACCTGCGCTCTCGAACTTGCGCAGCGCATTAACGATAACGGAACGGGTAATCCCTACTTTATCCGCAATCTTACTCGCTACCAGTATACCCTCCATACCACCCAACTCGTCAAAAATGTGGGTTATCGCCTCCATCTCAGAGAAAGATAACGTACTGATTGCGGATTTCACCACAGCAATCTTACGGTTCTCCTCCGCGCTCTCTTCGCTCACCGCACGCAGCATCTCAAGCCCTACCACTGTGGTGCCGTACTCACACAGGATAATATCGTCAATATCGTACTGCGAGCCGCATTTATATAAGAATAATGTTCCCAAACGTTCCCCCGATATCTCAATCGGGGCAATCACAGCCTGAAATTTTTTCGTGTCAATATTTTCGAAGCCTAGTGTTTCCAGATTTACATTCTCCTTCGTGGACAGTACGCCCAGAAGTCTCTCATTCAGCATAGGGTCAATGAAACCGCCTACATGGCCCACAATCAGTTCCGTAATAGATTCCACACTGTCCAAATCCCCAATGCCAAGCACTTTACCTTTCCGGCTGATTACCAGGACATTGGAATCGAGTATGTCCTTAAGCACATCGCAGATATCGTTGAAAACAACCTTCCCCGAATTGTTATTGTGTAACAGTTTGCCGATTTTTCTTGTCTTATCCAACAATTGAACGCTGCCCATGAATTATGCTCCTTAAAATTTCATTGAAATATGCAATCACTATTTTCGCAAAAAGCTACAGAATCCCGTATAATGTGATTTTATCACAATATTCGGACAATTTCAATGTATTTTCAGAACATTTTATTCAGTTTGCCCACAATTCCAAATGCTCATGCGGAATTTTCTGACACCCGCCGTCTGTACATAATATTATATGCATGGACAGCTTCTTTATTGCACTTCCACTTTCGGCGCATCTTTGATGAATCCACAGTTTTCGTCGGAGCACACCAGTTTATTGCCCTTTTGCAGCAATATGGAGCCGCATCTGTCACATTTATCCGCCACAGGTCTTTGCCATACCATAAAATCACATTCCGGATTGTCGATACAGCCGTAGTATTTTCTACCTTTCTTTGTCTTCTTTAACACGATATCCTTACCGCATTTCGGGCATTCCACACCGATTTTCTCAAAGTAAGGCTTGGTGTTGCGGCACTCCGGGAATCCGGGACATGCCAAGAACCTGCCGTGGGGACCATACTTAATCACCATCTGCCTGCCGCAGACATCACAAAACTCGTCTGACAACTCATCGGCGATTTCTACCTCGTCAAGCTCTTTCTCCGCTTTCTCCACCGCCTGCGCCAAATCCGGATAGAAGTTCTCCACTACGGTCTTCCACTTCACATTCCCCTCTTCCACGCCATCCAAAAGCGCCTCCATCGTTGCAGTAAAATTCACATCTACAATAGAAGGAAATGCTTCCTTCATCATGTTGTTCACCACTTCCCCAAGTTCCGTCACATAGAGGTTCTTGTTCTCCTTGACAATATAACGCCTGGCAAGGATTGTGGTAATCGTGGGCGCATAGGTACTCGGACGTCCAATTCCTAACTCTTCCATGGCACGCACAAGGGATGCCTCCGTATAATGGGGGGATGGCTGCGTAAAATGCTGCTTTTCATCCAGCCCAAGCAATGAAAGTTTGGTATCGCTTGTAATTCCACGCATCAGCGTATTGTTTTCTTCCTTCTCATCATCCTCGGTATAAACGCTCATAAAACCGTCAAATTTAACCTTGGACGCAGCCACGCTAAACCGCTGGCCTGCCGCGTCAATCTTTACCGAAGTCGTCTCGTACACAGCGGGCGCCATACGGCTTGCCACAAATCTTTTCCAAATAAGCTGATAAAGCCTGAACTGGTCCCTGGAGAGGGACTCTTTTATCTCAAGCGGCATCCTTCCGATATCGGTGGGCCGGATTGCCTCATGGGCATCCTGTATCTTCTGGCTGCTCTTCCTCTCCTGTTCCGTACCTGCGGCATACTCATCGCCAAACTTTTCTTTGATAAAGGCTCTCGCCGCCGTCTCCGCCTCCTCGGACACCCTTGTGGAGTCCGTACGCAGATATGTGATAATACCCACCGTACCGTTACCTTTAATATCGATGCCCTCATACAACTGCTGTGCCAACCGCATAGTCTTTTGGGTGGAGAAATTCAGCACCTTGCTCGCCTCCTGCTGCAAAGTGGAAGTGGTAAAAGGCAGCGGCGCTTTCTTCACCCGCTCGCTGTTCTTCACCGAAGCCACATGGTACTCGGCCTTGTCTAACAGTCCCTTGATTTCCTCCAGCTCTTCCCTGGAACCGATAGTCTTCCTCTCGTCAACCGTCCCGTAATATTTGGCGAGCATCGGTTTCTTTTCACCCTCCACGGAAAAAGAGGCGTCCAACGTCCAATACTCTTCCGGAATAAAAGCATTGATTTCGTCTTCCCTGTCACAGATAATACGCAGCGCCACAGACTGCACGCGTCCTGCACTCAACCCCCGCTTAACCTTCGCCCACAATACCGGTGAAATTTTATAACCCACCATGCGGTCCAGGCAACGGCGCGCCTGCTGTGCATCTACCAAATCCATGTTGATTTCCCTGGCATGTTTCAGGGACTCTTTGACCGCCGTTTTGGTAATTTCGTTGAAAGCAATACGGTAAACCTTCTTATTCTCCAACTTCAACGCCGCAAGCAGATGCCATGAAATGGCTTCCCCTTCACGGTCAGGGTCCGTTGCAAGATACACTTTCTCGGCCTTCTTCACTTCCTTGCGCAAATTCGCCAGGATATCGCCTTTGCCCCTAATCGTAATATATTTAGGCTCGAAATCATGCTCCACATCGATACCCAACACGCTGCGGGGCAAATCCCGCACGTGCCCGTTACTGGCAGCGACCTCATAATTTGCGCCCAGGAATTTCTTAATGGTTTTCACCTTGGCAGGTGATTCCACGATTACCAAATACTTTGCCATAGCATATTCCCCTGTTTCTTGTTTGCTCTATTAACGTGAATCACTATACACTAAATTTTTTATGCTGACAAGAGGGAAAACGTTAAAAAAATGTGAAACGAACCGCACTATTCCAGCCGGAAAAGCCGCGTCCGGGTCAAAGACACCTGACCCGCGCCAGTCACCTGGTATGTTCTGCCGCCTCGCTTGATATCCGATATCAAGACCACATAGATATCCGCATTATCCATCCCCTCATTCGTCCTAAGCGCCACCACCGGAGCCTGTATCTGGTATGTCTTTCCCGTCTGTAGGCTTCCTTCGTATGCCTCTGCCAACTGATTATCCTGCACCGTCCACAAACCGGATTCAAAGGGCGTAGCCTTGACTTTCCTGCCGCCTAAGTCAGTCTCCGTTCCTTCCGGGTCTTCATAATAAAAACGTATTTCCGTATCCTTATCCATGGCAATGTTGCCCTCCGCGAACCGAAAATAGACATCCACGGTACTGTCCAGTATACCCGGTGTATCGTCCGGCATATTGCTCCATTCCTGGTCAAAGGGCACAGATATGCTCTGTATCCGCGCAGAATCCGACGCAAATCCCGATACCACAGCCACATCCGGGCCATGCACGCCTGCACGGTACGCCGCCATCAGGGCATTTGCAAAAAGCATACACTCGCTGCTCCCCTCCGCCCCGTCTGGCGCCTGATTGTTTTGTGTATCATATGTGTACGGATAATGCGCCTGGCCTAACCAAACCACGTTTCCTTTACTATAACAATAATAATTGTTACGGACATCCCGTGGTGAAATACCGTAAGCCGAATCCTGTGTACCGCCAAAGGTATACCAGGCCGTCACACAGGCTCCCTCCTTGTCCTCCTTAAGCGTCCCACACGCAAGCAGGTAATCCGCCGCCCGCAGTGCGCTCTGCCCACCAAAGGAAAATACCTTCTCTTCCATACGGTACGGATAATAAGCAATGCTCCCCTCATTGACCTGTTCACACTGCAAGGCTGTCCGAGGCCCAAACATATCGGGCGTAAGCCCGGCATAACGGTAATAACCTGACGCACCGTCCATCCCAAGGCTTACATAAGTCCGGCTTTCTGCCGCCTGTCCCAACAGTCCGGCGCCAAGTCCCATCCTGTTGCCGTCACCATCCTGGCTGCACACAAGCAGGCTCCGCCCCTCCCCGACATAGTTTGTAATGGCGGCTGTCACCGTATCGACGGTGACGGCATTGTCCATCGTAAGCACCACCACGTCCCACGCCGAAAGATACCCGGCATTCTCTTCCAGTCTGCTCGCAAGCTCCTTGGCCCCAACTGTCTCAAACTGCAAAGACACGTTGGCAATCTCCTGGATACCGCGCAGATAGTATGCCAGCACAGAATTTTCATGACGTTCAAACATCTCCTGCAAATTAACGTCGGAATTTTCCCTCTCCTCCGTAACCTGCAAAACTTTTATTTCTTCTGTGTAAGCGTTCTCCACCTCAAAATATCCCTGCACACTGTCCCGCTTAAACCGGTTCCCAACATCTGTAACCTCCAGCTTAAAAGGCAGTATACCCGCTCCTATACTTTCAAATGCAACATATATTACATTGTCTTCGTCAACGGATTCCCAAAGTTCTTCCTGTCCAAATATTCCGTCATAGTTTATGTCAACGTACAGATTTACGGACACGTCTTGCGTATACTCCCCGCCCCTGTTATTTTTTACCTCATAGGCAATACTGCCATAACAGCCGCCTTTTTTATCAGGCTGTAAACGCTGCACCTTGTCCGCTTCCCCGCCATCCGGAGAAAGAAGTTCCACCTTCGGCTTCTCGGCCTTAAGCAACGCCATAAACATTGGACTGGAGACAGCATCGGAAACCGTGTAAATCCGTTCCTTTAACCTCTCATCCGAAACTGCACCGCTTAAGAAACGGTACATGAAAGTTTCCTCCTCGATATATTTGGTGTTGACGTCATCCGCCAGGGCTCTCTGGGCCGTCCCTTTCCGAAAACAGTTATCCTCCACCAAGACCGGATATCCCGCCTCCATGTATGCAAATAAATCCTCCATTTTCTGTTCCGTAATATCATTCGCGTCATAAAGGCCCACGCCGGATTCATCTCCCTTATGATATGCTTTCCCTTTTAACTCTTCTTTATTATATACCGGACTCTTAAACGTATCGCCGTCCCGGTTCAGCCTCTGCCCGTCCAGACCGACAAACACCATATCATAAGCGCCGTTTATGTCTTCCCAATCCCCGTTAAACTGTGCTGCAGATTTCACCCGGTTCTCAATGTCAAAAGTCTTCCTGCTGTACAATATCTGTTTCTCGGCCTGCACCGCATCCGTCTTCCAGTACAGCTTCGTATATCCTTTATCGTCAACCGTCCTGTACAAATCGGAGGCCAGGTTTGCGCTTGGCTGTATCTCCAGGATACGCAAATCGTCAAGCTCCCCGACCGTGCCCACACAATAATGAATGATATACTGTATAGTCCGCGCCTTGCTCACCGAAAGGGACATCTGTTCTTCTTCCGGCAGCGTCATATTTTCCGCCTTGATGGCCGCTGTCACCTCAGCGAACCCTCCCTCCGCCACATCCTCATCAAACTCTTCGTGAAAATCTTCATAGATGAAAGGCACACTGCCCCCTGTCAGATAGACATTTTTATTTACATAATTATACTCATTATCCTCCCTGTCCGGAAATTTGTCCGTCTTATCTATATTCATCTTCAGATTGTCCATCAGCCCTCCGTTTTGGTTTATCATGCTGTAAAAAACGGACAAATCTTCTTTCATAAACGCCCTTACAAGATACTGGTAATTCGTATCCTTATAATGTTCTTGGCAAGCAGCTTCATAATCCACGATAACGGGCAGCAGCCTGTTTGCCGCACGCTTTAAAATTTCTCCCACTACCTCTTCGTCCATATCCGTACCGCCCTCACCAGACTGCCCAATATATTCCATTCCAAGCATCGAAGCCGTGGAATTATCCGAGATACTTACGGAGCCGTTTACACAATCAAAAAACTCATTCAACCCGCTTTCAAGATACACCAAATCCGCGTCGACCACCATATCCACAGTCACCTCATCCGCCCTCACTGTCTCCACCTCAAGCGTAAAAGACTCCTGCTCGTTATCACCGCCCGGCAGGGAATTGAACACATATTCCTTAAGCCAGTCATTGTTATTGCCACATTTGATATACACCGGCGCATTTACTACCTCTATCTGACTGCCTGTGCCGTCTGTCAGGGCAGTCAGCTTATAATCGCCCCGCCCGGCGCCCACATAAAGAAACGCAGACGTGCTATCGGATGCATCCGTAAGGCCAAACGCATCCATTTCCCCTGGTTCTTCCGTATCTTCCTGAACCGCCATGCCATAGGCATCGAAAGGACGCATATTACCTTTTATCTGTTCCCTGCGCTCTACTTGATACAAATCCCCATTGGCTGCAGAGAGTTCTTTCACCTGCTTAAACACCACGACATAGTATTCTCCGTCCAAATTTTCAACCGGTTCCCCTGCTTCGTCCTCCGTTTTGTCCAAGACCGTCATATTGCCAGAATCATCCTTCTCCACCAATCTGCGCCATTGTCCTGTACCCATCATGCTTTCCGCATCAATCCCTAGCCTGCCATTTTCTCCATCCGTTGTACTGTCATCCGGCGAATCCTCCTCTTTGCCAACCGTGCCGATGCCCTCCGTGTCCTGGCTGCCATCCTCTTCTGTGTCCTGGCCATCGCCTTCTTCTATATCCGGGCTACCCTCTCCCTCTGTGTCCGGGTTATCGCCTCCCTCTATATCCGGCTCGCCATCTCCTTCTGTACTCTGGCTATCGCCTTCTTCTATATCCGGGTTGCCCTCTCCCTCTGTATCCGGGTTATCGCCTCCCTCTATATCCGGCTCGTCCTCTTCTTCTGTGCTCTGGCTATCGTCCCCTTCTATATCCGGGCTGCCACCCGCACCTGCACCCGTATCTTCACCGCTTACACTGTTGTCCGCCGTATTTCCATCTCCCCCACTCCCGGTGTCCTTATCTGCTTCTTCCGGCTCTTGGTCATTGTCAGGATTATCACACTCCCCCGGTTCACCGAAATAGTCGTCTTCTTTTCCGTATATAATCTGTGCCACGGTTCCTACATACTGATATTTTCCATTCTCATCGAGGCAGTATAATCCGGTGGCATAGGAATAACTTCCTATATCATATAGAAGAACATTCTCCGCCTCGTACAAATTCATGTCCTCTTGGGGCTGCTCCACCGCCGAGAACACCAAATGCCATTCCCCGTCTGCATCGTATTCATAAGATTCCGTACCCGGCCTGTCTGTCTCCGAATCTCCAAGCGCAACATAATCATAACCCGTAACGTCCTCTCCCGCTCCAATCTTTTGATACGAGCCCAGGAACATCCCTTCCCGCATACCGGCCAAAGCTGCGGTATCAATATGTGTCACATCATCTATGTATTGACTATCGAACAACAGTTCCCACCCCGGCCCCTGATTGGCAATGTCATGGACGCCGCCGTAAGCTTCCTCATATGTAATCCCGGGGAAATTATGGACTGCGTCATCCACAACTACCTTACTAAATAAAGCTTCTCTGTCTGCCAGAGAACGGAAAGCCGGATTTTCAAACACCGCCGTCAAATCCTCTGCGAGGGCTGTCTGTCCGCTTGCCAGATATCCCATCGTCCCTGTGGAAAAACGGTATCGCTCCACACCCGTTATATTTCCGGCTCCATCCTCCGTCTGCATATCATAATATGCCGACGACGGGACAATATCCAATATTTTATAAGGATTTTCTTCGTCATGCTCCTCCACTGTCCCGTTTATTCCCGTGAAAGATTCCTTCGCCAGAACGGAAACCGGATGCAGGCACCGCGCCACCTGATAACCGGTAAAAAACGTCACCAACATCACACACACCGCCAAGACAAAAGCAAGAACTGCCAGGATAGTATGGTTTCCTTTTATCTGATTCAGTTGTATGCCGCTTCTTCTTTTGTCCTTCTTCATATGGCCGTTTCTTCCGTTTCAATCTATTTTTACCCATTTACTTCCCGTGGACGCACATTCCCACTTCCCGTAAACAACAGACGAATGCCCTTTCTTCTTCAGGGTCACTGTGTAGACATCCTTACCGCTGTCATAATCATACTCTGCCGTAAGTTCCGTCCACCGGGCGTCTTCCCCCGTCTGGTCGGACGTCTCATAGAGCAGATAACCTTGCATGTCTTTTACAAAACGGCTGCCTTGCCAGGATGGAAAGCCGTCCTCCGACGGAAGCGGAAGCTCCATCTTCCACAGGTGCCCGTCTACCCAAAGTTCGATGCACGCTTTCCAGTGGGATATGCAAGTGGTAGTCCCATATTGGACAACCGACCACTTATCTTTTCCGGCTTCGTACTTATAGGTACCGTAATTATACAAGAACTCCATTTTCCCACTCGTTTCCCTGGATGCCAAGGTGACTGTATAGCTGTCCCCGGAGCCGTTGACTCCCGGCAAATATTTGCATGTCACCGTCACCTTCCCATTGCCAAGACTGCCTAGCCTGCTCCCGTCTTCTGCGTATTTTTCAATGTCACAGTCCTTGCTCTGTTCTCCCGGATTCTGAAGCTCAAAAGGAAAATCCCTGTCTGACGGCACCGGAAAGACCGTCCACCGCTCCTGCCCCTGCTCATCCGGCAGGCGCAGGTTCAGCCCCGTATCAATCTTCAAAGTCATCGTACATTGGGGCTGCTCATAATAATGGTTCGAAAAATCCGTCCCAAAATTATGCTTAAGCAGATAGTCGTATTCCCCGGGAGCGGAATTGTTCTGGTATTCATACCCCGTCACGATATGGTAAGTCCCGCAGGCTTCCTCGATGTTGTTATCATTATTTTTCCGCATAAACGGCTCCCCGTCCAGGCCGCCGCCCGGATGAACCGAAATGCAGCCTCCGGGAAATTCATTCGACTCGTATGACATTGTCTCAGGATTGTATCCGCACACCCATGTCCAATTTTTTCTCTCTTCTCCCTCGCCTTTATAGACGGAAAATCTGACATGCCGACGGATATCCTCCTCCATAATATTTTGCACATCCCCTATCCATACTTTTTCCATTACCCTGTCACTGCCGTCTGTAAAAGAAAAATGCTCACAATAATCCGGATTGTCGTTGGGATAAACCACCCCGTTGCACTTGAGCGAGATGGACGGCGGCTCCAGTCTTCCATAAAACAATGCGCTTGCCTGGTAACGTTCTCCGATATATTTCCCCGAAGTAACGTCCGTGTGGGCCATATATTCATCCACAATCACGTTCCGTCCATCTTCTATGCAGCCTTCAATCTCCCCATGATGATTCTCAATCGTTTCATTGGACACCGGAACAAGGAGCTGAAAAAATATCTGGTAGGAGCGGTTTAACTCCAATCCAAACATATCCGGCAAAAACCGGATGTTTTTATCTTCCGTATAGTACATTGCCACCCGGTCGCCAGCCGCCATATTGTTGTCAAGCTCCCTGACGCGCACGCACATTACATACCTGTCCCACTCCCTTAACCCGTCATACATATAGTCGTAAGTCATCCCTGTCGTCTCGTCGTTATCCGTACAGAATTTCAAGCCAGGCTGCATGGGATAATCACCTGTAACGCCTTCGCTCACCTTCAATGTCAGCCTGCCGTTTACAGACGGTATGGCAGATGCCGCTCTTGCCCTGCTTCCCCCATCTTTGGACGCAGCCAGCGCCGAAACCGCTTCAACCACAATTTCATCCCCCGCATTGGCGTTTGAAGCAATCCTGATTTCCGCCTTCCTGCCGTCAGAGGACACAATCTCTGCCGGGCTGTTCTCTACAATTTTCCAACCGCACAGCTCCCAATCCTTGTCCAGATTATCCGACATACAGCTTTGGGCGGCACACCTGCTTCCTAACAGGTTGCCCTGGGCAATTCCCTCCACCGTAACCGTACTTCCAGGCTTTATACTTCCTTCGACGCGGCTTAATTGCACACCCGTAACGCGCTTTACATAAACCCGTACTTTTTTCGTGGCGCTTTCATCTTGATAGGCCGCAGGGGTCACCTTCACGGTAAAACTCTGTCTCGTTTCATCCTTTCCGACAACTAAATTGCCGTCTTCGGTTATGGACGAGCCATTTTCCGGCCCTCCGTCCATCTCCCATCTGACCGATTTATCCTTGTCACTACCATCCACCACGGGCGCCGGGAAGGTATAACGGTCCCCCGGCTCCAATATGACATCGGCCGGCGGCGTAATCGTAAACCTATCGGCCCTCTTCATAGGCTCCACATGAATCTTGTTCAGGGCCACCCGGTTACGCACCGTCACATTATTGGAAGTCGTATACTCCCTGCCACCGTTTTCAAAAGTCAAAGATATCATGACGACTCCGCTCCGGGCAAACTGTGAAATATTGAAATGCACTTCCTTCACATGCTGTGCCAAAAGCGCTCTGTCATCGTCGTTAAAAACCGGCTCCGGATGGTCAGCGTCTATCACGGTATCGCTTGTGTTAAAGTAAATCGCCTCATCTTCTTTGTTCCAGTCAAAGCGGTAACTGGGATTATCACTGTTACCGTCTTTCCGATTCACTACAACAAGAATCTTGGCTTCCGGCTCGCCGTCAAACTCGTCGTCTTTTAGCGCCATCTTTGTTCCGTCACCGTAATTAATACTGTCCGTCGTATCAATAATAACATCCGAAATCCGATTCAGCGCAAGCTGTGCCTCCTGTTGCAGCATAATATCCATATTTGCGGAAGTATAGCTCCTGGAGGCGACAATGATAAAACCGCATACCGTTATCATCACGATTGCCAGAATCGCCACCGCTATGATAAGTTCCACAAGCGTGAAACCTTTTTCATCACTTTTCATGGTTTTGCGGCTCCTTTCCGTTCATTTTTGCACCGCCTCCCACACTGTCATCCAGTCCTTAGTCTTCATCCACTACGGACTGCCAATAAGTTCTTTTGTGGTTTTTCCCGTAAGTTCTTCCAAGTGGATACGGTAATTCTTGCTCCCACCCTGTACATAAATATCAGATACGGTTGTCTCACCCCTGAAAGAACCTGAACTTCTGTCAAAATAAATTTCCCACATCCCATCTTCCAGGGTAGGTACCGCATCCAACGTCTTCACGGGAAGCTCGTCACCGCCCTTTGAAGAACCGACTCTACACCTTCGCCCGCCTATTTTCCTGGCTCCTTCGTTTCCTGCCGTCCAAGGCTCGGCGTCCTCTTTTCTGGTCTGCAACTCACTGTAAACATTTCCGTCTCTTCCTCTATAGATAACCAGTCTCACATTTCCCTGTCCCCGGCTCATGGCGGCTACCTTGCAATCCGCTATGGCACCCATAATGCCGTCCGCACAAGTCCTAGCGTCAGCGCTGACAATCAATCCCACGGACAACGTCAACGTGGCGGTAAGGGCAACTCCAAGAGCCATGACAACAATCAATTCCACAAGGGATAATCCTTGGTCACTCATACATGTTAATCTCCATTTTTGCGCATGTTTTTCACACGAATCCTCCATTGTCCTGGCAAGGACTTTATTTCTTAATCCAATTCTCATACCTTACAATCTTGGAATAATCAATGTTCAGATTCCCTGACTCATCCACATCCGCCGCCTCATACCCGCCCAGAATCATCCCTGGGCCGTTATAAAAAACATTGGCAGGCACATTGGTGTCTCCCTCAAACTCAGACTCCGCCTGCAATACGGCATAGACCCCTTCACCATCTTTTTTAACCGTGACAGAATCGGCTATCCGAATCCTGCCGCTAGCAATAATCAAACCCTGGAAATTTGAGGTCACTTCCACATCTCCTATGGCCACCACCAGCCTGAGCTTTGAATCCGCCACCTCGTAGATACCGCCCGGCTGTGTTTCACTGTCTACCAACACCGCCTTAAGCATCTCTGTCCCTTGTCCCGTAATAAATTCGGCTTTGCCGCCTTTCTCCTCCAGATAATCCTCCAGTCCCGCCGCGCCCTCTGACGCGCCGGCAGGCGTCTTTAGCCTAATCAGATTTTCAAACACCGTATCCTGGAAGCCTTCCTCTTCTTCCATCAGACTGCTATTTAAATTCCTATAGTATCTGCTGCAACGCTCCATCGTCTCACGCAGTTGTTCCGAAGCGTCTTCCGTTCCGGACAAAAGCCCGACCAGATGTCTCCCCTGCGCATCTGTCATGACATCTCCTGTGGATGTATCCATAACGGACACCATGCCGTTACCTGACAGCACGTATCCTTGTGCATTCTCCCTAATCTTGATGCCGCCGGACACATACTG
This sequence comes from uncultured Lachnospiraceae bacterium, assembly GCA_910578645.1. Classification (GTDB taxonomy): domain Bacteria; phylum Bacillota; class Clostridia; order Lachnospirales; family Lachnospiraceae; genus UBA3282. Next base: position 74,755 of record CAJTQI010000012.1, read on the forward strand.
GTTGAAATAATGGTCCAGACTGGACTTATTGCCGTCCACGTTATAATACCGGGCAAAATATTCCGACGCCTGCCCACCATCCATCACCAGATACAAATAAACCTGCTCTTTCTCAGGCAAATAGAGGAACCTGACGCCTTTGGCGGCTCCTGCCTTGTTTAACTTCGTGACCGCCTGCACCACATCCCCGGGTTCTGCCTCTCCCAAATCACCTGCCATAATATCCGAAATGCCGTAGTCGGCTAGTTTCCCGCCGCCTAGTTTGTCCGTACTTTTGCCGGCATCCACAATCCTGAAATCCACTCCCTGCGCCTCATACCCTGGCAGGCTGCCCATCATCCGGGTCCAAGTGTCAAAGGACATGGGATTTTGTCCAATCACCGTCCTGCCATCCAATGTGCCGATACATTCCGGCGGCACAAGGTATGCAATCTGATTACTCTTGACAGAAATGGACTCACCCATCAACACATGAGGAAGCCCATTGTCCGCTTCACCCTCCTGAGGCAGAGCCACATAAGCCCTTCCCCCGAGCTGCAATGTTGTAAGCCCGGTCAGGTCAACCGAAGAATCCTTCCCGTTGACCACAATGGAACTGCTCGTATCCGCCGGGTTAACGGCAAGATTCTCCTGCGTGGTTTTCGTCACGGTATCCGTATTGCCATACCCGTAATATTGTCCCGCCAGCGACACACTGCTACCCTTACCTGACAGAACCAAGTCATTGCCGATATACATCCTGCCCGACACATCCAGATGGCTTCCGTTCAATGCTAATCCCCTGGCATAAACGTTAGTGCAAAACTCTTCGCCGTCCTGCCGGCCCTCCTTGATAGACAAGGATGCCCCCTGATGAATCAATCCCGTAAAATTCGACGCGTTCCCGACTACAATATCACCGCCGGAAATCACATACCCGGCATCCTGCACCGTCACCGTGCTGTTTTCCCCGATTATGATTCCTCCTTCTCCCTCATCGTCCACACCGCCGTACACACTCCCTTCAATATTGGCAATGAGTGCGCCGGCAAACTCGATACCTGCATCACCGACTAAGGCATAAGGATATAGCCTGTCGATGGTGCCCGCCTGTGTAAAACGCAGTTTGGGCACATCAATGGCAATATCCGTGTTGATAATGGACAGATAACCATTGCTGTCATAAAATTCAACACGGATATTTTTAATCTCCATACTGCCGTTGCCATCTAAATCGTCCGCGGGCAAAAATACAGGCACCGCAGAATCCCAGACAGACTCCCTGACATGCCCGGAGGGGTTATTCTCATCCCAGAAGGCTTCGTCCACATAATCATGCAGCTTATCCTTATCATACCGCTTAGAGGTTCCCGCCACGGATACACCCAAAAGCTTCTCCACAGATTCTGTATATGCCATAGCAAAATAACGCTCTCTGATTTCGTCTGTCCCCAGCCCGTCCCAGTTGCTTATCACCTCCTGGTATGCACTGCCCAGCGCCACTGACACCACGTCCCGCTTTATCCCCGCAACAATTTGCTCCACAACCGTCTCCGCAGAATAAAAACTGTTCTTTGCCTTCAAATCATTGATTTTAATGCGGTAGTTCAAATAAGATGCCCACAAGATAGCTGTCGCCAGCATACCAATCAACGCTACGGCGATAATCACTATAACAATCGCCGAACCTCTGTCATCTCTCTTGTTCTGATTACCAGAAAACAACATTCCGTTTTCACAGGGCTTTCCCATAAACATTATTCCCTTTCTACATTCAATACCCTAATACATGTCAGAATCAATCCGTCCCGTCCAGGCTTGTAATCACCGCAAGCCTGCGAACCTCGTCATTGTCCTCAAAATTATCTTCCGTAAAATGTTTCGCTGCCCCTGTCTGGTAAACTCCAATCTCTATATCATAAATAACATTCGTTACTTTATCTCCCACATTGTCACCCGCAAAGCTGCACGGTATCACATGCATCATGTCATCAAAAAACTGGTTCACATTGCCCATGCTGACCTCGCTTTTGTCCGACATATTGGTTCCTAAATTCGTCCTGTAAATCAAGTCGTTCCCGATTGCTCCGTATGTATTAATATTCACTTCCGCCTTATAGCTGCTCTCCTTCGCCCATAATTCGGCCTCGGACAGTTCCGGCACAATCACGTTAAGAGATGCGTCAATATCCGACCTGATTTGTTTCGCCAGTACAATACTCTTTAATAACGGACGTTCTTCATTTAACAGTGTATCCTTATCTTTCACCTCAAATTCAATATAATCTATCCGCCTGGACGTATCGTAAAACGGATAGTAAAACAGGTAGAAATTCCCACTTGAAAAGGTACGGCTTATGGCGCACACTTCGCCGCCCATAGAACCGGCATAACCATGGCTGTGCGCAGCCATATGTCCCTGGGTTCCTTTCTTGTAAGGGCATTCCGGCTTCGTACACACATTTTCCATCCCGGCATATTCAAATTCATAAGCAAACGTGACCGTTGCCCTGCACTGTCCATTCCCCTGGACATCCTCCGTCCGGGCGTCCTCGATTGTAACTTTTATCAGCCTCTTTTTTATGACATCCTCAAGCGTAAGTTCCTCGAAATCATCCGGAAGCGTACCTCCGTATTCCAAAGTATAATCTTCTATCCGCCTTTTGATGTCCGTCAATACATCCTTCTCCAAGTCTTTGTCCTGATGGTAACTGCTGTCCAAAGCTTTGAGAGAATCATCGCTGCCTCCGTCCACTTCGGCGACGCTTCCCATCTGGGCATAGAAGCTGCCGTTGAACTCATTGTCATGGAGCGCGCCCGAATCTCCCGAACTTTCTTTGGAACCGGCCCCATAAGTGGATGCATCCAGTCTGATGAGGGCATCGTACTCCGCCCCCTGCATCTTCACATTCTCTATGCCAAAATAGTAAACTTCATCACCCTCCGTATATCCTGGCATCTCTTTGGTCAAATCTCTTATGCCGCCTTGGATTAAATTGCTGTCGATGATATAAAATCGGTCTTCCGGGGCGTAATAAGAATTCCCGGTATATTCCTCCGGCGGCTCAAACTGTGCCTGTACTTCCTCCAATGTATATGCCTTAAGTCCTTCCATGATATTTTGGGCAACCGTAGTGGAGCGGAGCGTCTGTCTGGACTTCACATTTATTCTGGCCGAAGCAGCAAACACATGCAGCAGCGGAATGGAGACAATCGCAAGTATCGTCACTGCAATCAGTAACTCCGCAAGCGAATAACCTGCATTGCCGGCCGGAATCCCTCTTGTATGCAATTGTCCGTTCTCTTCTCGTCTGTCCTCCATATGCCCTGTGCCATCCTTGTTCTGTGGCTGTCCGTTACTCCTACGGTTCTTTCGTACTTGCCGTCGGTATCCCGTACCAGACCATTCCCTGTCACCCTGCATCAAGGCGCCTCTATGCCTGTATCCTCTTCTTCCTGTTCCGCCAAGGCCGTACCTTCTTCTGTCCCTGCCGTGTCCCTTTCTTCCCGCGCCTCTTCTTCCGTATCCTCTTCTGTTCCCGCCGCCTCTTCTTCCCGGGTCATGGAACCTGCACCGTACGTCTGTGTCCTATCATAAGATTCGTAAGCTTCAAGAGAGCCAAAGATATTATCCGTACCCACTAACACGGAAGAAAAACTTGGCTGTATATATTCCTTGCCCGGCTGGCCCGGTATACAATACATATCCACACTGGTCGTCCCACTAAGCAAACCCGTAGATTCATCGTATGCCACTGTCAGACTATGAATGCTCATCCGGTTGTCTTGGGCGATGATATTTTTGATACTTCTTTTCAGTCCTTCATAGGACACCAGATAATGCATCGTCACATTCCGCCCCATCAAAGAAGAAGGGACTGATTGGCTTCCTTCACTGACATTCGCATGCTGTGCCTCTTCCCCGTAATCTTCCGCCGGCCCCACATGCTCACATGCACTGATATTGATACTGTCAATCAACATAGACGCAATCAATTCCTGGTTGACCGCAAGCAAGATACCGTCTTCTTCCCTGACATCCACAGGAAACCGTTGATAGACTGCGTCAATATCCTGCTTCATACTCTGCGTATCCGCCACATAGGAATCTTTGCTTTCCGTCTTAATCGTCAAATCCGTAATTTCTGCCCGAAGTCTCTCATTCTCTAACTCCAAAGCTTTCGCTTTCTCCATCACCGGACAAAACACAAGAAAATAAGAACAGACCGCGGCCAAAATCCCAAACAAACCGGTCAACAGCAACCTATCTCTTCTTGAAACTTTCACTGTCATTTCCTCCTGCCTATTCCTGTGCGCCCTCCGCATCTGCCGTTTCGTCTACAAAATCATCCATGTCTGCCACACCCTTTACGGAATCATCCATACCCATTGCCCCTTCTGCGGCATGGGCGCCTTTGTAAACGGCAGACACCGCGAAATTAACCGACACTGTCCCTGCTTCTTCATCAATATCCTCCACCACGGAATTTACAGTCACGCTCTCCGGATACAGGCTTTCAAAGGTCCTAAGCTGCTCAATGGCAAGCGCCACCTCGCTTTTCGTACCCACGCTCATATTGATTGCCACGCCTTGTGACGTGCTTGTCAAAGAAACCACATGTACATCGGCAGGCATTTTGTTCTCCAATTCCTCCAAAAACTCTACCAACTCTTCATTCCGGTTCTCTGTAGCGGCATACAATGACATTGCCGATTGATACGATGCAAGCATCTTGGCGTACTCCTCATAAACTGGGACAATAGATTCCAGGCCGTCTCTTTGTGCTTTAAGCTCCGTATTGTACTTCCTCACGCCCAGATACCGATATACTGGAAATCCCGTAAGAACCACCGATAAAATAAGCCCCATCACAAGTGCCAGATAGGCCGCCGGCGCACCGTTAATGCCTCCTCTGCCGCCTTTTCCCATCCTGCCGGTTTTCTCTTCTTTCCTAAAACCCAGCGGGGACGCCGCGGCGCCTACACATGCCACATATTCGCTGTAAAACTGTGTCTTGAAGCTTTTCTCCAAATTCCAGCCAGGGACTTCCCGCAGTACTTCCACGGGAAGATTAAACTCCTTGGAAAGCATACCCGCCAAACCTTTGATATTCGCTCCAAGTCCTGTAAAATACACATTCTCAACAGGTATACCTGCATTGTGGGACACATAATAGTCCACCACCCTGGAAACACCGCTGACCAAAGGAGCAAGGGTATCTGCCATTCCGTCTAAAGCAGTACAGTCATTCACCGACATGACTTCCATCGCCTTTAAAGCGGTGTCCACGTTGTGAAACCGTCCGAACGCCATAACCGCCTCAACAGCTTCGTCTATGCCGTATGACACATTTCTCGTAAAAGTAAGCGCATGGTCACGGACAGCTATCACGAGCGTGGAACGTTCGTCCACTTTAATCACCAGACTGGCGCCTTTCCCACCCTTATCCTTCACCGCTTCAAAGACACTGTTTCCTGCATAGTCAATCGCCGCCACCTCAAGTTTCAGCGCTTTGGCCAGATTGTAATAGCCATCCAAAAGCGCTGTCGGCGCCGCTAACACCAACAATTTATATTGTTGGGAGCCCTTCGCATCTTCCACGAGCCCTAAGACGGTGTATGCAAACCGATACAAACTTAAATCTACAGGAAAATAATCTGCCGCATTGGCATTCACCACATCTGCGATACGGCTTTCTTTGACCAAAGGAATCACCACTTCACGGCTTGCAATTCTTCCGGATGTAACCGTAAACACTACCTGCTTCGCATTCATCTTGTTTTCCGTAATCGCTGCTTTGAGCGCTTCGGTATATTCCGGCGTAACCGAAAGCACGCCGTCATTGATGACTCCTTCCGAAGTTGGAATGGTAAAATACTTGTATACCTTATGCGTCTTCGCTTTATAATCAACTTCACAAACTCTGGTTAATAAATAACCAATTTCTATGCTGATTACTTTGGCAGCCATGAACCTATTCTCCTTTCAGACGCCTCTTTTGTATAATTTATGTAAACTTATCGTCATACCGGACAAGCCATCCCTACCCGGACGGCAAAATCCCAGACACGCTAAAACTGCCCAAGATACCAGGACAGTATCTGGTTTCCCCACAAGGCTGCAATCAAAACACCGCCGGAAAGATAAGGCCCCATCGCAAGCACATGGCCCACACCGCTTACTTTCATACGGATTACATGTATGGCAGCGCCCAGAATACACCCCAGAAAAAAGGCCATAACAATCAGCTTCCACCCAAGGAACAGGCCACAGGCCGCCATCATTTTCACGTCGCCGCCTCCGACAGCCCTGCCTCCTGTGGCATAATAGACTATGGCCAAAACCGTACTGACCGCTAAGAATCCCGCCACATAGCCGAAAAAATGGACATAATCCAGTGCCCCTCGTAACACGCCTAAAGCCAGAATAAATAAATTGACGCCAAAAGGAATCTCATATGTCCAAAAATCAATGACACTCAGTACAAGAAGAGCCGACGCAAGTAAACAGCATAGTAAGGAATCTATATTTACTCCGTGGATTAGTACGACCATCACATATAACACCCCGTTCGCCGCCTCAACAAGCGGGTACCGGAGAGATACTTCCGTTTTACAGTAACGGCACTTGCCCCGCAAAAACAAGTAACTGAATAGGGGAACCATGTCGTACCATCTAAGCTGTCTGCCGCAGGATACGCAGCGAGAGCGCATCTTCACAATATCTTCACGTCTTGGCATGCGGAATATACAGACGTTTAAGAAACTGCCAATCACAGTCCCTATAGCAAATATAAATAGGTAAAATGCGGCTTCCATCATTGCCCGCCCATCGCATCCCGAAATTCCGTATTTGCGTTACCGTCTACGGCGCTGGTATACTCAAACACGATGTTGCCGTCCTGCTCGATTTCCCAGCCGATTGTATATTCGTCCCACCTGGTCATACTCTGGCATCTGATAGGCAGCTCCAGGTTCCCCGCACCGTTCTCAGACATTAGCCCTGCATTCTGCAAAGCCTCCTGTGCAAAGGCTGAACCATTCAGGTTAGCGGGATTGTCACGGGTTATATGAATCTCTCCGTCAGAAAGCGCCTCCGTATTCTCCGGGTCGGACGCCAGTATCTGCAATGCCGCCACAATCTCCGCAGAATTTTGTACATCGGCAGAATTGCGTGCTCTCTCCACATATCTAAGATACTGGGGCGTAAGCACTACGGCCAAAATTGCCATAATCGCAACCACAATAATTAATTCCACAAGGGAAAATCCCCGGTCATCCGTCTTCTCTTTTTTCATCTTCCTGTTCCCCTCTTTATTTTTTACGGTCCCCTCAGTTAAAAAAACGAGCTTCGCTCGTTTGCGAGATTTGCCTCCGGCAAACTCGGATAAGCGGAGGAATTTCCTATACCTTTAAAAAGGATACTCTCACAGATTATCCAGCGCCTCATATAGATTTACCATAGGCGCCATCACCGCGCCGATTAGAAAACCTACGATACATGCCAGGACAATGATAATGGCAGGCTCTAAGGCCGCCATAAGCGCCTGTACCGCTATCTCCACTTCTTCCTCATAGTAATCCGCCAGTTTGTCCAACATTTCTTCGATAGAACCGGACTCCTCACCGACTCGCACCATATGGTATACCATAGGCGGAAACAACCCGCTAGATTGTAACGGCTGTGACATAGGCACACCGATTAGAATCTGCTCCCTGACCTCCCTCAAAGCTTCTTTAAACCAAATATTACTCATCGTATCTGCCACGATGTCCACCGCCTCCACAAGCGGCACGCCCGCCGTAAGCAGCGTACTTAACGTCCTTGCCATCTGTGAAGACGCAGATTTCATGGACAGGTTCTTTACCATAGGAAGCTTTAATGCAATCCGTCCTGTCACGTGCTGTCCCTGACTGCTCTTCCCCCAAACCTTAAGAGCGGCTGCAGCCGCCCCTACGGCCGGAATAATAAGATACCACCTGCCTGTGATAAAACCGCTCATACTTACCACAAAAAGAGTAATTCCCGGCAACTCGGCGCCCAGATTCTCAAACATTTCCATATACCGCGGAACGACGAATGCCAACATGGCAATAATAACCGCAACCGCAACCAAAGCAACCAAAATCGGATAAATCATGGCTTTCTTGATTAGCGCCTGCGTCTTAGCTGACCTCTCGAACTGCACCGCCATACGTTCCATCGCTGTCTCCAGACTACCGGAAACCTCGCCGGCCCGCGCCATCTGCACAAGCAATCCGGGAAATATCTTCGGATGTCTGGCCAGGGAATCAGAGAAGCTTTCCCCCTTCTCCACATCCGCCCTCACCAACTGTATCGCTTTGCGCATCCTGGCATTCTCCGTCTGCTCGGCTAACATATTCAATGTATGTATCATCGTGACGCCGGCCCTGGTGATACTGGCAAACTGCCTGCTAAACACTGCCAAATCCCTGGGCGTCGGCCTGCCGCCAAAGTCAAACCGGATATCCCTGGTCAGTACATTCTGTTCCGTAATTTCCAGAACGATAAGACCCTGTCCTTTCAATTCCCTAACTGCCTGTTCCTTACTGTCGGCTTCCCTGCTGCCCTTTACTTCCTTACCACTCTTGTCAATTGCGACATAGCCCCAGGATGCCATGGTATACCTCCGCATTTTTTATGCCGCCATCGGCTTAATTTTACACACGCCGTACATATAAAACGGTATTTCGTATTTTATTTCTTCCAATTTCTACCAGGGTGTGTTTTCTACTATTTTACTACTTACATGTCATAAACGCAAATATTATCATATTTTATTCCTATTTTTTTAGCTATTTTGTATAAAAAGTAGCCCTAAAATATAAAAAATATCTACATCAAACCATTTCAATGCGTAAAATCACACTTTCCAATTAACCTAAAAAGTTCGTTTTGACGTTTTCTTTTAGGACATACTACGCTATAGAGTATTTCTCCCATCTATCACCTGTGCCACATGCATACCACACCGTGGCGGCATCATATTTCAAACGCTGCGCGCATCATCTCAGATATAGATGTAGTCCCATCAAGCACATATTCTGCCGCACTCATACGAAGTGTGCTCATCCCTTCTTCCAAAGCTTTTCTCTTAATCTCCTCAGCCGAGCCACCCTTATTAATGATTGCCTTGAGCTGTTGTGTCACTTCCATAATCTCATAGACGCCGATGCGCCCTCTAAATCCGGTTCCCTCACATCTGGGACAGCCGCATGGCTCATATAAAATAATATCCTCGTCAGGCGACCGCATCAGAAGCCTTAAATCATCCCTCCCGGCCTTTCTGGCTTTCTTGCAGTCCGGGCAAAGGCGCCGCACAAGCCGTTGGGCAATCACCCCAACGGCAGCATCCGCAATCAGATACGGCTCGATTCCCATATCCACCAGACGCGTGATGCTTCCTGCCGCTGAATTTGTATGTAAAGTCGAAAGTACCAAATGTCCCGTGATGGATGCCTGTACCGCAATCGAAGCTGTCTCCTTATCACGTATCTCTCCAATCATAATGATATCCGGGTCCTGGCGCAGAATGGAACGCAGGGCAGATGCAAAAGTCAGCTCCGCCTTTTGATTGACCTGCACTTGGTTAACGCCGTCTACATTTGCCTCCACAGGGTCTTCCACCGTGATGATATTCACGTCCTCTTTGTTCAACCCGCTCAGCGCCGTATACAAGGTAGTGGATTTACCGCTGCCTGTAGGCCCCGTAACCAGTATCAGTCCATGGGGACTGTGCAGAATATGCTCGAATTTCCTCAAATCAGACGGGCTAAGCCCTAATTGCCCCTTTTCCCTGGCAAATGCATTCTTCGAGGCCAGGCGCATCACTATCTTCTCGCCGAATATGGTGGGAAGCGCCGATGCACGTATGTCATACTCGCGCCTGTCCACAATCTGCGTGATACGTCCGTCCTGGGGTTTTCTTTTCTCCGAGATATCCATACCGCCGATAATCTTGACACGCGCCACCATGGCAGGAAGCAGACGTATGCTATAAGACGCCTTCTCATACAAAGCGCCGTCGATGCGGTAACGTATACGCACCTGACGTTCCATCGGCTCAATATGTATGTCAGAAGCGCGCTGCCTGACCGCCTGCTCAATCATGCTCCTTATAAGCTGCACGATAGGAGAATTGTTGACATCCTCACTGTAGATGTCTTCCTGCTCTATCCTCTGACTCTCCTTCTTTCTTGTATACTCCTCAAGCGCAGAATTGACTTCCGCCTGCCCGTAATACCTGTCAATCGCAAGCATCACACTGCCCGGAGTGGCCACCACAGGCTCAACCTGCATATTCGTGATAATGTTTATATCATCTAGTGCGGTGATATCCGTCGGGTCAGCCATGGCAACCCGCAGCATCATATTGTCTTGTGAATATCCTAAAGGCAGCACTTTATATTTCTTAAGCACGGCGACAGGCACAAGGGAGCGTATATCTTCTGCAATCTCCACATCCTGCAGTTCTACCATGTCATAATGTAGCTGGTCGCTTAACGCCCATGCAATATTCTCTTCCGTGGCAAAGCCCTCATCCACTAACACCTCACCTAGTTTGCGCCCCGTGCCGGTCTGTTTTATAAGCCCTCTCTCCAAATCCTTGTCCGATATAATACCACTGTTTACAAGCACGTCCCCCAGACGCAGTTTCTTCCTGCTGCTATCCATCCAAATCCCCCATTCCTGCAATGTACTCTAAACACTCTTGAACTGCCTGTACGGTTGGTTTCCTTTTATATATATATATATTCATTTTCTTCTGTACGGTTTATTAGAAATAACATGTATTTTCTATATAGCTATGACATTCGACAATATATGACAAAAACCACTATTTTTTAAACATACCAGAACGCCTCTTTCCTGTCAACTTTTCACCACAAATTAAATAAATGTTATTTCGTTACTGTCATTTACCTTTTCTGAAATAATAATTTCCGCCCACCTGCCCCGCATAATCCATGGCGCACAACTGCAATAACCCATGGCACAGTTCCGGGACCGTCATATATGTGCCATAAGTATCTCTATATGCCTGCCGCAGCGCTTCCATCGACAGAGGCTGAAAATCCAACAACTGCAAAAGCTTTCCTTGCACGCTGTCAAGAATGGGCAGTTCCATCTGACTGTACGACATCTGCCCGTCAAAGCCTGTATCCAGACTCTGCAGGAATTTCTGCGGTGATTCCACCAATTCCGCCCCTTGCCTAATCAGCTCATTGCACCCCCTGCTCAACGGGTCGGTAACCCGCCCGGGCAAGGCATATACCTCCCGCCCCTGCTCTAACGCCATGTCCACGGTAATCAGTGTACCACTTCTCTCTTTCGCCTCCACAACGAGCACGCCGTCGCACATTCCGCTGATAATACGGTTCCTGGGCGGGAAAAGCATCGCCCGCGGTGCAATTCCCGGAGGATACTCGGAACAGATTCCACCCTTCTCAATAAGCTGCCCGTACAGCCTCTCATTCTCCGGCGGATAGCAGACGTCCACGCCACACCCTAATACACCCAGGGAATACCCGCCTGCATCCAGTGCCGCCTGCTGCCCAATTCCGTCGATTCCCCTGGCCATTCCGCTGACTACCTGCACACCCGCCGCGGCGAGCGTCCTGGCGAACTGGCCCGCCATCACCCTGCCGTATTCTGAACAATTTCTGGCGCCGATTACAGCGATGGATTTCTTTCCTTCTTCCGGCAGTCGTCCTACATAATAGAGCCCGTATGGCGCATCCGGTACTGCCGCCAGTCTCTTGGGATATTCCTGTTCCCGGAGGGTGACGAAAGATATGCCTCTGTCAGTCATTTGCCTGTACGCTTCCTGTATATCATGCACACCACATGAACAAGCTTCCACCTCCATCCGCTCCGCCTTGCGTCCATATTTTCCGGCCAGCCTTTCTCTTAGTTTCCCTTTCACCGCCAGCTTATATATTTCTTCCGGCGTCCCGGTCTTTTCCAGTGCCTCCAGCACTTTCCTGCCACCCATACCCGCTGCCTGGTACATCCAGTGCACATATGCCTTCTCCGCGTTTTGGTACGTCATTGAAATACCTCCATCTGTCTGTAGCAGATTGCTTCCGCCAAATGTTCCTCCTCAATCTTTCCGCCGCCCGCCAAGTCCGCCACCGTGCGTGCCACCTTGAGGATTCTGTGGTAGCCTCTGGCAGTTAACTTCATGGATGCAAACATTCTCTCCATAAACCGTTTCTGCTCTGTCCCCAGGTTGCAGAAACGCTCCATATCCGCCGCCCGCAAATCCGCATTAAACCGAATGCCTGTCCCTGTATATCTTTCCTCCTGTATCCTTCTTGCTTCCATGACACGCGCCCTGACTTGTCTGCTGCTTTCCCCCGCAGGTCTTTGTACAATGTCCTTAAATCCTACCGGATGCGCCTCCACACAGATGTCTATCCGGTCCAGAACCGGCCCGGAGACACGCCTCAGATAACGCCGCACTTCATGGGGCGTACAACGGCATCTGGAGAGGTCGGGATAATATCCGCAAGGACAAGGATTCATCGGTACAACGAAATTGATACAATTCAACGATGCACCCCCTAAATGCACCCCCCTAAACCTAAAAAATGCGGGCCGGAAACTGATTATTCCGGCCCAGGGAAAAAATTTTCTTTCTATATTAAATAGCGAAATTTACACATTTTTACCTATCCATCAACTTTCACTTCGTTCCCCGCCTTGAAAGTGAATCGGATGTCGTCTCTGGCATAAACCGTGGCGTAGTCAAGGAGCGCCGTCCAAAGTTCCTCATCAAACTTTCCGCAGAAGCCGTCCAGCTTTTGCAGCCCGCCGATAAACCGCATATAGGTTTTCCTCTTCCCCTGTCTGTCTGAAATCTCCCCGGATGCTTTTTCGTACCCGTCCCTGGCCGCCTCATACCGGGCGACCAGTTCATTGCGGCGTCTCTGGTATTCTTCCTGGTCCATGGCTTCAGCTTTGTTTTCCGCCACAATCCTTTTTACCATTTCCGCCACCATCTTCGTCTCAGTCAGAAACCGGCTCTGCTCCACCTCCAGCTCCGTAGTGTCGCATAATGTCCGCATCATCACCTTGGTGTTCGCTATCAGCTCATCCTTTTCCGGGATGACCGCATTGACGGCTTTCACGAAGGCATCCTTTATCTCATCCTCGGTAAGGTGCGGCGTCCGGCATTTCTTATCGTTTTTGAACTTGCGGTTGCACTGGAAAATCACCCTGCGGT
>CAJTQI010000013.1 GCA_910578645.1 uncultured Lachnospiraceae bacterium
ATTCCGCCCAAAATACCGCCCAAAATGGGATTTTAGAAATATACTATGTTCATGCAGAAGAAGTTTTTTCTGTTGGCAGATTATAATTTATCCTCTTCCCTTCCCTCACCTTTCCCAAAAAGAAAAGAAAAAAAGCTGAAAAAACATCTTCTTTCCCTCATCTCTCCCATCCCCAAAACCGCATATGCCGATTTAATAATGGAAAAGTATGGGAAGGAAAAGGGAAGAGAGGATTAACCATCTCTGGTGGTGCGATGTCGCACCATTAGCAAAGAAATCTTCTTCCTTCCCTCTTCTTTCCTGCCCCTCTCCATCACCTGAAATGCCCTGTTTTCAAGCATTTGGAGGGGTTGGGGAAAGATAAGGAAAAAGAGGAGGCTTGCTTCTATGGGATTTTTATAGATGATTTTCTGTTAGAAATTTTCTCTTTTTTAATAAAGGAAATAAGTGTGACGATTAGGGGAAAGGGAAGAGATTGGGAGGTTGAGGGAAAAGAAGAGGACCTTGTAAGAACAAATCCTACAAGGTCCTGAATTTTACTGTTTTTTCTTATTACTTCTGTCGCTCTCAGCCAAAATTATAATCTGCCAACAGCAAAAATGTGGTCTGCAAGAACAGGGTTGTCTAATTCCTCTAGTTGTTAATAGCCGCCTGTGCCGCTGCCAACCTCGCAATCGGCACCCTAAACGGTGAGCAAGACACATACGTCAGCCCAACCTTATGGCAGAACTCAACGGAAGACGGGTCACCGCCATGCTCGCCGCAGATACCAAGCTTAATATCCGGTCTTACCGAACGGCCTTTCTCCGCCGCCATCTGTACCAACTGTCCGACGCCGCTCTGGTCAAGCCTTGCGAATGGGTCTGACTCATAAATCTTGTTCTTATAATAGTCACCTAAAAACTTACCCGCATCGTCACGCGAGAAACCAAACGTCATCTGCGTCAAGTCATTTGTACCGAAGGAGAAGAACTCTGCTTCCTCAGCAATCTCATTTGCCAAAAGTGCCGCCCTCGGAATTTCAATCATTGTGCCCACATGGTACTTGATATCGGAATTTTTCTCTTTCTTTACCTGTTCGGCCACTTCCACCACAACATCTTTGACAAACTTAAGCTCTTTCTTCTCGCCTACAAGCGGAATCATAATCTCCGGTACGATATCGAAGCCTTTCTCCTGCTTCACTTCAATAGCCGCTTCCATAACGGCCCTCGTCTGCATCTTGGCAATCTCCGGATAGGTCACTGCCAGACGGCATCCGCGGTGTCCCATCATCGGGTTAAACTCGTGCAGGGAATCACATATTTCCTGAACTTCTTCTGCCGTCATCATCATCTTCACAGCCAAATCATCTATATCGCCCTGGTCTGTAGGAACGAACTCATGAAGCGGCGGGTCAAGGAAGCGGATGGTAACCGGTCTGCCCTCCATCACTTCATACAATGCCTTGAAATCACCCTTCTGGAAAGGAATCAGTGCATTCAACGCTTTCTCTCTCTGCTCTACCGTTCTTGCAAGAATCATCTGACGGATTTTCGGAATCCTGTCAGGCTCGAAGAACATATGCTCTGTGCGGCATAAGCCGATACCTTCTGCGCCGTATTTCACTGCGTTTGCCGCATCTGCCGGCGTATCTGCATTGGTACGCACCTGTAACTTACGGTACTTGTCCGCCCACTCCATAATACGTCCGAAATTACCGCTAACAGAAGCTTCCACTGTCTTGATATCACCTTTATAAATCTTGCCTGTGGAACCATCCAGGGAAACATAATCCCCTTCATGGAATTCTTCACCGCCTAAAGCAAATACTTTATCCTGTTCATTGATTGCAATCTCACCACATCCCGATACGCAAGCCGTACCCATACCGCGTGCAACCACCGCTGCGTGAGACGTCATACCGCCGCGCACGGTCAGAATACCTTCCGCCGCGTGCATACCTTCGATATCTTCCGGGGATGTCTCCAAGCGGACCAGAATGACTCTCTCACCTTTTTCATGGGCAGCCTTCGCCTCATCTGCCGTGAAATATACCTTACCCGCTGCCGCACCCGGTGATGCCGGAAGCGCCTGTCCAATCACCTGTCCCGCTTTCAGGGCATCTATATCAAAAGTCGGATGCAGTAACTGGTCTAAGGATTTCGCCTCAATACGCAAAACTGCTTCCTCCGGTGTAATCATTCCTTCATCTACCAAATCACACGCAATCTGGATGGCTGCCGGCGCAGTCCTCTTGCCGTTACGTGTCTGCAAGAAGAACAGTTTACCGTCCTCAATGGTAAACTCCATATCCTGCATATCGCGGTAATGCTTTTCCAGTTTGTCAGCAATCTCCATAAACTGCTTAAAGCACTCCGGAAGGTCTTCTTCCAGTTTGGTAATCGGCTGGGGCGTACGGATACCTGCCACCACATCCTCACCCTGGGCGTTAATCAGGTATTCACCGTAAATTCCCTTAGCGCCTGTGGAAGGATTTCTCGTAAATGCAACGCCCGTACCTGAAGTATTACCCATATTGCCAAATACCATAGCCTGTACGTTGACTGCGGTGCCCCAGTCGCCGGGGATGTCGTTCATCCTTCTGTATACAATCGCCCTGTCGTTATCCCATGAGCGGAATACTGCTTTCACAGCCTCCATAAGCTGCACTTTCGGCTCCTGTGGGAAATCTTCTCCTTTATTCTCTTTATAAATATTTTTGAATTTGACGATGATATCTTTCAAGTCTTCAGCGGTCAGTTCCGTATCGAACTTAATGCCTTTTGCCTCTTTAATCTCGTCTAAGATTCTTTCGAAATAAGACTTTGGTATCTCCATCACGACATCGGAGAACATTTGAATAAATCTTCTATAGGAATCATATGCGAATCTCGGATTGCCTGTCTTTTTTGCAAATCCTTCTACGGCAACATCATTCAGTCCGAGATTTAAGATTGTATCCATCATACCCGGCATAGAAGCCCTGGCTCCGGAACGCACCGACACGAGAAGCGGATTCTCGGTATCACCGAATTTTTTGCCTTGCTTTCCTTCCAAATCTGCAAGCGCCTCAAAAATCTGTCCCTGAATCTCATCCGTAATCTGCCTGCCACTGTTATAATAGTCCGTGCATGCCTCTGTCGTAACCGTAAACCCCTGCGGGATAGGCAACCCCAGATTCGTCATCTCTGCAAGGTTGGCGCCCTTGCCCCCTAAAAGATTACGCATGTCGGCATTACCTTCCTCAAATAAGTACACCCATTTCGCCATAGTTTTGCCCTCTCTTTTCCTTTATAAACTATACACCCGATGCCACATCGTCAGCACTGGCTGCAAAATGCCATCACCTTCCGAATGACATTTTGCGGTATACACTTCTGTATTCCTCTATTATTTTACCATATAATTGGAAATTTACCACCCGTTTTTTGTAGTTAGGGTGTAAATCTTTCAAAAATGAACACGTCAAACGCATCCTTCGCCTTTTCCAACTCCTGACTGCTGTGGATTGTCCACGCTACCGCCGGATTCTTGTAGAGATGTCTGCATATCCTCCTGCCCGGCTCTTCCATAAACCGATGGTTATAAGCAATAAAATCCGGCTTCGTAAAGAAATTAAGAAGCAGATGCGTCATACAGAAATAGATTGCTCCCCTATATCCCCCGTCAATCAGGAAATTTGAGGCCAGCTGCCCTCTGACCGCCCCGTTATGATGCAGACGGAACCACCACAACACCGCCGGATTAAAGGACTCGATACAGTATTCCCCGCCATAAGCCCGCAAAAGCCCGTCTATCACCGCACAGGAAGGAACCCTCGCTCTCTCGTCTTTGATTTCCACAATCAAGGGCTCTCGTCCGTCCACCATGTGAAGCAGTTCTTCCAGCTTCGGTATGCGCTCTTTTGAACTGCCCAACGTAAATTCCTGTAGTTCCTCATAAGTATAATCTTCGATTACGCCATCCACACCACACATGCGCTTCAAGTTGAAATCATGGAAAATCACCGGTACATTATCTTTCGTCACATGTACATCCAGCTCCATTCCATATCCTGCCTCCACTGCACGTCTGAAGGCTTCCATAGAATTTTCCGGCGCATCCCCCGCATTGTCGTAAAGTCCCCTGTGGGCGAAATACTTTTTCCGGAAGAATCCGGTATCCGGGCGGTGTACCATCCGCGGCATAAGCGCCAAAAAATACAAGGCGCAAGGCGCCGCTGCAAGTCCTGCCAATTTTTTTACTTTTCCTCTTGCCATCTTCTCACACACCATTCCGGGCATATGCCGGAGCTATCCGGCGGTGCCCGCTTCCTTTGTATTATTTTAATGCTCTCTTCCACTGCACCGGCCGGCTGCCGCCATCTGGCACAGTCTATACAGATTATAACTTACTACCACCAATCTGCAAATACTTTCCATAGAATTTCACATACAAAGCTTCTCCGCCAGACAACAAAAGAAACCTCCGCAACATATATAGCCGCTCTGCTGCATTTAAGATACCATTTTCCTTCTATTTTCCCTTGAAAAAAGGCTTCTTTCATGTATAATAGTAAAAGTTACTGTAAAACGGCTTAAAATCATGCATCAAAAGCTGCATAGAAATATTTGAAAAGAAATAGAGGGTTATCATATGATTCAGGCAAATAACGTTACACTACGCGTAGGAAAAAAGGCACTCTTTGAGGATGTGAATATCAAATTCACGGAAGGCAACTGCTACGGGTTAATCGGTGCCAACGGCGCAGGCAAATCTACCTTCCTTAAAATTCTTTCCGGCACCCTCGAAACCACCAACGGCGACGTATCCATCACTCCCGGACAGCGCCTTTCCGTCTTGGAGCAGGACCACTTTAAATACGACACGTATCCTGTCATGGATACCGTAATTATGGGCAACGAACGTCTCTACCAGATTATGAAAGAAAAAGAGGCCATCTATGCCAAGGAAGATTTTACCGACGAAGACGGCATCCGGGCAAGCGAACTGGAAGCGGAATTTGCCGAGATGGACGGCTGGGATGCGGAGTCCAATGCCGCCATGCTCTTAAACGGTCTGGGCGTAGGCACAGAGATGCATTATAGCCTGATGGCCGACTTAAACGGTAATGAGAAAGTAAAAGTTCTTCTCGCCAAGGCCCTCTTCGGAAACCCGGACATCCTGTTGCTCGACGAACCCACCAACCACCTGGACTTAGATGCAATCGCATGGCTGGAAGAATTTTTGATTAATTTTGACAACACCGTAATCGTGGTTTCCCACGACCGTTATTTCCTGAATAAAGTCTGCACCCATACGGCCGATATCGACTACGGCAAAATTCAACTCTATGCAGGCAACTATGACTTCTGGTATGAATCCAGCCAGTTGATTATCAAACAACGTAAAGAAGCCAACAAGAAAAAAGAAGAACAAATAAAAGAGCTCCAGGAATTTATTTCCCGTTTCTCCGCCAATGCTTCCAAATCCAAACAGGCCACGTCCCGGAAGCGTGCCCTGGAGAAAATCGAGTTAGACGATATCCGTCCGTCAAGCCGGAAATACCCTTATATTGACTTCAGGCCCGAGCGCGAAATCGGTAATGAAGTCCTGACCGTAGAGGGAATCAGCAAGACCGTCAACGGTGAAAAAGTGTTGGACAACATCTCATTCATCGTAGGGCATGACGATAAAATCGCATTCGTAGGCGGCAACGAGCTTGCCAAGACAACACTGTTTAGAATCCTTATGGGCGAACTGGAACCCGACGAAGGCACTTACAAGTGGGGCGTCACCACCTCCCAGGCTTATTTCCCGAAGGACAGCACCACAGAATTTGACAACAACTACACCATCACGGAATGGCTCACAGGCTACTCTCCCGTCAAGGATGTAACCTATGTCCGTGGATTCCTTGGGCGTATGCTTTTTGCCGGCGAAGACGGCGTCAAGAAAGTAAAAGTTCTCTCCGGTGGTGAGAAAGTGCGCTGTCTCTTGTCCAAGATGATGATTAGCGGTGCTAACTGCCTCATTTTCGACGAACCTACCAACCATCTGGATATGGAATCCATCACCGCATTGAATGAAGGTATGAAGAAATTCAAAGGTGTGGAACTTTTCTCCTGTCATGACCACCAGGTTGTGCAGACCACCGCAAACCGCATTATGGAGATTCTTCCGGACGGCACATTAATCGACAAGATTACCACCTATGACGAATATCTGGAAAGCGATGAGATGGCAAGAAAACGTACCGTTTACACAAGCACGGCAAACGAGGAAGAAGATAACTGATTGTCTGTTTAACAAACTTGATAAGGAAAAACAATGAATACTGTTGACTTACACACCCACTCAAATAAATCCGACGGAAGCTATACCCCTGCCGAACTGGTAGACTATGCCATCGCCAAAGGGTTAAGCGCCGTCGCGCTCACCGACCATGACACCATAGACGGGCTGACAGAAGCCTGCACCCATGCCCAGGCATTGGCGCAAGCAGGCAAATCTACGGTTGAAGTAGTACCGGGAATCGAATTTTCCACTAAACACGGAGACCGGGACGTCCACGTCGTAGGACTCTACATTTCCCACGAATCCCCTCAGTTTCGTACAAAATTACAGGAGTTCGTGGACTCCCGCACAAGCCGTAACATTAAGATGTGCCGCAATCTGCAGGAGGCGGGCATAGACATCACTTATGAAAAGCTTCAGGAAAAGAATCCTGACGCCGTAATCACAAGAGCCCATTACGCCGCTTACCTGCTTGAACACGGATACGTCAAAAGCCGCCAGGACGCTTTTGCGCAGTACCTTGGCGACCACACGAAATATTTTGTACCAAGGGAAAAAGTGACACCCGCCCAGGCGGTGGCACTAATCTTAGAGGCAGGAGGCATACCCATCCTGGCTCACCCACCTCTGTACCATATGGGCAGGGAAAACCTGGATAACCTCGTCTCCACACTGAAAGAAGTCGGGCTAATGGGAATCGAAGTACTCTACAGCACCTACACAAACCAAGATGAGCGGGACATGTTTAGGCTGGCAGACAAATACGGTTTACTCCCAAGCGGCGGTTCCGATTTCCACGGAGTCAACAAACCCGGGCTTGACTTAGGATGCGGCTACGGCAAACTGTTTGTGCCGGAAGAATTTCTTACAAATATCAAGAACGCTAGATTAGAAAGGTTAAAGACCCTTCCTTCGCAGATAAAAAAGGAGGCATAGACAAAAAATGAAATTTCTGTTCACCGACTTAGACGGCACTCTCCTAAATAACAACAGCCAGGTTTCGGCAGGTACTAAAGCCTTTCTTGACAAATTCCTTGGGGAAGGAAATAAGCTAATTTTTTCATCCGGGCGTCCCAGAGACAGTATACTGGAAGTAAAAAATAACGCCGGGCTTACACAGCCCGGCATTCTCTTAATCTGCAGCAACGGCGCACAAGTTTACGATTGTGATACCGAGCGCACCATTATGGAAACAAGGCTTCCGCTCTCCTATGTCTCCTATCTGCAAAAACAGGCGTCATACTACGACTTACATATCCACACCTACCGCGATGATGCCGTTGTCTCGCCAAGTGAGGATGAAGAAATCATCTTTTACCGCCAACGCATTCACCTGCCCCTCATCATCTCTCCAAACCTATCCGACGCGTTGAGCCAGGGGCCTTATAAAATGCTTGCCATCAGCCTCCACGATGCAGATAAGCTGGAAGCTTTCCGCCTGGGCACCTCACAGTGGGCGCAGGACAAAATCCAGACCATCTATTCCAATCAAATATACCTGGAACTCTTTCCCCACTCTGCCGGCAAAGAAAATGCACTTCGTTTTGTCTGTGATTATTTTGGTGCATCCCTTTCCGACGCCTATGCCGCAGGGGATGCTGACAACGACATCTCCATGCTACAGGCCGCGGGGACAGGTATCGCTATGCAAAACGCTGCCGACTATGTGAAACAAGCTGCCGACGTTGTCACCGAACTGGACAACGACCATGACGGGCTCGCACATATGATGCAGAAACTATTACACCTTCAGTGAACAAAGGGATATATACCCTGATTTACGGCCGGGCCTTTTACCATTTTTGAAAGCTCGGCCGTAAATACAAATCACCCTTCCACAATCAAATAACGACCGTCTCCTACGTCGAACACCTCCTCGGCGTCAAGAATACTCTCTTCGTCGGCTCCGTCAAGGTCGACACCCTCTTCCTCGAAAAATTCCCACACAGCCTTAACAGAATCCACCACCACCGCCATGCTCTCTTCCAGGAAGCTCTCCGCCTCTTCCAGTGTGTCCGCTACCGGCTCCGGGTAAAGCTGCAACTGCTTGTCCAAAAAACATTGTAATACTTTCTCGTCAAACATATGAATAACCATACCTTTCTCTCAACTGCGCTGTCTCTCCATCAACTCCTTAATCACCCGGTACACACCCCGCTCAGAATAGCCCGGACAGACATGCTTAGCCTGTTCTTTCACGCTGTCCCTGGCACTCTCCACCGCATAACTTTCCTGTGCTGCGGCAAGTAACCCCAGGTCGTTGTCATTGTCCCCGAAAGCCATCGTCTCCGCCGCCGTGATATCCAGGCGTTTTTGTATCATTTTCAGTGCATTCCCCTTATCCACCGCAGCGTCCATGAAATCCACCCACTCTTCGCCTGCCATACATGTCTTCACCTTATCCTGCCATGCCGGAATCAGAATCTTCTCCCCCAAATCACGGATACTGCCGGGCTGATAAATGGCAATCTTAATGATATCTTCCTTTTCCGTCAGCACGTCGTCCACAATGCGGTATCGGTTGTGGTAACTGCGTTTAAAAAAATCCAGGAACTTCTCGTTCTTGCTCTCCAGAAGGGAGCCGTTTACGGAAGAAACCACCACATCGCATGTATCATAGTATGTCCGAAGCTGCGCCATAATCTGTTCCACATAGTCTCTGCGCATCTTCTGTACAAAAATATCTTCTTCCCCGTAACGCACATGTGCACCGTTCTCCGCCAGATAGTATATTCTGTCAAAAACAGGCTCAAACATATGGCGAATACTGTAATACTGCCGCCCGCTGGCCACACAGAAAATGCCGCCTGCGTCCGTCCACTCCCGGACTGCCTCCGGGAAGTCCGGGTAAATCTCCGGCGAAGATTCCTTTACAATCGTGCCGTCTATATCTGTCGCGATTAATTTAATCATCATAATTCTCCATTCTTGCCAGGCCCGCAATTTTAGACGCAGGAACAAATTTCCGTGTGAAAAATCTCTGGTTTTTTAATTTAATCCCCGTTTCTTCAGCTCCTGGCACACCCTGCCCACCGGCAGGCCTACCACGTTGTTGTAATCTCCGCAGATACCTTGAATATATGCCGCGCAAAGCCCTTGGATGGCATAGGCGCCCGCCTTATCCATCGGTTCCCCGCTGTCTACATATTGTTTGATATCTTCCTGTGACATAGAATACATCGTTACATCCGTACACTCGCTGAAGGTGGCAAACATAGGGGACATATCTTTGTATTTCCACGCCAGTGTCACTCCCGTGTACACTTGGTGGCTGCCGCCTTGCAGTTTTCCGAGCATTCCGGCAGCATCTTCCTTGTCCTTTGGCTTGCCTAGAATTTCACCCCAGCACGCCACCACCGTGTCGGCGCCTATGACGACAAAATCTTCCTTACCTTCTTTCACAAGTTTCCCACAGACATCCACAGCCTTCTGGTAAGACAACTCTTCCACCACCTCGGCCGGCTCTGTCTTCGTAATCTTCTCCTCCACTGTACTTGGCATTGTCTTAAAAGAAAGTCCCACCTGCTTAAGCAGCTCTTTTCTTCTTGGCGACGCCGACGCCAGATATATTTTCATCTGTGTCCCCTCTCCTTTCCTAATCTTTGAATCCGGACAACGCTAAAATCTATATATCTTCATGGTGCATTTCCGGTACAAAAACTCTTTTGTTACCCAAATCTTTCTTGGCTCTGGCAGCCTCCCTGGCCTCCAGACAGAAGGTAAGCTGAGCATTGTACTCCTCCCTGGCCCTCTTTCCTGCCTTCTCATAACTTCCGTCAGGCAACAGTACGGAAGCTTTCACCGTATCCCTAAGCTGACAGTCCAATATATGCCGCAGTTTTTCCTGTAACTGCTGTTTCTCCACCGGGAAAAGAATCTCCACGCGCCGCTCTAAGTTTCGCGGCATCCAGTCCGCACTGGCGCAGTAATACTCCGGTTTCCCGTCGTTCTCGAAATAAAATATCCTGGCATGCTCCAAATAATTGCCCACAATGGAACGCACCGTGATATTCTCGCTGACGCCCTCAACCCCCACTTTCAGACAGCATATCCCGCGGATAATCAGCTCAATCTTCACGCCCGCCGCACTGGCGGCATAAAGTGCCTCGATAATATCCTTATCGCACAGGGAATTCATTTTAGCAATAATATGAGCCGGCCTTCCCTGCAGGGCATACTCCTTCTCCCTGTCAATCAGATACCGGAATCTGTCTTTGAGCCAGAGCGGCGCAAGAGATAATTTATTCCAGTTGCGCGGCTCAGAGTAGCCGGAAAGCATATTGAACACGGCCGTGGCATCCTCGCCTATGGATTCCGAGCAGGTGAAAAGCCCCACGTCGGTGTAAAGCTTCGCCGTGGAATCATTATAATTTCCCGTTCCCAGATGCACATACCTCCGAATACCATACTCTTCCCGTCTAACCACCAAAGTAATCTTACTGTGGGTTTTCAGTCCTACCAGGCCATAGATGACATGGCATCCCGCCTTCTCCAGTTTCTTCGCCCACACGATATTGTTTTCTTCATCGAAGCGCGCCTTTAATTCCACCAAAACGGAGACCTGTTTGCCGTTCTCGGCAGCCTGCTCCAGTGCGGCAACGATAGGAGAATGTCCGCTGACACGGTACAGTGTCTGCTTAATCGCAAGCACATCCGGGTCCTTCGCCGCCTGCCTGATGAAATCCACCACAGGCTCGAATGTCTGGTAAGGATGATGCATCAGGATATCCCCTTCCCTGATTCTTGCAAACACATCCGTCTCCTCGGCAAACTCCGGGACAGGCTGGGGTTTCAGGTAATCATGTTCTTTCAGGCTGTCGAATCCTTCCAACCCATACATCTTCATAAGGAATGTCAAATCCAGTGGGCCGTTGATGGCATAGATGTCCTCCTGTTCTATAGAAAGCTCTTCCTGAATCAGTTTTAAAAGTTTCTTGTCAATCCCCGCTTCCACTTCCAGGCGGATTACCTGTCCCCACTGCCTCTTCTTAAGCTGCTTCTCGATTTCCTCCAGCAAATCTTCCGCCTCATCCTCCTCAATACTCAAGTCGGCATTTCTCATAATACGGAAGGGATAACTGCATACGATATCGTAATTGAGGAAAAGTTTGTGGATGTTTCTTTCAATGATTTCCTCAAGCAGAATCACTTTCATCCCGTCTCCGCCCGGAATCGGCACAATACGGGACAGCACGCTTGGCACCTGTACGGTGGCAAATTCCATTTCTCCCCCGCCGTTCTTCTTTTTCATCAATGCCCCAAGATTCAAGGATTTATTTCTGATTAACGGAAAGGGCCTGGAAGAATCCACCGCCATGGGCGTCAGGACAGGATATACATTGTCCGAAAAATATCTGTCCACATAGGCGCCGTCTTCTTTGCTTAACTCCTCATGGTGCCTGATAATATGAAGTCCGTTGTCCATAAGCTGTGGCGTCAGGGAACGGTTGTAGACGGCGTACTGTTGTTCCACTAATTTATGTGTCTCCTCGTTCACCTGGGTAAGCTGCTCCAATGCAGTCAGCCCGGCGATATCTTTTTTCTTATATCCGGCATTGACCATGTCCTTGAGAGATGCGACCCT
Source organism: uncultured Lachnospiraceae bacterium (assembly GCA_910578645.1). Taxonomy (GTDB): domain Bacteria; phylum Bacillota; class Clostridia; order Lachnospirales; family Lachnospiraceae; genus UBA3282. Next base: position 11,843 of record CAJTQI010000013.1, read on the forward strand.
GACCATAAAAAATTCATCCAGGTTAGATGCCGTGATACTCAAAAATTTCAACCGCTCAAAAAGCGGGTTTTTCTTGTCCTTCGCCTCGCCCAGAACCCTTTTGTCAAAGAGAAGCCAGCTCAACTCTCTGTTTGTATAATATGCAACATTTGAAAAGTCCATCTGTCTTTACTGCCCCTTTCTCAGCCTTTCTGCCGGATTACCGGCCGCACACTAAACACTTCCTCGAAAAACTCCGCCCGTCTGCCGAACAGCCCCTTTTCCACCGTGATATCGATAGACGCATCCACCGTAATAATAAGCTGCTCATCCCGAAGCATCGTCCTGACATTCTTAAATTTCTGTTTGTGGCTCCTGTCCAGCCCGTTGGCGACCTTAAGAATCGCCGTCAGCTTGGCAATCGTCAGGTAATCTTTCCTGCCGATAGCGACATTGGTGCCCATCGCCTCATAATAAGCAAAATCCATATGGTTGTACTTAACCACATTCGCCACAATCTCCCGCTCTGCTAAGGACAACCCGATAATCTCCGTGGACATGATAATGTTATAGGAACATTCCCCCAGGTTTACCAGGCTGATATACTTGCCGCAGTCATGCAACAACGTGGCTATGCGAAGGAGAAGCCTCTCACGCTTTCCCAATCCGTGCACTTTCTTCATACTGTCAAAAATCGTCAGCGCAATCTTCTCAAGCGTCTCGCCCCGGCGCTTGCTGCCCATATACCGCTTACTGATATTCTGGGCACAGGCAATGATATCCTGTTCAAAATTATGGCTTTCTTTAATCAGCTTATTCTTTTCCCCATATTCATACGCCATGCCGTCGCACAGGCTCACTCCCGGCGCCCAAATCAGTTTGGCGTCCATTACCTTGGCAATCCGGTTGATTAACATGCCTGATATGAACAACAACGCCACATTTTCCTCCGGCATACCCAAAATACGCGCCACTTCCTGGACAGACTTAGCCCGGATGCGTTCTAAGAACCTCTCCATAGCCGGCGCCTCCACACTGGTCTGCTCCAGTCCTGCTACATTCTTGCCCACCACGGAAGAAATGTAATCATCCACCACGATAATATTCTCTATCGCCCTGTCTTTCAAATACAGCTTCTTAAAAACAGCAAGCTGGGAACTAATCATCTCGTCAAGCATACTCTCGTTTTGTTCCGGGCGGATATTCAGTCTCCCAAGCTGGTCCTGCAGCCTGAGGACGCCCATACGCATATTCTGGGTCGTCACTAACGTATCTTTGTCAAAAAGTGATATCTGGATGCTGCCACCTCCGATATCCACGATGGCAGTGCCTTTCTCTATAATCTTATTAAAGGCATCCCCGCAAGAAGCAATCGATTTATAATCCAGGAACCGCTGTTCCGAATTGTTTAACACTTCTATCGTGATTCCCGTCCTCTGGGTAATCTGGTCAAGCACAATCATTGTGTTGTCCGTCTCCCTGATGGCACTGGTGCCGTATGCTTTATAGCTGTCCACCCGGTAGCCCTTCATAATCTCCCCATAATCACGCAATACCCTGCATAGCTCGTCTATCCTCTCATTGCTGATTTTACCGTTTGCAAAAGTGTCCGAGCCTAAGTCAATACGATGCCTGATATGGTCAATTTCCTTAATTCCATTTTTCGCAGAAATCTCAAAAACTTTCATTGCCAGTTCATAAGAACCCACATCAATCGCCGCAAATGTCTTCATAACTGATTGCTTCCTTTACATGTATATATTCTTTCAAGCCTGATGCCCCCGCAGATAATCAATATACTGCTGCGCCGTCCTGCCCGACAGTCCGCCGTGGGCAAGCTCCCATTGCCCCGCTTCCAAAAGCAGTTCTTCTTCGTTCACCGTGACGCCGTAGCGGGCTGCCAGCCCTTTTACGATTTCCTGGAACTGTTTCTTGTCCGGGCCACGGAAGAAAATCGTCACTCCGAAACGGTACACGAGAGACAGTTTCTCCTGCACGGTATCGCTTGCGTGCATGTCCTCCCGTCTGCCCTCTTTGTCGCTGTAATTCTCTCTTATCAGATGGCGTCTGTTGGAAGTTGCATAAATGAGCACATTGTTCGGCTTCTTTTCCAGGCCTCCCTCAATCACCGCCTTCAGATATTTATATTCCGTCTCAAACTCTTCAAAACTCAAATCATCCATATAAATGATGAACTTATAATTCCTGTTCTTAATCTGCGCAATTACATCATTTAAATCTTCAAGCTGATGCTTATAAATCTCAATAATACGCAGCCCCTTGTCATAATATTCGTTGGCAATCGCCTTAATACTTGTAGACTTTCCCGTTCCTGCATCGCCGAAAAGCAGACAATTGTTCGCTTTTCTGCCCGACACAAAAGCGTCCGTATTATCGGTCAACTTCTTCTTGGGAATCTCATATCCAATCAGGTCGTCTAACTGGACATGGGATATGTTGCGGATTGGCTCTATCCATGCGCCCTCCTGTGTGTGCACCACGCGAAATGCTTTATGTAAACCAAATTTCCCCACACCGTACTCATGATAGAATCCTGTCAGAACGGCTTTCATCTCCAATGCACTCTCGCACACCGCAAACTGCTGCGCCAGACGGCATATCCTGTCCCTAATCTTCGTGCTATAGACTCTGCTGCTCTGGGTAGGGCTCTCGTAATCAAGCACAAGATTAAACTCCGGCGCCTTAAGCACTTCCGTCATCTCCGTAAAATTAAAATCAAAAAACTCCTTGAACACAGTGATATCATGGAGCGCAAACTGGTTAATGCTGCCTTCCACTTCTCCCCTGATTTCACATGCCACACTGTAGCAATTCTCATCGTTCACCAACAGGTTTGTCAGGTAACAGTGCCACAAATTCCCGGAAAATCCGTATGCCGCCGCCATCTCAAGCAGTCCGTGCATACATTCATAGAACAGCGGCCGGGCCCGTCCGTCCCCGGAACGGTAACGGTCCATCAGCCACACCATGTCGTTTAGAATCTTTCTGTCCTGCTTACCTTTATAAATAATCAGTTCTTCTTCCTTCATATGAATCCTCCATTCGTCCGCCACTCAATAATTCCCCAGTATCCGCATACTCCTTGCCTCCTCCCGCAATCCCCGCAGCGCATTCTTCACCGCGCCGTCCGCCAGATTGCCTTCAAAGTCAATGAAAAAACGATACTCCCAATTTCTCTCCTCGATGGGCCTGCTCTCGATTTTCGTCATATTCAAACCGTTATAGATAAAATGAGACAACATATGGTACAAAGAACCACTCTCATGGGGCACTTCCAGACAGATGCTCACTTTTTTTGCATTCTTGAGGAAAATTCTCTGGTTTGTGACAATAATAAACCGGGTGGAATTTGTCTCTGACTGGTTCACACCCCGCGCAAGAATGTCTAAACCATAAATCTTCGCCGCATGTTCACTGGCGATTGCCGCCTGACTCTTATCCCCGTCCTCCTTCACTTTGCGCGCCGCAAAAGCATTATTCTGCATACTAATCTGCTGCCACCCGGCATGGGCGTTAAGATATCTTGCGCTTTGCATAAGCGACTGGGGATGGGAATACACCGTCCTTATCTGTCCGGTGTCCGTCCCCGGAAGTCCTAGCAGACAATGTTCTATCCTGATAATCTGCTCCCCGATAATATAATTTTCAAACTCTGCTAACATATCATAGATTTCGTTCACGATGCCCGCCGTAGAATTTTCGATGGGAAGCACCGCATAGTCTGCACTTCCTTCCTCAATGGCGCACATGGCATCGCGGAATGTGTCCACATGGAAACAATTCACATCCTCCCCAAAATATTGCATCATAGCCAACTGGGAATAGGCGCCCTCGGCTCCCTGAAACACCACCCTTGCCTCCTGTTTATCAACCTGCTCCACACCGATAAAAGGCAATTTGCCCTTGGCCCCCTTCTCACCTAGTTTATGATACTGCAGCTTGCGGCTCGTAGACATAATCTGTTCAAATAATTCCTGCACCCCGCAGGCATTGAAATCATTATGCGTAAGAGCACATACTTTGCGCAGTTTCTCTTCTTCCCTGGACTTATCAAGCACTTTTTTGCCTGTCGCAATCTTATAATCGGCAACCTGAGAGCAAAGCTCCATGCGCTCCTCGTAGAGCTTCACAATCTCCTCATCAATCCGGTCCAGTTTCTCCCGCAATTCCAATAAATCCATTCTGTTTTATCCCTTCATCTTTCCTGTCGGCCACAGTTTGTTACATGGCTGACAACTCCTTTTTTTCTATATTCAATCTTAACCTAAATCCCCCTTGATAGCAAGACAGTTTAAGGCTATAATAAACAGAAAGAATAGGAGGGGATTATGACAACAAAACAAAAAAATATTGCAATTATTTCTGTAATAGGCGCTATAATTCTTATACTGCTCGTGCTTGTCATTCTGTCAAACCACGTCACACTCAATGATGACTACACCGTAGGCAACACGCCTGGCAACCTTAATAACAACGGTTATTTCTGTGAGTACGACGGGCGCGTCTATTTCGCCAATGCATACGACAGCTACTCACTCTATTCCATGAATCCTGACGAAACCGATATCAAGAAAGTACACGGCGGTTCTTCCTCTTTCATATGCGCGGCCGGAGATTATGTCTATTATGCCATGGCCAACGCGTCAGGCGGTTCTGACCTTGGTTCAGTGCGCGGCTCCTACGGTATCTACCGGAGTAAGCAAAACGGAAACGGCTCCACCGGCTTAGACCGCTGCCACGTCGTTTCCATGCAGTTGTGTGGCAATTATCTCTATTATCAGAAACTAGACCCGAGAAGTTCCGTCACCTTGGAGAAAATCAAAATCGACAAGAAAGATAAAGCAACCGTTTCCAATACTGCCATCAATCCGAGCTGCTACGTCAATGGCATCATCTACTATAACGGAACCGAAGATGACCATTACCTGCGTACCCTGGATACGGCCACCGATAAGACAAACGTGGCTTGGGAAGGCGATATCTGGAATCCGATTTTCCAGGATGGCTATGTCTACTATATGGACGTGTCGAATAAATACAAACTATGCCGCTATCATATGTCAGACGACGTGGTGGAAGTCTTGACAAAAGAGCGGGTCGACCTGTTTAACGTATACGGCAACTATATTTATTACCAGACCAGCTCCAAGACGGCGCCCGCACTGAAAAGGATGTTTATAGACGGCAGCTCCCAGGAGATTGTCAGCGAAGGAGTTTACCAGAATATCAACATTACCTCCCAGTATGTATATTTCAATGCATTCAAAGAGCCCACCCCTGTTTACAGAACAAGCACCTTCGGCCCGGTGGATGTAAGCACCTTCGACGCAGCAATGCAGGCTGCTTTGAAAGAGACAAAATAATAAAAAGCGCTTTGCAGCCACAGCCCTTATATGGCCGTGATTGCAAAGTGCTTTTCCATTGCTTCCTCGTCGTACATGCCGCCATAAAGAGCAGTCACCTTCTCCGCCATGCCCGTCCACGCCTCCGTGTCCAAAAACGGCATCGTCATAATCCGGTAATCCACATCCCACACCCTGCTCCTTGTACTTGTCATAACACACCCTGCATGGGTATAGAAAGAAATCCGGCGCTTTCTTATGAGCCGTACCGTCTCGTCTATTGTATCAAGCTCGTCGTCTTCTACCTCAATAACCAACGCATCCCATCCAAAACATTCTTTGCGCAGAAGGGACAGCGCAAAAGAACCGTAGCCTTTCCCTCTTTTCTTGCTGCACACCGCAAAATAATCAAGCAATAACACATGTTTCTCCTTGTTTGTCAGCAGAAAAGCGTATGCACGCAACTCCCGGCGCACACTGCCGTCCGCTGCCTCTTCCCCCGTTTCCGTATCCGGCTGTATCTCCTCATAGAATCCATAAGCCTGATAACTTCCTTTCTTCCACATCTTCTCGATAATGGCGAAAGGTTTTATTTCCTCCGACGGGAAATCTTCTCTCACACAACTCGTATAAATTTCCCTTGCCTCTTCCAGCGTCAACCTCTGCGCCCACATATTTTCTATTGATTCCACCATACGAATAACCATGCCTTTCTTGAAATACTCTTTTAACCGGTTTCTGATTCCCGGTTCTCTTTCTCCGATTTTTCCCTGCATTCCTCATACATCTGCATGACGCTCTTGCCTGACAGCGGATGCTTCTCGTATGGGGCAATCTGTGCAAGCGGCCTGAGTACAAAATACCTGTTGTGCATGTCCACATGGGGAATCATCAAATCTTCCCCGTCCATGACACAGTCCTCATACAATAATATATCAATGTCCAAAGTTCTGGGCCCCCAATGTTGCTTTCTCTCCCTGCCATGGGCAGACTCTATTTCATGAATCTTCTCAAGCAACATCTTCGGCGTATACAGCGTCTCCGCTACAATAGCGCCGTTTAGGAAGTCATCCTGCTCCACTCCCCCGTAGGGCGCAGTCACAATCCAGTCAGACACGCGCAGTACCCGGCATTTCTCATCAGCCCGCAAGGCTTCCACTGCGCCCTCCAAATGTTTGCGTCTGTCTCCCATATTGGAGCCACAGGAGAGACAAACGTTACGCCATCCTCTCGTAACTTTCACCGAAACAGACTCAAAAGGCAGAGGAATAGGAGCCTCAGGCTTGCGCACTTCAAGTGTAACCCTTCTCACCAAGGGGAAATGCAAAAGAAGTGCCTCCGCCGCCGTCTCCGCCACCGTCTCTATCAGTTTATATGTATGTTCCTTCATAAAACGATTTAAGAACGTACAGACCTCTCCATAATTCGTGGAGAGGCCCAAGTCATCCAATATGCCTGCTTTTCTCGTATCCGTTTCCAATATGGCATTGATATAAAAATTCTGTCCCTTCTCGTTCTCCTCGCGATACACGCCGTGATGGGCATAAACCCGCAGGTTCTCAATCTTAATCTCATCCATATATACTGCTCCTTGCTATCCTGAAAATCTATCCCGAATCTTTCCCGGGACATATCTATCTTTTTGAGCCATCCCGAATGGCCTCCGCCATCTTGATGGCACGTACATTCTCTTTCACATCATGGACGCGCACGAACATTGCCCCTTTGAGCGCCCCATATACACTCGTCACTAGCGTCCCTTCCACCCGCTCCTCCACAGGCAGCTCAAGTGTTATACCGACTACCGATTTCCTGCTTGCACCGAGTAAAAAAGGATATCCAAGGGAATGCAGCATCTCCAGCCGTCCGATTATCTCCAAGTTGTTCTCATAAGTCTTGCCAAATCCCACCCCCGGGTCCAGGATAATCTGGCCGTCAGAGATTCCCGCTTTATGCGCAATGTCTATAGAACCTTCCAAATCCCATAGAACATCTTCCACAAAATTACCATAGACAGCCTCTTGTCTGTTATGCATCAGACAACATGGCACACCCGCCGCCCCAATCACCTGAGCCAGTTCAGGGTCATATTTAAGTCCCCAGATATCATTGACCATATCAGCTCCCACGGCAATAGCCTGCTTTGCCACATTGGCTTTATATGTATCAACCGATATGGGTATGTCAAATCTTGATTTGATTTTTTCTATTACCGGAACTACCCGTTCCGACTCCTCTCCCTCAGGTACTGGCGTATAGCCGGGCCTGGTGGACTCGCCGCCCACATCCAGTACATCCATTCCCTCGCCAATCATCGCCTCCACACGATAAAGCGCCTTATCCAAGGTATTATAACTGCCTCCGTCAGAAAAAGAATCAGGTGTTATGTTCAATATACCCATCACATAAGTATGCCCTGATATCTCAAATTCTCTGTTCCCTATCTTCATATATACTCCTCTGCCTCCGGCCCAATCCATATATTGTGCCGTCAATAAAAAATATCCTCCCTACCAAGATGTGTCCTGTGCCGCCGTAAAGCTACCCCATGTCCGCCTACCGCCTGAGCATCTCGAAGAAATACTGCTGCAACTGTGGGTTATCCTGAAAGCACCCTCTGGCTGTCATTGTGACCGTCTGGCTGCCGGGCTTGGCAACGCCGCGCATAGTCATACACATATGCTCTGCTTCCGCCATCACCATCACGCCCTGGGGCTTTAAGTGTTCCATAAGCGCCTCTGCAATCTGAATCGTCATCTGCTCCTGTATCTGTAGCCTGCGCGCATATACCTCAACCGTGCGCGCCAGTTTGCTCAAACCTGCCACTCTGCCATCCGGCAGATACGCAATATGCACCTTCCCGAAAAAGGGCAACAGATGATGCTCACAGGTGGAATAGAACGTAATATTCTTCTCCAACACAATTTCGTTGCTGTCCACCGCAAAGGTCTTAGACAGATGCTTCGCCGCATCTTCCTCCATCCCTTTATAAATTTCCTCATACATACGGGCAATTCTGTTAGGCGTATCGACCAACCCTTCCCTGGTCACATCCTCCCCTATGCCTTCAAGCAGAAGCCGCACCGCTTCTTCAATTTTGTTCCGGTCTACCATGAGAGTCTCTCCTGATTGTATCTCTATGCTCCACTACGTCAATCAGCTCCCCCAGATACGAAAGGGAACCAAAAGCGATAATCACACATTCCTTATCCTGCCCGGCAAGCAGGTAAGCCATTTCTACCGCCTCCTGCACACTGTCCGCCACGGTCACGCTGTCATGGTACTCCCCCACAGCCTGGGCCAAATCATAAGCAGGCAAAGCCCGCTCCCGAAGCGGCGGCGTTACCGTGATAATATGTTCTGCCAGTTCATAAGTGTTGCGGATTACCTTATCGTACTCCTTATCTTGCAACATACCCATTATATAAATGATTCTCTTATTTGTAAAATAAAACCTGATACTCTGTGCCAATTTCTCCGAGGCGTCCTCATTGTGCGCCCCGTCCGCTATAAAGAGAGGTTTCTTTCCTATGATATCGAACCTGCCCCTCCATCTTGTCTGCGCAAACCCTTGCCGCAGATGTTCCTCCGTCACCGGATACCCAAGCTTCCCAAGGGCCATCAACACCTCCAATGCAACCACGGCATTTTCTATCTGAAACTGTCCCGGTATTGTAATCTCCAAATTCTTGTATTTGTCATAAGAGAAGCTCTGCTTCGTCACGCCATACCTGACATTCTTTGCCCTGGATACATCCGCCGTAAAAAACTTTGCCTTGCGCAAAAGCGCTGCCTGCCGCAACACCTTCATGGCCTCCGGCTCCTGCCTCGCAGATATCACATAACACTTGTTTTTAATAATGCCCGACTTCGCCGTGGCAATCTGTGCCAGGCTGTCTCCCAGAATCCCCATATGGTCCATGCTGATAGACGCAAATGCGGCAACCAGGGTCGTCGACACGATGTTCGTCGCGTCAAGAGCGCCTCCCAATCCTGTCTCCAACACGACAATATCACACTTCTTATCCAGGAAAAAAAGAAAAGCCGCCGCCGTCTCCACCTCAAAAGCTGTCGGATGCGGCAGTCCCTGCGCCACCATAGCCTCCGCTGCCTCTTTCACTTGCTCCAGATACTTGCACAGCCCCGACTGGGTAATCATCTTCCCATCCACCTGGAACCGTTCCCGGTACTCCTTTATGGTCGGGGATATATACCTTCCTACCCTGTATCCGGCCTGCTGCAGCACCGTGGACACATAGGCTAACACCGAGCCCTTTCCGTTGGTTCCCGCAATATGCACATACTTCAGTTGCTCCTGCGGATTATCCAGGCGTGCGCACAGTTCTCCCATGGTTGTAAGTCCCATCACACTGCCATACTGCTGCAGTTCCTCTATATACTCCATAGCCCTCCTGTAATTCATCTACACGCCTCCTTCTTTGTAACTCATATCTTCTATAATAAATCCTGTCCGTATCGCAAGCTTTTCAAATAGAAAGTCGTCGAATGTCTGAATAACATATGTATAAACGGACACACTATAGCTATGAAAAAATTTATCCACAACTATATTCACTGCGGGCTTCTGGGATGGTTTCTGGAAATTGTCTTCACCGCTTTCCACGCTCTGCGAAAAAGAGACATGAAACTCCCCTGCACGACTTCCATATGGATGTTCCCCATCTATGGACTTGCCGCCCTGTTAGCCCCAATCGCGCGCCTGCTGCGCGGACACAACTTCATATTCCGCGGTCTGGTCTATACCGGCATGATTTTTACAGGAGAGTTTGTGAGCGGCCTGTGGCTGCGCCGCCGCGGGTTATGTCCATGGGACTACGGCCGCTCCAAGTGGAATCTTGCCAAAGTCATCCGCCTGGACTATGCCCCCTGTTGGTTCGTCACCGGACTTCTCTTCGAGCGTCTCCTTGAAGAGAACGAGAACTCCACTCCCTGACACGCTCTCCTACTCATCCAGGTCATCCGCATTGATATTCAGCGTATTTAAGGTACGGCGCTTTCTGCGTGCCTCCTCGGACGCTTTCAGAATAAAATCCTTGACTTCCTTGGCATTCCTGATATGTGCCAGAAACAGTTGGGGATGTGTGTTATCTCCCGTATAACAAGCCACCGTGCCAAGTCCAAAAATCCGCTCACCCAGGCTGACCTGTAATTCCACATCCTGCACTTTATATAGATAACAGTCGTTCTCTTTTGTGCTTAACAATCCCTCGTTAACCGTTATAATCTCATCGTTGACCGTATATTTTGTAAAGGTAAACGGAAGCCCGAAAAGCACCCAGCGTTTCCGCTCCACATACTGTGTTCTGCCGCCCTGCGCTGTACGCTCCATATCTGCCGTCTCTTTCTTGAAATCTTCCATAATCAATACCATGCCTTTCCTGCTGTCTGCCCCATTCTCGCAGACGCATCACCATACTTTCCGGTTCCATGTAAACTCTTTTACCACTATAACATACCACTGCCTATTCCACAATAGGGTTGCCGCCTGACGGTCAAGGCTTCATAACCTTCGGCGCGAAAAATGTTGAAACCCTTTTTTCTTTATGGTATGATATACAAAATATAGAAAGCAAGGAGGGTTATTGCATGACCGCAAAGGAATGTATCTTAGGACGCAGAAGCATCCGCAAATTTAAGGCTGAGCCGGTTTCCCATGAGCTGTTAGCCCAGGTTGTCGAGACGGCTTCTTACGCTCCCAGTTGGAAACATACACAGATTACCCGCTACATTGCAATCGAAGGTGAACTGAAAGAGAAGATTGCTACAGAGGGAACAACCATCTATCCGGGTAACGGTAAGATTATTTCAAGCGCACCGGTTTTAATTGCCGTAACCGTCCTGAAAAACCGCAGCGGCTTCGAACGCGACGGTTCCTACAGCACTCCCCGGGGCGACGGTTGGCAGATGTACGATGCGGGCGTTGCATCCCAGACTTTCTGCCTGGCTGCGTATGAGCAGGGTCTTGGCACCGTCATTCTCGGACTTTTCGACCAGGCGACGGTAGAAACCATGTTACAGCTTCCCGAAGACAGGGAACTTGTAGCTCTGATTCCTGTTGGATATCCCGATGAAACACCTACTGTCCCCAGGAGAAAACCTGTTGAGGATTTATTGTCGTTCCAATCATAACGTATTACTGAAATAGAAGAGAATGTTTCTCTTCTATTTTTTTGAAAAGGAGTTAAGCCAATGAGACATTTAATGAACCCACTAGATTTTACCGTAGAAGAGTTGGACGCTCTGTTTGACCTGGCAGACGACATCGCTGCCAATCCCGCCAAGTACGCCCACGCGTGCGAAGGCAGGAAACTCGCCACATGTTTCTATGAGCCAAGCACCCGCACAAGGCTCAGTTTTGAAGCTGCCATGCTTAACCTGGGCGGACAAGTACTGGGGTTTTCCGACGCCGGTTCTTCTTCCGCTTCCAAAGGTGAAAGCGTATCCGACACTATCCGCATTATATCCTGCTATGCGGACATCTGCGCCATGCGGCATCCGAAGGAAGGCGCGCCCATGGTGGCGGCAAGCCGCTCCGGCATTCCTGTTATCAACGCAGGGGACGGCGGACACCAGCACCCCACCCAGACACTGACCGACCTTCTTACAATCCGCGCGCTCAAAGGCCGTTTAGGCAATTTTACAATCGGCTTATGCGGTGATTTGAAGTTCGGCAGAACCGTCCATTCCCTGATTAACGCGCTTATCCGTTACCCTGGCATCCGTTTCCTCTTTATCTCCCCCACCGAACTGAAAGTGCCAGACTACATCATAGATATGCTGTCCGAAAAGGAAATCGAATATGAAGAGGTTATCCGTCTGGAAGACTGTATCGGACAACTGGACTTGCTGTACATGACCCGTGTACAGAGGGAACGTTTCTTCAATGAAGAAGATTATGTCCGTCTGAAAGACTTCTACATTCTCAACAAAGAAAAAATGGCACTCGCCAAAGATGATATGTTAGTACTTCATCCGCTGCCCCGAGTCAATGAAATTTCCGTGGAAGTGGACGATGATTCCCGTGCCGTATACTTTAAACAGGCGCAGTACGGCGTCTATGTCAGGATGGCGCTCATCCTGACACTGCTTGAAATCACAGTATCTTAACAGAATAAACACCCCTGCTGCCATAAGCGGCAGGGCACCCAGAAAGGAAGACATCCATGTTAAACGTAGGAAAAATCGAAGAAGGCTTTGTGCTAGACCATATCGAGGCAGGTAAAAGCCTCTCCATCTATCATCATCTTCAATTGGATAAACTGGACTGTACGGTCGCAATTATCAAAAATGCCCGCAGCAAGATAATGGGCAAAAAAGATATTCTGAAAGTGGAATGTGACATCGATACGCTGGACCTGGACGTCCTGGCATTTATTGACCACAATATCACGGTCAATGTCATTAAGGACGGGGAAATCGTAGACAAAAAAGAATTGGTACTGCCCAAAGAAATCAAAAATATCATCAAATGCAGGAATCCACGGTGCATCACTTCAATAGAGCAAGAACTTCCTCACATCTTCGTTCTTGCGGACGAAGAGAAGGAAGTCTATCGCTGCAAATATTGTGAAGAGAAGGCGGATGACTCCGCCAAATGGTGAGGGCTATTATAACGCCCTACGCGCTCTCAACATAAGTACCGTTTACTACTGACTCAAATTTTTCTTTCGCCAATGTGAGGCATTTCATAAGTTTCGGTGAGAATGTACCGCACTCACCGTTGGTAATCATCCGAAATGCCTCCTCGGTAGTGAAAGCCGCCTTATAGCATCTCTCATTGACCAACGCGTCGTATACATCGGCCACGGATACAATCTGTGCAGAAATCGGAATTTCTTCACCTTTGAGCCCATCCGGGTATCCCCTGCCGTCATAACGTTCATGATGATACCTGCATATATCGTAGCTGATTTTCCCATACTGCCCCTGTTGGATATCAGCGAGCATGTCAATCACATCGCATCCTCTGGTCGTATGGGTCTTCATCGTCTCAAATTCTTCCTTGGTCAACCTGCCTGGTTTTAACAAGATGGCATCGGGTATGACAATCTTACCTACATCGTGCAACGCAGCCGCGGAAGTAATCACCTTGACCGCATAGGCGTCCAGATTGTATTCCGGATACTCGCTCGCCACATACTGTGCCAATATATTGGTAAAAGTCTTCACACGTTTTACATGGTCGCCGGACTCCAAATTACGGAACTCCACCACATTACTCATGACATCTATAATGCGGTCGTTCATGCTCAACAATTCTTCTTTTTGTTTACGTAGCACTTTCGTCTGCAACGCCACCATTTCTTCCAGATGGCGCTTATTGTAATACAGTTCAATCACGTTCTTAGTACGCTGCTTAACAATAAACGCGTCAAAAGGTTTCTTGATAATATCGCTCGTACCAAGGCAATAAGCTTCCCGCTCAATTTGTGACGTCGCCTCACCGGTAATTAAAAGCACGGGAATGCTTTCCATCCACCCTTGTCTGTTCATCTCTTCCAAAACTTCCACGCCATTCATAACAGGCATAACAACGTCTAAAAGCACAACGGATATAGCATCCGGGTCAGCGGCAATAATATCTACTGCCTCCCGACCGTTTTCCGCCTGTATCGTATGATATTCGTGGAACATCTCACACAGGATTTCTCTGTTAATATCTACATCATCGACAATCAAAATTGTTTGTTTTTTCATGTTTAAAACTTATCCCCTATACATCTGCCAAACTCCTGCTGATTGTCAAGACACTGCAAGCGCCTTGCATCAGACTGCAAGCCTGTTACTCTTATACCTGGGCAACATCCTTCATTGAGAAGCTGATTCTTCCCATTTTATCCTTGCCAAGGCAAACTACCGTTACCTTATCTCCCAAGGTCAGTACATCTTCCACACGGTTGATTCTCTCCTTCGCAATCTTGGAAATATGCACCATACCTTCTTTACCCGGAGCAAACTCGATAAATGCGCCGAACTCTTTGATGCTGACTACCGTACCCTTAAATATCTGTCCTTCCTCAAAGTCCATGGTAATCGTCTTTATCATGTCTACGGCTTTGTCCATCATCGTCTTGTCCGTGCCACATACAGATACCTGCCCGTCGTCCGTAATATCAATCTTCACGCCTGTACGGGCAATAATCTCATTGATAGTCTTACCGCGCTGTCCTACCACGTCACCAATCTTCTCAGGGTCAATCTGGATAGAAATAATCTTCGGCGCATAAGGCCCTACTTCCTTGCGGGGTACGGCAATTGCAGGCGTCATACAGTTGGCCATAATAAACTCTCTTGCTTCGCGGCATCTTGCGATTGCGCCTTCCACGATAGGCTTTGTCAAGCCGTGGATTTTGATGTCCATCTGGATAGCGGTAATGCCGTCATGCGTACCAGTCACCTTGAAATCCATATCACCGAAGAAATCCTCTAAGCCCTGAATATCCGTCAGCAACACGAAATCTTCGTCCGTATCGCCTGTCACAAGACCACAGGAAATACCTGCCACCATCTTCTTAATCGGCACACCCGCCGCCATAAGCGACATACAGGAAGCACAAGTCGACGCCATAGATGTGGAACCGTTTGACTCAAAAGTCTCCGATACGGTACGGATTGCATAAGGAAACTCCTCCTCGGAAGGAAGTACCGGAAGCAGCGCACGTTCCGCTAACGCACCGTGTCCAATCTCCCTGCGGCCCGGGCCGCGGCTTACCTTCGTCTCACCTACGGAATAAGAAGGGAAATTGTAATGATGCATATATCTTTTGCTTGTGATGTTCTCGTCCAGTCCATCTACCCTCTGCACTTCTGATAAGGGCGCCAGTGTACATACATTGCATATCTGTGTCTGCCCACGGGTGAACATCGCAGAGCCATGCACTCTGGGAATAATATCCACCTCCGCCGCAAGGGGTCTAATCTGGTCAAGCGCACGTCCATCAGGACGTTTGTGGTCTTTCAAAATCATCTTGCGCACAGTCTTCTTCTGGTACTGGTACACAGCTTCACCCAATACGGCAAGATAATCTTCCTTCTCGGCAAAAGCCTCCTCCAGCTTCTCCGTAATCTTCCTGATATTTTCCTCGCGCACCTGTTTCTCGTCAGTGAAGACCGCTTCCTCCATCTCTTCAGGTGTCACAATCTTCTTCATATCTTCAAACAGTTCCGCCGGAACCGCACAGCTCTCGTAAGTATGCTTCGGCTTGCCAACCTCGGCCACAATCTGGTTAATAAACGCGATAACCGTCTGGTTTATCTCGTGGGCTTTATAAATCGCCTCCAACACCTTCTCTTCCGGCACTTCATTGGCGCCGGCCTCAATCATCATTACCTTCTGCGCCGTGGAAGCTACCGTCATCTTCAGGTCACCTTTATCCCATTTTTCCTGCGAAGGATTGACAATCAGTTCACCGTCCACCAATCCCATCTGTGTCATAGCGCAAGGACCGTCGAAAGGAATATCGGAAATACATGTGGCAATGGCAGTTCCCAACATCGCAACAAGCTCCGGGCGACATTCCGGGTCCACACTCATAACCATATTATTCAATGTCACGTCATTGCGGTAATCTTTCGGAAATAGAGGGCGCATGGGCCTGTCGATTACACGGCTTGTAAGAACCGCATTCTCACTCGCTTTTCCTTCCCTCTTATTGAATCCGCCGGGAATCTTGCCGACAGAATACATCTTCTCTTCATATTCTACGCTGCAG
Source organism: uncultured Lachnospiraceae bacterium (assembly GCA_910578645.1). Classification (GTDB taxonomy): domain Bacteria; phylum Bacillota; class Clostridia; order Lachnospirales; family Lachnospiraceae; genus UBA3282. The sequence goes on from CAJTQI010000013.1 coordinate 27,918, forward strand.
GGGAAGAAATCAATCCCCTCCCTAGGTTTCTCTGACGCCGTCGCTGTAGAAAGTACGGTTGTCTCCCCATACTGCATGAAAGCACAGCCATTGGCCTGCTTACCCACTCTGCCAATGTCCACACGAAGTGTGCGCCCGGCAAGTTCCATTGTGTAACTCTTGTACATAGTCTTCTCTCCTTTTCATGTTCTCCCCGACAACACAGGCTGCGGGAACGTAATCTATGCTTTAGGCAGAAGACGCCGAAACTACAAATATCTGCACAAAGACTCACATAATAAACTTCCGGTCTGCCAATAATTTCGGCAAAAACAACCGCATAAGCCAATATGAACCTTGCACATATATTTGTGGTCTCGGATAACTCTTCCGCCTATAAAGTAAAGATAGGCGGACTACGCTGGACATAATCCAGCTTACACCCGCCTTCTGCCTCGTTCTATTTCCTCAAGCCAAGTTTCTCAATCAGAGCACGGTATCTCTCGATATCCTTACTTTTCAGGTATGCAAGCAAACCACGTCTCTGACCAACCATCTTCAAAAGTCCTCTTCTGGAATGATGGTCTTTCTGATTAACTTTCAAATGCTCTGTCAGTTCCTGGATTCTTGCGGTGAGAACCGCAATCTGCACTTCCGGTGAACCCGTGTCGCCAGGTGTCCTGGCATACTCATTGATAATCGCTGTTTTCTTTTCTTTCGAAATCATTTCTTCTCCTTTCCTGCTAAGGCGTCCTATCCAAAAACCGCCCTGCCAACCGCCTGACACTAAGACTGGGTCGGAGTGTCCCACCTCCGAGCGCCGGCTGAATTTCATACTCAAGTATCATAGCATATGAAATACGTATTGTAAAGACTTTTCTTGGTATATTAAAGCCCGGCAATGCAGGAAAAACAGACGGAATGCATATCCAAGGATATCCGTTCACTAATCATGCAGCACCCGCACTGCCTTAACGGGCGACCTGTAAGACACATTGGAGATACGGATTCCTGTCTTAGGATTGCTCGCATGTATAACCTGCCCATTTCCGATGTAGATTGCCACATGATTGATGGACTTTCCGTTACCATAGAAAATTAAGTCTCCCGGCTGCGCTTCCGATACTTTAATCGTTGTCCCGCTGCCTGCCTGTGCCACCGATGAATGAGGCAGGCTCACACCGTATTTCTTAAAAATACTCAGCACGTAACCGGAACAATCCGCTCCTTTGGTCAGGCTAGTGCCGCCCCATACATAAGGATTGCCCAAAAACTCTTTCGCATACTGGCACAAATCCACACGCACATTGGACACTCCCTGGCCATAAAGCAACTCCGTCATCGTGACAGCAGTTCCTAACTCCGAACTGACTTTCACATATTCCGCAGACACAAAAACTTCCTCATCGTCCAGAAATACCTTAACCCAATCGCCGTCCACCGAGGCAACCTCTAATTCTTCTCCATTCGGTACAAGCGTCACTACCTCCGAATCAGTATTCGCTTCCGCCCTTACTTTCAGGCTGTCCGTGGTAACCCGCGCCATAGTCACGGCAAGTTCCTCGGCCCTACGCTTGGCCGGAATACCTGTCAGAAGATATTCCAGGCTCACATAACCGTCTACCTTCCCCGACCTGATGTGCGCCCACGTCCCGTCTTCATCCAACACTTCGCAGGCCGCATCCTTAGGCAGTTTCCCTACCAGTTTACCATCATCCGCAGCAACCGCACGGATGTTTAAGTTATTATCCACATTGGCAATTCCAAGATTTGTGTAGCCCCAATTGGCATTCTTCGCTTTCTCATATGCCTGGGCATATTCCTGTTCCGTCTTCGTACATTCCAAAATTGTGGCGGAACCTATAGAACTTCCCAAAATGTTCTGAATAGAATGCTCTTCTCCACCGGTTTGTGTATCAGCCGTATCCTCTTTCACAGCCGTATCTTCATCCTCCCGCCTGGAACCGTTCTGGGACACATCCTCCTCTTCTTCTGTCTCTTGCGTGTCTTCCACTCTGTTCTCAAACCCGCTGTCTTCCACACCATTGCCGCTGATACTTCTGTCATTGATGTCACTGTCATCCTGGTCTGAATCTTCTCCGTCACTGCCCTGTACCGTGACGCCTTCTATCCGGCCCGCTTCCACGCTGCCTACATCTGCCTGCAGATTATCCCTCTCCATATCCGTAACATTTATTGTACCCACTGTCAGCAAGTCAGGCAAAGCGGTAGCCTGCACCCTCATGGGCGCCAAGAACAACATACATCCTGCCAACAAACATATTATTTCTCTTCTTTTCATATGATTACAGTCCTCTCAGCGTAAACTTCTTCTTTTACGAGTTATTACACTTTGTTACATATTCCGTCTTATTTCGTAATATTTCCGTAATATTTACGTGGATATTATAACAACTTGTAAAGATTCTGTCAAATACATATTTTTGCCAACCGTTCTTCAACCTGTATGTTAAAGAGCCTGCCTTTCCTATGACACAATAAAACCGCCAAGGCTGCTGTCTGCACAGCCGCCCGGCGGTTCTTCATAATTACTGTATGTTTGATTTCTCTTTATTGTTCACCGTAACTGTTAGAAAATGCAATATTTACCGCATGGTCGGCTACACGCTCCAACCCGGATACAATATCCGAGAACAGTGCGCCCGCCTCCGGGGTACATTCGTTGTTTGACAGACGTTCGATATGCTTTTGCTGCAGTTCTTTTTCTTTCTCGTCAATGGCTTCTTCCAGGTTCCTGATATCTTCCATATGCTCTTCCGTACTCTTGACAAACATCTCAATGGAAAACCGCAGAATTGTATTGACCATATTCATCATCTCGCCCAGCTCCCGCTGCGCCTGCTTCGTGAAGCCCACTCCCGTCTCTATCCTATGCGCCGCCGCATCCGCGATATTCTCCGCGTGGTCGCCAATCCTCTCGATGTCATTGACTACATGGAACAGTGCGCCGATATTCTTCAAGTCTTCGATTGGCAATGTAGTCTGGTTGATTTTGACAAGATAATTGGTAATGGCATGGCTTAAGAAGTCTATATTCTTCTCAACCTCCCTAACCTCATCTATCTCTTCCGGCTCCAGCGTAATCAACACATTCATGGCACGGTTCAGATTCTCATCCGCAAGCGAAGCCATACGGTCCAGCTCCTTGATTACTTCCACCACTGCCGTGGCAGGATTCAATACCACTTTCTCACCGATATATTTAAGCTGGTAGCTGTCTCTGTAGCCCACTTTCCGGTCATCCCCAGGTACAAGCACATAAGTCAGCTTTACGATTCCCTTGATAAAAGGCATAAGGAGGATTACCTGGAATACTTTAATGAAGATATGCGCATAGGCAACGACGCGCCCCAGATTATTTCCTGTCACCGCAATGAGCATACCCACAATCTGCTCCACGCAGAACAGGAAAATGAAATAGACAATCACCGTACCAATCACATTAAAGATTAAATGAATGGCTGCTGCCCGCTTGGCGTCCTTCTTACCATTGAGGGAGGCAAGCACCGCCGACGTACACGCGCCGATATTGCAGCCTAAGATAATGAACATTCCTATGTCCATGCTCATCAGCCCCTGATTGGCGAGCAGGACCATGATACTGACGGTCACGGAAGAACTCTGAATCACCGCCGTAAGCACTGCGCCTAAAAGCACCGCCACAAGCGGAGACTGTAAGGACGCAAACATATGTAATACCATGGGGGAATCTTTCATGCCGGACATCGCGCTTGACATAGTCCCAAGCCCCATAAAAAGAACACCGAAACCGATAATCACTTCTCCCCAGCGCGACACTTTCTGTTTCTTACAGAACATAATCGTTAGCACACCCAAAAGCAATATGACAGGCGCCGCTTTCTCCAGTTTAAAAGATACGAGAAGTGCAGTCACCGTCGTACCGATATTCGCACCGAAGATTACCCCCGCCGCCTGGGTCAAGTTCATCAGCCCGGAATTGACGAAGCTGACAACCATCACCGTACATGCGGAAGACGACTGTATAACAGCCGTAAAAAAAATACCTACAAGAATACCCATGAACCGGTTCGTAGTCAGCCGTTCCAGTATCCCTCTTAATTTAGCGCCTGCAACCTTCTCAATACTGTCGCTCATAATGCGCATACCGTACAGAAACAGTCCCAAACCGCCTGCCATGGAAAGAATAATCGATAGCTCCATCTTGTCAAGATTCCCTTCGTATGTATTTATTCCAACATAAACCTACATATTTCTATTCTATCGGAAATAAAGTACACTGACAAGCCCCATTAAACAAAAAGAATCCTATCTTGGCTCATATATTTGCCCCGCAGCAATATCCTCCTCCATCTGTGCTTTCAATTCCTCCACCGTACCGAATTTTCTCTCCGGCCTGCGGAATGCAAGCAGCTCCACCGTCATGTCTTTGCCATAGATGTCCCCCGCAAAGCCGTAAAGGTAAGTCTCCACACCCATCACCCGGTTATCGCTTACCGTGGGTTTGCATCCCACATTGGAAACCGACTTATACAGGACGCCGTCTACGACTGCCCTGGAATAGTAAACGCCATTGGGCGGCAAAAGCTTATCCGGCTCCGGCAAAAGATTCGCCGTGGGCATCCCGATGGTCCTTCCGAATTTTTTGCCATGTTCCACCTGTCCGCTTACGCTGTAGGGCGTCCCAAGCATACGGGCCGCCATTTCCATCTGTCCCTTTCGGACGGCTTCCCGCACTCTGGTAGAACTGACTTCCTCCCCGTCAACCTTAACCTTTTCTATCAACTTCGTCCGATAGCCATATTGGTCGGCATACCGCTCCAAAAGCCTGTAATTTCCGGCACCTTTCTTGCCAAAAGATAAATCCGCCCCGGCACATATATAGGCGGCCTGCATCTGACCAGCAAGATATTTGTGCACAAAGACTTCCGGCTCCGTGGCCGCTGTCTCGGTATTTAAGGGAAATTCAATCAGTACATCGACGCCCATCCGGCTAAAAATGCGCCTTTTCTCTGCCAGGGTAGTTAACTCCTTCTCCTCTTTCCCGAAAAAAGCTGCCGCCGAAGTATCGAAAGTAAACACCGTGGCAAGACAACCTGTTTTCTTCTGTTCCGTAATCTTACGGATTAGTTCCCGGTGCCCAAGGTGTACGCCGTCAAACTTTCCGATAGCGACGGCGCTCTTCCCAGACAGCCTAAATTCAGTAGTCCGTTCTATTATCTGCATATTCTTCCTGTCCTGTTTATAAAATTAAGGGTACCCTTTGTTCACTGAGGGTATGGTTCTTTAAGGAAATCTAAAATATACCTTTCGGTACCCTAATCTCTTCGTAAAAGCCTATGAAAGAAACATCTTAACAGGCTTTAGCACCTTTTCGTTCCCACGGTACTCATAGATTCCATAAAACCTTCCGCCGCCATAAACTCGCACCTGTTCCCTGTCCTCAAATTGCAGGATTTCTTCCAACTGTCCTTCATACAGGCAATTGCCATTCTCCGCTAGCCTTCTCCACTGTTTCAACACGGTAACCGCCCTGGCCTGTCCAAACACGGCGTCAGGCGCTATAATAACGTCAGATATTCTATTCTCATCCTTAAGTCTCTGCAGTTCTTCCAGTTTCAAAGCATTATCCATTCCGAAAATGCCTACCCTGCTTCTCACAAGAGACTCCATAACCCCGCCGCAGCCAAGCTCTGCGCCGATATCATGACACAACGTCCTGATATACGTGCCTTTAGAACATACAATCCGCATCCTCACCACCGGAAGTTCCATCGCACAAAGTTCAATCTCCTTAATCTGTACCTCCCGCAGTTTCCGTTCCACCTCTTTGCCTGCCCTCGCCAATTCATAGAGTTTCTTGCCGTCAACCTTCAGCGCCGAGTACATCGGCGGTAGCTGTCTGTAAGTTCCCACAAAACCCATAACCGCCTCCCGCACCCTCTCTTGCGTAAGCCTGTCAAGCTGTGTTGCCTCACACTCCGATAACACCTGTCCTGTCATATCCTGCGTATCGGTTGTTATGCCAAGCCGCAGCGTGGCAATATACTCCTTGTCCCAATCGGTAAGCATACCGCACAGTTTTGTTCCCGAACCCAAACATACAGGAAGCACGCCAACCGCTTCCGGGTCGAGTGTCCCTGTATGTCCGATTTTCTTCATCCTGCATATTCCCCGGAGCTTGGCTACCACGTCATGGGATGTGAAACCGCGCTCCTTATATACATTCATAATTCCATTATATGTGTTATCCATTCTTCTCTCCATAGACGCCATTGCTTTTCCTTATGACAATCCATATTCCGTCCAGGCTGTCCGTTCTCCCTTGGCAAACCGACAGACCAGACAGAAACATTTCCACATTTACTTATATCTCTCAGTCAGCGCGTGAAAGCTGTTCCGCAATCTCTATAGAAAGATTGTTAATATTATCATGGTATGTACCGTTCATCGTGCATCCTGCCGCACGCACATGTCCGCCCCCACCGAATTTCATTGCTATGGAAGCTACATCTACTTTTCCATTGGAACGCATACTTACTTTATATTCCAATGTACCTGTCTCATACATGAAGATTGCACAGTCCACACCTTTGACTGACTGCAGATGGTTCACAATCCCATCCAAATCCTTCGGTGTCACCCGGTAGAAGTCCATCATACGCCGGGAAACCATGCTGACAATACATCTGTCCTCCATAAACCGTATACTCTCTAACACCGACCTGCCCATAATCTGTGTCTGTACATAAGTCCTCTCATAAAATGTTTCTTCCACAATTTTAGGGAAATCAAATCCAAATTTAATCAATTCCGCCACAATCTGCAACGTGCGCGGTGATGTATTGGAATACCGCAACACACCGGTATCATGAATAATACCGATGTAGAGCGCGGTGGCAATTTCTTTATCTATTAAATCAGGATTCATCATATCATACAGCAGTTCAGCCGTAGAACTTCTCTCCGGCTCCACCACACTCACATCCCCACATCCTGTATTACTGATATGATGGTCAATATTAATCTTCTTACGGGCATTCCGATAAATCAGCGCCGCGTCTCCCAAACGTTCCTCCGAACAGTCAAGCACCAGGAACGCATCATAAACCTTGTTTACATTAAAGTCTGATTTAATATTCTCAATGTGAGCAATACAGTTGAAAATTGTCCTCGGTTTATTCAAATATATATCAATCTCTGCCTCCGGCATTTCCTTTTTCAGATAGAGATATAAACCCATCACAGAGCCCACACAGTCCCCGTCAGGTCTGATATGTCCCCCCACTGCTATCGTCTTTGCATCTTTCAATTCATCGATTATTCTCATATTAATCCCCATTTCTGCGCTGCTTTTGTCTCAACTTTTGTTGAGACAGCGCATATATCGAGTTTGTGTCAAGTGAGCGCAGACACAAATCTCGTGTGTGAAAAATCTTCCGTATATGGATTTTTCACACTAATTCCCTATACAGCCCTTATATATTCTTTTCGTCTTTCTCCACTACTTCATCAATCAATTTCGACATGTTTACGCCATATGCAATTGACTGGTCCATTATGAAAGTAAGCTGCGGCGTATTGCGCAGATTGACCGTCTTTGCAAGCTGATTGCGGATATACCCTTCCGCGCTCCTAAGCCCTTCAAGCGTATCGGACTGTGCCTTCCCGTCTCCCAACACACTAATCCACGCTTTACATGTCTTTAAATCCGGTGCCACTTCCACCGCCACCACAGAAGTCATCGGGGCAATTCTCGGGTCCTTGATACCACCCCTGATGATTTCTGCCAGCGCACGCTGCACTTCTCCGTTAATCCGGGTATTTTTCACACTGTTCTTACGCATTCTATCAAGTCCTTTCTGCTTAGCACAATACAGGCAGCCGCGCATAAACTGCCTGGCAGCACAGTGCTCTTAGTTTTATATCAGCGTGCCGTATCATTCACATTCCACAAAATGATTCCGTACACTAGCGCGGCACTTCAACCATGACATATGCCTCGACGATATCCAATTCCTGCATTTTGTCAAATCCCTCGAAGACCAAACCACACTCAAATCCGGATTTGACTTCTTTCACATCATCCTTAAACCGCTTCAAGGATGCCAGCTCGCCTTCGTAAATCTGCTCGCCTTGTCTCGTAATACGTATCTTGCATCCTCTCTGGAATTCGCCGTCCAACACATAGGAACCGGCAATATTGCCGATGGCAGATGCCTTGAATATCTGACGTACCTCCGCATGTCCGATGACTTTCTCCTCGAACACCGGGTCCAGCATACCTTTCATCGCCGCCTCAATATCCTCAATCGCCTGGTAAATCACCTTATACAGCCTCACATCCACGCCTTCACGCTCCGCCACAGCCTTCGCCGTGGAATCTGGCCTGACATTGAAACCGATAATAATTGCGGAAGATGCGGAAGCAAGCGATACGTCGGACTCATTAATTGCACCTACACCGCCATGAATACATTTTACCACAACCTCTTCATTGGACAATTTCATCAAGCTTTGTTTTACGGCTTCCACGCTTCCCTGTACGTCCGCTTTGACAATCAGGTTCAGCTCTTTCAGATTGCCTTCCTGAATCTGGTTGAACAGGTCATCCAGGGACATTCTTGTCTTAGTATCTGCAAGCATCTCTTCTTTATGCTGTGCCATATAAGTTTCCGCATAAGATTTCGCGCTCTTGTCATTTTCATGTACAATAAAGACTTCCCCTGCGCTGGGTACATCGGACAGACCAAGGATTTCCACCGGTGTGGACGGAATCGCTTCCTTTACCCTTCTTCCTTTGTCATCTATCATTGCACGTACTTTACCATGGCTTGCACCTGCGGAAATGAAATCACCCACATGCAGCGTGCCCTTCTGTACCAACACCGTAGCAACCGGACCCCGTCCTTTGTCCAGCTCTGCCTCGATTACAAGTCCTCTTGCATTTCTGTTGGGATTTGCCTTTAACTCCATGATTTCCGCGGTCAGCAAAATTGTCTCCAAGAGGTTCTCTATACCTTCCCCCGACTTGGCGGATACCGGTACGAACTCCGTCGAGCCGCCCCAATCTACCGGAATCAACTCGTATTCCGTCATTTCCTGTTTCACGCGGTCAATGTTTGCACTGGGCTTATCAATTTTGTTCACTGCAACAATAATCTCTATGCCCGCAGCCTTGGCATGGTTAATCGCCTCGACTGTCTGGGGCATCACGCCGTCATCCGCCGCAACCACCAGTACCGCGATATCGGTAGAATTGGCCCCGCGCATACGCATCGCCGTAAATGCCTCATGTCCCGGCGTATCCAAAAATGTAATGCTCTGACCATTGGCGGTAACCGTGTAGGCACCGATTGCCTGCGTAATGCCGCCCGCTTCCTTATCCGTCACATTGGTCTTACGGATTGCGTCAAGAAGAGAGGTCTTACCATGGTCGACATGCCCCATAACACAGATGACAGGCGGTCTTTTAACCATTGTCTCCTCGTCTTCCTCGTCCTCCTTAAGAAGCTCCTCGATAACGTCCACCTTTACTTCTTTCTCGCAGATAATCTCGTACTCAATTGCAATATTTTCCGCATCCTCAAAACTAATCTCTGAATTTAGCGTTACAATCTGTCCCTGTAAGAACAGTTTCTTTATAATCACGGAGGGTTGGATTTTCATTTTATCCGCCAATTCCTTGATTGTCAATGTATCCGGAATTGTGATAACTTTAATCTGTTCCTCTGCGTTCTCTTCCACTTTCTTCTCAGGTTTGATGAAGCGTCCCGCTTTGTTGCGGCTCTTTACTGCTACATCGTCCTCTTCATAAATTAAATCTTTCTTTGAGCGTTTGTCTTTATCCTGGTTTGACCTGCGTTTCTCATCATCCCGATGCTTCTCCACGTCCTTGATAGGCGTCTCGGGTATAAAGTCCTTCTGATTGTTATTTTTCTTAAATCGATTGTCCTGTCCGCCATTTCCCCTCTGAGAGCGGTCAAAATTTCCACCACCGCGGTTAGCGCCCGCATTAGCGCCATTGCCCCTGCGGTCACCCTGATTACTGCGATAAGCCTGACGATTCTGGTTCTCAGGCCTGCGGTTTTCTCCTGCATTTCCCGTTCTCTCCTGTCCTTGCTGCGGTTTGGCCGACTGGGCTGCGCTTGCAGTCGCATTCGCCTTCTCACGTTCCCGTCTCTCCTGTTCACGTTTTTCTTGTTCACGCCTTTCCTGTTCACGTTCCCGCTCGCGCTTCTCCTGCTGACGCTGCTCCATCCTGCGCTCCTGCTGTTGTCTCTGGCGCACTTCATAAGGTTCTGCCGTCACAGGGATAGGCTTCTGGGTAGGTCTGATAATCTTGTGTGGTATGTTCTGTGCCTGCACAGGACGTCCACCGTTACTTGGCTGTCTCCTATCATTGCTACGGTTTGCATTACCACCGCCTCCTCCGTTGCCGTTTCCACCTTGTGTCTGGCGCTGTCCCTGCATCTTAGAATTATGGGGATTACTCACAAAAATAATCTTTTTCTTCTTAGGCTGTTCATTTTTGCCGCCTCCTGCCTTTGCAGGTTCCCTTGCAGGCTTATTATCCGGCCTTGCCACCTTATTCTCTGTCTTCGCTTCGGCCTTCGTATCCGCTTTAGCGCCGGCCTTTGCCTCTTCTACTTTCTCTGCCTTCACTTCTGCAGCCTTTTCCGGTTTCATCTCCGTCGCCTTCCCTGTTTTGGTTTCCACCCGCTTCTCTTCACTCTGTGTCTTAGCGGACAGACCAAACTGTTTACGCACAAGCGCAATCGCCTCATCCTCAATGGAGCTTTGCGCAACTTTCACTTCATATCCTTTATCCTGCAAAAAAGCAATCAGCTCTTTACTCTGCCTGTCTAACTCTTTCGCCAGCTCATGTACTTTCATTTTAGCCATGCTCACTACCTCCAACTATTTCGAATCTAATAAATGCTTCTGTATCGAATTTGCAAATCCCTCATCAGTCACAGCAAGACAGGAACGTTCCTCCTTACCGATGGCGTGCCCTAATACGTCTTTCGTACTGTAGTATTGATATGGCACTTTATAAAACTCACACATATTACTGTATTTTTTTCTGGTGTTATCCGAAGCATCCTCCGCTATGATAACAAGATATGCTTTCCCCCTTTTAACTGCTTCCTCCGTCGCAAATCCGCCACTGACAACATTTCTGGAGCGGGTGGCCAATCCCAACATGGATAACACACGGTCCCGATTAGGTCTGTCTAACATGTTCGCCCTCCTCAAACTCCTTTTCCAGATTCTCATATATTTGTTCGGGAATATTCATTTTAAAAGAACGCTCCAAACCTCTGTTCTTTCTTGCCTTGCCAAGACACTCTCTATCCATGCACAGATAAGCGCCCCTGCCATTCTTTCTGCCGGTCAGGTCAAGGACAATCGTGCCTTCCTCACTTCTCAAGACACGCATCATTTCCTTCTTGTTTTTCATTTCGCCGCAGCCCACACACTGCCGCATAGGTATTTTCTTTGCCATTGGCCCATCCTCTCTGCCGTCATGTCCTCACAGGCTGTCTATTCCCGTTCATTTCCCCTCACAAAGCATAGAAAAATATATCTTTATTCTTCCTCTTGTGCGTCGCCGTCTCCTGTCTCTTCATATCCGCTTTCGTCAGAATCTACGACGCCATAACTGTCTTCGCCATACTCGCCCGCGTCAATATCTTCTGCTCCATATTCCGCTTCGCCATACGCCGACTCCTCTGAATCTGCGGCATCATATTCTGCTTCCTCAAATCCTTCTTCTTCGTAGGTTTCCTCATCGTATTCTTCATCGTCATATACATAATCTTCATAACGGAAGCCCGGTGCGTCTTTCGCCTGTGTTTCGCTCTTGATATCAATCTTATATCCGGTAAGCCTGGCCGCCAGTCTGGCATTCTGCCCCTCCTTGCCGATAGCAAGGGATAACTGGTAATCAGGCACCACAACCTTCGCCGTCTTTTCATCAGGGTCGGCAAACACTGCTACAATCTTGGCAGGAGACAACGCGTTCTGTATCAGGTTACCCGGATTATCGTCCCAGTTCACAATATCAATCTTCTCACCACAAAGCTCATCCACAATAGAATTGACTCTGGCGCCGTTGATGCCGACACATGCACCCACCGCATCTACATTGGGATTGTTGGAGCGTACCGCCAGTTTCGTCCTGCTTCCCGCCTCTCTGGCAATGCTCATGATTTCTACGGTGCCGTCTTTAATCTCCGTCACCTCAGACTCAAACAATCTCTTGACCAACTCCGGATGGGTACGGCTGACCAGAATCCTCGGTCCTTTAGGTGTATTCTTCACTTCCAGAATATATACCTTAATTCTCTCCGTCGGCCTGAAATTCTCTCCCTTCACCTGCTCGCTCTCATTTAAAATCGCGTCCGCCTTACCCAGATTGATGGAGATGTTCCTGCCGATGTAACGCTGCACAATGCCGGTTACAACATCCTTTTCTTTTTCATAATATTGATTATAGATAACGCTTCTTTCTTCTTCCCTGATTTTCTGCAAAATCACATTCTTCGCATTCTGTGTGGCAATACGCCCAAACTCTTTGGACTTAATCTCCACATGAAGTAAATCGCCTAACTGCGCCCTCTTGGAAATCTCCTGCGCATCCTCCAGGGAAATCTGTATGACATCATCCTCGACCTCCTCCACGACTTCTTTCTCCGCATAGCAAAGAAAATCACATGTGTCTCTGTCAATCTCCACTTTGACATTGTCAGCCTTGCCAAAATGATTCTTGCATGCCGTGATAAGAGAGTTCTCAATCGCTTCAAAAAGAGTTTCTTTGCTGATTTCTTTCTCCTTCTCCAGCAAATCCAGGGCTTCCATTAACTCCTTATTCATTTTCCGTTATCCTCCTATGTTTCCTGATTCTATATTTCGATTTCGCTTGATATATTCTCCGAGCCACTCCCCATGGGAAACGCGCCGCCTCCTAGAAATGCCGTAAAACATCCATCCGCTATCAGACGGCTCCTTAGCCTTATTGTTACTAAATATCCAGTGCAAGCCTGATAATGGCGATATCGGCCCGTTTAAAAATACGTTCCTTCACCTCATCCTGCCCTGCCTCTTCTTCCGGCTCCGCTATGGTGACCGTGTCCTTGTCATAAGCTCTCAGGATACCGGCAAACTCTTTGCTCCCGTCGACCGGCTTATATGTCTTAAACTCAACCGCCTCACCAAGACTCTTCTCCAAATGCTTATCTTTCTTAAGCGTCCTGCCAAGCCCCGGGCTGCTGACCTCCAAAATATAAGCGTCCGGAATATAATCCTCCACGTCCAACGCATCTGACAATGCGCGGCTGACATTCTCACAGTCCGTAATATTGACGCCTCCCGCCTTATCGATATAAGCACGCAGATAATAATCACTGCCCTCTTTCACATATTCCACATCGTAAATCTCTACTCCGTACTCTTTCACAATCGGTTCAAGTAGCTGTTCCGTTCTCGATTCGTAGCTCTCTCTCTTTGACATGCCTGCCTCCTGTAATTCATGTACAAACAATAAATTTTCTTATCACATAAAAGAGTGGACTCGCAAGTCCACTCTTTATCACAATCATTATTCTTACTATGGTAATTATTGTAGCACCCTTTACACATAATTGCAAGGGAAATATTGGAATAGTTGATAAGCGCTACTTATTCCGCAATTATTCTATAGAGCCACTACTGCCATCACCAGTTCCCAATTGAGCATCGGCATTTTTACTGCTGCCATGAATCATATATCTTTTCTTTCAAATAAAACTCATTCCGAACATATTCTTTCTTTTCCGATTGTTCGATAACATTCAGAAAGTTGGAAAACAGTATGATATAGTCCCTTTTCTTAGTGCTTGTTTATGCATCAAAGCAATCCTATCGTCTAAAAATAAGCACAATTCTCCATATACAATTTCAAATTGGTTTTCATCGTACCCTTTTTCCACTAGAAACTTCTTTATCTCTTCGATAATCAAATCCTTTACATCACATATCCCTACAATTTTTGAATCATGCTTATAAAATTCTATGCTTGCATTATATGTATTAGAACATTCATCCCAATCATCTATTGCCCTCGCCACTATAAGGTAACATTTTGCCGTTGGATTCAATGACCCATTTCGATGTTTTAACAGCTTGTCCATTGCCGCACTATAGCTGCTCCATTTTGTTACCGACAACCATGCTTTCACTTGATGAAAAGAAACATATTCCGAATCACAGAGAATACAAAAATCCTCTATCTCCTCTAAATTTACAGAATATATCCTTCCATCTTCCTCTTTATTTATTTGGTTCATCAGCTTCAAAATATCAAACAGCATTATTTTACCTTGATAATTAAATCCACTCCATGTGGGAATTGCATCACTGCCCCTGCTCACATTTCTACCTCTTGACTTTCATTATTCGTAAAACCCACATTATATCAAGTTATAAAGCTAAAATTTTTATCGCTATCTAACAGATAAAATTAGTAAAAATCCATTTTCCTTAATCTATCTCGCATCCCTGTCATAATTTCTCTTGCTTAACGCTCTTTGAATTATCTCATTTATATTGCTTTCCTTTACTTTTTCCCCTTCATATTTTTGAACTTGAAGCACTGCCTGTTTTGATAATGCCTCTTCACGTTCCTGTTCCATAAATAATTCTTTTAGGTTTTCTGAATCTAAAGCCGCCTTCAAAACCTGTATTGCATATTCGGAAATATCATCCCACCCGCCATACAGATTTCTTACTGCACAATCAATCTGCCGATAACTTAAAGGCTCTCCCCTTCTTTCTTGTTCACTCAAAATACCAATAATATCAGACAAATCCTTCTTATAACGTCTCCCGGACATTAATTTCATGGCAACAAGATATTCCGCGCTAATTGTCCTGATATTCAATACATTAGAATAGGTACGGTAATACTTAGAGTATTGCGATAATTTAGGACTATAAGAACTTGTATTCTTAAAGTCTGCATTCAGCCAGCCATTTGGTAGACCGAAACGGTCTCCTACTGTATTAACTGCCTCCTTCATAGCCGATGATGCTGTTATGACCGCATCTATATCATAGGTCATTTCACGAAACCCATAATTGACAAGGATTGCCGCACCTCCAACTAACACAATCTCAGCAGGCGTATTTTTTCCATTTCTCTTCCGAAACTCTTTTGCCAGTTCCTTCAAATAATAGTCTAGATTTTCTTTGGTAAAACCTTTCTCAACAGACATTCCTTATCTCGCTTTCTATAATATTGAACCTCAAAAATTCGGGAATCGCTTCTTTCAGACATTGTTCTTTCTTATCAAGGGAATCATCCAGTTTTGCAGCAAGAATGATATCCTTTGGATATAACGGCTCCGACAGCTTACAATTCCTTATATCTTCATAATCATTACACAACGGAAGTCCATTTTCCTTACTTAAGTAGTCCACCATAGCCAGAAGATAAAAACTTTCCCGATACCATTTTCGTTCCCAATAAGTCCTTATTTGATTTTCCTTTAAAATATCAATAATAAAGTCAATATCCCCTTTATCTTTCACTAAATGACAAATATTACTTTTATATATTTCAAAATCTCTCAAATTTGAAGCATCTTCATTTTCTCTAAAACATTCTGTCAAGAGTTCTTCCATTGTCACATGGAGTGTCCTCGCTAATTTATAGATTGTTTCTGCCGTACACTTTTCAATCCTGGTTTTCCCTTTCACAATATCTGACAATGTAGTATATGGTACATGGCTTTCCTTAGCACACTGATAAACAGAAAGCTGCCTTCCCTTTAACAAACTCATCAATTCCATTTCTTATTCTCCATTTCATGGATTCTTTTTCTATTCATTATAACGGTATACCGTGATAGTGTCAAGAAATGAAAATCCAACATATAATATCAAAAACCCCTGCAAATGACATTCACATGCCATCTGCAAGGGGTTTTTGTTTCTATATCGCCTGATTTCGACAAATTTCTACTGATTCATCTGTTTTGCGAACTTTCCCTATTCTGTGTCCCGGTCGCATATCCCAGGAACTATGTATTTTACTGGCTTTGTAGTGATTTTTGACTGTTCTAAGACAGCGGCTTTTCAACCGTATCCCCCAAATTTTATTTTGGGGGAAAATTCATTTTGCTTTCTAAAATTTCCGATTTCTGATTTTTCGAATTTGGGGGATAGCCATTTTCCATTTGGGGGAATTTGGGGGGTAAGGTTCTTCCCCCAAATTTACTCAGCAATGGCTTAAAGCCGTGATTTTCACCTTTTTTACATCAAGCCCGGCATATGCCTCCCGTTCCTGTGTTTTCGCTGAACCGAACTTCTGGAGTTCTTCGTCCATCTTCTTATCCAATACATGGGTATAGATATTCAGGGTAATACTGATACTGGAATGTCCCAATAATGCCTGCACGACTTTTGGCTCCATCTTATTCTCAAAACAGCGGGTAGCAAAGGTATGCCTTAATGTATGCGGATGAAAATCTCTGACAACTCTAGGCTCCCTCTTTTCCTGCACTGCCGCCACTGCCTCTTGCTCTCTCATCCGCTTGACCGCTTTTTTTATTTCCTTTTGGACAATATATCTGCTGCACGGACTTCCCATACTTGTAGTGAATACTAAATCATCAAATTCGTCTCCGCTCCGCCATCTTGCCCCAACTCTTTCTTCAGCTTAATCTGTTTTTCCCTTTGGGATTCTAAGATTTCATCCATTTCGCCAAGGAAAGGAACCTGTCTGATTGAATTTACTGTCTTAGGGCTTACCAAAATTTCTCTTTTCACCCCATTACAGTAGCTACAGCTTAATGACCGATTGATACAGATGACTTTCTTCTCAAAATCAATATCCGACCATTTCAACCCTCCAAGCTCTCCCACTCGCACTCCGGTTAAGCACATGAAATAAAACATTTCTTTATACCAACTGTCCTCCACCTCGTCAAGCAGTGCGTTCTGTTCTTCCTGCGTCAGTGCTATCTCCTCCTTTGATTTCTTATATGTCCAGGGAACTTCCACAATCAGGCACGGATTTGTGGGAATCAACTGACTGCCCACTGCAAACTCCATACACTCCCGAAGCCTGCCTAACGCCTCCCGCATTGCACTGTTAGATATTCCATCTTTTTCCATTGCATTGATTGCCTGCTGTACGTCCATCGGTCTTATGTTCTTGATTTTCATTGTACCAATGTAAAATCCAAATGTCCTTTTAAAATTATTTCTCATGGGGCTGATACTCGTTTCTTTTACCTTGTGCGTTTTCACATCAGTAAACCACTCTTCAAACCATTCATTTAAGGTCATCTGTGTCCTTTTGTAATCAAGATTATTTCTCGCCTGCTGCTTTGCCTGTTCAAATTCCTCTTTCAGTTGATCCAGATCAGAGCTGTATAAACAGATTTTCACTCCGTTTACCATTGCCCGTGCCTCATATGTCCCTTTATTTTCCCTTATTCCTCTGGGTAATTTTACCTTTGCCATAATGCGTTCCTCCTTGAGATTGAAATATTTGCTGGTTTCCCCATGAAAATAGCATTTTTAATAGAATAAAACAAAGGTGCGAAATTCAGATTCGTACCCTTGACATTTTCCTATTTTCTTATCTGAGCAAGCAGCCATTTATCAAGCAGTGCCTTATGTGCGTAATTCCGGTTACCAATCCGTACAACAAATATCTTTTCATTCTCTTTCATTATTTCCCTTGTCTTTGTTTTTCCTATGTTTAAGTATGCCGCCGTTTCCTCCACATTCAATAAAATTTTTCTATCTTCCATTTATATATCTCCTTGCCTGCTACCATTACTGATTATTGTATTTCTTCCTTATATAATAGTCATACCCCTGCCTGACATTGCAGAACATACAGGTTTCCCGTAAAGTCTGATTTTTGTCTGCCCTCTGAATGAAATGCTCTTTGGACTCAAAAAATGGCTTTGCACATACTGGGCAAAGACACATCAGTATTGGCTTATCCAATTTCCTCATCCCGGTACTGGAGCATAATGCTTTCTCAACCTTTAACATCTGCTTCCTGTCCAAAGCTCCTACATAATCATCCAAACGCTTTTTGTCAATAGTCCTCAACTGCTCCAACAACACTACGGAATCCTTTTCTAATCCCTCAATCCCTTTTAACAGTACATGGGTAGGCATCTTATGTTTCGGTCTGCTTGTGATTGCAGCAACAACCACAGTTGGGCTATGTTTATTCCCCCTGTTATTCTGAATCACTAATACCGGGCGGTATCCTCCCTGCTCACTTCCTACAACAGGATTTAAATTAGCATGGTAAATATCCCCACGCCTGATTTCTCTTTCCTCCATAAATAAAAATATCCTCCATTATCTTTACTTCCTGAATCCAGTCCGCTTTTTCATTCATGGCAGAAAATACAAATTTGCAAAATACGCTTTACCTGCCGAAAAATAAAATTCCTCTGCATTTCAGGTATGTATCAGCCGAACACAAAAGCATGGCTTTTTGATTATTCTTCAGAATATTTTCATGTTTTGTGTCCGGCTACCACTATTAGCCTGATAAGCCTATTTGTCCTCGACACCCCGGCTTACATATCTACCGCTTTTACGGCAAACATAGGGAAGTCACCAAACGGCTGGCTGCTGGCCAGCTCCACGGGAATAGTACCCCTCCGGGGATCGCCCGGAGCCGCCCTCATTGGTTGCGGCGTTTTTATACCTGATGGGTATTTACGCTCGACCTGTGACTGGACGGGAGTATCATTGTCCCTGCTGCCTGTTATCGCCTTATCAGTAGCAAGCTGGCAGTTATAGCCCGGTATTTTCCGCTCCTTAAACGAGGATAAGACAGCCGCAAACCATTGTCTTTCTGTCTGTGCGATTTCGTTGCCTTTATCTCCATCCAGCTCATGGCGTACCTGCTAACGTGGCTTACGCTCATCACGATAACAACAGGAATGTATTTGATGAATGGGTATGAAATTTTCATGGTACAAACCCATTCACCACATAAATGCAGAAAACAGGTGAAGGAATTTTTATCTCCCTCACCTGTTTCCTCACTTATCAGGCAAAACCCGAAAGTCCTTTTTTAATTTTTTTCCAAAAACTTTTTCAGGCTTTGAATTGCCCCGTGGATACTGTACTCTACTGCTCTGGTTGAACACTTCTCCCGCTCTGCGATTTCCACATAGGTCAATTCCTGAAAATAATGCAGTATCAGCCTTTTCTTCTGCTTTTCCGGCAGTTCGTTGATTGCCTTATGTAGCTTTTCTGTCTGAAGCCTGCGGAACACGATTTCCTCCATGCTGTCCAGCTTTTTCATCGCTCTCATATTCAAAGTGTTTTCCCACACCTCGGATTGCTCGATATGCCTGTCCACCACGTTAAGATACACCAGATCGCTTAATTCAAAAGAATCAAACGTATCATACAGCGCCTTGCTGATTTCAAGTTTATGCAAATCACCTTGTCCATCTTTGAATGAAACGTAATACTGGCCGTCTTTCTCGAATATCGTATAAGGATTATACTTATCCTTTCTTCTTTTTGGGCGATTACCCTCCATGTCCTTTCCTCCAATCTGAATTTTTTTGTTGAAAATTCAGGTTGGAAGGCGGTGAGCGGCAACCGATGATGAATAACGCCCTGCGGCGTAATCCGGCAAAAAACGACAAAAGAAAAACCGCAAAGGCTGTCACACCTTTACGGTTTATGGAGAATTTATTTCTATTATGTAGAAATTTGACTTCTACTTGTGGGGTAGAAAGCCCCCTTGTACTGGCAAGGATTTTTTTAACGGGTTATCCGTCCCTTTATATCGTTTATGAAAATAGAAATTGCTATTTGTAGGCAATAAAAATCCCTCCAAACTTGAAACAGGTTTGGAGAGTGTTTGTTAAGTCTTTCGGGCATAGCAATACCGCCCACCAAATCGCCGTTTTTTTTATTGGGTGGACGTATCTACCTATAGCTCTATAAAAAGAAAAGCCGACAAACTGTGATTGCTCACACGTTCATCGGCTCTGCATCTAATGTGTCTGGCTCTGTGATGACTGTTACTTGTAATTTTGTTACCTCTATCAATATTTCTTTCTTGCATTTCGGGCAGTACAGAGGGAAATTCTTAAGTTCTGTATCTTTCCGCATTCTTAACCTTGTTTTATTTCCGCAGGCAGGGCATAGTAGCCATTCTGCATTATTTACTACTCCCATTTGAAAAAGCAAAGGGATACTCCGATACAAATAACGGCAAGTACCACCATAACAATCATTGGAGCAAAAGTGTTTTCTATCGGAAGTCCTAATGAAGTGGCTTTTAAAAGTTTTATCCCTTGTGTCAAAGGCAGAATATCTGCTATTTTTTGCAACGTCCCCGGCATTACCTCATAGGGCAGGGTCGCCCCGAAAAAAATAAGCATCGGGAAGTAAAGCAGGCTTGCAATCACACTCGCCGTCTGAGAGTTCGGGGCAATGCCGCCCACCATCATGCCGATGCTGAATATTGACAGCATAACCAACAGATAGCCGCCAAGAAAAACAAATATGGAGCCACCCATACGAAATCCAAAAAAGAGTGCTGAAACAATATAAAGCAGTATGAGCGATGCCACCGAATAAATCATATAAATCACAACCTGTACAGCCAAAATCACCGCAGGGCTGACAGGGGTAACTTTAAAACGCTTCAATATTTTTCTGCTTCGGTAATCGGATACTACCAGAGGCAACCCCATAACGCCTCCTGCACAAATCGCAATCGTTGTCAAAGCCCCGAAGGACTGCTCCAGAAACGTGTACTCCGCATCCGGAAAAGCAGGTTTGTTCCCATAAATAACACCAAGTATCATCAAAACCACAAGTGGAATACAGATTGCAAATATAACCATATTCATATCACGCAGGGAAAGTTTCATCTCATTTTTCAACATGATTCTAAATGTTCTCATCATCATTTACCTCCTCATCCGAATACCACAAATACGCATCTTCAAATTTATCATATGGGCTGTCTTCAACGGCTTCCTTTACCGTCCCGTAAAAAACAGCCTTTCCTTTCCGCAGTATGCAGATTGTATCGCACAATGCCTCTACCTCGTCCATAAAATGTGATGTCAGAAAAATTGTCAGTCCCTTTCCTTTGAGGTCAGATAAAATTTTCCATACCTCCCGTCTGGCTTTTGCGTCAAGCCCTGTTGTCAGTTCATCCAGAAAAACAACCTTTGGCTGCGGTATCAGAGCCAAAACAATAAACAGCTTTTGCCTCTGTCCTCCTGAAAGCTCCTTTACCATGCTTTTTGCTTTGTCGGAAATACCAAATTTCTTCAGTAATTCCTCATAGTCTGCGGCGTGCCGATAAAGTGACTGCGTTACCTGGCATAGTTCAACAACCGTCACTTTGTCCTGATAATTTGCCTCCTGAAATTGAACGCCGACATTTTCAAAAAGCTGTTTTCTTTGCCGGAACGGATTCATTCCTAAAATGGAAACCGTTCCTGTATCAGGCTTTTTTGTACCTAACATACATTCGATTGTGGAACTTTTTCCTGCGCCGTTTGCCCCAAGCAGCCCGAAAATAGTTCCCTGCATGACTGACAAATTCAAGTCCCGCACAGCACTCAGTCCGCCATATGATTTTGAAAGCCGCTTAACACTGATGATTTCATTCATCTATTTTATCCTCCTTTTGCTGTTATCGCTTTTATCTTAACAGCGAAAAAAAGGTTGGTGTTAAGGTGGAGGGTTAAGAAAATTTCTTTTTCATGTCTGCAAGAATCGTCATCATTTTTTCTGCATTTTTTTCGGCCGCCTGCAAGGATACAATCAGTCTGTCGCAAACGGAAATAATATCGGTATCTTCCTTTGGCGTATTCAGGATTTGTTCAATATTTGTGTGCGGATTATGCTCAAGGGCATTTAACATCCGCAAGATTGCTTCTAATGAATAATTGGCACATCGGAGTGATCGTATGAGCTTTAGCCGTTCCACATCGTCACTTGTGTAAAAACGATATCCGTTTTGTTTCCGTTTTACCCGAAGCAAACCGTTCAATTCCCAATTTCGGAGCGTGTCCATAGAAATCCCCAAATAATCGGACGCTTCCCTGCGCTTTAAACAAAGGGATTGTTCTGCCGCCCTGCCAGATAAAATCTGCTTAACAATATGAATCGCTTCCTCAGCATTTTTTTGCTCTTTCTGTATTTGATTTTTATATTCTTTCGCAAAACAAAGAGCCTTGTCAAAATCGCCCCTTGCGGAAATCTTAACAGTTTCTACAATCTTTTTCCTCAATCCATTTTGAAGCACCTCTATTTGAAAAGCGATACGGGCAAGCCGCAATTGCTCTATATGAAAATCAGTAAACACCCGATAACCATTGGACTTGCGCCTTGCCTTTGGTATCAGTCCTAATTCCTCATATTTCCTTACTGTATTCGGATGTATGCCAATGGCTTGTGCCACTTCCGAAGTCCTATATGTATTCATAAAATGCACCTCCCTTAAGCCAATCTTACCACGCCGCAAAAGTCTGGTGTTATAGTGGAGGGTTTATTATATCAGAATTTCTCCATATTCACAAATATGCAAAAACCGACAAACCGTGTTTCACCTCACACGTTCATCGGCTCTGCATCTAATATGTCTGGCTCTTTGATGACTGTTACTTGTAAATTCTTTGCTTCAATCAATGTTTCCTGCCTGCATTTCGGGCAGTAGAGAGGATAATTTATCAGAATCGTATCCTCTCTTACTTTATTACGGGTTTTACTTCCACAGACAGGACATAAAATCCATTCTTTTTTATCCATTCCAAATTAACCTTATAATACAATTGCACAATCGTTTCTTTGCTTTACATATTTATCTGCTATCCTTCAATAAAAGAGTGGCTCATAATGTAAAATTCGTCTTGGCTTGGCTGGTATTTCCTTTCCAACTTTTCAAGGGTATTATC
Source organism: uncultured Lachnospiraceae bacterium (assembly GCA_910578645.1). GTDB lineage: Bacteria > Bacillota > Clostridia > Lachnospirales > Lachnospiraceae > UBA3282. The sequence goes on from CAJTQI010000013.1 coordinate 50,861, forward strand.
ATAATTTTGCGCCTGCTCTTCACTAACTGCCATAATATCACTTTCCTGATAAATCCATTTATGTCCAGCAAGAACATTGGGGATTAACTCTTTTACCATCATTGGTGACGGATATTTTCCGTTCTCAATACAAACATTATATTTTTTACAGCTTTTGAATCCACGGCTGACATAATTAACAGGACTTCCAAATATAACGATTGAATCGTAACCTAATCTTGTGGCTTCTTTAAAGGAATGTTCCATAAGCATTTTCCCATAACCCATTCTCTGACAAGTTGGCAAAATACTTACCGGACCAAATGTTAAAATTTCTTTCATACCTCCGTTTTCATCCATTAACTTTGCCTTTGTATACATAATATTTCCAATAATATTTCCATTTAACTCTAAAACAAAATCTAATTCTGGAATAAAGTCTTTATGGTTCCGCATAATATGGACTAAATAATGCTCCACGCACCCTGGAATGTAAAGATTATAAAAGGCTTCCCTTGTTATTCTTTCTACGATTTCATAATCAGCCTTTTCCTCATTTCTTATTTTGATTTTCTGTTCCATGATATTCCTCCATCGTATCATTTCTTTATTGGTAATTTTTTTATCATTTTAGAAATCTCTTTTTCACGTTTTCCTTTTGCAACCAGATAATTTTCCCTGTTTTCTAGATAAGCATTTTCGTTTTTCAGTTTTAAATAAGATTGCCAACGTTCTACCTCTAATTCTCCATGATCCAATGCTTTTTGAATCGCACACCCCGGCTCACCAGAATGTGTACAATTCCGAAAACGGCATTGACAAATAAATTCTTCAATATCCGAAAACGTTTTTTCAATCCCTGCATCGTTATTCCATATACCAAATTCCCGCATTCCGGGTGTATCAATTACCATACCGCCAGATGGCAGCATAATCAGTTCCCTATGCGTTGTGGTATGGCGGCCTTTATCATCATTCCGAAGCCCATTTGTTTTCAAATATTGTCCACCCAGCAGGCAATTAATTAACGTAGATTTTCCAACCCCGGACGAACCTATAAAAGCAACTGTCTTCCCATCCGAAATATACTGAAATAATTTCGTGTAATCATTTTGCTCTTGTGTCGTTGTGGTTAAAATATCAATTCCCAATGCAATAGAATACACCTCTGATAACTTGTTGCTTAAATTATTACATAAATCTGATTTTGTCAATACAACAACTGGCGTTGCACCGCTATCCCATGCGATAGAAATACATCTTTCCAAACGCCGCAAATTAAAATCATTATTTAATGCCATACAAATAAATACCGTATCAATATTTGCCGCTACTATTTGTTCTTGCTGTGTGTCCCCGGCAGCTTTCCGGGTAAAAGAACTTTTTCGTGGGAGTACATATTCAATTATTGCGCTGTTTCCGCTTGGGTTCCAATTCACCATAGTAAAATCGCCTACTGCCGGATAATCAGAAACTCTGGCTATTTTAAACTGAAATTTTCCAGATATCTCTGCCAATTTCTCACCTTGGCTTGTAACAATTCTATATAATCCTTTTTCTTGCGATAGTATACGGGCAACAGATAAATTTTTGTATTTATCGACCTCACTTTCAAAATCTTCAGTTAACCCATATTGTTTCATATCAATAAATTTTTTCATTTCATTTCCTCTCTACTCTTAATCTGATAATAACGAATATCTACGAAAAAAATTATCTATATATTTTTCATATCTATCTTTGATTTTTTCTCTTTCTTTTTTTTGAGGCGTAGCATCAGAAATACTCAGTAACAGATAAAATGGAGCATAAATTTCTACTGCCATCTGTTCGGGAGAACATACAATATTTTCCTTTCCTTTTATCATTTCCCACAAAAGGTTTTCTATATAGTCAAGAGGGCCATTTGTTAAAACCTTTTGATATAGATTACTCATTTCTAATGTCTTATATTGTTCTAATGACAACATTTTACGGAAATTACAAGCAATCTCATCTTCACTCCAATAGGAAAATTGCGCTGACATATATTCTTTCAAATTCTTAGGCAATACCTTAGAAAAAGATTCCGGTATTTCTGAAAATTCCTTTTCTGGAACACCTGTTTTTTGGGAGCGTTCAATATCCAGTTGACAAACATATTCAAAAATACTATTAAAAATATCTCTCTTATTTTTGTAATGTTTGTATAATGCGCCTTTTGTCATACCCAATTCCCCAGCTATTTGACTGACAGAAACAGCTTCATAGCCATTTATCGAAAATAACCGCAAGGCAACCATTAAAATATTCTCCTTAGTATTTGCCATATTTAATCCTCCTTTGGTAAACGACCGTTTACCAAACAGTATAGTAAACGATTGTTTACTTGTCAAGCATTATTTTACCAGAAAATATTTCCAAAATGATAGAGGGCTTATCTTTACCCATTTAAAAAAATAGTAATCAGAGATTAAATCTCTTGTTACAAGAAATTCAATATCGTTTAAGTAGAACTTTCATCTCTGTACAATAGAAGTACCCAATATTAAATACAGGTGGTGAAAATATGACCAGTCATGATTTTGATTTTCTGGAATTAGGGCAGGCAATTCAAAACGCCCGTGAAAAACAGAGGATTACAAGAGAAGAATTAGCTGAAGAACTTGGCATTTCCGCAAGACATTTGCAGTCCATTGAAAAAGAGGGGCAATATCCCAGCTTTCCACTGTTCATTCAGCTTGTGACCATGTTCCACATATCCGTTGACCAGTACATACATTCAGAATCTCCGGCAGAAAAATCAACATTACGCCGACAATTGGATGCTCTCTTTGACACATTCGATGATTCGGAGCTGACCATCATAGCAGGGACGGCGCAGGGAATATGTAAGGCAAAAGAGCCAGAGGAATAACCTCTGGTTTTCTCTTGCCACATTTCAATAAGCCGGAACACCATATCCGTATATAGAATCGCTGCCCATGCTGTAACTTCTCCTCGCACATATATCGCCGCTGTTCCCCTCTATGGTATTCACAACGCCGTTTGTCACGCTCTCCACAATCCCCACATGGTCTATGGTTCCGTCATTTTCCCAATCAAAGAAAATAATGTCCCCTGCTGCCGGGACATAACTTGCGTCCTGAAACTGCCCACGGGCATGGAACCAGTCCACGCCGTCCGAACACAGGGAGAATTTCGGTATCACGCCGCTCTCCAGATAACCGCACTGCTCGGCGCACCACGATACGAAACAGGCGCACCATTCCACCCGGCTGTCAAACCCGTACCAGCTCCAGTAGGTGTCACCGCCATTTCCCTCCTGCGTCAACGCCACCTGCACGATTGCCCCACTTCCGGTTCCGGTGGGGATTCTGCCGAAAATATAATACCGGAGTACATGGGGGACATACTGCTTATCCCCATAGCTGCCCCAGCCCATCCGCTCCGCCATCATATCGGAAAACTCTGCGGCGTTGGCGGCGGTGTATCCCCCATAGTTGCTCTGCGCCCATGCAATATACCCGTTCCCGAAGTTATACCCCTGCAACGCCAGTTTGATATGCTCCATGTCCACCGGGTTCTCCACCCCTGCGCTTTGCAGGCAGTCCTTTAATGCCTGTACGCCGCACTCGATGGAATATTCCGGATCGGTGATTCCATTCGGCTCTCTTGGGTATCTGGTGTTATAGCCGCTCTCGGAACTTTTCATGGGGTCGCTGCCCTGCCCGCCGCTTTCCTGCATCATCACCGCCTTTATCAGCTCCACATATTCCTCAATGCCGTACTGCCTTGCATAAATGCGGATGACTGGCTCGTATGCTTCCACCTCCGCACTGACCGGGCTTACCGTGTTGGAATTGCCGCCGCCCACCATGCAGAGAAGCCCGCCGAACAGAAGGACGATAATTAAGATAAGGACGGCCACCCATCCCCCTGCAGCAATGGCGCTCACCAGTGCTTTTGTCCCGGCAATGATGGCTTTTACTGCGCTTGCCGTGGCTTTTGCCGCCGCCTTTGCCGCCTGTTCCGCCGCCCTCGCCGCCTGCCTTGCCATCTGCACCGTTTTTTCTGCGGTCTTTACGGATGCTCTCGCCGCCGCTTTTGCGGTCTTAGCCGCCTCCTTTGTGGTCTTTACGGTTTTCTCTGCGGTCTGCTCGGCGGTTTTTACGGATTTTGCGGCAGTTTTGATTGTCCCTTTCCCGGTGTTCTTCACCGTCTGCCCCGTTTTCCCTGCGGTTCTGACCGTCTTTTCGCCCCGGTCTATGGTCTTGATGGTCTGCTTGGGAAGCTCCCTAAACTGCGCCGCCTGCTGTTCTGCTTTCTGCTGTGAGATTCTTTGCTGTGACGCCCTCTGCATGGCTCTCTGCCCTGCGGCTTTCTTCTGTGCCGCCTGTTTTGCCGCCTGCCCCTGCGCCTTTTTCCTCATCTGCTCTTTCGGCTGGCAAGGCTCTCCCCTGCCTGACGGGGCAGAAGGCCGGGGAGAGTCGGAAGGTTCCCCGTGGACGGGACTGCTCCTGCCACGGGTTCCCTCACTGGTTACTTTGGATTCTTTTGTTTCTTTAGAGGTTCTGTGCTTTTCCTTTGCCTTTTCCACAAGCCTGCCGCCCTGCTTTCTCGCCTGATGTGCGGCTTCATGGACGGCCCGGTCGGCTCCCCGCTCCGTCTTGTCCTCGGCATATTCCGTGGGGGAAGCATACCTCTTTTCCTGCGGCTGTGCGTTTTCCACGGCTTCCTTTGTGCGGACATAGGCACGTTTCACCCGCTCCATGCCCGTCACGGTCTTGTCCAGTGCCTTTACATCCTTATGGACTTGGCGTGTTTTGATTTCTTTGCTCATCGCCCGCCCTCCTTTGGGGTAAACCTGCCATTACTCCGCAACCTTTTTCGCCACTACCACAAGCCGCCCGTTTGTTCTGGAATACTCGCAGGTGGAGAGCGTAATCAGCTTGTCCCCGTATTCGGCGGTTACTCCCGTATCATAGATGGACAACGATTTACATTCATCCACATACGCCTGAAAATCTTCCTCGGTTTCTGCATTGGCGAACAGGTAATATTTGAACCCCGTATCGTCATACACCGTGGTCTTAAATACGGCGATCACCTCATAATCTGCTGTTTTCGTGAGCGTATCAAAATGGATGGTTTTATGCCCCTCGTAAAATTTCCGGCTCTCATAATCCATCAATCCGGTGAACATTGTCCCGTTCTTCATGTGGTGTCCGTAAATAATCACGTTGTCGCTGGGTTCAAAGGGGCTGCAATGCTCCGCAATATAAGGCACCCCGTATGCGCTGTATTCCTTTTCAAAGCTGCGCTTCAGGTAGAAGTCGGGATTGTCCGGCGTAAACATGACCGGGTAGTTGATATTCGTCCCGTCAATGGAAATCCACCCCGCCATATCGTTGTTCTGGTTAAAAAGCTCCTGATATTTGGCAAGCGGGGACTGGTTCTCTCCCTCTGCTGGCTCCTCCGGCGTTCCTCTGGTTTCCCCGGTTTCTTCTGTTTCCTCCGCCTGCTCTACAATCTCCGCCAACTGTGCAAATTCACTGGTTGATTTGCCTGCGGTGGCATAGTGGCTTATGACCTGAAACATGGAAATGCAAAAAAGCAGGGTACAGAGTGCCGCCCCTGCGGTGTAGATATAAAATTTTTTCTTCATCCAAAAATCCTCCATAAATAAAAATGGCAGGCGTTGCGCCTGCGTGTCACTGGTTACCTCGCCTGCTCTCTGGCTGGCTGCATTTTCTTCCCTGCGTTCCTGCCGCTTTTTATCTGCCTAAGCTCCGCTTTCACCGATGGCTTTTTATCCTCTCCCCGGCAAAACTGCTCCATCCGTTTCTGCGCGTTGTCCGCCGCTTTTTCCATAGCAGAGAATGACCTGCCGAAAGATAAAAATGCTTTCTGGATTTTCGCAAGGATTCCTTTATCCCCTTTCGGCTCTGCCGGCTCCTTGATGCGCCTGCCGATCAACGCCCGCCCTGCATTTTTGGTGTGCTGCGCCGCCCTGTTCAGCTCGCCGCCGACAATGCCGATTTTCGCCGCATTCCGCTCCATGCTTTCCATGCCGCTGTGCAGGCTTTCTTTTAAGGCAGACAGGGCGGCGGGGATTTTCATGGCGGACACCGCTTTTCTTAATGCGTCCACGCCTTTCCCCCTAAACTCCTGCACCGCATTTTTAGCGGAACGGACAAGGTTTGTCTTTACAAGGGCAATCTGCCCGCCAATCTCCTGCACCTTGCCCTCTGCGCTGTCCAGAAGCCGTGCGGCGGTCGCTTTTATGCCCCTGTCCTGAATCTGCTCCAACTGCCCCCGCACCTCTTTCAGCTCCTTTATGACCTCCCCGAACTGGCTTTCCATGCCCTCCAGATAATTCACAAGGCTTTCCACTTCCTGCCGCTCCTTTTTCAGCCCGTTCCCCTCCAGAACCTCAAACAGCTCCCGGATTTCCGGCTGTTCCCGTAACGCAACCGCTGCTTCCATGCCTATCTCCCTCCCCTCTCCGCACTGTCCGATTTCGTCTTAACTGCGGGCAAATCCCGGCAATATTCGGGATACCGCATTTTAATTGCTTCGTAAAAATAGGGCGCATAGCCGCAGTCAAAGATTTCATAGGGCGTTGACATCCGCTCGTCCCCCTGCTCCACATAGCCGTTCCAGAGGTTGAACGCAAGACGGGTGAGCCGCACCGTCCCTCCCGTCTGCCACCCCTCATGCAGCCCCTCCGGCTTGATGCAGTCCTGCTTGAAGTCAAACATCCTGCCTACGTTATTCCTCGCCGTGTCGGAAATCCCCATGCAGTAGAAAAAGGCACGGTGGTAACAGTCCGTATTGCCGCATTTATGCAGCATGGTGAAAAAGAAATTTTCATGCTCCTTTGAAGCAAACCTCATTTCTGACATTCTGATCCCTCCATAGAAAAAGGCGGCTCTATGACAGATATTCCACTGTCGGCAAGCCGCCTAAATATTTTTTCTGTTCCTGTTATAGACTTTTATCTGTCCCGGTTGTGAATTTCTACCTGCTCCGGTTCGCACTGTCCTCCCCCGGTTTCGTTGTCATCAGCCGATACAGGCGGGTATTCTTCGGGAACTTATTGATGAACGGCACAAGGGAACTTCCGTACTTAATCAGCCCGCACCCTGCGTCCGCATTGGTGATATAGCTCATCTGCTCGTTGGAGATGTTCAGCAAGTCCGCAAGTTTCTGGCGGTCGGACGCCGCCTGGTTCAGCATGACGATATACTCGCTGTTGGACAACATTGTACTGGCAAGGACAGAATCCAGCAGGTACTCCACGTTCTGCGTGATGGCGTTGGGGAAAGCGTTTCTTTTCCGGAACCGCCTCCATGCAGAATTGAAAAATGCCCCGGAATACTCGTTCTCAAACACCACATGAAACTCGTCCAGAAAGATATGGGTGCGTTTCCCCTTCTTCCAGTTTTCCGTGACACGGTTTAACATGGCGTCCGTGATGACTAAAAGTCCCATTGTCTTAAGCTGTTTCCCTAAATCCATGATGTCATAGACAATCATGCGGCTGTTCACGTCCACGTTGCTCTCATGGGCAAATGCGTCCAAACTTCCGCTGGTGAAAAGCTCCAACGCCAGCGCAAGGTCTTTCGCCTCACGCTCCGGCTGTTCCAGCATTTTTTCCCGGAGCCTACACAAAGTCGGCACGTTCCCGCCGCTCTGGTAATCTTCGTAAACGGCGGCGGTACAGCGGTCGATGATGGATTTCTCCTTTGCGCTGACGCCCTTTTTGTCAAGCTGTTCAAATAAGGACAGTACAAACTCGGACTTGTCAATGACCGGGTTCCCGCCATCGCCATAGCCTTCCACCATGTCCATCGCATTGATATGGTCACGGCTCCCTGCCGCTATGCGGATGACCTCTCCGCCCATCGCTTCAATCAGGGAGCCGTACTCACGTTCGGGATCGCATATGAGAATATCGTCCCCGGTGGCAAGGGCAAGGAACACAATCAGCATTTTTGCGCTGAAGGACTTGCCGCTCCCCGGCACCCCCAAAAGGAAAGAGTTCGGATTTAACAGCTTCGCCTTGTTGCACATGATAAGGTTGTGGGAGATTGCGTTCTCCCCGCAGTAAATGCCGCCCTCGTCCATGATTTCCTGCACCCTAAAGGGCATGAGAACCGCAAGGCTCTCCGTGGTAAGGGTTCGGAGCGCATTGATTTTCCGGTGTCCGATTGGCAGGGCGGTATTCAGCCCGTCCATCTGCTGGTACTTCAAAGTGGAAAACTGGCATAAATGCTTCCTTGCCACGGTCAGTATCGTATCCGTGTCTGCGTCAAGCTGCTCTTTCGTGTCGGCAGTATGCACCAGCGTCAACACCGCAAACATCATCCGCTGGTCACGGGTGGTCAAATCGTCCAGAAATTCCTTGCTCTCCTTCCGCTGCTGCTCCATGTCATAGGGTACGACTGCGGAGAAATTGTTGTTGGCGTTCTGCTTCCTCTGCCAGTTGGTGATGTTGGTTTCCACGCCCAGCAGACGGTTCTCCACCTCCCGCACCGCCTCGTCCGTGGGGATAGGGATCACGTCAATGCTCATCATCAGGTTGCGGCTCAGATCCGTAAGCTCCGCAATCATGTTGTCTTTGATATAAGACGCATATTCCCTTAAAAACAGCACCCGCCCGTAACGGTTCCTCATGCGGAAATGGTCTTTTTCAAACTCAAGGCTGTCCGGGCAGATAAAGTCCTTAAAGCTATGCCCTTTCCGCATGGTTTCCGACAAATCGAACCGGAAGCTGGTTTCCTCCCCGGTACGGTAGAAGTCATACAATGCCCGCAGCTTGTCCGTTGCATCCATCTCCACGCATTTGGAGCCTAACCGTGAGAAATGGCTCACTAAGTCCGTGCCGATGCGGGCAAAATACGTCCTCGCCTCCTCGATGGATTTCTTATACACGGATACCGTCACATATTTCTCCTGCACAATGCTGTTGGCTCCCGTGGCTTTCTCTAAGAGCATGGCATTGTACTCTTTCCGGTACAAATCAAGGCCGTCCTCCTGCATGGGGATTAAGATCGCCTTCTCAAAGTCCTGCTTGTTCAGGCGGCGGTTGTTGATAGTGATTTTCGTGGTTGCGCCACTGTCAAAGGAATTGAGAAGCTCGCTGTACTCAAGGAACATGGCCTCCTTGTCCTCCCGGCTCGCCACCGCATAGTTGATGTCCACAAATTTATAGGTTCTGGCAAATTTGTTCCGCCCGATCTGGAAAATGCCGTCCGCCCATACCGCCTGTATGGGGATTGCCTGCTGCACTCCTTTGGGGATGACAAATTTCTCCTTGTCCTGCTTGAAGATATTGCTCAATGTCTTAATCATTCCGTTTCCGCTCCTCCCTTTCATGGTTCTCAATGCACGGCTTCACCGCTTCGTAATAGATGTTCTCCGGGTTGAACAGCAGGCGTTTCGGGATAAGGAACTCCGATTTGATCCACGCCCACAAAAACTGCTCTGCGTTCATCCCGTGGTAGCGGATGAACCCCAATGCCGCAAAGGGAGCCGCCCCCAAAACGCACATCCAGCTCACGGTTTCCGTCCCCACATGGGGACTGAGTAAAAAATAAAGCCCGACGGCAACGCCGCAGGCTAAGACAGAAAAAACGAACTGCCGCATGGACAGCCCGAAAAACATGGATTCCGTATAATTACGGATTTCCCGGTTTATTTTCACTTCCAAACTTCTCGCCTCCTATCGTTCCATCCCGCACGTCCTTTTCGGCGGTTTCCTCTGGGGCAGGTAGGGTATAAATTCCTCCTCCCCCGTGATAATGCTGAACTCCGCCCGCAGGATGGGGTGTGTTTCCAGTTTCTGGTACTCCCTTATCAGCTCAAGCGCACTTTCCCTTGTGGCAGTGCTTGCCTGCTGAATCCCGTCCTTAAAAATATAGCACCGTTCCATCGTTACCTCCTTACAGTCCCATCATCTCACGCACCACCCGGTCTGCCATCTTCACGGCTCCCACCAGCACAAGCATGTTGAAAATCAATTCCCCGATATAACTCCACACCATTGTCACTGCCGCCACACCCGGATCGACTGCGGGCGGGGATGCCGCAAACAGGGAGAATATGATGCAGGCAAGCACGATAATCGCCCCTTCTAAGCATACTGCCGCATAGGACTTGATAAAGCTCTTGCCTACGTTCTGCGACGGCTCCCCGGCAAAAGTCGATAAGGGGATGGGCGCAATCGCCGTGTAAAGGTACAGACGGAAAAACCGCCCGTACACGCTCATTATCATAATAAAGCTCAATACCGTAATGAACAGCCCGCCGATCAGCGTCACCGCCCATAACGGTATGCTCTCAAAAAAGCCGCAGTCCTCCACCGCCTCCACAATCTCATTCGGCAGCACGGTCTGCTGTGCGGCTCCAAAGCCTGCGGTTCGCATAATCGTGCCGATTACCCCCTGCACGATGTTGAATAACGCCATCATCAGCTCCAACCCGTGGGATATGACGCCTTTCGCTATGGCAAACCGGACAAACAGCTTTAATGCGTGTTCCGGCTTTTTCACTTCCACAAAGCTGCCGCAGGTCTTTACCACGCCGACAACAAAAAACAGCACCAGCAGGGCATAGGCTACCGCCTGCAACGCCCCGTGGATGTTCACGATGGCAGTCCAGATGCCGCCGCCCTTAAAATTCTCCGGGGACTGCGTGAGGAGCTGCCATATCTCCGCCAGTTTCTCGTTCCATGTTTCCAGTGCATTGACTAAATTCTGCACTACCCAGTTATCTGAATCCACTCATTTCACCTCGCTTCTGGATATGGCAGGGGAGCCGCCAAAGCCCGCCCCCTGCCGCCACTCTTTTTACATGATTATCCGGCAACTTCCATCAGCCCGTGATGAGGGTTAAGATTTCCTTTGCAAAGGTGATGATGACGCCGCCCGCAAGGGTTAAGAACCCGTTGGAACGCTGGCTCGGATCGTGGGACTGCAAGGACAATCCTACCTGCACAATGCCCCACCCTAACAGAATCAATCCAACTGCACGGATTAAGCCGAAAATAAAATCGGACAGGTTGTTGATGACCGTAAGCGGATCGCCCGCCGCATACACCGTCGTTGCCCCGGCTGTCATCATCAGCACCAGTGCGGCGTACACCGCCATCGCCCGCTTTGTCTTTCTGCCCATCGGCTGCCTGCTGGTTTTCTTGCTGTTCTCATTCTTCTTCATCATTGTTCTGTTTCCTCCTTGTTCTGGGATTGGTTTTAATCAGTTGCGCCCCGGCGTAACTGGCACCGATTTCACCGCTTGCGTTCCCCTGTGAAATCGTGTGCCTCTGCCAGAGGCTTGTTTCAGTGGCTTTCCTCCGCTGAAACAATCGCTTCTAAATCCTCCTCGGATAAAAGCTCATAGGAATCGGTTCCGGCCTGTACCTGCGTCACTTCGCCCTCCAGACTGTCCCCCAATGCAATGCTGCCCACCGCCTGCGTCACTTCCCCGTGGCGGTACGGCTTTCCTTTCCCGTCCGTGGACAGCGCCACGTTAGGGTGTTTCAATATATCAAATTTTTCATCCATCACCGGGCGTTCCCCACGGATAAATAAAAGCGCATAGCGGTTGTCCAGCATACGCACCTCATCCGGTGTCAAAAGCTCTCGCCCGGAAATCTGGTAGTTTGTGGAATAATTTCCTGAATGCCCCGTTGATTTTCCATAGGTGTTCATGTCAATGGTGGCTTTCCCCAGCAGCTCGCTGACGTACTTATGGGTTCCCTGCTCGTTGCCGCCCAGATATAAAAACTGGTCGCAGTTGCCCACAATACTTTCCCACTGCTTCTCAAAAAGTGCCTTTAGCTGCGCCATGTTTTGCAGGATGATGGACACGCTGACTTCCCTAGACCGCATGACGGACAGGATTTTGTCAAAATCATCCGGCAAACTGACATTCGCAAATTCATCCATCAAAAAATGCACATGGACGGGGAGCCTGCCGCCGTGCTTATGGTCGGCAAGATAAAATAGCTGCTGGAACAACTGCGTGTATAGGATGGATACCAGAAAGTTATAGCTGGTATCGTTGTCCGGTATCAGTGCAAACAACGCCACTTTCTTCTCCCCCAGCGATGGCAGGTCTAAATCGTCTGTGGCTGTCAACGCCGCAAGGCTGGAAAGGTTGAATTTTTCCAATCTCGCCGCCAACGTAATCTGGATGGATTTCAGCGTTTTCGCACTCCCTGAATGGTAGTCCTTGTAGTATTTCACTGCGATATGCTCCGGCTCCCGCATTTCCAGACGCTCAAACAGTTCATCTAACGGGGACTGGTATTCATCGTTGTCTTCCCGGACTTCCCCCGCCCGCAACAGCTCCATCACCATCGGGAAATTCTGCTCGTCTTTTGGTGCCTCATATTTCAGGTAGAAAATCAATGCAAGCAATAGCATGGATGCCGCCGTGTCCCAGAAGGGATCGTTAGACTGGCTCCCTTTCGGCGTGATCGCTTTAAAAAGGTTCGTCACAAGCCGCTGCACGTCGTTGTCATCCTTCAGGTACATGAATGGGTTATAGCAATGGCTTTTTTCCATGTTGATTAAGTCAAGCACTCTCACTTCATACCCTTTCTCTTCCAGAAGATGCCCGGTGTCCCGCAGGTTCTCCCCCTTCGGGTCAAGGACAACAAAAGACGTGTTCGCCTGCATGAGGTTCGGTTTCGCATAAAACCTCGTCTTTCCGGCTCCGCTCCCGCCCACCACAATGGTGAGCAGGTTGCGGCGGTGCCTGCGGCTGTCATAGCTGATCCGCACGTTGGACGTCATAATCTTGTTGGCTCCAAAATTTTTCTCGCTGTATTTCTGGTTGACCGCCCGTGCGTTTCCCCATGCGGCAGAACCGTGTTCCTCACCCCTGCGGTAGTTCCTCCGTGTGGACGCATAAATGCCAATCCCCATCCCGTATATCAACAGGAAAATGAGGACAGCCCGCAAGCTGTCCCCACATAAGCGGATATGGAACGGATGGTTGATTGCGTCCGGGAACCCCCGTATGATTTCAGGCAGGCCGCCCGCAAGGTACGGCGCCGTCAAGAGGGCAATCCAGACAACGGGAAGGATGCCGAAAGCCGCAAATATCCACGCCGCCTGCCTCTCACCGCTCCTCATGGCATTTGCGCCCCCTTTTCTCTTTCTCCGGCGGCTCCTCGATCAGCTCGATGACTTTCAGCAATACATCATCCACTGCGTCGCTCGGCCTGCCCTCCTTTATCATCTGGTTGCGCTCGTCTTTTAAGGCATGGAAAATCACGCCGTATTCGTATTTGTCCAGCTCAAGGGTTTTCTTTTCCCCGCTCAAATTCACCACCTCCGTCTACCGTTCCTGTTCCCTGCTTTTTACCTTGTAATCCCGGATGGGCATTTCCCCGTATGCGTCCAGCAGGCGGTCAACTTTTTCGGATTCCGCAAAGGTCGTGCCACGGTACAGCGGGTACACCACGCCCTCCACGCATACCCTGCCGCCTGTCGGCTCAAGGTCAATGCCAGACAAAGTTTCTTCCGGGAAAAGGTTGAAATTATATCCTGCCTTTACTGCCTTTACTGCCCTCATCTTGCGTCCTCCCTGTTATGCTGCGCCTGCGGCTGCTGCCTCTGGCTCTGGTTCCTACCCGGCTCCAGCACTTTTGCCATTCTGGAAGAAATGTCGCCCGCTGCGTCACGGACTTTGGATAACTCCCCACGGACTTCCTGCGGCTCCATGCCCTCGAAAAATTCCGGCGCATGGGTGAAGTCAAACCCCTGCGTGTCCACGCCATACTTTTTGCAGAGCAGGTAGGACGCACAATAGGCGTGGAAGGCGTCCTCGTTGCGGTCATAGTTCTTATCCCCGTCCGCAAACCCGGCAAGGGCAAGCTCCGGCGTCACGCTCCGGAAAATCTCCTGTGCGTTCATGCCTTTCCGTACATAAATGCAGCCCTCCTCCGGCTCGAACAACGCCCCCTTGTCCTCCGGCATCTGATCCGGCTCCGCCGCAACGATGGCAACGGGCGGGTTGTTCACCACAGCCCTCACAAGCTGTGCGTCCGTGATTTCCGCCTGCGCCTGTTGTATCTTGCCTCCTGCGGTGGTCTGGGAAATGTCATATACCTTTTTCGCATTGTAATAAGTCCCGGTGCTGCCGTCCTCACGCTCGTACTCCTTCCCCGGCTCCATAATCAGGATGGGGCTGTTACGCTCCTGCCTTTTCACATAGGCTCCCTGATCCCGCCAGTAACCATAATCGCCAATCTTCTGCGCCTCCGGCTTCTGTGCCATAATCAGCAGGGCATTGTTGGCGGTATAGCGGTCAAAGCGGCTCTGCACGTCAAGGTACTGCTGAAATGACTGCCCGTCCGTGGCCACCGCCGCCGTCATCTGCTCGGACATTTCATAGCAGCGGCTCCGGTTGTTTTTGCTCTCTGCGATAAATGCCGCCACCCGGTCGTCCTGCGGCACGGCGGATACGTTCAATAAAGAATCAAGGCTGAAATTGCTGTCCATACATAGTTACCTCTCTTTCGATTTTTTTGTTTTTCTTTTTGCCTGCGGCTGTTTATGCTGCAACGGCTTCTGGTTCTTAGTTTTCGTGTCCTTTGCAGGCTCGCCCCGGCTCGGTGCGTCCGCCTCTTTCTTCCTCGCTGACTGAATCCCCTTTAATTCCTCCCGCACGGACGGTTTCTCCGGCGTGGCTGGCTGGTACAGCTTAGAAGTACCCTCTGCGGTTTTCCTTTGCTTCCCGGAGATAGGCTCGGACTGACGGGATTTCGCATCTTTGCCCGAAGAGGGGTTTTGCTGCTGTCCCTCCTCTTTCTGAACCGGGGTTCCCAACAGTTCATCCACCAGCAAGTCTTCCTGTGACTTCCCCGGCCTGTCTTTCTCCGGCTCCGCCTGTGACTGCGGCTCTCCCGGTGACAGTTTTTCCGGCGTTGTTTTTCCCGGTGACGTTTTTTCTTTTGGCGGTTCTTTCGCTTTCTCCTTTCCGGGAGCTGCCTTTTCCCCTTTTGCCTGCGATTTTTCTTCCCTCGACTTCTGGATTTCCGTCTTAATCTGTGCCGCCTCCGTGACGGACGCAAACTTGAAGCGTTCCACGATGCGGTTGATGCGGGGCGCATCCTCCTCTTTCACCATAATGTCCACCATGCCGTCGCTGCTCCCTTTCGGGTCACGGACGGCGCAGTAGAGGATTCCGTACCGCTTCGCCTCCTGCACGAATTTCTTTAAGTCGCTCTCCTTTACGGAGAACACGGTGAGCGGCTTCCCGGAGCGCACTAAGGTTTCCAGCCTCGCCCTGCCCTTGGTCTTTTTCTGCTCTTTCAAGATGGCGTACAAAAGCACGGCAAGCTGTTTCGCCCCTTCGCCGGAGATTTTTAAAGCCGCCTCCCCCACTTCCAGCGACATACGCACCACCTGGTCAGCGGCTTCGCCTGATGTGTTCATGGCTGTTTCCCTCCTTTTCTTTTCTGGTTTCCTGCCGCACGGTTTCTAATTTTTCTTTCATTGCGCCGGAACGTGCGGCTATCCCGTCGCAGAGTCCCACCTCCTTTCGCAGTTCCCCGATCTGCTTTGTCAGGGCGGAGATTTCTGTTTTTATTTCTGACAGCTTTTCGCTGTCTTTGACGCTGCGGCTCTGATACCTCAGGTGCTTCCTTTTGTCCGCAAGCCCCACCATCCTCCCCTGCAGATCTTCCCTCAATGAAAAAAGCTGCTCCGTGGTATCAATCCGATAATGGCAGAGCAGCCTTGTTTCCTTTGAAATCTTATCCAGTTTTATCAATTCCTCCCGGAACATCATGTGTACCTGCTTCGGATTTACGGGCGGTCTGTTTTTTGGCAGGATTCCCAGCAGGTAGCAGTAATGCAGATATAAGCCACGGAGCCCGCCGATTTTCCTTGCGCTTTTTAAATTCCCATGCACTTTTATGACATAGGTTTTCTTTTCCGGCAATGGGGCAGGCGGCGCAGGCTTTTCTATCTTCTGTGTGAGTATCCGCCTGCGGATGGATTCTAGGGTGTATTCCTCCCCTAAGTTCCTCGCCAGCTTCATCCCCCTGTCCCTGCCCTCCGCCCGTACCGTGACGTCCTTCCCGAATTTGATGGAATACCCTTTCTCCTTCAGGTAATGGAAAAACTGCTTTTCCGTCCTCGCCTTTGCGATGGCTTCGTCCACGTCCGCCTTTATCATCCCTAAATAGGTCGGCCTGCCCTCCTGCTCCGCCCGCCACTCGCCATAATGCTTTGCCCCCTGCTTTGGGTTCTCTATGACGGACAATCCGTATTCCCGGCACAGCCTGTCGGAAGCGTCCCGCATATCCCGGTAGTCCTGATTGCTGCGGTGATACCGCAAGCCATCCGCAAAGGAAACGGAGTTCACCACGAAGTGGTTGTGCAGGTGGTGCGCCTTGTCCAAATGGGTAACGACAATGACCTGAAAGCGGCTCCCCCACAATTCCTCCGCCAGCTTTACGCCAATCTCATGCGCCATCGCCGGGGTACATTCCCCCGGTGCAAAGGACTGGTAGCCGTGGAACGCCATGATGCCCTCGTCTTTCCCAAACCTCTTTTTGACCGCCATCATTTCTGACCGGGCGGTGGTCGGGGCGCAGTTGACGCCGGACACATACTGCTCCATGACCTTCTCGTTTTCATCATCTATTTCCTCCCCCTCCGCTGCCCCTGCGTTCCCCTGCTGTCTGGTCTTTTCCGCATTGACCGCATAGGCGATGACGTCGGACAGCCCCTGCGTTTCTTTCTCCTCCATGCCGGACAGCTCCGGCAGCTTTGCAATTTCGGGATTCGTGGTTTTGTCCGGGTTCTCCACATAGATAACTACTTTCCCTAACCATCCTTTGACGCTCCAGATAGAAGTCGTTGCCATTACCCCGGTTGCTCCGGCAGGATGACCGCCTCGGTGATCAGCCTGACCGCCTCGTCAAACTTCCTCATGTCTCTGTCATACCTCTGCACGTCAATCACGTTCAGCGTGTGCGCCTTCTGTGCGATCTGGTTTAAGTTGTTCCCAATCTTATGCAGCTCCCGCATCATGGAATAATAATCGGGCGGCGGCGCTTCCCTCGGCGTCTTTCCCGTGATTGCCTGACGCACATAGGCTTCCTGGCTGATTCCGCTTTTCCTTACCCGCTCCCTGAATGCCTCCGCCTCCTCTTTGTTCAGACGGAACAGAAACGGAACGTCCCTTTTTCTCATCTGCCCACCTCCGTATCGCCCCCATGCAGGCGGTTAATCTGCAACAGGCACATCGTCACCACGCCTGCCATGCCGCCTACAAGGGTTCCACTCAAAAATGCCACCATCACCATACTGCTCCACTCACCTTTCCGTCATGGTGCGCTTTCACCATGCAACTTGTCATATCTGGCGGAACCTCCCGGCTCCGCCAAAAGGGGTATTAGGGGATTTTCCCCTAACAAGCTGCCTTCGGGTTGCCGCATGGCAATCCAAAGGCGTTGCTTGCTGGTATTGTGTATCACTTCTCCGGCTGCGTACTGTCTTTCATTCTGGCGTCATTACCTGCCGAAAAAAGATGTTTCCCCGGCTGCTGCTCCTTAACTGGATGGGTACAGCACGCACATTCCGGGCAGCAATGCCCGCACTCAATGCACTCCTGCCCGCAGTCCCCGGACTCTTTCGCCTCACACCTGCCGCACACTTTGCAATGGTTCACACATTCCAGACAGCGGTTTTCCGGATCGTCCCTCATACATTTCCCGTCCAGCGGGCAGGAATACGGGCATCTCCCACACCCATCCGGGTATGCGTTACAGCCGCTTTCTTTTATATCCGCCGCTTTCGCAAGGACGGAAACGTCCGCCACGTCCCTGTTGGAAAAATCTAAGATATTGGTTTCGGTGTATATCTTCTCCACCATCTGTGCGGCGGCTTCCGCACTTTCCGCTGAGATTCTCACCCTCTTTTCAGAGATGGCAACCAGCGTCATTTCATACTGTTTCATGAAAACTATCCCCCTTTCCTACCGTTCCATTCCTTTCTCCCGGACGCACTCTCTCGCCTTAAAATCAGCCCCCACAAAATAGTCTGCGTCCAAAATATACTGGCTCCTGTTCCAGTTATCCTCTGCTATCTGCTCCGCTTCCGCAAGGCTCTCCGCCTCAATGGGGACGGTCATTTGCAAAGTTTCCGTAATCGTCACGTCATACGTTTTCATCTCTCATGGCTCCTTCCGCTATTCTTTTTTGCCCGCTCCGTTATCCCGATTCCTAACCGGATACATAGGAAGTCGTTGCAGTCTTTGCCCTTTGGCGGCGGCTTGTCCCGTGTCCGGTATTGTTTGGGAAGCACGGTCATGATGGCCATTGCCGCCTGCCTGCCCGCCCGGTCATTGTCAAGGTGCAGCTCCACTTCCCCAACCTCCGGGTACTCCTTTAAGAACCGTGTGAGTGCTGCCGGAACCTTGCTGCGCTCGATTTCTTTCGCTGGCTGGTACACGCCCGCAAGGGATAAGAGGTGTTCCGCCCTCCAGTCATGGCCGTCCATCTTCCGTAAAGTGGCATAGGATAATAAGTCGATGGCGGATTCAAACAGGTGTACCACTGTGCTGTTTCCCTCTGCCGGGATGGAAAAAGAATAGTTTTTGTCGCTCCCGTTTGCGTCCCCGATGAAGTCCGTCCCAATCCCACGCAGGGCGGCATAGCGGGGTTTCCCTCCCTTGTCCATGCCCACAAATACGGCGTTGTGGTAGTTCTCGCTCTCATACACGATTCCACTTTGCAGGCAGAACCGGATGATGTCGGTGTCAATCCCACGCCTGTTCAGATAGGAAACAGCCTGCGTCTGGTAGCGGTTCGGCTTGGGCAGGAGCAGTTTCTTTTCGGTTGTCTTTTCGGCTGGTAGGGAAACAGGCGGCGCAATCGCCGCCTGCCCTGCAATCGTCTGTACCGCCTCTATAAAAGTATGTCCCCTGACTTTTATCAGGTAGTCAACCGCTGACCTGCCCCCGATCCCACGGCTCCACCACATCCATTTCCCGTTGGAAATCTTTAAGCTGTCATGGGTTTTCGTGGTGTAGGTGTTGCCCGAAAAATGCACAAGCTCATAAGGCTCGTAATTTTTCAGGTACGTCAGCAAGTCCATCCGCTTTGCTTCCTGCACGACTTCCGGTGCGATATATGGCATAATTCTCAGCCCCTTTCCTGCCCGTGATTGGATATTTGCTGTCTGTTTTTTCATATCCGGGCATAAAAATAACCGGACGATTTTCATTCCTGAAAACCATCCGGCTATGTAAATATAATTCAATTATTAGAATCTAACGTCTCTTTCGCCAACTCTGCTTCTTTTTCTCGCTTTAATATTTCCAAAAAATTAAAAGCGTTATTTGCATTGTCATAAATAGTAACTGGCATATTGGGATTCATCATATTATGTAATGTCTTTTCTACATAATGTTTTTGCGTCAATTCACCTTGCAGATAATCATTCAATTCTTGCATTTTATTGTCTCTCAATAAACTTTTTATATGCTCCTGCTCATGTTTTATATCTGCTACTTCTTTCAATAATTTGGCTTTTTTATCTTCTTCCACTTGCTTGTTCATCCTTTCCTTTTATTTTATACTATACTCAACTATATCCACATTTTGTATCGGTATTTCAACTCCATTCTTAATCTGGCCATACTTTACAGGAATATCGTCACAAATTATTTGGATGCCAACTCCTAACAAATATAAATTTCCATAAAAATTTTTATTGACTTCTTCCAGCGAATAATAATTATTTGCACATATATCAAAAAATTGATTATACCAAAACCAATCATTCTGTGGAGATGATGTTATATATTCAAAATCTTCGATATTGATGTCAAACTCTAAGCAATAATATTTTCCTCCCGTAAGATTTCTCCAATCCCTGACTAATCTAACCTTTTCATCAAACAGCTTGTTAATCATATTTTCAAGTGTTACAAGAAATTCCGGGTTATATTTTACTTCTGAATAATCATGCACATCTTTAAAAGAACCCGATAAATGTACTTCTATTTCTCCTTTATCATGAAACAGTTTACTTCTAATTATCTTTATAGAATCCCTATAAGGGCAAGCAAAATCACGGTATCCTAACGGTTCTTCCTCAGAAAAAATTGATTTTAAATATTGACATTCTTTACCGTAAAAACACTCTTTACATTCTTGATCTCCTTCAATTAAATGAATTATCTTTCCGTTATAGATTATTTTACGTTCTTCCAAATCAAAAGAAATACCTCTATCACTTAAAAATTTCTTTAAAGGTGTCTCCTGACTTAATGTTTTATTTAAAGTAAGAAACCCATATTTTTTGAAGGATTCCATTCTGTCAAACGATGTTGTGATATGTTTGCAATGTAACTCTATATCGGAAATATCAATCATATCTAATTGAATCGGATAATGTTCTAAAAAGTAATGGGTTGGATCATCCTCTAAATTTGCTTCATAGGATAATGGTATTAGCTCCCCCTCGTTCATACCATACAGCTCAGAAAACGCCTTTATTACGCTCTCCTTATCAAAAAAATTAACCTTCACTTCTACCTCCCAATTACTTTATACCATATATCCATAAATTTTTCTACAAACTCAGCTATATAATGGATAATATCAATGCCACACTATTAGAAAAATTATTATTAAACCGCCCCCCATTTTCTTCAAATAAGCATACCCTTCTGTATGCCCCGGAAGCAAACCTGCTTTCTTTCAATGTTATCTTTTTTCAGACTGAGCCTAAAATACTCCACCAATACCCTGTGTTCTTCCGCTGTCAAAGATATATTTCCCTCCCCCTCCGTGACATTCAGTATGAACAGATACTCCCTCTCTATATCCCAGATGTGCCTGCAAAGTGCCAGATAACTTTCATCCTGCTTCTGCAAATCTATGATTATATCGTTGTCTATATCCATAAATCCATCTTCCATACGCTTGACTAAATCATTATATTCCTCTGCTACTGCGCTCATTAGTATATTTCTTCTTCAATTTGTGACAACATCGTTGTCACAAATCAATCATCCTAAATTATTTTTTTAACTTTCCAATTCCCACTTCTATGAGAACCTATATTCTCAATCACCCCTTTATCTACTAATTTTTTCATTATCCTTTGCACTTTACTTCTGGAAAGGCTTAACTGTTTTTGTATCTCTGACTGCGTAATTTTTGAATTTTCTTTTAATAATCCGCACAATCTTCTTTCCAATTCTGTCAAAGCAATGTTTTCAGCTTCACTTTTAGCCTCACTTTCAGCTTCATTTTCAGCCTCATTTATCAGCATTTTATAATTCAAGTTTTTCAATGTCACCATGAACATCACTCTGTCTGAATAAAATACCGGCTCCATACCTTCCCCGTAATTCGCCGCATTTTCATATGCCTCACGGATTTTGTTAAGCCCGCTACCCTGACGTTCCATATATCCCAGCCGCCCAAATATGTCCGCCAAAACCGGATTCCTTCTTGTGGAAGGCACAGTATCAATATCCCGTTCCTGTATTTTTGTGCCGTCCGGCATCCCTCCCGGAGAGTAAATCACAAGACGGTCATCGAAAATATCTATATGGACTTCGCTGCCATTCACCAGATAATCCCGGTGGATCAGCCCGTTGACAAGACTTTCAAAAACACTTCTCTCACAAAAATCCGGCATTTCAATCCGGGAATTTGCCGTCTTTTTCCAGAGCATTTTCATATTTCTTTTCACAAAGCCAACGCCCTCATTCAGCAGCATAATCAGGCTCCCGCTGTATTCCGCACTGTCCAGAGCGTCTACCTTGCCTCCGCTTTTATCCAGTCCGTTCCAGTGCGTACAGAATAGCCGTGAATAGCGGATTGGGCAATTATCCGCAAGCAAGGCTCCGGCATTTGTAAGTTTTCCCTTTTCGTCAACGATTCCAAAAGATTCAAAACCCTTTTCCGGCATACTTGTCCCATTCCATTCTTTATAGCGTTCCCGCAATTTAGAAAAAGAATAATCTTTGAAATCATAATCTGTCATCAGGGAATCAAAAGACGAATTTTTCCCACGCAGCACAAGCCTTTTTAATTCTGCCGCATTTGCAGTAACCGACTCGTTTCCAATCCTGACAAAAGCCTCGGTGCTTCCGTCTCCACGGTAATAATACGGCGTTTCCTGCCCTTTCATAACCTCCACTGTAAGCAGGTTTTTTCCATCTTCCGTACTGTGAATCTGCATTGTGACTTCCGGGAACGGATCAATGCGCTCTTTTATTTTCTGGCTGACAAATTCGGATGCGCTTTTTATATCCTCAATCCCGGTTACTGTATCATCGTCCGCAATGCCAAAAATCAATGTGCCTCCGGTTCCATTCGCAAAGGCACTGATGCTTTTTAGCCAGCTTTTCGGTTTCCGTATTTCTACGTCCCGCTTTTTATCATATTCCGTTGTTTCTCCCAACAATTCTGATAAATTCAAGTCCATTTTCCTTTCCCGGCAATATTTGATCATTTCTTTTCAACTTTTTCAGTATAGCATATCCTCCGCTTTCTTTCCATATTTCAATATTAAAAAACAGGCAGCGTTTGTTTCATCACAGCTAAACCGCCCCTATTTTCTTCAAATAAGCATACCCGTCCGTATGCCCCCGGAAGTAAATCTGCTTTCGTTCGATATTATCTTTCTTCAGACTAAGCCTGAAATACTCCACCAATACCTTGTGTTCTTCCACTGTCAAAGATATATCCCCCTCTCCCTCCGTCACATTCAGTATGAACGGATAGTCCCTCTCCATATCCCCGATCTGCCTGCAAAGTGCCAGATAGCTGTCATCCTGCCTCCGCAAATCCACGATTATATCGTTGTCTATCTCCGTAAATCCATGTTCCATACGCTTGGCTAAATCATTATATTCCTCTGTTGCTGCGCTCATTTCAATCACCCTTTCGTTTTTATTATAATATACCCATTTTTCACCGCAACAACAAATATGCGAACCTCTATTAGTTTTTCCAGTCCGCTATGTAGGCGGCACTGGTTTCCCAATACCGCTTTTCTCACCGTTCCCGGTCTTTGTTCCCTTTCTCCGGCTCCGTTTCTTCCTCCTCCGGCTCGCAGTCCAGTACGATATTTTCTTTTTTGTCCATGTCAAGCAGGGCGTTTAGCTCCCCCAGCCGGGCGGTCTTTTCCGCCAATTCCTGCTCTTTCGGGAACTCTTTGACTGCCTCTACCTTTGCATTTTCAAGCTGTGCCTTTAAGGTTTCCAGACGTTCCTCGCACCGGGAGAGGTTATCGCCAAACTTCTCTATCTCATTGTCCAGACGGGTGATGTTCCCGTGGATGTCCGTCCCCAGCGTCACATGGTACGTCCGTTTCCCTTGCAGGGTGATGACAAATTCCTTGCTGAAGGTGCTGTAAGAAAGCTCCATTGCAAGCCCCCGGTATGCCCCCAAAGGAACCGGATCGGGGGAAGTCATGGCTTTGCAGGCCGCAATGATCGCCTGCCCCGCCTCCTTTTTCTCCCCATAGGTCACGCCGTTTATCTGCATGGGCGGGAACGTGTCACGGTCTGGCGGCGTGTGCGCCTTCACCTGCTCGATGTCCTGCCGGTACTCCACAATCCACTGGCTGTGCTTTTTAATCTCCATCGGGTAGTGCTTTGTCACCTTATCCTCCATCTCGTAACGCTGGCTTAAAAAGCTCTGCTTTAAGAGCTGCAGCTTCGACACCTGGATGCCTAAGTCCATCTTTTCCTTAATATACGGGTTCCCGGTGGCTAAGGCTTTGATTTCCGCATAGGATAGAGCCACCTCGTCAATGTCCTCGATGGTGCGTGCCGGGCTTTTGGACGTCATGATCTGGCTGATGAATTTCTGCTTGTTCTCAATCATCTGGTACATATAGGCGTCAAATGTCCCCTCCGTCACATACCGCACGATAAATACTTTCTTGTTCTGGTTGCCCTGCCGGATGGTTCGCCCGCCCCTCTGCTCTAAATCAGTCGGTCATTTTTTGCGGACAGTTCAATACATACCTGTCTGTTTCGTTCTCTGCTCCTACGTTTCGTTTCTGTCCCTTGAGCCTTTCTTATCTTTCCCCTGCACTCTGGACAATACTTCGATATTGCGGAGCGGGGGACGTATTCAACGCCGCACACTGTACAATTCTTAGGCTTTAATGCTGTCCACCGCTTTGTGGGTGTGATATGTAATTCACCGACAAAGCCGATGAATTTATAGTAAATCTTGATTTCCTGCTTCACTGTTCCGTCTGCCGATTTTTCACGCTCCGAAACAAGTATCTTGTCTATCAGTGCATTTATCACTGTTGCGTCCAGTTCTTTCAAACCTTGATAGTTGCGGATAAGGGAGAGGAAGTCACGGATTCCCTGCGATTTCTCGTAGCTTTCGTTAATCGTTTCCGTTACTTCTTTCAGTCTTGCTTCGATTTCAAACTGTTCTTTCTGGTATTTCCCCGACATCATCTCAAAATTCCGCTCGGTGATACGCTCCATGACCTTATCCTCATAGAGAGAGGAAAACAGCCTGTCAAGCTCCGCAAGGCGTTTGTTCAGCTTCTTCCGTTCTTTCTCCATTGCCTTTGCCTTGCTCTGGTCTGTTTCCGTGAGCCGCTTCTCAATCGCCCTCACCGCCCTCTCGTCATTCACCGCCATATCTGCAAAAC
>CAJTQI010000014.1 GCA_910578645.1 uncultured Lachnospiraceae bacterium
GTTCAGACCTTGGTGCAGTTCAGAACAGACTTGAGCACACCATCAGCAACCTGGATAACATCGTAGAGAACACCACAGCGGCTGAAGCGGAAATCCGTGACACGGACATCGCAACAGAGATGGTTAGATACGCTAACAACAACATCTTGCAGCAGGCAGGTACATCAATGTTGTCACAGGCAAATCAGTCCAACCAGTTGGCATTGTCATTGCTTGGTTAATGATTGCTTCATAGTATGGAGGCATTTTATAAGAGTTTATGTGTTGGGCAGACACAATAAGAGTGGCCGCATCCCGGAAGGGGTGCGGCTGTTCGCTGTCTTATAAACGTTAGAAAATACTGTTATGAATTTTCTGTTTCGCGCTCTGAGCCAACCCGCTTTATGGGCAGTTGCTCTTTTACATATATCTAATATACCAGGGCCGTTATGCATATGAAAGAAAAAATTTTGAAAGAGTGGTTTACAAATACGCTCTTTTATTATATGATGTTTATGGAAAACGATTTCCGGAAAACATTTTCCGTATACCCACATAGAATAGTAGGGCAGATATAACAGATGTTTTCCAGGGAAGAAATCGTTTCCGGGATGGGAAAAGAATGGTATCAATCAAAGATGTGGCGAAACATGCGGGCGTGGCGATTTCCACTGTATCCAAGGTGTTAAATGACTATCCCAATGTCAGCGAAGAGACGAAGAGAAAAGTAAATCAGGCAGTGGCGGAACTGAACTTTGTTCCAAACAGTGTGGCGGCGGCGCTGTCATCGAAGCAATCGGGCAGGGTGGCGCTTGTACTGAACTTTAATCATGTGTCGCAGGCGGTGGATGAGATTAACATGCAATATATGGTTGGCTCTATTAACCAGGCTATGGAACTTGGCCTTGATGCGATTACAGTGTTCTATTCGATGCTAAGGAACCGCAGCGTTGACGAGGTGATACGGTACCTGCAGTCCCAGAGTATAACCGGACTGATAATTTTTGGCATATCGAAGGAAGATAAGGTATTGCATAAGCTGATTGATACACAGATTTTTAAAATCGTGGCGGTGGATGCGCCGATTGTCAATGCCAATACTTCTTCGGTTTGGATAGACCAGGAACAGGCACAGTATGATGTGGCCAAGAAGACTGTGACGGAGAACCGAAGCAGGAGTATTCTTTATCTTTCCGGCAAGAAAAACGACTATGTGACCAGTGAACGTCTGAAAGGAATCAAACGTCTGGCACAGGAGATGGAACTGCCTGTTTTGGTGCGCAACGGAGAATTTTCGGAGCTGAAAGCAAGGAATTTTACTTTTAAGTATGCCAGGAAAAAAGATGTGGTAGTGTGCGCTTCTGATTTGATGGCCATAGGAGCGATGAAGGCGTTAATTGAGATGGATATTTTCCGCCCGGTATGTGGTTTTGACGGAATCACGCTGATGGGATATGCGGGGAAACAGATGAACACGGTCAGGCAGGATTTTAGAAGGATTGCTTCGGAGGCTATGGCAGAGTTGAAACGTCTCCTCGACGGTGGTGACGGAAAGCAGGTTACATTGGGTTATGAATTGATAAGAATGAAGTATACGGATATTATATGCTGACAATGCTATGTAGTAAGTCTATACTTTTTTAGCTTGCAAAGGCATACATGCCCCGGACGGTATTGGTGGCGGTTAGTGCAACAGGCAGTAAGGCATATGGGATATGAACATAAATACAATAAATATTTTATCATGTAGGAGGAATGAATATGGCACAGGCAAGTAACCTAAAAAGAGACGTATTGGTATTGAACCTGGAAAAAGAGCTGGAAGAACAGACACAGAGCGGCTACGGCAAGAGTGTGGCTGCGTGTAGCAACGAAGAACTGTATTACAGTCTGTTGCAGTTGTCTAAGAAGCTGATGACAGTTTCTGAGCCAATCGAGGGAGAGAAGAAAATTTATTATATTTCGGCGGAGTTTCTGATTGGTAAGCTGTTGTCCAACAACTTGATTAATCTAGGTATCTATGACAAACTGGATGAAATTCTTGCAAGGAATGGTAAGCAGCTAAGCGCGATTGAAGAAGTGGAGCCGGAACCGTCTCTTGGAAATGGCGGATTGGGACGTCTGGCGGCCTGTTTTCTTGACTCCATCGCGACGCTCGGACTTCCGGGAGAGGGTATCGGACTTAATTACCATTTCGGTTTGTTCAAGCAGGTATTTAAGGACAGACTGCAGACGGCAGAGAAAAATGATTGGATTGAAGAGCAGTCCTGGTTGACGAAGACGGATACTTCCTTTGAGATTGCCTTTGGCGACAGGAAAGTGACTTCCAGGCTCTATGACATTGATATTATAGGATATGACAATGGCGTCAATAAACTGCGTCTTTTTGACATCGAGACATTGGATGAGGGCATTGTCAAGAAAGGCATTGATTTTGACAAAGAAGATATCGAGAAGAACCTGACATTGTTCTTATACCCGGATGACTCCGACGAGGCGGGCAATCTGTTGCGTATTTACCAGCAGTATTTTATGGTAAGCAATGCGGCGCAGCTTATCTTAAAAGAGATGAAAGAGAAGAAATATGACCTGCGCACGATGTACGAACATGCGGTAATCCAAATCAATGATACACATCCGACCATGGTGATTCCTGAATTAATCAGGATATTGGTGGATGAGAAGGCATTTACCATGGATGAGGCAATTGAGGTTGTCAGCAAGACATGTGCATACACAAACCATACAATCCTTGCGGAAGCGCTGGAGAAATGGCCGCTTGAATATCTGGAGAAAGTGGTACCTCAGTTGGTGCCGATTATCAAAGAGTTAGACAAGAGGGTGGCAGAGAAGTACGACGAGCCCAAGGTGCAGATTATCGATAAGGACAACAGGGTGCATATGGCACATATTGATATCCACTATGGTTTTTCTGTAAACGGTG
The DNA here is from genome assembly GCA_910578645.1 of uncultured Lachnospiraceae bacterium. Lineage (GTDB taxonomy): Bacteria > Bacillota > Clostridia > Lachnospirales > Lachnospiraceae > UBA3282. The sequence continues at coordinate 2,924 of CAJTQI010000014.1, forward strand.
TAGCGGCAATCCACACAGAAATCCTTAAGGATACCGAGCTGAATGCATTTTATAAGATTTATCCGGAAAAATTCAACAATAAGACAAACGGCATTACTTTCAGGAGATGGCTTTTGTCCTGTAACCGTGAACTGGCAACTTTCCTGTCGGAGACAATCGGAGACGGGTATAAGAAGGATGCGGATAAGCTTGAGAAGCTGCTTGCATTCATCGATGATGACGCAGTGCTCGAGCGCATTGCCGAGATTAAAATGAACCGCAAGAAAGAGCTGGCGGCCTATGTGAAGGAAGTAGAAGGAGTTACCCTGAATCCTGATTCGATTTTTGACTTGCAGAGTAAGAGACTGCATGAGTATAAGCGCCAGCAGATGAATGCGCTATATATTATTCATAAATATCTGGAGATTAAAGCAGGCAAAAAACCGTTAAGGCCCATGACCTTTATCTTTGGTGCAAAAGCGGCGCCCGCCTATATCATTGCCCAGGATATTATTCATCTGTTGCTTGTCCTGCAGGAGATTGTAAACAATGACCCTGACGTAAGCCCGTATATGACTGTGCTTATGGTGGAGAACTACAATGTGGCTTATGCGGAGAAGATGATTCCCGCCTGCGATATTTCCGAGCAGATTTCCCTGGCATCCAAGGAGGCGTCAGGAACCGGCAATATGAAGTATATGCTGAACGGCGCGGTTACCCTGGGTACTTCCGACGGTGCTAATGTAGAAATACATGAGCTTGTGGGTGACGATAATATTTATATCTTCGGTGAGAAATCCGAGACGGTTATTGAGCATTATGCGAAAGCCGACTATGTATCGAAGGATTACTATAAGAAGAGTCCTGTTATCAAGGAAGCGGTGGACTTCATTGTCAGCAAGCAAGCGCTTAAGGTGGGACATAAGGAGAATCTTGAGAGGCTGTATAAGGAACTGTTAAATAAAGACTGGTTCATGACACTGCTTGATTTGGAGGACTATATCAAGACAAAAGACAAGATGATGGCGGACTATGAAGACCAGAAAAAGTGGCGTAAAATGATGCTTGTCAATATCGCCAAGGCAGGATTTTTCTCATCTGACAGGACGATTGCAGAATATAACAGGGATATCTGGAAATTGAAATAAGAGTGGAGCTAAATAAGGTATAAAAATGGTGAAGGGACTGAACATCTTATAGAATGTTCAGCCCCTTTTTTGCGGTATTGCGTCAAAGTTGTTTCTTATAGCAAACTTGCGATGTTAATTCGTAGGTCTTTATAGATGCAATCGGTGCGGGAAATGATAATTATTTCTGCCCGAATCCTCCAGCCGCATAATGGCTCTGTACAGCCCTGGGAAGTTCGTCGTGCTGCACTTCGCTCCATTCAATGACGCCCCGGATGGGCATAACCGTCAGGCGGATAAAAGCGTCTTCTCTTAACTTCCTGGATGTTCCAAATGTAATTTCCTTTTCGCTACCGCTTTCGTCGTAAGCAGGCAGCGTATAAGAATAGGCCATTCCGCCATGGAGGTCAATGACACCGTTGCGTGGCTTACCCTGTTCTGCTTTGCTGTTGTTGATTTGCACATAATAATAAGTACTGTCAGCGCCTGAAAGTAACCACATGCACAGGCATATAAATCCTAAGGTTGCCACTGTGGCAACTACAGTTCCTGCAACTATTTTTTTCTTCATCCTTTCACCTCATTTCTGTGCTGTTTTTGGCTCAGCTTTCTTTTGGGATTATATTATCATGACAATCTTACATGAAGATTGAGTTCACCTTACATGAACCTTGTATTTTTCCACAAACATTTTCCCCTATGGCTTGATATTCTATAGATTTACATTTTGTTGCTTTTTTCTGAATTACAATCTGCTAAAATAATGACGGGCAGTATATATTTAACTGCCATGCCATGTACTATTGTTGTGTTGGAGGAGGATTATGAAAATCTTAGTGATTGAGGACGATACAGTTATTTCGGAGCTGATTTGTATGAACCTAGAGGCGGCAGGGTATGAGACAGATGCAGTTTTTGACGGGACGGCGGCAGAAAAGATGTTGTTAGGCAGTACATGCAGCGATATTGCCCTGGCTCTGGTGGATGTGATGTTACCTGGTAAGGATGGATTCGCGTTGATGGAGAACCTTCAGGCAGCGCAGATACCAGTAATCTATCTGACAGCGCGTGACGACGTGATTTCAAAGGTACATGGGCTTAAATCAGGGGCGGAGGATTATATTGTCAAACCCTTTGAAGTCTTGGAGCTTCTTGTACGCATTGACAAGGTGTTACAGAGGACAGGGCGAGGAAGGGAAAAACTAAAAATAAGGGATGTTATGATTGATTTGAAAGAACATCGGGTAACCAAGGGCGGCATTCCGGTAAAATTAAAGCCGATGGAGTATGAACTTCTTGTGATGCTTGCAGGAAGTAAGAATGTGGCTTTCAGCAGAGAAGAACTGCTTAACAGGCTGTGGGGTGTGGACTATGTTGGAGAGACGAGAACCGTGGATGTACATATTGGGCAGCTTAGGAAGAAACTGGATTTTTATGATGTGATACGCACCATATCAAAGACAGGTTATCGTCTGGAAGATTGATAGTTTTTGAGCAGGTGGCAACGAACCGCTCTAGACAGGTATAAATATCCACAGGCGTACAAACTCGCGCAGAAATGGGGATTAGAATGAAACTTTGGGTCAAGATATCATTAATAACGGTTGTTACTATATTGACTTGTACAGGCATATCGGGTGCAGTGTCTATTTACCATTGGGCGCTCTATAACCGGGCGAAGACGGTGGAGAGCTATGAGCGGCAAGTCCGGGCAGCGGCATACGCAGTCGGGAAAGAACTTGATTATGAGCCGACAGCGCACTTTCATGAAACGACAGTCCGTTCTTATTATCACTATGTCATTCAAAAATTCGGATTATCCCAGTATATTTTAATAGAAGCAGATGAGGTTGTCTGTAATAAGACTCCCTACACGCTGGAGAATCCTGCGGATAGCAGGTGGGGACAGGAAGAAGGATACTGCGTCGTACAGAAGAATAACGACAAGTATATTTTGCTGATTGGGCAGAAAGTTCCGGCGAACGGGAATAAAGATTATAAACTTGTACTGGTGCAGGATATTTCGTTTGTTTATGAAGATATCCGCAGGCAGGCAACCTTTGACCTTATGGTTTATTTGGCTACGGCTTTGGTGGCCGTACTTCTTGTTTTTGCAGCAACCCACACGGCTTTAAGGCCGTTACTTGCATTACAGCGTGCGGCACAGGCTATCAGCGACGGACATTTAAGCAGCAGGGCGGCAGTGCGCAGAAAAGACGAAATAGGGGCTATGGCGGTGGCATTCAACAGCATGGCGGACAGGATTGAGCGGCAAGTCAATGAGTTGTCTGAGGAATCCGGAAGGAGACTGCAGATGTTGGGAAGCCTGACCCATGAAATGAAGACGCCCATGACTTCCATTATGGGGTATGCCGATTCTCTTCTCCATGTCAAGTTGTCGGGAGAACAGAAAGAGAGTGCGCTAAGGCATATCTACGGAGAGTGTGGCAGGCTTGGACGGCTTAGTAGTAAGTTGATGAGTTTAATCGGGATGTATGACAACGACAGTATTGATATGCAAGAGGTGTCCGTACAGGAAATGTTTAAAAATGTTGTATCCTTGGAACAGAGCTGTCTGGAGCAAAAAGGGATTGGGTTGGAATACCGGTGCGAGATGGATAGACGCTCTTTAGACAGGGATTTATTTGAAAGCTTGTTGATTAATCTTGTGGACAATGCGGCCAAGGCGAGCCATGCCGGGCAGACGATATGGCTGACGGCGCAGGAGAACCGTATTACAGTGCGTGACGAGGGATGCGGTATAGCCCGGGAAGAGATTGGAAAAGTGACGGAAGCTTTCTATATGGTGGATAAGGCGCGCAGCCGGCAGGCAGGCGGCTGTGGACTTGGATTGGCATTGTGCAGCAGGATTGCAAGTTTGCACGGCGCAACATTGCAAATTGAGAGTGTTGAGGGAAAAGGGACGGAAGTTTCCGTTGTTTTTTCACATTAGTATGCTTTTTACGTGTTATAGGATTAGGGTGTCAAAAGGCGCTATCATAAAATTTCACTGGCAAATTGCATAAAATGTTCCCTTGTGTCTGTCTGCGTCATATGGATTTTCTAAAATATTCCGGGAAATTTATGGAAACGGACGTAACCGCCCTCTATTCGCCATCCGGGCGAACATCGGGCTTTTCGGGGTATCCATGCCCCGAAATTACTGGGAACTAAACGGAATATTAAGAAAATCTCATATTCCTACGAAGGACAACTTCGTGAACATTTTATGCGATTTGCCGATACGACTAATAAAATACACCTTTTGACACCCTAATCCCTATAGGAAATTCCTCCGCTTATCCGAGTTTGCCAGAGGCAAATCTCGCAAACGAGCGAAGCTTGTAAACGAGCGAAGCTCGTTTTTTACAAGACGTTTACATCCCGATGTATATTTTTTAAAGGAGAAGGGCGTATGATTGCAGTATGCCAGTCAGGTATTGGAGAGTGTGCAGCAGGCTGAAAAACGTGAACAGGATATTTAACTGTTTCATAAATGCCAAGATGATATCGGTGTGGCAAATTATACGGGAAGCAGAATGCTTCAGAGCGGAGGGTTAGGATGTGTAAGAAAAAAGTTTTGATGGCTATGGCGGCAGCATGTATGTTGTGTCTGCCCGGATGCAGCGACAGTTTGCAGACAGAGGAAACTTTGGCCGTGCCAAAAGAGGAGAAAGATGCGGGTATACCAGAGGAAGGTAGCGACGCGGTGGGGAATCAGGCGGCAGGGAGCATTACTGAGCAGGTCATGGCACCGACGGCTTTTCAGACGGAAGCAGAGTCAGGAATGGCCAGTGTGAAAGCAGACGCGGTGGTGGTGATTCCCGATGCGCCGGGTATTAAGACGAAGAAGGTCACAGCGCGGGTCTTTAGGCAGGAGGATTACAACGTGGTAAACCGGGTATTGCTTGACGGCGGCATCCTTTGGGACAGGGACTATGAGGCCATGGAGGAAAGCCATGGGTTTACGGCGGCTGAGTTGGAGGAGCGGGCAGCGTGGCTGGAAGGTGAGAAGACCAGGGCAGGGGTAGACGGAGACGCACCTTATGGGGATAAGGAGGAGACACTCAACGAGCAGATTGAGGCATGTCTTACGATGGCGAAAGTAGCGCCGAAGGAGGCTGTCATAAAGGAAATCCCTCCAATTGTCAGTTATGACGAGGCGGTGTCTGATACTTATGGGAATTGTCTCAGCGGTTATGTCACGTCAAAAGAGTGCGAATATTATGTAAATCTAAATAATAATTTGTTGGTGGAGGATATGTTATATACAGCCTTTACAGTCGAAAAGGAACCTCGTTTGGCGGACTGGGAGTGGCAGGTAAAAGATTTGTCGTTGCTTGAAAGGCATCCGGCTATTATAGAGGCGGAAACGGCAGCCAGGTTAAAAGAGATGAAAGGGGAGCCGGAGCAGATACAGGAAGAAGCAGAGCAGCTCATACAGAAAATGGGGATGGAAGCATATAAATTACAAGGCGGTGAGTATTGTGCCTTCTATGGAGCTACGCAAGAAGATACCGTGTCCCTTGGGCAGACTGGATATGCGGTACACTTTACAAGAGTAATAGACGGCATTCCGGTCACCTATACACATAACAGTTGGTCCCAGGATGGGGACGATGCCATATTGTGGCCTGATGAAGAAATGAGTTTTATTTATACGGAGGACGGGCTTGCGTCTTTCCAATGGAACAATCCCTATGAAGTGGAGGAATTGTCCGCCGAATATGTTTTCTTGTTACCCTTTGCAGATATTCAGGATATTTTCACACAGATGGTCTTGAAAGAGAATCAGGATGTCTTCAATGAGGAGGGAGACAGTGTGGAAATCAGAGTGGAAGAAGCGCGCCTGGGATATGTGCGTGTTGACGAAGGAAAGTCCGGCGAGGGGACATTGATTCCTGCCTGGGACTTTTTTGGAGAAAAAGTATTTCGGAACAAGGCGGGGGAAGAATATTTCGTTAAGCGGTATGATTATGACAGCCTGTTAACGATTAATGCCATGGACGGGACGGTAATATCCCGATAAGGGCGGGCTGTTGCGCCAAACCTGTCGGGAAGTTAGTGTATCTTTAAATATGCAAAAAGCCCCATCATGCATTAGCCACTTGCAATCTGTGGTAAATGACACGATGGGGTCTGCTTGTTTGCCGTCAATCATTTATGATTGCGGTATTTTTTACTTTACATGCAGGACAAATGCCTCATAGGGCTTCAAGGTAATGCTTGCCTTATCATATGTATTTTCCATATTGGAAATGAGACAGGAGGCTCCTACAAATTCATCCGGGATGGTAAAAGCTGCTTCATGGTCGCAGAAATTACATACCACCAGTAATTTTTCATTATCCATCGTTCTGGTGTAGACGAACAATTCTTCACTGTCTTCTAACAAAAGCTCATATTTTCCGTAAATCATGATTGGATTTTGTTTTCTTAATTCAATCAGCTTCTTGTAATAATGGAATACGGAATTGGGGTCCGCGGTCTCAGCCTTGGCGTTCACTTCTTTATAATTAGGATTTACGGCGCTCCAAGGTGTGCCGGTGGTAAATCCTGCATGTTCCGAATCATCCCATTGCACGGGAGTCCTTGCATTATCGCGGCATTTGAAGACAAGGCAGGGCCAAAATTCCTCGTGGGATAAAGGGCCGTTTGTACACCAGTCCGCATAGCTGTTGATGCTGCCGATATCCCTGAAATCTTCCAGGCTTTGGAAAGGATAGTTGGTCATGCCAAGCTCCTCGCCTTGATAGATATAGGGAGTGCCTTGCTGCATATGCAGGCAGGTGGCTAACATCTTGGCGGACACATCCCTGTACTGGGGACGGTCATCGCCGAAGCGGGAGACTGCCCTTGGCTGGTCATGGTTATCCCAGAATAAGCTGTTCCATGCAACATTGTATAATCCGGTCTGCCAGTGGGACATGATTTTCTTTAAGGTGGTGAGGGGCATTTTCTCATCTGTCCAGGTTCCGTATTTTCCGTCGCTTTCCACATGCTCAAACTGGAAGACCATATTCAGTTCGTGACTATCGTTTCCGGCGTAGAGCTTCGCCTGCTCTACGGTAACGCCGGCCGTCTCGCCCACGGTCATGATGTCGTATTTGGACAATACTTTTTCATTCATTTCTTGCAGATAGGTATGCACGTTAGGGCCGTGTATACAGTAAGGGGAGAAATCACCGAGCAGGTCGTGTACTTCACCGTCTGGCATTTCCTTTGTCTTGGAAATCATACTGATAACGTCCATACGGAAACCGTCGATGCCTTTTTCACACCACCATGTCATCATATCGAAAACTTCTTTACGCACCGTCGGGTTATCCCAGTTTAAGTCAGGTTGTTTCTTGGAGAAAAGGTGCAGGTAGTACATGGAGGTTGCCTCGTCATACTGCCATGCGGAGCCGCCGAAGCAAGAGCCCCAGTTGTTAGGCGGATTCTGTCCGTCTTTGCCTTCACGCCAGATATAGTAATCACGGTATGCGTTGTCCGTCGATTTCCGGCTTTCCACAAACCATTTGTGCTCGTCGGAGGTATGGTTGACAACGAGGTCCATGACAATCTTGAGCCCTCTCTCGTGGGCGGCCGCAAGCAGCTCGTCGAAGTCTTTCATCGTGCCGAATTCATCCATGATATCCTGATAGTCGCTGATATCATAACCATTGTCGTCGTTGGGGGACTTGTAGACAGGGGACAGCCATATGACGTCAATTCCCAGGTATTTTAAGTAGTCCAGACGGCTGATAATTCCTTGTAAGTCTCCGATACCGTCTCCGTTGCTGTCCATAAAGCTGCGCGGATAAATCTGATAGACCACCGCTTCTTTCCACCATGTTTTGTTCATAGTAGTTCCTTCCTTTCTTGATAAATTTTATATAACGGATGTTATAATATGTAAAATAAGCAATAGGCAAATGCTGCAAGTTATTTATGAAACGATGTGCCAGACATCCTGTCAGCCTAGGACATCGCTGCCTGATGCAGGATATGAACCTACATCTCCAGAATCAGTACCTGATAGCCGTGTAACCGGATGGTTTCATTATCCGTCGCTATATCATGGTAATTATTTAACAGTACCTTCTTGTATGGGGAAGGAAGGGTGATTTCCTGCTCTTGTTTCTGGTAGTTTCCGATGACTAACAGTGTCTTCTCTTTTTCACGGTAATACGCCATCAAATTGTGACGGTCCTCCCATGCCGGTTTCAGAGCGCCGTATACGATGGTCTCCTTGTAGGCAGGGTCTTTGCGCAGTGTAATCAGCTCTTTATAGAAGCTTAGCACCGAATCCGGGTCATCCACCTGCGCTGCCGCATTGATGGAAGTGTAGTTTGGATTCACTTTTAACCAGGGGGTTCCGGTAGTGAATCCGGCATTTACCCCGTCGGACCACTGCATGGGGGTACGTCCGTTGTCTCTGCTGAACCTGGATACGGCTTTTAATGCCTCTTCGGGGGTAAGCCCTGCATTCAGCGCTACCTTGTACTCATCGAGAGCCGATATGTCATCCACTTCATCGATAGATGTAAGGGGTAAATTTTCCATGCCAATCTCTTGTCCCTGGAAGATGAAGGGAAGGCCGCGCAACATGAAATTTAAAGCGCCAAGCATCTTCTTGCTTTCTGCGCAGCAGTCGCCTTCCGGAATATAATGGCTTGCGCCGCGGGGTTCGTCATGGTTCTCGATGATATTGGATAAGAAACCGATATCGCCTACCCTGGCCTGGGATTCAAAGCAGCATCTCTTGTAATCGTCCGGCGTAATCAGGGTGGCGTCATACCAGCCCTTTTCACTTGCGCCAAAAAAGGCTTCGTTAAAGTCAAACATACTGGAGAAATAACCGTCTTCACCGATAAGCGCATCAATTGCGTCAGGATTTGCATCAAATACTTCGCCTACGGCAAAAGCGTCGTACTTTCTAAATGTGCGGTCGCGCATTTCGGTCAGAAATTCCCCCACGCCCTGGGCTTCTTTGAGCATTGCGCCGATACTGCACATGCCGTCCTCTCTGTCCGGCGCATAGTCGTGCATGGGGAGCGCTTTTTTGATATTCATAATCGCATCGATACGGAAACCGCCCAGCCCTTTATCAAGCCACCAGTTGATATTCTTATAGACTTCTTCGCGGACTTCCGGATTTTCCCAGTTCAAATCAGGCTGTTTCTTGTGGAAAAGGTGCAGATACTGCTTGTCGGTGCCGGGGAGGTCATCCCAGGCGGAGCCGCCGAAGCAGGAACGCCAGTTGGTCGGCGCTTTCCCTTCTTTCTTGTCTCTCAGATAGAAGAAATTGCCGTATTTTCCGTCCGGCTCTTCACAGGCTTTCCGGAACCATTCGTGCTCGTCGGAACAGTGGTTTACCACTAAGTCCATGAGGACGCAGATACCGCGCTTTTTCGCCTCGGCAATCAGACGTTCCATATCCTCCATCGTGCCAAAACGCGGGTCAATGCTGTAGTAATCGGAGATATCGTATCCCTGGTCTGCCAAGGGAGACTTGTAACAGGGGGACAGCCAGATGACATCCACGCCTAAGTCCTTAATATAGTCCAACTTGTCGATGATACCCGGAATATCGCCGATGCCGTCACCGTTGGAATCATAGAAGCTTTTCGGGTAAATCTGATATACTACTTTATCATGCCACCATTTTTTTGTCATAGCCGTACCTCCTGTTTATTTTGTGGTTGTCTTAAATTGTTATTATACATTATAGTGACGTGTGAAGAGAATGTCTTACGATTATATGATTAAAAACTGCATTATTTTGACTTTTACAAGGAAACGCCGCCATGTTTCCGGTACTGTAAAGGTGTGGTTCCGGTGCGTTTGCGAAATTCCCGCAGGAAGTTTCCTAAGTTGTTATAGCCGCATCCTAAGCAGATTTCCGTCACCGGCAGGTCGGTTTCTTCCAAGAGACGTTTGGTCTGCTTAATGCGGTATTCGTTGATGTAATCCATGGGTGAAAGACCGATTGCTTTCTTGAAGAGCCTGCAAAAATATTGTTCGTTCAGGTTAACCTGGCTTGCCAGGTCGGTGATGTAGATTTTGTCCTGGTAGTTATCTTTGATGTAGCGCAGTGCAGTTTTGATGGTTTCCACACGTTTGTCCAGATTCCGTTCTGTGGGGGTAAAGAGACGGTGGTTTGAAAGAGTAGCCAATATATATAATAAGGAAGATTTGATATACAGTTGGCTTGTCAAGTCGTCGGTAACCAGGCCGCCGCCCATCACGGGGGAATCCGATTGAATAGTTTCGTCAGGCGCATTGGGAAGCGGCGTCGGCATCTGCATAAAAGAATACATGATATCCATAAAGGCGTCCCGGACAGGATGAAATGCAGGGTGTTCCGGCGTGATACAGCGCGGGAAGAGGAGCTTGCCCTTCTGTATCGGTTTAATCAGTTGAATCTGCGCTTCATCGTAGGAGTCGAAGCTGAGGAGGCCAGGTGAAAAAAGAACAGCGTCTTCCCAATGGTGCTCTGACGTCTCCATGATGATACTGTGCAGCTCGCCGGGATTGATGAAATAGAAGCATTCGGAGCGTATGGTGAAAGATTCCATATTGATTTCCAGACGGAACTCCCCGCCGGAAAAATATAATATCTCCACTTCATTGTGCCAGTGGTGTTTGACGAATACGCCTTTTCCCACGGAATGGGTGCGGTATATGGCGCAGGGAAATGATTTGGTTCCGTGGGGGCGGATTTCTTTCAGGATGGACGGTTGCTGTTCCATATGGCTGTAAGACCTCCAGTTTCAGTTTGACGCAGCGGTGACAACGCTTTGCCGTTGCGTCAGTATTTGGATTAAATAGTAACAAAAAGCTATCATTATGAAAGAAAAAAGTCAATATGTATAGAGAATTTTATGGATTTAAATTTTTAGACTAAAAATGTTAGTTACTTATGCGCAAAAGTTATTGAAGTAATTGGTAAACTATGTTATAATTTCACAAAACATGCACCCGGAGTTGATTTATGACTTATATGCGGACACATACTACAGGGAATCAGACATAAAAGCATATGCAGGAGAGATTCCGGGAGCGTATTAAATAGGAGGAGAAGAATGGTACAGAAGTATAAATTCGGCAATCCGTTCCGGACGGATGCGGTAGTGCGTGAAGTAGCGCTCTGCGAGGGTGAAATGCCCTATATGAAGAAGGCGGATGGGGAGAAACTTAGCTTTTCCTATCATTTAGAACAAGAAGATGAAGTATACGGTCTGGGAGAGAACGTAAGAGGCATCAATAAGCGGGGATGGGAGTACCGGAGCTGTTGTATGGATGAGCCTAACCATGTGGAGGATAAGCGCTCTCTTTATGCTTCCCATAATTTTTTTGTTGTCAGAGGGAAGAAGTGCTTCGGCGTATTCCTGGATGCACCCGGCATCGTAACTTTCGACATCGGCTATACACATCTGGATGAGATGAGGGTCACGCTGGAAGAGCCTGACGCCATGGTTTATGTGTTTGAAGGGGACAGTGTGCTGGAGATTGTGAAAGAGTTCCGTGTGCTTGTGGGTAGAAGCTATATTCCGCCGAAGTGGGCGTTCGGATATCAGCAGAGCCGTTGGAGTTATATGACGGAGGATGAAATCTACGAGGTTGCCAGGATGTACAGGGATAACCACTTTCCTCTGGACAGTATTTACCTGGATATCGATTATATGGAGCGGTATAAGGATTTTACCATTGACAGGGAGCGGATGCCTCATTTCGAGGAGATGGTGGAGAACCTGAAGAAAGAGCATATTCGTGTCGTACCGATTATCGATGCAGGCGTGAAAGTGGAAGAGGGCTATTCCGTCTATGAAGAAGGCGTGGAGAAGGGATATTTCTGTAAAGATAAAGAGGGCAAAGAGTTTGTAGTCGGCGTATGGCCGGGACAGGTACATTTTCCTGACGTGTTGAACAAAGATGCAAGGGAATGGTTCGGCAATCATTATAAATTCCTGATTGACAAGGGTGTGGAAGGTTTCTGGAACGATATGAATGAGCCTGCTATTTTCTATGCCCAGGATAGACTTGACAGTACCATAGACGAGATTGCATCCCTGAAGGGCCAGAATCTGGATTTAAGTATTTTCCATAAATTTATGGGAAAAGTGATGGGCCTGTCAAACAATACGGAAGATTATAAGAAATTTTACCATGAGACGGAAAGCGGCAGGTTAAGCCATGATAAAGTACATAATCTTTTCGGCTATAACATGACAAGGGCAGCAGGAGAAGCCTTTGAGCGGATATGCCCGGACAAGAGAATCTTGATGTTTTCCAGGTCTTCCTATGTTGGAATGCACCGCTATGGCGGCATCTGGATGGGCGACAATAAATCCTGGTGGCAGCATATGCTTTTAAATTTCAAGATGCAGCCGTCCTTAAATATGATGGGTATTCTGTATACCGGAGGCGATATAGGCGGATTCGGGGCGGATACGACGGAAGATTTGGTTATCCGTTGGACGCAGATGGCTCTGTTTGCGCCGCTTATGCGTAACCATAGCGCGCTAGGCACGAGGGTACAGGAAGTTTACAGGTTTGATAATCAGGATATTTTGCGCAATATCCTGGGTATCCGTTATGGCTTGCTCCCGTATCTGTACAGTGAGTTTATGAAGGCGGCGCTGCGGGATGAGATGTATTATAAACCTTTGGCCTTCGAGTACACGCAGGACGCCTATGTATCCCAGGTGGAAGACCAGCTCCTGGCGGGAGACAGTGTGATGACGGCGCCCGTGTTTGTGCAGAATGCCAAGGGCAGATATGTATACTTGCCTGAGGAGATGGCGATGGTAAGGATGCGCAGCCTGGATGATTATGATACCAGAAGATACCCCGCTGGACATCATTATATAGAGGCAGGACTCGGGGAGACGCTGCTCTTTGTCCGCAGGAATAAGATGTTGATTTTGTCTAAGGGCGGAGAATATACAGAAGAGGTGAAGACAGACAGCATGAAAGCGCTCGCGTTTGTGGAAGACAAAGCCGTGTACGAATGGTATGACGACGACGGCATGGGCAAAGACTACAGCAATCCGGAGAATATCAGGAAGATTACGATATCGGCCGATGGTTCTTGCACGTGCGAGGGCAAACCTGTAAATCTGGAAGTTGAAATGTTGTAATTGCGTGTGTTTCTTTTTAAGCAACTTCTAAGGCGGTCAAGGGGCAGCCTTAGAGTTGCTTAATATTTTATGAAAACAAAATTTCCAATCACGTAACTTGTGTCTGCGCATTGCCTGTTACAAGCTCGTAATCCATGTATGGATTTGAGCAATAAAGCAGCGCGAAAATAAGGTAAAACATGATAGCGAGGAAGAACAGTGGCGACAATCAAAGAGATAGCGGATATCGTGGGCGTGAGTGCGACTACCGTATCGAACGTCATCCATGGCAAGGTAAAGCAAGTGTCCCCGGCTATGGTGGAGAAGATTCGGAAAGCTCTGGAGGAATATGGGTATACGCCTAATATCAGCGCCAGAAATTTAGCCAGCAACAAATCAAAAATTATAGGTGTTATCATGAAATCACATCATGGTCATGAACGTAACCGCTTTATCGACCCTTTTATCAGCGAGCTATTGGGGGAAATAGAGAGATGTGCGAACAAGATGGGCTACTATGTCATGGTGTATGCCTCACAGGATATACAGGAACTGAAAAACTATATTATTTCCTGGAATATCGACGGCATGGTGATGGTAGGGTTTGTGGCGGAGGAAATCCGCGCTGTCCAGGCCGTGTGCAGACGTCCGATGGCGTTGATTGACGTATACGGTTTTTCAGGGATGGAAAACTGTATCGGCATCGGGCTAAAGGACCGGGACGGGATGTACCTTCTGACACGGTATGTCATCTCCTGCGGCCATAGGAAGATTGCTTTTCTGGCGGACAATGACACAAACTTAGACCATGAGCGCAGAATTGGGTTTGTGCAGGCCGTTGAGGGAGCAGGACTTAAGGCAGAACCAGAAGATTTTGTGCGGATTATTCCCGCGGGATATTATCAAATCGCGAATATGGATGAAATCTACAGCCGTTCTTTTCGTTATACGGCTATGATGTGCTGTTCCGATTACTATGCCGCCCTTGTGCTGAATGGCTTAAAAGACAGAGGGAGGAAAGTTCCGGAAGATATTTCGGTTACCGGGTTTGACGACAACTATCTGGCGCGGTTTGTACGGCCTGCCCTTACTACGGTTCGGCAGGATATGGGACAGAAGGGCAGGGCGGCAGTGGAAAGCCTCTGTGCCATGGTGGAAACTCCCGGAGAAAAACACAGCCGAAACATTGTTTTGCCCACAGAACTGGTGGTCCGCGATTCGGTTGGAATGATTGAGAAAAAATAGCCTTCCAATCTTTTTTCCAAAAAAGATTGACAGACTTGAAGGATAGGTGTATCATCAATTCATATTAAACCTAGTAAAAAAGTAGGAAATAAAAAGCCATAACACGGGCAGGGAAGAAATGTTCCGGATTGGAGGAAATTATGTCGAATATTAAAAAGAGCGCGGCAGAGTTGATTGGCAGGACACCGCTGCTTGAGGTCGTTAACTATGAAAAAAACCATAACATTACAGATGTTACTCTTTTAGTAAAACTGGAATACTTAAATCCGGCGGGTTCTGTGAAAGACCGTACCGCACTCAATATGATTGAGGAGGCGGAGAAGAACGGCAAGCTCAAGCCGGGCGCCACCATCATCGAGCCGACTTCGGGCAATACGGGTATCGGTCTGGCCGCGGTATCGGCGGCGAAGGGGTATCGGACAGTCTTGACGCTGCCGGAGACCATGAGCGTGGAACGCAGAAAGCTTCTGCAGGCGTATGGCGCGAAACTCGTTTTGACTGAGGGGGCCAAGGGTATGTCGGGCGCAATTGCCAAGGCCGAGGAACTGCAGGCATCCATTCCCGGCTCTGTTATTCTGGGACAGTTTGTGAACCCTGCCAATCCGGCGGTACACAAAATGACGACAGGGCCTGAGATTTGGGAGGACACGGACGGAAAAGTTGATATTTTTGTTGCAGGCGTCGGCACAGGCGGTACCATAACGGGTGTAGGGGAATATCTCAAAGAACAGAATCCGGCCGTGCATGTGGTGGCGGTTGAGCCGGCGGAAAGTCCGGTACTGTCGGGTGGAGCTGCGGGAGCGCATAAGATTCAAGGAATCGGAGCAGGATTCGTGCCAGAAGTGCTTCGTACAGACATTTATGACGAGATTATCCAGGTTTCCGGCGAGGATGCGTTTGCGGCGGGCAGGGCGGCGGCGCTGGAAGAAGGCGTACTGGTCGGTATCTCATCCGGTGCGGCCCTTCATGCCGCGACAGAAGTGGCCAGGAGGCCGGAGAATAAGGGAAAAGTGATTGTGGCGCTTTTGCCTGACTCTGGTGACCGCTATCTGTCCACACCGTTGTTTTCGGGTGAATAGGAAGATTATGCAGCGCGCCTAAACTTGACAAATTCCGCTATTCATACTAAAGTAGTCAAGGTGGAGTGTTTCGGTTGGCGGATTTTCTAAGATGCGGGATGAGATTGACCGTATAAGTCAAAATATATGGATAATACGGCAATGTACATAGCGGGAAGACGACAGGAAGCAGGAAGTTCGCCGGGAAAGGATAGAAGAGATGGCGGGAATGATAGAAGTTCGCAATTTGAGTAAGACATTTGTGACCAAGGACGCCGATGTGGAGGCGCTGCAGAATATCAATCTGTCGATTCAGGCAGGAGATATTTATGGCATTATTGGTATGTCGGGGGCAGGCAAGAGCACGCTTGTGCGCTGTCTGAATTTCTTGGAGCGTCCGACTACGGGCACTGTGGAGGTTGAAGGCAGTGATTTAAGTGCACTGTCCGAGAAAGCGCTTCGCGCGAAACGGGCTGAGATTGCCATGATATTTCAGCATTTTAATTTATTGATGCAGAAAAATGTGATAGATAACATATGTTTTCCTTTGCTGTACGGAGGAGTTGGTAAGAAAGACGGCGGGAAAAAGGGCACCATGAGCAAGAAGGATGCCAGGAAGCGGGCACAGGAGTTGTTGGAGATTGTAGGTATGACGGAGAAGGCGACGGCGTACCCCTCCCAGTTATCCGGCGGACAGAAGCAGCGTGTGGCGATTGCCAGGGCACTTGCGGCAAATCCTAAGATACTGCTGTGTGATGAGGCGACGAGTGCGCTTGACCCACAGACGACACAGTCGATTCTGCAGTTACTTAAGCAGATTAATAAGGAGTACGGCATTACGATTGTGATTATTACCCACGAAATGTCGGTAGTCAGGGAAATCTGTTCCCATGTGGCAATCATAGGGGGTGGACACCTGGTAGAGCAGGGAAGAGTCTCTGATATCTTTACCCATCCGAAGACGAAAGAGGCCAAGGAGCTTATCGTCAAGGGACGAGGGGAGGAGAGGCGGACACTGGAAGGCCATCAGCGGGATTTGATGAAAGGGAAGTGCTGCATCCGTATTGTCTTTTCCGTCAATTCGTCTTTTGAACCGGTTATCGCCAATATGGTGCTGCGGTTCGGGCAGCCCATCAATATTCTGCGTGCCGATACGAAGAATGTGGAGGGCATTGCCAGAGGTGAGATGATACTGAGTCTTCCCGATGACGTGCAGATGCAGGAAGACATGAAACAATACTTGATTGAGAGAGGCCTTGACGTGGAGGAGGTGGACGGCTATGTGGTCTAGTGAGATGACGGTGATGATGTTGGACGGCGTGAAGGAAACGCTTTTTATGACCCTGTTGTCCACGCTGTTCGGCTATCTTCTGGGCGTACCCATGGGGATTGCGCTTGCCGTGACGGACCAGGGCGGTGTCCGCCCCAACGCGGTGATTTATAAAATATTGGATGTGATTGCCAATGTGGTCAGGAGTATTCCTTTCCTGATTCTGTTAATTTTGTTGATGCCCTTGACGAAAATGATTGTGGGCAGAAGCTATGGCACGGCGGCTACGGTAGTTCCGCTGACCATTGCGGCTGCGCCGTTTATCGGGCGTATGATTGAATCTTCTATCAATGAGGTAGACCGGGGTGTCATCGAGGCGGCGCAGAGCATGGGTGCAAGTACTATGACGATTATCACCAGGGTGCTTCTTGTGGAGGCCAGGACTTCGATTCTGGTGGGCGTGACCATTGCGCTGGGAACCATCTTAGGTTATTCTGCCATGGCAGGTATTGTTGGTGGCGGCGGTCTTGGCGATATTGCCATGCGTTATGGTTATTACCGCTACGAGAAAGAGATTATGTTTGTTGCAGTCGTCCTTTTGGTGGTGCTTGTACAGATTTTCCAGACCCTTGGCATGAAGATGTCGGTGAAACTGGACCGGAGGAAGAGATAGAAGAAGCGGGATAAAAGGTCTTAGAAGCAGACCGGTTTTCGTGGCGGGAAAAGGCAAGCGCGTGAATAAAGCGGTGAAGCCATCGTCCTTGCCGTGAGAGGCTAGGTTATGTTTATGAGATAAAATAGGAACGGCAGAAAAAGGAAATATGCCGTCCGGAAAGCAGTAGAGAGGAGGAGTTATTTATGAAGAAGAAATTTATCACAGGTATTTTGACAGCGGCATTGGCGTTGGGGGTATTGACGGCTTGCGGCGGAGCGGACAAGAACGCAGACGCGCCTGCGTCTGAGGGGGCGGAAGCTTCCGACGAACAGGCATCTGCAGGTGAGGAAGCCGGTGATGCGGCAGCGCCTGCGGAGAGTGAGGACACTGGCGATGGGGCGGATGCAGGTGAAGCGCCGGCAGAAGCTAAGGGAAAAATCACCGTTGCGGCATCGGCAACACCCCATGCAGAGATTTTAGAGCAGGCAAAGCCGCTTCTGGCAGCCCAAGGCTGGGAACTGGAAGTAACGGTGTTCAACGATTATGTACAGCCCAATATGGTTGTGGAGAGCGGAGAGTTCGACGCCAACTATTTCCAGCACATTCCTTATCTGGATTCTTTTAATGAAGAGCAGGGTACGCACCTTGTGAACGCAGGCGGTATCCACTATGAGCCCTTCGGTATTTATCCTGGCACAAAAAGTGATTTAGCATCCCTGGAGAAAGGCGATGTGGTTGCGGTGCCCAACGATACGACCAATGAGGCGAGAGCCCTTTTGTTATTACAGGATAATGGCATTATTACCTTAAAGGACGGTGTTGGACTGGAGGCAACAACAAGGGATATCGTGGACAATCCGAAGGAGATTGAGATTCAGGAGTTGGAAGCAGCGCAGGTTCCCAGGGTGAAGGATGAAGTCGCATTCGTAGTCTTAAACGGTAACTATGCGTTGGAAGCGGGATTTTCGGTAAGCAAGGATTCGGTTGCCTATGAGAAATCCGATTCCGAGGCGGCCAAAACTTATGTAAACGTGATTGCGGTCAAAGAAGGCAATGAGAGCAGCGAAGCGGTTACGGCGTTGGTTGACGTACTCAAATCCGATGAAATTACAGACTATATTAACAATACGTACGACGGCGGCGTAATTCCTTTTAAATAGTTTAATAACATGTGTTGTATGAAAAGTCCCTCAGAATAAAATCTGCGGGACTTTTTATGGTAGTATAAGCGGAATAAAAACAGATATAGAAATACTAAAAACTCTAAGACGCCAAGCAGGCAGCCTTAGAGTTTTTAATGATTTGGTTGTTTTTACCACAACTGACCGAAAAACTTAAGCATTTCCTCGCTCCAGCCGTTGCATGATAAGTCGTATCCTAAACCGACGCCGTGGTCTCCGGTGGGGTAGGTGGAGCACAGATGCATGACACCTGCTTTTTCAAGCGCCTGCTTCAGTCTCGCCGTGTTGTTTGGCGGCACACAGCCGTCATCGGCATTAGTGAAAGCGTAGGTGGGCGGATAATCCGGGGTGATGTGCTGTTCTACGGACAGTAGTTCTCGCAGCCCGTCTTTGTTATTCGTCAGGTTCAGGTAGCTTCCCTCATGATAATCCGACAGGAAACTAATCACAGGGTATAAGAGTCCGATGCCGTCCGGGCGGGCGGATATATTCTGGTAAACCGAGGAGACAGAAGATGATGCCCCGATATTTGTAAGTCTGTCTGTCACATGTTTTTTTAATTCTTCGTAGAGGCATGCTTCGCTGGCACAAAGATGGCCGCCTGCGGAGGAACCTATGATGAGAACCTGGTCAGGCTCAATGCCATATTCACCGGCATGGGCGCGAACGTGCATGATGGCAAGCGCCAGGTCCATCTGGGGAAGGGGATAAGCATTAGGGGCGATACGGTAATTTAAGACAAAAGCCTTGTAGCCTCCGTCACGCTCCATGCGCTGTGCCAACTGGATACCCTCGGAATAGGTGGAGAGCATCTCATAGCCGCCGCCGGGACAGATGATTACCGCAGGCCGTTTACCTGTCTGATTGCGTTTTTCCTCGGGGATTGCGTGAGATTCATATGGCGGCACAGAACCTGCTCCGGCAGTATGGGCAAAAGCGAAATTGTCTACCGAAGGATTTCCGGTAAGAAGCCATACGCAGCCCTCGTCATTGACGTCTGCATCGGGAATCCCGTTTTTCCAGTGGGGGCGGGAAAATGAGGCGTCTCTTGCCATCCCGGAAGGGGATGGACATGAGGGCTCCTGGCTGCTCCAGAGTGGGATGAAGCAAAACCTGTTATTTTCGGCAATGTCCATGAGCAGGTTGGCACATTCCAGGAAAGCCTCCGATAAAAAGGGTACGCCCCAGTCCATCGTATCTTCTTCCATAATGTGTCCCATTGTATATCCGGTGTGTTGTGCGGGGATGCGCTCACGCCAGCAGGCCGGGAAAAAGTTACACAAAGCCCTGCCTAACGGTTCTGTGTTTATAATTTCTTCGTAAGTGTTTTCTAAAGTGAACATGATTGTCTTCGCCTTTCAGAATGTTATGGGTAAAGTTTTATGTGCTTGCTCAAATGGCATGATATACTTGTCATTGAGCCGTCATGTATTTATTGTACATACAATCCTCGTAAAATACAACAGACTTTACGAGCAATCATGCTCTTGTAAACTGAGGGTGGATAAACGTATAATAAAAACAGTGCTTGTCTGTACCCGGTTTTTGCAAAAGCGGCGGGAAGCAGGCGCAGGCGGTACAATACGGGGCGTTTCAGGAGGAAAACATATGTGGTTTGTATTTGCACTCTTATCTGCCGTGTTTGCGGCGTTGACGTCCATTTTGGCGAAAGTCGGCATCGACGGGGTAAACTCTAACCTGGCAACGGCGGTCAGGACGGTGGTGGTAGTCATCATGGCGTGGGGAATGGTATTTTTAACCCATACACAGAGCGGCCTGTCCGATATCAGCAGGAAAAGCTGGGTTTTCCTGATTTTGTCAGGTTTGGCCACAGGAGCTTCCTGGCTGTGCTATTACAGGGCATTGCAGTTGGGGGATGCATCTAAGGTGGTTCCCATAGATAAGCTGAGCGTGGTGATTACTTTAGTCCTGGCGTTTGTATTTTTACATGAGCAATTTACTGCAAAATCCCTAATCGGATGTATATTGATTGGTGTAGGGACGCTTGTTATGGTTTTATAGGGGATAGGATATGTCATTTCAATTTTATTTCGGGGCCTCCGGTTCCGGCAAGAGTAAGAAACTTCATGAAGACATCATAGAGGCGGCGCAGAAAAATCCACAGAGCCAATATTTGCTGATTGTGCCTGACCAGTTTACGATGCAGACACAGATGGATTTGGTGGTGGAGCATCCCGACCATATCATTATGAATATAGATGTCTTGAGCTTTGGCAGGCTGACTCACCGTATACTGGAGGAAGTAGGATATGAGGATGTTCCCGTCTTAGATGATACGGGCAAAAGCCTGGTACTGCGCAAGGTGGCGCAGCAGTGTCAGGGACAGCTCAAGGTGATGGGCTCTCATTTGCATAAGATTGGGTATATCCACGAAGTGAAATCCGCCCTCTCGGAGTTTATGCAGTATGGCATAGGGATAGAAGAAATGGGTGTCTTGACGGAATATGCCCGTTCCCGGGGGGCGCTGTACTATAAACTGCAGGATTTGGGCGTGCTTTACCGTGGATTCCTGGATTATATACATGAGAAATTTATCACCACGGAGGAGACGTTAGACAGGCTCAGGGCGGCATTGCCGAAATCAGAGATTATCGGGAAGAGTGTGATTGCCTTCGACGGGTTTACCGGGTTTACGCCCATTCAGAACAGGGTTATCCAGGAACTGATGGGGTTGTCGAAAAAAGTGATTATGACGGTCACCGTAGATGAGAGGGAGAATCCCTACAAGATGGATGGGGAACATAAACTTTTCCACCTGAGCAAGAAAACAGTCTCTGACTTTAGGCGGATGGGGAAGGAGGCAGGCGCCACAGAGGACAAACCCGTGTGGTGTGTGGACAGGATAGAGGGCAGACTGCCACGTTTCGTGGGGAATGCAGAACTGTCCCATTTGGAGCAAAATTTGTTCCGGTATCCTGCCCAGGTATATGAGGGCAGGGTAGAGAGTCTGCGTCTGTATGAGGCGTCAACGCCCAAGGAGGAAATCCGGCAGGCCTGCATCGCCATCCGTAAGCTTCTTTTCGGTACAAAGACGGGTCTGTATTACCGCGACATTGCGGTGGTGACAGGGGATATGGAAGCCTATGGCAGTCTTGTGGAGGAAGAGTTTGCCAAATTTGGGATTCCTATTTATTTAGACCGCACAAGAGGAATCCTGCGAAATCCTTTTGCGGAATATATCAGGAGCGCGTTGCAGATTGTGCTGCAGGATTTCAGTTTTGAGTCGGTATTCCATTACCTGCGCACAGGGCTGACAGATTTTGAAGTGGAGGATGTGGACAGGCTGGAAAACTATATACGCAGATTCGGGATTCGGGGTAAAAAGAAGTGGGGCAGCCTTTTTGTTTACAAGGAGGAGGACAAAGAGGGGGAGGAAGCTGCCCTTGCCAGTCTTGCCCGGTATAATATCCTGCGGGAGCGGCTGATGGAACAAATGGAGCCCTTGCTTGCCCCTTTTCATACTGCGGGAGAGATGGTGCGGTCACTTTATGATTTCCTGGTGCACAATGGGTTGCAGCAGAAACTGGTTTGTTACGAGAGCGCGTTTACGAAGCAGGGAGACTTGGCGCGGGCCAAGGAGTACGGGCAGATTTATGCCCTGGTGGTTGACTTGTTGGACCAGATTTACGGGCTCCTTGCAGAGGAGGAGATGGGGACGAAAGAGTTTGCGGATATTCTGGATTCCGGCCTGGCGGAAATCAGTGTGGGCACCATACCGCAGAATGTTGACCGTGTGCTTGTGGGCGACATCGAAAGAACAAGGTTGAAACAGGTTAAGGTACTCTTTTTCCTGGGGGTGAACGACGGCAACATCCCCAAGGGCGTATCCGCTGGCGGAATTATTTCGGATATTGACAGGGAATTTTTGAGAGAGTCGGAATTGGAGTTGGCGCCATCCCCCAGACAGCAGATGTACATACAGAGATTGTATCTTTACCTGAATATGACAAAACCGTCAAAAATGCTGTACCTGTCCTATGCCAAGGTGGGCAATGACGGCAAAAGCCTGCGGCCGGCCTATCTGGTTGATATGCTGCAAAAGCTTTATCCGGCGCTTGACATTGAGGCCCCTGAGGGAGAGCCTGTGGAGGAGCAGCTTGTTTGCGGGGCTGACGGCGTTGGGCTGATGGCGGATATGCTGCGGGAATATGCAGGAGGCAGGCTGGACGGGGAAGACAGGAAAAGAATGTACACTTTTTATCACAGCTATCATGGCAGCCCGCAGTATGGGAGCACGGTAGGGCGATTGACAGATACCGCATTTTTCCGTTATCATGACAGGCCCTTGTCTAAGATGGTGACTCGGGCGCTCTACGGCGCTATGCTGCAAAACAGTGTCAGCAGGTTGGAGCGGTATGCGGCGTGCGCCTATGGGCATTTCCTGCAATATGGGCTGGCTTTGCGGGAGCGGGACGGTTATACTTTCGAGGATGTGGACATGGGTAATGTGTTCCACGGTGTTTTGGAGCTGTTTGCCAGGAAACTTGCGGAGTATGGTTATACATGGTTCGACTTCCCCAAGGAGGAGGCGGCACGGATGGTGGAGGAAGCTGTGGAAGCCTACGGGGCAGCTTACGGCGAGACGATTCTCTACAGCAGCGCCCGAAACCAAAATCTGTTAAAGCGGATGGCCAGAATCTTAAAGCGCACGGTGCTGACTTTGCAGGCGCAATTAAAAAAAGGGGCTTTCGTACCCGAACAGTTTGAAATGTCCTTTTCCATGATTGAGGATTTGGACGCGCTTAATATTGCGCTGGACGGCGAGGAGCGGATGCGGCTGCGGGGACGTATCGACCGGGTGGATGCGTGCCAGGTGGAGGATAAGGTTTATGTGAAGGTCATCGACTATAAATCCGGCACGAGAAAGTTCGACCTGGCGGCGCTTTATTATGGGCTGCAGCTACAGCTTGTGGTCTACATGAATGCGGCGGTGGAGATGGAGCAAAAGAAACATCCGGACAAAAAGATAGTTCCGGCGGCCATGCTGTACTATCACATAGACGACCCCATGATAGAGGATGGGGAGGGGATGACGCCGGAACAGATTAATGCCAGATTGTTGCAGGAACTTAAGATGACCGGAATAGTCAATGAAAGCGACGAGGCTATCAGAATGCTGGACGGCGAGTTTACGGATAAGTCCGAAATTCTCCCGTTAGAGCGGAAAAAGGACGGTTCGCTTTCCTCCCGCTCCAGTGTCATAAAAGAAGAGGATATGCAGGTGGTTTCTGATTATGTAAACCATAAGATACGACAGATTGGCACCGGGATTCTGGACGGTACTATATCGGTCAATCCTTATGAACATAACGGAAATCAGGCGTGTACTTACTGTGCCTACAAGAGCGTATGCGGGTACGACGGCAGAATCGAAGGATATGAGATGCGCAGGCTGCCGAGGCTTGCGGCGGACGAGGCGCTTATGTGTATGAGGAAGGAGACTGAAGAACGAAGGGCGGAAACGGAGTAAAATATGGGAATTTCATTTACCGAAAAACAACAAGAAGTCATTGACGAAAGGGGGCGTAACGTGCTCGTGTCGGCGGCGGCAGGTTCCGGCAAGACGGCAGTGCTTGTGGAGCGTATCGTAAAGATGGTCAGCGACAGCGCCCGTCCGGTGGACATAGACAGGTTGTTGGTTGTGACCTTTACCAATGCGGCGGCGGCACAGATGCGGGAGAGAATCAGCAGGGCCCTTGAAGACAGGCTTGCGGCGGAGCCGGAGAATGAGCATCTGCAAAGACAGACTACGCTTCTCCACAATGCCAAGATTACGACCATAGACAGCTTTTGCCTTTTCGTACTGCGCAACCAGTTCCATACCATCGGCCTGGACCCTGGTTTTCGTATTGCGCAGGAGGGAGAGGACAGGCTGCTTCGCAAAGAAGTGTTGGCGGAGGTGTTGGAAAACTGTTACGGGGAAGGGAAAAAGGAATTTTTAGACTGCATGGAATATTTCAGTGCGGGCAGCAGGGATACGGCTGTGGAGGAGATTGTGCTGAAGCTCTATGATTTCTCCATGAGCACGCCTTTTCCGGAGAAATGGCTGACAGAGCGGAAGGATGATTACCGGGTGCCGGAGGATGTGGTGTTCGAGTGCATTCCGTGGGTAGCGGCTCTTATGGAGCAGACGCGTCTTCTCTTAAAGGGATGTGTGGCGCAGCTTGACGAGGCAGTCCATATGTGTGAGGAACCGGACGGCCCTTATATGTATGGTGAGTTGCTTGAGCGTGAACGGGAGATGGCGGAGGGGCTTCTTGCCAAATGTGGGTGCACGTGGACGCAGGAGGCGAAAAAAGCGGATTATGACGCGCTTTACACCGCTTTGGGCGGGCTGCGGTTTGACAGACTTCCCTCCAAGAAGGATGAGACGGTCTCTGTCATGAAGAGAGAGGTGGTTAAGGGAATCCGCACGGAGGTAAAGGAGCAGCTTGGCGAGATACAGAAGAAATTTTTCTTCCAAAATAAAGAGCAGGTTCTTAGACAGATGGAAACCTGTGAGGCGGCGGTGGAGGCACTGGTGGATTTGACCCTTGCCTTCAAGGAAGCTTTCGATGAAAAAAAGCGGGATAAGAATATTCTGGACTTCGATGATATAGAGCATTGTGCCTTATCAATCCTTGTAAAAACAGATGAAAAAGGAAACTGTGTGCCCACCGAGACGGCGTTGGAATACCGCAGTTATTTTCATGAGATAATGATAGACGAATACCAGGATAGCAATCTGGTGCAGGAATATATTCTGTCCTGCATTTCCGGTGAGGATGAAGGCAGATATAACCGTTTCATGGTGGGTGACGTGAAACAAAGCATCTATAAATTCCGTCTGGCAAGACCGGAACTATTTCTGGAAAAGTATGAAACTTACGGACAGACGGGCAGTGTGGAAGAGTCTGCCCGTGACGGAAAAGTGTGCAAAGCAGATAATGCGGATAAAGGGGATGGAGGAAAAGAGGAAACCGGACAAGACAGGGAGCAAATCCGGGCAAAAAAGATTGACCTGCACCAGAATTTCCGAAGCCGCAGGGAAGTGTTAAACAGCACAAATATGGTTTTTTGCCAGATGATGGGAAAGGACGTGGGCGGTATCGTCTATGATGATTTGGCGGCACTGCATCCGGGGGCGGCATATCCTGAGCAGATATGGCAGGCAGGGGAGACAGCGACGGAGGAAAATGCTTTCCGGGCGGAGAATCCTAATCTGACGGAACTACTTTTGTTTAGCATGGAAGATAATCCGGAGGAGCTTTCCGCCAAAGAACAGGAAGCTTACGGCGTGGCGGCGAAGATTAAGGAGTTGATGCGGGAATTTCAGGTGACAGACCAGGGAAAAAGCGTTTTCAGGCGGCTTTCCTACAGGGATATTGTCATACTGCTTCGTACCACTTCCGGTTGGGATGATGTGTTCAAGCGGGTGTTGGAGGAGGAGGGCATTCCTGTGCATATGACCTCACGGACCGGATACTTTGCGGCCGGTGAGATACAGGAGCTCTTGCACTTTCTGCGGGTGTTGGATAATCCCTTACAGGATATTCCCCTTTATGGTGTGATGCATTCTTATCTTGGAGACTTTGAGGAGGAGGAAATCGCATGCATCAGGGCCGCGTATCCGAAGAAAAAATACTTATACGATGCCGTTAAAGCGTGCGTAGAGGATTTCGGAAGCGCGGGAGAAGAAGATGCGGTCATGGAAGCGCAGGAGGCTTCCATGGAAGAAGTGGTGACACAAGAACTGGCGGACAAGATTCAGCGGTTTTTGGAGCGTCTTGGCCATTACCGTAGTCTGGCGGCCTATCTTTCCGTGCAGGAGCTGCTACAGACGATTCTCAGGGAGACGGATTATCTACATTATGTGGCGGTGAAACCGGAGGGCAATAAACGCCGTGCCAATGTGGAAATGCTTCTGGTGAAAGCGGCGGACTATGAGAAAACCAGCTATTTCGGCTTGTATCATTTTCTGCGCTATATGGAGCAACTTGAAAAATATGAGGTGGATTACGGCGAGGCAGGGCTGCAGGATGAGAATGCGGATGTGGTGCGCATTATGAGTATCCATAAAAGCAAAGGACTGGAATTTCCGGTCTGTTTCGTGTCGGGACTGGCCAAGGGATTCCAGATGCGGGATATAAACAGTCATCTTGTGTTGGATATCGATGCGGGGATTGGTGTAGATTATGTAAACCATGTGGCAAGGGTGCGGGGGAGAAACCTGCGCCGGAATGTGATTGCCGGAAAAATGAAGGTGGACAATCTGGCGGAAGAGATGCGTATTCTTTATGTGGCCATGACAAGGGCGAAGGAAAAACTGATTCTTACGGGAACGGTGAAGGCACCGGAGAAGGTGGCAGCGTCTCTTTTGCCTCTTCGCAAAAGGAAAGAAACGCTTCTTCCTTATGATGTGCTTGTGGGGAAGGGAAGCTTTCTGGAGCTTTTGCTTGCGGCGCTTGTGCGCAACAAGTGCATGGATGGATTCTGCCGGGAATACGGCATAGAGCCTCAGACGGACAATCCGCTTTATGGGCAGGATATGAGTATCCGGGTATCATTGACCGGATGGGGTGACAGAGTGGAGGAGAAAATAGAAGATGCGGTGCGCATGGAAGATGCGAAGCGCAGACTGCTCTTGTCCGATGGTGCAAAGGATGTGGACTTGGCGTTGATGGCGCATATGTCCGAGCAATTTGGCTATGTGTATCCTTACAGGAACTTGCGCAATCTATACACGAAGACCACTGTGTCGGAATTAAAAATGGCAGGCATGAAGGAAGAGACGGATTTTTCCTTCCGGTTATATGAAGAAGAGACTGTTGTACCGTATCTGCCCGGATTTCTGGATAAGGAGGAGCGCGTCAGCGGTTCCATGCGAGGCAGCGCTTTCCATAAAGTGATGGAACTATTCGACTTTACAAAATTGACCAAAGAAGTCACTAAAGATAAGAAGAAGGCGGAAAAGCTGCTTAAAGAGCAGATTTCGCAGATGCGCCTGGAGGGCAGGCTGACGGAAGGATACTATGAGGTGATTTCGACTCCTAAGATTGTGGCGTTTCTGACGAGCAGTGTGGCGGCAAGAATGGGAGAGGCGGCGCGGGCAGGAAAACTTTACAAAGAGCAGCCTTTCGTGATGGGACTTGAGGCGAATCTTTTAAACGATGAGTTTCCGCGGGAAGAAACCGTGCTCATTCAAGGTATCATCGACGTTTTCTTTGAAGAGGACGGCAGGTATGTGCTGCTTGACTATAAGACAGACGCGGTGTATACGGCGGAGGAATTGGTGAAACGCTATCATGTACAGTTGGACTATTATACACAGGCTCTGGAACAGTCTTCCGGCTATCGGGATACCGAGCGTATTCTGTATTCTTTTAAGCTGGGCGAGGAGATTCACTTATGACAGGAAGAAAGCATTGCATGATTCTGTTTTCGGGAGTATAGTCTATATAGCGATTATAAAAGTATCAGAAGGTAGATGCATATGAGTATTATATATAAAAACAGGCGCCTTTCTTCCTCTCGCGTCATATTGTTAGGCTTTTTTGGAGTGATTGTCTTAGGAACGCTTCTGCTAATGCTGCCCTGTTCCAGGGCAGGAGCCGGTGGCGCGCCTTTTCTGGATGCACTTTTTACGGCCACCTCAGCCACTTGTGTGACGGGGCTGATTACGAATGATACGGCCACCTATTGGTCTGTGTTTGGGCAGGCTGTTATTCTGTGCCTGATACAGATTGGCGGTCTTGGCGTGATTACGATAGCAATCTTTATTACAAAGCTGTCGGGACGCAAGATTGGACTGATGCAAAGAAGCATTATGCAGGAGTCCATTGCTGCGCCGCAGATGGGTGGTATTGTGCGGATGACAGGATTTATCCTTAAGACAGTGGTTGTCATTGAAATCATAGGTGCAGTGGCGTTTCTGCCTGCCATGGTGCCCGAATTTGGTTTGTTAAAAGGAGTCTGGTATGCAGTGTTTCATTCCATCTCTTCTTTCTGTAATGCGGGATTTGACTTGATGGGCATAAAGGCACAGTATTCTTCTCTGACTTCTTACACAGGGAACGTGCTTGTAAACGTGGTGGTGATGGCGCTGATTGTGGTGGGAGGCATCGGTTTTTTGACTTGGGATGACGTGAAGCGCAATCGGCTTCATTTGCGTCGTTACCGTATGCAGAGTAAGGTTGTTTTGGTGGTGACATGCGGCCTGATTGTGTTGCCTGCGCTCTATTTTTATTGCAGGGAATTTTCCATGCCGGCATGGGAGGGCATGACAATGGGAGAACGTGTGTTGGCATCCTTTTTCCAGTCGGTAACGACCCGTACGGCAGGATATAATACGGTGGATTTGGCGCGGCTTACGGAACCCGGCCAGATGATTATGATATTACTTATGCTGATTGGCGGCGCGCCCGGTTCTACGGCGGGCGGTATGAAAGTGACTACCTTCGCGGTGCTCTTTGCGACGGCGATTGCGGTCTTTAAGCGCAGGCCGAATGCACATATATTCGGGAGGCGGATTCCCAATGACACGGCTCACTATGCGGCTACGGTTCTGACATTGTACTTGTGTATGTTTTTCGTGGGCGGCGTTTTTATTAGTTGTGCTGAGAATATGGCGATTATGCCTGCATTGTTCGAGGCAGCGTCCGCCATTGCGACCGTGGGAGTTACCCTGGGCATTACGCCGGAGCTTTGCGCGGCGTCTAAGGTAGTCTTAATTATTCTGATGTTCTTCGGACGGGTGGGCGGCATGACGATTGTGTATGCGGCGCTTTCCGCGAAACACCCCTATGTTTCGGAATTTCCCCAGGAGAAGATTATGGTTGGGTAAATGAACATTAAGTAACTCTAGGGCAGCAAAATACGCAGCCTAAGGGTTACTAAATGTTCAGAAGAAAGGAAGACAGTGGGAGGACAGTCAGGCAGCAAAGGACGCAGCCTAAGAGATACTAAATGTTTTAGCCTAAGAGTTACATAATGTTCTGAAGAGGGGAAGACAGTGGAAAGAAGATAGGGCAGCGGATGGGGAGCAGTATGGGGCAGGAGAATGTCAGGATATACCGGGAAAATTATGAGGCTTTACCGAGACGGTTTGTCAGCAAAATTGAGCATGACTTGCAGTATATTTTAGATGCAGGGATTCCGGGCTTAGAGAAGGTTTTTCTATTTGGAAGCTGTGCGAGGGGAAAAGTGCGCAGCACGAGCGATGTGGATTTGCTCATATTGACAAGAGAACAGATACAAGACAGGATGTTGGCGGCAGACATAAGGTGGACTCTGGATGAGCCTATAGAAGGAATCCGGACAGACGTTGTTTATATGAATAAAGATTCTATCAAGGATAAATCAGCATTTAAGGACGCTGTCAATGAGAGTAAGAAGATGATTTTGGAAGTAGAAGATTGAGAAAATAAGTCTGAAAGCTATTTTTTTTATCCGTGAGTTTGTGTCGTCAGTATGGAGGGATGATGTGATAAATAACACATATTTTGCAATCGCAGAAAATGATTTGGAATATTTGGAATCTGTTTTAAAGACAGGAAGTACTTTTTATAATCAGCTTGCAGTACAGTGTCAGCAGGTTGCAGAGAAGTTTTTGAAAGGCTATTTGGATGCGAACCTGGCCGAGAGGGATATATCTGATATATTGCGGAAACATAACTTAAAAAAAATGGCGTCTGTCTTAAATGAAGAAGAACCAGGACTGGAGTTGGATACGATTGGGCTGGCATACCTGACAGATTTTTATTTTGATGCCAGATATCCGGGTGACGACTTTTTCACCGTTACGAAAGCGGAATTTGAAAAATGCCTGGAGATTATGTACGATACGGTACATAAGCTTCAAGGTATCGGTAAGAGATAGGGGCGCGCTCCATTGGCGCAAAGCGTCCTTGCGGGAATAAAAAAATTATGAAACAAAGAGCACAGAAATGGGGGAGAACATGAAATCAATTTTATTGGTAGGGTTAGGGCGTTTCGGACGGCATATTGCGGAGAAATTGTTTGATTTGAATCATCAGGTTATGGCGGTGGACCAGAAGGAAGAGCGGGTGGATTCGATACTGCCTTTCGTAACCAACGCACAGATAGGCGACAGTACCAATCCGGATTTCCTGGTATCCCTGGGCATCCGGAATTTTGACCTTTGTATCGTTGCTATTGGGGATAATTTCCAAAGTTCCTTGGAGACCACTTCGCTCTTGAAAGAGTTAGGGGCAAAAGAGGTAGTGTCCAGGGCTGCCAGCGATGTGCACGCCAAGTTCCTGTTGAAAAACGGGGCAGATGATATTGTTTATCCGGAGAGACAGCTTGCAACCTGGACGGCCATCCGGTACAGTGCCGAGCATATCTTTGACTATATAGAGTTAGACCATGAACATGCAATCTTCGAAGTGCAGGTTCCCACGGATTGGGCAGGCAAGACGGTGGGTGAACTGGATGTCCGTAAACGGTATAATATCAATATTATGGCGGTCAAGGAAGACGGCATTTTAGACTTGGCAATTTCGCCGGAGACGAGCATCACCGAAAAGAAAACGATGCTTGTGCTTGGAACCATAAAGCAGATACAGAAGGTGTTCCATATTTAGTATAGCGAATATGAAGTGACATGTGGAATCATTATGTTGCGTCAATGTATCAGAAACTTTATTTTTTGTTGTATTGGCTTTTATAGCATGTAATGTATTTCGGGAGGAAAAATTCTTGGATTATAGATATGAGTGCAGGAATGCATTGGAGTTTTGTAAATCGCTTCCTTCTAATTCGGTAAAATTGATAATCACATCACCTCCTTATAATGTTGGAAAGGAATACGAAACAAAAAGCGGTATCGAGGAATATATAGCAAATTTATTACCTATGCTGACGGAATTTGAGCGTATTCTTACAGATGATGGGAGTTTGTGTTGGCAGACGGGAAATTTTGTGGAGAACGGTGAAGTATATCCGCTAGATATATTTTTTTATCCATACTTTAAAAATCTTGGCCTGCATTTACGCAATAGAATTATCTGGCATTTTGGGCATGGTCTGCATTGTTCAAAAAGATTTAGCGGAAGATATGAGACGATTCTCTGGTTTACGAAATCAGACGAGTATACATTTAATCTGGATGATGTACGCATTCCCTCCAAATATCCTGGGAAGAGGTATTTTAAAGGAGAGAAAAAAGGGCAAATCAGTGGAAATCCTAAAGGGAAAAATCCCGAGGATGTGTGGGAAATAACGTTAGAACGTCTAATTGATGATTGGGATGCACAAGTCTGGGAAATACCCAATGTTAAAAATAACCACCCTGAGAAAGTTGGACATCCGTGTCAATTTCCGGTGGAATTGGCTGAAAGATGTGTTTTGGCTCTCACAAATGAAAACGATATTGTTTACGACCCCTTTTCCGGCGTGGCGTCTTCCCTGATAGCAGCCTTGAAAAATAATCGTCGGGCATATGGCACGGAATTGGAGCAGGCTTATGTTGATATTGGTATGGGAAGGATAGAGAAGCTTTTTCAGGGGACATTGCAGACCCGGCCTATTTACCAGAAAATATGGGTTCCGAAACCAACCGACAAAGTGGCTCAGATGCCGGAGGAATGGAGAAAGATAGAGTGAGAATAGGACAAGTATACAGTCATCTGAATGGTTTAGAATTTCTTATGGTACATAAGAAGAGACTATGGGATGAAATACAGGGCGCTATCCAGAAAGTTGATGCGAAGAAGGCTTTTGATAAAATCAGTAAAGAAAAAACTATGGTGGGGAGGATACTGTATTCCCCATCTAAATTAAATAAGCTTTTTAAAGCGGAGTTTTCTAAAAATTCATGGAATGAAGTAAGAACGGCATATTTTGTAAATGAAGATTTACAGACAATAAGGGAAACGGTAGATATCAGGGATAAAGAAGTTCAGAAACAGGCTATTATTGACAGGGGGTTTACCGCTTTTAATACATATAACCAAGTTGATTTTGTGAAAGACAGGGTCGCTGTTGAGGTGCAGTTCGGGAAATATTTTTCTGTGCAGTATGACTTGCATGTGAAGCATACCTTTTTTTATGAACGAGGTGACATTGATGTGGGGATTGAGATAATTCCTATGCACAGTTTAATGTCCCAAATGTCCAGTGGCGTTGCCTGGTACGAAAATGAATTAACCAATATTGTACGCGAAGGACGTTCAAACCCGTCGGTTCCAATTGTCTTGATAGGAGTTGAGCCAGAGCTTCCTGGTATAGTTCAGGCTAATTAGCCTGAACTATACTAACCCATAAAGGCAGATAGAGGAAAATCTGGCTCTTAAAATTGGCCAGACGGCCAACTTTTTTATATAGGAAATTTCCCGCTTATTCGAGTCCGCAACAAGTTTTCCGTAGGAATACTTATGAGCTCGCAAATTAACTTTTTTTAACGTGCCCCTTTATCATAAATCTCGCCCAAAGCCTTAGGCGCATGGTTTTTCTTGCTGAAGAAGACAAGCATGAGCAATGTGAGCACATAGGGCAGTACCATAACCAAATCCTGATAACTGCTGGGCATTTCTAATACTTTCACCAATTCATAGCCGCCGGAACGGGCGAAGCCGAACAACATGCAGGCGCCCAGAGTAGGCAGAATCTTCCAGTTACCAAAAATCAAGGCTGCGATGGCCAGATAGCCATACCCGGAGTAGATGTTGGACGAGAAGTTCGCCGAAATCGAATAGGCGAAACAGATGCCGCCCAAACCTGAGAGAGCGCCGGAGGCCATAACCGCAATGAGGCGTACTTTGCTTACTTCGATGCCTGCCGCATCCACTGCGTGGGGATTGTCACCGCAGGCGCGCAGATGCAGGCCGAACCGTGTCTTATATAAGATATACCATGCAGCCACCGCAATCAGCGCAATCACGATTTCAAAGGGGTACAGGTTCGTAAACACCGCGCCCAGAATGGGAATCCGGGATAATACCGGCACTGTGATACGGGCGGAAACTCCCAGCACGAACTTGTTGGAAGCCGCGCCGAAGATGCTGGCATTGATTTGCTTGGTCATAAATTCCGTCAGTGCCATGGCGAGGATATTGATAACCACACCGCTGATTACTTGGTTCGCCTTAAATTTGATACAGAGCATGGCGTGGAGCAGAGAGAAAAGCATTCCGCCCAGGAAAGCAAACAACATCGCCAGGTAGAAAGGAACGGGTGAGTTGCCTGCAAAATATTGGGCGATGCTTACTGCAAACAATGCGCCGCAGAATGCACCAAACCCCTGAAGTCCTTCGATGGCAAGGTTCGTGATGCCGCTTCGCTCGCAGTAAATTCCACCGATTGCCATGATAAACAATGGAAGGGCAAAAGATAAGCCGTCTATGATAATTGTGTTCATTTATTCCAGTCCTCCTTCCATCGATTGACTTTATATTTTACAAAAGCGCCGCAGGCGGAAAACAGTAGTATGATGCCGGTTATGGCGGAGGCAATCTCAGCCTGTACGCCGGAGGTGGAGCTCATGTAGGTACTTCCTTTCGAGATGACTGTAATCAGGAAGGAAGAGAAAACAATGCCGATAG
This sequence comes from uncultured Lachnospiraceae bacterium, assembly GCA_910578645.1. GTDB lineage: Bacteria > Bacillota > Clostridia > Lachnospirales > Lachnospiraceae > UBA3282. The sequence continues at coordinate 37,109 of CAJTQI010000014.1, forward strand.
GAGAGCTGTTACCAAGCAGCGCCACGGCGATAGCGTCATAGCCTGTGCTGACAAGTACCTTGGGCTGGATGGAAGCGAAATATCCCATGTAGTAGGTGACGCCTGCAAGACCCGCAAACCCGCCGGAGAGCATCATGGCAAGCACGCGGGTGCGGCCTACCTGGATACCGGCGTATTCGGCGGCGCGTATACTGCTTCCCACGGCCTTAATTTCAAATCCCAGCGTCGTCTTTCCCAGGAGGAAAGCGGTGACGGCGATTCCAACGGCAGCTAACAGGATGCCCAGGGGGATATCCATCTTGTAGTCTCCGATAACTACATCCACCAGGGTCAGCCTTCCAGCCGCACCCACATTCTTAGATTGTCTGGAGACCGGGTCTACATAGAATGTATTGATGAGGAAGCTTATGACATTCTGGAAAATATAGTTGAACATGATAGTGGAAACAACTTCATTGATGTTGAAGCGGTGTTTCAAATAGCCCACCAATGCGCCTGCAAGAGCGCCGATGATAAATCCGATAATGATAGTTAAGGGTTTTGCAATAACCGCGGAAAGGTCAGAGTAGCCGATTAGGATGGTGGCGGTAAATCCTGCCGCAAGCATCTGCCCTGAAACCCCGATGTTGAACAAGCCTGCCCGCAGGGCAATGAGTACTGCAAGGGCTGCGAAAAGCATGGGCGTCAGCGCGTTTAAGAAACTGGTGAAATCGGTAATCATGCCTTTGTGCCCCGCATAGGAAGCTTTTGGCGCCAGGCCGGAGCCTTGGAGCAGGTTATAATATGCCCCAAAGGGGTTGCTGCCAAGCAGTGCGATGATGATAATGCCGAAAATCAGGCTTAAGATAATCGTAAAGACAGGAATCATATAGGATTGCCTTTTCTCATGCCCGATGGTCTGAAGGATTAGTTTATGTAGCACATTGTTTTTACTTTTTTTCATGTCGTCCTCCTACTCCCATCATAAATTCACCGACTTCGGACGGTGTGAGTGTCCTGGCATCGGCAATTTTCTGGATTGCTCCATTGTAGATAACGCCGATTGTATCTGCCAGGTTCATGACTTCGTCCAGTTCCAGGGAGATTAACAGAATGGCTTTGCCTTTGCTGCGCTCCCCGATAATCTGCTTATGGATATTTTCTATGGCGCCTATATCAAGCCCTCTGGTAGGCTGTACGAAGATGGTGAGAGAGGAACCAAGTTCAATCTCTCTGGCGATGATGGCTTTCTGTTGGTTTCCGCCGCTCATGGAACGGACAACCGTGTCATTGCCCTGGCTGCTTCGGATGTCATATTTATCGATAAGCTGTTCTCCGTAGGAGGTGAATTTGTCGCCGTCAATGACACCCTTGTGGGAAAAAGGCTCTTCAAAATAACTTTTCAGGGCCAGGTTGTCGGAGAGGGTAAAGTCCATCACAAGCCCTACGTTGTGGCGGTCTTCCGGTATGTAGGAGATGCCCGCCAGGTTTCTTTTCCTGATGGAGTAGGCAGTGATATCGGTGCCGTTTAACGTGACAGTGCCGGAACTTGGCTTCATCAACCCGGCAATGGCGTCCGCAAGCTCAATCTGGCCGTTGCCGGACACACCTGCGACCACGAAGATTTCACCTTCTCTGACGGAGAAAGAGACGTCCTTAACCACTTCATATTTGTCCTCGTTGCGGACGGTAAGGTGTTCCACCCGAAGCACTTCTTTGCCGTATTTTGGCTCCGGCTTGTCCACCGTAAAGCTTACTTCACGTCCCACCATCATGTTTGCCATTGTCTTTGTGTCCGTGGTTGCCACGTCCAGCACGTCAATCAGCTTACCCCGGCAGAGAATGGCGCAACGGTCAGCAATTTTCTTGATTTCTTCCAGTTTGTGCGTAATCAGGATAATGGTTTTGCCATCGTCCCGGAGACTGCGGATAATCTCTAAGAGGAATTCGATTTCCTGCGGAGTTAACACGGCGGTAGGCTCGTCAAAAATCAGGATTTCCGCTTCCCTGTAGAGCATCTTTAAGATTTCAACACGCTGCTGCATGGAAACGTTGACTTGTTCGATTACTTTGGTGGGTTCCACTTCCAAGCCAAATTTGCGGGAGAGGGCAAGAATATCTTCGTTGGCTTTCTTAAGGTCTACCGATTTGAAGATACCCAATGTTTTCTTCACAGGTTCCATGCCCATAATGATATTTTCTGCGATGGTATAGTTGCTTACCAGTTTAAAATGCTGATGGACCATACCGATATTCAGTTTCGTTGCGTGGTTGGGGGATTGAATTTTCACTTTCTCGCCGCGGATGATGATTTCGCCTTCGTCCGGTTCATACATTCCAAAGAGCATACTCATCAAGGTAGATTTGCCTGCGCCGTTCTCACCTAAAAGAGCGTAGATTTCGCCCTTTTTCACCTGGATGGACACGTCGTCGTTGGCTACAATACCGGGAAACCGCTTCGTGATGTGATTCATCTCAATAATGTAATCTGACATGCGTTGGCCTTTCTTTGCTGTATAGTAGTTTGAAAAATAAATGCTTCTATCTATAGAATAAAGCAAAATAAAAAAGGCTGCAAGGGATTTTTCCCTTACAGCCTTGTGGGTTGTTATTTTGAGATACGGCAAGAATGTACGCGTAAGCGACATTCCTGTGAAGCTATCGTCATTAGCCATATCATAATGTAGAGGTATACAGCAAGAATGTACGCGTAAGCGACATTCTTGCGAAGATACCGCGTAGCGGTATCTTCACCTACCAGGTGAAATCTTCCGGTGTCGTACCAAAGTTAGAGGCAGGAACGATAGAACCGGATTTTACCAATTCGTAAGCCGCATCAATCTTGGAGATTGTGTCTGCGGATAACTGGCATCTGCCTTCAGCATTTACATAGCCTGTGGAATCGGTGTCTGCCTGCAATGTTACGTTGCCGCCTTTGAAGGAACCGTCCACAACGGCATTCAGAGCACGCTCAACATTCAGATGCATTACTTTCAGTGCGGAAGTAAGCACGACATTGGAGTCGCCGTTTGCACCGTCATCATACTGGTCTACGTCACAGCCGATGAATTTTACGCCTTCAGCTTCTTTTACGGCTGTCAGGACACCGTTGCCGGATGCGCCTGCCGCAACGAAGATGGTGTCTACGCCCTCAGCGATAAGTGCGTTGCCCACAACTTTACCGGTTGCCTCGTCTGCGAAAGAGCCGATATAGTTACCGCCTACATTGGCGCCTGTTACGTCTGTACCTGCATAGGAAGCAAGTTCTACCAATTCAACGTTGGTGCCTTCTGTCTCATTGACATATTTTACACCACACTCGAAACCATACTGATAGTTTACGTTGGAAGGATATGCGATACCGTTTACAACTGCTACCTTGCCGGTGGTTGTCTCAAGAGCGGCCGCCATACCTGCGAAGAAACCGGACTCCTGCTCAGCGAAGCACATAGCGTAGATATTGTCTACTTCTACTTCATTGCCTTCTGCGTCGGAAGGGAATGAGTCAACCAGGATGAATTTTACGTCAGGGTTTTCCTGTGCGATGGTGGAAATGCCTGCGAACTGGAAACCGCAGCATACGATAACATCATAATCGGCTACGATATCAGCGACTGCCTGTACGGCTGCCGTTACGTCGCCTGTCGTCTCCTGTACAGGTTTTACGGTACAGTCAGGATGGCTCTCGATAAATGTCAGGATACCATTGTAGTTATCCTCGTTAAAAGAACCGTCGTCTACGCCGGACGGGCTGCTGACAATGGCAATCTTGAGCGCTGCGCCGTCAGTGCTTTCAGTTTCAGCCGCTGCATCGTCGGTTGTTTCTGTTTCTGCTGCCTCGTCAGTGCTTTCGCTTTCTGCCTCCGTTGCACTCTCCGGCGCGTCTGTTGCTGTGTCTTCTGTTGCTGCTTCATCTGTGGAAGGCTGGGCATTGTTGTTACCGCAGCCGAATAAGGAAAGCGCCATAACAGAAGAAAGAACAAGTGCTAATACTTTCTTTTTCATAATGAATATTCTCCTCTCTTATGTGGGGTGGCATGTCCTTTATTTTCCATTACAAAAAAACAAATGTCCAATAAAGAAGAGCCCTTCATGTTTTTTTATATTAGCATTGCTATTGCATAAAAGCAACTTCTATTTTTCATAAAAGTATGACAAATTGCATAGGATTTTTCAGCCAAATATGCCAGTAAGTATTAGGATGTGAAAAGGGGTATTAAAAAACTCTTGTGAATTTTCTGTGTTCTTTCTTGACATAAAAATTTATTTGAATAATGATATAAAAGTAACTTATGCCATGCGTACTAGTATAAGGCTAATAAAGGCATGGCTGTCTATACTTTGGGGACTACGGAAAGATTTCTTTTTAAAATGTAGTTATCCGGGGTGTCTATAACAAGGAAAGGGGTTGGTAATAAATATGATTAAGACATTGGCGGCACAGATTAAGGAATTTAAGAAAGAATCCATTCTGACGCCTATTTTTATGGTTTTGGAGGTTATTTTTGAGACGCTGATTCCTCTCCTGATGGCTTCCATCATCGACCAGGGGGTGGAAGCGGGAAACATGAGACATATCTATGTTATAGGTGTTTTCATGGTAGGGGCGGCATTGTGCGGTCTGTTCTGCGGTATTATGGGAGGTAAATTTGGCGCCAGGGCCTCCACAGGATTTGCCAGAAACATACGCCAAGCGATGTTTGATAACATACAGACTTTTTCCTTCTCCAATCTGGATAAGTTCAGTACGGCGGGACTGGTGACGAGGCTGACTACGGATGTGACGAATATCCAGATGGCTTACCAGATGGTTCTGCGTATCTGTTTCCGCGCGCCTATCAGTATGGTTTGTGCCATGTCCATGGCGTATTTTATCAATGCAAAGCTTGCCACGGTATATCTGGTGGCGCTTATTTTGCTTGGGTTTGTGCTTTTCTTCATTATTAAAAGGGCCATGAAATATTTCCAGATGGCTTTCCCGAAATACGATGAGTTGAATGCCTCCGTGCAGGAGAACGTCAGCGCAATCCGTGTGGTCAAGGCCTATGTCAGGGAAGAGTATGAGACATCCAAGCTTAAGAAGGCTAGCCAGGGTATCTATGATATTTTTTTGAAGGCGGAGAAACATGTGGTACTGAACATGCCGGTTATGCAATTCACGGTCTACGCGTGTATCCTGTTAATCAGTTGGATGGGAGCCAGGATGATTGTGCAAAGTACGCTCACCACAGGGGAGCTGATGAGTCTGATGGCCTACTGCATGAACATATTGATGAGCCTGATGATGGTAGCGATGATTTTTGTCATGATGAGTATGAGTATTGCCAGCGCAGAGCGTATCAGTGAAGTGCTGAATGAAAAGAGTGACTTGTCCAATCCGCAAAATCCGGTATACGATGTGCCAAATGGTGAGATTGCATTTTGCCATGTGGATTTTTCCTATTATAAAGACAAAGAAAAGGCGGTTCTGCGTGATATTGATTTGAAAATAAAGTCCGGTGAGACGGTGGGTATTATAGGAGGAACAGGCAGCTCTAAGACCAGCTTGGTCAATCTGATTAGCCGTCTGTATGATGTGACTTCCGGCTCGGTGATGGTAGGCGGACATGATGTGCGGGAGTATGATATGGAAAGCCTGCGCAATCAGGTGGCGGTAGTATTGCAGAAAAACGTGCTCTTTTCAGGAACTATCCTGGAGAACCTGCGTTGGGGCGATGCAGAGGCCAGTGAGGAAGAATGTAAGCGCGCGTGCAGGCTGGCATGTGCGGATGAGTTTATCGAGAAAATGCCGGAAGGCTACAACACATACATAGAGCAGGGCGGTTCCAACGTGTCCGGCGGGCAAAAACAGCGTCTGTGCATCGCAAGAGCGCTGCTTAAAAAGCCCAAGGTGCTTATCTTGGATGACAGCACCAGTGCGGTGGATACGGCCACGGATGCGAAAATCCGCAAAGCTTTTGCAGAAGAGATTCCGGATACCACGAAGCTGATTATTGCCCAGCGCGTATCGAGCGTGCAGCACGCGGACCACATTATTGTCATGGAGGACGGGTGCGTAGACGGATACGGAACCCATGAAGAACTGTTGCGGGATAATGAAATATATAGGGAAGTGTATGAGTCCCAGACAAGCGGCGGTGGTGATTTTGATGAAAAGGCAGGTGATGATTGATGCCAGGACCTATGCATGGCGGAATGCCTAAGGGAAAGAAAATAGAGAATCCAGGTAAGATTTTTAAGAGACTGATGGGGTATGTTGCCAAAAGCTATGGGCCGCATTTGGTAATTGTGGCGGTTCTCATTTTTGTCAGCGTGTTGGCGAATGTGCAAGGAACCATGTTTATCCAGAGTTTGATTGACGACTATATTGCGCCTATGTTGGTGACGGATGTGCCTGATTACCGTCCGCTCGCCATGGCAATCCTGCGGGTGGCGGGGTTCTATGCCATCGGTGTTGCGGCGGCTTATATTTATAACCGTATCATGGTTAATGTGACGCAGGGGGTGTTGCGGAATTTCAGGAATGATTTATTTGCCCATATGGAGACACTTCCGATTAAATATTTTGACACACATTCCCATGGAGATATTATGTCCGTCTATACCAACGATACGGATACTATCAGACAGATGGTGAGCCAGAGTATGCCCCAGGTGTTTAACAGTGCCATCACAATCGTCAGTGTGCTTGTAAGCATGTGTATCTTAAGTGTGCCACTGACATTGGTAACACTTGCTATGGTATTTTTGATGCTTGTGGTTACAAAGAAAACGGCGGGATTAAGCGGAAGTTATTTCTTGCAGCAGCAAAAAGATTTGGGTAAAGTCAACGGATTTATTGAGGAGATGATGGAAGGGCAGAAAGTGGTGAAGGTGTTTTGCCATGAGGAGGAGAATATTGCCACATTCCGGGAGCTGAATGACAATCTGTACCACAGTGCAGACAGGGCGAATTACCTGGTTAACATCGTAGGCCCGGTTAACATGCAGCTTGGCAATGTGAGTTATGTGGTCTGCGCTATTGTGGGCGGCGCCATGGCGCTCTCCGGTTTTTCCGGTTTATCGCTGGGGGCGCTAGCCAGTTTTCTGACTTTTAACAAGAGCTTTAATGGACCGATTAACCAAGTGAGTCAACAGTTTAACTCCATTGTGATGGCGATGGCAGGTGCGGAACGTATTTTCCGGATGATGGATGAAATGCCGGAGACGGATAACGGATATGTAACGCTTGTCCATGTCCGGGAAGAAGGCGGCAGGCTTGTGGAGAGTGAGGAACGTACGGGGCGTTGGGCGTGGCGGCATGAACACCAGGCAACCCACGGTGTAGATTATGTGGAGCTAAAGGGAGACGTAGTGTTTGACGGCGTGGATTTCGGATATAACGATGAAAAGATTGTGCTGCATGACGTGAAACTTTATGCAGAGCCAGGACAGAAAATTGCCTTTGTCGGTTCCACGGGTGCAGGGAAAACGACGATTACAAATCTGATTAACCGTTTCTATGATATTCAGGACGGTAAGATTCGGTATGACGGCATCAATGTGAATAAGATTAAGAAAGCGGATTTGAGGCGCTCTCTGGGGATTGTATTACAGGATACGCATCTTTTTACAGGGACAGTTATGGATAACATACGTTACGGAAAGTTGGACGCCACAGACGAGGAAGTGATGGCGGCGGCGAAACTTGCCAATGCGGATGGGTTTATCAGACATCTTCCGAATGGATATGACACGGTGCTGACCGGGGACGGCGCCAATTTGAGCCAGGGGCAGAGGCAGCTTCTTGCCATCGCCCGCGCAGCCATCGCAGACCCGCCGGTGCTGATTTTAGACGAGGCGACCAGCTCCATCGATACCAGGACGGAGCGGATTGTGCAGGATGGTATGGATAAGCTGATGAAGGGCAGGACTACTTTCGTGATTGCCCACAGACTTTCTACCGTCAAGAATGCTGATTGTATCATGGTGTTAGAGCAAGGCCGGATTATCGAGCGTGGGACACATGAACAGCTTATTGACGAAAAGGGCAGATATTATCAGCTTTATACGGGAAATGCGATTGCGAATTAAGGATGGGAATTGAGGGCAAATTTGTGCAACCTGTTTCGGTGATTTATGAAGACATGGTACCATGGTATATGGTATAATAGAAAAAGCAAATTCGGATAAAATATGTATGCCGGAAGTTTTCTTGATAAACCGAATGAAAAACAAATGCAAGAGGGATTCTGGGCATATGTAAAAGAATGGAGGGCGAATATGACGAAAATAATTGGAAATGACCTGCAGAATATGCCTTGGCAGGAGCCGGAAGGGGAACAGGTATTTCCGGTATGGCGCTATCATGCGAACCCGATTATCGACAGGTTTGCAACGAAAAATTCTAACAGCATTTTTAACAGTGCGGTAGTTCCTTACGGCGACGGCTATGCGGGCGTGTTCCGCTGCGACAGCAAATCAATCAGCATGGATATCTTCCCGGGATTCAGTAAGGACGGCATCCACTGGGAGATTTCGGATGAGCCGGTACAGTTCCAGGGGGCTGACCCGGAAATTGCGAAACGGTATTACCGCTATGACCCGCGGGTGTGCTTTATCGAGGACAGATACTATGTGACATGGTGTAACGGATACGAAGGTTATCCTACGATTGGTGTTGGCTATACATTTGACTTTAAGACTTTCTACCAATTGGAGAATGCATTCCTGCCGTTTAATCGTAACGGTGTGTTGTTCCCACGTAAGATTAACGGTAATTATTACATGTTAAGCCGTCCGAGTGATAACGGACATACGCCTTTCGGTGATATTTTTATAAGCGAAAGCCCGGATTTGAAATACTGGGGACGCCACAGGCTGGTAATGGGGGCAATTAAAGGAGATTATTCCGCATGGCAGTCCACGAAGATAGGCGCCGGATGTGTACCGATTGAGACGGAGGACGGATGGTTATTGCTTTATCATGGCGTCATCAATACGTGCAACGGTTTCGTATATCGTATGGGATGCGCGTTGCTTGACTTGGAAGAGCCGTGGAAGGTTAAGAAGCGGACAAGAAACTATATCTTAGGCCCTCATGAACTGTATGAGTGCATGGGCGACGTGCCCAATGTGGTATTCCCTTGTGCGGCGCTTACGGATGCGGCGACGGGCAGGATTGCGGTTTATTATGGATGTGCAGATACGGTGACCGGGCTTGCCTTTACGACGGTTGAACGCCTGATGGAGTCCATGGAGTAGGAGCTTATAAAATTATGAACGGCTGTTGCAGTATGTTGCAACAGCCGTTTTTATGTCATAGGAAATTCCTGCGCTTTAAACGAGAGAAGCTCTTTTTTTATTCTATAGGATTAGAGTGTCAAAAGGTGCATTTTATAAGTTATGAGGGCAAATTGCATAAAATGTTCCCTTGTGTCCGTCTGCTTCATATGGATTTTCTAAAATATTCCGGGAAATTTAAGGAAACGGACGTAACCGCCCTCTATTCGCCGTCCGGGCGAACATCGGGCTTTTCGGGGCGTCCATGCCCCGAAATTACTGGAGACTTCACGGAATATTAAGAAAATCTCATATTCCTGCGAAGGACAACTTCGTGAACATTTTATGCAATCTGTCAGTGAAATTTTATGATGGCACCTTTTGACACCCTAATCCATATAGGAAATTCCTCCGCTTATCCGAGTTTGCCGGAGGCAAATCTCGTAAACGAGCTGCGCTCGTTTTTTACATTATAGGAAAGTATGCCATAATGTAGTGAGATGCCAACAAGAATTTGTGAAGCAAATTCTTGCAAAGTTGGCCGCTGGGCCAATTTTTTTACATGCTTCTGCGACAGTAAGTCCGCACCGTGAGCCATAGGAAGACAGGAATCTCCAGTGCAGGGACTACGAGCAGGAGCCAGGGTGTCCAGAATGTGGCAGAGCCGATTTTAAGAAACTCGAAGTAGTAAGTCACTGCATAGAAAAAAGAATTGGTCCCGCCTAGACTGCCGGAGGGCACCAGGACTCTTAAGTAGGCGGTGAAGTCTCCGCCTGCCATCATGTAGAGTACGGAAGGCACCATACAAAACGCGATGGTCAGTCCGGTGGAAACCGTCGTATTTTTACAGGCGGAGGATAGGAAGAGCACGAAACTCACGCTGGAAAGCAGTGAGATAAACCCTGCGCACATGACAAGGTTTTGCAGTCCGCCCAGGTCTATATTCAGCAGGCTAACCGCGGAGAAAAGAATCTGTAAAGAAGTACGCCTGCATTCCCATCCGAAGAGACTGTTGGAAATGACGGTAAAGACTGTCATGCATAGCACAAAGGTTATGAGACTGATGGTCATGATGCAGAGAATTTTGATAAAGGCAAGCTTTTTCCTGCCGTGTTTCGTGCTGCGTAAAATATCGTCGGCCCCGGTCTGATACTCACAACAGAAGACAGGCGAGGCTATCATGGCGCACAGGAACATGAGAAGAAAAAGATACATTCCCTCATACTCGGCCATATTTGAATTATAGCCGGGATAGTAGTAGAAAGGCGTTTCGACTTTGTCATACATCCGGGCGGCAATCTCCCTGGCGGCAGGATTGTCTTTTTGTTCCAGATTCATTAAGTCATCAAGATGGGGGCGGCAGCGCTCATAAAAATCCAAGGCATTTTTCTCCGTAATTTCTGTATAGTCCGGTGCGAGACCGCTTTCAGAATCCGCCATTATCTCCCGCAGCCTGCCCATAAGAGCCGACCAGGGGAATATTTCGCTGTTGTATACATTGACAGGAAAGTCATCATAAAAATCTCCGTATATTTTCAGATTTTGTTGGTAGGCTTTCAGTCCGGCAGCCATTTTTTCAGGCGTAACTTCCCCGGCATTGGGATTTTGCAGTTGTTTTTTGGCGGCGAGAGCCTCTCTGCCTTTGATGGTAATTTCCTGACCGTTTTCTTCATAGGTAAACCGTTCGTAGGTAACCGGAATATATCCCATAAAAGCGGATAATGCCAAAGCGGCGGTCAGAAAAAGAAGTATGCTTTTGGTTCTAAGAATGCGTTTTAGCTCTTCTATATATAATCTTTTCATATCATAAAAGTTCCTTTCTTGGATATTTTTATATAGGATTAGGGTGTTAAAAGGTACATTATATAAGTTGCAAGGGCAGATTGCATAAAATGTTCCCTTGTGTCCGTCTCCGTCATATGGATTTTCTAAAATATTCCGGGAAATTTAAGGAAACGGACGTAACCGCCCTCTATTCGCCGTCCGGGCGAACATCGGGCTTTTCGGGGCGTCCATGCCCCGAAATTACTGGGAACTTCACGGAATATTAAGAAAATCTCATATTCCTGCGAAGGACAACTTCGTGAACATTTTATGCAATCTGTCAGTGAAATTTTATGATGGCACCTTTTGACATCCTAATCCATAAGATAATTGCAAAACTTTTTTCTAGGTTATTAAGAACGTTTCTCAAAGCTCTGCCTATGGTTATTTCATTTATACATGAATGGTAACGGTGAGACATGTTTCGCAATAACCTAATATTTTACGACCTGGGGAACAGATGTAAGTACAAATCTTCCAGGCATGGCGCCTGCGGCGTGGCATTTGGGATATCCGACGAAGCGCCAAGGTATCTAAGACAAATACTGCCGTCCTCTTCGTTGCGAAGGTTGATAATCTGTATTTTGGATTCCCACAGGCCAAGTTCCCGGGGCGGGATTGTTGCCTGGAATACTTTGCCGTGTATCTGCGAAACCAGTTGCTGTGTTGTGCCCGTCTGCAGGATGCTTCCGTTTTTCATAATGGCATTGTGTGCTGCGATATACTCTACGTCAGGGACGATATGGGTGGAAATCAGCACAATCCTGTTCTGGGCAAATTCCGAGAGAAGATTACGGAAACGAACCCTTTCTCCCGGGTCAAGACCACTGGTCGGTTCATCAAGAACGAGGAGTTCGGGGTCATTTAGCAGTGCCTGGCCGATACCTACACGGCGTTTCATGCCGCCCGAAAGTTTTATGATTTTCTTTCTGCGCACGTCTTCTAAAGAGAGCCTGGAGAGAAGCTCATCGATTTTATGTTTCGCCTGTTTATCGGGTATGCCCTTAAGGGCAGCGATATACTCCAGATAATGCTGCACTGTAAATTCCGGATAAAATCCAAATTCCTGCGGGAGATAGCCGATGATTTCGCGGTAAAGGTCGCCTAATTGACTGATATCTACGCCGTCGTAACAGATACGCCCTTCGGTTGGCTTCATAATGCCGCAGACCATGCGCATTAGGGTGGTCTTGCCGGAGCCATTGGCGCCAAGCAGCCCCCATACACCGGGGGTGAGATGCAGATTCACGTCGTCTACGGCTTTTTTAACCGGACTTCCGCTGCGGGTCTTGTCTTTAAAATGCTTAGAGATGTGTTCCAGTGTGATTTCCATAAATGCCTCCTGTTATTAATTTGTCTATCATATAATAAATTCCGTGGAAAATTACGGGCTTTGTTTTTAGTTGAAATTTGTCTCGGCGGCGCTATGATAATACAATTTACTGCATGCATAGTACATAATACCTATACAGGTAAGGGCATAAAGAATCCAGATATACAGTGCGGCCTCCGGTATCAAGAGTTTACTGTTGTCTGCAATCTGATAGACAAACAGGGCGGACGCACCACAGAGTATCACACCGGCATTACGGAAGAAAGACGGCGTCGTGCGCATCCACAGTATGAGGCAGAAGGTGGCGGCTGTTAAGAAGGGGATAATCAGGGACAGGAAAATGGTGTCGCCCGTAATCCGGAACTTTATGGCGAGAAGTATCAGGGCAGACAGCATCCCAAGGTCTCCGATTCCCATAAATAACAGTTGTGCAAACAGATTGCCACGAAGTGAAAAATAAGTGGACTGCTCTAGTTCTGCCATTTTGTAATGTGTTGACCGGGACAGAAGCGGAATAGCGCTTACTGCAATGGCACCTGCACCAAGACATAGTGATTTGGGCAGGACTCTCTTCGCCCATTCAAAGGCATCTACGCCGTACACGACGCTTATACTGTACAGTTGGAAGAACAGGGCGCACAGCGCGGCTAAGAGCAATCCTTGTAGAAGCCATATTTTCAGGGCAAAAAATTTTAACTGCTTTACCACTATGTGCCACATGGAGATGCGGTATCTGATTGTATGTGAGGCGTTGGTGCAGTGTGCCAATTTTATTGTTTCTTGTAAATGTTCGCTGTAACAAATACTCCGTTCAAGGGCAAAAAAGTTGTTCCACTGTTCTTTTTTTTTCATAGGACCTCCATTCCGGAGCGTTTACGAGCCGGGCAGAGCAAACCTGAATTTGTGGCGGCTATCGGGGACTATTTGTGACGCTCCGGCACAAATAGCGGTATGGAAAGTTATAGGTTTGGCGTTAAACATAGAGTGCGGACGGGCATATTCAGCCATCCAGTATCCGACGCATTGTTCTGATTGCCCTGCGCAGTCTGGTTTGTACCGTGCGCAGGGGGAGCCCGGTGATTGCGGCAATTTCACGCAGAGTCAGTTCCTGTCCGTATTTTAGCAGTACCAATTCCTTGGCTTCGCCTTCCAGAGAACAAAAGGCTGTGGCAAGCTGTTGTCTGTCGTCTGCTAGCTGAAAGCCATTCTCTTCATAACAGGCGTTTTCTATTATCTGTGCTGTCAGGAATTCCTCGGAAAAAAATCTGCGTTTCATGTCCGTGCAGGTATTTGCGGCAATCCGGTATAAGAAAGCGCGGAATTGTCCCCGATGTTCGTAACGGCCGATGAAACGCGCAAGTTTCAGAAAGGTCTCCTGAACGGCGTCCTGTGCGGATTCTCTGTCCGGCATATGCCAGAGGCAATACCGCAGGATGGCAGGATAGTATAGCCGAATCAGTTCGTCCAGACATTCTTGACTGCCTTTTTTTATTTGTCGGATTAATTCATCTTCGTGTGTCAAAACAGGCTCCTTTGTGCGTGGATTTTATGTTGGTTTGGCTGATTTCATATATTATAACGTTATGTGGGAAGAAAATGATTTGAGATTTATAAAAAATATCAACTAACTTGGGAATAGGGGAAAATAAAAACACCGACAAGACGATGTCTGTGTCGGTGTATAATCACAATAGTTATTTTATTTTTATTCGGTCCTATTTTGTCTTGGCATCCTTGTCCATAGGACGTACAAGGAAGATGCTCATGAGCAATGCGACAATATAGAGAACAATGGTAAGGTATAGTACGTTCTGGTATCCAACCGGATTGATGCTGTTGCCGTGGGAGTCTACCGTAAATTCTCCGCTGTTATTTACAATCAGGTTTGCCACCTGGTTACCCGTTAGACCTGCAAATGCCCATGCGGATAAGGTGATTCCGTGCAGTGCACTGATGCTGCCCATGCCGTAATGGTCGGAAAGAAGGGTGGGCACGTTGGAGAAACCGCCGCCGTAACCTGCATTGACAACAAAGATTAACCCGAGAACAAGGACTGTCAGAAGCATATTGCCCTGTCCGTTTTTGATACCGCCGGTTACCATTACCAATCCAGTAAAGATGATGGAGAGTATAAAAATCAGCTTATATATTGTATTCCTGTCTTTCATCGTGTCTGCCCATGCGGAGAAACCAAGACGTCCGCCGGCATTGAAGACTGCGGATACTGTGGAGATTACGCCTACGGCGCCTGCGAGGCCGATACACTTTACAATCATCTTTTCCTGGGAAATCAGTGCAAGGCCACAGGTAATATTGATGTAGAACATCAACCAGATACCGATATAGTTGGCCACAGGTCTTGTCTTGATGACATCCATAATACCCTGCCCTTTTTCTTTTGTTTTGGGTTCATGCCATCCCTCAGGTTTCTTGAGCAGTATATGTCCTAAGAACATCATAACAAAATATACACAGGCAAGTATCATAAACATCTTGTAGATGCCGCCTTCTCCGAGATTCTCTAACATCGCCTGCATTATCGGGCTCGCGATTGCCTTGGCAGCGCCGAAACCTGCAACGGCAAGACCGGTTGCAAGACCTTTCCTGTCTTCAAACCAGAGCATTAATGTCTTGACGGGGGATAGATAGCCTGTTCCTAGTCCGATACCCATAATGAAACCATAACAGATATAGATGCCAACAAGAGCCAGGACGCTGTGCTGGTGCTGTCCGCCATAGTAGATGAAAAATCCTGTTCCCGCCATGCCGGCAGCAAAACAGATTGCAGCAATCAGTGAAGACTTATGTATATCCTTCTCTACCACATTTCCTAAAAATGCCGCAGACATTCCTAAGAAGAAGATGGCGAAACTGAATGCCCATTCGGTTGCACCCTTGGAAAAGCCGATGTAGTCTGCAATTTCTTGACTAAAGATGGACCAACAGTAAACAGTACCGATGCTGCAATGGAGCAATAGCGCCGGGATAGCGGCACATACCCATTTGTTTTGATTCTTTTTCATTGTGCAAAGTATCCTTTCTTTGGTTGTTAATATGTGCAAAAAAGCATGTGAGGGATGATAAATCCTCTGTTAATTCTACTCCTATTGTAAGAAAAATTCAAGAATCAAAAAGAAGTTTGGAAGCTATTACAGGAAGTATTTAAGTGTGTGAAAATGCAGCGGCAGGAGTATAATTTCCTGTCTTCTATCCATCCTAATTTGATAGTCGCAATGTATCAAAAGGCGTCCACATAAAATCTTTGGCAATGAAGCAGCACACAAATAAGGAGAAAAGGGATGGAATCTGTTTGGAATAAAACGGCGGTGCTTCCGCAATTTGAAAGTTTACAAGGTGATACCAGGACGGATGTTTTGATTATCGGTGGAGGGATTACGGGTATTTTGTGCGCTTATTTTTTACAGCAGAGGGGGATTGACTATCTGCTTGTGGAGGGCGAAGAAATCTGTCACGGGGTGACGGGCAATACAACTGCCAAGATTACGGCACAGCACGGCTTGATTTATGCAAAAATGATTCGGCGTGCGGGTCTCGAGAAAACAAAGCTGTATCTGGAGGCAAATCAGAGGGCAGTACAAAAATATGCGGAACTCACTTCGGGGATTTCCTGCGATTTTGCAGAGAAAACGGCGTATGTTTATTCTCCGGATGACAGAAGAAAACTGGAGAAAGAAGCGGAAGCTTATCGGAAACTTGGACTTGACGATGAAATTGCAGATTGCGGAGAACTTCCTTTTCCGGTAGTGGGGGCGGTAAGAATGACAAAACAGGCACAATTCCATCCGCTGAAATTCTTGTCTGAAATGGCAAAAGGATTAAAAATCTATGAGCATACGTTTGTCACGCAGCTTATGCCCGGTAAAGCGGTTACAAGACAGGGAGATATTTCTTATGAGCGGGTTATTTTCGCGAGCCATTATCCCATTGATAATAAACACGGATATTATTTCATGAAATTGTATCAACACCGCTCTTATGTGATTGCACTGGAAGAGGCAGCACAGATAGGCGGTATGTATGTGAATGAAAATAAGAAAGGTATGTCTTTGCGTAGTCATGGCAATCTGCTGCTTCTGGGTGGCGGTGGGCACCGTACAGGAAAAAAAGGTGGAAACTGGCAGGAACTGCGGGATTTTGCAAGGGCATACTACCCGGATGCCGTAGAGAAATACCATTGGGCAGCCCAGGATTGCATGTCCTTGGACGAGGCGCCGTATATCGGAAGCTATTCTCCGTCTATGCCAGGCTGTTATGTGGCCACAGGTTTTAGAAAATGGGGAATGACGACGGCTATGGTATCGGCAATGGTGTTGGCGGATTTATTAGAAGGAATCGAGAATCCATATAAAACCATATTTGCCCCTGACAGGAATATGTTTACAAGTCAGTTGTTATTTAATAGCGCGGAAGCTGTTTTCAATATGCTTACGCCTACGGTTCCCCGTTGCCCTCATCTGGGTTGCGCCTTGAAGTGGAATAAGGCGGAGCGTTCCTGGGATTGTCCATGTCATGGCTCGCGCTTTGCACAAGACGGGAGGCTGCTTGACAATCCGGCGAATGGGGATAAGCAGATGTAAGATATGTCGTATAACGATTGTGATTTTGTGGTTGTATTACCGCAGTCAGGCTTATGGGAGATTTGGTTTCAAAATGGATACTGTAGCGTCTGTGGAGTAAAGTGGAGGGCGGAAATTTTGTGTGGACGAGGGCAGGTATTATTTGGTATGATAATAGATGTAATCTTTAAGAACTTTACGAGGCCCTCTCCGTATCATGACGGAAAGTGTGGGATATGAAAAGGAGGAAAAATGACGAGGAAATTAGGTTTTGGTTTGATGCGCCTGCCTCTTTTGGATAAGAATAAGGCAGACAGCATTGACTTAGAGCAAGTCAAGGAAATGGTAGATGTTTTTCTGGATAAGGGTTTTACATATTTTGATACGGCTTGGATGTACTGTGGGTTTAACAGTGAGAATGCGACGAAGGAGGTTCTGGTTGAACGTTATCCCAGAGACCGTTATACGTTGGCAACCAAACTTAATGCCAGTTTTTTCCATACGTTAGAGGACAGAGATAAGATATTCAACGAGCAGAGAAAGAAGACGGGCGTAGAATATTTTGATTATTACCTTCTCCATGGCATCGAGGCGGAAAGTTATACGAAGTTTGAAAAGTTGGATTGCTTCCGTTGGTTACAGGAGAAGAAAGAGCAGGGGCTTGTAAAGAATATCGGATTCTCTTTCCATGACAGCGCAGAATTGTTGGATGAAATTCTGACCAAGCATCCTGAGATGGAGTTTGTGCAGTTACAGATTAATTATCTGGATTGGGAGAGCCAGTGGATACAGTCTCGGAAATGTTATGAAGTGGCAGTGAAGCATCAAGTGCCTGTCATAGTCATGGAGCCGGTCAAGGGCGGCACATTGGCGAGTCTGCCGGAAGAAGCGGAAAAACTTTTTAAAGAGCGTGAGCCGGAGATGTCAATTTCTTCTTGGGCGATACGGTTTGCAGCTTCCTTAGACAATGTCATGATGGTGCTTTCAGGTATGAGCAATATGGAACAGATAATAGATAACACTAGTTATATGGAAGATTTTAAACCTTTGAAGGAAGAAGAAAAGGAATTAGTGTTCCGTGCTGCGCAGATGGTGAACGGTCAGATTGCCGTTTCCTGTACAGGCTGCTCTTACTGTACGGAAGGGTGTCCGAAGCATATTGCGATTCCGCAGTATTTCTCACTGTATAATGAGAATATGCGGGAAAAACTGGAAGAGAAAGGGTGGACGATAAACTATTCTAATTATGAGGTTCTGACGAAAGACTTCGGCAGGGCGAAGGACTGTATTGCATGTGGACAGTGTGAGAAGGCTTGTCCGCAGCATCTGCCGATTGTTGAGGAGCTGAAAAAGGTGTCGGCTCATTTTGACAGGGCATAACGTGGGAAGAGATGACGAAAGAGAGTCCATAATAAAATATGACTGCCGCCATACAATATAGAAAAGGAATGGCGGCAGTTTTTTATGTGATTAGAGAGCTATACAAGTGAAAATAAAAACATGGAGACAAAGAGAGTTATTTTTCTGCATTTCATGTAGCAGACCCGGTATCCTCCAGGATAGATGTACAATGAGGACAGCGAGTGGCATGAATGGAAATTTTAGTTTTGCAGAAAGCGCATATGATTATTAATTAGATTGCGACTAAATTGATAGCATAAAATTTAGTTGTTGTCATCATAGAAATGATGTGTGCTTCGGTGGATGAGCCTTAAAATTTATTTTATTGTATTCTGCTGCCAGACGCTTGGCGGCGGATATTAGAGGCAACTCAAAAGAGGTTTTCGATATTTACGGTTTGCATGTCGAAGGGGTTGTAAAAACAGTTGCAAAAGAGTTTAATAAATAAGAGAGAGGTTTCTAACTGTCTCTAAAAGCGGTAACGGATAAATGTGAGATTTGTATTTACGCGCTGCTTTATGAACTTACTAAAAAGCAGCGCAGAAACGGAGGAAACATGCAAAAAATTGAAAGATGGGGAGTTTTGGAATTAAGCCGTTTGGGCAAAACCGACGGGAATCCGTTCAAGGACTACACAATAAAGGCAAGCTTCCGGAGTGACCGGGAGGAAAAAAGCATTACCGGATTCTATGACGGGGACGGTGTGTATAAAATTCGTTTTATGCCGTCCTATGAGGGAGTTTATACGTATCACATCTCGGGGAATTTTGCCCATAGCATAGAAGAACCTACAGGCAGTTTTGAGGTAGGCCCTGCCGACAGTGAAAACCACGGGCCTGTTGTGGTGGAGGGGACGCATCTTCGGTATACTGACGGTACGGCGTATCATTCCATTGGGACTACTTGCTATGCATGGGTCTTTCAGCCTTTAAATCTGCAGGAGCGGACCCTTGAGACTCTGCGCGGCAGCGCCTTTAACAAAATACGTTTTTGCCTGTTCCCGAAGTTTTATGATTACAATAAAAAAGAACCCCTTGCCATGCCTTTTGAGCGGGGAAACGGGGAGGGACTGGATTCGGAACTGGTAAAGACAAATGAGAAAGACCGTATGCTTTTTCCGGGACAGAAAATCGAGCCCTACGATTTCGGCTTTGACTATACCCGTCCTAATGTAGAGTTGTTCCGGCTTTTTGATAAGCGGATTGCACAGTTGCGGGAGATGGGTATCGAAGCAGACCTGATTCTGATGCACCCTTATGATAAGTGGGGCATGAATCAGATGGGCAGGGAAGCCTGCGAGCAATATTTGAATTATGTGGTTTCACGATATGGAGCTTATCGGAATGTCTGGTGGTCCCTCGCCAACGAATATGATTTTGTACTTGCCAAAAAGCCTGAGGATTGGGAGCATTATGGGGAACTGATATTTTCTATCGACCCATACGGTCATATGCTTTCCGTACATAATGGATTGAAAACTTATGACTTTTCCAGACCGTGGATTACGCACTGCTCTTTGCAGCGAACCGATTTTTACCTGACGACGGAGAGCTCCGACAGGTATCTGGAACAATATCACAAGCCTGTGGTTTGGGATGAAATCTGTTATGAGGGAAATCTGGAAATGGGCTGGGGCAATATCACTGCCCAAGAGATGGTACGCCGCTTCTGGGAAGGTGCGATGCGCGGCGCTTATTGCGGACATGGCGAGACCTATCTGGATGAAGTAATCTGGTGGTCCCATGGTGGTACGCTGAAAGGAGAAAGTCCCGAAAGGTTGAAATTCCTGTCACAAATTTTGGGGGAAGTGCCGGGAATTGGATTGAACAAAGGGGAAGGCGCTTTTGATGAAGTGGTGGGATATGCCGGTGGACACAGCGGGGAAGGGATGGAGACTTGCTATGACTATTCTATCCATTACCTGGGGGTATGCCAGCCTGCCAAACGTAGGGTTATTTTGCCGGAAGATACAAAATATCAGGTAGATTTAATCGATACCTGGAATATGACCGTTACGCCACTTGGTGAGATGAGCGGATTCAATATAATTCAGATGCCGGGCAGACAGTATATGGCGATTCGCATTTGTAAAGCCGGAGAATAGGATTCTGCAAGGGTTTTCTGATAGAGAACGCTTCGAAACGGAAGGTCGGAGTTGTTTTATGATATGTTAGGGAAAAATATATGGAATATAAGGAAAATGTGTTGTTCTATGAGGATTATTGTGAGTTGAGGAAAAGTGTTGGGTGGTTGCTTTTTTCAAAGGAGCAGACACAAAAGGCGCTTGCCAATAGTCTGTATACGGTAATTGCAGTTAAGGATAGCCAAACTGTTGGCATGGGAAGACTGATAGGTGACGGAATGTATTATATGGTAGTTGATATTGTGGTACGGCCGAACTATCAGAGACAGGGTATTGGCAATAAAATTATCAATATGATAATAGAATATGTTGATAGGGAAACACCAATCGGAGGACGTTCCAGTATTCATTTGATTGCAGAAAAAGGAAAAGAGACATTTTATGAGAAAATAGGATTTAGGATTATCCCACATGAATTTTGTGGTTCTGGTATGAGGAAAGTTATTCATAAGTAAGGTGCGACTTATTTATACGATTAACCGTCGATTTGAGGAAATTAATGATGTATTTGATGATGGTTCTCATATCGTATATGTAAATGGAAACTATAAGGGAGACGACGAGATTGGTAAGCTGTTACATGATTTTGGCTGTAAGGAATCGAAGGATATGTATTATCCTGAGTCGGCTAAAGGGGTACGGCATTTTAAGGAAGAAGGAGGCCGGAAGAGGATGTGCGAAGCGGTTTAAAATTATGCGAAGAGTTATGCGGAAAAGTATGCGGAAAATGCAAGGCTGAATAGTTTGTTGGAGTCCATAAGGAATTTAATGGAATCAATGAAGTGGTCTGCGGAACAGGCTATGGTTGCAATGAAGGTATCAGATGCGGATAAGGCTGCGCTTTTGAAGAAGTTATGAGTAAGCAGCGAGGCAGATAACAGAGATACGTTTATATGGGTCTGTATGTAACAATAAAGGGTGTTTCAACAAGGAGTATTCTGGATAGACAGGATGCTCCTTATTCAGTTTCATAAGGATAAAAAGGCAAAATGAAGAAATTGAAAATGAGGATTTGCAAAACACACCCCTGTGCCATTGCGGCATGGGGATTTTTTAAAGCAATCCTGGTAAGTCTGGTCGGCGTTTTATGCTTTTCAGGGGATTGCAGTGGATACGGTGAAAGGCCAGTTTACAATGGAAGTATTCAGGGCGGCGATAGAGCGATTTGTCTTTGGTCATATCCATATGTGGTTTCTTCAGATTTTGTGTGGATTTTATTTGCTGATTCCAATAGCGAGACAGATAAGCGTAAAAAAAGAAACATTGCGGTATTACCTGATTCTATGGAGCATATTCCGGTTCCTGATACCGACCCTGACGGATACTTTTGGGCTGACAACATTTCAGGCACGGATTGACAGTCTGGGGCTTGATATACTGGTTGGTAATTTTGGCTATTTCTTATTGGGATATTATCTGAATACAACGGACATCACGAAGAAAGTCAGGTGGTGTATTTACGCAATGGGAATACTCTCATTCATCCCGACTCCTTACCTGACAGTGCAGGATTGTATAAAATCCGACATCTATGTAGAGCGATGGTTCACTCCGGAGTCTTTGAATGTTCTACTCATGACCATTGCCGTTTTTGTATGCTTTCGGTATTGTAAGGCGTTTGAACAGGTAAGAAGGGCACAGCTATGGGGAAATCTGTCCCGCTATACTTTTTTGTGCATATGTTCCATCTGTTTATTCTGGAAAAATTGAACCTTGTGGGAATCACAACGGTTTCTTATCCGGCGGTGGTTTCCATACCTGTGATGACAATCTTTATTTTTACAGTCAGCTTGCCTGGGGCGTTTGTAACTGACTATATACCGTTTGTGAGAAAAATAGTGATGCTCCATGCAAACTGACATGTGCTTAGGAAGGAATGAAAATGGTGGAGGCAAATACAGGAGAGAACAGGCAGTTTCGTATTTTATCTGCACTCGGCATCATTTTTGATTGAGGTGATGAACGTATGGATGCGGAAAGTTCTGAAGGTTCTGCATTTAAAATATGAATGACTCATTTTTATCTGTTCTCTGGTTCTGGGTATGGTCACAATTCAACTGGCAATAGGTGGGCATGTATGGGGAATTTATAAATTTCCGGGAAGGCTCTTACTCATGTTTCCGGGATTTCAGATGGGAAAGATTTATAAAGAGAAGATAGAGACACATGATACGCTGTCGGATGGGATTTATTTTCTCATGGTCATAGGCGTACAGATATTGATTTCCATTTTTAATGCAGGGCTGGCATTTGGCGTCGTATGGGTGACAAGTTTTGCCAACGGATTTGTAGTTCCTTATTTAACGGTGGTCACGGGGATTGCATTTTGGTTGCGGACAGCCGGACTCATAAGTAAAACACCTGTTATTTCAGGGAAACTTGTTACGGTTGGACGTAATACCTATTCCATTATGATGCATCATGTCGCGGTATTCATGCTAGTAAAGGGGATTTTTTATTTGTGTAACTGCCTAACGCCTTTATGTGCAGGATTTGACAGGGAGTTGTTTTTTCATGATATTAATTATGTTTATCTGGCAGGAGGAACGGAAGCAAGTAAATGGCTCTATCTGTTGGCCAGAATTGGAGTGCCGCTTCTGATTGCGGAAAGATTAAAAAAGATAAAAGCGTTTGTGAGAAAGGTAACGGGGTATGATATTTTAAGGAAGAAGTAGGTCGCAAGAGAATGTGTGAAGCCAGACTGACCGCTACGGTAGCTTGCGGAAGCGGAGAAGTTTCCTACGCAAGTATAAGAGGCTGGTACTGGACAGGGCATTTTTGTTGTGGCGGGAGACTGCAGTAGGATGGAGAAATGAGTGTATACAAATTAAATTTGTAGAGGGATTATGGAAGAAATGTGATAATATAGAGATATTTACAATAATAATTACTAAAAGTGATATATTTATGGTGTAACATAGGCGTGTATAGAGTAATATCATAGCTGAAACTGCTTTGTTGAAAGAATGTGTATCTGGAATCATGGATAGTTATATTTTGTGGTTACGGACATAAAAGTTTAGCATTTACATAGCATTTGCCTTTACAAATGCTATCTAACGGGATATACTATAGTTAAATTTGAAGGGAGAGGTGATACAAATGGCTCAGATTAGTTTGCGTATAGAGGACGAGGTAAAGAAAAAGGCGGAGCAGGCATGTGCTGATATTGGTATGTCATTGTCAACAGCGATTAACATTTATCTGAAAAAGCTGGGGAGAGAGAAACGCATACCATTTGAAGTCTCTGTAGACCCTTTTTATTCGCAGGAAAATGTGGAAAGGCTCAGAAATTCAGTAGCACAGATGGAAGTGACCGGAGGTACAGTGCATGAGGTAGAGCTTGATGATTAAGTCGTGGTCAGATGCGGCATGGGAAGATTTTGAATATTGGATGAAGCAGGATAAAAAGACGTTAAAGCGTATTCTCCAGTTGTTAAAAGATATTGACCGAAACGGGTATGAAGGCATAGGAAAGCCGGAAAGGTTAAGCGGTGATTTGGCAGCTTATTGGAGCCGAAGGATAGACAATGCGAACCGTATTGTTTATCGTATAGAAAATGATACGGTAAAGATTGTTCAGTGCGGTTCCCATTAGAGAGATAAGTAAAAATGATAATTTTATTTCAGTAAAAAAGAAAGGACGAAAGAAGGCATTGGATACATCTGGCAAAAAAACAAAATCCAAATACCATTGAGACAGTATCTGTCGATACCACTGCTGAACATGTAAAACAACTTGAGGATGATTTACTCAAACTAAGAATCGAGAATGCCTATTTAAAAGAACTGAAGAGGCTGCGTTTAGAGGAGGAAAATCTTCTGAAAAACAGCGAGAATCGTCCACAGCCTCCGAGGAAAATTCAAATTAAAAGACATTCCCGCGGTAATTGGTTTTCTCAAAGCAACATACATGTACTGGGAAAAGCGGTTTGACAGAGAAAACCCGAACCAGGAGCTAGAAGATAAAATCTTGGAAATACATGATAACAACAAGGATTATGGTTATCGTCGCATGTGGGGAGAATTAAGGAATCAAGGCTTTGCAATAAATAAAAAGAAAGTTCAGCGTATTATGCACAAACTCAATCTCCAGGTAATATCATATACTCGCAAAAGTCGTAAATATAGCTCTTACAAGGGAAAGGTTGGGACTGTTGCTCCTAATAGAATTAGAAGAAGATTTCATACAAATATACCGCATCAAAAGATAACAACTGATACAACGGAGTTTAAATACTATGAAATAGACCCAAAGGGTTATATGACAGTACATAAGCTTTACCTAGATTCATTTATGGATATGTGTAATGGCGAGATTTTAAGCTATGGCATTGATAAAAATCCTTCTGTTAAAAATGTAATGGATGCATTAAATGGAGCAATCGATATAACATCTGATTGTCCATGCAGAAGAACATTTCATTCCGAACAAGGCTGGGCATACCAAATGAAAGCGTACTCATGTCGGCTTAAGGGAGAACGGATATTTCAAAGCATGTCCCGGAAAGGCAACTGTCATGACAATTCTGTAATGGAAAACTTTTTCGGATTGTTAAAACAAGAAATCTATTATGGTGTTGTTTATTACAGTTATGAAGAATTAAAATCGGAAATTGAACGATATGTAAAGTATTACAATGAACAAAGAATAAAGGAGAAACTAGGATGGATGAGTCCTGTCCAATACAGGCTCATCCTCTTGGCTGCATAAAATTAGCGAGGCAGTCAAAACAGTCTCGCTAATAAAAGTCTAACTTTTGGGGGCACCTCATAAAACGACACAGTCTGGAGGCATTATTATGGCAAGAAGAAAAGAAAGCCCACACAAAGCAGCCATGCGGGAAATGATGCGGGGATATCTGAAAGAAAACGACATCAGCATCAAAGACGGTACAGATGTCAATGCCGTCATGCGCGACATGATGTCCGTCCTTTTACAAGGCGTATTGGACGAGGAACTGGATGAAGGACTGGGCTATTCAAAGTATGATTACAGGAACAAGGATACGGATAATAGCAGGAACGGCCACTCAAAAAAACCATGCACACCAGCTATGGGGATATGCAGATGGCTGTCCCCCGTGACCGCAACGGCGACTATGAGCCACAGCTTATCAAGAAGTACCAGAATGCCGTAACACAGGACAGGGAAGAAAGGCTCCTTTCCATGTATGAAAAGGCATGGCCACCGGGGACATAGAATCCCATATGGAGGAGCTTTACGATATCCATATCTCAGACAGCGCCATCA
>CAJTQI010000015.1 GCA_910578645.1 uncultured Lachnospiraceae bacterium
TTGAGGAAGCTGAAAAAGGGAAAAAAGTAGCCCTTGTATGCAGCGGTGATGCAGGAATTTATGGGATGGCGTCTTTGATGTACGAGATTGGGAAAGCTTATCCGAAAACAGAACTTTACGTTATCGCAGGGATTACTGCGGCGAGCAGCGGTGCGGCAGTTCTGGGAGCGCCACTGAACCATGATTTCTGTGTTATCAGTCTGAGTGATCTGCTGACACCGTGGGATGCGATTGAAAAAAGGTTACATGCAGCCGCAGAAGGTGATTTTGTCATTGTACTGTATAATCCGTCCAGCCATAAAAGAAAGGATTATCTGATGAGAGCATGTGATATTTTACTGTGCAGCATGGAGGGGGAACGAGTTTGCGGATATGTTGAAAATATAGGAAGAGACGGAACAAAAATGGAAATCTGTACCTTAAAGGAGTTAAGGGACAGGGAGGTCAATATGTTTACCACGGTATTTATTGGAAGTTCCGGTTCGGAGAACATAAATGGGAAATTTGTCACAAGGAGAGGCTATAAGATTGAAAAAAATATTGATATTTGCGGGGACAACTGAAGGAAGAAAATTATCGGAATATCTTGCAGAGGCTGAAATAAATCATACAATCTGTGTGGCAACGGAGTATGGCGCAATTGTTTTAAGACAGCATCCCCTTATAAAAGTACATCAGGGAAGAATGAATCAGGAACAGATAGCAGAATTCATAAGCAATGGAAAATTTGATGTTGTGGTAGATGCAACACATCCTTTTGCTAAGGAGATTACTTATAATATACAGGCTGCATTGAAAGAAATGGAGCGGATTGGAATATCAATTCCATATTTGAGGTTGAAAAGAGACGGTATTACGGAGAGAGAAAACGGCATTACCTATTTTGAAACAAACGAGGAATGTGTGAAAGCGTTGGAAGATACGGAAGGAAATATTCTTTTGACTACCGGAAGCAAGGAATTGTACAAATATTGTGTTTCTGAAGGAATAAAGCATAGATTGTATGTAAGGGTACTTCCAAGTGTGGAAAGTCTTTCTCTATGTACAGAGCAGGGTATTTGCGGGAAACAGGTTATTGCAATGCAGGGACCTTTTACTGCGGAGATGAATGAGGCTATCATTCGCCAATATGAAATAGCTTATCTTGTAACGAAGGAGAGCGGTGTGCCCGGAGGTTATCAGGAAAAGATAAACGCTGCGAAGAGAACCGGAGTGAGGATATTTGTAATTGGCTGTTCTGATGAGGGAGAAGGGTATTCTTTTTCTGAAATATGCCAAAAACTTGAAGATATAGGAGGAGAAAAATTTAGGGCGAAGAATCAGATAAAAGAGAATATGGAAATTATTCTGGCAGGTATTGGTATGGGACATGTAAACGGTCTAACGAAAGAAGTAGAGAGGGTGATTAGTGAAGCAGACATTTTATTAGGGGCAGAGAGAATGCTTAATGCTGTCTATTCTAAAGCAGAAAGACATCCTTTTTATCAGGCAGAACAGGTCATTCCTTATCTGCATGATATACAGAGCGGAAGTTTATTTGAGGAAAATAAAAAAGTTGTGATTCTTTTTTCGGGAGATAGTGGATTTTATAGCGGGTGTCAGCCTTTATATGCGGCACTGGAAAAAGAAATTACCGAAGGTCGCATAAAGGCATCTTTGCGTATTCTTCCGGGTATTTCTTCCATAGCTTATCTGGCTTCCTGCATTGGAGAAAGCTATCATGATGCGGCCGTTTACAGTATACATGGGAAAAAATTATACAACCTTGCACACCGGATCAAAAGCAGGTCAAAAACATTTCTGATTACATCTGGTGTAAAAGATATAAATCAGTTGGGAGAACTGTTGACAGATGCGG
Source organism: uncultured Lachnospiraceae bacterium (assembly GCA_910578645.1). Lineage (GTDB taxonomy): Bacteria > Bacillota > Clostridia > Lachnospirales > Lachnospiraceae > UBA3282. Next base: position 1,859 of record CAJTQI010000015.1, read on the forward strand.
GAATGCAAAAATGTGAAATTATAACAGGATATCAGTTATCCTATGAGGAACAGCGGGTAGAGAGGCATACGCCGTTAGAGTGTATGGAATTGAAGGAGGAAGGGTTATATACATGTTTTGTTAAAAATCCATATGCTACGCAAAGAAGATTGACACATGGTGTTGCAGATGGTCAATTTATCAGGGACAGGGTTCCTATGACAAAAGAAGAGATTCGAGAGGTTAGTATCTGTAAGCTGCGATTAAAAGAAAAGGCGGTAGTTTATGACATTGGCAGTGGCACGGGTTCTATTGCAATAGAAATAGCGGGCATTTCTGACGATATACAGGTGTATGCGGTGGAGCAGAAGCATGAAGCAGTTTTATTAATTGAAAAGAATAAAAAGAAATTTGAACTGCAAAATGTAACAGTGGTAGAGTCGAGAGCACCAGAGGGATTAACTGAACTTCCAATGGCGACACACGCATTTATAGGAGGAAGTGGCGGCAGATTAAAGGAAATACTGGTGTCACTCCGACAGATGAATCCCGACATGAGGGTTGTGGTAAATGCTGTCAGTATGGAGACAATTTGTGAAATGAGAGAGATTTTATCAATGGATGATATGATAAAAGAAGAAGAGATTGTGCAATTACAGGTAAGCAGGGCAAAAAAAGCAGGAAATTATCATTTGATGCAGTCTGAGAATCCGGTTTGGATTTGTGCATTTGATTTCTGCGGCAAAGAGCCTGAAAGAAAGGCGTGATATTTGCATGAAAATAAAAAGAGTTATGATTGCCGCCCCTAAAAGTGGAAGCGGAAAAACAGTAGTCACCTGTGCCTTGCTTCAGGTATTAAAGGATTGCGGCTTGAAAGTGGCTTCTTATAAATGCGGACCGGATTATATTGATCCGATGTTTCATGAAAAGATAATAGATGTTCCGGCAAAAAATCTGGATACATTTTTTACAGATGAAGAAAAGACAAGGAAACTTTTTCAAAAAAGTGTAATGAAAATGGACTTTGCAGTTTTTGAGGGTGTTATGGGACTATATGACGGGGTAGGCGGAGTTAAGAAAGAAGGTTCTTCTTATCAGCTTGCAGAAGTGACAAAAACACCGATTGTGCTTGTTGTTGATGCGAAGGGAATGGGACGCTCCATTGTGCCATTGATAGCAGGATTTCTCGATTATGATAAAAAACATTTGATAAAAGCTATCCTGCTGAACCGAATGTCAAAAGGATACTTTGAATTGGTAAAGCCATTGATTGAGGAGGAACTGAAAATCCAAGTGGTCGGTTTTTTGCCTGAAAATGACAAACTGTACATTGAAAGCAGGCATTTAGGACTATTTTTGCCGGATGAGGTGAATCATATAAAAGAGAAATTACAGGCGGTTTCTGAATTATTTTTACAGACAGTTTCCGTAGAGCGTATCAAAGAAATAGCAGAAAGCGCGGAAGAACTGGAATCTGAAGAAATAGCGATAAAAGAAACCAGAATCGAAAGCTATGGGGATATTGGTCATGTGAAAGCAGTTAGTGACAGCCGTCCAACGATAGCAGTGGCAAAAGATGAAGCCTTCTGCTTCTATTATGCTGATAATATCCACTTGCTGGAGGAATATGGGGCAAATATAACATATTTTTCTCCGCTGCGGGATGAAAAACTGCCGGAAGGATGCCATGCCCTGTTAATTGGCGGCGGATATCCGGAATTGTATGCGGAACAGCTTAGCGCAAATACGAGAATGCGTGAGGCAGTCAGGAGTGCGGTTGAAAATGAAATGCCAGTCGTGGCAGAATGCGGCGGTTTTATGTATTTACATTCTTCTTTGAAAGATAAAGAAGGGTTTTCTTATGATATGGCGGGAGTTATTCCAGCAGCCTGCTATCATACCGGGAAACTGGTTCGTTTCGGTTACATAGAACTTCGGGAAAAGCAAAAGCACTTCCTGTTAAACGGCGGGGGAATAAAAGGACATGAATTTCATTATTACGACAGCACCTGTAATGGGGCGGACGTAATAGCAGTTAAGCCGGTGACCGGAAAAGAATATGCCTGCATTATAGAAAATAAAACGCAGTGGATAGGATTTCCGCATTTATATTATCCGTCAAATCCTGCATTTGCAAGGGCATTTATTGATAAGGCAAGGGTATATCAAGTAATGATATAGGAAAGGAAGTTTGGAAAAGTGAGTATGGAAAATTCATATCGATTTTTTGAGAACAGGAACTGTAAGTATTTTCCCTGTCATAAGGGATTGGAAAACTTAAACTGCCTGTTTTGCTATTGCCCGCTATATTTAAGGGATAATTGTCCGGGGAATCCTGCATATATAGAAAAGGATGGGAGAAAGATAAAAGTCTGCACAAACTGTACCTTTCCCCATCATCCTGAAAATTATGATGCGGTAATTCAGATATTGAAAAGGTAAGAGCGCATTATGATAACAGAGTATGGGAATGTACGAAAGCGCGTAAAGAAAAGTAATAGTAGATTGTCAGACAATCGAAGGTGTATCGTGATGAAGTGAGAGCTTTTAAACGATGCACCTTTTTAGATTCAATTCTGAGGGAGTGTATACTTGGTTGTCCAGATTTCAGGGAAGGACGGCAATACGGATTTATGATTGTGTTTGGTATTTGGAGTGAAGGTAACAGGATTTTGCTAAAAATTTACAAACACACTTGACAATATCTCTCTGAGGAAAGCGTGGGGGAGGCGGTCAGAAACTCCGGCATACCGAGGGAGGAAATCTTTGTTATCACAAAGCTGTATCCAAACCAGTTTTCTGATGCGGAAGCTGCGATTGAGGAGGCGCTTGCCAAATTAGATATAGATTACATTGACATGATGCTACTCCACCACCCAGGAGCGGACGATGTGGCGGCTTATCTCGCAATGGAAAAAGCAGTTGCAGATGGCAAAATACGTTCACTTGGCTTATCAAACTGGTATGTGGAAGAACTGAAGGAATTTATACCTCAGATAAATATTATGCCTGCCTTGGTTCAAAATGAAATACACCCTTATTATCAGGAAAACGATGTAATCCCATACATTCATAGTCTTGGGATTGTAGTACAGGGTTGGTATCCGCTTGGCGGCAGGGGATATACGACAGAGTTGCTTGGTAATGAAGTCATTTCGGAAATTGCTGCGGCGCATGGGAAATCATCGGCGCAGGTAATTCTCCGGTGGAATCTGCAAAAGGGTGTCATAGTTATTCCCGGCTCCAGCAATCCCGCTCATATTCAGGAAAACACGGAATTGTTTGATTTAGGATTGGCGGAGGAGGAAATGGGGCGTATCAATGCCCTTGACCGTGGCGAGAAACATGACTGGTATTGAGAAAGGTTTTGATAAGATGGCAGACAGCACAAAGTCGGTGCGGCTGTCACGGCGGCACGCAGGGGCGGCGCACCTACCACACCTGATGCAGTGTATCATTTCTTTATGTTTCAAAATATGGTTGTGGTTGGTTTCTTTTGTTGGGCGTTTGGCTATGGGGAGATGTCCGGAAAGAGATTTTAAGCAGGGGTTTCAAAGGAAAGCGTTCAGAATTGGATTGGAGAAATTACAAGCATTGCAGAAACATTATTGTTGTAAATTTGCAGAGTAGGGAGTAATGTAAGAATAAAACAGGGGTTATCCTTATTCTCGTTTGGCAAAAGGCGCCCTGAAAGTAGCAGAGTCTGTTTAGGAATCTTATGAGGCAATCGGGAAGATAGAAAACCGGATGAAGACTGCAAAAATAATGCGAAGGAAGTCTGGCAGAAATGGGGAATGAAAATGAAAAAAATACTTTTGGTTGAGGATGATAAAGCGATTTCCAAAAACCTTATCCTCCTGCTTAAGTCGGAGGGATTTGGGGTCAGTCATGCTTCTACGCAAAAGCAAGCAGCCGATATGCTTATAAAGAACAAATTCGATATGGCACTTGTGGACATTTCTTTACCGGACGGAAATGGTTTTGTTGTCTGCACAGAGATTAAGCAGACACAGAACATTCCGGTTATTTTTCTGACAGCATCCGGCGATGAAAGCAGTGTGGTGACAGGGCTGAATATGGGGGCGCACGATTATGTTACAAAGCCTTTCAGGCCGCGGGAACTGGTTGCCAGGATTAGAGCCGCTTTACGGAAAACAGATAGCTTTCCTGCCATTTTTGACAGGAACGGGCTTATTGTGGATATAGCCAGCGGCGTTGTAAAAAAGAATGGCAAAGAGATATTTCTTTCTGCTTTGGAATATCGTTTATTGCTGATATTTATTCATAATCCGACGAATATTATTACAAGAGACAGACTGTTAGATGAGCTGTGGGATGCCGCCGGAGAATTTGTTAATAATAATACCCTGACGGTTTATATTAAAAGGCTGCGGGAAAAAATAGAAGAAAATCCTGCAAAACCACAGATAATCCTGACTGTGCACGGCACAGGATACCGGTTGGGAGGCGGTTATGTTCCGGAATAAAGAAATCAGGCGGATTGTCATTCTTTTTGTTGTATTTACTGTCATCTCCACAACAGTGGGATTTATGTTCGGAATGGCAGCGGGGATATTGGAACTTGTTTCAGCCGGCACATTAGGGATTTTATTTTATATATTTACAAAAACACGCTATAAGCACATTGCACGGCTTTCGGAGCAGATTGACAGGGTATTGCACAATGAAGAGCAATTGTATATTAGCGAAGCAAGCGAAGGCGAGCTTTCTATTTTACAGAGTGAGATTGTTAAAATGACACTGCGCATCCGGGAACAGAATGAGGCTTTAAGAAACGAAAAAAAGCACCTTGCGCAATCCCTGGCCGATATTTCCCATCAACTGCGCACCCCGCTTACGTCAGTGAATATTATTTTGTCACTGTTGGAAAAAAATACGGACAGTAGGGAACAGAAGGCACTGATAAAAGAAGCCGGAGGATTGTTTGGACAGATGGACTTTTTGCTTGCTTCCTTGTTGAAGTTGTCTAGGTTAGATGCAGGTATCGTGGTTTTCAAAAAGGAGCGGATAGATGTCAGCAATTTAGTGTCGGCTGTACTACAGCCTTTTTTAATTCCAATGGAACTTCATAATATCCGGACAGCGGTTGACATACATGAGAAAACAGAAATTTCAGGCGACTTCAGGTGGCTATCAGAAGCATTTCAGAATATTATAAAAAACAGTATGGAGAGCGTGGGTGACAACGGAAAAATTGAAATCATCTGTAGGGATAATCCCCTGTTTACGGAAATCACGTTTCATGACAGTGGAGCCGGATTTGAAAAAGGGGATATACCACATTTGTTTGAGCGTTTCTACCGTGGAAAAGATACGGATACTGCAGGGTATGGAATCGGACTTGCCCTCTGCAAGAACATTATCATGCGTCAGGGAGGGACGATTACGGCCAAAAACCATCCACAGGGGGGTGCGGTATTCTGCGTCCGGTTTTTAAAGTAAAAGAGTATCTTTTTTGAGTATAAGAATGAGCGATGACATATTTCTTAAATGAATGTGACAGATTAGTCACAAAAAAGTCACGGAAAAGTAAGTTCAAAATTCTATGATATGGGTATAACAAGTTTAAGGAGGCTCATAAAATGGAGTTTTTGAAAATTGAAGACTTATGTAAAGTCTATGGCAGCGGCGGAAATAAGGTTACCGCATTGGACCATGTTTCCCTGCATATTGAGAAGGGGGATTTTACCGCTATCATTGGTACTTCCGGTTCAGGCAAATCCACTCTGCTTCATGCGATTGCAGGTGTGGATATTCCCACAAGCGGGAAAATTTATCTGGACGGACAGGATGTATATGCACAGAACAGCGAAAAACTTGCGATATTCCGCAGGCGGCAGGTTGGACTGATTTATCAGTTCCACAATCTGATTCCGACACTCAATGTGGTGGAGAATATTACACTGCCTATTCTTATGGATAGAAGAAAAGTCAACAAAGGGCGGCTGAATGAACTGTTAGAACTGTTGGGGCTGCAGGAGAGAAAGACACATTTGCCGAATCAGCTTTCAGGGGGACAGCAGCAGCGGGTTGCCATTGGGCGTGCACTGATGAATGCACCCGCGGTCATGTTGGCGGACGAGCCTACGGGTAGTCTGGACAGCCGTAATGGACAGGAAATTATCCGTCTTCTAAAAGAGAGCCATCGCAAGTATCATCAATCATTGATTATCGTTACACACGATGAGAATATTGCTCTGCAGGCAGACCGTATTATCGGTATTGCAGATGGAAAAGTGATACGTGATGAAAGGCAGGTGGCGCGGTCATGAATATTTTTCATAAAGTAGCCCTGGAGGGGCTTAGGAAAAACAGTACCCGTACATTCGTGACGGTAATCGGTGTGATATTGTCTGCCACATTATTTACGACAGTTGCCACTTTCGGAACGTCGCTTTTACAATATCTGGTAAATGCTTCGACGGCCAAATGCGGCGGTTGGTATATTAATTTTGCGGATGTGGATATGGATTTTGTACAAGAGCAGATAAGAGATTCCCGGGTTACGGAGGCGGTGGTCTTTGAAAACATCGGATATGCCCTGTTAGACGGTGCCAAAAGCGCCGAAAAGCCTTATCTGTTTCTCGCAGGGTTTACCGATGAAGCTTTTGCACAACTGCCGGTTGTGTTGATTTCCGGCAGACTCCCTCAAAATGACAGAGAGATTATAGTTCCCAACCATGTATCCATTAAAGCAGGCGTGCGGATTCCTGTTGGAGAGACACGAAACTTTGCGGTGGGTAATCGTGAAACAGAGGGGAACATACTAACGCAGCATGATTCATATACGCCAGGCGAAGTGTTGGACGTCTTGCAAGAGAAGCGTTATACTGTGGTGGGGACTTATGAAAGAGCGGGATTTGAGGAACATGATTCGCCAGGTTATACGGTGATTACAAGATGTAACAGGTCGGATACGGCAGGGCGCTACAGTCTGTTTGTTACATTGGACGGCCCACAAAAAGTGAATGCATATGTGAATCGCTTTAGAAATTCGCTCCCTTTTGTCCTAAATGAAGAGATACTACGGTTTTATGGCGTGACGGACAATTCGTTGTTTAACGCTATCCTGTTTTCGGTTGGAGGAATATTGGTTGCAATTATCATGGTAGGCTCGGTTTTTTTGATTTATAATTCCTTCCATATTTCCCTGAATGAGCGCATTCATCAGTTTGGCCTCCTTATGTCTGTAGGAGCGACTGCGAAGCAGCTTAGGAACGCTGTCTTGTTTGAAGGGCTTTGTATCGGTATTATTGGCATTCCTTTTGGTGTGGTGTCCGGTATTTTGTGCGTAGCCTTGGCACTTCCGGTTGTGGAGAAAAATTTTGCAACCATATTTACCAGTGCGGTAACCCTTGAATTGTCCTTGTCTGTTCCGGCATTGACTGTGGCCGCTGCAGTCAGTATGCTCACAATTCTTATCTCAGCATATATTCCGGCAAGGAAAGCAGTGGCGCTTTCTGTCATGGAATGCATACGTCAGACGGGTGTGGTTAAAGTCGAGGCAAGTGAGATGAAAATTCCGGAGATTCTTGGACGTTTCTTGGGATTGGAGGGAACGCTAGCGCTTAAGAATTTCCGGCGGAACAAGCGCCGTTACAACGGTGTCATACTGTCGTTGACGTTAAGTTTCGTGCTGCTTATTGCAGGCAATACTTTTGGCGGCACACTGAAAGGAATCGCGAAAGAGCTGACGGTGGAAGTGGATGGCGATATTTCGTTTTATGCCCAGGATATACCGCAGGATGAACTGCTTATGCTGTATGAACGGTTAAAAAATGTGGATGGGGTCCATAAAGGCACGTGGCAATCTAATCGGATTTATTCTTGTATGGCCGAAGGGATTGCAGAGGATTTTGTAAACGGGCAGCAGGTAACGGATGAGAGCGATGCAGGTGGAGCATCGGAAATACCGATGGTTGCCCAGTTTCTTGAGGACGCCATTTATTATGAGTTTATAGAGAGTCTGGGATTGGACAAAGAAGAGTACAGTGGACAGGATGCGAAAGTCCTTGGGCTTGTTATAGATGCTTCAGAGCACAAAACTTTTTTTGTAGGCCAGGAGGCAGAGTTTACCCTATATGCTCATGACGGGGAGCAGGCAAAAACGGTCCGTGCAACGGTGGTGGACAATTATCCTTTGGATATGCTCCCCTTGGATTCCGCGCCTCGGTATATGTATATGATGTTGGTTCCATGGTCAAGGAACGCTGAATTTGCAGGATTGGAAAAAAGTTCCAAATCAGGTCTGACTTTCTGGACGGACATGCCTGCAGGGACGATGGCGCAGATGCAGTCTGAAATCATAAACACCGGAATTACACGGGATTATATATTAACCAATTTATCTTCCGCAGTTGATTTGTTTCGCAGCCTGACTTTTGTTGTGGACGTGTTTACTTATACATTTGTCATGATAATTTCTTTGATTGCGGTTGCGAATGTATTCAACACGATTTCCACTAATATACGAATCAGGCGCCGGGAACTTGCCATGTTTCGCTCAATGGGAATGTCGGAACAAAGTTTTCGCCGGATGATGGATTTTGAATGTTTCTTTTACGGGATGCGCACACTTTTGTTTGGCATACCCATTGCAAGTATTCTTTCATGGCTCATCTACAAAGGATTGGCGGCCAGTGAACGACTTGAAGGATTCGCATACCATTTCCCATGGCAAAGCATGACGGTCAGTATCGTTGGCGTGTTTGGCATTGTTTTTATCACGATGCTGTATGTTACGGACAAGATTAGAAAAGAAAATATCATTGATGCGCTCAGGGATGATATGACATAAAATTAGGTGTAGAAAAACTGTTCTGACATGGAGGATTAGTGTAAAACATCCATATGTGGAAGATTTTTCACACACGAGATTTGTGTCTGTGCTCATTTGACGCAAACTCGTTATATGTAAAAAATATGCGCAGGAATGGAGATTAATATGAAAGCGAAAGCAGTTTCAATCATTGGAGGCACCGACGGGCCCACAAGTGTTTTTATAGCCGGTAGGTCATCAAAAAGAAAACCGTTGAGGGAGCGTATCAGGCAAAGTATTTACAGACACAGGCGCAGGAGGATGGCGAAGAAAATTGATGTGAATCCCCATACGCTGGAAGAAGTTGCCGTGTATGCAAAAAAGAAGTACCATGCCAAAGAAGTTTCCAAAACAAGCAAGCGGTATACCGAACAGTATGCGAGTGCGAAGGAGGCTCTGATTGTCATGCACAAACCGGAATTATTAGGCGGTCTAGCAAAGATTACACGACCGGATGTGTTTGACGAGACGGCAGCACAAGAACTGTACCGCCAGATTCAGCTTCGATGTGAAATGGCGGCCAGCGTCCCTGACTGTGAAATGCCCATGGACTTTCATATCTATGAAATCAAGACGGAAGATGGTCGGATGGAAATGGATATAGACTTTAAATGGGATATTTTCGGAATGTCTTATTCCGGCAATAAAAAGGCAATGAAAAAATTAGAGAAAATATCCCGTGAACTGCATCTTTATTATGGGGTATCGGAGGAAGATATCAGGAAGGAGACGAAAAGATATTCCTCTTTGTTGACTGTGTTAAGCAGTTAATCGTATAAATTCAGTTTCATATAGATGGATGTATTCATGGGGCTGTCATTGTAGCGCTCTATGTCATAGAATCCAAATTTCCTATACATATGAACCGCCGTTTGCAAAAAAGGTAATGTGTCCAATAGTATATAGGAATAACCTGCCTCTTTAGCGGCGGTTATGGTTTCCTGAACGAGCTTTTCCCCAATTTTATTACCCCTGAATTGTGGCTTTACATAAAGTCGTTTCATTTCGCAGTGCAGCCCGTCAATCTTTCTCAATCCGATACATCCTGCTACTTCTTCGTCGCAATATGCTAAGTATAGCCTTCCATCCGGGAGGCCATATTTTTTTTCTAAATGTTCTAGTTCTGAGTCGTAATGTTGGATGTCAAGATATTTTTGCATAGAATTGTCAGCAGCTATCAGCATGTTTGTGTATTCTGTAAATAGGCTGTGTATTTCCTGTGGATAATGGTAGGCCGGAATAATTTTTATATGCATGGTTTGTCCTCGCTGTCGGTGTTTTTATTATCATTCTCCCGTAGTATTTTCTCAATCAGTGTCATTGCTTCACAAAGTTTTTTACATGTTTCGTTGTCCATAGTTCTTAATTTTCGGATAATTTGTTCGTCCCCGTTTTTATCGATTCGTTTCGCCTCTTTTATTCCTGTATCGGTTAAGCGTAGTCTTTTTATTCCTTTGCTGCCAGGGACAAGTTCTCTTGTTATGAGGCCGTTTTTCTCAAATTTAGCAAGTATCCTGCTAACGTAGCTTTTGTCCATGTTTAGATGCCTGCACAATTGTGTCGCGCTTATTTCGTCATACATATAAATTTCAAATAGCACTCTTGATTCAGGCCATGAGAAATTTGTTCCCAGATAGCTTCTGTTTATGACATCCAGCCATACGGTATAGTATCTGTTAAACTTCCGGATGTTTTTAATCGTATCTTTTTTCAAGTTGCTCCCCTCTCTGGCATGAGTTGATTATATCAACTCAAATCATAAGACAAAGAGTTGAATTTGTCAACTCAAAATAAGTATGTCTATTTGCGGACAGAGAGGAACAGGAATGGACGTAAAAAAGCGCTTATGATAAAATGCCATTTGAAGGGAGGATATCTTATGTGGTTTTGGTGGTTTATGTTTGTTTGTGATTTACTCATTCCGGTACTTATGATTGGGGTTGGAAGAATGATGTGGAAGCATTCGCCTGAAAATATCAACGGAATCATCGGTTACCGGACAAAGATGTCTATGAGAAATTTGGATACATGGAAGTTTGCGCATGACTATTGTGGACGGCTGTGGTGGAAGATTGGCTGGGTGATGTTAGTCCCTTCTGTTATCGTGCATTTTCCGTTTTACAGCAGCACAGAAAATGAAGTGGGGATAGTGGGCGGTATTTTGTGTACCGTACAGTGTGTCGTGTTGATAGCGTCTATTTTGCCTACGGAATGGGCATTAAAAAGAAATTTTACCAGTGAGGGGATGAGGAAATGAATTGTTTATACACGGCAGTAGCCATGGCCGAATAAGTATTTTCATATAATTGCTTGATGAAACGAACTATGACATAATGGTGTCATAGTTCGTTTGCTATACTGGTACAACGAATATGAATGAATAAGATTAGGGTGTCAAACTATTCAAAACTTAATATTCGTTGTATTAGGATGTACGCTCGGAATCTCTTTTGCACCTGCCTTTGTGGCTCATTTTCCGAGAATACATTGGGGAGAGGAGGAAAGATGAAGATTGACCGTCTTCTAGGCATTGTTGTTTATTTATTAAATCATGGCCGGACATCCGCACAAAAATTGGCGGAGGAATTTGAAGTTTCTTCCAGAACGATTGTGAGAGATTTAGAATCATTAGACCAGGCAGGCATCCCGATTCAATCTTTTTATGGTGCGGAAGGCGGCTATCAGATTATGGACAGTTTTGTTTTAGAAAAACAGGTTGCATTAAATCATGAATATGATTGGATTGTCACTGCGCTGGAAGGAATGGCGAGCGCATATACAAGTAAGAGTCTCAGACAGGCTTTGGCAAAAGTACAGAGTATGTATTCTGCCAGGGATACTACTATATCCGTGGATTTGAGTGTGGCAAGTGAAGATGAGAGAATAAAGGAACAATTAAAGCTCATAGAAAATGCAATCGAGGAAAAATGTGTTGTCCAATTTTCTTATACAAACAGTAATGATGAAGTCAAAGACATTCGGGTTGAGCCGGTCTGCCTGAAATACAAATGGTATAACTGGTACTTGATTGGATACTATGGAAAGTATCAGGATTATTGCATGTTTAAATTAGTCCGCATGGACAATTTGAAAGTGACAGATATCAAAAACACAAAAATGCATAGTCCTTCGGATATTAAGTTGAAAGATAGCGATGACAACATTGTACATATAAGGCTATACGGGAAGGCGGTCATAAAAGCAAAATGCAGGGAATATTTAAACGGGCGTATAACACGGGAATTTGAAAACGGTGATTTTGAGTTTTGTTTTTCCGTACCGGAATGTGAGACATTTTGGTACGGGGTGCTTCTGTCCTTTGGAAACAAGGCTAAGATTATAGAGCCCCAAGAGATAAAAGAACGGATTATCAAAACATGCAAAGAAATACAAAGGGAATATGAGGAATAAAAGATTATAGAATTTATGCGCTGCTTAACAAAGTGGGAGCAAAAGGCGCGGAAATGGAGAAGAAGAATGAAAGAAATCAGACGTTATGACATCAATGAGGATTGGGCGCATTCAGGAATTATCCAGGCGGGAGATTTCTGTTTTATCAATTACTGTGTCCGCAATATAGATGGTACCGTAGAAGAGCAAATTGACGGTGCCTTTGACGAGATGGAAGAAAGGCTGGCATTAGTGGGACTGACGCTTGAAAATGTTGTGCAGATGAATTGTCTATTCAAAAATATCTGGGACATTCCGGTAATGGAGAAGGTAATTAAGAGAAGGTTTCATGGGAAATATCCCGCACGCAAATCATTCCAGACTGAATTTGCCGACCCGGGCAGTCTGCTTTTCCAGGTGGATGCTATCGCTTATTTGGGAGTATGAAAAAATTTGTGGTATATATTTATGCAGACAGAAATAACCAAATGGATGATAATTATGTCAAACAGTAATGCCAGAGGATTTAGGTGCATTGACGTAAAAGGACTTACGCCAAAGTTTGTAGCATATACGGAGAGAAAGGGTTCGGGAAACCCTACCTGGTACAGTGAATTGTCCGTTGTTTGAAAGGGCAGGAAATAGGATAAGAGAATCTCCGTCCAAAATGCTGCGTTTAGTATTTTCCAATTTATCTTTTTCATCAATTTTCTTTGCCTTTCGTATTGTCTTTATGCTGCGGTTTGCTGTTCTTTGCGATACGGACAGTATAGCATATACGGAGTCTAATTGTAATGACGATTGTACTTTTTAATACATTTATTTTTTCGATATGGTATAATAAAAAAGTTATACAATAGAGCGGCGAGAAAATGGAGGAAAATATGGAGTACGTAATCAGGGAAATATTGGAGGAAGAATACAATTTGCTTGAGGAATTTCTGTATGAGGCGATTTTTGTGCCGGAAGGGGAGGAAGCGCCGCCAAAATCTATCATAAGTAAGCCTGAACTGCAAGTATATTTGACAGATTTTGGCAGGCAGAAGGACGATATCGGCCTGGTGGCGGAAGCGGAAGGCAAGGTTGTTGGGGCTGTCTGGGTCCGTATTATGGATGACTATGGGCATGTGGATGATTCGACGCCTTCGTTTGCTATTTCTTTATACAAGGAGTACAGGGGATTTGGGATAGGCACTGCTATGATGGAAGAAATGCTCCGCATATTGAAGCAGAGAGGATATAAGCAGGCTTCGCTTGCTGTCCAAAAGGCGAATTATGCCGTAAAAATGTACAGGAAAGTGGGATTTAAAACCGTCGATGAGAATGAGGAAGAATACATTATGGTCTGTCCGTTATAATCATGGAATAAGCTGGCCGTCAGGTCAGCTATTTTCCTAGCTTACTTCAAAGATTTTTTGGAGAAGTATCATTCTATGGAATAATAAAATAATACAATGTAGTCATCCGGAGAGTGGGCCGGACGCAGAAGGAGAGGAAGAGAGAATATGAAGATTGCAGTTACTTATGAAAACGGAAATGTATTTCAGCATTTCGGGCGCACGGAGCAGTTTAAGGTCTATGACATTGTGGACGGAAAAGTGGCAGGCGTGCAAGTCCTGAGCTCGGACGGGAATGGACATGGCGCTTTGGCGGGAATGCTTGGCGCATGGAATGTGGACACGTTAATCTGTGGGGGAATCGGCGCGGGTGCACAGGCGGCTTTGGCACAGAGCGGGATTCAGCTTTATGGTGGCGTATCGGGGAATGCGGACGAGGCGGTAGATGCGTTCCTTGCAGGCAACCTTGCGTATCAGTCAGATATTCAATGTGAGCACCACGGGCATCATGGGGAAGGGAACCAATGTGGGGAAGAGCATCATTGCGGCGGCAAGGACGGCTGCTCAGGAAATGGGGAAGCGTAAAGAATTTATGATAAAAAAGACGTATTTTTCCAGGATAGTATGTTTTACTTTGGCCTGTGTGTGTATTTTGGGAGGCTGCTCCGGCAATGGGCGTAAGATACAAGCAGATTCGGAGAATAGCCAGGGGCAGGCACAGACAGCTATAGAGGACGAAGAGAGTCCGACACAGGCAGTTTTGGGGGACGAAGAGGGGCAGACACAGACAGCTATAGAAGAGGAAGAGAGCCTGGCACAGGCAGTCTCGGAGGATGGTCAGAGTCAGGAGCAGTCAGACTCAGAGGATGGCCAGGGAGCCTTGGAAGATGGCCATAAGAAGGAGCAGCCATCTTCGGAAGAAAGCCGGCCGGAGGCACAGGAGATTCTGGAAGAAGACTGGCAGGAATACTTTGAGGGTTTGAATGGTGCGGCAGTGGTGTATGATGTTTCCGAAATGCGGTATACGGTATTTAACACAGAGCTTGCCCGGACGAGACGCTCGCCCTGCTCTACATTTAAGATTATTTCATCCTTGGCGGCATTGGAAAGGGGGATTATCGAGCCGGACGACTCTGTCCATACATGGAGCGGGGAAGTGTTCTGGAATGAGGACTGGAACCGTGATATTGGTTTTCAGGAGGCGTTTAAGACTTCCTGTGTGTGGTATTTCCGAGAAATCATAGATGAAATCGGGCAGGAGGCGATGCAGGAAGAATTAGACAGACTCCAGTATGGCAACCGTGATATTTCTGACTGGGAAGGAAGACTGAATACAAACAATAACAACCGGGCTTTGACGGGTTTTTGGATAGAATCATCGTTAATGGTTTCTCCAAAAGAGCAGACAGAGGTGATGGAGCGCATTTTTGGGGAAGATTCGGTTTATTCCGAGAAGACATTGAAGCAATTAAAACAAGTGATGCTAGTGCCGGATTCGGATTATGATGGGAATACTTCCGATATCTCCATATACGGGAAGACAGGGATGGGGAAAGAGAAGGGAATCGTTGTGGACGCATGGTTTAGTGGATTTGCGCAACATGGGGATAGAAATATTTATTTCTGCGTCTACCTTGGAAGAACGAATGACAAGAATGTGTCCAGCGCTGTGGCAAAGGATATTGCTATGAGGATTATGTCGGATTATTGCAGCCCGGGCGAAGAAACTTTGTAAACCGGAATCTGTACATATGGGTTATTGTATCTTTGTCAATTTTTCGATTGCATCTTCCTTGGTGGGCACAAAGAAGAAGTCGTTGCCGCTGTCAGACTCGTAGATGAAGTCTTTCAGCGGTTCTGTCGTCTTCTAAATGTTCAATATTCATAAATAAATAATAACCTTGCCTTTCCATAACGTGCGAAAATCCTTGAAAATCCCCGTAAAACAGTGTAGAATCGTAGCAGTAAATTATTTCTGCGGGCAACCGCTTTGGCACGAAAGGAAAGAGACTATGGCACTCAGTAAGAAACCGGTCACCGGAATGAAAGATATCCTCCCGGAGGAGATGGAAATCCGTGACTATGTGATTGGCATGATTAAAGAGACTTATGGCAATTTCGGCTTCACGTCGATTGAGACTCCCTGTGTGGAGAATATCGCGAATTTAAACTGTAAGGCGGGCGGCGAGAACGAGAAACTGATTTTTAAAATATTAAAGCGGGGCGAGAAATTACGTCTTGTGGATGCAAAGGGCGAAGAAGATTTGGTGGATGGCGGGCTGCGCTATGACCTGACGGTTCCACTTGTGAGATATTATTCTAACCACGCGAATGAGCTTACCTCGCCTTTTAAGGCGTTACAGATGGGTAACGTGTGGCGTGCGGACAGACCCCAGAGAGGACGTTACCGCCAGTTTATGCAGTGCGATATTGATATTTTGGGAGAAGCAACCAATCTGGCTGAGATTGAGTTAATTCTTGCCACTACCACGACTCTTGGCAGGCTTGGATTCAAGAATTTCAATATACGCATCAATGACCGTCAGATACTTAAGGCGATGGCGGCGTACAGCGGTTTTGCCGAGGAAGATTATGACCAGGTTTTTATTATTCTTGACAAGATGGACAAAATTGGCATAGAGGGTGTGGCGGCAGAACTGGCGGAGGCAGGATTTTCCCAGGAAAGCGTGGCGAAATACCTTGATTTGTTTAAAGGAATGGAGACGGCGGAGGATGCCATTGCCTATATAACGCAGAAGCTATCAGGGGTATTGCCTGACGGTGTGAGGGAGAGTTTCCAGGAGATTATCGACAGCGTGGAGGCCACCAAGGGCGATTTCTTTCATTTGGTGTTTGACCCTACGTTAGTGCGCGGTATGTCTTACTATACGGGCACGATTTTCGAGATTGATATGCCTGAGTTTGGCGGAAGCTGTGGAGGCGGCGGAAGATACGATAAGATGGTGGGCAAGTTTACAGGCAACGACGTGCCTGCCTGCGGTTTCTCCATCGGGTTCGAGCGGATTATACTGCTTCTTTTGGAGAGTGGCTTTAAGGTGCCCAAGGCAGGGAAGCGGATTGCTTATCTGATGGAAAAGGGGCTTCCTTCCGCGAAGTTGTGCGAGGTGATGGCCCAGGCCCAGGCCCAGCGTGAAAAAGGAAACCAGATTCTTGTGACGCGCATGAATAAGAACAAGAAATTCCAGAAGGAACAGCTTACCGCCCAGGGATATGAAGAGTTTGTGGAATTTTATAGGGAAGAGCTTAAGAGATAAAACGCATCGGAATGGAGGATAAAAATGGCAGAATCGATGAAAGGATGGAAGCGCTCGCACCGTTGTGCGGAGCTTTCCGTACAGAATGTAGGAGAAGAAGTGACCGTCATGGGATGGGTCCAGAAGCAGAGGAACAAAGGGGGTATCATCTTTGTGGACCTGCGGGACCGTTCCGGTATTTTACAGATTATATTTGAGGAAAACGACTGTGGCACGGAAGCATTTGCCAAGGCGGAGAAGATGAGAAGCGAGTTTGTCGTCGCCGTACAAGGAAAAGTGGAGAAACGTTCCGGTGCGGTCAACGAGAATTTGAAAACCGGAGAAATTGAAGTGCGTGCCGCACAGGTACGTGTCCTGTCTGAATCCGAGACGCCGCCATTCCCGGTGGAGGCGGACTCCAAGACGAAGGAAGAGATTCGTCTGAAATACCGCTATTTGGATTTGAGAAGACCGGACCTGCAGGATAAGATAATTTTGAGGAGCAAGATTGCTTCCGAGATGCGCGCTTTTATGGCGAAAGAAGGTTTCCTGGAGATTGAGACACCGATTCTGTGTAAATCTACGCCGGAAGGAGCCAGGGATTATCTGGTGCCAAGCCGTGTGCACCCAGGGAATTTCTATGCGCTGCCTCAGTCGCCCCAGTTGTACAAGCAGCTTCTTATGTGCTCCGGGTATGACAGGTATTTCCAGATAGCGAAATGTTTCCGCGATGAAGATTTGCGGGCCGACAGGCAGCCGGAGTTTACACAGGCGGATATGGAGCTGTCTTTTGTGGATGTGGACGACGTTATCGAAGTCAATGAGCGTCTTATCCGGCATGTGTGTAAGGAGGCAATCGGGCTTGATGTCAAGATTCCACTGCCCCGGATGACATGGCAGGAGGCGATGGAGCGTTATGGCTCCGATAAGCCGGATACCCGTTTCGGGATGGAGCTTACGGATGTGTCTAAGGTGGTTTCCGGGTGTGGCTTTGGCGTGTTTACTTCCGCGCTGGAAAGCGGCGGTTCTGTCCGTGGACTGAACGTGAAGGGACAGGCGGCTATGCCCCGCAAGAAGATTGACGCCTTGGTGGATTTCGCCAAAGGATACGGAGCGAAGGGCCTGGCATATTTGAGCGTACAGGAAGACGGCTCCTACAAATCTTCTTTTGCTAAATTTATGACAGAGGAAGAACTGGACAGGTTAGTACAGACGATGCAGGGAGAAAAGGGCGACTTGCTTCTCTTTGCCGCAGATAAGAAGAATATTGTCTACAGTGTGCTTGGCGCGTTGCGTGTGGAATTAGGAAAACAGCTTGGACTGATTGACGAGTCTAAGTTTAACTTCCTCTGGGTTGTGGAATTTCCGTTACTTGAGTGGAGCGAGGAGGAGAATCGCTTTATGGCGATGCATCATCCTTTCACCATGCCGATGGAGGAAGACTGGCAGTATATTGACGCAGACCCGGGACGCGTCCGTGCCAAGGCATATGATATCGTATTAAACGGCGTGGAGCTTGGCGGCGGCTCCGTCAGAATCCACCAGGATGACATACAGGAGAAGATGTTTGAGGTGCTTGGCTTTACCAAAGAGCAGGCATGGGAACAGTTTGGTTTCCTGCTCAGCGCTTTTAAGTATGGCGTGCCGCCCCATGCAGGTTTGGCCTATGGCCTTGACCGTTTTGTCATGCTTCTTGTGGGCGCCGACAATATCCGTGAGGTGATTGCTTTCCCGAAGATTAAGGATGCCTCCTGCCTGATGACAGAGGCTCCCGGCATGGTGGACGAAAAACAGCTTGAAGAGTTGCAGATTGCGGTGATGGCCGGAAACATGCATGATGAAGAAGCGGGGAGCGCGGATGAGTAATTTTTGCGCATAGTATACACATGGAGGGTGTCATTTATGAATATACAGAATCCGGCGGCAATTTTCCAGATGATGAATCTTTGGAGCAGGTTTCAAAAGAATCATCCCAAATTCCCTAAATTTTTGTCCGCTGTGGTGAAAAACGGCATCAAGGAAGGCAGTATCATTGAAATCAGGGTGACTACCGCAGAGGGTGAGAGTTATGACTCTAACCTGAAAGTCAATGCGGAAGACATGGAGATAATCGGCCAGATTAGAGATATGTCTTTTGGAAAATAAAAGTGATATAATATAAGAGTTACTTTCCGGAAGTTGGAATTTCTTCTAAGAAGGCCGGAAAGTAACTTTTTTGAGGAAACGGAAAATTATGGATAAATTTATTTTAAGGCAGTCGTTACTGTTGTTTCTGACGGCAGTGATTTGGGGTGTGGCGTTCGTAGCACAGAGCGCGGGGATGGATTATGTGGGCCCCTTTACCTACAACGGGGTAAGATGTATTCTTGGCGGGCTTGTGCTGATGCCCTGCATTATGTTGCTTGACAGGATACAGGGCAGTAGGAGCAATAGGGCAAGAGAGCAGGCGGCAGGGGGAGACAGTCTCGTTGTGTGCAGTGCACAAGAGGATAAGAAAGAGCGCAATACACTGCTTGTGGGCGGTATGTGCTGCGGGCTTCTTCTTTTTACGGCGAGCAGTTTCCAACAGTTCGGTATCCAGTACACAACAGTGGGGAAGGCAGGATTTATCACGGCGATGTATATTCTTCTCGTGCCGCTGTTAGGGCTTTTCGTGCATAAAAAAGTCGGGATGAAGGTGTGGATTGGCGTGGCCTTTGCGGTCTGTGGCCTTTATCTTTTGTGTATGGGAAATGGATTCAGCCTGAAAATGGGTGATGCTCTTGTGATGGTCTGTGCGGTGCTTTTTTCCCTGCACATACTGGTGATTGACTATTTTTCACCGAAGGTGGACTGTGTACGGATGTCCTGCATCCAGTTCTGGGTCTGCGGTATATTGTCACTTCTGTGCAGTTTCTTGTTGGAGTCGCCTGACCTGGGCAGTATCCTGGCCGCGTGGAAGCCGGTATGTTATGGGGGAATTATGTCCTGCGGGGTTGCATACACTTTGCAGATTGTAGGACAAAAGGGAATGAATCCCACGGTGGCTTCCCTTATTCTTAGCCTGGAGTCTGTGGTATCCGTGGTGGCGGGATTTTTGATTCTCCACCAGACGATGAGCGGCAGGGAACTTCTAGGATGTCTCTCCATGGTAATTGCGATGGTGCTTGCACAGCTTCCCCAACGTGACAGGGAATGTGTAACTGATGTATGAATATAGATTGAAAGAGGAAAAAGAAATGGAGGGTTCATATGGCAGCTCAGAAGGTAGATAATACGCAGTTAGAGTCGCTTGTGGCGGCGTTTGCGCAGGACAGGAAACAGGAAAATTATGCGAAGGTCATGGATGTATTGGAGAAATCGGTGGTGCTTGTGCCGGCCATGCAGCCCCAGGGGCTTGATGATGAAATACAGAAGTTAGTGAAAGACGGCAAACCCGTGCAGCTTCCTAAGGATGCCAAGGTGCTTCCGTGTCTTTTGCGCAGGGAGAGTGGCGAGCAGGTGCTTCCGATTTTCACATCCGCCGCACAGATTCCTCAGGATAAAAAAAGCCCGGCGCTGCTTGCGATGCCTTTCTTCGCATGTCTGTCGATGGTTCTGTCGAGCAACGGACAAGTGGAGTCGATGGTACTGAATCCTTTTACCCACAATATGGCTTTGCCGAAAGGGATTCTGGAAGTGGCCGCAAAGCGTATGGATGCGATGCGTCAGCAGAAGACGGTGAAGGTGACGGAGAAGCAGTTTGGTGAATTGGTTCACAACCGGGTCGTCCTTTATCTTTTGCCCAAATATCTGTTTGAACATAAGGAGGAAGGGCTTAAGCAGTTGCAGCATGAGGAAGGGGATTTCATGATGCAGTTCTATAGAGAGTCCTACCCGGAAGGTATGAAAGCGGCGCCTACAGTTTCGCCGGACGAGTTTTCCGTGATGACGTTAAATATTACGGAGGATATGCAGCTTACCAGGGTGGATATGCCGGATTCGACGATGAAAAAAGGAATGTGCTACAGAGCCTATGCGGTGCGCATGAATACGAGCCAGGAGATTCTTTACTATACACTGGAGAAGACAGAGCAGGGAAATTATTTTGGACGCGTCACCCCGGACGGCAAACATGCGTTAGTCGAACCGATACCGGATAACGGGGCCGAGATTGAGGCGGTTATTGGGCTTGTAAACCGCATGTAGAGATGACACAGGCAGCCGATATAACGTATCGGTATCGGACAAGTTTAATCTGTTGCCTGTGAAAATTGCTACAGTGGGTTTTACCGGTAGATGCATTTATATTACAAATTGGAGATAGAGGATATGATAGATACAGTGATTTTTGACCTGGACGGGACGCTTTTAAATACATTGGAGGACCTGACAGACAGCGTAAATTATGTGATGGCACAGTATGGGCTGTCTGCCCATACCATCGAAGAGATAAGAAGCTTTGTGGGCA
The DNA here is from genome assembly GCA_910578645.1 of uncultured Lachnospiraceae bacterium. Taxonomy (GTDB): domain Bacteria; phylum Bacillota; class Clostridia; order Lachnospirales; family Lachnospiraceae; genus UBA3282. Next base: position 23,087 of record CAJTQI010000015.1, read on the forward strand.
ACGGCGCGGCGAAGCTGATAGAGCGTTCGGTACCTCAAGGGAGGCAGAATCCTCTGTATGAAGAGATGCTTGAGACTTTCCGCGGACATTATGCGGCCCATTGTGAAGATAAGGTGGCTCCCTATGAGGGAGTTATGGAATTACTGGCGTCTTTACAAAAGGAAGGATACCGTATGGCCATTGTGTCCAATAAGCCTGATAAGGCGGTGAAACTTCTTAAAGACAAATTCTTCCAGGGGTATGTGGAGGAAGCAATCGGTGAGAATGCACAGATTCAAAGAAAACCAGCGCCCGATATGGTGTACCGGGCGTTGGAGGAATTGTCTTCGGATGCCTCCCACGCAGTCTATGTGGGAGATTCGGAGGTGGATTTACAGACTGCAGGAAATGTGCCCATGAAATGTATCAGTGTGACATGGGGATTTCGCACGGTGGAACAGCTTACCGCTGCGGGCGCCGCACAAGAACATATGGTTAAGTCTCCTCAGGAACTGATTTCGTATCTTGTGCGTCTGCGTCAGGAAGGGTAATCCGCACTTTGATGATACGGTTATCCTGCACGCCCTCCGCTTGCAAGGATATGCCGTTGTCTAAAAGGATGGTTTCCTTGTCTTGGGGCAGGCGTTCAAGCTTCTCGATAATCAGCCCGCCGATGGAATCATAGTCCTCGGAATCCAGTTCGATGTCCAACGCATCGTTGATGTCGTTCAGTTTCATACTGCCTTCCACCAGATACAGGCCGTCTTCCAACTGTTGGATTAACTCTTCTTCGTCGGCGTCGTACTCGTCACGGATTTCGCCGACCAGTTCTTCAATCATATCTTCAAGCGTTATCATGCCGACTGTGACACCGTACTCGCTTAGAACGAAAGCGATGCTGAGCGATTTTTCACGTATTTCCATTAACAGGTCGGACACCCGCTTGTACTCATAAGTGTAGTAGGCTTCACGCAGTATCTTCTTTAAATGGAATTTTTCTTTATCTTTTACCAGAATAAAATCCTTAATGTTGACAACGCCGATGATATGGTCGGGGTCGCCCTCGTAGACGGGGATTCTGGTGAACATCGAAGCCTGGAAGGTGGAAAGCAGTTCCTGGTAGGATGCGTCTATGGGCACCGTAGTCATCTGGATACGAGGAATCATGATGTCCTTGGCGACCATGTCACCGAAGTCAAATACATTGTAGATAAGTTCCCGTTCTTCCGATTCGATGACGCCGCCTTCGTGGCTGACGTCCACATAGGTTTTCAGTTCTTTCTCGGTGATGCTGAAATTGTTGCCGTCGGAGCTGATATGTAGGAAGCGCAGTATCCAGTTGGAAAGGTTATCGATGACCAAAATCACGGGGGTTAAGAGCGTCATCAACATACGGATGATGCCGCTGTACATAAGGGTGATGGATTCTGCCCTCTGCATAGCCCATGTCTTAGGTATGATTTCACCGCAGATAAGTATTACGAAGGTTAAAATGCCGGTCATAATGCCGACGGCGCGGTTTCCCCATGTCCTGATGGCAAAAGTGGTGGCGACGGAAGAAGCAGAAAGGTTTACGATGTTATTGCCGATTAGGACTGCGCTTAACATTTTGCCGTACTGGTCAAGAATGCCAAGTACCCTGGCGGCCCCCTTGTGCCCTTCTTCGGAAAGTGTACGCAGGCGTACACGGTTGACTGTCGAGAACGCCGTCTCGGCAGAAGAGAAAAAAGCCGATAAAATAACGAGAATCAGTAACGCTGTAATTTGTATGACACCTGTGGTATCCAATGAAACGTTCACTCCTTATATATATTGTATTTCCGGAATCAAAGCCCCCAAAACACATTATGTAGTGTTGCTGCCGCATCTGGGTGCAATGATTGTGGTATATTAAGAAATATTACTATGGAATGTAAGAATATGTCAAGGTTTTCCTTATTTCCGGTGAATTGAAAAATTATGTGTATTTGGCATGGGAAGGACATCGACAGAATATATATTTAGTAAGTTTAAGGGCGGTTTAGGGAATCTGCATAGAAATGTTTCAGAATGGAGGGAATATGGGAAAAAAGGAAATTTATATGGGGAAGGCCGTTTTTATTACAAAATGTATGTTGGCAGCATACATTCTGACAGCGGGCCTGCTTTTGCTGCTTGCCTTTATGCTGTACCGGTTTGGCTTGTCCGAGAAGGTCGTGTCCATATGCATTATTGGGATTTATATAGCGGTAACTTTCCTGGCCGGGTTAATTTCCGGTAAACGTGCAGGAAAGAAGAAATTTTTGTGGGGGCTTGCCATGGGGGTGGCATATTACATCATACTGGTGATTGTCTCCCTGATTGTCAACAGAGGCTTACAGGATGTGGCGGGAAACCTGGTAACGGTCTTTTTCCTGTGTGCCGCAAGCGGTATGCTGGGCGGTATGGTGAGCTGAATTTGAAAAAAACTCTTTTCGGATAGTAAAAACTGTGATATACTACATAAAGTTATGGAAAGAAACGTTTAAGATGACAATATGAATACATAAGGAGGATACAAATATGAAGCATATTAAGACTTTACGCACAAGAGATTTGAAAGAGTCCATGAAGAAAGGCGGATGCGGCGAGTGCCAGACATCATGTCAGTCGGCTTGCAAGACATCTTGCACGGTGGGCAACCAGAGCTGTGAGAAAGCAAGGTAGTTTTCAGTTGGAAAGATAGGAGTTATAAGCAGCGATTTTATGTCGCTGCTTATTATACGTTAAAGTATTTGATTGGTTTAGGAGAATTGAAGTGGTACATCAATATGTGAACAACGGGTATCATATCGTGCTGGACGTCAACAGCGGCTGCGTACATGTGGTAGATGAGACGGCTTACCGTGTGATACCGGTAGTGGAGGATGCGCTTGCGCAGAAGATAGAAGGTATAGAGGAAATTACGGCATATACCGCGGATAAATTAGAAAAAGAAGATGACGGGGCTGTGGATGCTTTGCAGCTTCGGGAGGCAGTGGAAGAGATTCTTGAACTGAGAGATGCGAGGATGCTCTACACGGAGGATGCCTATGAAAAATATATCGGAGAGTTTAAGGACCGTCAGACTGTAGTGAAGGCGCTGTGCCTGCATATTGCCCATGACTGTAACCTTGCTTGCAAGTACTGTTTTGCCGAAGAGGGGGAGTACCATGGCAGAAGGGCGTTTATGAGCTTTGAAGTGGGAAAAAAGGCACTGGATTTCCTGGTGGCAAACTCCGGCAGCCGGGTGAACCTTGAGGTGGACTTTTTCGGCGGGGAGCCGCTAATGAATTGGCAGGTGGTGAAAGAACTTGTGGCTTACGGAAGAAGCCTGGAGGAAACGAACAATAAGAAGTTCCGTTTCACGCTGACCACCAACGGTATGCTGCTTGACGACGAGGTGCTTGACTTCGCAAACAAAGAGATGGCGAACATTGTCTTAAGTATAGACGGCCGCAAAGAAATCCATGATTTAATGCGACCCCGCAGGGGCGGACAGGGAAGCTATGACGAGGTCGTTCCCAAGTATAAGAAAGTGGCTAAGAGCAGGAACCAGATGAATTATTATGTGCGGGGCACATTCACCAGGAATAACCTGGACTTTACCCAGGATGTAAAACACCTTGCGGATGAAGGGTTTGAACAGATTTCCGTGGAGCCTGTGGTGGCGGATGAGACGCAGGATTATGCGCTGAGGGAAGAAGACATTCCGGTGATTGCCGCCGAGTATGACAAGTTGGCGCTTGAGTATATCCGCAGAAAAAAAGAAGGAAAAGGTTTTAATTTCTTTCATTTTATGATAGATTTAGAAGGTGGTCCGTGTGTGGCCAAAAGATTGTCCGGCTGCGGTTCAGGAACGGAGTATCTGGCGGTAACGCCCTGGGGAGACTTTTACCCCTGTCATCAGTTTGTGGGGCAGGAAGAGTTTATTATGGGAAATGTAGACGAGGGAATCGTCCGCACGGATATCCGGGATACTTTTAAAGAATGTAATGTTTATGCCAAGGACAAGTGTAAGGGTTGCTTCGCGAAGTTTTATTGCAGCGGCGGCTGCGCTGCCAATGCATATCATTTCGGCGGCAGCATCAACGGCTCCTACGACTTAGGCTGCGAGTTGCAAAGAAAGCGCGTCGAGTGCGCGATTATGATAAAAGCGGCGCTTGCTGATGAGGAAGAAGAGAGAAAAGTGTGAGAATCCATATACGGGGGATTTTACACTGTCTGAACAAGAATGGAGGATTATCATGAAGAAGAACAGAGCGGTCATGGGCCTGATAGTATTTGCCTTGATACTCGGGCTGCTTGGCTACACGGCAGTATTCGGTGTGGGTTCGGACAAGTCCGGTTCGGCATCGAGCATTAAGTTAGGGCTTGACCTGGCAGGCGGCGTCAGCATCACCTATCAGGTAGTGGGCGACGAGAAACCCAGTGCGGCGGATATGGGTGACACGATTTATAAGCTGCAGCAACGTGTGGATAACTACAGCACGGAGGCGCAGGTGTACCAGGAGGGGGATGACCGGATTAATATCGAAATTCCCGGCGTGTCCGATGCCAATACAATCCTGGAAGATTTGGGTAAACCCGGCAGTCTGTACTTCATATCCCAGACAGACAGCGAGGGAAACCAGAATTACGGCGGAACTTACGGTATCGGTGTGGACGGTGAAGTAGAAATCCAATATATACTTACCAAACCTATAGATGAGTTGCTTGCGGACGGTTCCATTGTCCTGACAGGTACGGAAGTGGTGGATGCCCAGGCTAAGGCACGACAGGATTCCATGGGGAATGTGGAGAATGTGGTGACTCTGGTATTAAACGAAGAGGGGAAGGAAGCTTTCGCCAAGGCTACCCAGAAGGCTTACGACAATGGTGAGTCCATTGCGATTTATTACGATGACAAATTTGTGAGCGTGCCTAATGTGCAGGCGGTCATCACAGACGGCAATGCTGTGATTACGGGACAGAGCAGTCCGGAGGAGGCACAGCGCATTGCTTCCACCATCCGTATCGGTGGACTGAAGCTTGAGCTGGAGGAGCTGCGCTCCAATGTGGTAGGCGCACAGCTTGGCTCTGAGGCAATCCATTCCAGTCTGATTGCTGCGGCAGTGGGATTTGTCCTGGTAGTGCTTTTTATGATTGCAGTTTATTATATTTCCGGTCTGGCGGCGGCTTTGGCGCTGTGCCTGTACACTGAACTTATGGTTATTTTGCTGTATGCATTCGAGGCTACATTGACTTTACCCGGTATTGCAGGTATCATCCTTTCGGTGGGTATGGCGGTAGATGCAAATGTCATTATTTTTGCCCGTATCAGGGAGGAGTTAGCTACCGGAAAGACGGTGCAGTCTTCGATTAAGATTGGTTTCAGTAAAGCGTTGTCAGCGATTTTAGACGGTAATATTACAACTTTTATCGCGGCGGTAGTACTCTATTTTATGGGAAGCGGCACGATTAAGGGCTTTTCCATTACACTTATGTTAGGTATTATTTTGTCCATGTTTACGGCGTTGTTTGTCACGAAATTCCTGATTAATGCGCTGTATGCGATAGGAATACAGAGTGAGAAGGCTTACGGCGTGGGCAAGGAGAAGAAGACGATTAATTTCCTGGGTAAGAGGAAATTCTTCTTCGGCTTGTCTGCAGCAGTGATTGTAATCGGGTTTGTGATGATGGGAGTCAACCAGTCCCAGATAAATATGCCGTTAAACTACAGTCTTGACTTCGTGGGCGGTACATCCACTACGATGACCTTAAATGAGGACATGAGCATAGAAGAAATAGACGCCCAGATTGTGCCGATGATTGAGGATATCACAGGGGATGGCAATGTGCAGACGACGAAGGTTGCGGGTTCCAATCAGGTGATTATCAAGACAAGGACGTTAAATCTTGAAGAGCGTGAGAAGTTTGCCGATACCATGGCGGATAACTTCGGTGTGGATAAGAGCAGCATTACGGCGGAGACCATTAGCGCTACGGTCAGCTCGGAGATGCAGGCGGATGCAGTCAAGGCGATTGTGGTGGCGACTATCCTTATGCTTCTGTATATATGGTTTAGGTTTAAGGATATCCGTTTCGGTGCAAGTTCGGTGATTGCATTAATCCATGACGTGCTCGTGGTGCTTGCCTTCTATGCGGTTGTCAGGATTTCCGTGGGCAATACTTTCATCGCGTGTATGTTGACGATTGTTGGTTATTCCATCAATGCTACCATCGTAATCTTTGACCGTATCCGTGAGAATTTAAGGGATAAGAAGGACAGGGAAACGTTGGAGGAAATGGTCAACAAGAGTATTTCACAGACATTATCCAGGAGTATTTTTACTTCTTTGACTACATTCTTCATGGTGGCGGCACTGGAAGTGTTCGGCGTGTCGTCTATCAGGGAATTTGCTTTGCCGTTGATTGCCGGTATTATCTGCGGTACTTATTCCTCTATCTGCCTGACAGGTGCGATGTGGTATGTATTCCGCACAAAAATTGTGAAGAAAACTGCGGCGAAGTAAAGAGAAAACTTGCAATATAAAACAATGTGACAGATAGGGCGCTCTGCGGCAGGCAGGGCGCCTTTATCAAAGTAAAGAATTTGTGAACCTTGGGAATGGAGGAAAAGATGGCAAAGTGGATGGTATCTGCCAAGAAGGCGGATTTTACAAAGATAGCGCAGCAGTTTCAGATTGACCCGGTGATAGCCAGGATTATACGGAACAGGGACATCGTGGAAGATGAACAAATCGACATGTTTCTGCATGGTACCATGGCGGATGTACATTCGCCCTATCTGCTAAAGGATGTGGAGAAGGCGGCGGATATTTTGTGTGAAAAAATTGCCCAGGGAAAACGAATCCGTGTAGTGGGAGACTATGACATCGACGGCGTATGCGCTTCCTATATTCTTTTGGCAGGGCTTATGCACTGTAACGCCTTGGTGGATTCTGTGATTCCCCATAGAATACATGACGGTTACGGGATGAATAACCATATGATTACAGAGGCTTATGAGGCAGGAGTAGATACGGTGTTAACTTGTGACAACGGCATTGCGGCGGGCGAGCAGGTTGCCTATGCGAAATCCCTGGGAATAACGGTGGTGGTGACAGACCATCACGAGGTGCCTTATGAGGTGGCGGAGGACGGGGACAGGCGGGAGTGCCCGCCTTTGGCGGATGCCGTGGTTGACCCCAAGCAGAAAGAATGCGAATACCCTTTTGAAGGGATATGCGGCGCTGTGGTTGCCTATAAACTGGTGCAGGTTCTGTTTGATAAGACCGGATGCGGCAAAGCCCGGGAAATATTGGGGGAGCTTTTGGCGTTTGCGGCTTTTGCCACCGTGGGGGATGTGATGGAACTTGTGGATGAAAACCGGATTATCGTCAAGTATGGCCTGCGGCAGATTGCGGCATCGGGCAATCCAGGTATGCAGGCCCTTGTGGAAGTGAACGGGCTGCGGGATAAACCTTTATCCACGTATCATATCGGTTTTGTCTTGGGTCCTTGTCTGAATGCCACCGGCAGGCTGGACACGGCCTGGCGTGCCCTTCGTATGTTTATGACCCGTGACAGGGCAGAGGCGGTGTCCATCGCCGGGGAACTGAAAGAACTCAATGACAGCAGGAAGAATATGACCCTGCAAGGGACGGAGCAGGCAGTCCGGATGGTGGAGCAGGGTGCGATGCAAGACGACAAGGTGCTCGTTGTATATCTGCCGGAGTGTCATGAGAGCCTGGCAGGCATTATCGCAGGACGTATCCGGGAACGATTCCAGAAGCCGGTTTTCGTGCTGACAAAGTCCGAGGATGGCGTGAAGGGTTCGGGACGTTCCATAGAAGCCTACCATATGTATGATAAGATGAGCGAATGCAAAGAACTGTATACAAAATATGGCGGACACAAGATGGCGGCAGGGGTCTCCATGTCTGAGGAGAATGTGGAGCGGTTCCGGGATTATCTGAACGAACATTGCGGACTTGTGCCTGAGGATTTCGTGGAGAAGATACATATCGATGTGCCCATGCCTATGGCTTATGTGACGCCTGGTTTCGTCAGGCAGCTTTCCGTCCTTGAACCTTTCGGCAACGGTAATCCCAAACCTGTTTTTGCCCAGAAAAATATCCGTTTAATCAGAGGCAGGATTTTGGGAAAGAATAGTAATGTAGGAAAATATACGGTGGAAGATGAGAACGGCGGTCAGTTTGAGATGATTTACTTTGGCGACATGACGCTCTGGCATGAATTTCTGGCACAGACTTTCGGAAAGACAGCGTATGAGAGACTTTACCGGGGCGGGGACAGCGGTATATGTATTCATGTGGTGTATTACCCGGAACTTGACGTTTACCAGGGTAGGGAGCGCCTGCAGATGGTGATGCAGGATTATTGTAAGGGGGATTAAAAAAGACACCCTCAGTAAACAAATAAAAACAGGCAACAAAAAAGTCTGGGTATTCCCAGACTTTTTCGCATTTTCTTATGAGGGGGGAGATAGTGAGTTCTTCAACTATCTTGAATATTATCATAGAATGCAAATGTGTTCAAAATGTGTTTAGTTTGTAATAAAAGTATAAAAATAACTTAAGAAAGATTAAAAAATGACGCAAGAATGTCCTATACAGATTAGAGTGTTAAAATGTGCATTTTATGCAATCTGCCAATGAAATTTTGTGATAACATCTTTTGGCACCCTAATCATATACAGTAAAAAATTTTGGAACAGCCTGTCCAGAGGGAAGTTGAAAAAGAACATTTTTCGTGTTATTGTATAAGGTATGCATATAGATAGTGTAGGAAAGCAGGGGGTATCAGATGGCAGTTTTAAAAGATTTGTTGGCAGAGGTTGATTATAAGTGTATTCGTGGGACGTTTGATGTGGATGTGACGGATATCGTGTATGATTCCCGCAAGGTGGTGCCGGGCAGCATGTTTATCTGTATCCCGGGCGCTATTGTGGATGGGCATACTTTTGCTGCCCAGGCAGTTGCCGCGGGAGCAAGAGTGATTGTGGCAGAGAAGGAGGTGGAGCTTCCGCCCCAGACAGATGTGACGGTGGTTCAGGTACAGGATACTCATTACGCCATGGCTTTTTTGTCGGCAGCATTTTTTGGGAATCCGGCAAAAGAGATGAAAATTATCGGAATTACGGGCACGAAAGGCAAGACTACCACCACATACCTGGTAAAGTCCATTTTGGAGCAGGCGGGAAGGAAAGTAGGGTTGATTGGCACCATAGAGATTATTATCGGAGATACACATATCCATGCGGACCATACCACGCCGGAATCTTATCTGATACAGAAATATTTCAGGCAGATGGCGGATGCAGGGTGCGATACCGTGGTGATGGAGGTGTCTTCCCAAGGACTGATGCTGCATAGAACCCAGGGTTTTATCTTTGATTTCGGTATTTTTACGAATTTAGAGCCGGACCATATCGGAAAGGGAGAGCATAAGGACTTCGACGATTACCTGCGCTGCAAGGGACTGTTGTTTAAGCAGTGTCTTGTGGGTATCGCCAACCATGATGACAGTCACTGGGAGGCAGTCACCAAGGGGCATACCTGTGAACTTGAAACATACGGCATTGACACGGAAGCGGATTTGCGTGCCAGAAATATCACATTCTTAAAAGAGGCGGGCAATCTGGGTATGGAGTTTGACGTGGGAGGCTTGATGGACTTCCATGTAAAAATTGCCACACCGGGTAAATTCAGTGTGTACAATGCGCTGACAGCCATCGCTATCTGCCGTCATTTCGGCGTGGGTGAGGAGGCTGTCGAGGCAGCGCTTTTGTCTGCCAAGGTAAAGGGCAGGATTGAGCCTGTCAAGGTGTCTGACAAGTTTACGCTGATGATTGACTATGCCCACAATGCCATGGCGCTTAAGAGCCTGTTAGGCACTTTGCGGGAGTATGAACCAAATCGTCTTGTCTGCCTTTTCGGATGCGGCGGCAACAGAGCCAAGTCCAGAAGATATGAGATGGGGGAAGTCAGCGGGCAGATGGCGGATTTGACGATTATCACTTCGGACAATCCAAGAACCGAAGAGCCCCAGGCTATAATCGATGATATCAAGGAAGGGATGGCAAGGACGGAAGGCAGATATGTGGAAATCTGCGACAGGAAAGAGGCGATTGCCTATGCCATCTCCCATGGAGAGCCGGGGGATATTATCGTCCTTGCCGGCAAAGGGCATGAGGACTATCAGGAAATTAACGGCGTCAAATATCCTATGGATGAGCGGGTTTTGATTCAGGAGATTCTTGAGGGCAGGTAGATAGGTGCATGGTTATTGATATGGCAGAAAGATATGCGGATGTTATCATAGATATCTCCCATGAGAAAGTAGACAGACCTTTCCAGTACAAAATACCGGAGGAATTATCGCAAGCCATATTCCCGGGCGTGCGGGTGCACGTCCCTTTTGGAAAGGGGAATACCGACAGGATTGGGTATGTGGTGGACTTGTCGGACTGTCCGGATTATCCCGTAGAGAAGCTGAAAACCATCACGGCAGTGGACGATAAGGGGATGACTGTGGAGGGCAGTCAGATACAGGTTGCTTACTGGTTGAAAAGGCAGTATGGCTCCACTATGTTTGCGGCTCTTAAGACGGTACTGCCCGCGAAGCAGAAGCTTAGGCAGTTAGAGAGGAAGAAGGTCGTCAGGTGTATTTCTCCAAAGATGCTTGAAGCGGTACAACAGCAATGCATAAAGAAACGCCAGGTGGCGAAAGTAAGGGTGATTGAGGCACTCATGGAAGAAGAAGTACTTCCTTATGAACTGCTCAGGCAGAAACTGAATGTGCCTTCCTCCACTTTGCAGGCTTTGGAGAAGCAGGGATGCCTACGGATTGAGACGGAAAATCTGTACCGTAACCCTGTGAAACTGACGGGGCAGGAAGAAAAGCGGGTGCGCCTGAGCGATGCCCAGCGTGGAATCATAGATGGGGTCTTAAGAGACTACAGGGAAGGGCAAAACGGCACCTACCTTGTGCATGGCGTCACAGGCAGCGGTAAGACAGAAGTGTATCTGGGCATCATCGAGCAGATGGTGGGGATGGGGAAACAGGCTATTGTGCTTATCCCGGAGATTGCCCTTACTTACCAGACGCTGCTGCGGTTTTACAAAAGATTCGGGGAGCGGGTATCGGTGATAAATTCCACCCTTTCCAAGGGAGAAAAGTACGACCAGGTCAGGCGTGCCAAAAACGGTGAGATTGATGTCATTATCGGCCCAAGGTCCGCTCTATTTACACCTTTTCCTAACCTGGGCGTCATTGTGGTGGATGAAGAGCACGAAGGCAGCTATAAGAGTGAGTCCATGCCCAAATATCACGCCAGGGAGACTGCAATCATGATTGCATCCATGCAGCATGCAAGTGTTGTGCTCGGTTCGGCCACCCCTTCGGTGGAGGCGTATTACCGCGCAAGGAAGGGGGAGTACAGGCTTTTTGAGATGGCAGGCAGGCATGGGAGCAGCGCATTGCCCAAGGTATATACCGTTGATTTACGGGAAGAATTAAAACAGGGAAACCGCTCTGTATTTAGCAGGAAACTTCGGGAGCTGATGGAGCAGAGACTGCAGGCGGGAGAACAGATTATGCTCTTTTTAAACAGGAGGGGATATGCAGGATTCGTTTCTTGCAGGGCATGCGGACATGTGATGAAATGTCCACACTGCGATGTTTCTCTTTCCGAACACCGCAATGGTATGCTAATATGTCATTATTGCGGTTATGAAGAGAGGAGGCCGGCAAATTGCCCGGAATGCGGCTCAAAATATTTGATGGGGTTTAAGGCGGGCACTGAGCAGATAGAAACAGCCCTGCACAAAGAATTTCCGGGAGTGAGGGTGCTGCGCATGGATGCCGATACCACAGGAACGAAGGAAAGTTATGAGAAAATACTGTCTGCTTTTGCCAATGAGAAGGCGGATATCCTGGTGGGGACGCAAATGATTGTGAAAGGGCATGATTTTCCGAATGTAACGCTTGTGGGCGTCCTGGCGGCGGATTTGTCCTTAAACCAGAATGATTACCGTGCAGGCGAGCGTACATTCCAGTTGTTGACCCAGGCGGCAGGGCGTGCCGGGAGAGGTGATAAACCGGGAGAAGTGGTGATACAGACTTATCAGCCGGAGCATTACAGCATTGTACATGCGGCGAACCAGGATTATATAGGGTTTTATGAAGAAGAAATCGCCTATCGCGATTTGATGCGGTATCCTCCGATAGAGCACATGCTTGCGGTGTTAGTCATTTCCCGCGTACAGGAAGATGGAATGGCGCTGAGCGGAGAAATGACTAATATAGTCAATAGATGGCGGGTAAATCATGCGGATGCTGGGCGTAAGCTGCAGATAATTGGCCCCACGGAAGCGTCTGTGGGCAGAATCAATGATTGGTACAGGCACATTTTATATATGAAACATGAGGATTATCAGGCATTGGTAGCAATTAAGGACGAACTGGAACTGTACTGCAAAGATAAAGAGCTTAAGAACCAGTCGGTGCAGTATGACTTTGACCCGGTTCATACATATTAATAATACAGGCAGAAAAGATAAAAAGGAGAGGAAAAGTATGGCAATCAGGAAAATTAGGGAGCTAGGCGACCCGGTTTTGAATAAGAAATGCAAGGAAGTGACCGAGATTACGCCCAGGATACAAGAACTGATAGGCGATATGTTTGAGACTTTGTACGAGGCGGAAGGAGTAGGTCTTGCCGCTCCTCAGGTAGGGATATTGAAAAGAATCGTGGTGATTGACACGACAGGCGAAGACCCGATACTTCTCATCAATCCTAAGCTGTTGGAGACCAGCGGAGAACAGGATGGTTATGAAGGGTGTCTGAGTGTTCCCGGCAAAAGCGGTAAAGTGACCAGGCCAAACTATGCGAAAGTAATCGCTTACGACGAGAATATGGAGCCTTTTGAACTGGAGGGCACAGAACTGCTTGCGCGGGCGATTTGCCATGAACTTGACCATCTGGAAGGACATTTGTATGTAGAGAAAGTAGAAGGACCGCTTGTGGATGCGGCGGATTTGGTGGAAGAACAAGGTTAAATTGAACATTAAGAAACTCTAAGGCCGTAAAATACGCGGTTAAAGAGTTTCTTAATGGAAAGAGAAGCATTGTGGAGGGCCCTAAGGCCGCACAACATGCGGCCTTAGAGTTCACAGGAAGGGAGTGGGCGGAAATGAAGGTTATATTTATGGGAACCCCGGATTTCTCTGTTGGTGCGTTGGAGGCGCTTATAGGGGACGGGCATCAGGTAATGCTTGTGGTGACACAGCCGGATAAGCCAAAGGGAAGAAGCAAGAAGATGCAGATGACGCCGGTGAAGGAGTGTGCGCTGTCCCATGGCATTGAGGTGTTCCAACCTGTGAAAATCAGGGAAGCGGAGGCGGTGGAGAAGCTGCGCGGCTATGAAGCGGACGTTTTTGTGGTGGCAGCTTTCGGCCAGATACTTTCGGAAGAAATCCTTTCCATGCCCAAGTATGGTTGTGTGAATATCCATGCCTCCCTCCTGCCTAAATACAGAGGGGCGGGACCCATTCAGTGGGCGATTATCAACGGAGAGAAAACTACCGGCGTTACCATCATGCAGATGGATAAGGGGATAGACACGGGAGACATGCTGCTAAAGACGGAAGTGCCTATCGGGGAAAAGGAGACTGGGGACAGCCTCCATGATAAACTGGCGTCGGCAGGCGCAGAACTGATTGTGGAAGCATTGTCAAGGATAGAGAAGGGCAGTGTAACACCGGTCAGGCAGAATGATGAGGAAGCCTGTTACGCTAAGATGCTTAGTAAGGCCATGGGAAAGATTGACTGGCATAAAGATGCAGGAGAGCTTGACCGCCTCATACGGGGGCTGATTTCGTGGCCGGGAGCATTCACTCTTTACAGGGGAAAAACGTTGAAAATCTGGGAAGAGGAAGCCGTGACGGCAGATACGGCCGGGGACAGTGGGGCGGGAGAAACCGCCGAGGATAAAGGTGCGGAGCCCGGCACGGTGGTGAAAGTGGAAAAAGACGCTTTTTATGTGCAGACGGGAGGCGGGCTGCTTAAAATACTTTCCGTGCAGCCGGAGGGCAAGAAGCGCATGTCGGTGAAGGATTTCCTGTTGGGATATCCGGTTAAAGCCGGAGAAAAGATTGGAGATTAGCAGATGCTTATCAAGCCATACAGAAAGGATGAGTGAGTATGGGACATTATGGATACTATGGTTACTATTTCGACCCAACCTATATATTGGTACTGATTGGCGCGGTGCTGTGTCTTTGGGCGCAGGCCCGGGTCAGCTCCACCTATAAGAAGTATTCCAGGGTCAGGAGCAGAAGTGGGTTGACGGGTGCTGCTGCGGCACAGAAGATTTTGCAGATGTCGGGCATCTATGACGTGCGCATTGAGCATGTGCGTGGCGAGCTGACAGACCACTATGACCCTGCCAACAAAGTGCTTCGCCTGTCGGATTCTGTCTATGGCTCCAGTTCCATCGCGGCGATTGGGGTGGCGGCCCACGAGTGCGGCCATGCGGTACAGCATGACAAGGGATATGCGCCCTTGTCTATCAGGACGGCTCTTGTGCCCGTGGCGAATATCGGTTCCAGGGCGGGCATACCGTTAATTCTTCTTGGCGCGCTTTTAGGAATGAACCAACTGCTCATTCAGATAGGTATCTGGGTGTTCGCTTTGGCGGTGCTGTTCCAGGTGGTGACTTTGCCTGTGGAATTTAACGCTTCCGGCAGAGCGCTTGCGATGTTAGGGGATTACGGCATGTTGGAGCGGGATGAGACAAGCGGCTGCCGTAAGGTATTGTCCGCTGCCGCACTCACCTATGTGGCTGCCGCGGCGTCCGCAATTTTGCAGCTTCTGAGACTGGTTCTTTTGTTTGGGAATAACAGGAGACGGGACTGAGTATTTGTGTCTGCGTTTGTTTGACACAGACTCGTTATGCGCCAAACAAACGCAGAAATGGGGATTAACATGAACGTACGTGAAATCGTCCTGGATATTTTACTGGAACTTTCCAGGCAGAATGAATACAGCAATGTCCTGATTGGCGCGGTGATTGGAAAATATGACTATCTGGATGCCAGGGAGAAGGCGTTTATCAAGCGGCTTGGCGAAGGGACAGTGGAGCGCAGAATCCAGATTGATTATGTGCTTGGGCAGTTTTCCAAAGTCCCTGTAGAGAAGATGAAACCGCTTATCAGAGAGCTTCTCAGGATGAGTGTGTACCAGCTTCTTTTCATGGATAATATACCCGATGCGGCGGTCTGCAATGAGGCCGTAAAACTGGCTAAGAAACGTAGGTTCCAGTCGCTGCAAGGATACGTGAACGGTGTCCTGCGGACGATTGGGAGAAGTAAAGGGCAGATTATATATCCGGACAAGGAGACGGCCTATATCCAATATCTGTCGGTGTGTTATTCCATGCCCCTCTGGATTGTGGAGCATTTGACGGACGCATACGGTCAGGAGGCATGTGAGAAAATCTTGGACGCTTTTTTGCAGAGAGGGCCGGTCAGCATCAGACTGCAGGAGACATTAAGCCCCCAGGAGAGGGCGGATTTGACGGCTGCCTGGCAGCGGGCAGGGGTGCAGGTATGTAAGAGCCCTTATCTGCCCTATGCCGTTCAGGTACATCGGGTGGACGGTGTGCACAGCCTTGCAGGTTATGAGGAAGGGGCTTTCGCGGTGCAGGATATAAGTTCCATGCTGGTGGCGGAAGCAGCGGGCATCAGGCAGGGCGATACGGTAATTGATGTATGCGCCGCGCCGGGCGGAAAAGCGCTTCATGTGGCGGAGAAACTAAAAGGTACAGGGCAGGTGATTGCCTGCGATGTGTCTTCTTACAAGACAGATAAAATCGAGGAGAACAAACGCAGAATGCGTATGGAGAACGTGACAGTGAAGGTGCAGGACGCACGTGTGGCCGACACTTCCCTTATCGGGCAGGCGGATGTACTCCTTGTGGACGTACCATGTTCCGGTCTGGGCGTAATTGGGAAGAAGCAGGATATCAAGTACCGGGTGACGCAGGATTCTATGGAAGAACTGGACAGCCTGCAAAAAGAGATAGTAGGGAACGTGGTACAATATTTGAAACCAAAGGGAACGATGATATACAGCACGTGTACCATGAACCCTGCGGAAAATGAAAAAATGGTGGACTTTATATGCCGTACCTATGACATGAAGACGGAGAGTATGGAGCCATTTATGCCAAAAGAACTGCAGGAAGAGGCAAAGAAGGGGTATTTACAGCTTCTGCCGGGTATCCATGGCACGGACGGGTTCTTTCTGGCGAGGCTTAGGAAAGCGGGTATAGGGCAGGCTGAGTAAGATGCCGAAGAAGCATATCAGATAGAAAGAATGGAAAATATGGAATTGATGGAACCGCAATGGACGAGGGATATCAAATCATTCACTTTAGGACAGTTACAGGCACAGATGGAAGCCATGGGAGAGAAACCTTTCCGCGCAAAGCAGTTGTATGAGTGGATGCATAAGAAAATGGCAAGAGATTACAGCCAGATGGGCAATATCCCGCGCAGCCTGACAGATAAATGCCGGGCGAGCTACGATTATACGGCACTGGAGGCGGTGCGTGTGCAGGAGTCCAATATCGACGGCACAAGAAAGTATCTGTTCAGGCTTTCGGACGGCAATATGGTGGAAAGTGTCTGGATGCGTTATAAACATGGTAACAGTGTCTGTATTTCTTCCCAGGCAGGATGCCGCATGGGGTGCCGTTTTTGTGCGTCTACTTTGGACGGGCTAGAGCGGAATCTGCTTCCTTCGGAGATGCTTGACCAGATTTATGCGATTACCTTGCACACGGGAGAGCGGGTGTCCAATGTGGTGGTCATGGGAAGTGGGGAGCCTCTTGACAATTATAACAACCTCCTGCGGTTTATAGAACTGTTGACGGATGAAAACGGATTGAATATGAGCCAGAGAAACCTTACCGTATCTACCTGTGGGATTGTACCTAAGATGCGGGAACTTGCGGACAGAAAATTACAGATGACTTTGGCGGTATCTCTACATGCAGCCACAGACGAAACACGTAAGCATCTGATGCCTATTGCGGAGCGTTACGGACTTAAGGAACTGATGGAGGCGTGTGCTTATTATTTCAGACAGACGGGCAGACGGATTACCTTCGAGTATAGTCTGGTGGCAGGTGTCAATGATACACAAGAGGATGCCAGACAGCTTTCCAGTCTGATTGGCAGACTGAACTGCCATGTTAACCTGATACCTGTGAACCCGATTAAAGAGCGTGATTACGTGCAATCCGGGCGTCATGCGGTGGAGGCATTCAAAAATAAACTTGAAAAAAATGGAATTAATGTTACTATTAGAAGGGAAATGGGTCGGGATATTGATGGCGCCTGCGGGCAGCTCAGGCGCCGATATATGGAATCTTGACATAAGGGCCAGACCTTAGGAGAAAGCCGAGGTTGGACAATATATAGAGAGAAGGCTTGTAGCAATAGGGGGAACAGTACGGTGCTTAAATCCTATGCAATGACAGATATCGGTCAGAAAAGGCAATTGAATCAGGATTATATTTTTGTGTCGGAACGTCCAATCGGCAATCTGCCCAATGTGTTTATTGTGGCTGACGGCATGGGAGGACATAATGCGGGTGATTATGCATCCCGCTATGCGGTGGAGACGGTGGTGGAGGAAATCGGCATGTCTTTCGAGAAGAACCCGGTCAGGGTTTTGGACAAGGCGATTCGTAAGGCCAATATGCTCATACGCAAACGAGCGCAGGAAGATGCCGCCTATAATGGCATGGGGACAACCATGGTGATTGCCACTTGTATCGGAAGATATTTAGAAGTGGCTAATGTGGGGGATAGCCGGCTTTATGTAGTCAATGACAGGATGAAGCAGATTACCCAGGACCACTCCTTAGTGGAAGAGATGGTGCGCATGGGTGGGATTGACAGAGCCTTGGCCAAAAACCATCCGGACAAGAATATCATTACCCGGGCGATTGGGGCGAGGGATTATATAGATGCGGATTTCTTTACTTTGGAATTACAGGCAGGCGATATGGTTTTACTCTGTTCTGACGGTCTGACGAACATGATAGACGACGAGGCGATACGCCGCATTTTGACAGGCGGCGGCAGCTTGAAAGACAGAGTGGAGAAATTGGTGGAGGCGGCCAACCAAAACGGCGGCAAAGATAATATTTCGGCAATCGTTATCGAACCGTTAGCAGATGAGGTGGAGCATGATTAAAATAGGAATGATGATAGGCGACCGATATGAGATTCTTGAGAAAATCGGAACCGGAGGCATGTCGGATGTATATAAGGCGAAAGACCATAAGTTGAACCGCTTTGTGGCGGTGAAGGTATTAAAACAGGAATTTAGCGAGAATGCTAATTTTGTGTCTAAGTTCAGGGTAGAGGCACAAGCGGCGGCCGGACTTATGCATCCTAATATTGTGAATGTCTATGATGTAGGAGAAGAAGGCGGTATCTACTATATCGTCATGGAGCTTGTGGAAGGCATTACGCTGAAGAAATATATTGAGAAAAAGGCGAGGCTTTCTGTCAAGGAGGCAATCAGCATTGCCATCCAGGTGTCTATGGGAATTGAGGCGGCCCACAATAACCATATTATCCACAGGGATATTAAGCCGCAGAATATTATCATATCCAAAGAAGGCAAGGTGAAGG
Organism: uncultured Lachnospiraceae bacterium; assembly: GCA_910578645.1. Classification (GTDB taxonomy): domain Bacteria; phylum Bacillota; class Clostridia; order Lachnospirales; family Lachnospiraceae; genus UBA3282. The sequence continues at coordinate 41,783 of CAJTQI010000015.1, forward strand.
TGACGGATTTCGGTATTGCCAAGGCAGCTACCAGCAATACGATTACTTCCAATGTCATGGGTTCGGTACATTATACTTCGCCGGAGCAGGCCAGAGGCGGGTACAGTGACGAGAAGAGCGATATTTATTCCCTGGGTATCACGATGTTTGAAATGCTTACGGGCAGAGTGCCTTTTAACGGCGAGACGACTGTGGCGATTGCCATCAAGCATATACAGGAAGAATTACCTTCTCCCAGGGATTATGTACCGGAGATTCCGGTAAGTGTGGAGCAGATTGTGTATAAGTGCTGCCAGAAGAGCCCTGACAGAAGGTATCAGTCCATGGCGGAGCTGATTGTGGATTTGAAGCAGTCCCTGATTAATCCTGACGAGGATTTTGTCAAAGTGATTGACCCGGACGAAGAAGCTTCTACCAGAATGATTACGGACCGTGATATGGTGCGCATTAAAAGACAGTCCGACCAGAGAGATTCCATGGATGAAGCCATGCGTCTCAGAAAGAAAAATGAACGCTATTACGAGGAAGAAGAGGAAGAGGAAGACGATGACTGGGAAGATGATGAGGACGATGAAGACTATGACCCCAAGATGGAGAAAATCACTACAATCCTCGCTGTAGTGGCGGCACTGTTAGTTGGCTGTATCGTTCTTTTCCTTGTGGGAAGAGGCTTGGGTGTGTTCGAGTTTGGCACTGTGGCCAAAGAGGATGGAGAAACCCAGGAAGAGTCGGAAGAACAGGTGGAAATGATTCGGGTTGTGGGTATGAACGTGGACGAGGCTAAGCGTTCTTTGTTGGAATTGGGATTGACCCCGGAGATTAAATACGAGTCCAACAGCGCTTATGACGCAGGAACTGTCCTGCGTGCCAGTGTGCAGGACGGACTCATGATTGACAAGGGTACGGTAATTGTGATGACCGTGGCGGAAGCAGTGGATGGGGTTCAGGTGCCTTCAGTGGCAGGTAAATCCCAGTCGGAAGCGACGTCCATTCTTGAAAAAGAGGGATTTGTGGTCAATGTGACGGAAAGCTTTGATGCTTCTGTGGAAAACGGCTATGTCATATCCCAGTCTCCGGAAGCCGACACGACAGCGCCGGAAGGCTCTTCGATTACTATCCGCGTCAGTCAAGGTGCGGATGACAATAAAGTCAGAGTACCTGACCTGGTGGGTATGAGTGAGATGGACGCTACCGTGAATCTGACGGAGAGCGGACTTGCCGTAGGCAATGTGACAGAGACAGAACATGAAGACGCGGCGTTAACGGGTATGGTATGCTACCAGAGCTATTCGGTCGGCTCTTATGTAGATAAGGGCACGCCCATTGACTTGAAAATAAGCACCGGGCCTTCCGGAGTGACTTACCGCTATTCGGAGGAGATTAGTGCGCCCACGGAAGACCCTGAGTACCGCGGCGGTATGACGGTAAACGTGACAGTCACCACGTCGGACGGCACACAGCTTCTTAGCACACAGACCACTTCTTTTCCTGTGGCTGCCAATTACACCGGGATTAAGGCGCCAACGGGTGTCATTACGTATACGTTTACTGTGGAGCGGGAAGCGGCCACAACCACGGACCCGGCAACGGGAGAAGCCGTCAATTCGGGAGCTGCTTCCGAGGAGAAGACGGTGAAAAGGGAAATTACTTTTACCCAAGAATAGGGATTAGATTGAAAAATTATGTAAACCAAGGACAGGTGTATGCAGGGGAAGATAATTAAAGGGATTGCCGGATTTTATTATGTCCACGTGGAAGGACATGGCGTTTATGAGTGTAAGGCGAAAGGTATTTTCAGGAAGGACAATATAAAACCCCTGGTGGGTGACAATGTGCTTGTGGATGTGCTTGACGAAGGAGAGATGGCGGGCAATATCAGGGAAATTTTGTGCCGCCGCAATGCGCTGCTTCGTCCGGCGGTGGCCAATGTTGACCAGGCGCTTATCATTTTTGCCATTGTAAAGCCGAATCCCAACTTTAATCTGTTAGACAGGTTTCTAATCCGTATGGAGCGTCAAAAGCTGCCTACGGTTATCTGCTTCAACAAGCAGGACATTGCATCGCCGGAGGAAAAAGAGGCGTTACGGCAGTCCTATGAGACTTGCGGCTATGAGGTGTTGTTTGTCAGCGCCTTGGAAAATGAAGGTTTAGAGCAGGTAAAGGAAGTGCTTTCGGGAAAGACAACTACGGTGGCAGGACCCAGCGGCGTCGGAAAGTCATCTTTGATTAACAGGCTGTCACCCAAGGCAAACATGGAAACCGGGGAAATTAGTGCAAAGATAGAGCGGGGCAGACATACGACCAGGCATTCGGAGATGATTGCGCTTGGTGATGGAAGCTATATTGTAGATACGCCTGGGTTTACGTCTCTAGATATTTCTGAAATCACGAAGGAGGAGTTGGGGCAGTATTATCCGGAATTTACGAAGTATGAGCCCTTTTGCAGATTCCGGGGATGTGCCCATATGAGCGAGCCTACCTGCGGCGTCAAGGAGGCCGTTTCAGAAGGCAAAATCAGTCCGGTGCGGTATGGCAATTATAGAGTGCTGTATGAGGAACTAAAGGGACGAAAGAGGTATTGATATGTTAAAAGACCTGTACGTTCAGTTTATAAGAGAATATAGAATATCAGATGTCTGAGTAGGGCCATTATCAGTTACGAAAAAAGACTGATAGTGGACCTATTTTAGTGCTTGGATTTGCTTTTGCGGCATTACAATAAAGCAGAAGGAATAGGAATGAAAGCGCTTTGCAGGAACTGAAATGGACTTATTTACTGGGGGTATCATGAAAGGAGAAAATGACATGGGGAATAAAATAGTTATAACAGAAACGGAAAGGTTAATTTTAAGAAGATACATAAAAGAAGATGTACAAGATTTATTTGAATATTTATCTGATATGGAAGTTGTGAAATATGAACCATATAAACCAATGACCTTTGATGAGGTAAAGGAAAATCTTGAATGGCGTATCGGTACAGATGAAATGATTGCTGTTGAACTGAAAAAATCCCACAAGATGATTGGGAATGTATATATGGGAAAACGTGACTTTGAAGCAATGGAAATGGGATATGTATTCAATCGAAACTATTGGGGGCATGGTTATGCTGCTGAAAGTTGTAAGGCTTTAATCGGGCAGGCATTTTCAAATGGCATACATAGGATATATGCGGAATGTGAGCCCAACAATAAGAGTTCATGGAAATTGCTTGAAGCGTTAGGATTTCAACGTGAAGCCCATTTTATAAAAAATGTATATTTCTGGAAAGATGAAACTGGAAAAGCAATTTGGAAAGATACATATGTATATGCCAAATTAAATGATAACATATAAATTAATTCCAGTGTGGCGCAAAAAGAATATTCTGAGATTACAGAAATAAGTGTACCCTTTGTTCACTGAGGGAGGCTAAATGACGAAAACCGGCAGGGAGGAATATGCGATACTACCAATGTGATAAATACCCAATCGAGTTCGTGTTGTCAGAGAATATAGACAAGCATTTTGATGCCCATAATCATGTAAGACATTATGTGCTAGCAGTGGTCATGCAGGGAACGATTGTAATATATTTGGAAAACAGAGAAGTGGCGTGCCATAGAGGTGATGTGTTTATCATCCCTCCTTATACTGTGCATTCCGTGCGACAGGGAAAGGATGTGCGTCTGTTGTCTATGTGTATAGGAACTTCTTTTGTAGAAGACAATGATTTAGAGGTAGCCGGAAAGATTATTCGGGATTTGTTAGGGGATGCGGTTGCGCAGGGCATTTTTGGAAAGGAGCAGAAAGAAAAATTACAGTCATTTGTGTGGACGGTTTATGCCCTTTTGGATAAAGAACTAAAGGAGATGGATGCAGACATAAAATTTCTGGCAGACAAAATTGCCAACCACCCGGAACAGGAATTGTCCATTGAGGCACTGGCGTCGGATATTTTTGTCAGCAAATATTATCTGATAAGGAAATTCAAAGGCAGTGTGGGAATGACACCACACCAGTTTTGTATCCAGAACCGTATACGCAAATCGCAGGGGATGCTGGATGAAGAAAGGACAGTCAGCAGGATTGCTGCAGAAATGGGATTTTATGACCAGAGCCACTTTGACAAGGTTTTTCGGAGAATTGTCGGAGTATCCCCATCAGAATATGTCCATTCAAAGAAATATATAGAAATATGAATTGATGTGCATATGGCGGAAAACAGCCAGATTTTTATCGAAGTAATAGAAAACAGCAGAAAAAGACTATAAAGTTCTTCTGGTGGAGAAATGCAGGCATATTCAGGGAAATGGAATAAATGAATAGATAGGTAGGTATCTCTAAACGTTCATTACATAATGGTGTAGAAGAAGTAAGGTGTATTCCAATAAGGTATATAGGGCAATTTTTTACAAGACGTGACATCTTCCGGGGAATATGATTGAAATGTAAGACAGATTACATATTTTATCGGAGGTGCCAAAATGGATACATTTGAATTGTTTAATGTTGGAAAATTAGTTTTACCGGAAAAAGAGGTTGACTTTGCGGAGATTGAGTGGTCGAAACATCCGACTTTTAAGGGTGTTGAGCTGAAACACATCATCACGGCAAAAGATACGGATGGGAAGTTTAGCTATCATTTGGTACGGATTGCTCCCGGTTGCAGTATTTTGAACCATATCCACGAAACCCAGTTGGAGACGCATGAGGTGATAAGGGGCGTCGGAAGATGTGTAAATGCGGGTAACATGATTTCATATGAACCCGGTACAATATCCATCATGCAGGCAGGCACAGCCCATGAAGTCACTGCGGGTTCAGAAGGATTATATTTATTTGCCAAGTTTATACCTGCACTATGTTAAATGAAATAAAAGGGTAATATTGACTTTCAATTTCGTATCGTCTATACTAAGAATATGTTTTTTAACTGAATAAATATGATTTGTGTTTGCGAGGGAACTGAACAAGTTGAAAAAGGTTAAGACCTGACCTCTGGACCTGTCGGCTAATACCGGCGTAGGGAAGCAATTTCTTACGCCGTATTGTGTTTGAAAGAGCTTCTAATGATTTGGAGGCTCTATTTTTTATGCGTAGGAGGAAAAAGAAATGTCATTTATGAAAGAGGTTGTAAGCCATAATAAACATATTTGGGACAGGTGTATTGATACATCATTCGTGCAGGATTTGAAAAGTGGGGAACTTGCCTTTGAGAGTTTTAAGAAATATATGATACAGGACAGTATCTATTTGAAAAATTATGCCCGTATATATGGAAAAGCAATATACCATGCAACTACTTTAAGTGATATTCAGGTTTATTATTCCATTCTAAGTTTTGTTACAGAGGAAGAGTCGGCGGTACGGTTAAGCTATTTAGAACAGTTTGGCATGACAGACAATGATATAGAGAGAATTTCACCGTTGCCGGAAAATCAGAATTATATAGATTTTCTGTTTGAAATTGCGGAGGGCGGAAATAGCTTGGAAATACTTATGGCGGTACTTCCATGTTTGTTGAGTTACAGCTATATTTTCCGAAAAATTGCAAATGAGCCGGAGAGCCGCATGTCAAGATATTGGGATTTTATATGCGACTACGCAGACGACTTCTATGCAGAGAATTGTAAAAAGTGGTATATTTTGACAGATACAAAATGTAAAAATCTTTCTGTAATCGAGCAAGAAAAATTAGACCATATTTTTGAAAAGGCTAGTCTGCTTGAACTTGATTTTTGGAATATGACTTATAAGCGGGAAAATGAATGAAAAATAGATGTTGGATACAGACACAAGGGAACATTTTATAAAATTTATCTTTGCAACTTATAAAATGTCCTTTTAACACACTAATCTTAATAAGAAAAATAAGGAGAAGATTATCAAATGAAAAACGTATTGAGCATTGCCGGTTCTGATTGTAGTGGTGGGGCGGGCATTCAGGCGGACTTAAAGACATTTTCTGCACATGGAACATTTGGAATGAGTGTTATTGTATCGGTTGTGGCAGAAAATACAAGTAGGGTAATGGCTATTGAGGATATTAGCCCCGATATGATTGGAAAACAGATAGATGCCGTTTTTGAGGATATAGACGTTAACGCCGTTAAAGTGGGTATGCTTTCTACTCCCGATTGTATGAAAGTAGTCGCTGCGAAACTCAAACATTACCATCCCTTGAATATCGTAATTGACCCTGTTATGTATGCAAAAAACGGATGTCCTCTTATGGAACCTATGGCGATTGAAACAATGATTGAAACGATTATCCCGCTTGCCGATGTGCTGACGCCGAATATTCCGGAGGCTGAAAAAATTACAGGAAGCACCATACAATCTGTTGCGGATATGGAAAATGCTGCAAAAGAAATTTATGCAATGGGCTGTAAAGCAGTTATCGTAAAGGGCGGACATGCCGCCCGTAGGGCACTTGATGTTTTATTTGATGGAAAGAAAATCTATCAATTTGACACCGCGCGGATTGATACAAAAAATACCCATGGAACCGGATGCACGTTTTCATCTGCGATTGCCTCGCAACTGGCAAAAGGTGTGAATTTGCATAATGCAGTAGAACAGGCAAAGTCTTATGTAACAATGGCCATTGAACATTCTCTTGATATTGGAAAAGGATGCGGTCCCACACATCATTTTTATCAGCTCTATAAATACGGACTAACGGAAGAAAGGGGCGGTGAAAAATGAAACCAGACTATTCTTTATACCTTGTGACAGACCGTGTACGGATGAGTACAAAAACTTTGTCTGAAGCAGTAGAACAGGCAATTATTGGCGGCTGTACGATGATACAGCTTCGGGAAAAAAATATTTCCACTTTGGATTATTATAATCTGGCGTTAGATATTAAAAAAATTACTGATAAGTATAATATTCCGCTTATCATAAATGACCGCATTGATATTGCTATGGCGGTAGGCGCTGACGGAGTACATATCGGGCAAAAGGACATCCCTGTTAACGTTGCCCGAAAGATTATCGGTGAAAAAATGCTGCTTGGTGTTTCCGTCATTTCAGTTAAAGAAGCTGTAAAGGCCGTAAAGGACGGAGCCGATTATTTGGGAGTAGGGGCGATATTTCCGACGAAGACAAAATCAGATGCTGATTTTGTATCTATTGAGGAATTAAAAAATATTCGTCAAATTATTCATGTGCCGATTGTTGTGATTGGGGGTGTCAGTACAGAAAACGCTATGTTGTTTGGCTCTATGGGAATTGACGGATTGGCTGTCATATCTGCTATTATTGCACAAAAAGAGATAAAACAGGCCGCAGAAACACTGAAATTGTTATTCTACGGAAAGTATCCCCAGTGAACAAAGGGATACATGGTCAGTAATCTTTATTATGACACAAAGGATACGGCGGTATCAAGGAGGTATCGCCGTATCTTTATTTTAAATATAATTTACTAGGTTTAGTTACTTTAGCAGAGAAAGTTTTTTGCCGAAGTAATAGGAGACGGAAGCATACTATTCCATAAGATAGATTGATAACTTTTAATAATGCTGATTGTTCACTGAGGGTATGCTTGCTTCTTTGCTAATGGATATGATAAAGCCGATGATTTCAAAATTAAAATAATAAAATAATCAGAAAATTATAATTTGGAGATGGGTGATGGTAGGAGTATATTTTAGCGGTACAGGGAATACAAAATATTGTGTTGATAAGTTTCTAAAAGAATATGATTGTAGTAAAAATTCATTTTCTATTGAAGATAATGAAACTTTGGAAATGATTAAAGAGAGTAACGAAATAGTGATAGGATATCCGGTGCAATACAGTAATATTCCTAAAATACTGCGAGATTATATTGTTAATAATCGATATATTTGGAAGGGGAAAAAAGTTTTTATTATTGCCACAATGGGACTTTTCAGTGGTGATGGGGCAGGAATAATGGCACGACTGTTAAATAAATACGGTGCGGTTATAATGGGTGGGCTTCATTTGAAAATGCCAAATAGTATTGGGGATGATGGGGCATTAAAACGTAGCTTTGAAAAAAATAAAGAATTAGTCAAGAAAGCAGAAGAAAAAATATGTACGGCGGTTAGCAATTTGAAAAATGGGAAACCGCCACAAGAGGGATTGGGAATAGCATCTCATTTTGTGGGACTGTTTGGACAAAGATTGTACTTTTGGGGAAAAATACAAAAGTATACGGATAAATTAAAAATCAATTCTTTAAAATGTAATGGTTGTGGTTTATGTGAGAAATTGTGTCCCATGGGGAATATTACAATGACAGAGGGAATCGCTGTTTCCGGTGATAAATGTACAATGTGTTATCGCTGTATTAACAAATGCCCCGGACAGGCAATCACATTATTAGGTAAAAAAATAATTGAACAAAATGATATAAACAAATACTTATAACTTTCGATTGATGGAATAAAAGGAGGAGAGACCGTGCCCAAAATCTTTGTGCGGAGGTTCCTGTTTGAAAATGATTTTTGAAAGTGTTATTATATAAGCAGTTCTATTTTTGCAGGGACGAACTGAAAGGGTTGTCATATGAGTCTTGATTAAAAATAGATGTCGAAAGAAGTTATCAAATAAAAGATAGCTGAGATAGCATAATAAGATAAAATATGAGGTAAAATGATGCCAAAGAAAAATGTATCTAGTATAGAAGAACAAATTGAAGATTGGGTAAAAAAATATTTTAATGCCAATAATATACAATACTTAACGAAGACTGAACAAATGGATTCGGAAATAGATGATGCACTTAAAATCGAAGAATCAAAAAAAGGTGGCAAGGGAGGAAATTATCCTGATATTAAACTATTTATTGAAATTGATTCAATTAAAATTCCTGTAATGATTGAGTGCAAAGGAACAAAAGGATATCTCTGTAAATTAGATGAAAATGGGGCGCTTCTTAATCAAAAGAAGGACGGAGAAAATAATTTAAAAAATATTTATAAATATGCTGTAAATGGTGCAGTGCATTATGCCACTGCCATATTTAAATATGCCGATAGCTACAGTCGAATCATTGCTATAGGCGTTAATGGGTATAAAGATGGTGAGAATACTATTTATGAGATATCAGCTTGGTTGATTTCTAAGAAAAACTTTGGCGTTCCGAAAAAGATTGGTGATTATACCGATTTAAGTTTTCTTACTGCTACAAATAGAAAAAGGCTCTCTTTGAAATTAAAGGATATTTTATTGACAGATGCTGAAAGAGAGAGAAAAGCGTATGAGTTTGAGAATACCATTGAATCAAATTTGAAAACGCTGAATCAGACTATGCATGATGACTTGCACATTGCTGTGGGAGATAGGGTTGAGCTGATAGCAGCCATGATAATGGCCGGACTTGGCGTTAACGATGAAGAAGGAAATGTTTTAGTTAGTGGGCTTGTGACTTCAGACCTTAAAAGTGATAAAGGTAAGAAAAATCATGATGGGTATATTATTTATAATAGGGTAGCGGAGTTTCTTGACGCCAAGAATTTGCCGGCAGATAAGCGTGAGAGCATTAAAAATACGCTTGAGAGGGTGCTTCTTCACTCTAATTTAGAAGTTCCACGCTCTGTTAAAGATACAAGTAGAATAGAAAGCAGGCTAAAAACAGTATACAGAGAAGTTGAGCAAAATATAATGCCTACATTCCTTTCGGCTGAACATCTCGACTTTACTGGGAAGCTATTCAATGTTCTCAATGAATGGGTAGATATTCCCGATGGAGAGAGAAATGATGTTGTCCTTACACCACGATATACTACCGAATTTATGGCAAAATTAGCAGAAGTCAATATGAACAGCTTTGTATGGGATTATGCAGCAGGTTCAGGCGGATTTCTTATTTCAGCTATGAAGTTGATGCTAAAAGATGCTGAACAGCAGTTTAAAACAAGCCCGGAAAAGTATGCTGATAAAGTTTCAGATATAAAAAAGTATCATCTGTTAGGTTGTGAAATACGTCCTGATATATATCTTCTTGCTGTCCTGAATATGATATTAATGAAAGACGGTTCAGCAACGATACTTAATGTAGATAGCCTTGAGAAATTTAGTGGAACCTATGAACAGGGAGATAAAAAAGGTCAGGATTTTCCAGCAGATGTATTCTTGCTTAATCCTCCATATTCTGCACCTGGAAAAGGGTTTATTTTTGTGGAGAAAGCATTGAGCCGTATGAAAAGTGGTAAGGCGTGTGTTCTTATTCAGGAAAATGCAGGGAGTGGAAACGGTTTGCCGTATACAAAAAGTTTGTTAAAAGAGAACACTTTGCTTGCAAGTATTCATATGGCAGATATATTTAGGGGAAAAGCCAGTGTACAAACAGCAGTATATTTGTTTGAAGTCGGTAAGCCGCATGATGTAAACAAGTATGTGAAGTTTATTGATTTCTCTGATGATGGATATACAAGACAAAACAGAAAGAAGTCAAGTCAGGAGGTTAATTTACGTGACACAGGAAATGCACTTGAACGCTATCAGGAAGTCATAGATATTATTCTTAATAGGAAAAAACTAAAGGATTGTAACTATATTACTGATGAAATATTTGTTGAAGATAAGATTACTGATAGCGGTGATGACTGGACATTTAAGCAGCATAAAGTCATAGATATTACTCCTACAGAGCAGGATTTCAAAAAGGTCGTTGCGGATTTTCTTGCGTGGAAAGTCGGTGCAATAATGAGAGGTGAGATTAATTAATGATTCGTTTTGAAGAATTTGTTATCGGAGAAATGTTTGATATTGCTACGGGAAGAGATTTAATTATTGGTAATACTATGGCAGGAGATATTCCTCTAATAAGCCATCAAAATACGAATAACGGTATTGTAAAATATATAAGTAAAGTTGAGGATAGGCGAATATTTGACCATAACAAAACCATTGCTTTGGCTGATAGAGGTTTATTCTATGCAACTGTACAGAGTAAGGATTTTCATATCGGAACGCGCGTTAAAGCGTTAACTTTAAAGGGTGATGTTCAGAAAAGAGAGGTACTGATGTATCTTGTTGCTGCTATTAATAAGCAGCAGATACTTTTTACTGAATATCTTGTGAATGCTACTGATAAATTACCTTCATTAACAATTAAGCTTCCTGTTTGTGTTGATAGTGACGGAAAAACTATTCGAGACAGTTCTAAGATATATAGCCATAAAGGATATATTCCCAACTTTAAGTTTATGCAAGAACGAATAGCACGGATTGTGCAGGAACGAATAACAGAGTTGGAAAAGTATCTCATTGCAACTGGATTAGATGACTATGAACTTAATGCAGAAGATAAAAAGGTAATAGCACTAAAAAAGCAAACGAAAACATTTTGTGTAGCTGATTTATTTGATGTTAAAACTCCCAAAAAGAGAATAAATGCTAATACAGTTAGGATATACGATTATAAAAGAGGGAACCCATATGTAGTTAGAACAAGTCAGAATAATGGTATTCGCGGATATATTGAATATGACAAGCAATATTTAAATGAAGGACATACTATCTCATTTGGCCAAGATACTGCTACAATGTTTTATCAGGAACAACCTTATTTCACAGGGGATAAGATTAAAATTTTTGCTTTAAAGGACAAGGAGTTGAGTGCTGAAATAGCAAATTATTTGATAACTTGCGTCCAAAATGCTTTTGTTATGTTTTCATGGGGACAATCAAAATTTGAGGAATCCATAATTAAATCAGTTACCTTTAATTTACCAATAATGCATAATGACGATAATACTGCAATTATAGATTCAGAATACAAATATCACATGGATGGCTATATTCCTGATTTTGCATATATGGAAAAATATATCCGTGCAATGAAGAAAAAGGTAATTGCTGATGTGGTCAAATACAAAGATGAAATAATTTCTCAAACAAAAGAAATTATACTTGAATAATGCGCTTGCCTTATGTGACAAAGCATTAGAGGAGCGGTGTGGAGAAAGAAGAGAAGATATAGTACAGGTTCGTATTATATCTTTTTTTATTCCCACAGTGAATAAAGGGACATATGCCCTTTCGTTCACTAAGTGTAAAATGAAGATATTTTACAAGACACAGGAAAAAATAAGAGGTAAGATAGCTCTTGACAAATTTCAAATTTGAAATCGGAGGTAATCCGTATGAAGAAAGAAAATAGGACAGTGGTGTATGATGGCGAATTAAGGATGGAAGCATATCGGTTTGAAGGGATTGTACAACCGTTTCCAAGCCATTTCCATGAGCATTATGTCATAGGCTTTGTGGAAAAAGGGAAACGTGTACTATCCTGTCGGGACACAGAGTATGGCATAAAAGAAGGCTGCATTGTGCTTTTCAATCCGGGTGACAGCCATGGCTGTGTGCAGAGTGATGAAGGGACGTTTGATTACAGGGGCTTTAACATTTCAAAAGAAATCATGCTTGATTTATCGGAGGAAGTCACAGGCAAACGGAAGCTTCCGGTGTTTTCAAAAAATGTTATTTATGATGATGAGGCGGCCTGTCACCTGGGCTTATTGCATGAGATGGTTATGAAAGGAAAAGAAGAGTTTGGTAAAGAGGAAACCCTGTTATTCCTGCTTTCGTACCTGATTGAGAATTATGGACAGCCTTCCCACCGCTGTATCCCGGAGTGCAGGAAGGAGATTGAAAAAGCCTGCGAGTACATGGCGGAACATTACACGCAGCGCATCTATTTAGAGCAGATATGCCGTTATGCGGGATTGAGCAAGTCAACGTTGCTTCGCGCCTTTACGAAAGAAAAAGGAATTACGCCGTATCGGTATCTTGAGACAGTCCGCATCAATGAGGCTAAAAAACTGCTATCGAAAGGTGTACCGCCTGTGGAGGCGGCGATAAGGACAGGTTTTTCAGACCAGAGCCATTTTACAAATTATTTTAACCGGTTCATAGGGCTTGCACCGGGTACTTATCGTGAAATATTTTTGGAAAAAGACGGGGATAGCGGAACAATTGAAAAATCAGGAATTTATCAATCACAAATTTCGGCTTGTGCCCAGATTTGCAGGTTGAAGAAAGGAGAAAGATGCTGAATGGGGAATAGAAAATCAGCCGAGCATTTGATGGCTCTTTTTACAATCATTATATGGGGGACGACCTTCATATCCACCAAAGTCCTGCTTACGGATTTTAAGCCGGTGGAAATATTGTTCTTTCGTTTTATTATGGGCTTTGCGGCTTTATTTTTGGCTTACCCACATCGTATGAATGAGTTTTAATAGGAACACTGTAATATCAAGGCTTTTCGGAGCCAGCAACCACAAAAAAATATTGTTTGAGCTATCACATTACGCAGAAAGCCGTCCGGCATGAAAAAACGGGCGGCTTTTTTGCGTGGATAGCCGGGAGGGAGGCGAAAAAATAGCAACAAAGTTTTAGCGCAATATTTGTGCAACATTCACGAAATTAAAAAGGAGGTAACGAATGGCAGACGAAAAATTAAACGTGAGCCCGGAGGAAAATCCCCAGCCCAGCTTGTTCGATGCCGGCCCGGAGGGGGCTCCTGCCCAGGACGCTCCCACCCCGGAGCCCCCGGCCCCGGAGAACATTCCCGAGCAGGCCGCCGTGGATGCGCCCGTCCAGGATGCCCCGGCTGGTGCTCCCGGCGAGGTGAGTGTATCCGCTGACCAGATTGAAAAGCTCATGGCAGAACAGCGGGCGGCGGGACGTGCGGAGGTGGAAAAGAACGAGCCACCCGAACCGGAACAGCCGCCCACCCCGGCCCCGGAGGATAAGGCCGCCGGGGAAAAGGGGCCCGCCAAAAAGGACAAGGCCGCCAAAGAAAAAACGCCCGAGCCGGATAAGCCCAAGGGCAGGCGGGGCCGCAAGCCCAAGGAAGAAAAAGCGGGGCCCGGTGAACCGGGAGGGACGGGGGCCCGCCGTGGCCGCCCGGCCAAGGCTGACAAGGCGGCCACGGACAAGCCCCCGGCTCAACCTCGAGACAAAATGT
>CAJTQI010000016.1 GCA_910578645.1 uncultured Lachnospiraceae bacterium
TTCGCAGATGCCTGGGTAAGGCCACGTACCTGTCTTCTCATCTTCTCGGAAATTGATAAGCCTGCTGCATCGTCTGCTGCACGGTTAATCTTATATCCGGAAGATAACTTCTCTGTGGACTTAGCCTGTGCGCTTGTTGTCAATCCAAGCATTCTGTTTGAGTTCATCGCTGTAATGTTGTGTTGTACTACCATAAATTTACCTCCTTGTGTTTGCCTGCCGTAAATCCATTTACGGCATTTGTATGATTTAATTTTTCCATTTCACAGATACCGCCAAATATATGCGCAATACCCATGAATATAATTCATCATGCATGCAGCGCAATAATGTGGGTTTATCTTCCGGATACTTAAATTCTCAGTCTCCGGCTGTCTTTGGATTGCCACTTATCCGGCTGCCTGCCTGACTATTTATAATAATCCCGAAGCCCCTAGGATAGCCCCGGGTTATTACCATTCATCTTTTTTATTCTTTTATCTGCTTATATCTCTATACCTGCCTGTTTATACGGCTCTTTCTTCTATCAGCCTTATCTTATTCGCGTCAGGTTCCTGCCAAATTATTTACTTTAACTTTTTTCTTACGGTATTTCTCCGGTAATCCCGGTTCCGCGTAATAATGTGGAAAGTTCTTCTTCTCTTCCGGGTCAGTCGTTTTGGCTTCCAACACTTTACCCCGAAGCACATTCACTTCCTTCGGAATATCAAGCATTACCCGGGTATGGTTCCTGCTTCCTCCCAGGAAAACAATCTTGATGTCATCCCCAATCATCAGATACTCTTCCGTATTCACCGTCAGCCTTAACATACTGATACCTCCCTGCATTGCTTTTTCAAATTAAGCCGCTTCCCTGCATTCCCTTATTGTGGCAAACTGTCTCTGCACATTCCGCGCCCGGTTCTTTGGTAAATGCAACATTTGTCCCAGAAATGTTGCATTTACCAAAGAACCGAATGCACAATACCTATGAAAATACAATTCTTATACACCAGATAAAACAGATATGAAGGAGAACTGACTATGAGCACAACATACCCAATTAAGAATGAAAAGAAACTGAAAAAATTCAAAGAATATTACCTGACCGAAAAGCCCACATACAGAAATTATGCAATGATTATTCTCGGGCTTAACACAGCATTCAGGATTAGTGACCTGCTACAGTTACAATGGAAAGATATATATTATAAGAAGAAACACTGTTTCAGGGAACATATCTGCATCGTGGAGCAGAAGACCGGAAAAGAAAGAAGCGTGGCCGCAAACGCCAATGTGCTTGAAGTGCTAGACCATCTTCAGAAAGAATACAGAAATACCGATGAGGACAGTTATCTTTTCCCAAATGGCAGGAAAACCCAGACACATATCTCCCGTTCACAGGCTTTCCGCATTATCAGGGAAGCTGCGGAGTATGCCGAATTGGACGAGCACATTGGCTGCCATTCTTTGCGCAAAACTTTTGGCTACCATGCCTGGAAGCAAGGTGTGCAGCCTGCTCTTCTGATGGAATTATTTAACCATTCTTCTTATCATGTCACAAAGCAGTATCTGTGCATTGAACAGGATGATAAAGACAAAATGTATCTGAATGTATGCTTATAAGAACTGACACTTTACAGCGACGATTCAGAGAATACTGTGCATTCTCCTTAAATGATTGACACCCTAATCCTATACGGAAATTATATAAGCAGAATACCAAACATTGCATAAGCAGACTCAAAAGACTGCTTATACGCGCGAAAAAATTGGCCAGACGGCCAACTTTGAATCCTACCATGTTGCAGTGTACTTTCCTATAACATAAAAACAAGTAAAGAGCCAATAACCGCATTTTTAATCTGCGTGTTATCGGCTCTGCTTCTATATGCCTGACTCTTCGGTAAGAGTTAAATACAATTTTCTTGATTTTAGCTATAAAGTATCCAAAGAACACTCCGATATATAAAATATAAGGAAGCAATGCAACATTTCTGGGACAATTGTTGCATTGCTTTTTATTATAATAACCGCAAGAAACACCTTTTATCCATAAATGTTCAGATAAAAGACTAAAAGTTTTGCGTACCCGTGCGCAAAAGCAAAAACCGGAATCACTGCATATTAACAGCAATCCCGGCTTCTCTTCTAAAGGGTCCTACCCTCGTATTCATTGTATACAGTTGTCCAATATAACGTCCTTATTTCCTCACAAGGTGTCTCGGAAGTCCATTGACAAACAGCGGCTGCAATTCACCCATAATCAAAGGTCTTGCATACTTGTCATATCCTTCTGTCAGGTTCTTGCCGTCCGGCGTAATCCACTCATCGGGAACATTTCTCTCAACGTTAGCAATTGCATGGATATCGTATGCGCTTGTACCACACTGATACGGGGCGTCGCCATTCCTGTCAAGGGTAATCATCATACCTGTCTTGCCTTCTTCTGCTGCCATCACTGCATCATGGCCTACCTGGAACGCCTCGTTGATATCTGTAAGGGAAGCCAAATGTGTAGCCGCTCTCTGCAAAGTAGAGAACTCAACTGCACGGGTCTTAAGCCCTGTCTCAGCCGCAATCCTGTCTGCCAGCATAACAGCCGTACCGGACATCTGCTTATGTCCGAATGCATCCACTGCCACTTCCCTGCCAATCTCGCATACATATCTGCCGTCTGCAACCTTAACGCCCTCGGATACCGCGATGACTACGGAAGATTTCTTCGCTGCAAGCTCCTTCACATCCGCTACAAACTGCTCAATGTCAAATACTCTCTCAGGAAGGTAAATCGCATCGCATCCCTGGCAGTCATCACCCTTAGCCAGAGCAGCAGCCGCTGTCAGCCAACCCGCATTACGTCCCATAATCTCAACGATACATACGGTAGGTTTCTTAGCGCCGAAAGACTCATTGTCACGGATAATTTCTTTGATAGAAGTTGCGATATATTTCGCTGCTGAGCCATAACCCGGGCAATGGTCTGTCACAGGCAGGTCATTGTCAATGGTCTTGGGAACGCCCATGAATCTCTGCGGTTTGTTGTGTGCAGCCGCATAGTCGGACAGCATCTTCACGGTATCCATGGAGTCATTACCACCCGCATAGAACAGGCATTCAATGTCATGTTTCTCCATAATCTCAAATATCTTCTCATATACGTCTTCATGTCCTTCGATTTTAGGCATCTTGAAACGGCAGGAACCTAGGAATGCAGAAGGTGTTCTCTTCAATAACTCGATTCCGGTCTCATCATCCAGGTACTCGCCCAAATCAATCATCCTGTCCTCTAAAAATCCCTCAATACCATGAACCATACCATAAATCTTCTTCACGCCCAACTTCTTAGCTGCAGCGTACACACCTGCTACAGAAGAGTTAATTACGGCTGTAGGGCCGCCAGACTGACCAACAACAATATTTCCTTTCATTCGATATCTCTCCTTTATCTGTTTTCTTCTTTGACCGCCGGAATACTATCCGCTAAATCTCCCAACCGGATATACTGCGGACACATGAGTATACTTGTCCGGCATCTGTCAGATAATACGATTATACCAAATAAAACCAGTCAGCACAAGGTATAACCCCCGACAAACATACAAGATTTACTTCCTGGCATAATACCCGCAGATTTCTTTCCGGCTCTTCGGCCCTGGCCATAAATATTCGAGTGATTTTCATATTTTGTATATTATTTATATTTAACCCGGAATTACCCCATTAAGTGGACAAAATACACACCGTAGCACACAAGCATACATGCGCCTCCGGCACGTCCCAGTCTGTGCTTTTTTACTACCAGGGCCCATAAGAGTACTACCGTAACGACGCACACCACACTGTCCACGAAGAAATTCGCCGCATAGGCCACAGGCGTAATCAACGCGGAAGTGCCCACTACGAATAATATATTGAAGATATTGCTTCCCACGATGTTTCCCACCGCAATATCCGCCTTGCCTTTTATCGCCGCCGTCGCGCTTGTGACAAGCTCCGGCAAAGACGTGCCAAACGCAACGATAGTAAGACCAATCAATCTCTCACTCATTCCGAAAATACGTGCAAGCTCCGTAGCCGCATCCACTGCCACATCCGAACCTGCCACAATCATCACGCCGCCTGCTACAATCAGCAAAAGCATTTTCCATATGGACATCTGCTTATCCCCATCCGGCGCTTCCTCCACGATAGCCATTCCCCTTTTTGACATATAAAGAAGATATCCCAGATAGCACAGCATCAGCGCCCAGAGAATCAAGCCGTCGGTACGGCCGACCACCTGGTCCGTGCATCCAAGCCCCATAAGCAAAGCCGACACCACAGCCACAAAAGGAATTTCATATTTCACCGTGGACTTCTGTACCGCAATCGGGGTAATCAGGGACGTAAGCCCAAGAATCAACAATACATTCATAATATTGCTTCCTACAATGTTACCTATGGTAATCTCCGCGCTTCCCTTTAGCGCGGCGGATACGCTGACCGCTGCCTCGGGTAAAGACGTACCCATCGCCACAATCGTCAGTCCGATTACAAGCTGCGGAATACCGAATTTCTCCGCCACCCTGCTCGCTCCTTCCACAAACCAGTCCGCCCCTTTCACCAAAAGTATGAACCCAACCACCAACAACACAAACTGCACTACAACTTCCATCCTTTTTCCCTCCGTTCCGAAGCACTGTGCTTCTGTCTGCAATGTACTTTCCCAATGCAAAGGTCTCCGGCATCTGAATCTGTTTGTTTCCGCGGCAGTCGTCATATATGCATGTAAACACGCTCACATGGTATGTTGCCCGCGGGAATACAAAAAGAGACCCTCGGCATTATATAATGCTAAAAGTCTCGTTCTTTCTATCATACATATTCTACAGTGGGTTACTGCGCCCACCTGTCAACAGAAAGCGTGTAAACATGACGAAATGTCAGGGTATGTTGCCTACACAGGATAACTACTCCCTCTTAACTTGTGACATAATTTATCATAAGCATTCCCCGTTGTCAAGCACCCTATTCAACTTCTTGACAACATCATAGCAAAACGGTTCCGCCTAATACATCCCACAGCTCCTATCAGACACCACCCAAATACGCCTTGCCTCTACCGTATTTTGGCAAGCGATTCCTCGGACAGTATCTTTTTAATATTCAAGATAAAAAGAACCGTCGCGGTAGTCGCAGACAAAAAATCGGAGATAGGCTCCGCCAGGTAGACGCCCATAACGCCCACGAAACGCGGCAAAATAATCGCCAAAGGTATCAAAAGAACAATCTTCCTAAGCACTGCAATAAAGAAAGATATCTTCGCCTGCCCCAACGCCAAGAACGTGGGCTGAATACCGTTCTGCAGGCCGAACACGAGCATACCTGCCATAAAAACCGGCATGACCTGTCCGGTCAACGTCACAAGTCCTGTTTCCTCTGTAAAAAATCCTGCATAGAATCCGGGAAAAACCATTGCCGTAGCCGTGGTAAGCAGACGAAATCCGAAACACATCCCAATCATCCACCGGTACAACAGTTTCACCCTGTCAAAGTTTTTCGCACCGTAATTGTAGCTGACAATGGGCGTCATCCCCTGGGTAAATCCGTTAATCGGCGCGGAGAACAACTGCATAATACTCTGCATAATCGTCATAGCCCCTACGTGCAGGTCGCCGCCATACGCCTGTAAACCATGGTTTAAAACAATGCTGATAAAGCTTTCCGTGGCATTCATCGTAAAAGGAGAAATGCCCAAAGAAAAAACACTCCCCAAAATTTTTCCATCCAACCGCATACAGCTTTTACGCACTTTCAGCGATGATTTCTTCCCCAACAAAAACGCCATCACCCACGCAGCGCTTAAGCCCTGTGAGATTACCGTCGCCGTGGCCGCTCCCTTGACCCCCATATGTAACACAAAAATAAAGATAGGGTCCAAGATAATATTCGCAATAGCCCCGATAAGAACCGAAAACATCGCTGTCTTCGCCTGGCTCTGGCAGATGATAAAAGCATTCAGGCCAAGGGCCAGTTCCACAAAAAGCGTCCCCACAAGATAGATGGAAAGGTAGTCCGTCGCATAACCGATGGTGGCATCGCTGGCGCCAAACATATATAGAAGCGGCCTCTGGAATGCATAGAAAAACGCCATCAGCATCACCGTACAAATCATTAAAAAACTGACACTGTTTCCCAGTATCTTCTCCGCATGTTCCCTGTCTCCCTTCCCCAGCCAAATCGCGGCAAGAGGCGCCGCCCCATTGCTGATAAAAGCAGAGAACGCCGAGATAAACACCGTGATGCAAAAAGTAACGCCCACGCCAGTCAGCGCGTTCGCCCCCACTCCTTCCATATGCCCGATATAAATACGGTCGATAATACTGTACAAAATATTGATAATCTGCGCCAGGATTGCAGGAAAAGTCATACTCACCATCAGCTTACCGATGGATTCCGTCGCCATCCGCTCTTCCCGGGTCATTGCCCCTTGCTTCGCCATTTCTCCTCCATTCCCGTGATTAAAAATTTCCGATTTTCAATCCGATACCAAAGCCCATCCTGTATCATGTAAGTTTGTAAATTAGTTACCGGAACTTGCAATAAAATAGTCGATTTGTTACGATGTTAGCAGGTTGGCACGCCCCACATTCCCGGCTCTTGCCGACATCCATACAATATAACAGTATACCAAGGTACACAGATTTTGCAACTGCAACCCCATTATTTCATAGCATTATTTTACTTATGGAGGAAGACTATGAAAATATCACGCCGGATTCCTTTTAAAATATTATCTGCACTCATCATACTCACCGCACTAAGTATTCGTTTCTTCTGCGCCAACCGCTTCTACGCCGGACGCTCTGGCATACCAATGCCACCCGCCTGTACGGCTGCGGAGATTATCTGTTACCTTCTTATCGTATATATCAATTTTTTTCCTACCTTTAAAATAAAAAAAACTTCCACTGCCCGCAATAAGATTCTGGAGGACGGCATAGCGCTGCTACAGATTTTCCTGGCAACGACAGCGGCCGAGCTCGTCTACTGTGCAGCCACCCTTTTTACCGGGTTATCCTCCGGCGGCGGCATCGGATTCAACCACCCTCTTGTGTGGCTACGGCACCTGTCCCTTGTATTTCTGGTGGAATTTGTGCTGTTTTGGAACGGTATTTTGCGGCTCTACTTCACTTCCGTCCAGCTTGGCGTCAAGTGGCGCGTCATCGGCGCACTCTGCGGCATGGTTCCCCTCGTACACCTTTATGTCCTGTACAGGATTATCCGCATCACGGAAAACGAAGTCGTCTATGAAAACGAAAAATTCTTGCTCAACCGGGTGCGTGCCGAGAACCAGGAATGCCGGACCCATTATCCTATCCTACTCGTCCACGGCGTGTTCTTCCGGGATTTCCGTTTCTTCAACTATTGGGGCCGTATTCCGGCCGAACTAAAAAGAAACGGAGCGCTCCTCTACTATGGCAACCAACAATCCGCCGCTTCCGTGGCCTGCTGCGGCGAGGAACTCACGCTGCGCATACGGCAAATCGTGAAAGAAAGCGGGTGTGAAAAAGTGAATATTATTGCCCATTCCAAGGGCGGCCTTGACAGCCGCCACGCCATATCCGTATGCGGCGCCGCGCCCTATGTGGCATCCCTCACCACCATCAACACACCTCACAGAGGATGTATATTCGCGGACTATCTGTTGGAGCATATCTCTGACGCAATATGTGAAAAAGTCGCGTCCAAATACAATGCCGCCCTGTCTCTGCTTGGCGATTCCAATCCGGACTTCATGGAAGCCGTGCACGACCTGACCGCCTCTTGCTGCCGCAAACTGAACACACTTATGCCGGATGATGCGCAAGTTTACTACCAGAGCGTAGGCACGAAGATGAACCGTGCCCAAAGCGGCAGATTCCCCCTCAACATGTCCTATCCTATGGTAAAACATTTCGACGGCGCAAACGACGGCCTGGTATCTGTAGACAGCATGAAATGGGGGAGCAATTTTATCTGCCTCACCGTCCCGGAGGGCCGAGGCATATCCCACGGTGATATGATTGATTTAAACAGAGAGAATATAAAGGGATTCGATGTGCGGGAGTTCTATGTGGACTTAGTAAAAGATTTGAAGAAGCGGGGGCTGTAACAATCCCCCGCTTTTTAATCAACTGTCTGCCTATAGCAAGACTGCCCTTTACAGCATCCCGCCTACTCCGCCATATAAATCGCCACGGCCCTCTCAATCTCGTCAAGCGCCTCATCAAGCGACTGTTCGCCTCTCATATAGATAACGCCCTGGTCAAAGACAGCCTTCTCCAACATCTTGTCAGGAACATAAGCCGTGTTTAACGCCTCAAGCTCCGCCTTGAAGGAGGCAATCTGCTCATCCGAAGGCCAGTAGCTTGTATATTCAATCACCATGCCGTCCCCGTCGCTGGTGGACCAGGAACCATACTCTCCGTTTTCACCCAGGTAATCTTCCTTCGGCGTAAACTGGATGTCAAACGCCTTCTTGTTCAAAGGAAGACCGTCGTACAAAGACTGCACATCCGCTGACAGAAAGGCATCCATAAAGCCTTTCGCCTCCTGCGCCTGCCCTGACGCCGCACTGATTCCCAACATTGTCTGCGGTTTAAACACTTGGCTGCAGGCTCCCTGTATGGGCATTATTTTCGTGTTCTCCAACCCTTCCGTCCGGTCTATGGATGCAATCTGCACATAATCATACTGGCTATCTGTCCAACCAGCCATAATCTGCTGCATATCGCCGATATATTCCATCATCTCCAGATAAATCGGATGGTCATTCTCATCACCGGGTATTCCCCAAAGTTCTTCCATACGTACGACCCATCCGTCGTAGTAGTCTTTGATTTCATTGTCTAAGCCATCCAACTGGGCATCCAGGATACGTTTGCACTGTTCCAGATATTCTCCAATCATATCCCTGTCAATGACGCCCTCTGCCGTCACCCATCTTGGGGCGCTTGTGGCAGCAAACCTTTTCAAGATTCCCTTGCCGCCGCTGATGCCGATGATGTCCTCCCCCGGATATTCTTCCCGGAGCTTCTCCACCACTTCCGCCACATGGGGCAAGTCTGTCATATTTTCCGCACCCTCTGCTTTTGCCACAATCTTAGGGATACCAAACGTTGCGGGAGCCACGTACGCTTTGCCGCCTCGCTTTAATGCTTCAATCACGTTATCGAAAAGGGGCTCCTTTGCACTGTACTGTGCCAGATAGTCCGTCAAATCAAGCAACATTCCCTTATCCACATAGGAATCAAGCGGTAAATCATCCATCACCAGTAAATCAGGGCCTTCTCCCGCCATAAGCTCTGTGTTGAGTTTCTTAATGGCGTCCTCCCTGGTCACGGAATCGCCTTCACCCATGCCCACTTGATAAGACACGAAAACGTCCGGATGCTCCATCTGATAGAGAGAAATCACCTGCCTGATGTTCGCATCTTCCCGCAGGCTGTAAACCGTCATCATATTCTCCGGCACCGAAGGAATATCCGGGTCATAGGTGAACCGTATCAATTTGCTGTTGGCAAAAAGAATCAAAAATACATTCTCCTCCAACTCCATCATATCGGTAATTGCATAAGAAGGATTGCTTAGCATGGACAGATTACCATCCACAATCTGCTCCATCATGTTGCCGCCTATCACATGGCGGTGTATGCCCTTTTTGCCTGCCAGATAAACTGCTCCGTCCTCTCCCGGGAGAAGATACATATCGGCGTAATCCGTTCCATTGTACCCTCTGTCCTTGTAATTTTCGGCCACAAACTCCCAGAGCACCTCATCTTCTATATATTCCCCGGCATCCATATCATAGACAGAAGGCAGCTCCATTTCGTCCCAGCCACCGCTGTCCATAAACAGCATATTATCCTTAACCCATATCCACTGAGGACTATAATCCAATTCCAGTACCTTCTCATAACTGCCGTCCCGCCGTACTTCATAGACGCCTCTGAATGTGCTTACAAGGAATATGTCATCCATGAATGCCACTTGCCTGGGATACATTTCATCCTCGGACAGCTCCATCTCCACAGGCATTCGTGTGTCATCCGGCAAAATCAGTTCCAACGCCTGGCTGTAATCCTCCGGGTCATCATTATTTACGCTATGGATAAATGCTACCGTGCCGTCGGGCGCCATATACATATTCGGGATATAGGAGTATTCTTCATTAATCTCTGCAAGCCACTCCGGCGTTTCCTCCTCCCATGTGCTCCCCTGGTCTTTGGACACCAGGAAACCTGCCGTGCTTAAGATGACTATACTTCCGTCCGCACGTCTGCACAAGTCCATCGGATGAGAGTCTATCTTCTCCGACAGGTCAGTCTCCTCCTCCACATACCGCCCCATGGCGCTTACGCCTTCATCCGCACTTTTTCCGCCTTCATTCTTCTCTTTGGTACCTGTAGTGCCACTTTCTCCTTCGCCTCCAATATTGTGTCTGTCACTGCCGCCTCCACAACCTGCCATGGCAAAAACCATGGATGCCGTAAGCACAAGACCGGCTGCTTTCTTCACTTTATTTCTTATCATCATACATCCCCTCTCTGTTTCTTATTGGGATTAAGACGCCAAAAAGCACTTATCGCCCTAATCCGATGGATTCATTGTTTCTCCGGAATCGTGTAATAATTTGTATTCCTCCGAATACAGACAGCATATCAGAACAATCTCTAAAGTTCCTCTAAACATCTTAAGAAATTCTTAGAGATTCTTTAAAGGTTCATGTGATATGATGATAAAGTATTCCTTTGTTTACTGAAGGTAAATTTGGACAAGCTATTTCAAAAAATATTAATCTGACAGAAAGGACAAGGCATATGCGTATATTACTGGCTGAGGACGACAAAGATTTGAATAAAGCGCTGACATGGCAGCTAACAGGACAGGGCTACAATGTAGACTCTTGCTATGACGGCGAGGAAGCGCTCTATTATGGAAACCAGAACATCTATGACGTCATCCTGTTAGACCGTATGCTGCCTTATCATGAAGGCACCGAAGTGCTGGCTGCCCTGCGCGGCAAATCTATCGCCGCTCCGGTCATCCTGATTACCGCACTGGGCACTTTGCAGGATAAAATCACGGGACTTGACCTGGGCGCTGACGACTATCTTGTAAAACCCTTTGACTTTGAAGAATTGCTGGCGCGAATCAGATGCGTCACAAGGCGTTCCCTCTTATTAAACGCACAGCCCAACCTCCTGACCTACCATGATATCACATGGGCAGGCAAGGAAATGTGCCTGACCGGACCTACAGGCAGCAGCACGCTCTCTAAACGGGAAGGTGAACTGTTGGAAAGCTTCCTCCACACGCCGGAACAGATTCTTTCCAGAGAAACTCTTCTCTTGAAAGTCTGGGGTCCCGACAGTGACGTGGAAGGCGGAAACCTGGATAACTATGTTCATTTCCTGCGCCGCCGTCTGAAAACCGTAGGAAGCTCCCTTCAGATTAAGACAATCCGCGGCGTCGGTTATGGACTTGCCGCAACTACAACTTAAGGAGAACCCTCGTCATGTTTCGCAAAGCACATTTGCTTTTTACTTTATTATGCGCGGGAAGTACATCCGCTATCACGGTCATTATGTCTCTTTTCTATCTGCACGTGTCTGAGAAAAACCTGCATGAAAACAATTTCCGTTCTTTTCAAAATGATATCAGCACAATTGCTGCAAGCTTAGAGCAATCCACGTCCATATCGATACAGTGGCTTGCCAGAATCGAGACACAGAATAGCTATACAATATTTGTGACGGATAACGGTTCTCCTTTTCTCTATAATTCCCTGCGAAACCATAATGACCTATTAAGTCAATCTCTGTTAGAAGAAAGCCTTAACATATACGACTCTACGTTTGAAGTAGAGCGCTTGACGTCTACCGGCAATGCCTATTCCGGTATCTGGCACTTTGAATATGAATTTTCTTCCCACTCCACAGGAGATACTTACTATGCTTCCCGCATTAATATCGAGAAAAACCATTCCATATCGCAAATCGTTATCCTCTGTTCCATTGCCTCCCTGCGTGAGACAATCCTGCGGCAACGCATTCTCTTTACGCTGATTGACTTTTCTGCCGTTCTTGCGCTTTCCGCTTTTTCATGGTTTTTTACAGGCAAGCTCATAAAACCACTTCAAGAAAACCACCAAAAGCAGATGCAGTTTGTCGCCGCTGCATCCCACGAGCTGCGCACGCCGCTGTCCGTTATTCTGGCCAGCAACGAATGCTGCCAGAGCGCTTCACCGGCCGAAAGACATGGTTTCTCCCAGACAATCCGCAAAGAAGGCAAGCGCATGAATCACCTAATCGACGATATGCTCACCTTAGCCCACTCCGGCATGAACCGTTTCCTCATCGAGCGCAAACCTACGGAGCCGGATACACTCTGCCTCAATGCCTACGAAGCCTTCGAGCCTTTATGCAAACAGAAAAATATAACCTTGTCTCTACGCCTTCCCGAGGCGCCGCTTGCACGCTGTTTCTGTGACCCGAACCGTATCGCACAGGTTTTGTCCATCCTACTGCATAACGCAATCAGCTATACGCCCGAAGGCGGGCAGATTTGTCTTGCCCTGTCCTACCATAAAGAGCGCAGGGCAAGCTTCAAAATCTCCGTAACCGACACCGGTATAGGTATATCCGATGACGAAAAAAAGCATATCTTCGACCGCTTCTACCGGGCAGAAAAATCCCGAAGCACCAAAGGGCACTTCGGGTTAGGTCTTGCAATTGCTTATGAAATAGTCACGGCACACCACGGAAAAATCTCCGTCCACGACAATCCGTCAGGCGGAAGCGTGTTTATCGTGATTCTGCCAGGCTAAAAGAGCACTCTGCATCTGCTCTCCCTTTAGAGTCATTAAGTGAACCTTTTATTCCATGTACGGCACACCTGATTATATCGGATGTGCCGTGATAATCGTATAACTGTATGAGTTAACCGTTATTTTAATATTGTCAACTTCACAATACCAGTTCTTGCCCTGCTTATAGATATGACAGTTTTTCTCTAAAATCTTATTCTTACAGTATTCGACTACGTCGTCCGTATCTATTTTCAGATTTCTTTTTATTCGCTCAACGCCCATCCTGGTCGTATGAATTTTGTCCATATTATCAAGCAGTATGTTTTCTTCCATCATTTTTCCTGCCACCTCTGTGCAATCGTCTCAACTTTATTTCCGTAAGAAATAAACCGTCTTCTGTTTTACAGTCCCTTTTCTTCCAAAATTTTTACAAACTTCTTTTCGGACAAAATTTCATGTGTCATAAACTCACCGTTATAAAAAAGAGAAAACGTTGTAAATGGCGTCGGTGCACTTTGTGCCTCTTCTCTCGTCTGGATATGTACCGCTTTAAAAGAAACATTCCGTACCGCTGCTATTTCTTCCAAAAGTGGAACGTATTTGGCCGTAAAAGGACATTGGTTTGTATAGTATGAAGTAAAGCCCTTATCCATATCCCCATGTTCTTTTACAGCCTTTCTAAAATGAGGTTTGCGCGCGCTTTTATCAAAAGGGAAATATAATAATTCAAAATATGGGTTAGCGGTATCGGCAACCTCAAATCTTTTATACCGCATATACTTAGGGTCAGAGAGAAATCCCATCTTCTTTTTGGATGATAAAGCTACAAGTCCCTTTTTGCCTTTTGCCTGGCTGTCCTCTATACAGTTGTCCAAGAGCAAATTAGAGTAACCATGTCCTTTATACTGACCAGATACCCATAGACAGTCAATATACATGTATTCCTCCGCCTCAATTGGCGCCCATGCACATTCGGCTGGAATATATTCGATAAAACATTTACCCCGTACATTGCCTTTTAAAAATACAAGCCCCTCGTC
Source organism: uncultured Lachnospiraceae bacterium (assembly GCA_910578645.1). Lineage (GTDB taxonomy): Bacteria > Bacillota > Clostridia > Lachnospirales > Lachnospiraceae > UBA3282. The sequence continues at coordinate 13,855 of CAJTQI010000016.1, forward strand.
AAGTCTTTCTTTGAGCCATGCTTTTTTAGACATTACCTGAATGTCTTTGTTGTTTGAAATGGCACAGCAAATGTGCTCCTGTTCAAGGTTATCCTGTGTTATTTTTATCAGTTCCATATTTTCTCCATTTCTTCGCTGCTACCGCTCAATTTTCGTAAAACATTTTTGGGATTTACAGTTTATAAACTCTGTTTTTCAATTTATTTCTAATATTCCAAACCAGACATCCAAATGTTCCGGGTAAAATACTAAATACACTCTTCTTTCTTTTGCTTCCATTATACAGGATAATTACAGAAATGCAATTTTAAAAGTACAGACTTCAGTGCCCTTCACCTTCTGCCCTATTTTTAAGTACTTCAATGGCTTTTATAATAACTGCCGGAATGGGAATTCCCATCAGCCCCGCATTTTCAATTATTGAGATAGTTTCATTTACAATAAAAGCGATTACTACGGCATCCCTGATAAAATTAGAGCCCATAACCAAATCAAGCCGGCACGCAACCAGTACAACAAGTAGTGTCACCCCTTTCCTACAGAGTCCTTTCCATCCAACACCGCTTTCCAGTGCTCCGTTAGACGTTTTTTCACTGGCGCAAAAAATTCCGGCAACAATCAGCCCCGTCATATAATCAATTCCCATAAAAATCAGCAACGTGCCTAGTGCAGCATCCCAACCACCAAATTGGGAAATAATCCAGCTACCCGCCACCCCAATAAATGCTAAAAATTTTTGTTTCATTTTTTACTCCTTTCTTCCCAAACAATAAGCACCTACGCGGCATCCATATTACAGAACCGCATAAGTGCTTTATCATGCGTGACTATCTTTTTTCTATCTTTGTTTGACCGGATTTCAGGTTTCCTATTATGAATTTCCTCCATAACCAGATACAATTTTTCAACTTTCTCTACCAATATATTTAAGGCGACTAATTTCTGGAAATAGATGAAGGATAAGCTTTGGTGCCGCCCTTAAATGTAAATGGGTATATAGCCTTTTGATATAATATATAAAGGTTCATTTTTTATGTTAGACAGATAAATGGCAAATTAGGCATGTATCCTGATTATGAAAATGCTATTATTCCATTTTCGCATAATATAACAACTAATACGGAGTACATAACAGAAATTGACGGAATATTATTCCTATGTCTTACGTCAGTAACACCCGCAGGAATTGCAACAGCAAAAATAAATGACGTAGTAGTTGCAAATCATAGGAATGGAAGTGCAAGCAATAATCTTCCAATTCCTGCCGTTTATAATATTCCAGTTCGTAAAGGAACGGTTATAAAAATATCTGCATCTAGTTATACTTATGTAACAACATCCACAAGACTCATTCCATATAAATAAAACTATGTGGAAAAATTTAGATTCTGTACTGGATTATAACCCTATAATTTCTGTTCGTAATTGCACCTGCCCCAACATAGCGTATACCAAGAGCGACATAGTTTTCGTAAGCGTATGAGTATAAAAACGCACTATCATTATTTACAATTCCGGTTATCGAAATAATATTTTCAGGAAGTATGTCAATATTTCCTATTGTATAGGCGGCAGCAGTTTGAGAACAGTTCCATTTTCCGGCTAAAATTTTTTCGGCATATACTTTATTATCTAATTTGCCATTTATCTCATCTATCTGCCTTTGAATAACAGGCCCCTGCCGTGCGTCAAGCCCGTATCCTTCCTCCGTTGTCACCAAATTATTGGCCAACTTCAATTTTACATTATCCACCGCATGTTTTATGGGCAATATTCCATATGTCCACAGTAAATTTAGTTTATTTGTATTCACTACCTTCATTTATTCTACCTCGCTTTCAGAATCTTCTGAATCCACATAAGTCCCATCCACTATTGCATATATATCCTGGTCCGTACAAGATTCAAAAATACCACTTTCGTTATCATTATCATCTACATATGTACCGTCAACTATCGCATAAATATCATCCGCCGTGGCAATGCCATAAAGGTCATTGATTAAACTGAGTATCTTCGACAGCATTGCCCCATTTTCGGTTGCCTCTAGCGACTGTTTAATCCGGTCAAACCATTCCTGCCACTGTAACTCCGAATTTTCCTCAAATTCAGTCAACGTTTCTACAATCTCTCCCAACTGACTGTTTCCGGAATCCGCCAAGTTATCGAGATAATCTTGCATATCTTTAACAAACTGACCGTAAGACCCATCGGCCCGCTCCACAAATTCTGCATAGAATTGTTCAAACTGAGCAAAAAAGACAGATGTGTCCAAATGGTCGATTAACTGTGTAATATATCCGCATACAGAACTGTCCGCTCTTGTATCGGTGATACCGCTTTGCGTAAGCAGTGTCTGACCCGCCGTAAGCCTGATATTTGCAAGGCAAAGTTCATAATAGTCCCCCGCCGACGGCCTTACCAGTTCAGGCGGTACCGGAACAGCAGCTTCCTCACCATGTTTTATTATAATCTCTACCATGCGTTCAAGATAATTACACCGCATAACGACACGGTCAATACGGCTGTACTTTTGTGGAGCTGCTTCTAATGACATGGGAAAAACTTCATCATTATAGCAAAAATGTCCTTTCACCATGCCAAATCCCGGAGCTAACTCAATATTCAGCCCATCACCGACTGCCCGTACCTGAAAACATGTGGAGGGCGACGCTAATACGCCATCACTGATTAGACTGGCAAAAAGCAAAGCAAACAGGTCGGAAGTTTCCGCTCTGTCAAAAATCGGCATTCCCTCGTCGTCTACCCCAACAATATCAGAATCAAAATATCCGTATCTTAAAGCCATTTTACATCACTTCCCTTTTTATTATTTTTTTTAAATCTCTTGCGCTGTCATTACCAAAAACAACGCTTAAAGTCCTTTTCGGCCCTTCAAACACCTCTTGGATTTCCGTAATCCGTTTTGAACACTCAATATTCACATCACTATACCGGTAAGTACACAAATCACCCAAGTCAAAGTCTATCCCATACACCAAGTTTGCAGTCGGGTCAACATCGCTGTCTACCTTCTCGACTATCTCAAAATCTGCAAGCTTTTCAAGCCCTCTCTGGTATAACAGGTCGCAGTACTGTGCATCTGTATAGTTTACATCATCGGCATGTTGCCGTAAGTCCCTGGCATCCACCCATAGTTCGCGGCGTTCTTCGCTTGTATCTCTCCTTATGTCCACTTCGACAATCTTCCTGCTAGCCTCCTCTCCTGCCACATATGCAACGTTTTTATAACCGGATTCGTCCCTATGGTACTGCGCGTTTTTAATATTCTTAAAACTGTCAGAAAATACAGCCCAACTGTTCTCCTTCTGTGTATCCCTACGGTCGAGACCTTTCCATACTTCATACACCAGGGTGTTACCCAAATAGTCAAACACAAGCCGTTGTGACATTTCCTGTGTCCTTAACATGTCGTATAAGCGTTCTCCTACGCAGTCACCAGTGCTCTGTAAAGTTGTAGTACCCCCGCTGCCCTGTGCCTCTCCTAACCGAATATGTTTAATTTTTCTGTCAGTATCACGAGGATTTATAATATACCTTTCAATTACAGAATTAGCCAATGCTTCAGGGGTTCCTGTCTGATTAAACATTGGACTAATCACATTATTATCCAAAAGCTGCTCCGAAAAATAACCCTTACAATATGCGGTCTTTTGTCCCTTCTCACCACGGTTAAAATTAACTTCCCGAATTACCCCCAATTCCGTCCGGTCATTCCTGTACAGGTATTTCCCGCTGTTAACCAGGTCAAAATACTTGGCCGGAATATGAAGCTCAAACATACCTGGACTGTAATAACGTCTATACCAAAGCAATGTATTAAACACCCCGATAGAGCCAATTGTATTAAAATCCTTGTCAAATATTATCAGTCGCATATCATACCCCCAAATACTTCGGCCTGTAATATAAATTCACATCAAGATTCACGTAATTTTCATCCGCGTCATATTCAAGATAATTGTTCCCCACGTTCAACTCAAAAGGTTCCGACTGCCTGTCTATATGATGATAAAAGTTCACCCCGTTAAGCTCCACTATCTGATGATGCATGTCCGTGTCAACTAACAAAACGTCACCCATCTTCATATCACAGACTACGCGCATAAATTGTCCTGTCTTTATACTTGTTATCTTGGGATTTTTCACATTTCCACGTTTTGCCACAAACTGTATCTGTACCCCCGTCGGGACATCCCCGTCATTGGGAAGTGCCACCTCCTTATGCAATGTTCTATATCCGGTGATTATACCTCCTAGCATCAGTCCCCTTACCATCTCCGGGTACTGGTTCTTATTCGTGGCACGCTTTGCCAGGCTATGCCACGGAAAATGGAACTGTGCCGTATAATGCGCCATATTCTTGCCAAAGTTATCGACATTGAGCATATAAGGGTCTGGACAGATTAGGTCTACAACAATACCGAGCCTGGTGTTCAAATTGCGTTGTTCCACAAAAGTCCACCCTTCAAGCTCATATTCAATGTTCCTGGAAATCCCCATATTCGTAATCAAGGCTTTCCCCTCGTATTTTGGGTTAAAAAACTTTATGACCGCCGCCCTGTTTTCCGGATTATTGCGGCTGTTTCTGAACTTTGCCTCAATGTGAATGGTGCGTTTACCTATTTTTTTACCATTTACGGAAACCCCGTCCAAAAGTGCGTTGTCCGACGTGCTTATTTCAAGTTCCGATGATTCCAGCCCGGAAACTTTTGTAATATCGATATCTTCACCCGGACCCATTACAAGCGTCCTCCCATTGCATGTCAGTTCAATCCTCAGCGTATTTACCCTCATTACTTAACACCTCCTGCTAAATCACGGAATGCTTTTCTTTGTGCTTTATTCACTTCCGAAGCCGAAGCTACAGGCACATGGTAGTTATTCTCCTGACTTTGGCGGTTATCGTTATACACCACTGTACCCGCCGTTGCTAATACCCTTACTCCCGTTGCACCAGACGCGTTCATCGCTACTGCATTTATAGAAGCGTCCACCATCCCACGTAAAGGCGCAATCAATTCCCCTGCCTGCTCTTTCATATCCCTCAACGCTTTTGGCATAGACCTCTTCACACCCTGCATTGCTCCGGGCATCAACCAACGTCCAAACTCCTCCTCGAACTGTTTTGAGGGGAAATAGACAAGCGCAGGCATTATTTTGGCTATACTACATACTAATTCCAGGGCTATATCTACCCCATGCTGCAAGACCATTGGAAGCACACTGGCAATCCCCTCCGCAAGCTTACCCATCAAAACAATAGTAGCCGTGCTTATTTCATCAGCATAGGACAATATTCCTGTGACAAGAGACATAATAAGTTCCTCTGCCACATCCCCAAAGGAACCGGACAATTCTTCAAATCCGCCTTCATTAGAAACATCCTGCCGCTGTACCATCCCCTGCGCTTTTTTTATAACGTCCTTTGCCGTTCCCTGCATGGTTTCCTGGTCACCTAACATAGCAGCATAATTGGCTTTTTCATCCTCCGTCAGCCCTGCTTCTGCTTCAAAATCTGAAGTGACCTCGATAGAGGCTTTCTCCAGTATCGTCAGCCCTGTCGTTGTACCTTCTAAGACTTTTCCGGTCATTTTAAGCCCTTTTTGTGCAATATTTCCTGTCCCGTCCAAGCCTTCCTTAAATCTTGAATTGTCTTTTTTTGTATCAAAGACTAATGCTTCGTCATTACCCATCCAAAAACCCCCACTCCATAAATTGTGTAATATCGCCACCTTCTGCAAGGGCGGACTCCAATTCCCTTTCTAATCTCGTCTGTCCGGATGTCTCAGGCAGTTTGTATACCCGTTTCATCCGGCGGTAAAATTCTTTCTGTGCTTTCGGCATTTTGGCCGGAATCTCCATAGTGCGGTATCCCATAATTCTGCACAGTAGCACTGTTTCCGGCAGTCCTAAGAATAAGGCTCGAAACTGCCACCAATGAAGTCTGTTCTTTGTCAAGTCGATACTATATGCCTCTAAAAACGCAGCGTATATGTATCCGGCGTCATATGTATAAGAAAATGGAACCTCTTTTGCGGACGAACCATCTCTGCCCTTATCCCTTGTCATTTCATCCGCTCCACAGCGATAAAACCACATAATTCCTGCAAGCGCCTCTTGTACCTCATCTATGTCAGTCAGCCGTGTAAAAATATCCGCCCCATAATACAACTCCAACACAGCCTCTAGCTTTTCGTTGTCTTCCATGCCCGTATCATCCAGAACCTGCTCAAACAATATGCCAGTCCGGTAATCCGCGTTGATAGGCATTTCCTTGCCTGCAATTACAACGGAATATGGAAGTTCATCAAGCAGAAGATTCATGTCCGTCCATTCCTCGGTTTCTCTTTATTCCTTTTACCCTGGTGCCTTTGCCCGGAATAAAAGCCGTTTTTATACTGTCGCTGTGCATATTTATTTGACGCATCGCTAAGCTGCTTGTTTTCCGCCTTGAATGCTGCATTGATTTCCCCCAGCGCCTCCAAATGCCTCATCACATGATTGCTTCCTTCAAAAATTGTCCCCGACGTACCTGCTCCCCAAACCGCGTCAAAAAAATCCTCCACACATCTGTTCAGTTCCTTGTACCTTGCTGCCACACTACAGTCTTTCATAGCCTTGCAGTTATTCACACCGTCCTGCACCTTATACAGTTCCGGTTCAAATATCTCCATAAAATCGGCGTCCATAAAGTCAGCCTGCAAAGTCGCCCCATTGATTTCAATATTCATTTCTTTCCTCCATACCGGAGCATTTTTTGCGAAGGTCGCGAGCTAAATTTCAAATTTACCTCTGCGATTTCGAGTTTGTGGCTCCGGTGCAAACTCGTGATTGAAAAAACAGTACATGATTGTTATTTTTCAATCTTCCTTCAGTCGCCATAGTATTAAGCACAGCGCAAAGCCATGGTGATACTTTGCGCTGTCCCGAATGTCCGCTGTTCTTACAAGTCAGCTTGCATTTTCAGTAGATGCTTCTATTTGCTATTCATTGTCGGGCAAAACAGGTTCATCGTCTTCAACATCGTATTTGCCTTTGAAATCCCCTTCCGTAAAGACCATAGAAACCGTGTCAAACTTGCCCATTACAGGGTCACCAACAGCTTTGAGAGTGCCCGATGCACTGATTTTTTGTCCGCCTTCTCCTGTGAAATCATTTACTTCATTGCACACAACAAACTGCCTGGCCGTAAACTCAGCTTTCTCTTTCGATGGCATACCGATTGGGTTGAATAGTTCCACCCGCACATAAACATGCTTGGCGTCATCCCCGATGTGATGGTTTCTCCCATCCTTCCACAGTGCATAGAGCGCCTTCTGTGATGGTATCGCATCAAACCCATACGGGAACTGCGTATCATACCCTATAATGTCGGAAGACGATGTTGCCTCATTGATGTACGTGGTGGAATCACTCTGTGCTCCTGGCGACTCGTTAAGCTTTGTGAAGCCGATGCCACACAGCTCCATTTTCCCGTCCACCTCCAGGTAATCCGCAATCTTATTGCGAATCAACGCGCTTCTGTTGCCAGCAAAAAACTGTAAATTAAAATTTTTCATATTTTGGTGCCTCCTTAAAATATTGTAATTGTAATTGAACCTGATAATGTGCGCTCTCCATCGTCGCATCGAACATAAGTCCCGGGGCTAGCACATTGATTGCCCGTGCCTCACACCCTTCGGGCATTTCAGGCAGGTCCCCCAAAATGCTATGTTCTTCCATCCAGTTGCATAAATCCTCGTAGAAACTTTCATTTTGAATCGCTACAATCCTATCCATCGAATAGGCCTCGCGGCTTTTAAAATTAAACTGGTACTGCCTGACGGTTGACCCGTCAACATAGGTCCGTATGACCAAAGATGTGACAACCGGCTCAATATCATACGCAACCGGTTTACCCCCTAGCGCATTTACCTGGAATGCCCCGTCTTTTAAAAACGGGCATTGTACGAAATAATTACTTAGCCCTTCGATAATTGACTTTGCCAAAACTTCACCCCTTCTGTAAAAACTATAAATTGCAATATCTCTTTATTATTTTCTCCTCCCCTCCTTATGTCCTGCCCGAATCCATGGCATGAAAAAAGCACCCTGTTTAGGATGCCTATTTACCTGTTACAAAGATTCCTTGACCTTGCCATCACCACCACCTCTGTCGTTTATGATAAAAATAAAAGAGACAGCCGAAGCTATCTCCTGATTCACTGACTACACTATAGCACAGGTTGAATGTAACATTCCGTAACAAGTTTAAAAATTTTTCAGTGCCCTCTCATGTACCCTGTATACCTGTTGTCTGCTGTATCCCATCTTGTCACAAATATCATACCATTTCATCAACTTTATGTACCTGTATATCAGGATATCTTTTTCATCTTCATCCTCCATGCGCTCCACCCGGTCAGTTATTTTTTTACATTTCATGGCTCGATTGTGCCTGTACTTCATATATCTTTTTTCCTCCTGCTCCAGTATCGCCGCATAACCCGACAAATCGGATTTGTTTTTGGCATGAGGCATGCCATCATTTACTACAGGCGCAATGATTCTGCGCAGTCGTATCTCTTCTATCCTAAGTCTGCATCGCTCTGCCTGGCGCACAGCCTCCTCATACTTTTTCAGGTATTCCTTTTTCGCTTCGATATTTTCCTTTCCCATCTTATCCCTCCTGTATAATTTTACTTATTTGAAACAGCTTGCATAAACTGCAAAATATTTCATGCCATTTCTCGATTTTTCATGATTCTAATTTTAGTATACTCGAATTATCAAGACTGTCAATCCTAGTTTATGAATTTTCGAGATTTTCTTAAGTCAAATAAAAATATATCTTGATTTTTCGACACATCCATTGTATCGTATAGTTTACAAGGAGGAGGAAGATTGTGGGAGCAGTAGAAAAAAACATTAAAGAAATGATTATCGGTAGATACGGAAGTCTAAAAAAGTTCTGCGAAACAATTAATATGCCTTGGACTACTTTAGACAGTATCCTAAAAAGAGGGATTGTAAACTCAAATATGACTAACGTTATGAAAATCACCAAAGAACTTAAAATAGATACGGAATGCCTTGCTTCCGGAATGATACTAGATTCTACCAAAACAGACATCGCCCACAGGAATGCAGAAATAAAAGAATCCCCCAAAATTATACAATATTACGGGATGCTTAACGATATGGGAAAATATGAAGCTACAAAGCGCGTTGAGGAATTGACAAACCTCCCCCAATACGTTAGCCCGGATACACCAGAATACCTCAAACCTATAGCAGCGCGTAACGACTACGAAAAAGAGCCTGGACAAGCAGAGAAAATGCTTGAAGATATTTCCAGTCTCAAGAGGCCAAAATAAGACATACGAATTTATAGATACTAAGAGGGGACTATAAATACATGTAAGCATGGGTGTTATTCCTTACATGATACCGCCGAATATTTACATGTCATAGAAGAATTTCCGTTTGAGGCTCTACAGTGCTATAGAGAAAAATACGGAGTATGCACATCCATTGATAGTTATCTTATCTATTCCGAACCGTCTTTGGATTGGTCTTCTTGACAAGTTTCCGTTTTATATTTCTTTTGTCAGCAATCTTTTGAAACACGTCTACCACATACATATATTGCGCCTTAAATGGTAGAAAAGACAATTCGATATTGGATTGTATTTGCTTTATCGCTCTGTTCAGTTTCTCGCAACTACATTCCGACTACTTCGATAATATACCTGTCCGGGCTATAAAATCGAACCACACGCTGTCCCCACGAATGTTCCTGTCTTTACCTGATTATTTCTAGCATAGTGGCAATGTCCTCGGTTGCCATTGTTACTTTTGATTTTTCAATTAGAATGTTTCCCCCTGTCATTATATAGGACGGCATTACTCTAATTCCCTCATAATAGATTTCGTTACTCCGTAATTTATAGGTGGAAACGGCTGGAATCGCATTTTTCTTTGTGGCCTTTTTCGTAATCATGTTAAAGGCTTTCTTTGCGACATCTCCCATAAGCATAATCACCTTTTTATTGGGAAATAAGGCAAGTTCTGCCTCTAAATAGGGCAAACTATTCTCAATACTGCTTTTGTCAATGGTATATTCTGTCTTTGGAGTTTTTACGGCATTTGTGATATAGATACCCTTTTGTAATATGTCTTGTATAGAATTAACATCCGTTCCCGCTCCTCGCAAAAGAGGAATCGTTGTTTTCAGATAATCTGCTTCGGGGATTCCATAAAAATCCTGTAAAGGGTCAGAGGGAACAACTTCATTTATCATAATTGCCTTAATCGTAAGTGGGTCAATTTCAATATTGTTTAAATATATACCGTTTGCTATACCTACTTTCGTTTCAAGTTCTTTTTTTATATTCATATCTTCGCTCCTCTTTGTGATGTTCTATCACTGCTTTATGTTTTGTAATAACCGTATCGTCCAACCGCATGACCTTTTTAATTTGTTCCGTACCAACGCCTTCATGTCAAAAGCTGTTTGTCCTGCCTTGCTCACGCCCAGTGTTCCGGGTAAAACCATAGATTCATGCCTCATACGCATAATTCGATTATACAGGAAAATTGCAAAAACACAATTCTCAAAACATGCACTTCTCGCAAGATTCCGTGAAGAGTATTTTTTCGTGTAAACTTGGGTAGTTCATCTATGAGTGTTACCTTGAAAAAAGAATGGACATCCCCAAAATAAGATATGACAAATATATGACTAATTAATACTCGAAAAGATGTACGACAAAAATGACGGCATCACTCACGATACCGCCACTTTTCTTTTCGTACCATAGATACATTAAAAATCCGAAGCTTTTCCCGGCTGAAACCGGGCTCGAATTATCATTATCTACTGCGGATAACAGGACTTGAACCTGCACGGTCTCCCACTGGAACCTAAATCCAGCGCGTCTGCCAATTCCGCCATATCCGCCTATCATATATCAGACCCTGCCATATCCACTTCTCAGATATGGCAGGTAAATCATACAGTACTTCCCAAACTCCATCTCAGGCTAATCTTTGAAGTCACTATTATACGTTTATGCACCTCTTTATAGAACCGGGCACATTCTTCTCCGTGACTCTTATTATATCATATACATTTTACAAAGTCACTACATATTTTTTCACAAAATGATGTCCAATGTTTTACGGGTTACTGTTTACCGTTTATCCAATATATTCATCTGTCTTTATGTGAACAGTAAACTTTATACCCCCTCTTCTCCGATGTGCTGTATCACATCTTTATTAATACGTATCAGGAAAAGCACGGTTATAAGCATGGACACTAACTCTGCAATAGGAAACGACCACCATACATAATTGACATTTCCCGACAACGACAACAAATATGCCGCCGGCAGAAGTACCACAAGCTGCCTTGCTATAGACACTATCATACTGTAACCTGCCCGTCCCAATGCCTGAAAAGCCGTGCCGCATATAATACCAAACCCTGCCAGCAAGTATCCATAACTGATAGTCCGAAGCGCCGAAACACCGATGGTAAGCATAGAATCCGAAGCATCAAACAGCTTCAACAACATACCCGGAGCCGTCTGGAAAATGACCAAACCGACAAACATGATTGCAACCGCATACTTGATGCCACATTTCAATGCCTCAATAAAACGGTCTTTCCTGCCTGCACCGTAATTGTACGCCAAAATTGACACCAAACCGTTGTTCATACCGAACACAGGCATGAAAATAAAACTTTGCAATTTGAAATATACACCGAAAACCGCTGTGGCCGTGGCGGTAAACGAAATCAAAATCAAATTCATGCCGTATGTCATGACTGAACCGATAGCCTGCATAACCATGGACGGCACGCCAATCTTATAAATCTGCTTCACAATCCTGCCATCGAGACGTAAAGATTCCAATTTCACTTGTACTTCATCATTCTTTGCCTTATTAATCAGAAATGCCAACGTACCCGACACAATCTGACCAATAACTGTCGCCACCGCTGCACCGCGCACTCCCATCTTAGGGAGCCCGCAAAGTCCGAAAATAAAAATAGGGTCCAGGATAATATTGACAATCGCACCGATTCCTTGCGTAAACATCGTATAAATTGTCTTCCCTGTCGCCTGTAAGAGCCTGTCAAACGTAAAATGTATAAACATTCCAAAAGAGAAGCAGCATACCACGGACAAATATTCATATCCGTACTGCACAATCTGTGCATCATCTGTCTGGCTTAAGTAAAATCCTCTCGTAGCGAACAGTCCAATCAGCAAAAAGAGCACATAACTGACAGCCATGATTGTCACACCGTTTCCTGCCGTCCTGTTTACTTCCTCTTGTTTCTTTCCTCCTAAAGCCCGGGATAAAACCGCATTAATTCCCACACTTGTTCCCACTGCCACAGAAATCATCAGTGACTGAATGGGAAACGCAAGCGATACTGCGGTTAACGCATTCTCATTGATGCGCGATACAAAAATACTGTCCACTATATTATAAAGAGCCTGAACCAACATAGATACCATCATAGGAAGCGACATTGTAATCAGTAATCTGTTGACAGGCATGACGCCCATTTTATTCTCTTTTGTTTGTTCCATCCTACGCATCCTCCATACTTATCTGTCCGCCTACAGCGCCATATCCTTATGCCATTCCCACAGCAAATATCCATTTGCCTTCATAAGAACCCTGTCCCACAAAATGATTTTTATAAGGAAAATTTTCTTAATGAAATAAAAAAAACTCCTATCTTTTCCAGAATTAGAGTTTGTTATAGATTCTTTTAGAAAATTACTGAAGATACCTTACGAACCGCCCTGGCAACCCACTTCAAACAATCAACTAGCGGCTAAATACTAATATATTTTTCATGGTTTCTTCTAAATGAACCACTGGGGATTCGAACCCCAGACAACTTGATTAAAAGTCAAGTGCTCTACCACCTGAGCTAGTGGTCCATAAACTGGGCTAGCTGGATTTGAACCAGCGAATGCAGGAGTCAAAGTCCTGTGCCTTACCGCTTGGCGATAGCCCATTATATTCACGAGCGATGAACCAGAGGCAAACTTGCGACAAGGTATCTGACAAATAGCACAAAGCTACATCCCTGCACCCTCCCGTGCAAAGGTGGATAGAGGGACTCGAACCCTCGGCCTCCAGAGCCACAATCTGGCGCGCTAGCCGACTGCGCCATACCCACCATATCAACGTGCTCGAAGGGATTCGAACCCCCGACCCACGGCTTAGAAGGCCGTTGCTCTATCCAGCTGAGCTACGAACACGTATTGCCGCATATCACATGACAACTCGAAAGCTGTACTTGTTTAGCACGGATTATACTTTACCATATGATTGCCATACTTGTCAATCATAATTTGTAAATCAATGGAAAATAAATAAAAAAATTATTATGTCCAAAGTATATTATACCCTACTAATGCACGAAACAACAAATCATGTTACCGCTCCATTCCGTTAGTAAGCCGAATGTTGTCTGCGATAAGCTGCACGTCTTCCTGCGTGAGTTCGGTTTTGACTTCAGGCTGTAAGACCACCGTGAAATTACCAACCGTGAAATAATAGGAATAGAATCCATGTATCACTTCTTCAGGAGTATCGAGTTTCTCACCATTCTCATCTTCCTCTTCCTCTTCTAACAGCATTATCTCTCTGTAATCGCTAATAACATCCTGCTCTCCATCTATAGTCTGAATAGTGAATGCCCTGTTGTATGTGTTAGGCTGACCATCTTCAAACTCATATCCAATCTGGTATTCAGAACTGTTGTACACATCTTTACCACTTGATATATTAAATGACAGCGTCGCTCCAGTTTCTAAGTCTACCGATGAGTACATACTCGAAGCGTCAGTCCGTGACGTCAATGTCAACTCTCCAAAGAATCTGCAAGGTGTAATCTTCGGGTAAGCCCACCGTCCTGAATACTCATAGTAAAAGCTTTCCCCGGAGGAAATATCCGATTTTAAATTACCATCCTCGTCAATATACTGGTCAATGTCGTAGCTGGATATGCTGTGCACTCCATAATCATCACTCTTATCTTCTCTGAGTACGGCTTCATCAATGATAGGAAATTCCTGTCCATTGACGGAACCGTCTGCCCCAATCTCAATTTCCTCAAAGGATTTCTCGTTCTCAGGCGATTCCCCCTCAGTCTGCTCAGACTCCACGGCCTCCTCATCTACTGTAGAAGCCTCGGTATCGGCTTCCGCGTTTTCTTCCGTCACCATTGGTTCCTTGACTTCTGCCGTGTCCCCATTCCCACCGCAAGCCGTCATTGCCACAGCAACGCATAGTAGCAGAATTGTCATTAGTGCTTTTTTCTTCATCTTTCTTCTCCTCATATATAATATTTATCGCATCATAGTATAGCCCATTTTGTTCTAAAAATGCAATAGTCCAAATGGTATAAGCCGACATAAACATCATAATTTTGTGGCTTGTTATAATAATAGGTTAAAATACTGTTTGACGTTTGACCACAACGGAAACTATACTTTATGAAGAGAAAGACTGAAAATTAAAATGTTCAATCGTGAGATTTGTGTCTGCGCGTTGCTTGCCACAAACTCGATACCAAAAACAGCTCAGAAATGGAGTAAAAAATGAAAACAAAGGAGTATAAGCTTATTGAAAGATACATGCTTGACTGCATGTCGGATAGCGCTCATGATAAAGACCACATTTACAGGGTGCTATATACAGCATTAAACATCGCCGAATATGAAAAGGATGTTGACCATAACGTTCTAATAGCGGCGTGTCTTTTACATGATATAGGGCGTCAAGAGCAATTTGACAATCCTCAATTATGTCATGCAACCGTTGGCGCAATTAAGGCCCATGATTTTTTGATGAAAAACGGCTTTGACATTGATTTTGCAAACAAAGTAGCTTCATGTATACGTGCACATCGCTTTAGAAGTGAAAATCCTCCCATACAGATTGAAGAAAAAATCTTGTTTGATTCTGATAAAATTGATGCAACCGGAACGATAGGAATTGCGCGGACAATTTTTTATAAAGGTCAAGTTAATGAGCCATTGTATTCTTTAAATGAAAATGGATATGTAACAGACGGGACGGATGATTTGACGCCTTCTTTTTTTCAAGAATATAAATTCAAACTGGAAGGACTGTACACTAAATTCTATACAAAAAGAGGAGCAGAAATTGCAATGCAACGTCAATACTCAGCAAAAGCTTTTTATGAAAGTATGCTGAAAGAAACACGGGAAACATACCAATTAGGTAAAGCATTGGTTAATAATTGGATAGACTGAACTGTTCGCCAAAACATCGTTTAAATGAAGATTTTTGTCTATTAAACCAATAAAAAATCGGGAAATCCCGTAAAGCGGCGGTTTCCCGATAAAAATAAAGAGCGGGTGATGGGAATCGAACCCACGTATCCAGCTTGGAAGGCTGGTGTTCTACCATTGAACTACACCCGCATATATCATATATGTAATTAACTGTTGCCACAATGCATCTTGTGTGCTAACTGCGTCGGGGTGACAGGATTCGAACCTGCGACCTCCTGGTCCCAAACCAGGCGCTCTAGCCAAGCTGAGCCACACCCCGAAAAAAGCACCTGTGAGCGTTCCATTCACAACGCAAGATAAATTATAAAATATATCTATCGGTTTGTCAACCACTTTTTATAATTATTTTTTAATTTGAAAATGTCAACATTAAATGCGAAAGATTTTTCGATTTTTTCCGGTTCTCCATATTGCACAAAAGAAAGAGCTGTTTTCTTGTGCAATATTCACATATTTGTTATTATATCGCCGCCAGTTCCTTTTCAAACAGTTCCTTGCTGCTGCAATAGCCCAGCGTCCGGCGGGGATATTCGTTGATCCAGCCTTCGATCTGCTCGATCTCTTCGTCCGTCTTGTCGTCAAAATCCGTCCCCTTTGGAATATGCCGCCGGATCATCTTGTTTTGATTTTCATTGCTTCCCCTCTCATAGCTGCTATACGGGTGGCAATAATATATTGTAGTCCTCTTTCCCTCGCGGCAGCATGATTTTTCCATGCCCTCATAGTCCGCAAATTCCGATCCGTTATCTACTGTTATACTTTTAAATACATTATAGAACATATCGCCCCACTTCTTTTCTAACCGATCCAGCGCGTTGACGACGCTTTCCGCTTTTTGATCCGGCAGCTTTGCCACTATTTCGTCCCGCGTTTTCCGCTCTGTCAGCACAAGCAAGCAGGACTTTGTAACGCCCTGCTTCCCCTTTACCGTGTCCATTTCCCAGTGTCCCATTTCTTCCCGTGTGTCTATTTCGTCCGGTCTGTTCTCTATGCTCTCCCCTTTGCTGGGGCGCGACTGTTTCACTTTCCGATATTTCCGCTTCTGATCCTTTTTAACTGGTAAATCCTTATTTGTCAGCTTTAGAAATATTCCTTTATCAATATAGGAATAAAAAGTGGTTGTGCATATCATAGTAGAAAAGTTTTCCTGCTGCTGCCGCGCCTTTGCCAGTGCAGCGTCCGGCGAATACTTTTGTTCTATCACTAAATCTTCAAGAAAATTCGCAAGTTTAACGTCGTTTCCTATTTTCAGCCCCGCGCCCTTTGCTTTCAGATTTTCCCGCGCTTTCCGGTCTGCTTCGTCTGGGTTGTAGCGTTCTTCCTCTGTCAGATCGCTATTTGTGTGCATATACCTTCCGCGCCCCAGTTCCCTGTATATCGTGCTTATATGCTTATGTAATATTTCCGCGATCTCTTTGGGCTTGTGCTTTGCCCTTATGAGCGCGTCAAGCCGCAGCCTGTCATTGTATGTCATGTGTTTAAACTCTTTTTCTTTCATCTGTGCCGCCTTTCTAAAAAACGCCGCAGGCGTTCCCCTCTACGGCGTTTTTACTCTTTATCTGCAAGCAGCCACACAACATCAACATTCAAAACTTTTGCAAATATCTTCAATTCATAATCGGCGACAAAACGTGTCCCGATCTCCACGCGGCTTATGCTGTCGCGTTCAATCGTTATCCCCGCCACTTGCATTTTTGCCGCCAGTTCGCTTTGCGACATTCTTTGAATGACGCGCGCTTCCCGTATGCGTTCCCCGCATATATTCTTTTTGCCCCCATAATCGTATATTTTCACTTTATCGCTTCCCTTTTTTTATGCTAATATTCAGCAATATACTTGACATTAACACATTAAATGCGATAAATTGTGTTAAAGGTCGGCAGTTACGGGCTGGCAAATATTTTCAAGGAAGGTACATATTTATGAAAAGAAAATCCGCGTCTATTTTTTGGGGTATCATGTTTTTACTCGGTGGCTTTGTTGGTCTTGCTCAATATGGTGTCCTCGTCGGTTTTATTTGTTTCGCTGTCGGCGTTTTGCTTATTATCCCCTTTAAAACAAAATCCGATCCGCAGGAAGCCGCCGCTTCCGCTGCTGAAGGAAAGCCCCAGCGTGATATTTCCGTAAATCCTGCCGCTGATCGTGATACAAAATCTATTTCTTTCCCCGTCGCTGGCGTTACATTTTCAAATGAAAGCGGAAAAGTACGATCACGCCAGACGATCCTTCGCCGTATATTGTTTCGTGATCCCCCGTTTGACTGCGATCACGTCGTTACGCTCGAAAAATACTTTTATGAAGGCGATCCGGCGTATTATGTAAAAGTAAATGATTATATTATAGGGAATGTCCCGAAGGAATTTGTTCCCCATGTTGACACAAACGCCGACCGCCCCTATAAAATAGATGATTTTCAAGTATACGGCGGGCAGGACGGGAAAAAGTTTGGGGCTTCCTTAAAAATTGTCTTTCTTGATATAGAACAAAATTAACGGTCAGCAAAGGGCGGCTAAACAGTGCCGCCCTTTTCCATGTCTTCCTGCTTTTCTGTTTTTCCTGTCAATATTTTTTCCACGATCAGCTTTTCTATATACGGTGGGCATTGTCTTTCCCCGTTCTCCCAGTTCGTCAATGTCCTATACGGTATTTCCAGCCATTCCGCAACGTCTTTCCGCGACATGCCGCAGCTTTTTCTTGCGTCCTCTATTGTCATTCCCTCGCCCCCTTGACTTTCTTATTTCTCCCTGCTATTATTCATATAAGCACTTGGGCGGCATAGCAGGAAGTTTTGGGTGCCGCCCTTGTGTGTCCCTTTATTCTGTTACTATTCGATCAATTCTTGCAAGTATTCCAGCAATTCCTCTTTCGGTGTGTCGTTTCTGATAAGTGCCATAATCATTTTTATTATTCCTTTAAACTGATTATTTGTCATTTCGTTACTCTCCATTGTGTTCTCCTTTCCTGCTATTCCCTTGCTACAATTATATTATATACCCATTGAGTAACTATGTCAACAGCTTTTTTACTCAATGGGTAAATTTTAAGGCGGGACTATTGCCCCGCCCGCCTTTTATACTTTCCGTAATTCATTCCAAACGTGCTGCCCCAGTTCTTTCATTGCTTCCGGCGTTTCCTTTACAAACATATAGAATATAAATGTCATAAATTCGCTTTTTGTCTGCTTCCATTCCTCTGCCGTCATGTTCGGGTTTTGTTCTAGCTTCATTTGCAGAAGTTTTTCTGTCAATTCCTGCCCCGCTTCCGTGTTCAGTGCCTTTCTCTCTGCTTCCGTCATAACCTCTACAAACTCATTAAAATTTTGTGCTAACATTTTCTTTCCCTTTTCCCTTTCCGGCGGGGCTGCTGCCCCGCCTTCTTTCTTTATGCCCTAACTGTTTTTGTATCTAACTTCATAACTATTGTTAGCATTTCTTGTCTTGTTTTCCAGTTTGTCTTTGCTGCTTTTCTCAAAATCTCTCTTTCCTTTTTCATTGGTATAATGGATAGTGCGTACTGTATCAATTTTTCTTCCGCTTCCAGCTTTTTATCTCTAGCCTTGCACACCCTATCCCATGCTTTCTTTTCTTCTGGTTCTTCCGCAAATTCTTCATTCAATCTGTCAAATTCGCTTTCATTCTCTATGCAATAAATACTTGCTACATCATATCCCCGCTTTTTCAGAAATTCCGCTTCCAGTTTTCTTTCCTGCTCTTCCGCTGCTGCCAGTTCCGCTTGTGCTTTTATATATTCTCTCTGCTCTTTGTTCATTTTGTTTTTCTCCTTTAAATTAGTATTATTTTATATTTATTTCGCTTTATTTAATTATATATTAGCACTCTTTTATATATCTGTCAATCCTTTTTATTAAATATCTTTAATATTTTTTATGTTGACATTTATATTTTATTAGTGTATGCTAATATTATCAAATTCAAATGAAGGGAAGTGTCCTGTATGATGAAATATTATAAACTGTTTGATTTACTCACGCGGCGCGGCATGAAAAAAACCGATCTTTTGTCTGTTGTATCTGCGCCGACGCTTGCAAAACTTTCAAAAGGGGAAACGACCACCACCGACGTGCTTTGTAAAATATGTGATTTTTTAGACTGTCAGCCGTCGGACATTATGGAATACGAAAAATAAAAAAACGGGCTTTCCTGCTGCCCTGTGGCGGCAAGATTGCCCGTTTTTATTGCTCTGTTTTATGCTGTCTCGATCAGTTCCACTAAATCCTGTCTTTTTGTCAGATACCAGCCCGCCTTTAATTCGTAGAAGTCGCCAGACTCTCCCACTACCGTGAAAACGTCGCCCTCGTGTGCCTGTCCTGCCGCCTGCGCTACATAGTCCGGCGTTGCCCGATAGTTTACGCCGTCCGCGCCCGTGTAGATGATCTTTGCGTACCGTTTGACTTCTTTTTTCGTAAACTGCACAAGATCGGCTCGCTTTGTGATATACCAGCCGGATTTCAGCTTGTAGAAGTCTTCCGTTTCCCCCACTACCGTGAAAACGTCGCCCTCGTGTGCCTGTCCTGCCGCCTGCGCTGCATAGTCCGGCGTTGCCCGATAGTTTACGCCGTCCGCGCCCGTGTAGATGATTTTAAGGCTTCCGGCGGTCTGTCTTACCCCTGCCGCGTTTTCGCCCTGTGTGGCGTTCCCTGCGCCGCCTGTGGCGGGTTTTTCTGCCGTGCTGGTGTTTTCTATCATAGCGGACAAAACGCGCTTTATTTTCGCCCCGTAGTCCGCGCCTGCCGCCCATCCTTTCCCCTTCGGGTTTTCTTTCTGCCCTAACCATTCCACATACGGCGCGCAGCCTTTTTCCACCCATTTGTATCGGGGATCGACACAATCCCCGACCAGCGGATCGGCGGTTGCGTATGCTTTCAAGTGCTGTATTTGCGCCCGCACTCCCTCGCGCATGGTGGCGAAGCTGTTTCCTTTCATGCCCCGCGTTGTTACGCCCATACCGCAGAAATTATTCTGATCCAGCGTGACTGCTGATCCGGCAAAAGTGAAGTTCCCCGTCTCGATCACGGACTGGGCGGCGGCTATGTCCCCGCGCACTCCTTCGGCGCGTCCTTCCTCTATGTACGCCGCCGCCAGTTCTGCCGCATAGGAAGCCGCCAGCGGGTTTTTGCTTACGATATAGGCGGCGATCCGCTCTTTTGTCGCCTGTGCCTGCCCCATGATCGGCGTTAATGCTGCCGCCGCGTCCTGTGCTTCCGGCGCGCTGATTGCTGCCTTGAAAGTCTGCCATGTGCTTTCAAACAGATTATAATAATACGGGTTCGGGCAGATTTTCCCCGTAACGTCATAGTGCCGGATCACATTTTCAGCGGGGATATTGTATTTTTTCATAAGCTGGCGCGTCAGTTCCACCGCTGTGGCTACGGTCTGCGGCGTAAAATACCAGTCTTTGTCCGTGGCGTTCTTTGTACTGCTGTCCTTTTTCTTTACCGCCATTTCTATGCCGATTGAATTAGTATTCCTGCAGGCGGCGTGTTTGTAACTTTTCGCGCCGCAATGCCACGCCACGTCGTCGTCCTCTACGATCTGGAATATTTCGCCCTCATGCCCTATGGCATAATGCGCCGACGCGCCCGCATATTCCCGCGCCCAGTATTCCGCAAGCTGTAAAGCGGTAGAAAGCCCGCCGAAGTAGTGGATCACGATATATTTGATCCGTGCCACGTTGTTTTTATCCGTGAAATTGATCTTTGTTATATACTGCCTGTTTATGTTCATTCTGCCGCCCCTTCCTCTCCATAAAATCCCATTTTGTCGGGATCGAAGCCGTTTCTAAACTCTGCCAGCGCGTCGTCGTCCATTCCTGCCACCTTTCTTTTAAGTTCTGCCAGTTCCTCCGGCTGTAAATCCTTTGTATGCTCGCTCATGCTGTACCGTCCTTTCTGAAAATAGAGAAAGCCCCCGCAAAGGCTTTGTGTCGTCTGTGCGGGGGCTTTGTTTGCCCGTTTCTGTGTTTATCTGTCTGCTTTGCCGCCTGTATCGTCCGACGGCTCTTTCTTTTCGTCGTCTGTGCCTAAAATGTCAATTCCGGCTTCGATCAGCTTTTCCGTAACCGCCAGCCCCTTAATCAGCACTTCGGGGATTTTATACCCCAGTTCCACAAGGTTTTCCAAAATGCTGCGGGCTTCGTTCACAATCAGCATGGCAAGCACCCACCAGCCGATCAGATTAAGGAACGATAAATCAACGCCCAGCATATCTTTTCCGAAGTGTACGAATACGGACGCAATCAGAAACGCCACAAGCACCACTGCCCAGTAGCCTAACTTCTTGACTGCGCCGATTGCGCCCACTTTGCTGCTTTCCTCTTTCTTTTTGTTCGCCTTGATCCAGCCCGTGATCCAGTCGATCACATTCAGCGCAAGAAACGCCGCGAACACATACCAGTATGTACCGAAAATTGCGGTCAGCACCGCGACGATCGCGCCCGTTGCCGCATTATATTTGTCTGTGAATACATTTGTATATGTCATATTCTCCACCCCTTCCTTATTCGATCGGCTCGCCGTGTTCGTCGTACCCGTCCGCTTCCAGTGCCGCGATAACTGCCGCCCTGTGCTTTTCCGGTACGTCCCCGATCGTGATATACCCTTCGCCGTTTTCCGCGCCTTTTATGATAACGCCTGCGGCTACGCCTACAATGTCCCGCGCGGGAATGGTTGCAATGTCCCTTCCCGCAATCACTAACTTGATGTAAATATTTTTCATTCTGCACTTACCCCCATTTCATATACTGCCGCGATCCCTTCCATGATTGCCTGCTGGCTGTCTTTTACCTCCAGCAATTCCTCATAAAGTGCCGCTGTGCCTTCAAGTTGCTGTGTGTTGTTTTCTGTGATAAGTTTAGCCAGCGGGCTTTCCAGTTCCGCAAGCTGCGCTTTGTATGTGTCGAATTGTGCCAGCGTCATGTTTGCATATTCATATACCCAAACTTTGCGCCGTGTGCTGTCTGCTGTGCGTGTTTCTCTCTTGATGTTCCGGCGTACCTTTACCCGATCCGCGCCCTTCTCAATGTCTGCGGGGCGGTCTGTTTCGTAGGTTTCGCCGATCTGCCACTTAACTTCCATAGCGTAACCTTCCTTTCCTCTCATGGTTTGAGACTATTCTTTTCAGCTTCTTTATATTTACATAGGGCTTTACGCGTTCCAGATAGACGTTGTATGCGTCCGTATGCCTAAAGTACCCCATGCGGCTGATAATGCTTGAAGCGTCGTACCAGTTGACCTTTTCTTTCTTTGCAACTTTCCGCGCCTTGCGCGTGATCCGGTACAATATCGCTTTTCTGATCGTCGTCCGCGTCCGTCTGAATAAAAATCCCATAAAATCCAGCGCGCGCCCGATCTCTTTCACTTTCTTTTTTATGCTCTTTTTCGCCCGCTCCCTTGTTGCCGGTTCCTTTTCTGTCAGCGGGATTTCTTTTGATAGCGGGAAAATCTGTTTGTTTTTCTTGATTTCCAGCCCCAGCTTCTTGCTGCAATAGCTTTCTATCCTCTCTAACGCGGTTTTTAAGTCCCGCTTATTTGCGCCGAAACAAACAATGTCGTCCATATAGCGCACCATGTACTTCACGCCGCATAGATAGTCCGGTATGACAAAATTCTTTGCACCTTTCCGTTTCATGCGCGCCGCATACTGCTGTATTTTCTTTTCCTTTTCCGGTTCCCATATCTCCTGTTTTATGAAATGGTCTAAATCCTGCAAATAAAAGTTTGCCAGCCACTGGCTTGTGTAATAGCCTAGCGGAAGCCCTGTCGGTACTGCGTCGATAATGAGATCAAGAAGCCGCAGCGTCTTTTCGTCCGCAATCACTTTCCGCAGCTTTTCCTTCAGCCTGTCGTGGGGTATGCTCTCGAAAAAGTGGCGCACGTCGATTTTTAACACATGCTTTGTATTTTTCCGGTCATTTCTGATCCAGCGTTCAATGTACCGCTTCCCGTAATGCGCGCCCCGCCCTTTGACTGATCCGCAAGTAAATTCATACGCGCCGCGGTTTATGACTTTCTTCAAGCTGTGATCCTGTGCGATCTCTTTGTCCGTCGGCGCAAGCACCTGTATAATTGCATGGTGTACGACTTGCTCATACTTATAATACGGCTTTATGATATGACGCTTTTTCATCTTGAAGCCGTCATTGATCTGTACGGGCTTATGGTGTGCTGGTCTGAAGTCCTCGCGTTCTAAAATCCCGCGCAGGATCGCCACGTGTTCGTCTACGTTGTCAAGTATGCGCTGTATGTCCTTTCTTTTCCGTTTTCCCTTTGCTGCCTTGAAAAACGCCTTTTTCAGATTTTCTTCCGATATGATTTTTTCATATAAATTTTTGTAGGTTTTCACGGTGGATCGTCCTTTCTATTCCCTCTAGGGCTTTCAATTTCTTACTTGCCCCGCCTACGTCGGGTATTCATTTCAAGCCTTCGGCTTCCGTTAGATTGTGTGCATTAGATGATTGATCCATTTTTATAGAAACGTGCGCGCGGAAATGTTCCAGTTCGCATTGGAAACAAGGTTGTTCACATTCACCGCCCCGCCGCATAGCAAGCCATTGTTGCAGTTGCCGTCCACAATCGCGGCGGGGGACGTAAAGCCCCGCGTTGTCGCACACAAAATCCGTATATCTTAAATAATTTTTGTTTTCGCTTCGTTTTCCTACAACGGGGGCGGGCTGCCCCCGATCCCCCGCTTTAACCTTAAAGCCCGATTTCTTCGGGCTTTGCGGTTGTAGGGGTTTTAGAATAGGCGCGCGC
>CAJTQI010000017.1 GCA_910578645.1 uncultured Lachnospiraceae bacterium
CGTCTGCGCCTTTTCCTCTGTTTATCCTGCCGTCTGCTGCCGTCGCTTTCCCTTGATGCCCTGCGATCGAAAAATCTTGGCACGGGCTGCCGTGTATAAGAATATCCGGTTTTAAATTCCAGCCCACGACCGACTGCGTTTTATTCTGCAATTCATCTTTGAAAATCGCATTGTATGATCTAACCGCCTTTTCGTCGATTTCCACATAGTCAATGCTTTTTACTGGTATTCCTATATTTCGCAAGGCGCAGCGCGGCGATCCGATCCCGCCGAATAATTCAAGTATTTTTACCATTTCGGGAATACCCCCCCCCGAAAAGTCCAGCGTCCTTTTTCATTTTTCATTGTCCTTTCGTGTCGTCTGTGTCCTCATACTATCTAGGTGGCGATCTCGCTTTCATGCCCTGCCACCCCGCTTTCCGGCGTGTGCATTGTGTTGTGGCTTTTCACATTAAAAAGCTACTGAAAACCTGTTGACCGTCTGCGCGCTCTCTAGCATGGCGCGTCCGCTGCCATTTTTCCACAATGCCCTGTACTCCGGCTGTTGGCTTGCCTTCATCAGCCGCAAGGTTGCCGACCTTGCAGGACGGGGACTGCTTCCCCGTTTCGGTTCTTTTCAGCCTTAAAATAAAAATCCTTTGTCTACAAGAAATTTGATCCAGTCGCAGCCGCAAACGTCGTCTTGCTTTATATACTCATAAAATTCTTCTTTGCTGTTTACGCCGTCTGCCTGCATGAAACGCCTTGCTGTTTCTATACTCCGTGTTTGAAATACGCACTCTGCGTAAAACGTCTTTTTTATTGTCCCGTAGTCGTTACTGCTTTTCGGTGTCCGCATTTCAACCTTTATCGCTTTTCTTTTGCTCTTTGGGAATATACCTTTGTCAATTACCACCGCTTCGCTAAATAACCAGCCATTCCAGCCGCGCCGCATTGGTGCAAATTGTGTTCGCGGTACTTCTACCAAATCCCCCACTTTTACTTTTTCAAAGTCCACTGTTTTCATTTGCTGCCCCCTCTGCTTTCAGCTTCAGCCACCATTCTGGATTGTTCCGGTATTTCTCGTTTTGGCAGTTGTCGCAGCTTTCCGTTTTGCACTCCCCGCAGTATGTCTTTTGAAAAGCTGTGTCCCACGGCGCATCTAAAACCGGAAGGCTTTTCAGAAATGCGCCCAGCGTTTCGGGGCTTTTTGTCAGTTCGTCGTATATCCTCATTGCGTCCCCCTATCCGATCGCCCGCTGTGCCGTGTCTGCGCTGTATCTCACACTATCCGCAACAATGATCTTTCCCCGCTCCAATTCCCTATAAATAGTTGCGATATGAACGCCGACTGCTGCCGCTATTTCCTTTTCATTCATTCCGCTGTTAAACATTGCTTCGATCTGCTGCCTGTCCGCAAATACAAGCCGTTTATACCTTCTTGCCACTTTCTTCGCCCCCTTATCTTTCTGTCAGTTCTACCGTTTTTAATTCATGGTCTATATTGACCGTGTAGCCGTCCCCGTTTCCCGTCCAGTAAATATCTCCAGTTTTGAATTTTCCCCAGTTGATCCACATATTTTCGCTTTTTACGACTTCCGCAATATCCTTTAATACTGCCGCGCTCCCCGTGACCTTATAACCGTATGCTTCCATTCCCTTTCCCTCGCTTTCTGCAAAAAAATAATGCGTATGAGTTCCGAAAAACTCATACGCACTTTACATTTTTACATACATTCTTATATAAAAAATTAAATGCGATAGAGTTTGTTTAACTCTTTTCGCATTTAATTTTAAAACTTAGCAATTATTTTTTAATTATAGGTTTAAGCAATAAAACAGCGCAGGAATCAGCTAAAAAATGAAAATACTCACCGGCTGCAAGGTCTGTCCTACGTAACATAATTAATTGTGTAATGTGCCTCACCCGCACTGTCAATCTCCATAATAATATAACTTGGCTTGCGGTTCTCCTGACGTGGATAACTGATGCTTCCCGGATTAATCAGCGTCACATCCTTCCCAATGTCCACCATCGGCTTATGGGTATGTCCGCACATCACGATATCCACCTCGCGCATCCTGGCTTCTTGTTTAATTACTTCACTGTTCATAGCAATATAATAATTATGCCCATGGGTGAGCCAAACCTTATATCCGCCAATCATAAACTCCTTTTCTCTAGGCAGCCTCGAAAAAAAATCATTGTTGCCCTGCACCATCTCGACCGGGCAGCCTGCCGCCTCGGAAATAAGCAACTCACTTCCTTCCACATCTCCACAATGCACCACCATGTCAAGGGGCCCCGTTTTATCTACCACATTCAAAAAGTTTGTATTATAACGATGCGTGTCGCTCACAATCAATATCTTCATATATCATATAATCCTTTTCTTCAGTTCCTCTTTCATTGCCTCAAGTGCCCTGTATCTGTGGCTAATCCGGTTCTTCTGTTCCTCGCTAAGTTGTGCTGTCGTACATCCATACTCCGGTACATAGAAAATAGGGTCATAGCCAAATCCATTCTCCCCTTCTTCCCTGTAACCAATCCGCCCTTCAATCGTACCAAGGGCAGTGATAACTTCGCCGTCAGGCATAACTGCCGCTATGGCACACACGAACCTGGCCGTACGTTTTTCATCCGGTACTCCTTCCAGGCGCTCAATCAGATTCTTACTTTTGGCACTAAAAGGTGTATCCTCACCAAGATATCTGGCCGAATATATTCCCGGCTCTTTGTTCAGATAGTCAATTTCCAACCCGGAGTCGTCTGCCAGCACAATGGCATCCGTGTATGCAGAAACTGCTTTTGCTTTAATAATGGCATTCTCTTCAAAAGTCAAACCATTCTCCTCAATATCTATATCAATCCCGGCCTCTTTCATAGAAAAAATTTCCAAATCCATGTCTTTGAGAATATCCCTGATTTCACGCATTTTACCGGCATTCCCGGTGGCAAATATAATTTTATCTCCCATAATCAGTCTTTGTCCTTTTCCATCTCCAGATTATCCTGTCTATTGTGGCATTTTTGCGTCATAAGCTTTTACAACCGCCTGGTAGATTCCTTCCGCAATCCGTTGTATATAATCGTCACGTTGCAACAGGATAAATTCCTGTGCGTTCGTCAGATAGCCGACCTTTACTGCCGCCACAGGTACTGTCGCATCATTGATAACCGTATCTTGTTCAGACGCCTCCAAAAGCCCGTTAGCCTTGCCGCTGATTGACGTCACTACTTCCCGCTCCAATAAATCGGCAAGCTCCACGCTCCCAAAACCCGGTATAAAAAACCTACTGTTATAAACTGTCTCTGTCCCATACTGCTTGGAACTTTGTGCGCTCCCTACTTCTATGCGTATCAGCATATCCGCCTTGGTCGCCGCTGCCAACTTCACACGGCTCTCCGCACTTGGATTGCTGTCATCCATCCTGGTATAATATACTTTCACATCCGTTCCGTCCAGTTTTTCCTTCAACGCCTTGGCAATTTTCAATGTGATATCCTTGGCCTTTATGCCATCCACGGTAACACCCGTCTCTTCCATACCATATGCCGGGTCAATCACAATAATCTTATCGTATACCTCTTTCGGCGCCACAAATTCTACATACAGCGTATTGTCCTCGAAAATGCTATGATATTCATACACATCCGTCAGTTTAAACTGCAGGCATAGCCTGTTTTTTTCCACATCAAAATGACCGCCCAACACATTTTTACAATTGCCATATACCCCGTTTTCCTCATAAAATTCAGCCAGTCCATCCATTTCCTTGGGTTCGATACTTACCCATAATTCCCTGTCCATATAGTGGTTCTCAATCGTCACTTCCTCTACTCGTACACTCTCCGGCATCGGTATACAAAAATAATTCGTATTTAAGCCCGCCCTGTTAGAAGAATCCAGTGTAATACTGTTTTTGTCTTCCGCAGCCTTACTCTCCCCATTGTCTTGTACCGCATGTACAACCTCATCCTGCGCCACATCCGCCACCACAATAATCTTGTTCGCGGAATAATAAAGCATGACTCCCATCGCCGTCGCTACGAACACAAAACAATATACCGCCATTCTCCTCATGAGTCTATTCTGTTGTAACATTTTCCCTTACTCCCCTTTTTTACACACTAATGCTCAAACTTCTTTCCCCCGGGCTTCGGCCCCATAAACTGATAGAAATATGTCTTCATCATACCATTATAAATTTTCCTATTCTTATCCGCCTTTCTGCCAATCGACTGTTCTGCCTGGTCATAGGCCGTAATCAGATACATGGACCAACTGTCCAACATCCGGTACCGTTCCCCAATCATGCCGTAAAGCCGCGGAAGCTCTTTCTTATCTTCAAGGCGCTCCCCATAAGGCGGATTCGTAATGATAAATCCATACTTCTTCGGATGGCTTAACTGCTCCACGCCTCTACGTTGAAAATGAATCACATGCTCCACGCCCGCCCGTTTTGCATTTTCCCTGGCAATGGATACCATGCTGTCATCGATGTCATATCCCTGGATATCCGTCACAACATCCATATCAATCATGGATTCTGCCTCATCCACCGCCCGATACCAACACTTTCTGTCCACAATGTGTGCCCAGTCTTCCGCCGTGAAGCTCCGGTTCATCCCCGGCGCAATCTTGGCAGCAATCATAGCTGCCTCGATGGGAATCGTCCCGCTACCGCAGAACGGGTCAACCAGAATCCGGTCGCTCTTCCATGGCGTCAACATAATAAGCGCTGCCGCCAGATTCTCCGCTATCGGCGCTTTCGCCGTAAGCTTTCTGTAACCACGCTTATGCAGGGAATCCCCCGTGGTGTCCAGCCCAATCGTCACTTCATCCTTCTTCAAGAAAACACGCACGGGGTATGACTCACCGTCCTCCGCAAACCAATCGGCATGGTAGGCTCCCTTCATGCTCTCTACCATGGCCTTTTTCATAATAGACTGAATATCAGATGGGCTAAACAGTTTGCTCTTCACACTTGCCGCTTTCGTCACCCAGAATTTTCCGTTCTTCGGTATGTAGTCTCCCCACGCAATAGCCTTCGTCCCCTGAAAAAGTTCTTCAAAAGTCTCCGCATGGAAACTGGCCACTTTAATCAACACCCGCTCCGCTGTCCGAAGGAAAATATTGGCACGGCACAGTGCCTGCGCATCCCCGGCAAACGTTACTCTGCCATCTTCCACCGAGACAATCTCCAAACCCAGGTCCGTGATTTCTCTTTTTAAAACTGCCTCCAGGCCAAAATGGCATGGTGCAATATATTCCACTCTCTCCATATAAATGTTTGCTTCGCTCCTTCTCGCCCTCTTCCTCCGCAGTGCGTGCTCAAATCCGCTTCGCTCCTTTTCGCTCGCTTCGCTTCTTTCCTCTACTCCGCAGTGCGTGCTCAAATTCGCTTCACTCCTTTTCGCTCGCGGGCTTCGCCCTATCAAATTGTAATCCGTCAAAATTGGCTGCATGCAGCCATTTTGCCATCTTACAATTTGGCACTGCTCATTGCCTACGCGTACATTTTATACCAAAGTTGGATAAATAACAATCGCAAAAAACGGTATAGCCAAAATTGACCATACCGTTTTCTGCTTAAGCATTATGAAACTGCTGCTTAATAGTTGTTTTTCTGGTTGTCCTGAGCATTGTTGCCGGAAGTGTTCTTAGAATTGTTCTTCTGGCTGTTCTGATTGTTCTGGCTGTTGGAATTGTTTGCCTTGTCCTGCTGCTTGTCATTCTGTGAATTCTGGTTATAATCATTCTTAGACATCTCAAATACCTCCTGATTGATTTTTGTTACAGGAATAGTATTGCAGCAACACAAAAAAAATATTCAATCCGTCATATAGGTCTTTAGTACTAATTTTTTATATAAAATTACCAAATAAACGCTTGGGACTTTAGTACTATTTTTCCTTGCATTTTTACAAAAAATGTATATAATAATAATTGTAGATAGAGCAACCCTTCACTTTCTATCTACAGACCCTTATATATAATTATTTATATACTCCCCTCAACAGACCATTTACCCAAATGGTCTGTTTTGTTTTACCTTCCGCTTATTCAGTGCGAATTGCTCTGGAACACCTTCACAATGAGCACAACCACCAAACCTACAAGAATAACAGGCGCAAAGACGGAAAGCAGTGAAGTCACTAGCCCGATTAAAAGAATGACTACCACAGTGACAATCAGCATTACAAGCCATCCCGGCAGCATAATCCTTTTGCCCTGAGCTATCTGTCCGTCCTCATTCCAGCCTTGCGTATCGGACGCCATCTCTTCATCGTATTCCTTATTAGAGCCATAGCTCGCACCTGCACGTTTATTCGCTTCGATAATACTTTTGGCAATTAGCCTTGGGTCACCAAGCTGCGCAATCACTTCCCCTTCTCTTCTTCCTTTGCTTACTTCACAATCAATATATTCTCTATAATATCTCACATTCTCTGCAACCTGGCTGCTATTTAGTCCTCCTGCCAAGGCGCGCTGCAATTTTTCAATAAATTCTGCTCTGCTCATAACTTCTCCATGTTTTTCTTATAGTTTATCCATTCCGGTTCCTGCATTAAGGCTTTTTATATAATTTTCCGGCTCTCTCTTCATCCTTGCCATTGTCCATAACGCCTGGAGAATCATTTCTTCCTTATTACAGCTCTCCGTATTCTTGCCGGAATCCCTGCGCAAATTATACTTTTCCATCTGCCATACATATAAATCGGTCAGAGAATATCCTTCCACCTTCATCCTGTCTGCCGGCGCATGATGCTCCAGATAATAGACAAACTCCGCATACAGCCCGGCATCCTGCAGCATCTCCTGCCAGAGACCGTCACACCACCTACTGTCCATGCCGGCATATTCACATAGTCTTACAAGTCCGTCATATGCCCTTATCTTCTCTGTCCCATATACAATACTAGACATCTTAATCCCCCATTCTTGGTTAGAACTGTGTCCGTACTTTTCCCAGTCATTGTACCATATTCTTCCATATTCCGCCACATGCAGTGTCAAGTAAAACCAAAACAGAGACCTTATCCGATTTCCGCCACCGAATTACCTTCAAAAATCTGTCCCGGCACTACAGTCTGGTCTATCAGTGTAACTTTGGGGTTCTCAATCAGGCTAATTACTTTCTTCGCCGCATACATGCCAAGCTGCTTTGTATCCTGCTTCAATGTGGTAAGCTTCGGCTCCAAATGTCGTGTTATCCTGATTCCGTCATATCCCACAACAGAAACATCGTCCGGTACGCACATTCCTCTCATGTTAATAGCGTTCATTCCGCCATAACAGGCGAAATCATCAGGATACAAAATACATGTGGGAGGGTTCTTTAAATCAAGCAGTTTGTTCGTCTCCACATATGCCCCTTGCGTATCCCGGTACGCCGCCCCCCTGACATACTCGTCAGGGATGTCTATCCCAAGGTCCGCCGTGGTCTTATAGAATGATGCAAGCCTCTTTTGTGTCACTGAGGAATCCATACCATGAATATATGCGATTTTGCGGTGTCCCTTGTTATATACATACTGCACCAGGTCATGTATTCCTTTCACGTTATCTGACATAACAGCACACACATTATTGAAAAGATGGTCTATTGTAACTATCGGAATATCACTCCTCACCAGTTCCAATACTTCCGGGTCATAGAAATTGACACACACCATAACCACCCCGTCAAATCCTCTATATCTGCAATGCTCCAGATAAGACATCCGGTTCGGTCTTGCCCTGCATCCATTGATAAAAGTAATATCATACCCTTCTTCCTCCGCAGCACTTTTCAGGCTGTCCAACACACAGGCAAAATAATCATGTGTCAACCCGCTATGGTCTCCTATCTCAAACAATACGCCTATGTTATACGTGCGGTTGGTCTTTAATGCTTTTGCAGCAGAATTAGGGAAATACCCCATCTCTTTTGCCGTCTGCCTAATCCGTTCCTTTGTCTGTGCACCAATATCATTATGGCCATTTAACGCCTTGCTTACAGTTGCAACCGATACGCCGCATACCTCCGAAATATCCTTCAAAGATACCATATTGTTGTTCCTGCCTTTCTTATGCTCCATCTATCCTTTGAATGCTTAGAATATTTCCTAAGCAGATATATCCTATTCCTGATTTTATCATAAAAAGAGGTATGTGTTTAGTAAAATATGTATATAAAATTATAGTTTCTGACAAAACATATCATCT
The DNA here is from genome assembly GCA_910578645.1 of uncultured Lachnospiraceae bacterium. Taxonomy (GTDB): domain Bacteria; phylum Bacillota; class Clostridia; order Lachnospirales; family Lachnospiraceae; genus UBA3282. The sequence continues at coordinate 8,193 of CAJTQI010000017.1, forward strand.
CACGCATAGTTCTTAATCGTTTACGTTTTTTTGCTTATAATTAATTTAAAACCTTATTAATACAGACTTTTGCTTTGCTGTTCCATACCTTCCTGCTCACCATCATTTCTCTCTCCATTCTGCCATTTCCTTTTGCTTTCTATACTTTTTTGTGAAATATCTCTAAAAAGGCAAATTTAATTGCATTTTATTATTTTATTCTGTATAATTTCTTTATGTTGATATGTTTACCGATTTTTATGCTTTTATTTTATGATTATATACCTTGCTTGGCCATACAATCATAAAACAAAGGAAAACAAGGGATATATTGCACTTTTACTTAATCGTTTTCATTAGGTAAATACGCAGAAAATGCTTTAAAAAGTATGATAATGTACTCTCGGAATCTCTCTGGCACCTGACAAATAATCATCTTACATAATCAGTCACAAAGAAACTCCGGGAATACACTAATAGAATAAAGGAGGAAAATGCCACTATGAAATTTGGTTATTTCGATGACGACCATCGGGAATATGTCATCACCACACCCAAGACGCCTTTACCATGGATTAACTACCTGGGATGCAATGAATTTTTTACATTAATCTCTAACACCTGCGGCGGTTACACTTTCTATAAGGACGCTAAACTTCTGCGCATGACACGCTACCGTTACAATGACGTGCCAAACGACATCAACGGTAAGTACTTCTATATTAAAGAAGGGGATACCGTCTGGAATCCCGGTTGGAAACCGACGCAAACCGAGCTAGACAGTTATGAATGCCGCCACGGCATCGGCTACAGCCGTTTCACCGGAATGAAGAATGACTTAGAAGCATCTGTCCTCACCTTCGTTCCTATGGACGATAACTGCGAAGTCAGCCAAATCAGATTTACAAACCAAAGCGACGCCGTCAAGACATTTTCCCTCTTCTCTTATGTGGAGTGGTGTCTGTGGAACGCTGACGATGATTCCAGGAATTTCCAGCGCAACCTAAGCACCGGGGAAGTGGAAGTTCTTGGCTCTGCCATCTACCACAAAACCGAGTACAGAGAACGCCGGAACCACTATGCCGTTTATTCTGTCAACGCGCCGATAGACGGATTTGACACAAGCCGCGACGCTTTCTTAGGTGCATACCGGGGTGCAGGCAACCCTGAGGCAGTGGAGAGCGGCCATGCCACCAATTCCATGGCAAGCGGTTGGTCGCCCATAGCCTCCCACCAAATTGACGTGACCCTTGCTCCCGGAGAATCCAAGACTTATGTTTTCGTATTAGGCTACGTCGAAAACCCGGAAAACGAGAAATGGGAAGTGCCCAACATTATCAATAAGAAACCCGCAGAGGCCATGTTGTCCAAGTATCAGACAGACGCTGACGTAGACAGGGCATTTCAGGCTTTACATGCATACTGGGATGAGCTGCTTTCCAAATACACGGTAAAATCTTCCAACGACAAGGTGGACCGCATGGTCAATGTCTGGAACCAATACCAGTGTATGGTAACCTTCAACATGTCCCGTTCGGCTTCCTACTACGAATCCGGTATCGGCAGGGGAATGGGATTCCGTGACTCCTGCCAGGATTTGCTCGGCTTCGTTCATCTGATTCCCGACCGAGCAAGACAGCGAATCATCGATATCGCCTCCACCCAGTTCGAGGACGGCAGCGCCTACCACCAATATCAGCCCTTGACAAAGAAAGGCAACTCCGATATCGGCAGCGGCTTCAATGACGACCCGCTATGGCTCATTGCCGGCGCCTCCGCCTATGTACGCGAAAGCGGCGACGCCTCCATACTGGAAGAGATGGTTCCCTTCGATAATGATATGAGCGTGGCAAAACCGCTGATGAACCACCTGAAACGTTCTTTTGATTATATTGTAAACCATAAAGGCCCCCATAATCTGCCGCTGATTGGGCGCGCAGACTGGAATGACTGTCTGAACTTAAACTGCTTCTCAGAACATCCGGGAGAGTCCTTCCAGACATTTGGCCCTTCCGAGGGACCTGTCGCGGAATCCGTATTTATCGCTGCCATGTTCGTAAAATACGGGGAAGAATATGCCCAGCTATGCGAACTGACAGGAGAACAAGCAGAGGCTGACTATGCCCGCGCCGAAGTGCAGAAAATGTACGACGCAGTATTGAAAGACGGTTGGGACGGAGAATGGTTTGTCCGCGCATATGACGCTTACGGTAAGAAAATCGGTTCCAAAGAATGCGAAGAAGGCCAGATATACATAGAATCCAACGGTTTCTGTCCTCTCGCCGGCATCGGTGTGAAGGAAGGTCTTGCCACACAGGCTCTGGACGCTGTCAAAGAAAGACTAGATACTAAGTATGGCGTCATGATTTTGCAGCCCGCCTATACGAAGTACCACCTGGAACTGGGAGAAATCTCTTCTTATCCGCCGGGGTATAAAGAAAACGCCGGTATCTTCTGCCACAACAACCCATGGGTTTCCATCGCTGAAACCGTAATCGGCAGGGGAGAGCGCGCTTTTGAGATTTACCAAAAGACATGTCCTGCCTATGTAGAGGAATTTAGTGAAATCCACAGGACTGAGCCTTATGTATACTCCCAGATGGTGGCGGGCGCCGATGCCAAGTTCCACGGTGAAGCGAAAAATAGCTGGCTGACAGGTACGGCCGCGTGGACTTTCGTGAATATATCACAGCATATCCTCGGCGTGTCCCCCACCCACACAGGACTTTCCATCAACCCCTGCGTACCGAAGGGATTCGGGGACTTTACACTTACAAGAAAATTCCGCGAAGGCACCTACAACATTAAAGTCGTCAACCCGGATAACGTAGAGAAAGGTGTGAAGTCCATCACGGTGGACGGAGAAGTTATATCCGGCTGTATCGTTCCTTATGAAAAAGGGAAAACAAGTTATGATGTGGTGGTGACAATGGGCTAACCAGACTGTTTAATTACATGATTATCTTTTTCAAAGGGCTGCTGCTTTATTTTGCAGCGGCCCATCTTTCGTTAGATACCCTTTTTTCATATAAAATTCCTGTTTTCCTCCCTATTTTCCCAAAAACCCTTGTATTTCCTGCATAAATATGACAAAATACAATTAAGAAAACTCTAACCCTAGGTTATAGTTCTGCCAAATATTTATCAGCATAATTTAACCGGCCGTTTGTCTCTGAGCGAAAGCAAACAGACCGTCCGGCAGGCGCAAATCCGATATCGACGGCTTTGCGTCGGCTAATTTACCCATCTTCTTGACAAATCGCTCGGAAATGAGGTCTGCCATGAGCCAGTACATGTCTATCGGAAAAGTAGCGAAACTAAAGAATGTAAGCATAAAGTCTCTGCGTTACTATGACCAAATCGGCATTTTAAAGCCTGCATTTATCAACACGGAAACCAATTACAGATATTATACGGAGGAACAGCTTTATTTACTTGATGCTATCACCGTCTGCATCAAGCTAGGCATTCCTCTGAAAGATTTGAATAACTATGTGGAAAATGATTCTATCAATCTACAGAAACTACTCTATGATGGCAAGATTCTTGCCGAACAGAAAATCCTTGAAATACATAATTGTCTTGGCACCCTGCAGCAGACTTTGCAAAAAATCGGCAGCTCTGTCACCGGACTGGCCAAAATTCCCAAAAGTAAAACCGGCATCCTTCTGCCTGACGGTTTCTATCATAGCATTATAAAGGAACGCTGTCTGCTCACCGTGCCTCTGGAAGAGATAGATACGCCTAAATATTACGGACAGCATATCCTGAAACTGTTCGTTACCGCCCAACAATACGGCCTGACGGCATCCTACCCTTCCGGGGTTCTCCACGAATACAAAAACGGCCTATATACCCGCCATATGTTCCTCACACTCACGGAACATCCTGCGAATACCGCCATAGATGCTTGTCGTATCCTGCCGGAAGGCAATTACGCGTGCCGTAAAATCTCTACTCATATGTCAGACTTTAGTTCTGTCAAATCAGAGATGAAAGAAGTGCTGAAATCTGAGGATTTCTCAATCATAGAAACAGATACCCTCTCGGAACAAAACAAAAAAGACGGGTATCCGTTTGAATTAGAATATTACCTTGCAGGTACGCTAGTCTCTCTTTAACTGGTACAGTATCTCCTCGAAACACACGCCGTCTGTCTTCGGTACTTGCTGTTCCTCGGAGCACAGAATACATTTCTTGACGAAGGCAGAGGCTTTGCGCACCGACCTGCGGAATGGAACGCCATTCACACCGTCCGCCGCTATAATCGAAGAGAACACGTCCCCGGTCCCGGAGCGCTCCGTACCTACCTGATGGGTGCGGATTATCTGTGGCTCTTCTCCTCGTTCATAGACATAGTTAGCTATAAAGCTGCCCTGCACAATCCCTGTAATGACAACCCTCTTTGGTCCCAAAGACGCAATCCGTCCCGCCATATCATACAGCTCTTTCTTCCGCCATCCAACCTCTCTGTACGGTACATCCGCCAGCCTGCACGCCTCTGTCAGATTCGGCGTCGCAATGTCGGCCTGCCCAACCAGTTCCCTCATCTGTCTGCACAGTTCCTCCGTATAGGTAACATACAGCCTCCCATGGTCACCCATAACAGGGTCCACGATGACCATCGTATCCTCCCTGGCAAAATCGCGGATAAAATCTTTCACAATCGCAATCTGCTTCTCCGAGCCTAGAAACCCCGTGGCTATACCGTCAAACCTAAGACCAAGTTTACGCCAATTGTCAATATACTCCCCCATGCGCCGGGTATAGTCGTCTATAAAATAATTCGGGTATCCCATATGATTGGATAAAACTGCCGTGGGCACCGGACAACACTGTACGCCCATATATGATATGATTGGAATTTCCACAGTAAGTGAACATCTTCCATATCCTGATATATCGTTGATGACTGCTATTTTCTTCTGCATTACGGTCTTTTCCTTACTATCGTATTGTCCTGCCTGCGGACTGTAGTTATTCTACCACATACATTTCCCCCGGGCAACAACCGATAACGGTGGAAAAGACCTTCTATTCGGACATTCTGCAGTCTACCGTCCGCTAATCCTCCTTTTCCCTGTCCTCTTTCGTTTCATCTGTCTGCTTAATCACTTCATCTTCCGTATTCTCTATTTCCTGACCCGCATCACGCGCCTGGCGCACCTTCGTAATCTCACGCAGGATTGCGTTCAAGTCTTCCGGCGAAAACATATCCAGGCATTTCATGAGACTGTCCAAATCATTCATATCAATATTGACGGTGCCCACGGAAGTTTTCACATGAATCCACTCCGGATTATTGCTGCCGCCGATTGTAATGCTCGTACCCGTCCTATAGTCTTTTGTTATCTGCACACAGACGCCCTCATGAAACACAACCTTATCTACCTTTCCTCCTGGTTCAGGCTCCTTCATCTGACGCAGTATAATCCCTATCGAATCCGTGGCGCCGCAATACTCCCCAGAATTTTGAAATTCATCTGCCTTCTTCATAGCCGATGCAAAAGTGCCCTCCGCACCGTCCCCTTTCAGTCCCGCCTGTTTGCGGAATGCCACCGTCTCGCTGTACTTTTTAATCTGCTGCGCCGTATTGCTGTTATTCGCAGTATACGCGGGATAAAATGTCCCGAATGGATGATTTCCAATCATACTCCTACTCCCTCCTATTCTTCGCCCCTGTCTCAAGTGCAAACTGTTCTATCCGATGCTGTGTCTGCTCCTCCACCTTCGCGGTGTCCACATAATATGCCTCCATCCTGCCGTCCTCATACTTGGCCTCTACATAGACTTGCTGTCCATCCAATTTTCCTTTAAGCGTATAACCTTCCGTCACAGCAATCTCTATATTATCGCTTTCTTCATAGCTCATATGCCTTACCTCCGCGGTCTGCACAGCTTCCCGCCGCTCCACCGTATTGACGCGTATTCCCGCAAGCCCACTCAACATGCCGACCTGTGACTTTCCTTCCTGTTTACGCACCTTAGGTTCTACATCCTCCACGCCCTCGCTTCCCCGCTCTTGGTATTTCAGGTTCTGCATAAGACTTTCCTGAAAGCCCTCCGCCTGCCCTGTCTGCCGCATGCCAAAATACTCCTGTATCCGTTTCTTACCGCTCACTTCCTGTATACCCATGAACTCTACGGCCTCCTTTCCGTAAGAATCTTCTTTACTTCTTCCCTGCCACGCCTAAGTCTTGTCTTGATGGTTCCTTCCTTCTCGTTCAAGACCCCTGCAATCTCCTGTATGGAATAATCCTCATAGTAGAAAAGATAAATCGGATTTCTGTAAATCACCGGAAGCTTTAAAACCGCCTCAAGCGTCCTGTCATCCTTAATCTGGTAAGGCAGATATACTTCTCTGGTCTCCGCTATCAATGACTCTTCTAAAGCCACTGTCTTACGCCTCCAACTGCTTTTCAAGATATCCATACAAATATGAATGGTTGTGCGTATCAACCATGCTTTCTCATGTTCTTTGCTCTGAATCGGTTTCTCATCCTTCATATAGCGTAGAAACGCTTCCTGTACCACATCCTCGGCATCGGCCCGGTTCTTCATATTGGAAAAGGCAATCCGGTACAACATCGTCTGATACTCTTCCGCCAGATAAGTCCACCTTTGCTCCTTTTCAAATTTATGCTCCATCCCCTCATTGTCCCCTACTTTTCTGTGTATGTGCCGGTTTCATACGCAATCGTCCTGCGCGGCGCACATTGTAGATGCACAGGTTTTGTCCGCAAGCCAGAACAAAAACACCCTTCGTGCACCTTCGGCATACAACTGCGGCAGCCTTTTTCCACACCTCTGTAAATAATACGAATAACAGGCAGAAAAAGTTTCATTTCAAGAAATTTTTCTGCCTGTTCTATGACGCCCTGTCTGCAATTCTATATATAATAATTTATCCGGGCAGCCTCTTAATTATCCCGTTTTTGGGTCACTTTGGCACACAATATCATCGCTCCCACAAATATTGCCACCGCTACTGCCACACTTATCCATCCTGCCACTACCAGCTTCCCGCTTATATTCTCAATAATCTGTTGCATCCCGTCAGGTTCTACAAATATTTCTTTAGAGACATTCATCGTTGCGAAAAAGAAGCTCATTCCCGGAATTATCCTGATAATGGCTAACAGGTTCTGTCCCCACTTCTCACCAAACAGATACATAAACACATATTCCACTGCCATAATCACTATACCCACAGCAAAGCCAATTAGGCACACCGACATGTCTATACCACTGAATCCATATCCTGCCATCCGATAGTACACCGCTCCTACTATACCACACGCGACAGCAATTGCCATCAGTGACAATCCGTACAGGAATCTCCCCAATACCCTGTCCCAGGTAGTAGCGGGCAAAAGCAGTAAAAATCCGTTCTCCTGCCTCTGGCATGTTCCAAAAGGCGTTGTAGAAAAGACAATTGTAATAAACACCATGTATAAGAAGACCGTCACAGTGTTAAAAGTATCTGCCTGCGACTTGGGATTTCCCATAATAAAACTTACAAATATCAAGTACACAGGGATAAAAAGCAATTGCTGCCTCGTCTTAATAAAATCTATTTTAGTAAACCCTAATGCCCTCATGCCGTCTACACCCCTTTCTTTGTCTCTAAATCTTTAATGTAATGAATCACAATTTCATCAATATTTGGTTTTTCAAAGTGAAACTCCTTTGTCAAAAGTTCCGCTCTATCGCTAGGTAAAATCGCCTCAAACCCATAAGCATTATCAATAATGCCAATCAACTCTCCCTGTAACTGCGAAGACAACGCCCGCCGTTCCCCCTTCACCAGAAGATAGCTGTCAAGCAGCTCGTCCTTCGTATCATAGAGCACCGTTCTTCCATCGTGTATAAAATAAATATAGTCCGCAATCTGCTCCAAGTCACTCAAGATATGTGTGGAAAAAATCACACTGCGGCTGCCGTCCGCAATATATTCCTGTAAAAGGTCCAACACTTCCGCACGCACCACCGGGTCCAATCCGTTCGTCGCCTCATCCAGCACAAGAAGCCTTGTATCCCTGGCAAGCACCGAAGCAAACATAAGCTTCACTTTCATACCCCTGGAAAAATCCTTGACCTTCATCTTCTCTGAGAGTTTCCACTTCTGCAGCAACTCACTAAATTTTTCTTCCGAGAAAGTCTTGTAAAAGCTCTTCAGGACGCCTCTGATATTCTTTACCGTAAAATTGGGCGGATAATAAAACTCGTCCCCGATATAACCGATTCTCTCCTTGTAGTCCACCGCGTCCTTATCGCATGCTATACCGTCCACATAGACTTCACCCTCAGAGCATTTACATATATCGGTAATCAAATTCAGCGTAGTGCTCTTACCTGCACCGTTCTGCCCCACATATCCCATAATATATCCTTGCGGCAGTGTAAAACTGATATTTTCCAAGCGAAATTCTTTATAATATTTTGATAAGTTCCTTACCTCCAACAATTCCATAACCTGACCATTCCTTTCTCCCATAGCACATGCAGCAAACCGCCTCACCCACTCTGCCATACATCTCCACAGGCGCCCTGGCGCCAATGCATCAAAAGTTAATATGTCTCCAACAAATTTCTGAATACACTGCACAGCTCCTCATCCGGCATCCCCATGGTCCGCGCCGTCCGAATCGCAGTTGTCAATCCTTCCTCAATACGCATCAGATATTGCTCCTGCAACATACTGTTATTCTTGGAAAGTACAACGCTCCCCTTGCCTTGCATGGTTGCAATAAATCCCTCAGCCTCTAAATCACTGTAGGCTCTGGTGGTAGTAATCACACTCACCCCCACCTCCTTCGCAAGCTGCCTGATAGACGGCAATGTACTGCCCTCCGGAATCTGCCCGCTTAAAATCTGCTCTTTAAGCTGTTCCTTAATCTGAGCATAGATTGGCAGTTCCGATTGATTTGATACGATAATCCTCATTGGTTAACCTCCTCACAGTTTCCTGTCGTCACAGGGCTTCGTGGTAAAAAAACAAGCTTTGCCCAGATGCGGGATGATAAGTATTCTTATGGAAAACTTATCGCAGCCCCGGAATATCCGAGGATTTCTTATAAAGTATATACTGTATATATATTATTATATACAGTATATGCAGTTTGTCAAGAAGGAAATCACATAAGCAGACTCGGAAGGCTCTGCCTTCCTCGTTCGCGTTGCTCGCCACAAAGGTATATAATTATCTCCTTGTGCAAGCACGGAGATAATTATATACCTTTGTGGCTCTGCTTATGCGCGCAAAAAGACGGAGACCAAATGGTCTCCGTCCTGCCAGGGGTTTGGTATGCGCGCACGCTTATACCTATTATTATAACATCTTCTTCATCTCGTCTGCTACGAACTGTACTTTCGTGCCTACGATTACCTGAACTGCATTCTTGCCAGGTCTCATAACGCCCGCAACACCTGCAGATTTAATTTTCTTCTCATCAACCAGCGTATAGTCGTTAATTTCCAGGCGAAGTCTTGTAATACAGTTATCCAAAGACTTCACATTAGCTTTTCCGCCCAAGCCTTCCAAGATGATGGAAGCTACCTGTGTGAAATCACTATTGGAAAGAACCGCTTTCTTCTCTTCTTCCAAATCATCGTCTTCTCTACCCGGTGTCTTCAAGTCAAACTTCACGATTGCGAAGCGGAATACCAAATAGAATACTACGAATGCAGCAATGCCAAGAGGAATAATCAACCATGTCTTCTGTGCTGCCGGAAGTGATGCGGAGAACAGAAGGTCTGTCGCACCTGCCGAGAAGCTGAAACCTGCCCTGAATCCAACCAATGTAGTGATAACGGTAAAAATACCATATAACAATGCATAAATCACATACAGAAGCGGTGCAAGGAACATGAAACCAAATTCGAAAGGCTCTGTAACACCACAGACAAAGGAACAAACTGCTGCGGAAGCTACCAAACCGATTGCAACTTTCTTCTTGTTATCCTTAGCTGTCTGAATCATAGCAAGTGCAGCACCCGGAATACCGAACATCATACAAGGGAAGAAGCCGGACATATACATACCAAGGCTCCATGAAACGTCTGCGCTTGTTTCACCTGCCCAGAAGTGGGACAAATCGCCAAGTCCAATCGTGTCAAACCAGAATACGTTGTTAAGTGCATGATGTAAGCCTGTAGGGATTAACAATCTGTTCAAGAATGCATAGATACCTGCGCCTACCGGGCCAAGTCCTACGATTCCCTGTCCAACTGCAATCAACGCGCCGAATACTACCGGCCATACAAACAACAGAACTGCGGAAGCAGCGATTGATACGACACCTGAAATCAAAGCTACACAACGCTTACCACTAAAGAAGGACAGCCAATCCGGCAATCTCGTTCCTTTAAATTTATTGTAGCAGCTTGCGCCGATAATACCGGCAATAATACCGATAAAAGGATTCGCAATCTTAGCAAAAGCCAGTGACTTATTCGCATTGTCTGCAACCGAAGGCATCATTGTTGTAACTGTGCCAACTGCAAGCAGGTTTGTAATCATCAACCAGGATGCCAATGCTGCAAGACCTGCCGTACCGTCATGGTCATCCGACATACCGACACCGACGCCGATTACAAACAGAATCGCCATATTGTCAATCAGAGCGCCGCCCGCTTTCACCAGAAAGAATCCAAGCAGATTTAAAAATCCCGTAATTTCACCACCCTGCATGGTTGCCGGGCAAAGTGCATATCCGATACCCATCAAGATACCGCATATAGGCAGACACGCTACGGGAAGCATCAGTGACTTACCTAACTTTTGTAAATACTTCATAAATGTAACCCCCTTCTCATTATTTAGTTCCGCCCTAGCTACAGAACCAATATTTTCTCTTTATATTCTATGGGTTTCCACCCTTGAATATCATTGTTACAGATTCTCTTTGAAAAACTGCTGCATACCTTCATATGCCGCATCTTCGTCTTCACCTTCCAATGTACAGGTGACTTCCATTCCCTGTTTCACACCCAGGCTCATTAGCTTTAACAATTTCTTGGCGTCAGCGCTCTTGCCGTCACTTGTTATGGTGACCTGGCATTTGTACTCCGCCGCCTTCCTTACCAAAAGCCCTGCCGGTCTCGCATGGATTCCTACCGGGTCTTGTATAACATATTGAAATTCTTTCATCCTACCTTCCTCCTGTCTTTAAAATATTATATTGCTTGCCTGTATCCGTCCTATTGCATTGACATGTCTTCGCTTCGTCAAGTAGTTGTCAGAATACAGTACATATTTCATTCCTCTTAGATAAGACATCAAATCCTTTGAAAATTATATATCCCTCACAGCCTTACGTACTTTCAACACCGCCGAAGGAGATACGCTAAGCTCATCCACTCCCATATCAAGGAATGTCTCCGTCAGGTCTGTGTCCGCCGCAAGTTCTCCGCAGATACCTGCCCATATGCCTGCATCATGTGCACTCTGTACCGTCATCTCAATCAGTTTCAGCACTGCCGGATGATGGGTATTGCATGTACTTTCCAATTTCTGGTTCTGCCTGTCAACCGCAAGCGTATACTGGGTCAGGTCATTGGTGCCGATACTGAAGAAATCCACTTCCTTGGCAAGTTCTGCGGAAATAACCGCCGCTGCCGGCGTCTCCACCATAATGCCCAGTTCCACGCCACCCATCGGGTAACCTTCTACCTTCAGTTCCCCTTTCACCTGCTCTACGATTTCCTTGACACGTCTGACTTCCTCCACAGACACAATCATCGGGAACATAATCGCCGCCTGTCCGTATGCAGAAGCCCGGTAAATTGCCCTTAACTGGGTAATAAAAATTTCCGGTCTGTCTAAACAGATTCTGATTGCCCGGTAGCCAAGCGCAGGATTCTCCTCAGGCTCTAAGTTAAAATAATCTACTTTCTTATCAGCGCCGATATCCAGTGTCCTGATAATTACTTTCCTGCCCTCCATCTTCTCAAGCACTGTCTTATAGCTTACATACTGTTCCTCCTCCGTAGGGAATGTATCCCTACCCAAATAAAGAAACTCACTCCTGAATAAACCGATTCCGCCAGCATCTGCCGAGAGAGCCGCATCCGCATCACTGACTTTACCTATATTGGCATATATATGGACTTTCCTTCCGTCACTTGTGACATTGTCCTTGCCCTTTAGCAGTTCCAATGCCTCCAAATCAGCAACCCACTGATTCTTTCGGCGTATCATCTCATCCAAAAGCTCCTGGTCAGGCTCCATGATAAATTCCCCGTTGAATCCATCTACCACGCCCACCTTGCCATTCCACTCTTCCGACGGCTCCATCGCGGTATTGACCAAAGCCGGAAGATTCATGCTCCTGGCCAGAATCGCCGTGTGGGAATTGGATGAACCACGCACCGTCACGAAAGCCAATATTTTATTCTTATCCATCTTCACCGTCTCACTGGGAGTCAAATCATCGGCTACCAGAATGACCGGCTCATCCGTGGGGATTCCATCCTCCGCAACTCCCATCAGAATCCTGACAACCCGCTGTGAAATATCCTTCACATCCGCTGCCCGGGCCTTCATGTACTCATCGTCCATGGAGGCAAACATCTCAGCGAATTGGTCTTGTGCCATTTCCACGGCATATTCCGCATTCACCCCTTCTTTGACCACATCCTCGATTGCCTCAAGATAGTCATCATCTTCCAACATCATCCTGTGTATGTCAAAAATCATGGCGTGGTCTTCACCTACATTTACAAGCGCCTCATCATAGAGTGCTGTCAACTGCTCTTTTGCAGTCTCTATCGCCTGTTTATATCTGCCAATCTCAGCATCAATATCAGTAATCTCTGTCTTTACAACCTGGTAATCCTGTTTCTGATACCAGAAAATTCTGCCCACAGCGATACCTTTCAAGACGCTCTTGCCACTATATTTATTCATTCCGGCGCCTCCTTCTACTTATTCAGTGTCAGGATGTCATCTCCCTGCGCCACGTCGCCGGCCTCACCTGCTGCCACTTCTGCAAACTCATCTGAATTGCAGACAATGACCGGCGTAATTGTGTCATACCCTGCCGCCTTAATCTGCTCTATATCCGCTTCTAAAAGAAGGTCTCCCCTCTTCACTTTCTGCCCTTCCGAAGCATGAATTGTAAAATGTTCCCCATTCAGCTTCACCGTATCAAGTCCCACATGAATCAGGATTTCCACGCCATCGTCACTGGTAACTGCCGCCGCATGTCCGGTCGGGAATACCGTCGTCACTGTACCGTCCACCGGGGCACAAATCCGGTTACCTGCCGGAATCACAGCCGCCCCCTTCCCTAGTATTTCGTCGCTGAACGTAGGGTCATTCACCTCCTTGATGCTGACCAGACGTCCGGACACCGGAGCCCCCACCTTGATGCCGTTGTCCTTTGCAAATAAATTCTGAAATAGTTTCATAAACTGCCCCCTTTCTAAGCAATCAGCCTGACGTACACTAATACAAGAATGCCCCGATGCCCTGGCATGTATACAGTTCCTCTTCAACGCACGTCCATCCACGGAATAACACACTATACCAATTCACATAACATACAATGCTACCCTGTCCGCAGCATCTGTATTCCGCCTATCACTTAACACGTATACAAATCCCGCATACGTTTAATATTCAGTACAAGATATATCTTCTCTTCTTCGGTCATATTACATTGGTACTCATTTTCTATATATTCGCTGACCGTATCAATAATCTGGTATTCCCGTTGGTAATTGCCTTTCACAAACCGATAAAGCACCTCATCCCTGCGCCCGCTCATAGGTTCCTCCGACACAAGCCTGTTTGCAAGCTGCTTTAAGTCTGAAATCAAATGCTCCCTTGGGTATGCGCTTCCTTCCGGTATGGGTATCTGCCGCTCTATAATCTCCATCATCTCACGCATCATCTTAATCATAATGAATGTCGTGCCCATAGCAGAATTGAGCTCCCCGTTAATCAGATGGAGTGCCACACTGGCAGCCTCATCCTCAGCAAGACGGCATCCGAATCTCTCTTCTATAAGTTCTAACGCATACCGCCCGACAGAGTACTCTACCGGATAAAACAGCCTTACTTCGTCAAACAGCGCGTTATTAAAATTCATTCCTCCCAAATGTCTGTTCAATGCAAAGTTGATATGGTCTGTCAGCGTCAAATATACGTTCTGGCTAAATATCAACCCAAGACTTTCTTTCGCATATGTTATAATATCCGTCGAAAGCCTAATATACTCCAGTGGAAGCGAGGCCAACAATTCTTTGAAATGCTCCTTGTTATCCATATTGTCCAATCTGAAAATCTTCTCAACTGACTCTTCTGAAACCTCTCCTCCCGGTTTCTGCCCGAAACCGATACCTTTTCCCATAGCAATCAGCTCTTCGCCCTGACTATCCCTTGCAGAGATAATATTATTGTTAATTACCTTATCGACCCGCACTTTTCAATCCTCAACGTTGCCACATGCACTCATCCGTCCAAACGCTTCGCAGCAAGCTACTGAGCACCCAGCTTGTAACCTGGCCAAGCTATGCTACAAGAACAGACACGCCCTTCGCACAGCTATGCATCCACTTTATTTCAAAGAATATTCTTCTGTGAAATAAAAAAACCAAATTTTATAAATAGACCAACCCGGCCCACTTATAAAATTTGGTTTTGCCCGCTTTCGTGCAGTAACAACCCAAATAATTAATCAGTTTGTTTGCTAACTGTTACTAGTTTATCAACTTGCACAACAAAAGTCAATATACAAATTTATTTTTATGTAATTCGACATTTATGCAGCATGCTTTTTCGACAAAATGCACAATTGCAAGAAGCTTATATTATTTTTTTTGCGCAAAATATTTAATCGCCTTTACTGTAGGTTCAACACATAAAAATAGCAGAAATGCTTCTCTTAACAAACATCTCTGCTATCTCATGACTACCATGTGAACCGCACACAAAAACGTGCGCTAGAGGATTCGAACCCCCGACCTTTTGGTCCGTAGCCAAACGCTCTATCCAGCTGAGCTAAGCGCACTTGTTATAAGAGGTTTACAACAGTATTAATTATATCGGCTTCCTCTATAAATGTCAAGAGGCGGTTACAATTTTTTTACATTTTTAAAAGGGCTTTCATTCCATTAAAATATCTGTCTCTATACAAAAGCCTGTATAACCATCATAACCAAAAATATCACACAATATAAAACCATACCCACGTTCACGATTGCAGTCTCAAATCTTTTTCCCTTCGCAATCGTGATTTCCCCTGTATCCGCTTTTAACTTGGACAGATTGGCCAAAAGCAGCACTGCACCTGCTATCACGATACCGAAAACAAACAAAAGATAAAGTGCGCTGATTATCATGCCGGAGGCGCTAATCTGTTCCAAATCAACATTCTGGAGCAGCAGCCCGCCTACCACGCTTCCCATAAAATTAACCATCATATGCAAAATAATGGTATACCTAAGCCTACCTGTCTTTACATAGATAAAGGCAAAAAAGCAGCCAAGGAAAAAAGCATAGAAAAATTGGTTAAAATTGCCATGAAACAGCCC
The DNA here is from genome assembly GCA_910578645.1 of uncultured Lachnospiraceae bacterium. Lineage (GTDB taxonomy): Bacteria > Bacillota > Clostridia > Lachnospirales > Lachnospiraceae > UBA3282. Next base: position 23,712 of record CAJTQI010000017.1, read on the forward strand.
AAACAGCAGCCCTGATATCGCAATCGCCATTCCCTGTCCGTATGGAAGCACTCTGTTACAAATCAATCTACGGAACAGATACTCTTCAAATACAGGCGCAAGCAAAACCATATAGATGGCCGATATCCAGATGTTACCACTGCCCACCACTTCTGCCAGATTATTGATGACCGGCTCTCCCTTGACAATACCGATTCCCATCGTAACAAGTAACCCGATGATATTGCCTGCCATCAAAATCGCATAGCTCATGAAAAAGGCCATCAGAATCTGTAACGGATTCATGCTATGCTTCTCTATTGTCTGTTCCGCCACACCGCGCCTCATAATCCAGAAAGCCACGGGAAATCCGACAGCATACATGGGAATCATTGTGGCCGCAAGCATAATATTCATATTCCTTATCCACTCTCCATGAATAGCAAGGACCACATACTGACTTACAATCTGCACCCCGTAAATAGCAACTGCTGCAAGCACCATACGCAGCCCCAATCCGGAAAAATCTTTCTTATATCCTTTTATTTCCATATTCTCCTCCATGTCAAAGCAAATTCGAGGCTCCGCCTTAAACTGCCAATTAAAAATAAGACCAACCGATTTACTTTTCAGCCCTTCAATTCCATGTCCGGCAAATAATACACAAGTGTTCTATATCCGACATACTTTATTATTATATGATATTTTCCCAATGTGCACAAGTCCAGATAGTACACTGACACATCCTGCCATATACCAAAATACCCCTGCAGCATGAAGCCTATATACATCCTCTACTTTACCCTTTGTTCACTGAGCATTTCAACTTTTTATAAAAACATATTCCCGTCCTGTGGATAAATCCTCCCTGTATGTATAACCAAGCCTGTCAAATCCCTTTATCTGTTGCACTTCCTCTATCCTGCGTTCCGCCATATACCGCACCATCTCGCCCCTTGCCATCTTCGCATAGGTTCCTTTCTGCACAATCTTCCCCTCCGATATTTCCCCAAAAACGCAGGTGATATAAGTATCCGCATTTGTCAGATACTTCTCGATGCATTTGGAATATTCCCTGGAAGCAAGGTTAACCACTACTCCATCTTCATCCCTGACGCCCCTATACAAACGCTTTCCCCACAAGTCATATAAGTCCTTATATTCCCTAACCGAAGCTTTCGCCTGCATCTCAAGACGGTACGGCGTTACACCGTCCATCGGCTTAAGTATTCCATAGAAACCTGACAGAATCCGTAAATGCTCCTGTACATATGCAAGCTGCACTTTCTCAAACACCGCAGGCGCCATGTACTGATAGGCAATTCCCTCATATGACAGAATCGCCGGAGTCAACCCCCGGCGAAGCTCCATCTGCTGTATGCGCTCCTGATTCTGCTTGGCAATCTTATCGTTACACGCCCACAGTTTCTTAAGTTCTGCATAGGACCTCTCTCTCATCCATGCCAAAATTTCCTCAGCCTGCTCCACATATTGGGGCAGCGCCACGTATGCCAAAGTATCTGTGTCCACGTTCATCCTCTTTGCCGGTGAAAGAATTATCTTCATCAGATTTCCTCCAGCATCTTCTCCGGGTCATCCGCCGCCTTCACTTTATCATTTGCCTTGATGATAATCCCTTTTTCGTCAATCAAATATGTGGTACGCACGACGCCCATGGATACCTTTCCATAATTCTTTTTCTCTTTCCACACGTCGTATGCCTTGATGGCTGTCAGTTCCGGGTCTGACAATATGGTAAAAGGCAAGGAATATTTCTCTTCAAACTTCTTATGGGATGCCACACTGTCCTTGCTAATGCCTAACACCACAGCCCCTTTTTCCATAAACTGCGGATACCTCTCCGCAAATCCACATGCCTGTTTCGTACATCCCGGGGTATTGTCTTTTGGGTAAAAATATAAAATAACCTTCTTACCAAGATATTCCTCCAATGTATGGATAGTTCCGTTTTGGTCCGGCAATGAAATCGCCGGCGCTTTTGTGCCGATTTCTAGCATAAATGTTCCTCCACTTTTCTATTATGTACTCCCGACACCTCTCACGTACAAAAAATTCGAGAATACACTATTTTCCTGGCGCCTTCGCGCCTTTCCTTTTATCCTACAACGCATTATACCCATTTTCAACATTTTTATCGGACAAAAACCAACCTCCTATGCAAAACCCTCTCCTGTAGCAGACATAATAAGAGTTTTTCAACTATATATTCCGTGCAGAAATTAACTGGCGGTATTCCACAGCCTTTTCGGCTCAAGAATACCGCCAGTTTCATCTTCCACATTCAGTACTTAACTAGGTTTTCTTTTTTCAATATTTTCTTTCCCGTCATCTTTCACATCAGTTAGCGCTTCCTTAATCTGGTCAAAAATCCGATTATACTTCTCTGCATTTTCCTTCAGCTCCGCCTGATTGTTATTCAATGAAATCTCACAAAATAATTTTAGGAGCAAAAGCTCCTTCTCCATACTGTGTAATGCAAGCGTCCTGTCCCAGACTTCTATTAATGAATCTTTTTCTCCAAACAACAGATAATCAGTGGAAAAATTAAATTTTCTTTTCATCTTCTTTAAGGTGCTGATTGATATATTGTTTTCCCCACTCTCCATCTTCTTGTATAACTGTGTCGAAACATCAAGCATCTCGGCAAATTTCTCCTGGGTTAAATTCATCTTGCACCGCATATCACGAAGTCTCTTCCCGACTTCCTTTTTCGAATACATCTCGCTCATAGCCCCTACCATCTCCAATATGAATTTATTTTATCGGATATATGCCATCCTCTCCATATATTTATTGGGTACTAAAGATGTATATTTTATACTTGCTTTTCTATAGATACCACATATCACAGTAAAAGAAGTAGAATACAACAAAAAAAGACTGCTGTAAAATCCAGCAATCCTGTAATACAAAACCAATACTCATGACACTATCGTCATATATCACAAAATGCTTTCATGTTACAACAGCCTTTACCATCTAGGTTTATGGCTAATTTTCTGAAGTAAAGACGCTACTTTCCATGGCATTTGCCGCCTCTTCCTCCACCTGCGCAGCCTCATTTGGCATCTCGGTAGGCTCTGAAATCTTCATGCTCATCGTTGTCGACGTCCCTCCGATATTCACCGTCATAACAAGCACTCTCGAGCCATCCGGCCGGACAATAACTTCCGTATCTGTCTCCGCCTCTTCTTCGGAAACCTTTTCCTTTTGTTCCTGCGCATGACTGGCATAACCAGATGATTTCGCTCGGCAATACTCAAAAATTCCCAACAGGTTTGTCTCTCCTGAATCCACTTTCCCTGATTCCTTACTTACATTCCCCACAGTCGTATTGCCAGATACTGCAAAAGTATCTCCGTCATTGTTCTGACGCGCCTTATATGTATCCCAACGCTTTATTCTATACCCATTCCCTACGTACAATCCATCCACACACATTTCTCCTTCCATATAAAAATATTTGTCCCCACACTGCACCAGGATGACTATTCATATATAATACGAAGCATTCTCACGAAAAGTTTCATGATAGGAACATCTGCTTTTTGATGTGAAGTATCCGAGAAAATTCCTATAAAGATTAGGCTGTCAATCGGTGCTATCATAAAATTTCATTGGCAGATTGCATAAAATGTTCACGAAGTTGTCCTTCGCAGGAATATGAGATTTTCTTAATATTCCGATATGCCTCTAGTAATTTCGGGGCATGGACGCCCCGAAAAGCCCGATGTTCGCCCGGATAGCGAATAGAGGGCGGTTACCGTTTCCATAGATTTCCCGGAATACTTTAGAAAATCCATATGGCGCAGACGGACACAAGAGAACATTTTATACAGTTTACCTTTGCAACTTATAAAATGTACCTATTGACAGCCTAATCCTATAAAATAAAAACAAGCAATACAGTATGATTACCGTATTGCTCTCTCAAAAATTAATGCCGGCGACCGGAATCGAACCGGTACGGGAGATTAGTCCCGCAGGATTTTAAGTCCTGTGCGTCTGCCAGTTCCGCCACGCCGGCAGATTATAGGTACGGATAAATCCGTCTATAACCAATGGAACCTATAGGGCTCGAACCTATGACCCTCTGCTTGTAAGGCAGATGCTCTCCCAGCTGAGCTAAGATTCCGTAAAACTATTGGTAGACTAACGCCACCTGATACTACTCTACTACTTAAAATGGAAGAATGATTAAAAAACATATCTTCAACGACCCGGATGGGACTCGAACCCACGACCTCCGCCGTGACAGGGCGGCGCTCTAACCAACTGAGCCACCGGGCCAAGCTGTCCTACCTATGACATTATATATCCAGAAACATGTTTCTGTCAATGGACCTTCGGGGACTCGAACCCAGGACCGACCGGTTATGAGCCGGTTGCTCTAACCAACTGAGCTAAAGGTCCGTGTACACAGCTTAATGACTCCAACGGGAATCGAACCCGTGTTACCGCCGTGAAAGGGCGATGTCTTAACCGCTTGACCATGGAGCCGTACCGCTAGCTAACAACCTAACGGATAATATACTATCATAGTTTGAAAGATTTGGCAAGAGAGAATTTTATTTTTCTCCAATTTTTACAAAAATTCAATTTCCATCGTCATTTTCTATTCTTTAATAACAATTTGACACATTTTCATCGCTTCCAAAGCATTCTTATGGCTCTGTGACGTAACACCTGCACAACACTGTGCATCAACGGATATTGTCACCTCCGGCATAAATGCCTTTAAAAGTAATGCATTTGATATAACACAGATATCCGTACACAACCCGCACAGCTCAATCTCCTCAATTTTTTCATTACTGTTCTCTTTCTTAAGGTCAGTCGCAAGCTCAACACACCCAAATGTGGGTTTATTGTAAATTTTCCAGTTTCCACAGTCAGCCATCTCACCTAACTGTTGGTCCAGATACCAGCCTTGCTCTCCCATGATACAATGTTTTACAGGCAGATTTCTTCCTTCCTGCGTATTCAAATAATCCGAAGTATGTGTATCCTTTGTAAAAATCACCTTTCCTTCATAATCACCGACTTTCCTGACTACCTTCGGTAAAATATCCTTTGCCTCTTTGGTTCCAAGGCTTCCAGTAATAAAATCATTTTGCATATCTACTACAATTAAATATTTCATTTGTTCTCCATTTCTGCACTGCTTTTGTCTCGACCTTGCTAAGACTACACATTGAACGAGTTAATAAAAATGCGATTTCTTTGTGGCTGCATACACCTTTCGACATCTTACTCTTATACGGATTTTCATTTAAAAAATACGTTCTTTCACCATTTTCATAAATTTCTCTACGTCAATCGACTTCGCATAGTAGAACTTTTTCCGGACATCCTTATTTATGTCATAGGCGTTAGTGTTAAAGACGATAGAGCCCCTTGTACGCGCTCCTGCCAGTTCAACCGTAAAATCATCCTGCTCCATCTCAGCCACTGTAGAATCCAACAGATAGGCAATGACTAACACATCATGAAAGGTGCATGAATAACCCGTCTTTTCCTGGAAAATCCGAACTCCCTTCTTAAAATACTGCATTCTTTCATTGTCCTCAGGACACAACTGAGTCATAAAATCATCCGGTATTCGGCAGTACTTTGTCACATCTAGGCCAAACATCTCCAATTGTCCGGCGTAATCCATGACAATTCTCGCTGCTTCAGGGTCGCATATGATATTCCATTCTAAAGAGCTATTCAAAAAGACGCCGCCCATGGCAACAATCCTGGCCTGCTTCATAATCTCCGGCGCTCTGTAAAATGCAATAGCCAGATTCGTCATACAGCCAATGGCAACAATAATTAAATCCGGATACTTCTTTACTTGCCTAATAATAAATTCCGGCCCGTCACATTCCGTGACAATCTGGCTTTCCCTGTTCTCTTCCAGAACTTCATATTGGGTCGGCTGTGCTCCCTGGTCAGCACGCTCAATAATTGCCCTTCCATACCCGGCACACACAGGAATATCATTTCTTCCATATTTACTGCACAGTTCAAGTACCATCTGCGCTCTCTTTACCGTATCTAAATATACAGTGGTAATTCCCACAATCTCTAACTCCGGAGAATTTAAAGCCATTATCAAGGCCGCAGCATCATCAATATCATCGCCTAAATCCGTATCAATTAAAATCTTTTGAGATAAATTATTCTCCATACTTCCCCCTCATTTCTGCGCTGCTTTATCATTCAAACCCACACATGGATTACGAGTTTGTGGCAAGCAACGCGCAAACACAAATCTCGTGATTGAAATTTTTAATAATTAGATTACATAATTTCTATGTACCCACGACGCAACTCTGATTATAATAAAACCCATAAACAAAACGTTTACGGGCTTCCTAATCCTATACAATTATCTTAACTCCCCGAGTAGGGCTCGAACCTACAACCCTGCGGTTAACAGCCGCGTACTCTACCATTGATACGGTTACATACCGTAAAATTCTTTAATAAAAAGTTATGCTCAAATTACAATCAAGTCTATTCTTTCTCCTTGTTTATAACCGATAATTTAGTCAATAATATGCTAACATAACTTCCCTCATTTGACAAGAGAGAAATTAATGTTTTGAAACCTCGAATGAAATTTTTATTGAAAAACAAATAACCTTTAAATAAAAGCATTATTTCTAAATTAATCAATAAAGAATTCTAAACTATCTAAAGCGTTCGATAATACAAAATTATTTCCAAACATCCGCATTCCAACATTATACAGTTGCTTTAAACTCTTTTTTGAAAAATAACTCGTCCATGCTGAAGCGAAAGGACCTGTTAACCTATATAATATTTGAACGGCAACATGATTCCATAAATAAATCAGTCCAGATATCGATTGAATTGACTCTTTTACATATGCAGATAAAAATTCAACAATGCAATATCGATATGACATTTCCTTAGGATACAAAATTAAAAGCAATTACAAACTCTGCAACAAGATAAGCCAAATCATAAACTCGCTTACCAATTCCTGAATGTTCAGGGAGACGTCCATCATCTATGATGCGCTTGCATATCCATGGGGGTTTATAAGCTGCTCCTCATAGGATTTCGTCGCAGAAAAAATCGCTTTTTTCATTAGTTTTACGTTGATAAGGAAGTATTTACAACAACTTATCATCAACGCTGACAAACAGAGTGCAAGCAAGAGCAGAGAACATATCACTTTCATTAGTGGTCGGTTCTCTGCTTTTCTGTTACGCAATAGAACGCTATTTTTGAGGGTAGGGATATAAAATATCGTCTAAGTGTTTTCCATGCTCTGAAAGCCGCATAAATCAAGGACTTTTTAGCCTCTACTGCGTAACATACCTACCCAAGAAAGCAGTAGTTTTATAAAGTGATTGGATTAGACGGATTTTGAACACCGTAGCAACTTCCGGTGTTGGATTATCCGATATTGGATTTTCCGACACCGGGTTATCCGACATCGGAAAATCCAACGCAATTAAATAAAGATATAACTAACTAAAGAAAAACCAAATACGGATTTAATCAAATATCTATTCCTTTCCTATCCTTTCCCCTAACCCCTTTCCTTTGAAGCACGATATAGCGACAGAGCCGCAGGAATGGAAAAGAATGGAATGGAAACGGCAGTACAAAGAAATATTGTCTACTATGTTACGCAATAGAACACCGTTTTTAAGGGTAGGAGTATAAAACCCTTACCCTTGTCCTTATCGCCGCTGTAATGCACTTAAATCAAGCGGGAAACACCCTCTATCGTGTAACTATCATTCCATACTGGATTGAGGGCGAAAGCAGTCTGCTGATTTC
>CAJTQI010000018.1:0-22016 GCA_910578645.1 uncultured Lachnospiraceae bacterium
CGCTGTCCCTATTCCATTTACACTCATCTCCAAATGTCCTCCATTATTTTTTATTGCAGCCCCTCTGTCGGTCAGACCATATCTGTTCTTGCACAGTTACCAGTATTCTTAAAGCTGCCCACGCTTTCTAAGCCTCCGTTGAAATATTCGACATTTCATCCGATACTGTATCCATTCCGGTATCATCAGATGGCATATTATTATCGGTATCATGCTCTGAATTTTCATTTGGTGCTTCTGTCGGCTTGGAAATTTCCAAACTCATTGTAGTTTCCATTCCGCCAATACTCATTGTCATTACAAGCACCCTTGAACCATCTGGCTTAACAATAATATCTGTCTTTGATTCAGATTCCTGTTTATCTGCCTGCTCCAATTCCTCATCTACTGCGTCACTATCCTCCTGCTCCATTAACGGATTCGTTGATTTAAGTGCGTCATATATATCCTGCACATTGGCATTCTGCCTTGTACCTGCAGGAGCGGGTGCCTCTGCCATCTGTTTCTGCGGGCAGAACTGTCCGGTCCTGCTCCTGTTGTACTTATTCGCTGATACATTATTCTGATAATAATTCTGTCCTATTCCATTTACGCTCATGATTCAAATCCTCCATTATTTTTCTATGTCAGCCCCTCTGTCGTTCAGAGCCGCTCCCGCTCCCTCGTAATGAGTCCGAACAGTTCATCCAATCATGCAGACATACTGCCTAGCCTGTCAAACTTCATGATAAACACCTCCTCGCTGTAATTGCTACAATATTATTCATGGACATTATTGTCCAGAAAATATGCCTTTTTCAATCCGCACTCCCTTTATGCGGTTCCGCCGAAATAATCTCCTCCTACACGTTGGATTCATCCAAGCCCCGTCCATTTCATCTTCGTCAAGATACGGCTCCACCGCTATCGGGTCATCATCATAGACCGCCGAGCCGCCATCCTCAATCTGATGCACGGCATCCGGGGGCGAGGCTTCCCTGTGTGGTGCATCCGCTGATTGCGGGAATCATGATTGCGGTAATAAGTAATGCCGATAATCTGCTGACACGCATTTTTCATGTCCTCCGCCATAAATTGAGGGAACCGACCACCTGTTGATAATACGAACCGGCCCTCAAAAAAGTTTCATTCCTCTTATCCGTTGCGGCGGCCCCTCTGTCATTCGGAGCCGCCCATGCCCCCTTATGGTAAGTCCGGGCATGCTCTTCCTTACTTCAAAATACCCGCCGCCTCCATGATGTTCTGCGCATACGCTGTGATTGCAGAACCCATAACTTCTGATGCAGTCGTATATGTATACCTGCTTGTATCCATTGTATGGTTAGCGAGAGCCTCTGCTATACTTTGTTTTTTATAAGCTATCTCCATCTGCTGTCTTCGTTCCTCTGCTGCTTCTTGGCTCCGCTCTATACTCTCTTTCCTCTGTGCCGCCTCTTTCTCACGTTTCGCTTTATTGATTTCATTAACCTCCCTTACCCGCTCTGGTGAATCACTGCAGCCACTGATATACGTTACACTTCCATCCTCATGGACTACCACTCCACCCGGTTCATAGACAAGTCCCTTTGCCGCAAACGAAGCCGTCAGCATCGGAGTGGCATTAAAGAAATCATCTATCTTTCCCTCGTAATAAGCCGCCTTTTCCGGGTCATTCACCATCTGCTCCAGAATGTTCGGGGCAATCACAACATCACTGCCGCTCATGCTCTTTCCCGCCCTGTCAAGGCTTTTCTGGTCTTTCCCAATACTCTGGATTCTTACATTGCCATACTTTGACCGTAGATATTCTGTGTAAGCATCCACCTTTGATGTGTCTGCTGCCTCTCCCGTTTTCTGTAACTGCTCCGTAAACCCTGTCCTGTTTGTGCCTGTTTTTTGCGTTCGGTTTGCGTACCGATATGCGCCCATCAAAGCACCGTTAACTCCTAAAATACTCATAATAAATCTTCTCCTTCCAAAACATATTTGTATCACAGTCCCTCTGTCATTCAGGGCTGAATCCGCTCCCTTGCAATAAGTCCGAACAGTTAATTCAAAATACCCGGCGTAATGAACGCACTCATTTCATAAGCCGCAATCGCAGAACTCATGGTTTCTGGCGTTCCCGCATAGGTAACCCTGCCTGTTTCTGCTGCACGGTTGGCATAAATTTCTTCCATAGCCTGCCGTTTATAGGCTATCTCCATTTCCATTCTCCGCTTCTTGGCCGCTTGTTCGCTCTGTTCCTGATACTTTTGTTTGCGTTTTGCTTTTTCCTCATCCTCGGCCTTCATCTGTGCCTCTATCTTAGCCTTTTTTTCCGGGGAAACATCACCGCAGACATAATAGTTCGCCGTACCGTCCGGATGGAGCACCACTCCATAAGACTGGATTTCAAACCCGCCTGCTGCCATCTGTGCTTTCACCATAGGCTGCGAAGCGAAAAAATCATCTATGTTCTTTTCATAGTGGGCGGCCTTCTCCGGATTATTTGCCATTTCTTCCAAAATGTTAGGAGCAATCGCTATATTGTCCATCCCGTATGTTCCCGTTCCCAATGCGTCCATGCTCTTTTGGTCACTTCCAAAATTCCGCACCATAATAGGACCATACTTCTGTTCCAGATATTTTTGGTATGCATCCACTTTTGATGTATCCGCCGCTTCTCCCGTTTTCTGCAACTGCTCCGTAAACCTTGCCTTGTTTGCCGATGTTTTTTGTGCCTTGTTCGCATACTGGTATGCGCTCACCAAAGCTCCGTTTACTCCTAAAATACTCATAATAAATCCTCTCCTTCCTGACGATTAACTCTTTACCATGACTGACAGCGTGAATTTATTGCCTTTTACAATGCAGTCTAAATCACCGCCATATTTCACTGCACATTTTCTGATATTCTTAAGTCCTATCCCATGCACCTCCTTATCCTTTTTCGTTGATATAGGAAGGCCGCTGTCCTTACGGAGCAGTGCCGAACCATCAAAGCTGTTTTCAATTTCTATAAAATACATATTCTTTGCCCGGAAAGACCGGATTATAATATAGGCTTCTGCATCCGGCTGTTTTTCCCGCATCCGTATGCAGGCTTCGATTGCATTATCCAGCCCGTTGTTTAAGATGACTCCCATATCATAAGCCTTTATCGTAACGGCATCGGTCAGCATAAATTTGCTGGCATCCAACCTGATTCCCTTTACCTTCTTTACCGCATAGCGGAACTTGCTGCCCACCACCGCATCACTGACGGCATTTCCCGTATGCACCCTGCTGTCAAGCTGTTCCACCGACTGATACATACCCTCAAAATACTGCCGGATTTCCTCATCTTCATCAGCGCCCTTTTTCCGTAGCAGATTCTGCAAAACTGCCATATGGTTTTTCATATCATGTTTGACCGAGCGGATGCCGTCATACAGATGTTCCATCTCCACAATAGAACTCTGCATCTGCGTGGTCTGGTTCTCCAGCACAATCTTTTCCGCCCGCTCCTCCTGTAAAACCACCATGTCCTGATAGATGCGGAAGCTGAACACGACAGCCCCAAGCAGCACAAGAGCTATCATAGGAATGATAAGGTATAGTACCGGATATTTTTCATACAGCAGTACCGGGGTGCCGTCCGTAACGGTAATCAAGAGCAGGCGCACAAGCACCGAAACCAACACACCTGCCACGGAGGGCAGCAGATAGAATACTACTTCCTTACCCATCCGCCCCTTCTGTTTACCGCAATAACTCCCCGCTATTTTTCTTGTAGAAACAAAAAGCAGGACGCACCTTGCGGCTCCTACAAGGGCAACCCCAAAGCAGGACAGGATGCCTGCGGCCATGGGCAGATATTCCGCCGCACCGGTGCCTGCTTTATACACCAGTACCTCTATCATCTCATTTCCAATGTAGAGCAGGCTGTATCCCATCCAGAATGACAGTTCCCGCAGGGCGATGAACTGGACAGCCAGAAATATCTTTAACAGGACATTTCCCTGATACCAGCACACACAGAAAACAAATAAAATGCAGAATGTAAACAGCAACTCCAGGATTAACGATGCACTGTCCGTATCTGAAAACAGCCCTTCACTGAATGCCCTTATCACAATCCATGCAATTCCCGCCGCCCATCCCGCATTCCTTATCCTGCACAGCTTTGGCACGGCAAATCTGCCAAAAAAGGACTGTATGCAGTACCCTTCAAGCAGGCACAGTAAAACACCTGTCAATCCCATAACCCATTCAGCCATCAGCACCCACCCCGTTTCTCAGATACCGCATATAGGCTTTCACAAACTCCCCGTATTTCTCTTTTGCCAGATAGACATACCCTCCGTTATTCAGGGTAATGCTCCCGCTGTCATACTCCGCCACATATGCCATGTTCACCAGATATCCCCTATGGCAGCGGAAGAACCCGCCTCCGAGCTGCCCTTCCATTTCGTTCATGGACGCATATGTCTCTATGGTCTCCCCCGTGGTGTGTATCTCCACTTTCTTTCCCCTACTCTCGATATAGAGGATGCTGTCCTTTTCCAGTGAAAAACTCCTGTTCCTCGTCTTTATGAACACTGTTTCCCGCCGTTTGCTTTTCCTCTTTTCCAGTTCCCGTCCTGCCCGGCGGAACGCCTCCCGGAACTTATCTTCCTCAATGGGCTTTAACAGATAGTGAAACGCCGCCACATCAAACGCCTCGAAAACATACTCCCGGATACCCGTTATGAAAATCAGTATGGTATCTTCATCCCTCTGCCTGAGCCTTTTCGCCGTTTCAATCCCATCCGTCCCTTCCATCTGTATATCAAGGAACACAATGTCAAACTGCTTCCCGGCGGCAAGCAGCGCATCCCCCGTCTCGTATAATCCGGCACATACGCCCGGTGTTTCCTTTTCTGCCAGTTCCTTTATCTGTTCGCGGATGATTTCCTCATCATCACATATGGCTATGTTCAATCCCATCACCTACAATTCACTTTCCATGCGAATGCTTTTCTCGCATTAAGCATTAACTTCCCCACGGGCAATTCTTTTTACTTTTTATATCGGCAGAATTTTGGCGCAGTCAGCCGCGAGGGAACGAAACCCTATTTGAAAGGGAACGAAATCTTTTTCTCTCCTAAAATAATCCCAAAGCAGGTCTAAAGTTTTTCGCCATTCGTCCGATACAGGGGCTTTTGCATGATTCGGCATCCTGTTCCACAAAAACAGTATCTGGACGATTATCACAGCAATGCATATTCTACTATCGGCTTTTTACTACTTACCGGCAGAGGTATTTATATACCGTTTGCTCATAACACAAATAATTCCAAAATAGCAAATATAAAAAACCACAATACACGCTCCAAACCCACCGGCTAATTTGAGCAGAATATTATTCAAAGAAACCGGCAAGACCAAGTTCATTTTTCCATTCAGTAACGGTATGCAGAATAAAATAACCAATAAAGCCATAATCATTGGTGAGAGCAGCTTTATCGCTATCTGCTTATTCACAAGTTTTTCTATCTGCTTATTGCTTTTTCCCATACAGCACATGACCTGATTGCTTTTTGAGTTTTGCCTGACCTCTATAATCTGCTGTAAAGATAATATCGAAAAATAAATAACCAAAAACACGATGCAGATACTTATTTGTGAAGTTCCCATCCATTGCCGTATAGCCGTATTAAAAAGCTGAAATTCCGGCCGCAGCATCAGCATCCCGGTTACAAAAGAACAGCCAGAAAATAATAAGCATATACAAAAAACAGCATTAACCGCAGCAGCCGTTTTGAAATTTGACGTTATATTTGCCGCAATATATAGCCTGTCTTTTTGATAGATTTGAACGGGGTTCCTCCGCCTGTACGCATATAAATACCCAAACACCCATTTGTAAAAGGCAAAGACAGATACTAATAATGGTATTGCTGCAACAGATACGGGATAAACAATATAAACTTCCGGCAAAAAAACAATGCCGCAAACGCATCCAATTAAGCACACAAAACATAAAAAGAATACAATGCCCCACTTTTTATAGCTGTCTATATTTTTTATGCCTTGACTGCGGTTTCTTTCACACATCAGCTCCCTTATTTGCAGTTTGCCTATGCGCTGCTTCAACCGGAAAGAACACACTGTTTCAATCAGGCAAAAAAACAAAAACGTATATAACACACTTTTGACATAAAGGAATCCGCAATGTTTTATTCCATGCAGCGGCTCACGGAAATACCAAAATCCATATATGGAAAAACCTATTGTTGTTCCTGCTATATAGCAGCAAAAGCCAATTAACAACACTTCCCATAGGAACAGCCGGGTTAATCTCTTTTTTTCCATACCCAACAACAAATAGCTTGCAAATTCTTTTGCCCGCTGCTTTAGCAGAAAAAAGTCTATATATCCGACTAAAACTATTTGAATGGCGGCTATTAACAATGGCAGAGAAATCACTTGAAAACCGGCTAATTCTCCTATAATGGTTATACAATTAGATACCTCTATAACCGCTAAAAGGACGGTCATGGTAACAACATATAAAAGGTAATTTATAAAAGACCGCCTAGCATTACGGATTGACAGCTTCAAGTACATCATGGTTTTCTCCCTCTATCCATTCTATTTGCTTCAAAATGTCTGCGAAAAAGGTCTGTTTGTTTTCCTGTTCCCGGTTTAAGGACGTCTTTATTTCGCCGTCTTTCATAAACAAAATCCTGTCGCAATAGCTGGCTGCCATGACATCATGGGTGACCATCAATATTGTTGCACTAAATTCTCTGCAAAGCATGGCGAAGGTGTCTAAAAGCTGTCTGGCAGCATGGGAATCCAATGCCCCGGTCGGCTCATCCGCAAGTATAATATCCGGATTTACTACAATAGCACGAGCGCAGGCGCAGCGCTGCCGTTGACCTCCCGACACCTCATACGGAAATTTATCTAATATTGCCGATATATCCAGCTTTTCAGATAAATTTTGAATCATTGGACGAATTTTTTCTTTGGAAACCTCTTTTATTGTCAAAGCAAGCGCAATATTTTCATAAATAGTCAAAGTTTCCAGCAGATTGTATTCCTGAAAAACGAAGCCTAAATGCTTGCGGCGAAATTCCGCGGCAGCTTCATCTGGCATATCCACTATATTCTGCCCGCTGATCCGCACCGCCCCATTCGTTGGCTTATCTATCGTGGCGATTAAATTAAGCAATGTTGTTTTCCCGGAGCCGGAAGCCCCCATAATTCCAACAAAGCTGCCGTGCGGTATCTGAAAACTCACGTCATTTACAGCTAATACAGAATTATTTTCTGTTTTTTGTTGTTCCAAAATATTTTCATGCCCTGTCGAAATATTTTCATAGAGTTTGGAAACATTTTCAACTTCCAAAACATTTTGGAGTACTGTACCGCTTTCTTTTGTTTCCCATTTATCATGCCCTAACCAATTTGTAATCACGTCCATAAGTACCTCATCTGCTTTTTCTTTCAGCTTTTCTTCCGCAATGCACTCACCCGCAAATAGTTCATTTAAAGTGACTTCCAAAAGAGTACATAATGGTAAAAACAAAGATAAATCCGGCATAGAACGTCCTGTTTCCCATTTTGAAACTGCCTTATCAGTTATTTCCAATTTTTCTGCTAACTGACTTTGCGTCCAGCCTTTTGCTTTCCGGCGTTCGGAAATAAAAGCTCCAATCTTAATTTGATTCATTATTCAACCCTCCTGCCTGCGATATATTATATAAATCCGGCACAAAAATGAACACCTACCAACGGTAGAATTGAGTAAAATATGTCTTTTTTATCCCTACCAACGGTATACTGCCAAATGAATTTCCAATTCATATTTTCCTATTACTCCGACAGAATACCGTTCTTGCTAAAGTAAAGTATCCACTGAATAGTACCATAAAATTTATCTGTTTTTCACCCGATGGCACGAAACGACTATTTTTCGGGAGTGGAAAACAAAAAAGAGCCGTCATCCAGCCCTTTTCTCTTATTATTATTTATTCATTTAATTTTTACCGTTTTACTCATATATAAACACGAAAACTCCCAGAACAAAAGTTCGCACTCTCCCTAATGTAAAAATGTCCCTAAAAGCACACGGAAATAATGTAACTTTGAAAGCTATGTAGTGCCGAAAGTGCCGTGTTTACGGGCTTTGTGGGCTTTCCGTGTCCGTATCTGCTAGGGAAGGAGACACCCTGACCAAATATGACAATATCCCCCATATTTCAGCAGCATTTGCATGCAAATAATACACCTTTTACCAAAGCTTTCATTTTTTCTTTTAGTTTGTATTTACTTCAGCAGCGAAAATTTTGCTGCATAATTCTGTATATTCATCATATGAAATTTCAGCTCCATCCAATGTATATTTTATTCCAGCTTCTGCATTATTTGGGTCAAATTCCTCACCGAAATTCATTTCTGCAGTTAAGTTGTCAGCTCCTTCAAATTTTTCCATATGGTAAAATTCAAATCCTGCACTCGAGCTGTTACTGTACATGACCCATACGGCTCCATTATAATAGGTATAAGAAAGAACGAGCGCAGTGCCCTCTCCTGCAGCAAATTCATATACCTTGTCATCACGTGCATCAAGGTATATTCCACCATAAGGTCCGTTAATAATCAGTTCGTTTTCTCCATCATTGTCAAGATCGACTTTCTCTCCAATAGAATATGCATCCCATTCCTCAGAATTTAAATTTAAATCGCTAACAGAAAATGTCGATGCCGAATCTTCAGAGTCAACTGCGTCTGTCAATCCATTGATAAAGGAATCTAATAATTCATCTACTGCTGCTTCCGAACCTGTATCCGCAGTATCCTGCATATTACTTTCCTGCTGATTTGCCGGGAAATCATCTATGTTAGGAACATCTGAGGTTTTGTAAAATTTGTATTCACTCAATCCTGCAAAATCAAGCCATTCCTGACCCAAAATGGTTACTACCGCGATATCCTCCTCCAATTTTATGACTCCATTCATCTCATTTCCACGAGGACCTGTTGCTGTAAATTCCAACCCATCTTCCGCAATTTTTCCCGCACCATCATAAAAACCCCAGAGCCTGAATAAATCTATCTGAATCTGATAAGTTGCATCATCATTTTTCTTTATTTCCAATGCCGGCTCGTTTACATCATAACTATTATATTCGCCCTCATACTCATATACGTCCGCCCTCACCTCTGTTTTCTTTGTGGCATGATACAAAAAAAGCGCCTCTTCAAACCCTGCTTCTCCGTAATACACATTGATTTCATCCGTACTATATTCTAAAACATAATAGCTAAAGTTAACTGTATCGTCAGAAAACACCTGTTCGGGGTACTTTACATATATCCGATTATTTTCTATAGTTTCTATATTAGATGAATCAGCTAAAAAGCGATAGGAAGATTCCGATTCATAGTCGGAAATATCATATCCATTGGATGATTTTTGAATCATTAACTTACCGGTTCCATAATCCGATAAATATTCATATTCTCCTGTCAGGTTTTCCAATTCTTCCAAATCTGAACCGGCAATGTTGTCATCCCGTGTTTTCTGAACTTCACCAGTGCTGCCTCCTGGTTCTGCAGTGCTGCTCATTTCATTCGTTTGAGCGTCTTCTGAATCCTTTGCCTGCCCACACGATGAAAGTGTTAACAGAGCCGCCCCCATTATTATTACCATTACCGCTTTTTTCATTACTGATTTTCCATTTAAATGCCAATCCTTAAGTAAAATGCGTTGTACCACTTCTGTTATCCTCCTGTAATATGATTAACACCATATTTATATCACAGTGAGAAGGAAGATAAAATACTCCCTGCATAAACAGCACATATTTTGCATAAACGACACAAAATCAATCATCAAACCACATTCTCCATTTAAAAAACTCCTTCTTAAACTCTTTACTGTGAATCCTTCCAATTACTACCTTTATTCCGTTGCAAAGCGTAACTTCATGACTGTTTACCTTTTCAATATATTTTAAATTGACAATATATGACCGATGTATCTGAAAAAAACCAAACCGGGATAAACTTCGTGCGGCTTCAGATATCTGCCCTTCACATAAATGTTCACTGCCATCCAGCATGAGATATTTTAGTTTTCTTCCATTTGTCTCAACAAGCAGAAGTTCATTCAAGCTTATCTTTATGCGAATCCCAGCGGTATCATTACAAGATACAATCCGTTCCTGAATTTTAGTTTTAAGGAAAAAATCAATCGCCTCATTGATTTCCTCTAAATGCTTTTTATCGATATATCTGAAAGCATTTACTCTATAACCTAATCTGGCTAACTCTGTGTGTGATGTTAAAAAACAAACTTTACATTTGTTTCCAAGATTCATCAACTGTTCCGCTATTTCAAAACCATCTTCCCCTTCTGCAAGTTCAATATCCAAAAACAACAAATCTGCATCTGCATTTTTCATAAAATCTTTTCCACTGTTATATGAATTGATTTGTGATGAAATATTCTTATCCCTGCAATATTTTTCGATAATAGTCTGTATCTTATCTCTCCATACCGCTTCATCTTCTACAATACCTATTTTCATTCCTTTTTCTCCTCTGCTTTGGCAGTTGGTATAGCAATACTGATTTGAAACAACGCTTCTCTATTTTCCACTATAGATTCCATATAACATTCACCGTGATACTTTTCAACAGTTGCAACAATATTTTTCAGACCAAAACCATGATTTTCCTTATCCTTTTTAGATGACATAAAAAAATCTGTTTTTGTATTGATTCTTTTGGCTACACTGTTACTAACAACAATAAAAATTTCTTCCTTATGTTCTACAAGTTCAACACATATTCTGGGAACATCTGCTTTTATCGCCGCTTCAAAAGCATTTTGCAATATATTTCCCATCAATGTGGTAATATCAAACATCTCAAGAGGCATTTTTTCGGTCAGCTTTCCCCAAACAACAAACTCTATATTTTCCTTTACCGCCAAATATAAATAATAATTAACAATAATATCGAGAAAACTATCTCCTGTATGAATCTTTAAATCAAACACATCCTGAATATTCCAGATAGTATCTATGTACTCTTTGGCTTCTTCTGTCTTTTTTTCGTTTATTAACTCTCTAACAGCACCAATATGATTTACCAAATCATGCTTAAAACGCCGTACAGCCACCGACTGCTGTAACTGATAATCGTACTGCTGCTTTTGCATATACATAAAAGACTGCAATTCCCTGTTCTGCCTGTCTGATAATATATTTTTGATGGCAAGATTAAGCGTAAGAAAAATGGAATAAAGCACCCCTGTTATGCTGATAAAAAATACTGCATAGGCATCTAAGCCATACATGGCATGATTTTCGTTAAAGAATAAAAAAACAAAATCATAAAACATCTGGAAAATACTGCCTTGTATTAAAAGTGCAAACTTATACTTAAATTTTATATCACCCAAATATATGTCATTTTTCTTAAAAAGCCGCAAATATATCAGAAGATACACCAAAAATGAGAGCAGATAGGCAGGTTCCATCCACCATGTTATACCCATGCCGCCAACTCCTCCGCCTATTAAAACAACCTGTATCAGCATGACACTGAACGTATCAATGATTCCCGTGAAATACATAAGGGCAGCACTCAGTATAAATAAATGCCACAATCTATCCTCAAAAAATAAACATATGGAAAGTACGCTCCACAATATATAGATAATCGGAGAATTTGTATCAAAATGTACATTATAAGCCCCTGCTGACAACATAGTCAAAACCGATGCGCCAATAAAAAACTTGTTTTTTCTTGGATTTAACCTGAATCCAAAATGAATTATAAAAAGATATATGAAATAATTTGATATATTGTCTACAATATAAACCATGATAACCTCACTGTTGTTTCCTGATTATTCCGACTAAATCCCATTCCTGTTAAAGCCCAATCATCTACTGAATTATAGCATAGAAATTTATTCCTGCATAAAAGATAGACTACAAATCTTGCAAACATATACCAAACTTTCTAAGAACTTTTTTTGATAAATTAGTTCTGGAATCTGCAGATATTAATAATTTGCATGTAGATTCATGTACGGCACAGGGATATCTGAACTATATCGAAATATTCAAGCATCGCCCTTTATAATAATTCCTATCTCATTACCCTCAGTGAACAAAGGGACATATGGCCGGTAAAGAATCCATTTCAGCTCCTGCTATGTTGCTTTCATTCCGCGTACGCCCAGTACGCATCAATCAAGCGCCTTGCAGGAACTGAAATAGATTTCTTTCCGACTCTTCGACCCTGGCCATAGATATTTGAGTGATTTTCAAGGCGGACGATTGAGGCGTACTGGACATACGCCGATTGAGGACAACGCTGAAAAACGCTCAAATATCATGGCGCAGGGCATGTGTCCCTTTGTTCACTGAGGGTATGTTAGTATAATATATCAAATCCAAAACCGATATATTGTTCAAACATCCAGAAATTTTGCACATCCAAAAAGTTGCATATCCGCTGTAACTGATTGCAGATATGCAACTTCTATTCCTTTATCCCATAAAAAACATGAAATATGCAACAGATTACTTGCATATACTATCATGCTAGCAATATATTATTGGTACCCATAACCATAAACAATGGTATCGTAGCAGCACAATACATCACCACTGCGGAAGACGCGTAATCGTTTCCATCTCTATTCCGAATCGGTAAGCTACAGCGCCATATGCTGCACCACATTCATTATATATCGTAATGACACGAACAACAGCTTTTTTCTGTTCCGAAATAATATCCAGGCTATCCATTATGTCCGATGCTGACTGTTCTTCTGCCAACGCCTCCTGATAATATTTATCCCTTTTTAAAAGTTCATCCAAGTCTGCCACTGTCCTGTGTGCCGCAATTATCTCCAACAATCCGTTTTCCTCATTCGTTCCACCTCGTTTACAGATATTAAAAGAGCAGGGCATCCTATCATTGATAAGACTTCCTGCTCCCCATACCTTTTTCATATTTTTTCAGGCTCATCTCATAGTAATTTCACAAATTCATCAGGCTCGAACACTTTAACCCTTGACTGTTTAAAATCAGCCGGATTCCGTGTCACAATGTAGTCCACCGTTTCCGCTACTGTACACTCTTCCTGTAGACAATCTTCAAAGTCCAAAAACTGCTCATTATTAATAGCCGACCTGATCTTCTCTGCGTTCAAATCCGATATCCAAAATATCTCACAAAGATTTCAGATAAACTTCCGCCTCTCTTTCTGAGAATATTCCTTCCGCAGCACATAAAATATATTAGGAATACTGTGTGCCGCCAAATATCCCGTGTTCTCCCGATTCGCACACTTTGTCATAATGCTCTGGGCTGCCTTGATATGCGGCTCTCTCTTTAGAATAATATCCAGTATGATATTTGTATCAACCAAGATTTTCAGACTTTTCTGTCCTCGCTTCCTCAAGTTCCTTTTCGGGAGCAAAATCATCCGGCAACCGCTTCTCCATACTTAGGATTTCCATAAGAGCATTCTGGGCTCTCTTTTTATCTTCACTCCTATCTATGGACATTGCTTCCAGATTCTGCAGAATATTGAGCACATATGTCATATTATCTTCTGGCATACGCCGTATCATCTCAACCGCTTTTTCTTTCATCAGAGTCATATCACAGTCTTCCTTTCTTTGTCCGCAGACTTGCTTATGTGTTTATGGTAGCACAAAACAGCCATTCATACAATGAGATACCTTCGCACTGGCTAGTACAGTTTGATATTGTCAGTTTACCTTCTGCCGTCTTTTTATTTTCCTATGCCTGCACCACAAATATCCGTTATCACGCAACAATCTGCAACGTCTCCTCATCCCCGTTGTACGCATACACATGATAAGATAGCCTTTCTTCGATATCTACCTGTGTATCGTTGACCTCCCGCACCATTCCCTCCAACCGTTCATACTCTGTTTCATCTTTTGCCGGCAGTACGATAGTTTCATGCACAGAACTGGGCAGTATAATGAATCTGTCCCCAACCTTATCCGCAATCATCCGCAGGGTTTTCTTGTCAAGGATTTCCGCTGTCCCGAAACGCTTATGACAGTTTGTCAGTATATACATTCTTGTATCCTACGGAACATTACAAGGCACAGATGGAAATGTAATCTCCGGCGCGATTCGCTTTATAACAGTTTCGATGGTAGCAAGAGCAGCTTTCCCATCAGCGCGCATATTTATCATCGCCGTCTGGTAAAGGTTTTTTTCTTCCTGTCTCCACATTTCCATATGCCCGTTATAAATAAGTATCGTCCCGATGCCCTCGCGTATAATCCCTGGCAACGGCATAATAGACCACCGCCAGTTCCATAAACATTCTGTGTGGAATCTTTTCAAGCAGTTCCGCATTCTGTTCCACATTAATGAGCTTCACATAAACATTTCCCCGGACTGTTTCCCAGCTTTTAAATCCCGATATGTCAAAATCCAGCTCATCATCCTCCTCATGTTTCAGGACCAGCCTGCAGACCTCATCCACGTTCTCATCAAATTTCATCCCATCGGATTCATATTCCCGGTAAAACTCATCCAGATACACACACGGTCCGATATCTTCTTCGTTTTTCGTAACAGCAATCCCGACACGCTTCACGTTATTATTCTTGAGCACATTATGCTCTTTGAGCTGAAATGCGCCACCCACCTTCGCGCGGATTTCTTTTACTACATTTTCTGCAAATTCCTCAAAACTCATCATAAATTCTTTATCCTCCATTTTCTTGATTCTTTTGCCCGGTGTTCTCTGCTTATGCCGCCTCCGTTAACTTCGTCTGTTTCAGCACGGACATCACCCTGCCATAGAGTTCTGCGTTCATCGCTCTCGGCTCCTTAATCTGATATCTGCTCTGTACCGTCTCCATGGTCACGCCCGTCCTGTCGAGCTCCGCCTATAAGGAATCCATCTATTCTTTGGAAATAGGCGCGGAATCTCTCTGCGCTTTCCTCGCTGTATTCCTCTGCGCCGGCTTTTGCGCCATCTCCGCTTTATTCGCATTTCCTCCGGCAGCTTTCCCTTTGCGACCGTCCGCAGCACCTGCGCCTTTTTCCTTCAGTTCGTATACCATCTGCCCCCTGTCATTTACGAGCACAAGGGCGCAGATTTCCCGGTCATCATTGTACCGGATTGCAGATACCGAGAAACGGCCATTACAGGAAAACCGCTTCACTTTATTCTGGTCTTCTTTATATGTGATTATAGCCTTTCTTGCCGATATCCAGATAAAAGGCGCAGTATAGAGTTCCCTTCCGATACCCCAGTTGAAGCACGCCCGCTTGAAACTGTCGGAAGCCTGCTCTTTCTCTTTTTCAGAATAACTCATAGTACCCACATCCTGCTTCGCTACCCATTCCCCGGTTTCCTTATCAAAAATCTCCACTGTGCAGTAAAGGTTCCCCTCTATGCTCTGGTGGCTCCGTTTCCATCCAAAAGGCCCCAAGGTTTCATCAAGGATACTCTGGTCTACCCTCGCGTCCTTATAGAGTAACAGGCTAAGTCCATTTTCCTTGATAACCGCTACCCTGCACTCGCTCTCATCCGCTTTAAGCAGCCTGAGCAGATTCTGTTCCATTCTTGTCCTCCCTGTCCAGCCACCCCTGATACAGCGAGTCCAGTATGCCAAAACCCAGCCCTAAAAGTTCCCTAATCATACCCTTCTGTAAGTTCTCTGTATGTACCAGCAGTATTTCATACAAGTTTACATAAATTTCAATTTTGTAAGAAGCATTGAAGATATCCTCTTTTCCCTGTTGAAGTATGGAGTCCTTAAAGCACATAAGCTCCAGATGGAGCCTCTGTTGTAACAGTTCCCGCAGTTCCTTTTCATCCATAACGCCCCTCCTATGCCGCCTTCACTTCAAACCGTCTGGGATGGGATACTTTACCGTAATCGTCGTATAGTTCCGGCCGCTCTTCCTTAATACGCTTTGTATCAAGCTTTATGGAGTCGATATTTTTCCATGGGACACGGAAAGCCTCACTGCTCGCCAATTCGTTATCCTGTATAAAAAGTTTCACTTCCTGCTCGCTCTGTTTCTGCTCTTCCTGCAGTTCAGAGATAAATCCAACTATCTCCTCGCGCAAACTCGACAAGCCTGATGGAGCTGGCTTTTCTTGCCGTATGGAAATACTGTTCCAGAACCTCGTCACATGCTCTACTCCCGTCCGGCGGCGGCATGTTCCCTTTTGCTACATGCTCATTCCAGAAATCCTTTTCTATGGATATGAGCCGCTCAATTAAATCATCATCCCACTCCAGTCTGCGGCAAGTAAATTCCCTGCCCAAGATGACCGTCGCGATATACCACGCCCTTTTCCCTGTCACCGCCATGTAATGGTAGCACTGCATCACATAGTGGAGCGGGATATTCCCGTCCGCCCATTTGTCCACATTGTAAGCACTGGCTGTCTTACATTCCAGCCCTGCATCTTCGGCCACTACCAGCCTTTCTACATCTGCGAGCATGAATGGATGTTCCTTGCTCCGGTACATGAAGTTTTATCCTGAAATACTTTCATGCCTCTGCTGTAGGGATTCACACCGCAAATCGCCCCTGCGTCAGAACCTCCGGTACCCGATTTCCTTAAGCGGAGCCATTCTGTGTTACTGACTCCCGATAATGATATTTTGTCAAATATACTGTTCCCCCTCTGTTTTTCTTCTCCCCAACATTTTATAAAGACCGTCTCCGGCAGCAATATTTCCGGGAATACCGTACATTTTCCCCAGACATTTTACCCTGCTGCTGTTTCCTACAAAATAAAGAATAAGGACAGCCGGAACATAACACCCGACCGCCCTCATACATACTTTATTTTTCCCGTGATATACTGTTTCCCTTTAGACCAAAAGGTTGATATTTTTCCTGTTTATGCCGCCTTCACAAGCTGATATGCCTTATCGATTAACGGATTGCCGTCCACCGTGCGAACAAACAGGTTCTCATTATAATTTGCCGTCCTGCGCAGCGGTTCGCTGTGCGTTGCAAAACCGGATACCGCATTGACGAAACGGTACGCATTCTTCCCTACCTTCTGCATATCCGTGGCATCATAATATCGCCGCTCCATATCCTTCCGGAGCCTGATGTTGTTCTTGCTCTGGATTGGCGTTACGTTCTCCTCCATCGGCAGGAGCAGTTCGATATATTCCTTTACCTGCGCATCCGTTATCTTCTACCTGCGTAACTGCTCAAACTCGATGCCGAGGCTGTCCATATATTGCTCTGCCATAAAGAGCGTATCTTTCGCTTCCTGTATCTTGTCATGGATATTCCCTGTGTGGAACATGGAAAAGCTCCGCTTTGCGGTATCCAACGCAAGGTTGAGGGTATTGTTACAGACAACCCTTACCGGAGTAACGGCTACTTTCACAGAGCCGGAACCGTCATGGGTATTAGAAAACACCAGATAGGGGCTGAACCTCTCCCCAGCAATTCATCCGTAAAGCTGAATGCCTCTGCGTTCTGCACCATCTTATAGCGGTCAGACACCACACCCAGTATCTTCCTGTCAGAGCTGCGGATATTTGCCTTATATCCTCTCACCAGTTCATGTTTGTCTGTATACACCGGTTCCTGCACAACGTTCCAGTCAAGTCCTGCAAGTCGTAATGCGTCTGACGATGTCGGCGCCTCCATAATGATTGTCCCTAATCCATGCCATGGTTTCTCCCTCACAGAGAACATTGTTTCTATATTTGCTGCCATCTGTAACTTCTCCTTTTCTTTAAATTTTTTTCTCATCAAACAGATATATTGGGATACAAAAAGGAGCCTCCCTGTGGAAAGCTCCCATCTGTATCCTTCGCTCTGTCCTTTTTCAGTCTTCTCCTGATGCCTTATCCATCATATGATGTTTTCCTCTTACAAAGTGCTGCAATGTCCACAGAAATGACCGCTGCTGCACCTTTAATATGTTCTCAAATAATTTCAGTCTGCCCATATATTCCTCCTGCTTGTCTGTATGGCGGTATTGAAATAATATATCAGTACGGATTGTACATATACGATAAATGAATCTATGCTTATAGTCACTTTTCCGATACAGGTATCGGTACTGTCCCTGCTTGTTCTCTTCATCCTTATGCTATCACTATAGATATTCTTTCCAGTTATTCACAGACATCCGTATATTAATTCACAAAATAAAAGAAGAGTTTCCTCTGATTTTATTTTATCAAAGCAAACCCTTCTGATATTATAAAAAATGTTCATTCTCAATATATCTGACATGTTTCAAATAAAAGTTATCATTTAAGATAATCTGATATTATGTACATGCCGTTCTTTCACCTGTCACAAATAAATACAGCCTTGGCATACACTTTTTGAGAATGATTCCTGTAATAATGCAACCAGTTATAACAGACATTGGAATCAACAGATATTCCAGCAACAGATTGATCGGACTTGTCGGAAGCAGTCTCAAACATATCTTACGTATAGAAATTAATGTCATCTCATGTAGGACATAGATTATAAATGTCCACTGGGTCATCCAGAGGAAACTCTTTCTGATGCTTCCTCTGACATATATCTCCCGGGAAATCCGTACCCAAAAAACACACCTATCAATGTAAATACACTTCTTACTGCACCGATATCCAATAAATATAAAGCCAACGCCCTACAAGATATGACGCGGATATCTTTGTCATTGATATCTTGTCCAAAACTGCCATATGTATCTGCATTTAACGCTTTCAGCCCCATGAGGGATCATGCCAAAGTTGTCTTACAATAAAAACTGAATGGAAAGATCGTCAGCAGGTTCCCTATGCACAACATAATCCTGGGAAACCTGTTTACCACTGCCCTTATTACCAGAAAAATCAATATCATCACAATCAGGTCGCGGATAAACCACAATGGATAACACTCCGGAAAATTTCGCCCTATTCCATAAAGTCCTAACTATTCTTTGACAGAACTTTACAGGATAGGCGCATTGCTTCCAGAAAAGTAAACTGTTGTAAATAGCAGACTCTGCAGGACAACAAATACTGCCACCCAGAATGTATTCCATATAAGATATGTCAGAAGCAGTGTCCTAACCTTTTTTTCAAGACCGTGCCATATCTTTGCTCTGAGCGAAACAGCAGCATCGCAGAAAGCAGAAAAAATATCTGTACGTTACAGCCTGCTATGACCTGTGACGCTCCCTTTTCGACCACCTGCAGCCATTCTGGCAGGTAAAGCATGTTTGCTCCGCTCACTCTCTTCTTTTGTTAGTTTATACATAGTCCCTCCTGTTGGCATGGTGTGGTCTCAGAAACTCAAAACTTTGAATTTCTTCATTCTTTTGAACATTGCCCTACTCTATAACGGTTCAAACCAACAAAATTCATTTGTGATTTCGTCCCTTATTACCTTATATGCCTGACAATGCCCATTCTCATATTGTTCCTTTGCATTCGATAGACCGTCGGCAAAAAACCAATAATAGTTATCATAGAAGTCTTCATTAACGCCATATAGAACAAGATAATCAAAACTAAATTCATCAATGATATCTCTCATCTGACGCTGGTAATTTTCCTGTATTCCATAAATATTGATAAAATCAAACTCTGGAAACAAATAGTATTGCAGTTGAATAACCTGGTCATAACTGAGCGCCTCTTCTTTATCAGCATAAGAAATCCACAGTTCAGGCATATCCTCAGGGTCATCATAAGTTATCCCCGTAATACATTCCTTAACATCATCTCTCACCTTGCATGTATCCATGATTTCAGCATCAATATCTTTGAGGTAAGTATTTTTTTGAAAGAATTCAAAAATATTGCATAAAAAAAACATTCCCAAATACAGATATTGGACTTTCCAAGAGCCGACACTATAAAAAAACAAAAAATAGATGCATAATGCAAACCAGCCTATAATGCAGGTTCCAATATATCTGTCATAACATACGATACCAGCTGCCTCTCCTTCCGACATCGTAGTCAAATAAGTCCACAATAAAAACAAATTATAAAAACAGAACAATAACAGCATACAAATGTTTGCATGTAATATTTTCTTTTTCTCACGGCAGTCTTTCTGAAACAGGAACGCAATGGCTGCCAAGACAGAACACAGCACCATCCAGCCAAAGGCACTTATATGAGGTGTCACTTCTCTTGTAAAAAAAGCCCTGAAAAAATTCTGTATAACGACATAAAACAACTCAGCATAATCAGAATTTGACTGGTATTTCGAAATCAAAGTACTGGGCAGAAATTCTCTCAGTCTGAATTGGTCTCCCCCCGTTACATTAAGATATTTCATCATGGCATTCCATGTACCTAATTCAATCAACGGAATAGAGGCTGCCACTCCTCCCACCCGTATTAATCTTCCAATGTCATGGAATGTCCTATGCATTCCTGCACTGATGTACTCGTATACCAGATAAACCAGACAGACACCACAGACAAAAATGATACCGCTCGGCTTTATCATAATCAGCACTGCAGATAGCAGGGAAATACCAAATGCCTTGCGGTAACAGCTTTCTGTATCTGTTACTGCAAGACAAAGAGCCGCCATAAAGACAGCGCCAAGCGGTATATCCATATAACCAGATGTATATGCCCATACTTTCCCAAATTTCCAAATCCACAAGAAACTTGCAATGCTCATTCCAGATACAAGATAAATTATAAGGAAAATCATTTTTTTATTTGGAAGTAACGTTTTTATTTTATGTACAGCTACATCGACAATCGGACAACTGGAAGCAAACAAAAGTACATTGATGCTCAACATTACATCCCGTTCTGCATAAACACTCTTTCCTAAAGCAAACAGTGAATACCATGCCGCCATACCATGCGGATATACCCTATGATTTACACGCAAACTATTATTCCAGATATCAAAATTATGTTCATAAAATACGGCTTTGGAAAACATGCCCCAATGAAAAAAAGAGTCTAACTCCGTATAAAAAAGCATTCTCCCGGAAGAT
The DNA here is from genome assembly GCA_910578645.1 of uncultured Lachnospiraceae bacterium. Taxonomy (GTDB): domain Bacteria; phylum Bacillota; class Clostridia; order Lachnospirales; family Lachnospiraceae; genus UBA3282. The sequence continues at coordinate 20,966 of CAJTQI010000018.1, forward strand.
ACAAGCATATAAAACAAAACAGCAAACAAAAAACCGACAATAGATGGATTTAAAAAGTAGGTTCTCATCTCCGTTATGTTCCTTGTTTTTACGATATAGACGCCAGAAAGGATGCAGGCAGAAAAATAATAAGTTATTGCAGTTGGCCACAATACACCAAACGCTCCACCAATCTCCAATACGGCCATGCTGACCGCAATAGCCAGAACAGGTCCAAAACTATCTTTTATTTTTAATATACTTACCAATATATATCCCCAAATTGCTATACCAGCTACACAGAGCAAGCTACTTAGCATATTTTTTCTCCTCTGTACCGTTCAAGGTCTTTCCTTCTTTTGATTATCCTGCTGTTTTAAACTTTTGACAGCCTAATTACCCACTCCGCAATATTAAAATTGTGCTCATACTATTTTTGAATGTACTGTAATATTCAAAATAATAAACCCCGGAGGATTCATCTAACGACTCTGTTCTTGTAATGGCTAGTCGTAGCTACGTTCACTGTCAATAAGAGTTTATTTTCATATTCCAACCAATCTGATTTTTCATCTGCTCTCCCATGCATGCTTACCTTAATCCAGTTTAGATTTTATAACTCTATTTGTCAATGCTATTATTCTTTTCCTACTATTAGTATTGTCATAGCTATTCTTTACCTTTTCTATAGGTTTGGCTATGCTATTTTAAGATACTGTGGATTGGTTATTGGTTCATCACCTCCTACCACTAGATGGTTCATACGAGGCTCCAACCACAGTCCCTTTGCTCATTTGTTAATCAGTTAGTTACCGCATAACGGTTTATCAAGAAGTAGGTTACAATCGCAAGGAGCTCTGTGGTTCTTAAAACAGTATCAATTCATTTTAAGTCTGCAAATAAAAAGTCAAGCAGAAATTGATGAACTTTGAAAATTTTATACAGGTTGAAAAATAGGTATTACAAAAAGACCACCGCAGAACGCTGGCCTGATGAAAAAGCAATGGCATTTATTTAAGTTTTTCGCTTTCCGTAAGCGTGGAAAGATATTCTTTTACCCGCCCGTAATAAA
>CAJTQI010000018.1:22026-22315 GCA_910578645.1 uncultured Lachnospiraceae bacterium
CATGATCTGGAAGAGGGTCCTCCGCAGATTTGGCGAACCTTTCTTTGTCGTATGTACGCTTTTCTGGATGTGCTGTCCGGAATCATTTTTTCCAGGGTCAACGCCTGCAAAGGCAGTCAGCGCGCCACGGTGTGTGAACCGTGTCACATCCCCGATCTCAGCCATAAGTTGAGGACCAAGGGTAGGACCGACACCGTTCATTGCCATGACGACAGTGTATTCCGGCAGAGAAGAAGCAGTCTCATCCATTTTCAGGCGGAGGGATTCCACAGTCTCAGAGGCGGTATTC
>CAJTQI010000019.1 GCA_910578645.1 uncultured Lachnospiraceae bacterium
TCATGCAGTTTTGCCATTTCTATAAATGAATTTCTCCTCATATGCGATTTTCCTTTCTTTTTATAGATAATCTGCCGCCGCAGATTTTTGTGAGCAGTCATTATCAGACGTCTGTCTGCGAACCGATGTCCGAATACGGGCAATTTACGGCTGTCGCTTTCTGACAGCCGCATAAGGGCTTCGTTTTATGAAGTCCCTATGACGATGCTGCACATCTGCCCTGAAATGTAGCCGTAAGCAGCATCGCCATTCATGCGCCCGTCCTCTGGGCGGTATGGATAAATACAGTCCGGCTCTTTCGGACTGTAAATTTGCGCAGGCGCAAATTTGCCCCCTGCAAGGGCGAAATCCCCGGAGTACAAAACGAAGTTTTGTGCGTAGGGTGTATTTCGCTCTCAAACGCCGAGGGCTTAGGGAAGGGCTTACGCCCTCCCCGGAAATTAGTTCCTGACACTCCCCGAACCACTCCAAAGCAGTTCGTAGAGCAGATGCTTCACAGACATCAAAAAACGCCTGCCTGAAAACTGGTATTCCAGCTTCAAAACAGACGGCTACATTTACGCCTTTATTTGCAGCCTTCCGGCTGCTCCTTGTCCTTATTTTGCGGGCTTAAATGCCCGCCCTTTATTATGCAGCCTTATATGGATGCCCTTTGTCCTTATTTTGTAGCCTTTCGGCTACCCTTTGTCGGTCTTTTATGAAAATATGGATGCATTTATGCTCTGATGTGAAAAAATCCACAAAAATAAGGCTACAGTAAACCTGATTACCATAGCCCCACTCTGCAAATATATTAAAACGCATCAAAATCAATCAAATCATTGTCCGGCGGCTCTGTGGCATTCTCCGGTACAGCTTCTTCCTGCACATCCCCTGCATTCTGCATCGCTGCTTCCATATCTGCCGGATTGGAAACAATGGGAGAAACTGCCCCGCCCATTACTGCATTTCCGTTATTCGTACCGTTTGCTGATGCCTGACCGTACACCATGCCGCCTTGCGTCGCCGGGTATGCACCCATAGGAACGGATAAGGGAAAAAACTGCATCTGTGCCATATACATCCCCAAAAGCGCCGGAAGGTTGGACATCACTTTCCTTTCCACCACTTCCACGATACGCTCTGCAAAGGCGTCCTCTTTCTCCCTCGTTTCCAGATACGGATCATTACCTTTTGCCACGCATCTATCGTAATAATCATTGACCGCCTCTATCACAAATTTATTCTGTGACTTGAACATCTGCCGCACCTTGGGGGAGTGCAGAAGCTCCCACGCCCTGCACTCGTCCTCTTTCTCCATGTTGAAACGGATATTGTGGTTTTTATTCTTCATTCGGATGCGCCCCCTTACCCGGCGGAAGCCATTGATTTCTGTCTGCGCAGCTTCATATAACAGAAGTATTCATAGCCTTTGGCATTTGCCCGTATATCGTGGTTGAAAGTGACATTACCGCTGTCATAATCTCCCACAAGTTCCACAACCTTTGCTCCTCCGCCCATAATATACAGTTTCATAAGATTGGGGTTATACCCATGTACCTTTAGCTCTGCAAATATCTTATCCACATAGCTCTTTGCCGCTTCCTCCATGAGCTGCTGGTATTCCCCGCCCACTTTTGTATCACCATAACGCAGATAATTCTCGATGATCTCTGCCGGAAGTTCCTCCGCTTTCCTGTCCAGTATAAGATTGCGGATCGCCATATAACATTCATTTGCCCCCAGCTTTACCGTCCACGACTTGCTTTCGCTCGCCTTTCCATTATTGAGTATCATCACATTCATTGTTCCGTTGCCGATATCCGCTACCATGTGCATACCCTTAAAATCGGGCAGATTTTCCGCTATCGCCGCATAACACTGTGGCATGACCGTACAATCCACGATGTCAACCTCATAACGCTTGCCAGCATACTTATAATCAACATGGCGGTTCTGCATCATATACTCACGAAACGAATCCCGCTGCGCCTGCACCCATTTCAGCGGAAGCCCCACTGCAAGGTGTATCTTTGCGGCTGACAGTCCCCTCGCTTTCAGTTCCTTTGCGATAGCGGCAAGGGTAAGGATATAATTATCATCATCCCTGTTTTTTTCCGCTACAAAGTCCTTATGCCCCTCGCCTATGGTGTAATAGCCGCCATTATATTCCAGATAGTCCCTCGTAAAAACGGGCGGCTGGCTGCTCCTGCTCACGGAAGTCGCAAAACAGCACCTTACCGTCTTATAGTTCCCATAGCCTGCATCCACGCCTAAAATGATTGTTCCGTTCATGTTGTAATCCCTAAGTTTTGTCATATCAAAATCCTCACTTTCACATTATTTTGTTAAATTTCATATTTGGCTCTTACTTCTTCCTTTGTAGGGAAAATACCACTTTCTACAATAATCTTATTTTCTCCGGCAACAACGGAAGCGATGTGGCTTGTGTCATCCGCTTTCAGGCGTTCCTCCGCCTGTGCCCGCGCCTCTGCCAAAGTCCTTTCTTTTTCCGCTCCGTCCGCTTCCGTTAAAATTGCTTTTGTCTTTGGCATGAATTTTGCCCTGCGCCGTCTCTGGTACATTGCATTCCGTTCACGGATTCTCTGCTTCTCCCTTATCTCTGCCAGTTCCTTTTCAGAAATCTCCTGTGCCGGCAGCTCAACCTTCCCGATAAAATTCAGATAAACTTCAATCTCCTGCACACGCTCCCCATCAATCCGTTCAGCTTTATGAATCAGCACCTTGTCCACAAACTCATTGATGATGGCGGGCGTAAGTTCCTGAATGTCAGTGTACTTATGGACAAGGAAGATAAACTCCTCCGTCCTGTCCGTATCGTCCTCGAACTGCATGAGTTTTTCCCTGATCTCCTGCATGGAAATTTCAAGTCCCTGCTGTTCCTTCTCATAATCGGAAGAAAGCATCTCATACCGTCTGTCCGGCAGCTTTCCCATTGCGTTGTCCTCATACACCTTTTTTATCAGCAGGTCAAGGTCTGCGAAGCGTTTCTCTTTTTTGGAGAGGTCTGTTTTCAGCTTTTTTACCTCACTTTTATCCCTAACTTCTGATGCACTCCGCATATTCTGTATAAATGCCGCCTCGTCCATGCGGACGCTTTTTAAGGCATACCGGATTGTTTCAAGAAGGATCTGCCTCACGGCATCCTCCTGAACACAATGGGAACTGCATTTTTTATCATTCTGCTTGCGGCTGCTGTTATAAGTGCCGCAGTTAAAAGACGCAGGCGTTTTTCTGACCGTTCCGTCGGGCATCCCCCGCCAGTCCCTTCCGGCGCGCTCCCCTGCCCTGCGGTAATACATTTTACTGCCGCAGTCAGCGCAGAACAGCTTTCCCGTCAGCGGGCTTCCCTCTCCGCTTGTGTCAATCCTGCGCACCGTCTTTCTTAATTCCTGCACCATATACCATGTCCTGCGGTCTATGATCGGTTCATGGGTATCCCGGAAAATAAGGATTTCATCGCTGCTGTTTTTAACCGCCTTTTTATCCTTGTAGGATTCCTTGTGGCTACGGAAATTTACGGTATCGCCCATATATTCCGGTTTTTCCAGCATCCTTACAATGCTCACGCCCATCCACGCATAAGGATGTTCAAAATCGCACTGGTTTTTATAACATCCCCTTCCCCTGACTGCCTGATAATAAGACGGCTTTTCCACTTTTTCATCAGACAGTATTTTTGCGATCCGGTACGGTCCCATGCCTTCCACCGTCATGGCAAATATCCTGCGCACAACTGCCGCCGCTTCTTCATCAATAACCCAGCAGTTTTTGTCCTCTGCATCTTTCATATAACCATAAGGCGGATTATTTGTAAGAGGTTTCCCCTCTTTTCCCTTTGCTCTAAGTACAGCGGTAATCTTCCTGCTACAGTCGCGCAGATACCATTCATTCATGATATTCAAAAAAGGGGCGAATTCGCTGCTGGTGTTGTTGGTACTGTCAACACCGTTGGAAACAGCAATAAAACGGACACCTTTTTCACGGAAGAATACCTCCGTGTAGAATCCTACCTGAAGGTAATCCCTCCCCACACGGCTCATGTCCTTTACTATGACTGTGCCGATGTCGCCGTTTTCAATCCGGCTTAACATCTGCTTCCATCCCGGTCGGTCAAAACTGCCGCCGGAAAATCCGTCATCCGTAAAATGCACCGTGTTGGTGTATCCATTATTTTTTGCATAGTCCTCCAGCATTTTCTTCTGGTTGACTATGCTGTTGCTGTCCCCCGCAAGATCATCGTCCCTTGAGAGCCGCTCGTAAAGAGCTGTTATTCTGTTGTCACCAGCCGTCCTGTTGTTCACTCCGAACTCCTTTCCGGCGGCTGGCTCATCTGTGGTAGATTCATAATACCACATTTTCCGCCTCCTGTCATCACTTCATTGCGTATTAAACGGGTTATTTTTTCGTCAAGCGTATCGACATAACCCGAACCCGTATATACCCTGACCTTAAAAAGCGTCCCGCCAATTCTGCGGTAAAAAAAGCCAGCCGCAGAGGGGCTGGTTTTTACCATACCGTTATCCAATTTTACTGTTTCCATTATGCAATCCTTTCTTGCGTATCATGCGCATTTCCCCTATAATGGCTCTTGTACTTCCGTATTCAGTAACCGGATTTTATTTTATCCGTACCCCATAGCCTGCTCCTCCTTTTTGTAATTGATTTTTAATAAAAAAGAATTACTCCTTTCACTAATAGGAGAAATACGGCTATAAAAGCGGAAGTGTTTTTGAAAAAACAGCTACAAAATTTTATTCTTTTGCAAAGGACTGACTGCAAATGCCAAAATACGCTGAACTCCCGGCATTCAGGGAGCAGAATTTCATAACGGAAGCGGACGGGGATATGCTCCACCGTGAAGCCCGTGCCCTTGCAATCCGGCGTATTGAGGAAAGCGCAAGGACGGAAGCCGACTTTGAAAATGTACTGTACTGGTGGGATAAACTGGACGCAAACAGGGAACGGAAAGAAAGAGACCATGAAACAGGACGCTCCGCTGTTCCTCTGGAATGGGGCGCATACGAATTGTACCTTTCCGACAGCCCTTCCTATGACATGATTCTAAGAAGGCTCATGCTTGCGGGTGATTTCCTCGATATTATATTTGACCATCCCGAAACAGTACACGAGCTTGTCACAGATGCGGATTTATCGAAAATATTAAAGGAACTAAAGCCGCATCTCAAAAATATGCTCTATTATCTGTTCCTGCGTGACTATTCCACAGCAGAATATGCGGAGAGTATTGGACAGACTGACCGGAATATCAGGGGTATTCGGGAAACTGCTCTGAAAAAGATACGGAGACTCTATGGCGGCATACTTACATACAGAAAAGAAAACCGTCTGCCGATGACGATTGACGAAAAATATTTCTTGGAAAACGGAGTGCGGAAGAAAAAGAACACCCGACAGCTTGACCGATAACGAGTAACTGTTTATAATGTAAGAAATATTACATCAGATGATGTGGCAGGTTTGATGGATTGGAGCAGATTATTTATGAAGAATTTATTTGAACATACCAGCGCACCGTGGATTCGGTACAGCAGTTATGAATATAAGACAGGCAGTGACAACAACCTCTACATAACGGTTTCCAAAAATGCCAGACCGGAAATGTACCATCCCATGCAGGAAGCGGAACAGCTCGTCATTGATGCCATAAATGTCGGGCTTGCTGCCATGCACAAAGTACCGGAAGAAGAATTGAAAGAAGCTGTACTTGACTTTATCAAAAAATATGGTTTTCTCGGCTTTATGACCGCCCTCCCGACAACTGCGGATTTTATAACCTATGAATCGGTGTATCTTCCCAAAAACCACTTTATAAAGGAAGAATCCCTCCCTACAGATGAGTATTTTTCTTATTTTTACCCTTTTGACAAGCCGGATTTCAGAAAGAACGGCGTAGAATCAGGCTGGTCTGTAACTGACCGTGAGGGTATTGCGATCACGATGGCTATGGGAAATGCGCCGCAGGCTGTGGCAATGGAATTGCAGAAGGAATATGCGGAAAGATATGACTGGCTTGTAAAGGAATTTACCGACTGGGCGTTTACCTTTATGACAAGTTTCCTTTATTACATGGATTATGATACGATTGACGAACAGACACGCTGCCTGTACCGTCACGGCATTTCCGCTTTCGGCGGCATATCCCCGACTTACCGGATCGCGCTTGAAAAGGATTCGCCCGTTATCGTATGGGATTTCCATTCACTGCTAATCATGGTGCAGATGTGCTTCTCATTCATGCTCACGGATAAGGACAGTGATATGCGCATGTGCAAACACTGTAAAAAAGCCTTTGTCGCAAGCAGGAAGGGGAATGAATTTTGCAGCCAGAAGTGCAAGAACCAGTTTAATGTCTACAAATCAAGGGAAAAGAAGAAAGGAAACAAAAGAGATGATTGAAAACAGGAATGTAAATATCATAACCGATGCGGACGGTAAAAAGCTGGTCTTGATTAACGATATCCGTTTCAAGGCAAAAGTGCGGGATGACTGGACGGCTGTCGAAGAATACCTGAAAGCGTATATCGGGGATTTTTACGAAATTGAGGAAACTTCTGAAAAAATATATATTTCGGCAGATTTTCCCGATGAATACGCAAGTTCAGAAAGCCGTATCGCCTTAAAAGGCGCTGTCGCAAAGGCTAAGGCAAATGCTTCACAGGCTGTTCCTGAACTTATAAGAATAGCCACCAATCCAAAACATGAGGCAAACCGGAAAGAAAAGCACAAAACAGATGCGGTATATGGCTGGTATCGCTACAACATCAGATTTGCATTGCCTGTATATGATGACAAAACAGGGAAAATAGCAAGACATAATATTTATTCAGCAAGTATGCTTGTCCGTCATGCGAATGATGGCAGGAAGTATCTGTATGATATCTTGGCAATAAAAAAAGAAACGAGCAGCCCGCTTGAGTGAAAACACTGTACGGTAAAAACCCATTTCTTATTGTCAATAATAAGCCATTTTTCAATTCCTGTCAATCCCCAATTTTGATTTTTTCAGAATATCGCCATTGGCATTTTTAATGCAATGGGGGAACTTTGTTCCCCCTTGACCGCTCCATAGCATGAGGCACAGATGATGTCAAGACCGTCGCAGGCGAGGCGGAGCCGGTGTCTTGACATCATCTGTGCCTCATGCTACAAAACTTAAAACAAAGCCAGAACTAAAGGGAATATATCAGATCGTGCAACACCACTTCCTCCGCCCTGCTCCTGATGCTGTTAATCTTCTGAAGCCAACACAGCCAGTCATCGGATTTTAACTGCTCCGTCACACCCTCTTTCTTTGCCATCTGCCCCACAAGCCTGTCCATCATCTCATTGCATTCTTCATCAATTTCCGCAAGATGCTTCCATAAGGTTTCTGACAAAATCATATGCGAATAAATGCCCCCGTGATTCTCCTTCAAAAACCGCTGCCTCATTCTTCCATATTTTCCGATATGGTATTCTGTTGTATCCGAAAGTTTGAGGTCGGGAATCAGATAGTCCCCTTCCCAATGATATGTAATTTCCATATACAACCGCCTTTCTTTGTGCTAAACTGTTTACAGATACGAATAAAAGAATTATCACCTTCTCCCTTTACCACAACATCTGCAAGTATCCATTCACCACAAATGAGCCAGCCGCATATGTTGTATTTTAGCAGATGCGCATTTCCGCTAAAATACTACGTTTGCCAGAAATGTTTACATCTACACTTCACAACATATCACATCATTATGGTACATATAGGCAGTATCAATCAGACGGACACCACTGTTTAATGCTGCCGTGACGGATTCTACACAGGTATCCCCGGTCAGGCTGTATGTTCCAATCCCGTATATGGGCATTTCATATCCACTGTTCAATAAAACTGTCTTTGTTTCAAAGTTAAAAGGAATATCTCCCGTCACTATATTATCACCTCCCTCCATCTGCTGTTCCTGTCCGCCAGACAGATTGTTTTCTGTCTGTACCTCAGTCTGTTCGGCTTTCGATACTGCTGCCTGCTCCTGTTCTGTCCGCCCATACTGCTCCGCCGCCTTATCCGCAAAAGAATCTGTCCCTGCCTGCTTTCCACAGGCTGATAACGAAACGATAAGCAAACAAACCGGTATAAGATTATACAACCGTTTCACAGCGTTCCTCCTCCTGAATAGCCTTTAATACTCTTGCGGGAACACCTCCTACTACCGTCATGGCAGGAACATCCCGTGTCACAACAGCTCCCGCCGCAACCACCGCATAATCGCCAAGCGTCACTCCCGGCAATATCGTTGCGTTAGAACCGAGCCATACATGAGCGCCAATCTTTATCGGCGCATAATGATTTTTCCGGTTTTCTTTTGGGCTCAAGCCATGGTTAATTGTCGCCAGTACGACATTATGACCAATCAATGCACCATTCCCGATTTCAATTCCGCCCTGGTCCTGAAAGTGGCATCCTGAATTGATAAAGACATCTTTCCCGATTGTGATATTTTTTCCAAAATCCGTATAGAATGGAGGGAACATCCGAAAAGAACTGTCTACCTGTTTTCCAATTAACCTGCCCATAATCTCCCGAATCTCCTCAGGTGTATGGTACTTCGTATTCAACTCCATTCCTATGCGGACGGCCTCCTGAAAAAGTTCATTTGCATAGGCATCCCGCTCGGCATTTTCTTCCGCCCCTTCCCGAAATCCTCCTATTACATCCTTTACTGTCATTGTCTACATCTCCTTTTCTCATTCCCGAAGTGTATGGACACCTGTTTCATCGCCAAGCCTTTCCAAGCAGCTGATTTCATCAGGAGTCAGCTCAATCTGCATTGCTTTCGCAGCTTGCCCAACCTGACCTGCCTTTGTACCCCGATAATCGGCAATGTGCCTTTTTCAATCGCCCATGCCATCGCAATCTGTGCCGGACTGGCATCAAAACGTGTTCCAATAATTTTCAGTTCATCAATCAATGCTGTCAGTTCTTTCAGATGAGGATTATAAGCCTCATGAATACCTGCATCATATCCGAAATCGGTTTTCTTTTACCAACACCATACACTGGTTTGCCAGGCACAGCCTGCATCCAGTAAGTTTTGATAATGCTCCCATACATATCGTTTGCTTTCTCCGTTTCTCCTCCTGACCTTATTGTAATTCGCCACAGTTAGAATATCAAATGCATATAAAATATCAATTTCCATACTTGAAAAGTATGTGTTTTTCTGTTATTGTTATGATAACGACACTATCAGGGAGGTTTTGCGCTTGGACATTCGGGTATTACAGTATTTCCTTGCGGTTGCAAGGGAAGAAAGCATAACAAAGGCTGCGGAAGCCCTGCGCATGACACAGCCGCCGCTTTCCAGACAGTTAAAAGATTTGGAAGAAGAATTAGGCAAACAACTACTTATTCGTGGAAGTAAAAAAGTTACGCTGACAGAGGATGGAATACTGTTGCGTAAACGTGCGGAGGAGTTAGTTGATTTAATGGAAAAGACAAAGGCAGAACTGACATCTTCCAGCGAGAACATAAGCGGCGATATCTATATTGGCTGCGGAGAAACCGAAAGTATTTCCTTTTTGGCACAGGCAGCACAGGATTTGCAAATAAATCACCCTCTCATTCATTACCATATTTACAGCGGAGACGCGGAGCGTGTTATGGAAAAACTGGATAAGGGCTTAATCGACTTCGGATTATTAGTTGGAGAAGCAGACATCAGCAAATATGATTATCTCAAACTTCCTCAAAAAGATTTATGGGGCGTGTTGATGCAAAAAGACAGCCCCTTAGCAGAAAAGGAAACAATCTGCGCAAAAGATTTGTGGGATAAGCCCCTTATTATATCCCATCAGGCCTCAATCAATACAGAAATGTTCCACTGGTTAAGGGCTGATATTTCCAGGCTCAACATCGTGGCAACCTATGATTTGATTTATAACGCCGCACAATTTGTCAAAAAAGGCTTTGGATATGTAATTGCATTGGACAGGCTGATTAACACAACAGGGGATAGTAATTTATGTTTTAAACCGCTTTTCCCTACATTAGAGGCAGAACTTTGCATTGTATGGAAAAAATATCAAATTCTTTCAAGAGCTTCCAACGCTTTCCTCCAACAGATAAAAAGTCAAATTTTGACAAACGAAACATAATATTTTGTTTCTCTCTCTTATAAAATCCCATATGAAAAAAGCAGAAATATAGACAAGAAATGACAAACAGATAGGGATGAGCTATATTGAATTTGTGATAGGATATGAGTACAAATACATGAATCCGGCGCCATATCTTACATCAGTTTGATGGTTTACATAATCTTTGAAATTGCCCCGAGCGTTTCGGTTATTTCCGAAACGCTCCTTATGCATCTGTGGATTTACACTGATTTTGTTAGACTTCCGGTATCTTTGTTGTACCCTAAATCCACATCACACTCAACAATCTTAGTCCGAACTTTAAATTTTTAATCTTCTAATAATACACGTTTTCTTTCTATCATTTCCCCGATTCTCTCGATATATTGGGAAATATCCTTCACGTTCTCGCTTCGCTCAATCCGTCCACCTGGATATACCCTCTTTGTAATTGAACCGGCTCCGCAGGCAATTATAGTCTGTTTCTCCTCCATAATGATACACACAACCCTAATTATGCCTTATTATCAGGTATTATCGAGTATTCTGTATTTCTACAATCACCCGATTAAGGTATTATTCAGTACCATTCAGACGAAATTTGTTGTACTTTTGATGTACTTCCACCAAATTTGTTGTACTCTTTCTATCCGCAATAAATATGAATGCCTTAAAGGATTCTTCCATATTTATTATTGAGAAAACAAAACCATCTTTTCTGCCAATGCCTCCATTGAAGCCTTTTTCTTAGCTTCCGAAACCTCGGCATAGATATTCATTGTAGTTGCAATATCAACATGACCCATCACCGACTGGATTACCTTCAGATTACTCTCGTTCTCACAAAACCTTGCGCAAAATGTATGGCGCAGACTATGGCAAGTGAAATGAGGCAAAATAAGCGGCTCTCTGCTTTTCATTTTCGCTTCGTGAAGCTCGGCATCATTATACGCATCAATAATGCGCTCTAATGCCCTGTCTAAATCCTGTTGCAAAAATACCCGTCCAAAGCGATTCAGAAATACAAAGTCTGTATATCCGTCAATTTCTGTTGCGCAATAAATTCCATTGTCATGTTGGTACTGCTTAATTTCTTTCAGTGCCTGACGCACCTCCTTCACCATTGGAATCTTACGGATACCTGCATCTGTCTTTGGTGTTGAAATATATATCTTTTTTGGGGATTTATTCATCTTGCCCGCAAAATAAACCGCTGCATGGTCAACTGTAATAACCCCATTCTCAACATCAATATCTTTCCAGGTCAGACCACTCAATTCTCCAACCCTCAAACCCGTTCCTATAAAAAAGGTATAGATTGGTTTCCAGTGATCGTACACCGGGTGACCGTCCATGAACTCCAGAAATGCCGTCTGCTGTTCCGGCGTTAAAGCATTCCTTACATCTCTCTTAGCGCCTGTCTGCTTCTTTAGCTGTCCTAACACGTTATGTGTGGGATTCGTTCTGATAATACAATCCCTGACCGCCATTTCAAATGCAGGGTGCAATTCCCTTTGAAGATGTTCAACCGTTCCATAGCTAAGATTCAATTCTTCCATCAGCTTTTTGTAAAACAGCAATACATCTGAATATTTGATGTCTTTGACTTTACGGTTGCCTATGCCTTTCCTGACATATGCATTATACTGATACATATATCCCGCAAAAGTCCTTTCCGCCAAATCTTTCCGTGTTGCCATGTACTTGTCAAAGATGTCATTCAACGTCTGGTTCTTAGCCTGTCCACTGTCAATCCCGTCCAGTTTATCCCGTAATATCTGTTCTTCCCTCTGGCGAAGTGTAGTCAGATTTTTAGAATAAATGTATCGCCTTTTCCCTGCTTCATCAGCATAGGCATATTGATACTTTCCATCTGAACTACGGTAGCTTTCCCCCTTCCGCAATACTCGTCCCTTATTGTCCTTTCGTGATTTAGCCATAGCCACTCCTTTCTTGTTCGGAAAGAAGAAATCCTGTGCCTTACTTACGAGTTTTGTACAATAAGTCAACTCCCGTTTTGATAGTTTCTGTTATAGTCTGTTGATGTTTGTCAGAGTATTCCTTTAGAGTGTGATATTCTGCGTCAGACATCCTTATGGTTACGATACGCTCTTTTATGACATCCGATTTCGGACGCCCTCTCTTTCCCATAGGCACACTCCTCTCTACATCTACATACCATTATATTTTCCGTATTACGAAATGTCAAGTATTTTTCGTAATACGAATAAAAAACTTTTGGCACATGGGAATCTTTTACTTTCCTTTCCCGGTTTTACTCTGCCGGTATGCGAAAACTCTCCAGGTACTTTTCAAAAATTTCGCAATCCACAAGTACAGCTTTTCCTACCTTATACGTTGCACCTGCTTCTTTCGCCCGTTTCTCAAAAGTGCTTTGGCATAAACCATAGAGCTTAGCTCCTTCCTTATATCTTACAAATCTCTTTTTCTCCTGAAATTTTTCAGACATATTTTCCCTCCTAACGGTGTATTTTAGCATGATAACTTTATCTGCTAATGACAATAGAAGCTGTCTGCTCCTGCTCTCATTAGTAGACAAAACAATCTGCTTTTCAAAAAACACATACAGGTGACAGCTCATTACACTGTCCACATCGGTATCGCACCGTCATTTCAAACTGACCGGGAAACCCGGAAGTATCATTATCAAAGATATGCCTCATTGCCTCATGCAACTGCTGCACTTTTCGCCAGACATTCATCGCTCACCGCCTTAACTTCAATACCAGATTTCAGTATTCCCTCGTATGCACTTCCACACAAAAATGGAAGCAGGCAGCTCTTGGCGTGTCCGCATAGCGGCTCCGCACATCCCACACGTCCCGTATGTATTTGCATATTCAATTATCAAGGTACACTCGCCAACCTGCGTTGACGGGCAGAAAACCCTCTGCC
>CAJTQI010000020.1 GCA_910578645.1 uncultured Lachnospiraceae bacterium
GCCTAAAGAACCAGGGCGTGGAAGAAATCCTGCGTGGATGGGCTTACGGGCTTCCCACAGGCGATAGGTGCGGTATACCCAAAGACCGGGATTCAGCAGCGCATCATCCACCAAATCAGGGATTCTACGAAATTTGTTTCTTACAAAGACATCAAAAACCTGATGGCAGACTTAAAGCTTGTGTACGCCGCCCCGACAGAAGGAACGGCCTTACAGGAACTGGAACTGTTTGGGGAGAAATGGGATTCCAAATATCCGAAGATATACAAGTCCTGGCATGACAACTGGGCAACCCTTTCCACCTGTTTCAAGTACCCGGAAGGGGGTAAGGCGGCTTATCCACACAACCAATGCGATAGAAGGCTTTAACCGGCAGCTGAGGAAAGTGACAAAGTCAAAGACCGTGTTCCCGACAGACGACAGCCTGTTAAGAATGCTGTATCTGGCTACTGTGGACATCACGAAGAAATGGACAGGGCATAGGCAGGGCTGGGGCAAATCCATTCCCAGTTGGGAATCTATTTTGAAGAACGTCTGGCAGGAAGAAACCAGTAAAATCATCTGATTTAGGGCAGGCTTTATTGACATGCCCTAAAACGTATGTATAATGCAAATATTGGCAGGAACGGGATTGTCAAGTAAAGTGTGTAAATTTTTGTGTGTTTTAATGGTGGCCAGGAAACCCGGCCACCTTTTCCATGTAAATGTCAGTTGAAGGAAAGTTGTTCTGCTTCATCGTTATCTGTTTCTGACTCACGATTTATATAGCGGTCAATGATATTACCCGGAATTGGGATATCCTGTTCGAACAGCAGGGCCAAAAGCTTCTGGATATCCTGTTTTTGCTGCTCGATAGTCTGCAGGGCATTATCATGGTCATAACTTAAATAATCCAGCCGGGCTATAAATTCATCATCCATTTCATATCCGGGCATTTTCCGTTTACTCATTGCGCTTCCTCTTCTCTTAAAAATTTTCGTATTTCAGTATACGTTTTTGAATCTTATCATCCATGGCAAGCTGATTCCTGACCAGCGCCCAGTTTGATACCGGGCGCTCGTTCCATTTCTTATACAGTTGTGTGACCCTCAGATATAAGGCTTTCAGAACGGCGTCTTCACTGGGAAAAGAACCTTTCTTTGTCACCTTCCTGAAACTGGAATTGATTGATTCTATGGCATTTGTGGTATACATTATTTTTCGTACGGCGCTTCCGTAATTATATAACTGTTCCACATGTGCCCAGTTGCGGTTCCATACATCAACGGCTCCCGGATACTGGTTCCATGCCTGTTTAAACCTTTCGAACTCCGCCTCTGCCGCTTTCCGGCTGGCTGCACCATACACCTTCTTTAACTGGGAGGTAAATGCCTTATAGTCTTTGGATGGTATGTATCTGACTGGGCTGCGGTTCAGGTGTACGATGCACCTCTGGACAACCACATCTTTAAAAATGGATTTTGCCCCTTCTTCCAGCCCGGACACACCGTCCATGCTGATAAAAAGAATGTCTTCCACACCACGGTTTTTGATCTCGTCAAATACCTGCATCCAGTAATGCTTGCCTTCTGATTCTCCGATCCAGATGCCAAGGATATCTTTGTTCCCATTCACGTCATACCCTAAAACAACATATACCGCACAGCTTTTGCTTTCCATGTCTTTTCGTATATTTACATACAGGCAGTCAACGAAGAGAAAGGGATAGAACTTTTTTAGCGGACGGTTCTGCCATTCGCCTGCTGTTTCTATTACCCGGTCTGTGATATTGGAGAGCGTTTCATGGGATATTTCAAAACCATAGATATCCTCGATCGTATCGGCAATGTCCCTCTGGCTCATCCCCTTTGCATACATGGATAAAACTTTATCCTCAATGCCGCTCACATCTTTAGAACGCTTGGGAATGAGCTGTGGGTCAAATGACCCATCCCTGTCACGGGGCGAGTCAATTTCTACTTCCCCCATGGAGGTCTTGAGGTTTTTGTGGGTATAGCCATTTCTGCGGTTGGAGGTCTCTTTGTAGCCATGCTCATTTGTATTATAGCCAAGATGGCTGTTCATTTCTCCCTGAAGCATTGCTTCAAACATGGGACCAAAAATATCCCTTAATGCATCCTGCATATCCTCTGCAGATGCGGGTTGATACTGTTCAATGATTGCCTGTGCGATAGCCTTGCCGGCCTCGCTTTTTTTGTTTTTACGTGGTGCCATAAGTGCGTTACTCATAATCCTCTCTGTTCCTTTCTTTTAGTGTATCGCACTCTATAATAAAAATAAAGTGCGTAAGTTTTTGTTACCGGTAACTTACACACTTTATATTACACTCTCGCCACAAGCCGTTTTCAATGAAATTTCGGCAAGTGGCTTTTCCTTTTGTTCGCTATTATTTTTAGACATTAAAAAACCGCAACCCCTTGATTTTTCAAAGGATTGCGGTGCTTATTTTACCTATTTGGCTCTAATTACAAGATTACTCAATGATTGTAGCAACCCAACGCTTAATAACTTTTGCCCTCATTTTTACCCTGTTTTACAGTGGTTTTACAGTGTTTTTTGCTTATTGTCTCTCATATTTTTCTGTCTGCATGATTTTTTAGTACCATTTTAGTACCACTCTCACAGGCTGTTAAGATGGTTCATAATACCCGCCTTTTCCTTATTGGAGAGCATGGAGCATCTGGCCATCCCCATCCAAAACGCACGCTCATAATCCTTTTGGAGTTGCCGGAACTCCTTTAACAGTCTTTCGTACTTCTCATGCCGCATATAACGTGGTTTGGGAATATGCCACAAGTCCTGTATAGGCATATCGGGATAATCCCTAAACCACCATGTATACCCCAGCTCCCTTTCTACTATGCGTTCCATCTTAAGCCGCATTTCATCCATTCCGCTTTTCTGCTGGCTCGCATAATTCAGCTTTGCACAGTTCCGGCACATATAGCGTTCCTGCCGTCTGTAAAGGTATCTGACACGCCGCCCGCAATACGGGCAATGGAAATACATCCTTACAGATTTTCCGTCAATCCCTGGCACTCTGGATAATATCAAATCTGTATAAGAATCCCCCTCCCTGATTTCTGCCGTTTTCTCTCCCACATAATAGACAATATCGCCCCGGACAAGCGGATATTTCACAGTTTCCTTGCAGAAAAGGTATTTATCGCACATAAGGTAATCATAAAATGAAAAGCTGTCAATCCTGTGGAAGTTTTCAAGCCGCCTGTGTGTCTTATTATGACCGCCGGAACCGTAACCGCCCATATTATGCCATTTCCTTTCCCTGAATCATCCTGTCCAGTATGGCAAGCGTAAGTTTTCGATATGAATAAAAGCTGTTTCTGCAGCATGGCATTATTTCCGCTTCCCCAAGTTCCCATTTGATTTCCATATCATGGAGAGATTTTCCCTCTGCAATAGATGTTATAATCCACTTTGCTATGTGTGGTTCTGCCTGTTGTGCGGCCGCGCTCAATAAACCGGCGTGCTTCCCTGTCCTGCACTCTTTTAACAATACCTTTGCCCGGTTCTTTACCAAGCCATACCCGGCATAGCTTTCCTGCACCCCGTAACCATTTCGCCTTGCACGCATACCCTATCCCTCCACATACAGAAATCCCCTGCCGCCTTTATGGAAGCAGGGGAAGCCATTATTTTGTTTCCTGTGCGCCGCTGTTTGCCTTTGCTACTGTCTTTGCCGTCTGCTCTTGATAATAAATCGCTTTCATCTTATTATCAAGTACAAATGCATCATAGCAAATACGCCCCTCTACCAAAGAACCGCTGATTCCCGGCGGGTCTTCATGTATCTTGTAATCCTCTAATTTTGTCGGAGCCACACACGCACACGGATGCGCCAGCATGAACCCGAAACTCTCCGGGAGCCTTACCGCCGGCACTTTAACCACTTTCGCCCCGTCAATCATTGCAATGACACCTCTAAGACGCATATCCTCCGCAATATCTGTCTCCATGATTATATCCTTGCTGCGCTTCATAATGGTGTACACATCCGGCGTAACTACCAAAATACGGCCTGTCTCTGGCACCTCCGCATTATCCAGCGCATTGTTCGCTTTTAGTATCTCATCAAAGATATTTGTCGCATCCAATACGACCGCATCCGGCTTATGCCCTGCGCCGGAACACATCACGCCGTAAGTATAGCTGTCCACCTCCGGCACGACCTTCTCCCTTACCTGCCTTGCCAGTGCGGAAGCCGCCGCCAACTGCTGCGCTGTTTCGTCATTGTCCAGTTTGTCGATTGCAAACGTAAAGGAACGGTCATTTTTAAGGGTAAATTCCTCCGTTGCCGCATCCAAATCATGGATAGTGCCATACCGGGAGCCGGTAAATCCTTGAACCGGATTCCTGCTATAGTCCTGCATTTCGCTTGTGCCGATTTTGTAAACCTTAATGCTGTGCGCCCCTGTCCAGCTAAAGTCCTGATTCGTCAGGAGCGACTTTTTTGATTCTGTGGTAAAGATTTCATCCGTATACGGCTGAAACTGTGTAACTAAGCTAATTGCCATAAAATATTATTCTCCTTTAATTCAGATTCATGGCTTTTCTGATCGGGTCTTCGCCAATCCTGTGAAACTGGTTCAGCGGACCCGTGAACGGCTTTGCCCTCTGCGCTTCAAGCTGTGCCTGTTTTTCATCGTCTTTCTTTGATGCCAGCCGTTCCTCCATCAAGCCATCTATGATGCCTAAAGCCTTGTCAAAGGCTTCCTCACTGCTGCAATTCAGCGCATCCAAAAGCGTTTCCGGGTATCCCTTGTTAATCAGCTTCTGGCGGCTGTTTAAACGGAACTCACGCTGTGCAAGTTCCTGTTCCCTCTCACCCAGTTCCTTTGATGCCTTTTCCCGGTCTTTCGCAAGCCGCTCCTGCACGATACGGTTTACATCATCCTGCGTGAAAGTCTTTTCCCCTGCTCCCTGATTTACGGACAGGTCTGTGTTCTGATTCTGATTTACAATCTCTGTATTCATAATTCCTCCTATTTTTACGCCATAGTAGGCTATTTTGCGGCAAATAGAAAAGGCGTGGAAAATCCTACTCACTTTGGAGTAAAACTTCCCACGCCTTATATATGGCTTCCGTCCAGCCTACCGCCGTCCGGGGTACTGCGATATTCTGTTTGCCTTATTGCTATTATAACAGGAAACGGACAGATATTCAATGTTTTTCTGCACGTTTTCCAATTCCTATATAGATATGGTTTGCCTAAATCAACGGCGAATTTACACCTTTTTGAGCCTTTCCATCGGAAATATCCACTTCAAGATATGCTTTCTTATACCGCCCATTTTCTCCCTTATCTGCCTTGCACGACTTAATTATAGGCTTCAGCATTTCCGTCACTGTATGAAGCTCCTGCGGCTTCTCATAGCTTATTCTTACCTTCACCGCCATTGTATCAGATTCCACCTCACTTTGCCAGCGCCATACCGTTATTTCCACGTTTTGATCTGAATACCCATTATGCCGCCGGGTTCGGGTGTTGGCGCACCGTTCCCCGGCTCATAAAAGGATTATCCACAAAGAAACCACTGGATGATATTCAGTGCAATGCTGATTACCGCAGCCAGCCGCCAGCGGTTACGCTGTTTCACTGCTTCATTGATTATCTCCGTTGCAAAAGTCTCTTTCTCGCTTTTCCTTGTCATTCTTTGTTTCCTCCTTATCTTCTGCAAATACCTTTATAAATGAGTAGATTTTTAAAAGCCAGTCTACATTGTGGACTGTGGACAACATCTTGGAAATGCCGTCTTTATAAAATTTTTCTTCATTCATATCGCGCCACCTCTATCCGCCCTACTTTCCAAAAATCCTGTCCTCACAAATCCGTAAATCAGCTTAATTATTCTCAGGTCTCTCTCGCTTTCAGTTCCAATTCCGTCTATAAGTTCTTTTGCAGAAGATTTTAGACTCTCTGCATATTCCCTTCTTTGCTGCTTGTCCATATCATATCCCCCACTTTCTTTTAAAGGCATCCAGCAGATTATTGATAAACCTTAAGAAGTCCATGTTATCAATGTCATTTATTCTGCGAATGATTTTTTCCCGGTATGCCGTTATGGTTTCCCCTGTTTTTGATTCCGCATTGTTCATAATAACTGTTCCTCCCATTCCAGCTTTCCACTTCCCAACAGATAGCCCATAAAGTAGATGTATGCTTGGTCTGTACTCCATTCTTTAAACTTGAAACGTCCTTTATCCGCTAAATGTGACATAGCTTTCAGCAGTTCATTACAATAAGGGATTGACGGTTTATTCATGGCTTTTTCGATAATCGGGAAATACTCCTGCGCTATCTGTTCAGCAACTTTTTCACGCCCCTTTTTCAAGTATGCGTCATGCGCTTCATGGATTTCATAGTAAACCGCAAAGCCGTACTTGTTATAAATGCTGTTCATAGTCCTGTTATTGAGAATCCTTTTATCACTTTCAATCAGTGACACGAACCGCTCAATCTCTTTTTCCGGCAGATTGTTGTAATAAAGCGTGTCTTTGTTGCTCCATATTGCAAGTCGGTACTCTGCTACTGTAATCTTTTCACGATATAGAACGTGCATCTGCATAGCGTCCGGCAGTTCATCAAATGTGCATTTTTTAATAATCATTGTCATTTCCTCTCTTTACTCCGGGCAGAGGGAATGTTATACTACCCACATACCCTAATTTGCGTAGTTTTCGGGTTACCTGCCCTGTTGGTATTGGCGTACCTATGGGGCTTTTTAATTTGTATAAACATCTCCCGAAATGCAGAGATAACGGCTCTTGCCGTTCTGGCTCACCGATATGCAGCCGTCAATATTCTTGTCCAGGCTGTCAAGCGATACGGCTATCTCTGATAAGCTGCTGTTGATTCCTTCCAGTGCATCCACCAGACGGGTTAATAATTCTTCGTTCATGTGTTCTCCTTTCTTCAATTCGGGATTTCGGGAAATTTAACCCTGCTTTTTTATTAACTCTCATGAGCCTAAGAAAATTTGGTTCAATGAAAAATCACCCTCGTTTTTCCCGATTTCCCGATTATCAACTAAATGGTATCTGCATATTGCTCTGAAAATCGTACTCAAAAATACAATCCTGTTTGCAATATTCCGCAATTCTTAAATACTTCCCCATCCTTTCCCGAAATGTTTTCCTGCTACACTGCCTATATCCATTATCTTTCGCCCAGTTCTTATATTCATCATACACAGACTTAAATTTCAACCTTGCGCCCTCGACCGGAACCAAAATTTCAGATATAAATTGCTTTTCGATATTACTTTCATCCCTGTATTTATCAAACAGCATCTTCGACTTGTTCGGCATTTTCAGCGTCCCCGAACGCTCCAACATCTTGTATCCCTCATAGCACCAGTTAAATATTCCGCTTAGGTTTTCCGGCTTAATGAACTGTTTTTTCAATGTGTTATCCCGGCTGTCTGCGTCAAAATGCACATTGAAGTTCAGCAGCACAAGGCGGTCACTCTCAAATACTGTATCATCCAGTATTTTGGGAAGATGGTTAGTATTAATCACAATCTTAAAGCATGGTATGTAAGTAAAGAAATGCTGCTTTAAAAACCTTGCCCTTACCGGGTCACCGCCTGTCAGCGTCTTTACCAAATCAGAATTTAACACTAAATTCTCTCCCGGCTCCGATACGCATACATAGCGTACCCCTGCAAGGCTGGCAATCGCTTCATTCGGTGCTTCGCTGTTATTGTAGAAACTTTTCACTGACAGGGATTCCGGGTTTAGTGCCTGTGCATAATCCCCATGCATTTTCATCATAGTGCTGTTAAATGTTCCCTTGCCGTTCCTCGTATTCTTTCCGTACAGCATAAAGAAACATTCAAACTTCGTTGAACCGGACAGGCAATGCCCGGCTATCATCTGCAATAGATTTTTGCTCGCCTTGTCCTTTTCCATGATTTCATCAACATACCGTTCCCACCGCTCGCACCTTGCGTCTGCATCATATGTAACATTGGATGTCTGCGTCAGCATGTCATTAGCATTGTGCTGTTGGAGTTTCCCTGTCTTTAAGTTAAAAGTCCCATTCTGGCAATTATACAATTCCGGCTTATTATCAAACTCTGAATAATCCATCAGATATACCGTCTGTGCATCCTTCACCAGCTTTTCCCTTGCATTAAAATTATTAAATTTATTGTAATACTTTACATATACTTCACGGGTCTTATCGTCCGTGATGCAGTTTGCCTTGTCCACCGTTTTAACTGCAAATTTCTTCGCAAGCCTTTTGGCAAATATGCTCCCGACATCCTTGACCCACACTTTACCGTTATAATAGAAATACAGCCCCATTTCACGCACGAACCGCAGTTCATCCTTGAACATGTCCGCATACAGTTTTGAACTTCCAATATCTGTCAGTGGATAATTGGTAAAATCATCTAAAATAGACCGTCCATCCACTTCCTGCCGGACTGCTTCCTTTCTCTCTGTGTCCGTTGCTCCTCACTTCCTTTCTGTTTTTTCTCCCATTCTTTTTCACATTCCAGCCGATACCAATGTGCAACTTCTTTCAGTTCAGCATCACGCCTTGATTCATATTCCTTCACCCAAGAGGTATAATGTTCCCTTGCCCGGATGCATCCAATTTCCTCCAAAGCTGCAATAGCTTCTTCAGAAAATCCCGGATAACTTATTTCAAAAGCATATATCCTCTTTAAAAATTCCTTTGTCAGCTTCATGTCCGGTTGAATTAAGGCAAGCAATGATTCCCTATTCGGCGTGCACACCATAAACTTTTTCCTCAAAATATGCCGTTGGAACCTTGCCGGGGATTGTAATAAAACCTTTCGCTTTCAGTTCATCATTCATCTGCCGGAGAATGCCATATGCTTTGCTTTCAGACACTTCCAGCACCGCCATAACGTCCCGGACGTTCATAATCTGCTTACTCATGCCGCCCTCCTTCTTTTCTCATGCTCGCTGTCTACCACTTTTTTAAGCTCTTCCAGCTCTCGATCAATGGCTTCCAGCTCTTCGGCGTACTCCGGCTTCCAGTTAATTCCCGAGTGGACCAAGATAAAGAGACGCCTGTCCACCAGCTCTAAATATCTGCATATCTCTTTGTCCGTCATAAGCTTCTCCTTCCTTAGTCCTCCAAAATTTCAGTTACATCAATATTGAGAGACTTTGCAATCTTCTGCCCAACTTCATCAGTACAGGATTTTCCAGCACGTACATAATTTATTGTCGCCCTTGACACACCTGACAGTTCCGCAAGTCGCTTTTGTGTCATATCACGCCGCGCAAGCTCTGTCGCAAGTTTTACTCTGTCAATCCTCATATTGTCTATCTCCTTTCTAGTAGATTTTTCTACTTTCATTTATCATACTATACCTTTCATTGTATGTTAAGATTATATTCTACCTTTTTTATTTTAAATATATTTTAGTATTTTATTGACTTTTTCATAGAATATGCTGTATGATAGTGGTATCATAACTACATATATTGAAAGCGAGGTTATGAAGTATGGGAAAGGAAATATTTTCTACCCGACTAAGGGAAGTCAGAATGCAAACAGGAAAAACTCAAAAAGAATTTGCTGATATGGTGGAAAGTACTGCTGCAACAATTTCAGCTTATGAGAATGCTACAAAAAATCCATCATTGGAAATTGTTATAAATATTGCTCAAAAATGTAATGTATCTATAAATTGGCTTTGTGGTCTAAGTAATAAAAAGAAACTAAATTCAGAATTTAATAATTTAAAAGATATTGCATTAAAGATATTAGAAATTTTAAATATAAATACAGTTGAAGAAAGTTTTACCTTAAAAACCTATGAAGTTGATATTCACCAAGATTTGAGTGGCAATACCTTATGTAAATATGAGCAGGCAATTAAACTACCGAAAATCAAAGAGTTATCTAATTTTTTTGAAGCCTACGAAGAATTAAATAAACTTTATCAAAAAGGGGGAATAAAGCACCAAATAATTGATACTTGGTTAGATGGAGCACTGGAAGAGTTAGCCGCCATTCCTGTTTATACAGAACTTCCATATGAGGATATACCAGATGCCACCCCACAAGGATAAGTGCTACCACCAAAGAAAACCCTAAAATGGGCAACACAGAACGCCACACGATACTTTCTACGTCTTAAATGAGGAAAGCATCACCAGCACATTTTTGCCTACCTGCACCATGACAATATAATATGCTTACTAAGGGAGCCGAAGGGGCGATTACGTCAGCCACCGGACGAAAGAAAGGGGGCTGGTGCTATGGTTACATACAGTGACTTATTCACATTCGTAATTATGCTTTGCGCCGTTATAACTCTTGTTATCAACATCAAACGCAAAAAGTAGCGCCCTCGTCCTGGTAAGATAAGGCGCTACTTCATGTAACAAATTATTTTTCCGGCGGCTAGGTGTACTCTAGCTTTCGGCTCTCTTGTTAAGTATATTATATGCCATAAATGCAGATTTTTCAACCACAATTTAAAAATGCCCCGGTACGCCAATACCGGAGCCTTTCAGATAGATACCATAAGGATTATGATATGCAATCTTCGACAAAACCAGTATATCACAGTCCTTTATAAAATGCACTCATTTTTAAGAAAGGACTGATTTTTTATGCCGGCATATTATGACGAATCAACCAAAACATGGTTCTGTAAATTCTATTACACCGATTACACAGGGACAAAGAAGCAGAAAAAGAAGCGCGGCTTCAAGCTCCAAAGAGAAGCTAAGGAGTGGGAACGTACCTTCCTTGAACGTCTACAAGGCACGCCCAATATGACGTTCCAATCCCTCTATGACCTCTATATAGAGGATATGTGCCACAGACTAAGGCAGAACAGTATAGATGGTAAGAAGAACGTATTCAAGAACCGCATACTGCCATACTTTAAGGATAAACCAGTAAATGCCATCACGCCCACGGATATCCGGGCATGGCAGAATGAACAGATTGACAAGGGATACTCGGACGCATACCTTGACCGCATCCAAAACATGATGACCACCATCCTAAACTATGCCGTCACATATTACAATCTGCCCTCAAACCCATGTGACAGAGCCGGACACATGGGCAAACGCACCCGGTCAATGAACTTTTGGACGATTGAACAGTACAACCAGTTTATCCAGTATATAACGGATATCAGCGCACACACGGCCTTGCAGCTTCTTTTCTATTCCGGTATGCGTTTCGGTGAACTTCTCGCCCTCACGCTGGCAGACTTTGACTTTAAGGATAAT
>CAJTQI010000021.1 GCA_910578645.1 uncultured Lachnospiraceae bacterium
CAGCGATCTGTTCGAATACAGCCTTGTAAATGTCCGGGGAATGGATGCGGCAGAGGTTGTGGAGGCCCTGTCCGCCATGAATGACAATGACAGGCTGAATATTGCCGCATACCTGGAGAGCCGGGGCGCATGGACTACGGAGATTGCCAACCAGGATACAAAAGAGTTCGGGGAATACCGTTTGGATGTCCGGTATAATACCGACACAAACGAGGTCATTGATATAAAGGCGGAAATGGAACTGAACGAGAGGGCAAAGGAGCCGATCAATGCGGATGATGTAATTTTGAAAATTACACATTCGCACGGTTTTGAGGTGGAGCGTATTACCAACAAGACACCGGAGGGAGTGCAGGAGATCATGGCTGCGCTTACAAAGCTGGAAGATAAGAACACACAGAATATCCGTGACTGCTTGGAAAGCTGTGGGGCTGACTATATCCCTATCATTGTGGACGGCGGCAGGAATTCCGGTATGCCGCAGTTTAATGACTTTGAAATTAACCTGGATAAGAAAGAGATAACCATGATGAGCCACCTTTCCCCGGCAAAGCAGGCGGAGGGCATCATCAACCGGTTAGAGTTTGCCAAGACCGCTTTTTCCGGTGATGAGCGCAACTTTATCGTGAATTATGCCTTTAAGCTCAATGACATGGAAAAGACAAGGGAGCTTGCGGAGCGTATCTATTATGAGGAAACGGAAGGAAACCAGGGGGCTGCCCTTGCGGTTATTGACGCACAGGCAGAGATTGACGCACTTCCTGACCCGATGATCGGTTTATGGGAGATGAAGGAATACGGCTATTTGGCGGAGGGAATGCTGCCGCTTACAAAGGAAACCGCATTAGAATTGTTTGACCGTGACCTGCCCGTGTACCAGCTCCACAAGGACGGTTCGGAAACCTTGATACAGGGCAGGGAGCAGGTTACGGAGTATGAGGGTATTTTCGGCATTGAAAAAGCGGATTGGGAGAATGAAAAGAGCCTGCGGGCGTTGCAGGAGGAACTTGCGGAAGGCAGGGTAAATAAGGAAGCCCAGCTTTTATATGGAGATTCTGGAAAGTATGGCATTTATCAGTTGAAGGACATTCCCGAAATGCGGCAGTTCCAGTTTGCCGGCACGGAATCTTTAAAACGCAGGGGAATTATAAAAGACAATCTCGATGCCATTAAGCCGAAGAATTACAACCTTGTTTATGTGGGCGAACTTTCCGAGCTGCAAAGGCGGACGCAGAGCGCAACACTGGAAGCGGTCTATGAGAAATTCAACATAGACCACCCAGCAGATTACAAGGGACATTCCCTTTCTGTCAGCGATATTGTAGTGCTGCATGAGGACGGGAAGAACAGCGCACACTTTGTAGATTCATTTGGCTTTACCGGGCTTCCTGATTTCATGCGGGAACTGGAAGGCGTGGAAGAACAGGAAAAGGAAGGAATAGAGCCGGAAGTGCCACAGGAGGAAGCACAGGCTACTTCTGGACATAATGTCCAGAAGCCAGAAGCTGAAAAGGCAGAACAGAAAAACTATCCGGCTTTCTACGGGCATACCCTGGTATATGCGATGGAACATGGGGAAGTGGACAGGTATTTGGATTCCCGGAAATTTGACAGGGAGTGCAAAGAAGCGGTTGAGGGAACAATCCGGCAGAATTTTGACGGTATGCACTTAAAACATGATATTGTGAAGCCTTTAGCGGAGCAGTACGGTTCAGACCGTATCGCCTTTGTCCTTGCCAACACGCTCCAGCAGGAATCATGGGATGGGCGCTTTTCTAGGGATAACAAAGCATGGGCGGCGGAGTTTTACATTCCGGAAAATCTTGTGCATGGGATAGATGTAAACCGTGAACTGATCGTAAGCAGCCACCCGGCAGTCTTGGACGGTTTTATTGATATGTTCCGCAGGGAAGTTTTGGAGAAGGAAAAAGAAATGTCTGCCGCACAGGAGAAAGAGTCGGACACTTCTGGACATGATGTCCAGAAGTTGGAGCCGGGGCAGGCAGAAATGGAACAGCCGAAGCCAGAGCCAACGCAAACAGAACAGCCAAAACCGGAGAAGGAAGAACATCAGGAAACAGAACGGCCAGAGCCGCAGCAGGAAGAACCGCCGGAAACAAAGCAGGCAGAGCCGCAATCCGAACAGAATAAGCCGGAGAAAGCGGATAAAACACAGCTATTTGAGGATATGGAGGATGAGGACGAGATCATTGATCTTGGAGATGAAAAAGACCAGGTGCTTGCGCAGATGAAGAAATCCTTAAACGGGAAGCAGGAAACGGAGCTTGCTTTCCAGATAGCAGACCGCTTCATCAGTATTCAGGAGGTTGACGGGGGCTATGACTATTCCATTATGGGAGTAGATTATAAGGAGATTGACGGGGGTGTGTATGACAATCCCGATGTCAGTATCAGAGAAGCCCTTGACGATATTCTGACGGATTTGAAAGATAATCCCTTTGACAACGGCGCAAGGGGAAATATCCGTGCCAATGACGAATTGATACCGATTGATTATGATGGATTGATGGAAAAAGCGGAAGCGGCAAACGCAATCGAACCGCAGGCACAGGGAACCGTGGTGGAAAATTTTAAGGCAAAGACCAATGAGCTGTTCCATGAGATCAGTGAAATGAACCCGGCAGAGATTGAGGAAACTGTAAAATGCCATGTGCAGGCGCAGTTAGACGAATCCGGAATTGATGCGGAGATTGTGGACGTGGCAGTAGTGGGGAGCCGTTGCCGGGGATTGGAGCAGGAAGGCTCTGACCTTGACGTGGCAGTGGAGCTTTCCACCAATGAGCGTGAAGATGTCCTGTTTGATACATTTAACGGGAATGCGCTCCATATCGGCGGCGTGAAAGTGGATATAAACCCGATCACCGCACAACGGACGGGAACGCTTGAAACCTATCTCCCGCAGGTGGAGGACTATCTGGAGGGAGTGCGTGAGGCCAGGGAAAAAGAGCCGGTGTCCTTATCTCAGGAGCAGGCGGAAACAGAAGTGACGCTGACGGTTGCGGAATGTGGGGAGTTTCATAACCTGGGCGAGTTCTATGAGAATATCCCTACCGTGGAGGAAGCAGTGGCGATCTGGAAACAGATACCGCCGGAGCGCATGAACGGAATCCCCGCAATCGGCATCCATATCCATACGCTGGGAACGGAAGCATTCGAGGACGTGGGGATGGATATTTTGTCCGGGAACAGGATTGACCTTGACATTTTAGAGTATATCCCTGACATAAAGGGGAATCCGCAGGCGATGGAAATGATCACGGAGCTTGTGGCGAAGCTGCCGGAAATGGAGATAGACGGACATCTGGGCGAAGAAATGGAGGCAAAAGTATGGGAGAAGCGTATGCCCGATCTGACACCTGCGGAACAGCTTGCGGTGGAGATTGACCGTTTTATCTACGGCTATGACACAGCCCTCTACCATGACAATAACCAGAGCATGACGGAGAACGTATCAGAGATTGTGGAAGCCTTGAAACAGAGAGATACCCGTGACATGGCAATGTGGTTTGCCGATATAGCTGCGGACGGAACGGAGCCGGAGGAGCGAAAGCGGGCGATGGAGTTTCTTGGAAAGCTGGCGGAGTACAAGCCCCTTGCCAAGATCGAGGAAATGGAAGAACAGAATTACAACATGGTCGATAATGTGCTGAATAACGGCGCAGGGGAGAAAGCGCAGAAAGAGGAAAACAAAAAGGCGCAGGTGGCAGGACAGGGCAGGGAGCAGGAAGAAAACATAAAAAATAAGCAGAGGGAGATGTAAGGATATGGATAAAAGGTTTACCGTGGAAGAAAGTAATTTAATCTGCGTATTTGCAGGAGAAGGCAGGAGTGAGGTCATAAAGGATATTGAGAGGGCTTTGCCGTATCAGGAGGATACAGATATGATGGAGCTGTCTGGTAGGGTGATCGGAAAGCTGCGGGATATGACCGATAAAGAATTTGAACAGCTTGAATTGACAGAAGCGGAATAGAACAAAGAAAAACAGGTTTTCCTTACCCGGTTTCCATACGGGCAGGGAGAGCTTGTTTTTTATTCATGACAATTGTATGCGTCAACCGGGGCAGCATATCCGGTATAAAGAATTTCTAAAATAACCCACAGCTATCTTTGAAGTTCTGGCGGTTCACTGTATAATAGGTGCAGGGATGGAGGAATCTGCGATGTCAAAAAAGAAAAACCGCCCGCATGGGCATTACTGTAAAATATGCGGTGAATACAAAGCAAATGAGAAATTTTCCGGGAAAGGCCACGCAGCCCATATATGCAAAGCCTGTTCCCGTTTAAGCGCTGCGGAGAAAGCGGCGGCAATGGATATAAACAGGCTGATGAATTTCCCGATGCGGCGGCTTTCAGAGAGCGAGAAGAAATGGCTGAAGGCCAAAATGAAAGATAACTGCCCGGAAGTGGCGGACACGGCCAGGGAGATTTATAATGTATGCTTTTCCCATGCAGAGCGAAATGCCATGAAAAAGCAGCTTGTCATCAATACATTGTCTTTTGAAGTGCATACGGAGGTTTACGATGGGTACGGAGATATGGAAATGGCTGACCGTCGTTTTACCATTGACCGGAAAAGCCGTGTGCTTACTATGACGGATTTTCAAGCAGAGGGTGAGGGGCAGTCTGTCACGCTGGAGGGCGGGCAGATGGCGAAGCTGCTGCGGTACATCGTGCATACATTGGAAATCTTTATGTGGGAGCAGGATTATTGCCTGAACCCTGATGAGGAAGATTATGACCCGTTTCTTGAGGGGGAAGAAGGCTTTTTCATGGAAGATTTGGAGGACAGACTGGAAATTCAGCCCCAAAAGGAACCGGAGGGCAGTCCTTCATGGCGGGTGCAGGTGGAATACACCAACCATACAGGGCAGGATATTTGTAGTTATAATGATTATCTGTCAGACCGCCCGGAAGAATTGTATCTTTCACTGGTAGAATATTTTGAGCCAGAGGAGGAAGAATTTTGATTTTATTTCATCAAAAATGGGAGCGATAAAGCTGGCATGGGGCAGTGTCCCCTTCCCCGGCAGATACGGACACTACCGAAAGCCACAAAGCCCGAAAAAAATCATTCCCACATAGAACGCATTTTTAATTTCTTTTCACTGCTTGTTCCCTTTAAGTATTCTTTTAAGACAGACATCATTTGTTCAAGCCCTAAATTCTTTTCCAAAAACTGCGCCAATTCTTTATCAAACTGCCGTTCCTTTTCAATAATTTTAGGGACAATTTCTTTTCCCTCTTTTGTCAAATACAGAACGGAATATCTAGCGTCCGATTGAGATGTTCCTTTATATATCAATCCCTTTTCCACAAGCCCCTGTACTAAACGGCTAGGACTTTTTTGTTCACATATCAGTAATTCCCCCAACTCTTTCAATGAAACCGGCTCATTCTCATACAGCACAAGCAATACTTCACTTTGATTAGGTGTCACGTTTAAGGGACTAAGGGCAGCCGCAAATTTTTTCATTGCTTCTTTTTCCGCACTCCTAAAAATATATCGAAATCTTGTACCATTATCCATTTCGTACTCCTTTCATGTATATTACATATCATTTATTCTACTATTTTCGCTCACATTCTGTCAATATTTCAGTTGACAAACACTATTAGATGACATATCATCTATTTGGAAAGGAGCATTGAAAATGAATATAAAAAGACGTTTAGGACAATCGGATATTATGCTTTCCCCGTTAGGAGTTGGCACATGGCAGTTTGGCAACAAAGGCGGTACATGGAATACCGTCACAGACAAAACAGTGTATGAGATTTTGAAATATTCTCTGACAAACGGTATGAATTGGATTGATACTGCGGAAATATATGGAAATGGCATTTCTGAAACGCTGATTGGGCAAGCCTTGAAGCAACTGGAAACAGAAAGGGCATTGACAGATATTCCCTACATTGCAGACAAATGGTTTCCACTTTTAAGGACAGCAGACACAATTACAAAGACAATAAATCAGCGTTTGGATTGTCTGCAAAAGCCTGTAATAGACTTGTATCAGATACATCAGCCGACCTCTTTATCTTCTTTGAAAGAACAGATACGGCATATGGCTGGACTGGCTGATAAAGGAATTATTAAAAATGTGGGGATAAGCAACTTTACTGCACAGGGAATGAGAAAAGCAGACAAGTTACTTAGGGATCACGGATTAAGGCTTGCTTCCAATCAAGTCAAATATAATCTCCTGCACAGGAAACCCGAAAAGAATGGCGTGATAGAAACAGCAAAAGAATTAGGAATATCCATTATCGCATATTCGCCATTACAACAAGGTATGCTGACAGGAAGATTTCATACCAATCCTGCTGCAACAGACAACATCAGCCTGTTACGCCGCTTTCACTCTGGTATCAGCCGGAAAAATATTGAACGGACAAGACCGTTAATTGACACCTTAAACAGATTGGGAGAAAAATACCAAAAAACGCCCGCCCAAATATCGTTAAACTGGCTTATTTATTCCCAAGGCGAGTTGGTATTTGCCATTCCCGGCGCAACAAAATTAGAACAGGCACAGAGCAACATAAAGGCGCAAAGTTTCAGACTGTCCCAAGATGATATAGAACTGCTGAATAAAGTATCTGAAAACATTTGAAAGGGGCGGTTAGATGAAAGAAAAAAACAGCTATGCAAAAAGTATTTGCATTTTGGTCTTAGGTATCGTTTCTTTTGTGTTTTTATGCCTGCTTGCAAAAAAATACAGCCTGCCTTTCCTGCAAGAAATTGATACCAGGATTTTATAGTTTATGGTAGGACACACAAATAGAAATATGACAGTGGTAATGAATATCATTACATTTTTCGGAACGATTGGCGGCGTTACCTTAATCTTAATACTGATGATTTTGATTAGCCGTTTTCAGAAAGAAATGCTGCTATACAGTGGTTTGGTTTTATTTACCTATCTCATAAATGGTTTTATGAAAAATATCGTCATGCGTCCCCGTCCTAATGTTACTCATTTAACATTTGCAGACGGATATAGCTTTGTAAGCGGACATAGTTCAATTTCCATTGTTCTTTCCGTTACGCTGATTGCTTTCTTCGTACCGAAAATCAAAAAGACTGTTTTAAGGAACTGTATTACTGTTTTTTTATGCATTCTGCCTTTTTGTATCGCAATCAGCCGTATGTATCTAAGAGTACATTATTTTACAGACATTTTGGGCGGTTGGTTTGTTGCCGTTACATACCTATGTATACTTTATTTTGGTTTTCATTTTATAACAGATAGAAAGCGAGGGAAAACATATGATAAATAATATTCATGTTTTACAGTTGCAGAGCGTAGGGAATATCCGTGATTTAGGCGGTTTCCAGGCAGGGAACGGAAAACAGCTAAAGTATGGAAAAATTTTTCGTTCTGCACATTTACATCATTTATCCGAAACAGATCAAATTACATTACAGGCATTAGGCGTTAATAAAGTAATTGATTTTAGGGGCATGGAAGAACAGGAAAACGAGCCGGATAAACCAATGCCGGACACGGAATATTTCCTGTTCCCTGTTTTTTCCTCTACAAGAATACCCGTAATCAACGAAGAATTTATTAAAGATATGCTATATAATAAAGACAGTCTGATTGAACTGCTGTTCAGACAAAAAGAACAAATGCAGGAAGTATACCGGGATTTTGTGTTGGAAGAAAGCGCACGAAAAGCGTACCATGAATTTTTCCAAATACTATTAGAAAGCAATAACCCAAAAGATACTGTTTTGTTCCATTGTACTGCAGGGAAAGACCGTACAGGATTTGCCGCCGCCTTATTTTTAAGGTGTATGGGTGTTGATATGGACTGCATTATCAATGATTATCTGCTAACAAACGAATATTTAAAGAAACGGATAGAGGAAACGATTGTAAAATTTCAGTCATTGCATATTGATGAAGCTATCATACAGGAAACAAAAAAATATTTTTTAGCGCAGGAAAATCATCTGAAACTATCTTTGCAAACAATTTCAGATCATTATGGGGATTTTCAAACTTATCTGAAAAAGATAGGGATAGATGAAAATGCAACAGCAAAACTATTTGATAATTATACCGAGTAAACTTAAAAAGGTGGTGTCATGGGAAAATTAATACTGCTGACACTTAACGAGCAGGAAGAAAAAGCGATTGACAAAATCATAGCGGCAATCAATAACTATATACAGATTGAACCTATACAAATTGCTCCTGTTTCCATTCTGTCATTTCCGGGACTGGAAATAAGGCAGCACCAACGCCGGGTATTTCAAAACGGGGAAGAAATAGACATTACCCGCCTTACGGGGCACCCTTCATAGTGGGTGAAAGCAACAGCGTTATCGAACGAAAGGAAAAAAACTTTAGACCTATTATTGAATTCCCCCCCAAAAAATAGTCCTTTCGTGCCATTGGGCGAAAAACAGGTAATTTCTATGGTATAATTCAGTGGATGCTTTTGCTTTTAGAGGGAACGGTATTCTGCCGAAGTAATTAGGAAAGAACGAAACCCATCAATAGCTTATAAGGTTTACAGGCAAAGCCCGTAAACACTGAAATCCTATATGCAGCGTCAGTGGAGCCTTGTCGGGGGAATGGCCGGCACGTTCAGGGAGATGGAATGACAGAGGAGATACTACACCATCATGGAAGTGAATGTATGGTCTGCAATACACAGGCTGGGGTAAAGTTTTCTTTTAAACTTTATAATTCATACTTTGCCGCTTGTATTCCGGCATGGATAGAAATATTATATGTAAGAGCAGAGTTGCAGGCTGCCACCACAATTTACGGACAAATAATTGTGCTGGTTTGAGTGTTTTTTGAGATTTAGATGATACAATGGAGTGATACAAGCGAAAATCGAGGTTATAGCAATGAAGAAGAAACTTCTTATCGTAGATGATGAACCGGGAATAGTAGACACAATGGCAAGCTACTTTTCCTCTCAATACGAAGTGCTGACCGCTTACGGCGGAAAGGAAGCACTTCAAAAGTTAGCAAAGCAGCCGGATTTGATTTTGCTCGACATCAATATGCCGGACATGGACGGACTGACCCTTTGCCAGAAAATCCGGGAACATATTGCCAGCCCTATTCTTTTTCTGACAGCAAAAATAGAAGCAGCGGATAAAATTATTGGGTTTCAGGTGGGGGCGGATGATTACATCGTCAAACCCTTTGACCTGGATGAATTAGGGGCGAGAGTTGCCGCACACCTACGGAGAGAGCAAAGACATAGGAATAAGACAGCCGTTCGTTTTTTTGGTGAGCTGGCGATTGATTATTCGGCCCGCACTGTTACAGTGGCCGAAGCGCCTGTTGCTTTGTCAAAAAGGGAATTTGACATTGTGGAGCTGCTTTCGCTGAACGCCGGGCAGGTATTTGACCGGGAGCGGATTTATGAAGCGGTGTGGGGGCTTGACGGCGAAGGCAACAGCGATACTGTCATGGAGCATATCAGAAAAATCCGGGCAAAGCTGGCTGCTTGTACGCTTCATAGCTATATTGATACAGTTTGGGGGTGTGGTTATCGGTGGAACGCCTGAAAAATATGGGATTAAAGAAATCCTTTCTTATCTTGTCTGCTTCCTGTGTTTTACTGGCTCTCCTGCTGTTAGGGCTAATTTTTCTGATATGCAATTTGGTAAGTAAAACCTTTCCTGCCGGTGGGGTTGAAATTTTATCAGATGGCTCAATCGTTAATTTGGAAGCACCAACCGCATCACAGCAAGGAATATTGAGAATGCTTAATATCATTCAAATGGTGTCCTGCATTGTTCTTCCAATGGGCGGACTGGCTCTATCCGGCGTCCTATATTACCGTATCAAATTAAAACAGCCGATTGCCGCACTACGGAATGGTATCACAAGGGTTCAAAACCACAACCTTGACTTTTCCATGCCGGTTCGCTCTGATGATGAATTAGGCCAGCTCTGCGCCGCCTTTGATACAATGCGGGAAGAACTTTTGAAATCAAATCAGGAGCTATGGCGGCAGGCAGAAGAACGCAAAAGATTAAATGCTGCATTTTCCCATGATTTACGCAATCCGATTACGGTCTTAAAGGGAACTGTAAAACTACTGCGGAAGGGTACGGCAGATCAGCAGGCCATTGACAGGCTGGAAAGCTATACCCTGCGTATTGAACAGTATGTAGAGGCCATGAGCAGCATACAGAGGTTAGAGCAAATGCCGGTGCGGTTAAGCGAATGTCCTTATTCTCTATTGCGTACCGAATTAGAAGATACAGCAAAACTTCTTGCAGGAACATTAGAACTATCCATTTCTGCGCCTGATAATGGGACAACGCAATTAGATCATGGATTGTTTCTGACTGTCGCGGAAAATTTGATTGGAAATGCGGCCCGGTTTGCAAAAAGTAAAATCATCATCCATCTGGAAAGGCAAGGTAATTTTTTGCTTCTGTTGGTTACAGACGATGGCCCCGGCTATCCTGTGGAGTTGATACAGAACGGCCCGAAACCATTTGGAAAAATGAAAGAAGATGCCGCACACTTTGGCATGGGATTATACAGCAGCCAGACGCTATGCCGAAAGCATGGGGGAACACTTGTACTGGAAAACAGACAAGATTATGGCGCAATGGCTACTGCTTCTTTCCAAATAAATTTAAAACCTTGAGAGATTTTTGAGATTTCTATTTTACACTCTCCTTAGACTACAAATAAGGAGAGTGTTTTTATGAACATTGAAGCAAAGGAACTATCAAAAATCTATGGAAGTGGTGAAAGCCGCGTCGTTGCGCTGGATAAAGTCAATCTTGAAATTGCGTCAAACGATTTTATTTCTATCATGGGACCGTCCGGCAGTGGGAAAAGCACCTTGCTCCATCT
>CAJTQI010000022.1 GCA_910578645.1 uncultured Lachnospiraceae bacterium
TCTTTTGTATGCAGTTCCGGCGGCCCCTTTTTCAGTTTTTTACTTAAGAACAGCAGCATGACAGAAAGCAGTATGATCCTGAGTATCATGAATGCGGAATACCCTACCGCGACATTACGGTATATCATATTTTCATTGTCCAGCCCCTGCACGATTTTCCCATTGAAAAGATAATACAGGCTTTCCGTTATCAGCCTGCCCATATCCCTGGTACAAAAGAACAGTATGCCATATAAAAAAGCCTGTTTCCTCTCCAAGCACAGCCATCTGCTGCCTGTCATCAAAAGGAAGATCACAATCACCATGCACAGCCAGCCGGAAATGGAAACCGCTTCCCCCGCCACATACACCGTCCCATAGGCCAGAAATACCGCAATGGTTTTTTGCAGCCTGTTCTTCCGTCCTGCCATATATGGGCGGAAAAAAGCCGCCATACAGAACGCACATAAAACCGTTTCAGCTCCCGATGCTATATGCTGAAACAGCATAAAACCCATTTCGCTCAAATTTCCTCTCCCCCTTTACTGCACAAACTGCAGGTATGCCGCCGCAAAGTCCTCGTATCTTTTTGAAAGGGGCAGACTGATGCCGTTGGTAAGCGTCACCTCTGTTTTGTCATACCCCTCGACATAGGCGAGGTTGACGAGATACCCCCTGTGTATCCGGAAAAACTGCCCCTGCAGTTCTTCCTCCAGCCTGCCGATCTTCTCATAATATTCCAGTTCCCCATCTTTGAGGTACAGCACCACCTTATGGTTACGGCTCTCAATATAATAAATGCTATGAATTGGTACAGCCCTGCTTTCACACCCATACTGGATGACCAGCGTTTTCTTTTTCTGTTCCGCCTCAAATATGATCTGCGCCGCCGCCCGGTCAAAAACCTCGGCAAATCTCTGTTCGTCAATAGGTTTCAGGAGATATTGGAATGCCCCCACGTCAAAAGCGTCATACACATACTTTTCGTATCCCGTGACAAAAATAATGACCGGCTGCCTCTCCAGTTCCATGCCTCTTATCCGCCTTGCCAGTTCCATCCCGTCCATACCGGATGCCGCTCCATCCAGCTCTATATCTAAGAACAGCAGGTCATACTCCGTTTGATCCAGCAAATATTCGTCCGCAGACGCATACTCTGCAATTTCACACTCCGCCCCCTGTTTCCTGACCAGAGAGGATAAGTAAGCCCTTATATTCTTTTCATCATCACAGATCGCAATTTTTATAAAATCCACCTCCTCCGGCTCTCACTTTTTATATCGTAAAAAACGGGAAATAGTCTAACGCCGATAGCGTGAATAGCGGATTTGACAGCGTGAATTCTTTTCCTCCCATCACCCCAAAACGCCAAATGCAATTTCGCCATTCGTCCGATATGGGGGAAACGCAAACCGCCGTGTAAGCATATTACCTCTTATTTCGCCGCTTTCCAAGTAATTTCCGTTATCAGGCCGCCTTGCCTGCCTGGGAAAAAAGCAGACCGCCGCATATGGTAGATGAAGGCCATTGTGCGGCAGTTTGTCTTTTGTATGGTTCCTTTCTTACTGCTCCTTATCCTATGTAACTTAAGGTTTATTTCTCTTTGTCATATACCCATATACTTTTAATCTGATTTTCAATCTCACTGAATGCCCATCTCCTGCCGCTCCTTGCTACACAGTTAGGATCGTTTACCATAAATCCTTCGTTATCATACCCATATATGACAATGTAATGACCGGATATTGTGAAATCCCCTTTCCCCATAGCACATATGATGATTCCGCCATTATCAAGCACTGCCCTCATATTATTTGCACTTGAGCTTATGGATGAGACTTTAATGCCATACAGCTTTGGTAAATCCTCCATCAAGGCCCATGATGTGCCGGTTCCTTCCACATAATATCCATTTTCCACACTGTATGCGGCGATTTTGTCTGGAGTGTACGATTCATCTTTAGCTTTTGTGTATTCTACTTTTCTGGCGGTAGAAATATTCAAAAAGAAAGTTTATAATTTTGTAAATGTACAGGGAATATCATTCCTGAAATGTCGTCTTTATAAGTGAAAGCTTTCAAGAACATAATTCTTGCGGAGGGGGATTGAAATGGAGGACTTACAAATCATTAGCTTATATTTTAAGCGTGATGAAGCTGCAATTTCAGAAACAGCAACGAAATATGGAGCCTTTTGCCACAGGATTGCATTGAACATACTGTCAACAAGTTCCGACGCTGACGAATGTGTTAATGATACATATTTGCGGGCTTGGAACTCAATACCACCACAGAAGCCCGACAAACTTGGCGCATGGCTTGGTAAAGTAGTCCGAAATATCGCTTTTGACCTTTGGAAGAAAAATCACCGCCAAAAACGCTATGCGGGCATGGAGCAGCTTCTAAATGAGTTGGAGGACTGCATACCGTCCCCTGCTACTGTTGAACACCAAATTGAAGAACAAGAGTTAACCAACATCATAAACACATGGCTTGCGTCATTACCGCAAAATGACCGTATTCTTTTCATGCGTCGTTATTGGAATGGTGAAACAGTAAATACACTTGCACAAGAAAGCGGTATGTCCCCGGCAAATATGGCGAAGAAAATGTACCGACTTAGGCAAAATCTAAAATCCAAACTTGAAAAGGAGGGCTATTCCCTATGAAAGAAAAGGAAATCTCAAAGCTGTATAACAGCATTACGAATGTCGATAATCAGTTTATTGAGGAAGCTCAAACAAAGACGAAGAAAAAGAATGGTTGGCTCAAATGGGCGGCTATGGCGGCTTGCTTATGCGTAGCTTTGGTAGCCGGAGTGCTTTTCAAAATTTCTGTTCCAGACGTTATCATTGCGCCGGGCTTTTTGACAATCACAGTGTATGCCGCTTCATCAGATGAAGAAATAACCATGCAGGAAGGTATAGGGTTGCCAACAGATTATAAGTGGAGCCTTGCTATGAGCAGCCGACCGGGACTTCCATTAAAACTATCCGTTACGGAATACGACGATTTAAGTTTTGAAGTATCAGTTGATGGCGGGACATTGCTTCTTTGGGAGGGCAACAAAATAACATATTTAGGCTCATCGTTCAACACTAGAAATGATACTACTGTATATTGGACTAACCTATCTCGAACAGGCGAGAGCGATTTTGAACGGTATATGGGAACTACGGCATATATCAATATCATAATTCACGAAGGAGAAAACATTGTTGGATATGCTGTTGTTGAAATATACACAAATGACCTTGAAAATGAACCTGCACAGACTTACTCTGCCAAGTTGCTCAAGTCAGTATCTTTCCCAAAAGCTAATGGGGAATATCAAAAGATAACCGCTGAATATGTAGCAACTGAAATGGAACAAATCAAAAGCGAAACACAAGCTGGACAAAGGTAAAACAACTACAATTTATCGAGCAACACCTTAAAATCCAAGTGCAATTTTATAAGGGCAGCCGACGTTAATTCGACTGTCCTTTTTCTATACCGCAGATAGAAAGGAGCGACAATGACAAGAAAGAAAACACCACAGACCATTGAAGAATAAGCTCCTTGCTGTCTTTTGTTATTGAAGCGAAGCCATATGATGTATAATCTCGTCATAAAAATCACCCTGATTACCATTCCTGACACATGGCCGGCCTACTCTTCCTTCATCCAAGAAATATATTTTCTTACAGTAACTTGCAATATGAGGATCATGTGTCACTAATACAACTGCCTTATCCATGCCTTCCATGTTGATGTCAAGGAACACTATGCTGCATTCCCGTACATATCCCATATCCGCATACAGCTCTTCGCCAGAGCCGTATTCCCTTATCTCAAAATCATGCCCGCAGGCTTCCAGCAGCGCCCGTAGCGCGCCCCTGTCCTCCCTGCTGTCATCACAGACCGCTATCTTCATCGCATTTCCCTCAATTCTGTGTTTTTCTCCACTATAAATTATATCGGATTATGGGGTATCCTATCAAATCCCATTGCACGAAACTCCCATAAATTGCACGAAATGACTATAAGCGCACAGCCCATACTGGCCGTGTAAGCATATTACCTCTTATTTCCCCGCTTTCCAAATCAGGCCGCCCGGCCTGCCTGCGGAAAAGGCAGACCGCCGTATATGGCGGATGATGGCCATAGTGCGGCGGTTTGTCTTTCGTAAGGTTCCTTCATTCTATGAATCAATTATTCCATTCGTAATCTGCACAATTTCATCTGCCTCATTTGCCAAATATTTACTATGCGTAACAACGATTACGCATTTCCCCAACTCATGCGCAGTCTGCCTTAATAACTCAATAATTCCCTCTGCCGTCTGTTCATCCAGATTCCCGGTCGGCTCATCTGCCAATAAGACTTTTGCATTGCTTGCCAGCGCCCTTGCAATCGCTACACGTTGCTGTTGCCCACCGGACAGCTTCATTACATTTCTTTTCCATGCTTCCTGTGGGATATTCACTTTTGTAAGCAGTTCCCCCGGCTTATCTGTTCCTCCCAGCCTTACGTTTTCCTCCGTGGTGAGATAATCAATCAGGTTATACTCCTGAAAAACTAAGGATACATGGTTCTTTCTGTGGTAATTCAAACCCTTCGCAAGGATATCTTCCCCTTCATATAGAACGGTGCCTCCTGTTGGACTGTCAAGCCCTGCCAGCAAAGATAAGAGAGTTGTTTTTCCGGCTCCGCTGGCTCCGATAATGGCATAAAACTTTTTTTCTTCAAACCGCACAGAAATATCGCCTAAAACTTTCCTGTCCTTTTGGGATTTATATACATATTCTATATTTTTTGCTTCTAATATCATTTCAACCATCCTCCTTATTTACACCTGCGCGCATAAACTGTTTTATAAATCCTGCAGGATATCTTTGGGATTTCTTTTCAATATGCCAATACCCGATACACATACAGATATCACAATAAGCAGGGCAATGCCCGAAACATCCTGTATTAACATCCCGGAAGTAATTTCTGCCTGCACGCCCACCACATTCTGCTCTGACTTTTCATAAGACAATGCCACTTTCCCTTCATCCAGTAAATCCTGTTCTCCCGCACTCTGTACCTGCTGTTCTACCAGATAATCCGCCGTCAGGCCTGACACTCCCGGTGCCGCCAAGAAGGAAACCAACACAGCCACTGCTGCAATCATAAGTGCTTCTGCCATGATCTGGGCCAAAATCCGTATTTTTGAAGTTCCCATTGACAGCATGATTCCAATTTCCCTATTCCGGCTTTTCATCCAGAACTGAAAAATAAGGAACAGGATAATCAGGCCTGCCCCTGAAATTACCCAGACTAAAGTTCTGCTGTACTTCTCCATTTCATTAAAATTTGCGGACAGGGTATTCATATTTCCGTTATTGTCAATCAGGTCATACCTTTCCCACGCTATATCTACCCCCATTACACTTATCTTTACAGCTTCATATTCATCCACATCTGCAATCTTAAAATATGCCTTTTCATATAATGGGTCGCCTGCCTTTCCATCCACCTTTTCAGGGAAATCCAAATCCGTAAAAATAATATTTTCAGACCGGTAAGTATCCCCATACATATAAGGAGCTATAGGTTGGTTTACCCGATAGATACCGACAACTTCTGCTTCATAAATCATAGGATCCTCTTTATCCCGGCAGTTGCCAAAACTTATTCTGCTTCCAATTTCTAATTGGTTTTTATCTGCAAGCTCTGCCGAAATGACACAGACATCCTTTTCACCTTCTTTAATCATTCTGCCATCCATGATAAAAGCATTTCCCGAAAGAAAATTGGAATCCATGGACATATCTTTGTTCCCGACCAACGACACACCTCCAAGGTCGCTATACTGATCCACATCCTCGTCCTCAATGCGGATAAAACCAACTGGTCTTGCAGCCGTTGTCACTGTTGTAATATTGTAATCGGCAATTCCTTCTGTACCCGCTATTTTTTCGATATCCTCCACTAACAGGGTTTCAAAAGAATTATCCGTCCATGTTCTCCAGTTTTCTACTCCGTTTATTGTAATTTTTTCCTGATGGTATCCGCCCAGGCTGCCTTCCTTATGATCAAGCTGCCTTGATAACTCATCAATCCTCCGATGCCGGTCTGCCTCATTTTCTTCCAGCAGAAGCCCTGCCCCGACTGCCTGCCTTGTATTATCCTGCATCTGAACAGTTGCTTTTCCACTGCTCATTCCAGCCAACAGCAGCAGGCTGATGGTAAATACAGTTACAAACAGCAGGATGCTTTTTACAGGTTTTCTGATAACAGAACGCCATGCCAAACTAAAACCTCTCATTTACTATCCCTCCATTTTTGATAAAATGTCTTTTGGGTTTGCCCTT
The DNA here is from genome assembly GCA_910578645.1 of uncultured Lachnospiraceae bacterium. Lineage (GTDB taxonomy): Bacteria > Bacillota > Clostridia > Lachnospirales > Lachnospiraceae > UBA3282. Next base: position 6,323 of record CAJTQI010000022.1, read on the forward strand.
AAAATGGGCAGCAATGAAATACAGACAGCAATAACCGCTATACAGCCTCCTGCAAAGAACATTGCTGCAATATCCCCTGCCTGTAAGGAAACTGACAGGAAAACTGCCGTATTTTCTTCCATGAGCAGTTCCTTCATAATTCCTGCCATCCCACTTCCTATTACACAGGCGCCAAATACAGACAAACAAAAAACGGCTGCCGTTTCCATAAAAACCTGCATGAGAATATCCGTTTTCTTTTTTCCCATACTGATAAAAACAGCAATTTCCCTCTTTCTCGACCTCATCCACATACAGAGTAATATTGAAGTAATTGTCACCCCTGCAGCCAGCGTGAATACCAGCATAAGTTTCATCACACGGACTATCCTGTTCAGCGGCACCTCCAGCTGACGATATAATATATCAGCAGTGGCGATCTCCGCTCTGCTGCCCAAAAAATCTTTTAATTCCTGTACCAGAACATCTATCTGATCCGGATTTTTGGTATATACCGCTATCTTACGGTAACCCGCATTATCAGACAGCCCCGTATAGGATTCATTGTCAATAAAAATCTGGTTTTCGATTCGGTTTACCGCCGGCAGGGTATCCATCTGGTTTCTCTCGCTTCCCGCAACAAAAACACCTATGATCTTTACATTGATCACACTCCCTGTTTCTGTCCCGACTTCCATCTCATCCCCTATTTCAAGGCCATTTGCATCCGCCAGCGCAAAATTGATCACAGCCCCTTTCCCAGAGCCCTCCGTAATCATATCCCCCTTCATCAGGCGGTATCTTAAGTCACTAAAGGCGCTGTCACGTTCCAGCTCATCATAAGACAGCAGCGTTACCTTCCAGTTATTTTCATCCTCGGAATCACTGTTTGTAATGGGATTAAAATTAACGGGATAAACGGCACTGTCAGCCATGCGGTTGACAGATATCACTCCATCCATATCCCGGATTTTCCTGACCTCATTTTCCGTAATAAATCGGTCACTCCCCTTCACTTCCAGTACCGCCTTGGTCCCCATCTTTTCCTGCATAGTAATCCGGGAATCCTCTGTGGCATGCAGAATCATGTAAGAACCCAGGATCATGCTGTTTATGAACAGCAATACCAAAAGCAAAATAAATGTTTTAGACTTCTTCCGGCATAAATACCGGAAGGCAAGCTGATAGAATTTCAAAATGAATACCTCCTGCTGTTCAGGCTGTTCTATGGCATATGATAACTTTTGTAGCCGTTACATGATGTGTGTCCTCAAAGCTCCCATAGATAATAACGCTTGACTGTTTCTTAATGTCAGCTACAGATGCCTGCTCCAATTCTGCAGTCCCGGTTGAAGTATAGATAGTTGCAATCTGAACCACACAGCCCTCCTGATATGTCACCACTACATTTGTATCTTCACTTTCATACCCAGGTGCGGCAACTACGCCAGTTTTTCCGTCATCTTCTGTTGTGGCGGCACTTACTGTACAGCTGCCATCCGAAAATTCCACAACGCTCCCTGTGATAGCCGCTGATGAATACAGGCTGTCTGCATCCACTTTCTCAACTGTACCATTATCTGTGGTATTACTCTGGTTCTCCTGCGAAGCATCCGCTCCGTCTGTTCCATCCCCATCCGGCAGGGAACTGTCTTTGTTTTCCTGGCTGCTATTGCCATCCGTATTATCTGCTTTAGGAGCAATGTTATCATTTTCATCTGAATGCATATCCTCGTCATCAAATATGCTGCTTTGATACTCTTTTACAGGCATATTCCCACCCCCTGTCTTTTCATCTGCTCCAGTGCCACATCCTGTAAGAGCTGATATGCACAATCCAATTACTAAACCCTTCCACATTTTTTGATTTTTCATAATAAAACTTCCTTTCTGTTTTTTTTCATTTTAACTGCAAAGTCCTAAAAAAGTCTTGTAATTGGAATCAATTTAAACGTCACTTTTTATAGGATTTTTATAGAATTATCTGCTATACTGAATAGAAAAGAGGAACCCGCAAATGGAAAAATGTCTTTCCAGCCATATGTGGAGCGACACCATGGAAAGAGGATTTGATATCATGAAAATACTATTGCTTGAAGATGATATAGAACTTTGCAGTTCCATACAGGATGAACTGCAAAAAGCCGGATATATAGTTGACTGCTGCTATGATGGAGAAACCGCCATGATCCATGCACTGAATATAGAATACTGCTATGACCTGGCAGTCATTGACCGTATGCTCCCCATCATTGACGGAATGACAATTATTAAGGCCATGCGCCGGAAGGGAATTGCAATTCCTGTCATTATTATTACGGGGATGTCAGAACTAAATGACAGGATAGAGGGACTGGACAATGGTGCAGATGACTATCTGGTAAAACCTTTTCATATCGCAGAACTGCTTGCCCGCATCAGAGCGCTGACCAGGCGTCCCGCCGAAATAAAACAGGAAATGCACATTTGCTTTTCTGATCTGTCTTTCAATCAGATGGAACGTATCTTGTCATGCGGCAAAAATTCCCTGCTTTTAACTGCGAAAGAGTCCGAGGTACTGTCTGCCTTTATAAACCACCCCCAATCCCTCATTACCAGAGAGCAGCTGATATACAAAATTTGGGGAACCGATACAGACATCGTACCCGGAAACGTGGATAATTATATTTCGTTTCTCAGGAAACGGTTACGGGAGATAGGAAGCTGCTGCGAAATAAAAACGGTTTACGGATCTGGCTATAAATTGGAGGGCAAAAATGCTGGAGCATTTATATAAAAAACTTCATCTTATTTTTATCAGTTCCATTATGTCCATCATAACCGTCATTATTGGAATTTTATGCAATGATTTCATTGATAATAAACGGCAAAACGACAGTATTTTTTTCGGGCGGCTTTCTACGTTAATGATTTATGAACTGGAAAATCCGGAAAAAAGCCCTCAAACGGTTATCAAGCCCTATGAAGATAACTATTCCATTTTTGCCGTGCTAAAGGATGCACAGGGAAATGTGATTTATCAAAGTCCTCTCTCATTTCCAACCGATATAACCTTTTTATTAAGTCAATTTACAGAGAAGGCAAGTGTTGAATCTGTCACAGCATTGGATCAGACAAAGGCTACAACACAAGGCGGGGTTTTATCTTTTTCCGGTAGTTCACATGATAAATATTGGGGAATACCGGCTGTTGTCATTGACAAAAACGGAACCCTGTTTTATCTGAGCCTGCTGCACCGGCAAAAGACAATTTTTGAACTGATAGGGAAACAACTGCCTTTTTATATACTGCTATGGGTTATCTCCTTATTCTGTATCATAATTGTAAGCCGATTTCTGCTGAAACACGCTATAGAACCAACCGAAAAAGTATTACAAAGCCAGAAAGGTTTTATTGCCGCTGCCTCCCACGAGCTAAAAGCGCCGCTTGCAGTCATACTTGCCAACAATGACAAAATAAACAGATTAAGCGACGGCATACCGGATATTAAAAAGGCCGCAAATATTATAGATGCAGAAACTATGCGAATGTCAAAGTTGATTAAAGATATGCTTTTACTGGCCTCCTCAGATTCCGGAACACGCAATATCAATAAAACAATGGTAAATATTGATACTTTGCTGATCGCCCTTTATGAAGCTTATGAACCGATATGCGGCCAGAAAGGAATTCCTTTAGATGCAGATTTTATGGATATTCACTTTCCCGTACTATACACAGACCGGGAATACCTTTTTCAGATCTTAAGCATTTTTATGGATAATGCCATTTTTCATTCTGAAACGAAAGCATCAATCCAAATAAAAGCCACTCTGTCACGCAAGGCTATAACTATTTCTGTTATTGATCACGGACAGGGAATCTCTGCCGAGGACAAACCTTACATTTTTGACCGCTTTTACTGTGCCGATAAGTCACATACGGATAAGTCACATTTTGGTCTTGGACTAAGCATAGCAAAAGAGTTGGCAGAATTTTTGTCTGCGGATGTCGGGATAAAGAATACAGAAGGTGGTGGAGCTACTTTTTTTCTTACACTTCCGTTAAAATAGGAGCCCCAATCGCCTATTGAATAATGAGCAGGAAAGCAAGTTGCGCCAACTTTGTTTATGGTATTGCTTTCTGCTTACTTTAAAATAATGTTCCACACCAAGGGGGCTTATATCATCTTAAATTAATGGCATTATACACAAGCGGCCCTTTTCCTTGTTTCATCAATATTCCATTCTTTTTTATCGTTCTTCTGTATACTA
>CAJTQI010000023.1 GCA_910578645.1 uncultured Lachnospiraceae bacterium
GCCGGGGGAAGCTCCGCAGACAGGAAATCGAAATCTATTACTCTTTTGTCGGCAAGGTAGAGTTGCCCGACTAAAGCCCGACCCGTCCGGCAGTCAGCCGGACAGGGAACGGCAAAATTTTTTACACTTCTTTTACTTCTTTATCTCACATGAGCAAAAGCACAATAAAAGTATGGTTTTTAATGAGAATTAGGAAAGATACAATGGAAGTGAGCAAATAGAATGTTTATACTTGGGGATGACCATCGAAAGGATTTGACCAACAGGCTGGGTAAAGAGATTGAAAGTAAATGAGTATATACAAAGTTTAGCAACGTTTTATAGAGTGTCCAAACGCAGCATTTTACAATGTGTTCTAATAGTTACCTTCAAACTGTGGTGAAGTTTTTTGTATCGGCTTGTGTGTGTGAAATCGTCATATGGAGATATTTTAGATGTTGGCTACTTTAAGATTGTACTTCTGCATATCAGTGCAGTATTTCTCCTTATTAGGTATATTGGGAATTTTCAGAATTTCTTGACTCCTCTAACTTTTGAGGAATTAGCATGCCTTAAAAAGTGTTACAGATTAAAATCATCAGGGTGTCAGTTTATATCTAGAAATTCTTAGTGATGGTTTTCTAGACTGAATATTTGGTACGAAAATAAACAATTAAAGAAAGGAAAGGCTAGTACATGAAAATAAAAAAGTTTTTTTTGATAATTATCTCTATGCTTATAATGTTAATATTGGTTAGTTGCGGAAAAGAGCCAGAGAAAGTAAAGTTAATGGAGGCACAGGGTAATATTCAAGGATTAGAGGAATATAAGCCTGCATCGGAACTAACGTCTTCTTTTGGCAATAAAATTTCTTATGAGATAGAAGATATTAAATGGGACGGAAACTCTGGTCTTGCTTCTGTAACTGTTACTACGCCTGATTTAGAAATTATTATTCGTGATAGCATTAATAGTGCAATTGAATCATGTGGAACGGATGACTATAATGCACTTCTTAACCGAGTAAAATCCAATATTCAAGAAACGTTAGAATCAGATAATTGCCCTTTGGTTAACCATGAAGTTGAAATGGAAGCGGAAAAGTGCGATGACGATTATACTCTAATCAGCAATGAAACCTTTGAGAAGATAATACAAGGTAATGTAGAAGACATATTTTTGAACGCTCTAACAGGGAGGGAACAGTAATGCTCACAATAAAGTACAAAGTCCGTTCAGCAATTGCGCTATTCATGATGGCTATCTTATGTGCAAATATTACACTGTCTGTTTCTGCCACTTCAGTAGCACAAACAGAAAATAAAACAGGTGAGAAATATTATCTTGACCTTAATAGCAATACCATGGAACGCAACACGATTCTTTTGCATGAATATGATGGGATAAACTACATTACTATAAATGATTTATGCTCCCTAACAAGAAGTACATCTACGTTTGAAAATGATGTTTTTACGGTGGCGCAAGGATTTTGGAATGTTACTTTCGATTATGCGAAACAACAGTTCAGTGACGGATGGCAGACTATTGACACACGGCTTATAAATACGGGAACCTATTATCTGGTACCTGCAATTGAGTTTTTGACATATTTTGGAGCAAATGTCCAAATAGATAAGGAAAACAATACCTTTTATTGTCTCATGCCGGAATGCACTGCATGGGAAGCACTGGGGATAGATTATGAAAATACGCTGATTGATATTTATGACTTATATGGCGGGGAAGGAAATGTGAAATTTAGCTTAACTTTAGATATCCTTATGGATTTTATATTAAACGGTACTCCTAACAGTGACGATTATTTATTAGACGCTTATAACGAGTCTCTTTCTATTAATCTGTGTGATTACGATTCTATACAGGATTATCAAAAAAAGAGGGATGAGTCTCTTTACGATTATCTTATATCAGATGAAGGACAGGACGCAGCAGATTTTGCGGCAACCCTCTTAGACACCTCCATCTCTGGTGTGGAATATTTATGTGAAACATATTATAACACGTTAAACCTGAGATTTACTGATTTGGTAAAAAGCAGCTACCAATCCGGAATGTTGGATGAATCTACACACTATGCCAGTCAAATATTAGGCGGGTATCGGAAAAACAAAGCTATCTCAAACTTGGCAGAAACTTCAAAAATTCCCTTGACACAGGTTGCTCCGGTATTTATTCAGACTGCACTTGAGAGTGCACAACAGTTAAAATATGCAGCAGCAACCAACAATCTTGCATATCATGTAATGGGAAGTGAAAATACTGATTATTTATGCTTGGATGTTGACGATAATGATTGGTTTCGAATAGCCGACACATATAAAAATGCAGCAACAGTTGTTTCAAATAATTTTGTAGGCAATGCCGCTGATAGTTTTGCCGATATGGGATGGGATCAACTAGTCGGAGATTGTGTTCATTCATTCACTGGAACAAGCGCACTTTTATTTACCTTTAGTAAAGAATGTGCAACTTCTTTTGCTAAATGGTTTCCGTTAACAAGTTCCAGTGTACAAGCCTTTGAGTCCGATCGACGGGCACTGTATCTTTCAGAATTACAACAAAATGTTGCTTATGTGATTGCTAATATTAATTTTAACAATGATTATGAAAATGAAGAAAAATACCAAAAATACATAGAGGCTAATTTGCTGTATTGTAGGGTTTCCATTGCTATGTATGAGAATTTGATTACTATGGTAGGAGAATTTGGCAATAACAGAGAATATTGGAAGTCTTTATTTCAAGAACGTATAGATGCACTTGCTGTCTCCATGTATAAACTGACCTTGTTCCAAGATGATGGAGCATACAAATGCATTCCCCTGAATATAAGTCGATATCGTAATGATAATTTATCTGAGTCAATTGAAACGGAAGAAATAAATATATTTTTAAGTACAATTTATCAAAATGGTATTCGTGAATATAATTTTAAAAATTATGATATAAATTCTTTGATGGAATTTGCGTATTTTTTCCCTGCCGAAGGCACATCGTATGAAGATAATGAGGGTAATTATTTTTATGTAGTACCTTATGAAAATGTGAATAATATTTTGAATACATATTTTAGCGTAACTGCTCCGCGAGAGCAGATAGGTGATATAGTGTATAAAGACGAAAAATATTATTATCCTTTTTGGGATTATGGAGAATTGGGGCTACCCATTATTGTAGCTAATGGTGTTGAACGAGAAGGAGATACATATAAAATTTTATTTGATATTGGTTATATATGGCCTGAGAATTTTGATACAGGCGAAGAGAATCCCGTAGATAACTGGAATTCATATTACAAATATGACAAAACTCAAATGGACAATGATGAATTTTGCGAGATTATTGGTTATGGGGATGCTATTATAGAGACAAAAGAAGGGAATATGATTATATTAGAGTTTCATTCATATGAGGGGTATTCGACACAATTAGATGAGGAAGAAGCATATAAGGAACTTGAAAAATATTGGACATCATTAGGCAAAAATATGCCAGAAAATGTTGAGTGTGAAGGGTTGACAGAATACGGATATTGTTTTTGGGGGTATAATATGTTTACCGATCATGCTGTTACGCAGTTTAGGATTTGTGTTGATATAAATACTGGAAGATTGTTTGATTTTACTTGGGACGTATATCTAAATTAATGCTTGCTAATTAAATGAAAATCTACTGATTTTACTGACTTTACATATCTGGAGCGATAATTTTGACTTCTAACGGTGTCTCCTTCCCCGGCAGATACAGACACGGAAAGCCGGGAAAGCCCGTAAACACGGCACTTTCGGCACTACATAGGTTCCAAAGTTACATTATTTCCGTGTGCTTGTAAGGGCATTTTTACATTTGCGAGGGTGCAAACATTTGTTCTGGTGTTCTTTTGCCTGATAGTATATACTCGTAGGCAAAAGTCGCTTATTATCACGGAAACTCGGATACTCGCAGGCAAAACTCGATACTATCACGCAAAAGTCGATACTCGCAGGCAAAACCCTTATACAAACACGGAAACTGCCTGTATTATCACGGAAACTTGCTGGGAGTTTCCGTGATAATATACAGAGTTTCCGTGTTCGTATATGGGCAAAGCGGTAAAAACTTAATGGATAAATGATAATGAGGAAAAAGGGCCGTTCAATGGCTCTTTTTTCATTTTTGTAATTCTTGAACTTCTTTATTTCTAAGATATGCCATTCAAACTAAATTCCCCAATATACATAAAACCGTTTCTCTTTATCAGATAATCCCCGCAGAAAATAAAACCGATAAATCTGAAAAATGAAGATATTTTACAAGACGCAGGGAAAAATAAGAGGTAAAATGGCTCTTGTCAAGGAGGGAATCCACATGAAGAAAGAAATAAGGACAGTGGTATATGATGATGAATTGAGGATGGAGGCATACCGTTTTGAGGGGATAGTGCAGCCTTTTCCAAGCCATTTCCATGAGCATTATGTCATTGGTTTTGTGGAGGATGGGGAGCGTGTGCTTTCCTGCCGTGACAGGGAATATGCCATAGAGGAAGGAAGCATCGTGCTTTTTAATCCGGGTGACAGCCATGCCTGCGTACAGAGTGATGAAGGGACGTTTGATTACCGGGGCTTTAACATTTCAAAGGAGGTCATGCTCGATCTGGCGGAGGAAGTGACAGGGAAACGGGAGCTCCCGGGATTTTCAAGAAATGTTATCTGCGATGAGGAGGTAGCCTGCCACCTGCGCCCGCTGCATGAGATGGTCATGAAAGGGACAGGGGAGTTTGGGAAGGAGGAAACCCTGCTGTTCCTGCTTTCGTACCTCATCCAGAATTACGGGAAGCCATTTGAAAGCTGCATCCCGGAGTGCAGGCAGGAGATTGAAAAAGCCTGTGAATACATGACAGCGCATTTTACGGAGCGCATTTATTTAGACCAGATATGCCGCCATGCGGGACTTAGCAAGTCAACGCTGTTGAGGGCCTTTACGAAAGAAAAAGGAGTTACACCTTACCGTTACCTTGAGACGATCCGAATCAATGAGGCAAAAAAGCTGTTATCGGAAGGTGTGCCGCCAGTAGAGGCGGCCATAAGGACAGGGTTTTCCGACCAGAGCCATTTTACAAATTATTTCAATCAGTTCATAGGGCTTGCGCCGGGTACTTACCGTGAAATATTCCCGGAAAAAGACGGGGAAGGTGGACAGCATGGGGAGTAGGAAATCAGCCGGGCATCTGGCGGCGCTGTTTACCATCGTCATATGGGGGACGACATTCATATCCACCAAAGTCCTGCTTACGGATTTTAAGCCGGTGGAAATACTGTTTTTCCGCTTTGTCATGGGATTTGCGGCACTCTTTTTGGTTTGCCCGCACCGTATGAAAGGCGTGGGGCGCAGGCAGGAGCTGGCTTTCGTGCTGGCTGGCTTGTGCGGAATATGCTTATATTACCTGCTGGAGAATATCGCGCTTACATATACGATGGCGTCCAACGTGGGAGTCATCATTTCGGTTGCACCGTTTTTCACGGCAATCCTGTCGCGCCCGTTCCTGAAATCGGAAGGGAAATTAAGAGCGAATTTTTTCATAGGCTTTGTGGTGGCGATGGCGGGTGTTGTGCTGATCAGCTTTAACGGCTCCCGGATGGAACTGAACCCGATGGGGGATTTGCTGGCAGTCCTTGCGGCTTTTGTGTGGGCGTGCTATTCCATACTGACAAGGAAGATCAGCAGCTTCGGTTATCCGGTCATACTCACCACGCGGAGGACGTTCTTTTACGGCATCCTGTTCATGTTTCCGGCATCGTTCCTTTTCGATTTTGAAATAGGGCTGGAACGGTTTGCGGATGTGACGCATCTGCTTAATATCCTGTATCTTGGGCTGGGGGCGTCCGCACTCTGCTTTGTGACATGGAACCTTGCGGTAAAAGTGCTTGGCGCAGTCAAAACCAGCGTCTATATTTACATGGTTCCCGTCATAACGGTGGTGACCTCCGTGCTGGTGCTGAAGGAGCCGGTGGCGTGGGTTTCCGTTATGGGAACAGTCTTGGCGGTTGCGGGGCTTTTCCTTTCTGAATATAACGGGAAGGGGAGTGGGAACAGTGAATGAGCCTGCGATAAGGACGGAGGAGCAGATCATCAGCCTGTCTCCCGATAGGGAAACGCAAGTCTGCCGGGGATGGGTGCTGAAAAGAATGGAAGGACAGCTTTTGGTCTACCCGCTGTATTATAAATTTTCGGATGGAGATATCCCGGAGAACATATGCAGATGCGAGGAGATCGGCCGCCAGTGTGGGGCAGGGTGTGTGTTTCGCATTGTGGAGCATACCAATTACCACCTGAGTTCCATCCTTACGGACAGTGGGTACGGGCTGGAAAAATGCGGCGTGGTCGGTGAATGGATTTTAACAGGGGATACCGGGGAACTGCGCAAGGAAGGGAAAATGCAGGGTGAGCTGTTTTTGAAAAGTGGGAACGGCGGGACGGAATATGTCACGGCGGGAGAAAAGGTCATCGGAATAAAGCGTCAGGGGCTTTTATTCCTGCTGGACGGGAACCTGCCGGATATAAGCATGGAGGACATCCTGCGGTTTTCGATGGCAAATGGAATTGTAAGGATACTGGCAGATATTCCGGGGAGGGAAGGACTGCCAGAGCAGTATGGGCGGCTGGGCTTTCGCAAGGCCTATCTCTACCGCTGTTATCAGAAAAAGAAGGAGGAGAAATCTTCCAGAAAAGAGGAATAGAAAATGGATTTACAGAATGAAAAATGTGTCATGGTGATTGACGAGAGCCTGCCGCTTGGCATCATAGCGAACACGGCGGCGATCATGGGCATCACGCTGGGGAAGCAGATGCCGGAGGTCGTAGGTGCGGATGTGTATGACAGGACGGGAAACGGGCATTTGGGGATCATTGAATTTCCGGTGCCGATTTTAAAGGGAAATGTGGAGGTAATCAAGTCTATCCGAGAGAAGCTGTATGAGCCGGAATTTTCGGATTTGACGGTGGTAGATTTCTCAGACCTTGCGCAGGGGTGCAAAACCTATGATGAGTTTATTGAAAAGATGAGGGATGTTTCAGAAACGGAACTGAATTATTTTGGTATCGCCATTTGTGGTGCAAAAAAGAAGGTAAACAAGTTGACGGGAAGTATGGCGCTGCTGAGATAAAGGATATACAAAAGCTAACCGCCGCACTATGGCTTACGACCATATGCGGCGGTCTGCCGTTTCCGCAGGCAGGTCTGACAGCAGAAACCGCTTGGAAAGCGGGGGGAAACAGGTAATATGCTTACACGGTGGTTTGCGTTTGTGCCGCCTTGCGGGGAATAATAAGGGCAGTTTAGACTAAAATCTGCGATTCACGTAGCCAGATTAACCATTCACGAAGTAGACGTTAGAAATCGCCCGTATTTTTCCGATAAGTTAGTTGAAGACTGGAGGTGGCAGAAACGATAAAAATTGCGGTGTGTGATGACGAAAAAAATATAAGGTCTTACCTCGTTTCACTCATCAAAAAGCAGGGCGGGGAATGCAGCATCACAGAATATGCCTCTGCCGATGCGTACCTTTCGGACGGTAAGGAGCATGACCTTTTATTTCTGGACATAGAGATGGGAGGCTCCGGCGCAGGTCTGGACGGCATGGGGCTGGCAAGGCGTATCCGGGGCATGGAGGCACAGAAACAGCCCATCATCATTTTTGTAACAGGGTATGAAGAATATGTATATGACGCATTTGA
>CAJTQI010000024.1 GCA_910578645.1 uncultured Lachnospiraceae bacterium
TTCGGGGTATTCAGGGGCTGTCCCCTGAGTTAGTCCATGCCTGCAAGCGGCATGGATTGGGATTGTGGCTGACACAATCCGATGCTCGCTATCTCTGTGGACAATGCCACAGAGCATTTTTCCTGTGCAGCGGTATTCTTAACGCCTGTCTTACCCTCCGAAAAGAAAATCCTATGTCCCTGCACCTCCGTTCTGGATTTGATTTCTCTTGACTTTTGGATAAATGAAAAAGCCGCCACACCGCACCACGAATGACAGGAGTGTTTTCTCCTGCTCGGATTCGCAATGCTATGTAACGGCTTTGAAATTCAAAACCATGCTGCCATACACCAGCCGAAAAGGGCAGCATAAATTCGGCAGCGGTCAGCCTTGTCCATTGGCTGACATTCCGTTCTTCCATCTATGTGCTATTTCATTTTCAATCTTCCAATTCCCTCACGGGTATTTCAGAATATCATAGCGGCTGTACCCATGTCAAGATTTTGGGCAAACTGTTTAGTATTCCCTGTGGACAGGAATTTTATACATCAATTTTATAATTTGGCGGGGGAATTTTATCCCCCACCCAATAGCCCGTCAAAAAGCTGTCTTTATTAGTTGGTTATAAAATCTTCCGCAACTTTTTCCGCAGATGGTCTAATCGTGCATAAATAGCCCCTGTTGTCAATCCAACAAGCGGTGCAATTTCCTTTGTGGAATAGCCCTGCATTTTCAGCAGGATGATTTGCAGGGTACGCCTGTCCACCGTAAGCAATGCCCGATACAGAGTTTCGTCCTCAATCTCATCCAGTAAATCAGCAACGGTCTTTACCTCGGCATTCCGCTCCCTGTCTGCCATTCCCTCAAGGTATTCGCCAAAGTCGCTTGTCCAATGGTAAAACCGCCTGTTGGAATTGAAGTCTGCCCTGTCGTCTGTGCGGATTTGTTCAATGGTGGTTTCATCAACTCCATGCTCCCGTAATATTTTTTCCTCGGCTTCTTTCCAGATAAGCCATTTCCTGTTCTCCCGTCCGTTGTTGTATGCCATTCTTTTTTCCTCCAATCTGAAATTTTTGAAAATGCTAAAAACCAGATTGGATAGGAGGCGAACGGCAGCCAACAGCAGAAACAGCCCTGCGGCACATTCCGATAAAAAACGACAAAAGAAAAACCGCAAAGCCTCGGTGACCTCTACGGTTATAGGAGATACATATTCTGTTAAGTGGAGATTATACTTCTGGTTGCATGGCAAGAAGTAGCGTTGCATGGGCAGGGATTTTTTTAACTGGCTTCCTGCTATTCCCCGATATGCTATGTACGGATAAATTCTGTGTTGCATGAGCAGATAGATTACCGCCCGAAAAAAGAACATAAAAAACCCTCCAAACTTCAAAAACAGGTCTGGAGAGTGTCTGTTAAGTTTTTTAGGGCATAGCAATACCGCCCACCACACGCCGTTTTTTTATATGGTGAACATCCATGCTATGAATGAAATGCAGGCAATAAGCAATAGCTATCCATCTTCTTTTTATCCTCAACACAAATTTGTTTTTTTGCAGATAGCTGTTGCTTAAATTGCCACATTAATTTTTTATCCATTGATTCAAGTTTGGTAAAATTCTTTATGTATATTTTTATTGTTTTTCTTTTTTGCTGACATGATAAAAATAAATTGCGCGGATTAATAGCCCTCCAAACCAGCCGATTGGAGCGGCTATCCAAATTCCATTATAACCAATCTTTGTGCCAGACAAAATAATAGCGACAGGCACTTGAAGACAGCACAGGGAACATATGGAAGCAATCATCGGCACAAATGATTTTCCATACCCCAAAAGCAATCCGTTTAATACCTGCATGGCTGCAAAGATAATATAAAAAGCAGGCACAATCTTCAGATAGCTGTTGCCAATATCTAAAACAGACGTATCCCTATTGAATATTGATATAAATACAGACGGAAACAATACAATGACAACAGAAATACACGCTGATACTGCAATCCCCATAACCAATGCGTATTTCCCGCCTTTCAATACCCTGTCTTTCCTTTTTGCCCCTAAATTCTGGGCAGTAAAATTAGTCATAGCCTGCCCTAAGTTCAAGGCGGGCATTTCTGCAAAAGCATCTACCTTAGATGCGGCAGTATATGCCGCCATGCAATCCGTGCCAAACCCATTAATCAGAAACTGCAATGACATAAATCCCACACTCACAAATACTTGCTGTATCATGGCGGGCGTACCTATCTTCAAGCTCTTTTTTAATTCTGCCTTGTCAAACTGTAAATGCAATACATTAATAAACAAGCTGCGATAATGTATTTTCATATATACCATACAAACGATAAATGACAAAAGCTGCGATAACACAGTCGCAAATGCCGCCCCTGCCACACCCATTCCGAATGCCTTAATGAACAATATATCAAGCACAATATTCAGAAGCGCTGCCACTATCAGAATATATGTAGGTGTTTTTGAATCCCCCATCCCGCGAAGAATATTTGTAAGCGCGTTATATGCAAACGTGGGGATAACGCCGATAAACATAATTTTAAGATATATGTCAGCCGCTTCAAGCAAAGCGGACGGCACTCGGAAGACAAGCAGAATCTGATAGGAAAAACATATGCCCAAAGCAGCAATTATCAAACTGAGGCAAAAGCAGAAAGCAAATCCCGTATCCATAACTTTTTTCGCAGATTCCATGTCCTTACTGCCAAAATAACGTGAAACCAATATGCTTGCCCCCATTGAAATGCCCATAGAAAGGGCAATCAGCAGATAGTGTATCTGAAAACTGAACCCTACCGCCGCCAGACATTCTTTCCCCAAAAAATTACCTACAATAACCGTATCCGCAAGATTATATAGTTGCTGGAATAGATTGCCGACCAAAATTGGCAGTGAAAATAAAAATATTGTCTTTAACTCATGTTCTCTCGTTAAATCCTTCATTTCGTAACCTCTTTCCTACTAAAATAAAATTTATTCCTTTTTGTTGCATGGTATTGTTTGCACACAATACATACAATATAGATTATATTCTTGACTTTGTATGTTTTCAATGCTAATATTGTATGTAAGACAATTTTGAGCAGGGAGGGAAAAAGCTTGCCAGTTAATTCTTTTGAAAATTACCCAATGCCATGGATACCCGATAAAGAAAAATTAAAATCACCAATTTATATATCTATTGCGGAACTTTTGGAACAGGATATCCAAAGCGGCAAACTGGCTGGAAATACAAAACTGCCGCCCCAAAGGGAATTAGCAGACTTTCTTGATTTGAACCTAAGCACAATAACCCGTGCATTCAAGATTTGTGAAAATAAGGGGCTAATCTATGCCAATATAGGGCAAGGCACATTTGTATCCCCAAATGCCGCCATCCCTTTTTTACATAAGGCAAATAACGGGTGCGTAGAACTGGGCATAATCAGACCTTTTTACCAGTATAATAAGATTGTCGCTGATATTGCGCAAAAAACCATACAACGCAATACTTCCCAGTATCTTTTTGAATTTGACAGCATATCGGAATCTTACAAGCACAAACAGACCGCCATAAAATGGCTGAAATCTTTCCATATAGAAACAGAGCCTGAAAACATCATGCTGACGGCAGGAACTCAAAATGCCCTGACGATTGTATTTTTGGCTCTTTTCCACTCTGGAGATAAAATCCTAACTGATTCTTACACTTATTCCAATTTTATCGGCTTAGCCAGACAGTTAAATGTCCAGTTGATATCAGTAGCCGCAGATGAGGATGGAATGATACCCGACCTAGTGGAAAAGCAGTGCAGGATAATGGATATAAAAGGAATCTTCCTAATGCCGTCCTGCAATAATCCGACAGGAACTGTCATGTCAATGGAACGAAAAAGGAAAATTGCCAGCCTCATACAGCAATACCATCTGATTTTAATGGAAGATGACGCTTATGGATTTATTGCAAATGATACAGGAGAACCGATTCAGACATTGATACCAGATAATACCATTTACCTGCACAGCCTGTCAAAATCACTTTCAGCAGGCTTAAGATGCGCATATATGGTTATCCCTGATTGCTTAAGACAAACCTTTCTTGAAACGGCTAATAATGTAAATTTGAAAATACCGCTGCTTAACGCAGAAATTATAAGCGAATTAATTGCAAGCGGCAATGCAGGCAGAATCATAGGGCAGAAAAAAAGACAGGCAAAAGAACGGAACAGGATATATAAAAAATACTTTCCAGACAGCATCTGCCCGAATGAATACAGCTTCTTCCAATGGCTGCCCCTGCCTGCCCATTATAACGGTTATCAGTTGGAAATGCAGGCAACAGACAATGGCATTCATATCTTCTGTTCTGACCGTTTTACCGTTGGCAAAGCTGAATCCACAGCTATAAGAATTGCAACCTGTTCCCCTGATTCCTTACAACAATTGGAAACAGGACTGAAAACCCTAAAACATTTGCTGGATAAGAATCAGCAATATATTTCACAAGCTAATTTCATAATATAGTTACTCCATTTGAAAGGCGGCAAAGAATTATATTCCCTGCCGCCAATTCTGATTATATAAAAATAATTTCTCCGTTCACAATTTCCCTCGCACAAGCCCTTATATTATTTATTTTGCCTGTCCACTCTATGGCATTTTCTTCCTTTAGCCGTTCCGTTATGTCCTGTGCCTGTTTCATGCTCTCTATAAGCCTTTCAAAGCGTTCCTGCGCCTGCCTGTCAATGACGGCTAGATAGGAGTTCAGTCTGCCACTTGTGAGAAGATTGGTGTATGTAACCTTGTGGTACTGTTTCAGATAATCCTGATGCCGCTGTCCCCATGTGCCTATCGGCTGTTCTTCTTCGTTGGGTAATATTAAATCTGGAATAAGATACCCATTTTCTTCGTGATATGTGCCGCCTAACTGTTCAAATATTGACTTCATATGCAAAAACTCTTTTTCTGTATGGTTTGGTTTCTGCGGGGCATCTGCAAGCAATGTGTCAGCAGGCTGTATGTATATACTATCTTTAAGTTAAGTAATCCCCTTGCCGCTCGTATTTGCCGCCCAGTTCCTCAAAAATCGTCTTTGCCATTGTCTGTTACCTCCACATTCTTTTTTATTTGAATGTCCGCAAAATCCGTCCTACACAGCTCGCCCCAAACGGAGCCTCCATAACTGGGAATATCCCGCAGCAGCAGTTCCGTGGCGGGGGACGGCACCGGCAGGATGCCATGGGCACATCGTATCTGTCCGCTTCCCACATGGAGGCCGCTGAAAAACATTCTATTTTTTTGATATTAAATTATTGATGTACGAAAAAATCCACCCGTTTTGAATGGACGGATGGATTTTTTTTGATTCAGATAAAGATTTCCTTTATTTCAAGAGATATAGTCTCTTATTTTTCATTTATCAGCTTAATGATCCGCTTAAGGTTTACTGCAAATATAGCCATTGCCCCCTGCATTTCCATGTTAATGAGGCCTGATGATGACGCCGTATCATAACCATGCCTGTGCTTTAACTCACTGTTTTTTGCTTCTATCTTATAACGCTCCTTCATTTTTTCTTTGAAG
>CAJTQI010000025.1 GCA_910578645.1 uncultured Lachnospiraceae bacterium
AAGGCCATTGATGAGCATTACGCAAAGGTAAATGAAGAAAATAGGAAATTTGATAATCCGTCAAAGCATATATGGGATAAATACTATAACACAAAATCCCCTTATTATGTGAAGGGGCTGACACGGAGGGAGCGTGAGATATGTGCGGAATCCGAAAGGCGTGTCCTGCACGGGCTTCCGGCGGCAGTGAACAGCTATGACCCGGTGATCCAGAAGAACTTTGGCGGAATCATGAGCGATGAGGAATGGAATGATGAGGTGCGGGGCGGCATGAATGATTCCATCAACCGGCTTTTTGCGGAAAACGGCATTGACATACCGGAAGGGGCAGAACTGCGCCTGCGGGTTGACCCGTATGAGTACAAAATCCATGCAGGTGGTGTGGACGAGGCGCTGGCAAGGCAGATAGAGGAAGCCCTGAACAGGGGAAACAATGGAAGATACCTGTATGAGCATCTGCGCTGGTGCAATCCGGCGAATAACGGGTTTGAGCAGCCCAGGCAGTATTTATATGACACGGCATACCAGGAGAAGGCAGTCATGTGGCATTTTGTAAATGACATGACAGGGCTGGACATGAGGGAACTGGAAAACAGGGACGGGGTGATCTATACGCCGGATGGGCGGAACCTGTGGGATGCAGTAACAGAGCAGTATAATGAAAAGCGGGCAAATGGTGAGATGGATGCCCTGCCTATGGAATCCTTGTATAAAGATTATCAGGTATTTGTTAACGAGGGCTGGGATAAGGAAGGGGAGCGCGGGCTTACCATCGGCTATAAAAATGGCAGCCTTTATGACATTGATACGGACTACGGATACGGGCCGGGCCAGAGGGAATGGCTGGAGGATAGCAGGAACCGGCACAGCCAGTATTGGGGAAATTACCGTAAAGAGCAGGAGGAGACCCTGCGCAGGGAGAAAGCGGAGCCGACAGCCTTTGAGAAATGGCTGGACGGGCAGATGGCATATACGGAGGAAGTCCTTTCAGAGCTGGGGAACAGGACATATGGGAAGAGTGGGACACTGCTGTCCCAGCCGAATCTGAAAGCGATGCAGCAGCTATTGGATTATGCAGTCAGTAATGGGCGTGTTGTACCTCTTACTAAAGAAGTATTGCGACTTCAGGGCAGGGGGACGCTGCGGGGCGGCCTTGATATAAAGGCATAGAAGGAAATGAAGCTACGGCTGCATATCCCTGATAAGCCACAGCCCAACAAGGCAGAGCCAGTATCCTCGGCATTCCGGCAGATCGGGGAAAAGGGAAAAATGAATGGAGGCAAAAGAGATATTGATGAAAAAAACAGGATTTTTGTTGGCACTGATATGTATTCTCTCATTGACGGGGTGTGGAATGATAGCCAGCGCAGAGGAAGAAACTTTACAGCTGGATACGGAAGAAAATACCGTGTCAGTAAACTTTGATGATGTGGCAACGCAAAGCGAACCGACTGAACAGTTTTGTAATCATCTGGTACAGTTTACAGAAAGTACGTTCACAGATGAAGAAGGAATTGAATCAGCGGATGCAATAGTGTCTTATGATGAAGAAACAGAGCAGTATTCAATAGAATTATCGTTAAAGACGAATGGTAAGGTGGACAGTGAGAAAATTGAAGAATATAAAACCTATCTGAGCAAAACATATGCAGATGTGATTTTGATTATTGATGGGGAGGTTATGTAAGAAAAAAGAGCGGGCATCCCCGGTTTCCGGCAGATCAGTGAGAGGATGTGAAAGTCAGTATGGAATTATATTCATTACAGGAATTGCTAAAACAATATTTGGATTGGGGATTTGATTTTGCTTCCATCAGCATAGCAACACAAATACCAGAAGAAGAATTACGGCAGTTATACAGTAATGAAAATTATAGATTAAGAGATAAGGATAAAGAGAAGTATCTTATGGTATTTTTGCTACAGATTTGCTGTGAAAAACCGGACAATGATGAATATTACAAGGCATTGCTTGAGAGCCTTACACAATGCTTCAAGATACCACTGGAAGCGATAGCGAATTATATAGGAGTGGATGTTGATGGGTTATCGGGCTTTGAAAGCAGCAGTGATAAAGACAGAATTGAAAAGTGCATAGCACATCTGTTTACTACCTTTATTCGAAATCCCAGTTATTCGGTGTAGTAAAGGGAGTTATCCCTGATAAGCAATGAAGGTGATTGGGAAATGGATATAACAGGAATAGCAAAAAGCCGCCATGCGGACATCCCCAAAGCGTCATCCAAAAAGGAATGGAAGCTGTCTGATTCCCTCCGGGAGAAGATAGCCGGATACGCCAGGGAGGATGCGGCGCAGGGCATCTATATGGGGAATAAGTTCCTCGCCCTGCGGAAAAGCGAGGTCGCCAAGGTCGCCCCGGACAGGGCAGGCATCCTCGGCTTTCCGGCAGATTGGAGAATCGGGGAGCAGGGAGAGTTTCGTGAATGGTGGGGGAACTACAGGAGGGAGTTGGATGGATAACTTTTCAAAACATATAGTTCGGTTTAACGCTTTTCAAATTAAAATAATTGCTCTAATAACCATGACACTAGATCATATTGGCGCCTATCAGACATTTACATTCAGTCGAGAAATTAATGATGGGTTAAGGGTAGTTGGCCGGATTGCGGCTCCATTGTTTTTGTTTATGGTAGTGGAAGGGTTACGTTATACTCGTAGCAAACCAAAGTATATACTGCGGCTATATATAGCAGGTATAGTGATTGAGATGATAAACAGAATCCTATCAAAAGCAACAGGTGTGTTTGAGTTCGGAAATACTTTGCCTACATTTTTTTATACGGCACTATTTGTTTTTTGCATAGAGTACATTTGCAATAACTGGAGGCATATAAAATCGGTTTGCATTGGAGTCTGCGGTTTGGTTATCCCCTTTACATTTTTTGCGCTTAACGTCATTTTGCTAGAACAGGGTTATAGTGCAGCATGGTATTTTATATCATTATTTTTTCCTTCGCCATGTAATGTGGATTATTCTATTTTATTTGTGTTACTTGGTGTTGCATGGTACTTTATCAACAGCAAAATGATAAATTGCGCTGTATTTGCAGTTTTGTCATTGGCTTGTTGGGTGATACCAGGTTCCTGTTTTTTTACTATGCAGCTTGGATGGTTCAGGCCTGCATTTTTCAATGTTTTTTCTTTATTTGTCAGTACGCAATGGTGTATGTGTTTAGCAATTCCATTTATGCTTTTATACAATGGAGAAAAGGGCAGAAATTTGAAATATTTATTTTATGTCTATTATCCAATTCATGTGTATGTACTGTTTTTTATTCAATTTTTTAGATAATATGCAGTGAATAGTCATTCTCGTTTTCATACAGATAATGGGAATCGGGGAGCAGAAGGAAAACCAATAATAAACAAATGATAAAAGGGAACCGGCAGGGACAGGCTGGTTCCCTTGTTCCATATCAGTGTGGGGAGATAGCAGCAGATGTATTTGGGGAAGGGAGGTGGTATTATCCGGAAAATGAAATGCCCGGAGAGGCGGTGCAAAAAGCGGGCCTGTGACATTGGGGAGACGGGTTCCGGCTGGATTATCGTGTCGCTGAAATGTCCTAACTGCGGCAGGGTAATAAAGGTGTACTGGAAACCGAATGGAAAAAGATAAATATACATAGCAGGAAAGAATGGCAGGAAGGTATCCTGCTATTTTTACTTTTATAGATTAAAGCGTTTCTTTTATGGACATACTAAGGTTATCAATGGTAATTTCTGGAAATTCCCATTGTGCGGCTTGGCAGGTCTGC
>CAJTQI010000026.1 GCA_910578645.1 uncultured Lachnospiraceae bacterium
TATCAGTTCCTTTGGGTATTCCTGCCTTGTATGGATATCCATATAAGATTTCAACCGGTAGTAATAGCCTTCATTCCTGTTATCTTCAAACACAGGGGAAACTTCGCCTTTTGAGGTCTGCCACCGCATAAGGCGTGGGAACCAGCATAACCCGTCTTTTATGATCTCCTTAAATGAATTTAGCAGTTCCCCAAGTGCGGTAAACAACCCCCGAAATCTGTTTCCTGCCTCTATATCCTCCCCACGTTCCACATGGTTCGCAAATTCCTCAATCAATGGCGCAAAGGGAAGATACGCCTGTATAAACTGCTTTATCTTTTGAAGTGCTTTCAGAAAGATATTGGAACTTTCAATCTCCCCGTCCAATTCGTCCAATACCCTCTGCGTAGTGGACTTTTTATGGTTCAGAACGAGAATGTCAGCCTCCAGTCCTATTTTATCCGTTGATAGTTTTTCAATCTTTTCTTCCTCTTTTGCAACTTTGTATTCCGCAACCGTCAGGTCATGGTTTTTTCCCTTTTTCTTTTCCTTTACTTCCTGTTGGAAGATAGCTTTCATATAGTGGTTGGCGTCTACCCGCATTTTATCCTGCAAAACTTCCGACAGGACTTGGGGCGTGAATACGGACCGCTTTGACACTTTTGTTGACAAACCACGCTTAAATCCTCTTCCCACCGGAACACCTACAACGTGCATATGCGGGCTTGCCTCATCAAAATGGACTACTGCATTTGCAATCTTAAAATCCGGCAGATACTCCTGCAATTTCAAAAGGAGCTGCTTATACACCTGTTTCATAAATATTTTGTCACCACTGTTCTGTTCCCAGAATTTTTTATCCCCGCATTGTATAATGACTTCCACCGCCATGTCCTGTTCCGTTTCAGATACATGTTCAAAATAATCGCCAATCCGTCTTTCCGGTCTTGTCTGTTTTGCATTGTATTCATGCAGGGCGGTGTCAAATTCTCTGCGGTATACATTTTTCACGTCCTGCATGAGATTGGTTGTCCCATAAAGAAGTGTGATGTTATCCCTGCTGTAATCCTGCGAGTGGTATTTCCTCAGATTGTGTTTTGCTACTCCTGCGAGTTTTGTCTTGCTGTTGATTGCGCTTTTCTTGTTGCTGATGTGGTTGCTGAAAGAAATCTCTCCCATGTTTCCTCCCTGATTTCATGTTGGAGCAGTGCGGTTATCATCTTGGCTCCGCCATAGATGATAACCCCCTAGCAGTATTGTCAAAGTCAATGTTCCATTGCCTTCGCCAATACTGCAGGGGCTCTCCGAGGGTATCCAGTGAAATGTGCTTTCAGCATATTGGAAACAGTTTTCCGGCTGTTCAATGCTTATTTTATTGGCAATCCTTTTATTTCTGCCCGTCCCTGTTATCCTTATCTGTACCCAATATACGGGTTATGCTGAATTGCATTTCTGCTGTTGCCGGCGGTCAACTGATTTTCTTCAAAATGATTGCACTTTTTAAGTTCATTTTTTATGGAACCTATATCACAGTTTTTTCAGTGAACTTACTTTTTAAGTTCATTCTTCAAAAGTGACTGCATTTTTTGAGTTCATTTTCCAAAAATGATTGCATTTTTTAAGTTCACTGCCACCATGCGCCTGCCTTTTATACAGCCGATTTTCTTGTTACTGCTTTGACATTGCCCTTGTCCCTCAAATCCCTTCCCTCATTGACAGTCATAAACATTTCCAGAATGTCCTTTTTGATAAGTACCTTTCTCCCCACTTTCAATACAGGGAGCTTATTCCACTCTACCAGTTTCCTTAGTGTGTTCCGACCAACACCCGTGTAGTCTGCCGCCTCCTCAATCGAAAGGGCAATCTTCATTTCTGTCATTCATTCTCCTCCTCTTAAATTGCAATATGCAATTTTTATAGTATGCTTACTATACATCATTTATATTTCCTTGTCAAGCGTTATGTTATTTTAAAAATTATTTTTAACTTGCATATTGCAATAATGGTTTTGGTATGGTATACTTTAACCATACCGATAAAGGAGGAAAACCAACATGAAAGACAAAGAGCTGCGCAAGGTAATCGGCATCAGGGCAAAACAGCGTAGATTGGAATTAGGCGTCAACCAGCCTTATGTTGCTGAAAAAATGGGCGTTACCGCATCCACCATTCAGAGGTACGAGGCAGGAACGATTGACAACACTAAGAAACTTGTCCTTGATGGTCTGGCAGACGCACTCCATGTTTCCGTAGAATGGCTGAAAGGCGAAACGGAGGAATATGAATCTGACATTACGGATAAAAAGGAAATGTTAATCCGTGATGCCATGTCCTCCATTCTTTCAAAGCTGCCCTATGACATGGAAACTTCCGAATCAGACTTTTCAAAAGACCTGCTGCTGCTGATGTTGCAGGAATATGAGCTGTTTGTGGAATCGTTCCGCCTTGCGTGCAGTAAGTTTAAGGGCAGCAAGGAAAGTACACAGCTTGCAAAGACAATGGGATTTGAATCGGACAGGGAATATAATGAAATCATGTTCCTGCGGGAGATTACCCACACTGTAAATGCCCTTAATGATATGGGCGACATAGTGAGGCTCTACTCCAAAAACCCTGATGCCGCCGCTGCAAGGCTTTCCGGTCTTTTATCAGGGGAAGATTCCGATTCGGTATAGCGGGACAGCAGATTTTATGCTATCCTTATTTTCAGAAAGCATTCCATCAGTTCCGACTGCCATATCTGTTCAATGATTACATACGCAGAAATGCGTTCATTGAAAGGAGAAACGATTATGGCAAAAGGATCAGTACGGAAGAAAGGAAAGAAATGGTACTACCGCTTTTATGTGGAGGACGCAAGCGGAAACTTGGTACAGAAAGAGTGTGCAGGAACAGAAAACAAAAGCGAAACGGAAAAGCTGCTAAGGCAGGCAATGGAAGATTACGAAAGCAAGAAATTCATTGCAAAGGCGGACAATATCACCCTCGGACAGTTGCTTGACACATGGGCGGAGGAAGAATTAAAGACAGGCACATTAAGCAATGGCACTGTCGGTACTTATTTACAGGCAATCAACCGCATTAAACAGCATCCTGTAAGCAGACGAAAGCTAAAAACGGTCACTTCGGGGCATTTACAGCAATTCATGGATATCATGTCTTTTGGGGGCACTATCGAAGATTTTGTTTCTAAAGGGTATTCCAAAGATTATGTAAGGTCATTCTCCGCAGTATTGCAGCAGTCCTTCCGCTTTGCAGTGTTTCCGAAACAATACATCACATTCAATCCCATGCAGTATGTGGTAATGAGGCACAAAAAGGACGATATGGATTTGTTTGCGGAGGAAACGGACACTGAAACAGGCAAGGTCAAGCCTATTTCGTATGAACAGTACCAAAAGTTGATTACACAGCTTGGAAAGCGGAGTAAAGACGCAATCCTGCCCGTACAGATAGCGTATTTCACAGGGCTTAGGCTTGGGGAAGTTGCAG
>CAJTQI010000027.1 GCA_910578645.1 uncultured Lachnospiraceae bacterium
ATGGTCGGTTCCTTCGTCTGCTCCAATGCTTCCATCAGAGCGGCTTTTTTCTCTTTTAAATCGGCAATCCAGCCTTTTAAGTGGCGCACCATCTGGCGGATGGACTGCATGAGGGAGTTGGCGGCTTTGATGTCCCGGTTCAGGTTGCCGATGTTGGTCTGGATTCCTTTCTTCTCCATCTGGCAGGCGGCTGGCCCCATGTGGACGGTGGGGATTTTATCAATCCCCTGTCGGGCATAGGAGCGCAGGTCAAGCCGTTCCGGGCGGTCGTTGGCTTCCAGATAGCGGTTGGCCGTGTCCGCCCATCCCTGCCGCCAGATTTCGGCGTACTTCCGGTCGTTCCAGTCCACGGTGTTCTCCTTGTGGCTTTTCCATCTGCCGGACGGGAGCCGGATTCTTTCACCGTTCCCATCAAGGTCGTATACCTTGCGGCTTTTGGGGAGCCATTTCCCTTTTTCGTCCATCGCCCGCATGGTGAGCAGGATATGGGCGTGGGGGTTCCCGTCCCCCTTGTCATGGATGGCAAAGTCGGCAATCATGCCTTTGGAAACAAAAAACTCCCGGCAGTAGTCACGGATAAGGTCGGCGTGCTGTTCCGATGGGATTTCCCTTGGGATGGCAAGCACGAACCTCCGGGCTAGTTGGGAGTTCCATTGTTTTTCCTGTGCTTCGGCAGAGTTCCATAAGGTATTGCGGTCGGCATATTCCGGCGGCACATGGGGCGGGAGCATGATTTCCTTGTGGGTGACTTCGGTTTTATAGGGATAGTATTTCTGCTGCTGGTCGTATTCAGAGAACAGCTTCTCGCCGCTCTGGTAGGCGGCGGCAGAAACAGCGGATTCATTGTTGCTCCGCTTGATAATGGTGATTTTACAATGCGGACATGGCAAGTGTGCGCCCTCCTTTCTCCCGGATTCCGGGCAAAAAAAGAGCAGGATACCTTTTCAGATTTCCTGCTTGGGTGTGCCGCTGGTGGGCAACGAGATATTCAGTTTTTTTATGGGCTATCATTTTGACAGACTGGAATTTGATTCGATTAGTAATCACTGCACTATTTATCGTTAATTTTCAGTTCAAGTATATCTGGACGCGCATAATGTCCAACCACGTCATGCTCCATTTTGCAGGAGATAGGCAAGCTCATGTCAAGTTCTGCGTAGATGATGCTTTCTTTATCCCAGACTGGTTCTGTCAAATAATGTCCATACGGGTCGATGATACAGCTTCCTCCTCTGCAAGCAAATTCTGGAAACTGTGATACTATATCTCTCTCATATAGGTCAGAAGGATATGAGTTGCGTGTGATAATCATATCAGCGTTAATAAAGTAGCATTTGCCTTCTATTGCAATGTGCTGAATAGTAGCCTGCCACTCTGGATTGTCATTGGTATTTGGTGAAATGTAAATCGTGATACCTTTTTGATAAAGAGCCACACGAGCAAGCGGCATATAACTTTCCCAACAAATCAGACTGCCAATCGGTCCCCATGGCGTTGTTGTAACAGGGAAGTATCCCTTATTAGCATCCCCCCACACAACACGTTCGGAGCCTGTCGGTTTTAATTTTCTGTGTACCTTATACGATCCATCCGGCTCAAAAATGACATTACTATTATAAAGTGTTCCATTAACGGCATCCCTCTCGGAAAAGCCAAGGCTGATATATGCTCCCGTTTCCTTAGCTGTCTCTGCAAGCTGCTGAAACTCCGTTTCTCCGGCAACAACAGAGGCATCGTAATATCGTTTCCAGTCCTTCCGCCCTTCCTCGCTTCGTTTCCCCATACTGAAGCCAAAATTCATCCCAACAGGGTATCCAGGAATAAAGAGTTCGGGAAAAACGATTATATCTGGCTTTTGTATTGCAGCCTCGTGAATACATTGAAGAGCCTTTTTAAGTGATGCGCTTTTATTAAACATTACAGGTTCTGCTTGTACCAATGCGATTTTACAAATGTTTTTTATGTCTTTCATGTTAATAGCGTTACTCCTCCTTAAATTCCAAGTTGTCACTCTGCAATTTCGTAACCTGAGTGTTTAAGAATATCCAGTGCTTTTTGATAATTTTCATTTTTTATCAAAACATAGTCCGTATTATAGGTTGAAATTGCAAAAATCGAAATACTGTTTTTTGCCAAAATCTCTGCGATCTTAGATAATATTCCAATCAAAGAAAAATCCAAAATCCCTTGAATACGAAAACCTTTCCATCCATCATCACGTTGAATGACATTGAGCGGAACATCGCTGGTAATACATACCAAGGAGTTTTCTTCATCTGTTTTCCCGATGAAGCTATATTCTGCATTTATGTTTACAAGTGAATAATCCATCACTTTGCATACTGAAAAATCTTGATTGAGCTTTTTTATTTCCATAATGTTGTCCCCCACAAATTTCGATTTATCGCTGGCACTATTATACAGCTTTAACTTGTTAAATGGAATAGGCTTTCTGAAAGATTTTCGGGCGGCAAGTCCACAAAGGGGTAGCTGGCGGAGCCAGCGCAGGGGAAGGACAGCTTCCCCTGTGATTATTGGAGCAGATTAAAAATCTACGGAAATCATCCGCTGTCCGCAGGACGCCCCCGGCAGGGCGCAATGCACCACTTCCCCAAGTGGTGTATAATTGCGCCCTCTTTCAGAGGGGGATTTTCCGGGTTTCCGTTTTTCTGGCATTTTTACCGCTCCTGCTGTCTGGGTTTCTTATCAGGATATAACTTCCCGGCAACAACGGCAGCATGGCTTTTTATCTTGATTTCCCCATCCTGTTCGCTGTGCTTTGCGTTGCGGTAGCCCCCATCAGAGAGATAGAAACGGAACCGCTCCCCCTTAAAGCCAACAAAACAATCCTTCTGTACTTCCAACGTAATCATATGGCGGGTTTCCGGGTGGAACCGTTCTTTTCCTGACAGGTCATGCCCCTGCATGATTGGCTCCTGCAACTTTGCTGCCGCAAGTCGCTGGCGTATGGAATTGTCACGCTCTGCAAGGAACCGTGCTTTTGTGGCGGCGATAAACTGGCTGCACTCCGGCTCCGGTATCCATTCCAGTTTTCGGATGGCGTTCTCCACGATTGCTTTTGTCAGTAAGTCCTTTATCACTGGCACGATTTCTTTCATGCCCGCAAGGGTTTCCTCCTTGGTCGGTGCGGCGTACTGGCAGATAATATCCAGCTCGCTTTTTGAAAATTTCATTCCGCGTCCTCCTTCCGATTTTCGGTAAGAACCTGTACTACAAGGCGTTGGGTGTCGCCCCAGTGGAACAATACTTTTAAGATGGTGCTGACCTGCTCGTCTGTCACGGATTCCTCCGTTTCCC
>CAJTQI010000028.1 GCA_910578645.1 uncultured Lachnospiraceae bacterium
CAAAACTATCCGAATTGGCGACAGGGTATTGATTGCTTCAAATGTGCAGATTTATACATCTTCACACCCTGTCTTGCCACAGGAAAGGCTTGTGCCGGATTGGAGGGAACGCCAGACAACATTTTTCAGAACCTATGCACGTCCGATAGAGATAGAAAACAATGTCTGGATTGGCGGCGGCTGTATTCTTCTGCCCGGAGTCACCATAGGAGAAAACAGCGTGATAGGGGCTGGAAGCGTAGTAACCCGCCCTATCCCGCCTAATTGTGTTGCAGTAGGGAATCCATGCAGGGTGATACGTTATTTTGATACAGACAGGGAAAGGCGGCAATATGAAGTATAAGCATATCGTTTTTGACATTGACGGCACTCTGATTGATACGGAATATGCTGTATTACATTCCTTACAGGAAACCATAAAGGGATTGTCCGGGAGAGAAATATATATCTCCCGATATATTTTGTAATTTTTAGATCATCATCCATAAATGGATGGAATAATTGATAACTGCTCTGCCAACGGAGGGCTTCCTCCTATGGTTAAACGACAGCAATACTATGATTCCCTGAAAGAAGCAGCATAGGTTACAAAATCCTTGAGGAAAATGTGTCAATCAATCTTGACAAAATCACTTCCTGCAGGTAACTATCCTGCAGAAAATCAATACTTTTCATCATAACGCTCATCACTTTTTCATAAATACTGCTTGCCATCAAATAGCCAAGACAATGGATGTTATAAAAAGCGAGCATCACAAATACTGCTTTTCCAATCTGCTTTTTATAACATATCCCGGCATATCCCATAATGGCAAAAGCTGAAACGCCATACCGCACCCAAGCGGTACACGGCAGAAATCCTATCCCTATATTGGCAAGGATAAACAGCGCTGCCACAATTCCATATTCCCGTCTTTCAGGTACAGAATAATATTGTGGTTTCGGCTTTCCATGTAGATAGATGTCATTGAGCGGTATCGCCTTTCCTGCGCCGCCATACTGGATCACAAGTTTTTTCTTCCGCTGCTCCGTCTCCGATACAATCTGCCCCGCCGCCCGTCCGAACACCTCTGCAAATTTCTGTTCGTCCACGGGCTTTACCAGATACTGGAACGCCCCTACGTCAAATGCGTCATACACATATTTTTCATACCCTGTCACAAAAATGATGATGGGCTGTTTCTGCGCCTCCATGCCCCGGATATGCCTTGCCAACCCCATGCCGTCCATACCTGCGCCAGAGCCTCCCATCTCTATGTCCAGAAATATAATGTCATGCTCCTTACCGTCCGAAAGATACGCATCGGCAGAGGCATATTCCGTGATGCCGCATTCCCCGCCCTGCTTTTTGATGAGCGAAACAAGGTAAGACCTTATATTTTTTTCATCATCACACACCGCAATTTTTATCGTTTCTGCCACCTCCAGCCTTCAACTAACTTATCGGAAAAATCAGGGCGATTTCTAACGTCTACTTCGTGAATGGTTAATCTGGCTACGTGAATCGCAGATTTTTTGTTTTTGAAAGTCCAAATCAGTCCAAATCAGCCCTAAAGTTTTTCGCCATTCGTCTGATATAGTGGAAACGCAAACTGCCGTGTAAGCATATTACCTCTGATTTTCCCGCTTTCCAAGTGGTTTCTGCTGTCAGACCTGCCTGCGGAAACGGCAGACCGCCGCATATGGCGGATGAAGGCCATAGTGCGGCGGTTTGCTTAATCAATGGTATCTTTTCCAGCCTCGCCACAATTATTTCATCATAAGAATCGTAATCCTATTTGTTAGGCTTATAGGCATTACTTTGGAAAATACAACCAACAGCTTATTATATATCCCCGGAATAACCAGCCTTCTTCCTTTCATCATTTTGCGATAAGCAATCCCCACCACTTTTTCCGGCTTCATAACTGCGATCCTAAATAGCAATGTGTTTTGAATGTTTGCTTTTGCAGCAAATTCTGTCTCCGTTGCCCCTGGACATAAAGTAGTTACTTTTATCCCTGCTTTACCAAGTTCGCCACATAAAGCATTTGAAAAAGACATAATATATGCTTTTGTGGCAGAATAAACGGCATCTGTGGGAGACGGGATAAAAGAGCCTGTTGAGCCTACATTCAGGATTCTTCCATAGCCGTTTTCTTTCATATGTACTAATATACGTTTTGTCAATTCTGTTACAAACCGTATATGCATATTTATCATTTCAAGCTCCCTGTCAAGACTGGTATCCACAAAAAAGCCACACTCATTAAAGCCCGCGTTATTTACAAGAACATCAATGGTGACCTTCCATTTATCTATATCCGCCATTATCAAACCTGCCGCACTCTCCTGTGTCAAATCCTGAACAATGTATTTCACTGCCACATGGTAGGCCTCCTGCAAAGCTGCCTGCTGTTGCTTTAACTTCTGCTCATTCCTCGCAACAAGAATCAAATCATATCCCTCATCTGCGAATTTTTCCGCAAAGGCTTTTCCGATTCCGCTGGTGGTTCCCGTAATCAAAACCGTTTTCATTCTTCCTTCCCTTCTTCATTTTTAAACAGTTCCCATTCTTCCAGATATGTTAAATCCCTGCTTGACGGCTCCTTTAAAAGTTTTTCATAAAATGCCGACTTTTCGCGTGTTAAGGCAAGCGCATTATGCAGTTGATCCATCTGTTCCTGAATATTCCTGATGTAATCCTGAACCATGCCATACCGCTGTTCCATTGTTTTCCCACCCTGTACCAACAGGGCAATATATTTTTTAACTGACTGGATTGGCACATTCGCCCTTCTCAGGCATTGAACCATTTTTATCCATTCAATATCTGAATCCGAATACTGCCTGTATTTCTGGCTTGTCCGGGAAATCTGCGGCAATAACTGTTCCTTTTCATAATACCTTAATGCTGCTGTCGATAATCCCGTCATTTCTGCTGCTTCTTTTGCTGAATACATATAAATCCACCTTTCCCTGTTATCATAAACTATGAAGTGCGCTTCAAGTCAACAATTATATTTTAGCATACAGATTAACTTTTAGAAAATTATCCCATTAAGCAAAAACTCCCGCCTCCTCCCAAGGCACAAAATTAGTCCGATATGGGGGAAACCCAAACCGCCGTGTAGGCATATTACCTCTTATTTCCCCGCTTTCCAACTTATTATTTTCTAAACCAATTATAAAAATATCTGTGAAATTTGAAATATAGAGAAATGAATTGTGAAAACTTAAGACATGAGAAAAAGGACTGCCAAACAGCCCTTTTCCTCCCGCTATCATTTTTTATTTTTTCTGTATACTATTACGGA
>CAJTQI010000029.1 GCA_910578645.1 uncultured Lachnospiraceae bacterium
TCAACCGATTCTCTGATGCGGTCAGTGATATATTTTTTCTTTATCTGTCGTATCTCTGTTTCGGGAACGCCGCTGACAATTGCCCTGTCAACTTCCCTGTTCCAACGCATACGCATTTCGTTATCGGTCTGTATCTGTTCCGCTTTCGGGTTGTTTTTCCCTATCTTCTTGGTGGCAAGATACAATCCGCTGCTGTCGAACACATGAAGTTTTTCTTTGTCGTCTTTTACAAGAAGATTGATAAGGTCGGTATAGAAATGCTTTATCTCGTCAACAAAATTTTCCTGCTTGAACAGCTTACTCTTGGCGGTAAAAAGACTTCGCTCATAGACTTCTCCTTTCTTCACGATTTTACAGCCTTTGCGGACATTTCCGTTTTCGCCGAGTATCTCTTTCTTGGTTCGGACATGTCTCCCGTTTTCGTCATAGAACATATTGCGTGTCGCGGTTTTTTCTATGGGTTCGGGCAACAGTTCCCGTTCAGAAAAAATAAGATGGATATGGTAATTTGTCTTTCGTTTGTTATGGTGCAGTGCTGATACGCACTCCACGCCATACTTTTCTTTAAAACGGTCTGTGAAAATCTGTAACAGCTTATCCGGCTCATAAAGGTTTGGAAATGATTCGGGCAGGGCAATGATAAATTCCCTCGCCTCTATACATTTTCCCTCTGTGCCGCTTTTTAGAAATTCCTGCTGATTGCATTTTGCAAGCTCCGTCCAGTAGCGTCAGTCTGTCGTTTCATAGACCGCATACAGGTTTTCCTGCTTTGCATGGCTGGATATATAAGTGATCCTGCCCCTGACATCGGGCAGCTTGCTCATGCGGATAAATGAATGTCTCTGTATTGTGCTTTGTCCTCCCTCCTGCAAATGGCAACGGGGATAGCAGCAGTGTCGGCATGACAGATTGTGAGCGGCAGCATAGGCGGCACGTTTGCGAACATATCCGCCTTATAGCGGTAATCACAAATGCGTCAGCATTTGTAATTCACGCTAGCGTGAATTTGCCCCCTGCAAGGGCGAAATCCCCATTGCATAAACGCAGTTTATGCAATGGGTGTATTTCGCTCTCAAACGCCGAGGGCTTTAAGAGAAGAGAATCTCCCTTGAAACTGTTCGGATTATGCCGGTAAAATCAGCCTCTATGATAGCAAAAAATACTATCATCATGCCCAAAATGATGTCACTATGATAGCAAAAAGTGCTGTCGCTTATGATAGTAAAAAGTACAACCATGATAGTAGAAAGTGCAATCAGAAATATCAGTTGACTTTTTGCAGCCATCTTACATCACATTGAAAATACCTCCCGAAACATCAGTTGACTTTTTCAACTGAACATACCAAAATCAGTTGATTTTTTAAGTTGGTTTTCCAAAATGAACTTATTTTTTCAACTTGTTTTTGCCATTCCCCCAAATTTCCGCTTGTACCAAAAGGAAGCACATGATATAATCTATTTGCGTGTAGGTATATCATGGCTTCGGTCTGATACATACCTGAGGCGATTTCGTAAGAAGCCGCCTTTTATACTGCTGATT
The DNA here is from genome assembly GCA_910578645.1 of uncultured Lachnospiraceae bacterium. Classification (GTDB taxonomy): domain Bacteria; phylum Bacillota; class Clostridia; order Lachnospirales; family Lachnospiraceae; genus UBA3282. Next base: position 1,543 of record CAJTQI010000029.1, read on the forward strand.
TTCGTGTTACCGCTTTTACATCGCCCTTATCCCGCAGGTTCTTTCCCTCGTTCACTTCCATGAACTTTTCAAGAATATCGCTTTTGATAAGTACCTTTCGCCCGACTTTTAAGACCGGCAGTTTTCCCCATTCCACAAGGTTTCTCATGGTGTTCCTGCCGATTCCCGTATACTCAGACGCTTCCTCGATTGTCATTGCAATCTTCGTTTCTGTCATCAACTTCCCTCCTTTTGAATTGCATTACGCAATTTTGCGTATACTGATACTATACCGCTTTTATATTTCCTTGTCAAGCATTATGATAATGCAAAAATTATTTTTATATTGCATATTGCATTATTACTTTTTGTGTGGTATAGTATGAACATACCGACAAAGGAGGCGTATCAACATGAAAGACAAAGAATTGCGCAAGCTGATCGGTAGCAGGGCAAAACAGCGGAGGGTTGAGTTGGGATTAAACCAGCCTTATGTCGCAGAGAAGATGGGAGTAGCCACTTCCACAATCGTGCGTTATGAGGCAGGGACAATCGACAACACAAAGAAGCTGGTCTTGGAAGGTCTGTCAGAAACACTTCATGTGTCAGTGGAGTGGCTGAAAGGGGAAACAGAGGAGTATGAAACGGACATTACGGATAAAAGGGAATTATTCATTCGTGATGTGATGTCCTCCATTCTCTCAAAGTTACCTTTTGACATGGAACAGGCAGAGTCAGACTTTACAAAGGATTTACTGCTGCTGATGTTAAGGGAATATGAATTGTTCGTGGATTCGTTTCAGTTTGCCTGTAAGAATTTCAAGGACAATGCGGAAAATGCCGCGCTCGCACAAACAATGGGGTTTAAATCGAATAAGGAATATAACGAGATTATGTTCCTTCGGGAAATTACCCACACCGTAAATATGTTTAATGATATGGGCGACATTGTGAGACTCTATTCCAAAAATCCCGAAACAGCCACGACAAGGCTTGCAAATCTTCTTTCTATGGTATCGGGGGAAGAATCCGAATCGGTATAGCGGAACAATCGGAGTTATGATATACTTACACGCAGAAAGCATTTCATCAGTTCCGATTGCTCGTTATCGAAAGGAGAACGGATTATGGCAAAAGGTTCTGTAAGAAAAAAAGGAAAGAAATGGTACTACCGCTTCTATGTGGAGGACGCAAGCGGCAATTTGGTACAGAAAGAGTTTACGGAAACGGAAAGCAAGAGCGAGACGGAAAAGCTGTTAAGGCTGGCAATGGAGGATTACGAGGAAAAGAAATTCATTGCAAAGGCTGACAACATCACGCTTGGGGAACTGCTCGATATTTGGGCGGAGGAGGAATTAAAGGTCGGCACTCTTAGCAATGGTACGGTGGAAAATTATCTCGGTGCGATACGGTGCATTAAGAAACACCCTGTTGCTGACCGCAAGTTAAGAACCGTAACGGCGGAACATTTGCAGACATTCCTTGACCTGCTTACTTTCGGAGGGACTTATCCCGATGGAAAAGTGAAGAAGGGATTGAGCAAAGACTATATCCACTCGTTCTCGGCAGTTTTACAGCAGTCGTTCCGTTTTGCGGTATTCCCGAAGCAACTGATTACGTTCAATCCAATGCAGTACATCAAACTGAAACGAAAGGCAGAGGAAGTGGATTTGTTTTCAGAGGAAGATATGGGACAGTCAGGCACACAGCCAATTTCCCATGATGACTATGAGAAACTTATCGCTTATCTT
>CAJTQI010000030.1 GCA_910578645.1 uncultured Lachnospiraceae bacterium
AATATTTTTTCCATAATCACAATGAAAAGGTGTGTCGATTGCCACATTTTCCCCAATTCCCCCCAACAGCTTCCGAAGAATGGAAGTGCGTTTTTCCATATCTCCATAATCAGAGAAATAATATTCCCGTGTTAATTCCCTTGTGCGGGCAATCTGCTTTAATGTATCGCTGTCCGCAGTTTCTAAAAAATCGCTTGCTTCGTAATACACAATATCCCTCCCTAACGAAAACTGTTTTCCACAACGCCCGGAAGCAGAGTATAAACAGAGCAGCCAATCTGTTCTTCAAACAGTTCTTTAATCTCTAAAATTTTTTTCCACCTGTCTATTGTCGCCGGGTGGATGCCGTACCGTATTGTCACATCTACGAATCTCTTTTCCAAAAGGCAGAACCCCGTAGGCATAGCCAATGCGTCACATAGCTGTACCAGACGGTCATAATCATCATATACCGCATTTGCAACAAAATCTTTCATAAACAGGTAATCCTCATCACTGACATCAAACTCTCCGATAGAAGTATCAATATCCTGTATCATAAATGCGTGGGATATACATATCTGTGCAGCTTTTCCCCACCCACGCTCCATACAGTAACGATAGCCGTCTATCAAATGCCTTTCCGAACTCACTCCGGCATAACGTCCAATATCATGTAACAGCCCGAAAAGATACGCCTGTTCAGAAGATAAATCTTTACAGTGTGACGCAATATTTTTACAGGCTTTGGCTACATACCGGGAATGGTCTACCCATGCCCCCGGATTGGACTGCGCCGCTTCCGTTAATGTCATTTCCACGGTTTGAATGTTTAGTTCCATTTTAACTCCTTTCAAAAGGGCGGGGCTGGCAGATAAACCGTCCAGCCCCTTTATGATGAAATATTTACAGACAAATCAACAATCCCCGGCATAGTATGAAACAATGCTCATATAGTCCGTTGGATTAGGAATTTCTAAAACAAACCGCAGGCAGTTTTTGTTTTGGCGGTACTGCCGCCACAAACTGTCCTGTACCCTTTCTTCCCCATTGATATTTCGTTTTTTACCGTCCGGGCAGAGCATATTTACTTTGCCGGTACAGGCATTGACCGTATCTAAAAAATTTTTCATGTTCAGAATGTTCATTTTTACCACCTTGAACCCACCTCCTGTAAATTGCTGATTTACTTTACAGGTATCATTATAATTCAGGAAGTGCAGGAAAAATATTTCATTTCTGCCCTTATCTATCACTATTCTGCCATTTCTTCCGATATTCTGTTGGTGAACAATGTGCGTACTCCCGAAAAACTTTTCCAAAATAGCTGCTGCTCCCCAAACCGCAGTCATGGCTGATAACTGTAACAGGTTCCTGCCCCTTAGCCAACATCTGACAGGCGGCTTGCAGACGGTAAGCCTTTATATAGTCTACGGGGGTCATGTGCAGACAGTCATGGAACACTCTGTAACATTCCCTTTCGCTTAGATATGCTGCCGCTGCAAGCTCCGGGATAGAAATTTTCTCCTTATAATGCTCGTGAATGTATATCATCATCAACTTTATTTTATCGTTGCTCTTGTTCTGTTCTCCCGCCTTTTCACGCATAGGGCGGGATAGTTCAAAAATCATTAGCCATATTTCCGTTAGGATTTCCCGAAGTCTTATTTCATACCCAAATTCATCACCGGAAAAATGAAATGCTTTAAGAATAAGTTTCAAAATGTTTTCTTCTGCTGCATTGCCCGGAAAAAAAGGAATTAGTTCAATCTGCGGGGCAGTTATAACAGGGGCGATATACTTTTGCTCAATCCTGTTTCCCTGTTCTCCGGCAAGTAGGGAAACATCAAAAATATGAAGTAGTTGTATATTCTTTTCCCACTGTGATATTGCTTTTGTCATATGGAGTACGTTGGAATTTACCATGCCGCCGCTTCCGGCAGGAAACAATAGCTTTCCTCCCGGCGTATCATATTCAATGCTGCCGCTTTCCATGTAAAAAAGTTCCACCGTTTTATGCCAGTGCCACGGAACATAACGCCCTATATACTTGTCAAGTTCCGCTCTCGAAGCGATATAGGGAAAATCCTTTTCAAAATTGGGAAGCAATTCTTCCTTGCTTCCAGTATAAAATTCAATGCTGTGTATATTTTTCATGTCTATTCACCTGTATATCTGCGGTTTCGTCTGTTTTATTAAATATACTGGAATAGCTCTGTGATTGTCAATCAATATAGCGTGTTCTTTAACATCAAAAAAGAAGGAATGAGCGGGATTCCGTAGTAGTCGGCATTGTGGGAAAATCCAAAAGTTTAGATTTTCCCACAAATCCAAACTTAGGAGAAATCCAAACTTTTTACGGGAAAGCTGATAAATTCATCTTTTGCCGTATAAAAAGTTTGGATTTTATTTTGTACATCTTCCAGATCTATTACCATAGGATGCAGGAGGTGATCAGCTAATGAAATTCAATAAAACTAATGATATTTATGCTGACTTGATTCAGAAACTAAAAACCAGTGGATACTCCAAATCTTATGTTGAAAGGCTGGAAACGGAAATCAACTGGTTGATCCGTAACCAGAACAGGGAAGATATCCCATCTTACGGGGATGCCTGCCGCATACGGATAAGCCGGACAAAATCCCGGGAGATGCAGACAACCTATCGCCGGGTATACAGAACCCTTGAAAACTTTGACCTCTATGGAAAGTATCCTTCCGGTGTATACGCCGGAACATCAGCAAGGCGGGGATCATACTGGCAGCTTAATCCTGTATTCCGTGAAGTGGTAGATATTTATAAAGATACCGGGAAAAAGCGGGGATTGAAAGATACTACGATTTATAAAAGTTCCTTTAGCGCATCCAGTTTTCTCTTAGCCATGCAGAAGCGTGGCAGGGCAGCTTTAAATGATATAACCGAGGATGATGCCATTTCTTATTTTATTCGTGAGGGTGGCCGACGTCCTCTGAGTGGCGGGTGCCGGGATACGCTTGCTGCGGTGTTTAAATCAGACCTTGGCGTCCACACGGAAGCTGCAAGACAGATCCTTGCATATATTCCCGTAATCCGCCAGCGCAGGAAAAACATCCCATACCTTAAACCAGAGGAGGCCGATGCGATCCGCAATGCACTTAGATGCCCAGATTCCGGCCTCTGCATGAGGGACAGGGCTATCGGAACACTGCTTT
>CAJTQI010000031.1 GCA_910578645.1 uncultured Lachnospiraceae bacterium
AGCCTTGTGCCGTATGTCCACGAATCAGGAATGAAGCCCAAAATCTGAAAAATTCCACGATTGCGGAAAAGGCTTCCTGCTGGACGGGTGCAAAAATCAGATGTGCATTTTGCACTTCTGAAAATCCGGGCAAATCAAAAGCGCATTTTGCGCCTTTGAAAAGAATCACAAAGGGAAATGCGCCCGGCATGGATATGTGGTACAATGGGGATGGCGGCAAAAGCTGGCCGCTGGAAAGGAGCAGGAAGCCATGAAACAGGGGATAACGGTTCAGGAGCGGTTAAAGGATTTAAGGACGGAGCGGCATTTAAAATTAGAGGAACTGGCGGCGGTTACGGGGATTTCCAAATCAGCCTTGGGAAGCTATGAGAATGACGAACTCAAGGAAATCAGCCACAAAAACCTTGTGGAGCTGGCAAAGTTTTACGGTGTGTCAACGGATTACCTGCTCTGCTTGACAGAGAACCGGAACCATCCGGGCATGGAACTTACGGAGCTGCATTTGAGTGACAGCATGGTGGAGCTGTTGAAAAGCGGGCGTATCAACAACCGGCTGCTGTGTGAGATTGCCACACATGAGGATTTTATTACCCTGATGACGGACACGGAAATTTATGTAGATGGTGTGGCAACCGCCCACTTCCAAAACTTCAACAGCCTTCTGGAAGTCCTGCGGGGGCAAGTCCTTTCCCAATATCAGCCGGTGGAGGAAGATGCTGCGTTAAAGGCGTTGGAAGCTATGCAGGTACAGGAAGAAGATTATTTCTGTCAGGTCACGCACCGGACTTGGGACACTATCCTCCATGCCATAAGGGAAACGCACAAGAATGATACGGATAGTGCGCCGGACGGCTCCAATGGCATGAAGCTAATCAAGGACGCAAAGAAGGCGCTGGCCGTGCCGGGTTCCTATCTGGATGTGTTCACTGCCCTGATGTGTACGCAGCTACAAATCCGGTATGAGAAGCTGTCGGAGCAGGAGCGCACGGTTCTGAAAAATGTTATGAAGAAAACTCCGGCATATAAGGATTCACCGTTGAGCAGAATGAAACGGAGATAAGGAAATGCCGTTGCTTGGGATTTTTCCATGCAACGGCATTTTGGGTGGTTCTTATTCAATTTTTAAGCGCACAAACTGGAAGTTGTGTTTTTTACGCTACTTCCTCCCACTTCAACTTTGGATACAGCTCTCCTGTTTTAGCAAAATGGAGAACACATTCAGCAACCAGATTCAAATCATTGAGCGCATTTCGCTTGAGAACTGGAGTCTGTCCGCTGATATTTACAGGAGCGTCCTCTTTGGATGTACCATATTCGGAATTGACAGGCATATACATATGAGCCTCTTCATCTTCACCATATGTGTTAAAAGCCAGAGCCGCCCAATCATTCTCAATATCTACAGATAGAAAATCCTCTTCGCCATATTCATCCAAAGCTAACCATGCAGACCTACAATGATTTTCCCGAATTTTGCACACCAGTTTGTCTACAGTTTCTTGTGTAATAGGTTCCCCTTCACTATTAAGAAAACGAATAGCAAAATCACTCATATAAATTTACCTCCCTATTCCGATTTGTCGATAGCTTCATTATACCGCAGTCACTTTCCAGAGGGAATAGATTTTCCGAAAAAATCATTGTATCATAAACATTATTCTGTTGAATCTGCTCTTGTTCCGTTTTTTGTGATGATAAGCTGCCCCTGCTGGCATTTCACGGTGATTTTGTCCCCTGCGGAGAATCCAGCCTGTTCCAGCCACTTACCTTGTAAAAGAATCTGCGGCGGAGATTGCTTGTAATTGCCACGTCCATAGCATACAGTCAGTTTGCGGTCGTCCATCCGTCCTCCTTCCCCGCTGCCTGTCGGCATACGATTTCAAATACATTCCCGTCCTCTGTCCTGACAGTGAGCAGGCTGTTCCGCTCATCTGCGTTCAGGTCAACAATCCCCATCCCTTCACTGTCGTTTAGTAAATCAAAAAGCCTGTCCCTAAAATAGTTCAGTTCCATTCTGTTGTTCCCCTTTCATAGTTTATAGTCTACTAGCTAATATTATATAGTCTTTTAGAATCTATTGCAATCCCTAAGTGTGATGTAGTCTAAAAGTGTACAAAATAAATGCTAATAGCTTATGAAATGGGTGGCATTATGGAAGGTAAAGGATTAGGCAAACGTATCAACATGGTGAGGAAAGACCGGGGATTCACGGCGGACAGGCTCTCGGAGCTGTGCAATATCAACGCAACCTACCTCCGGCAGATTGAAGGCGGGATAAAGGTTCCCAGTCTGCCCGTATTTATCAATATCTGCAACGCACTGAAAATCTCCCCTGATTATCTGCTGCGGGATGCGCTGGAAGATAATGAGGTCAGCAAAATACGGGAGCTGGCAGAGCTGTGGGAAAGCACGTCGCCCAGCCAACAGGAAATCGCCGTT
>CAJTQI010000032.1 GCA_910578645.1 uncultured Lachnospiraceae bacterium
ATGGAAGCCAAGTTGCTGAAACAATAGCCGTTCATAACCAACATACATCATTCCGCGTTGTCGCTTAAACTTTAATTGCTTAAATATAAGCGTTAGCGGAAAAAGTTAAAGGAGTCCTGTACGTACAGGGCTCTATTTTTGTGCCGTAATTCAAAACAATAGATTATGGCAGCAGAAATAATCAGTTCCATACTGGACGGCCCAAAGGGCGTATATCTGGTAGTTGACGCCACCGACATGAAGGCGGCGTTTCAGGAATTTCTACGCATTACACGTGAAGCCGAGGACGAGCAGAGGGCTTATGACGACGAGCTTGCGACGGTTACGCGCGAGGAGGCCTGCAAAATTTTCAACCGTTCATACAGTACCCTTCTCCGCTGGGAGAAGGACGGTTACCTTGTGCCCGTAAAGATAGGCAAGACACCGCTTTACAAGATGTCGGATATAAAAGACGTGTTGAATCAGAAATTCGGTAACTCGTGAGATTCCGGGTTGTAAAAACTTTAGCCGAGCGCGACTTATTAAAATTTAATTAAGGCTCCATCCAGGAAAGTCTTGGTTCCCTTATAACCTGACTCACGATGATAGCGGATTGTTTATATACACTTGGTGCCGAATCTTCTAAAAAACAGGCATATGTCCTGTCGTATTTGGAAGATGCAGACTCTTGTGGTATCCGTGTCCGGAATTATCTGGGTTCTGGAGTGTCACTGCTCTTTAATAGAGAATGCGCGGTATGTCTGATAGTTTATTTGTTCAATCCATTCCCAGTTATAGGGAGTGCAGCCGCCGGAATAATCATTCGACTGGTCTGGGTGGAACCGGCGGGTTTATCTAAAAAGGATAAGTATTCAAAGTGCGATCAAATGGCTTCACTGCAAAAGGAAACTGCGACCGATGGATGTGAGGCAGGTATTAACCCGCTTGCCATTTCATTATGGAAGGCACAACACTTATGCTTATGAGAAATTCTCTACCAGCCGTTGAGCCGTCGCGACTCTACACCCGTCAGGAGGTTGCAGCCATGTTCGCCCTCTCCGACATCGAATTGTTCAGCTATGCCAGTGATCCTGAAGGATTGCGCTATGAGATTGTTCCGGCCAGTCCTTACCCGCTTTTCCGTGGAAGCGAACTGCTGCGGTTCTTCTCAAACACCTACAAGCTATGCCAAGATGGATGCCTGTCTATGAAGACGATATGACACACTGGCTATGGGATAACGCGCAACGTTACCAGTGGTGGCTTGAAATAAGGTTTCGAGCCGCCAAGACTCCCGGCATGAGGTATGTGGGTGATACAAACATCCGCATACGGGTGACTTACGGAGAATGGCCTGTGACTATTGCCTATCTTGGTACGCGATGGCACGCAGATGAGAGAGCTGTCATATCTTTTCTGGAGGCATTGGAGGAGGACGGTCTGATTACCCGTAGGAAAAACGGGCTTGTTACCGTTATATCCGTCTGCGGCTTTGAAAAGTATTGCTTCAATATGCAGAACAACGGAAAAGCACCATTGCCGGAAGGTTCGGTGGATATTGAGTATGAAATGCAAAATCCGGAGCATGATACTCCGCTGGGCTGTATATCTGATAAAACGCAAATCGAAAAGCACTATGCAACGCGGAGTGATACGGCAGACGAAACGCAGAGCCGGACGCGGCCATATTTACATAAAAGAAAAGAAATAAAAAATCTTTTAATTGATGGTAAGCGCGAGCGCGAAAAAGATTTTTTAGAAAAACTGAAAAAATCGGAGTCAACGATTGAAGGTATGGCCATGAGCCTGCACTGCGAGCCGTCAGATCTGCTGGCGGTAGCCGATGATTTCAGTAATGCGACAATTACCACCGAGGACTGGCATCCCACGTTCTCGGCTTTCAAGAAACACTTTCTCAACTGGGCCCGGATGAGAATAAAAAAATCAAAAGATGAAGTACCCCAAAAGAATAAATCCGCAGGAGGCTATCAGCCAAATGCGGGACGCCGCAGAGGGCCGGTTACACCCGATTGCGGACTTAACGAAGATTGACGCCTACAAGCAGTTCTTCCTTGGATGCGCAAAAAAGGTATGCCCCGGCTATGTTGTCCGCGACGACCAGCGCAAGATTCTCAACGACATCGTGCATTGGGCGTTGAAAGACTATCACGGCAACCTCGATCCGGACCGGGGGCTATTGCTGTGGGGCGACATAGGCACCGGAAAGTCAACGCTCCTAAGGGTAGTCCGGCAATTCTGCAACGAGGTACACCCTCCCCGTGACGGTATGCGCTACTGGTTTCGCATGACAAACGTAATCGACATCTGCGCCGAGTTTTCCGACGAATCGCGCGACGGCGGCTATTATGCCCTCCAGACCTACATCACAAGCT
>CAJTQI010000033.1 GCA_910578645.1 uncultured Lachnospiraceae bacterium
GGATCATTAAGCTGATAAATGAAAAATAAGAGACTATATCTCTTGAAATAAAGGAAATCTTTATCTGAATCACAAAATCACAGAAAGAACAGAATATACAGCTGCTTCATATTTTTGATGTTTCCCTGCTTGCCGGGGAACAGGGAAGCAGGATTGAACAAAAATATATTGCACCTGTTATAACAGCCCCACAGATTGAAGTAATCCCGCTTTTTCCGAGTAATGTAGCAGAAAAAAGGATTTTGAATCTTATTGCCATATCATTTCGTTTGTCCAGTGATGAATTTGGGTATGAAATAAAACTACGGGAAGCCCTAACAGAAATTGTTAAAACTGAACATTCTGAACATGAAAAATTTTTTAGATACGGTCAATGCCTGTACCGGCAAAGTAAATAAGATCTGCCCGGACGGTAGAAAACTGAATATCAATGGGGAAGAAAAGATACAGGGCGGTTTGTGGCGGCAGTATTTCCAAAATAAAAACTGCCTGCGGCTTGTTTTAGAAATCCCTAATCCAACGGACTATATGAACATTGTTTCATATTATGCCGGGTGGGCACACGTTCTAACGGGTGAAAGTCCCCAATCCGCCTGGCAGTGGACAGCCGAAGCCAAGGGTGTCCATCGTGAGGTGGAATCTGAATTATCCTAGTAGAATTATTATCCGAGTAATCAATAGAAAAGCCGGAAAATACAGTACTTTCTAAATACTTTTAGGATAAGTTTTCTCCGAATTATTATGTAGTGCATATCGCGCACAGAAAGGAGAAAGCTTATGGATTTTCAGATTAACATTCACACGGATTTTGAATCGCATGTGGAACAGTTTCTGCTTGAACTATTGGAAAGGGGGTATTCACAAAACACAGTTAAGGGTTACAGGTCTTACCTGAATAGGATGAAAAAATATATCCTTTCACTGCAGGAACCAGTGTATACAGAGAAAACTGCCCATACATTCATGGAAAATGCCGTTCCAGATCTGCCAGTCAGCACAAGCAGCAGGAAACATATCCTGACAAGCATCCGACGTTTTAACGATTACCTTTCGGGCAGTCCTTATATATTCCGGATAGGTAATTGCGAAACAAGTTCAAAATCTTGATTCCAATAGGGTAAAGGCCCGGTTGAGCCGGACTTACAGGAGGTGGATGTGGATAACAAGAGTTTTAAGATATGAAAACAAAGCAGATAAGGATATCTGCCCGTGAAATGGTATGAGGTATGTAAGGTTATGCAATCAGAGGTTTTAAACTGCGGATATATTGATGCCTGTGCAGTTTATCAGCCGCCATTACAGTAATAAGCTGGGTAATCCCGGCGAGAAGTAGGTCAGCGTGAAGCGTTTTTTCATTCTGCGTTTTACGCCCGGCAACACAGAAGCTGTCCTTGAAATGGTTGATTGATTTCTCAACATTTACCCTGAGCTTATAGGTGGAATCCCATTCGGCCGTACCACGGAGCGTACCAGGATAGGCGCGCAGGTTTTTCTCGGGATAAATATAAAACATCCTGCCGCAGGGGGATTCCGTACAGGGATTTTCACAGTGGCAGACACGTTTGCTTTTATTAGTTGTTTTATCATATTCCCATTTCATTTTTGGGCATACAAACTTCATGGTTGGCAGCCCGCAGCGGAGATGGGATTTGCTTCCTTCCCGCCTCATTGGAAGGGATGGGTCTTTAGGACAGCAGGGGACGCCGTCCTTATTCAGCGGGCAGTCGGATTTCGGAAGGGAGATTCTGCCGTTGAGGGGAATGTAAGCCTGCTCAAAGGAAGCTTCCTGTAACAGGTATTTGTAGATTTCAATGGAATCAAATGCGGCGTCTCCCAGAAAAGTTTTCGGATTGAAAAGCGGATGCTTCCGAAAGAAATCCTTTAAAGTGGGAATCAATGCCTTGGAATCGGCAAGACTCTTATCTTCATCCGGGGAATCAGATTTTTTTGCAACAATGATGTCAGGATGAGCCTCAAGAAAGTCCTTGTTATAAAAGGAAATATCCCGGACAATGCCGAGTCCGTTGGTAATAATACCGAATTTATAAGCATAACAGAAATGCCCGTTAATGTACATCTGCTGAATGGCTGGATTGGCGGCAGCATGGGAAGGCATGGAGCCGTAGGCGGCTTTATAAGGGTCAAAGGAATCGTCCATCCCTTTTGCTTTTTTGAAGGCTTTCAGTTGTTTGATGATACGGTTGGCATATTTGGGATTGTTTTCTGTAACCCATGCCTCAATGCCAGAGGTGTCAAAAAGAAGCATGGAAGCTTTCTGTGTATCAATACAATGGCAGATTGGTTCGGTAAAGTCAACAAGATGATGGAACATGGAT
>CAJTQI010000034.1 GCA_910578645.1 uncultured Lachnospiraceae bacterium
GTCCATTCAAAACGGGTGGATTTTTTCGTACATCAATAATTTAATATCAAAAAAATAGAATGTTTTTCAGCGGCCTCGTATTACGGGCAGGGCAGACTATGCCCTGTGAGATTGTTGTGTTTCGGTATCGTTTCGGTGTTCATTTTTGCCGGTTCTTTCTGCTGTCGTTCCTGCCCCCGTCTTTGGCGGCGTTTCGCTCTCCTTGGTACGCTCGTTCCGGTCAGGGTTCCTCCGTTTCCCTGCCGGAAGTCGTTGCGTTACATCGCCGGGGAGCATATCCCATACAGGCCGGTCATTCGATTGGAATAATCCATCGATGAACTGCCTATATCATAGAACATTTTTGAGCCTTGTGCCGTATGTCCACAAAGCAGGAATCAAGCACAAATATCAGAAATTTCCACGATTGCGGAAAATATGGTATAATCAGTTAAGCGGCAGGAAAACAACCGCCAGAAAGGAGCGTGCGCCCATGAAAGGAGCGACTACCATACAGGAACGCCTTTGGGAACTACGCAAGGATAAAGGGCTGAAACTGGAAGAACTGGCACGTCTGACGCAGATTTCAAAATCTGCCCTTGCCAGCTATGAATCTAAGGATAATAAGGAAATCAATCATGGCAACCTTATCACGCTGGCAGATTTTTATGGGGTGTCCATTGATTATCTGTTATGCCGGACAGAAAACAGGGAGCAGACCAACACGCCTTTAACTGAATTACATTTGAGTGATGAAATGGTTGCGCTTCTGAAAAGCGGCCGGATTAACAACCGTCTGCTGTGCGAACTTGCCACCCACAAGGATTTTATAAAGTTTCTGGCTGACATTGAGGTTTATGTGGACGGGATTGCTTCCATGCAGATTCAAAACCTCAACTCCCTTGTTGATACCGTCCGGCACGAAATTATAGAACGCTACCGCCCTGGGGAAGATGACCCGCACCTCCGGATTTTACAGGCTGCACATATTGAGGATGACGAATATTTCAGCCACATGATACAAGACGATATAAGCGCAATCGTTCGTGATATTCGTGCTGCACACAAGTCTGATAATGAGAGTGCGCCGCCAACTACCGTTGCCGAAGAATTGAAGCAGGATTTAGAGGATGTCGCAAATTTCAAGGGAAGCCCTCTTGAAAAACAGGCTGCGCTTTACTGCAAGCGGCTGGGTATCAATTATAACAAGTTGTCTGATGTGGAGTTCCGGCAGCTTGTACATATCCTCGAAAAATCGAAATTCTTCAAAAGCTATGTCAGCCAGAGGAAGAAACGGAAATAAGAAAACCGCTGTTGCATGGTCATATATGTTTCCATGCAGTAGCGGTTTTGTGCTGGTGGTATGCAGTTGGGAGCGTGGCTTGATAAACTGGAAGTTGTCACCTCACAAATTCTTTGAAAGAAACAAAACCAAATCGTCATTATTTTTGCATTCCTCGTATGGCTTATCTCCTCCATCAATTCTGATTTTGATTGGTCTGTGCTGTTAAAAAACTCTGTCATAAGTTCTGAATACTCTGTTTATGTCGAAAATACAGTGCCGAGAGCCATAATAGCCGCATTGTAGAAAGCATGCAAAATGATATTGCTCCACAGGTTTTTATTAGATTTATAGTAGAGAAAGCCATAAGCGCAGCCAGTAAGAACATGTTCCGTCATAACCATTTTGAGTGAATTCATAATGCTCCCTGCCGTATCGCCCCATAGATAATATGCAAACGGAAAATGGTACAACCCAAACAGAATGCCCGTAAGCAGTATGACCAGATATGGCTTTTTTAGTGAATCCATCATAGTTTTTTGCAGAATGCCCCTGAAAAAAAATTCTTCCGTAAACGCTGCTGTAAGTATCATCAGGCAAAAAAATACCGGAAGTTTTACTAATATGTGGAGAATATTCGTTATATTAAAACAAAATCCCCCTAAACCAAAGACAAGGATAATAACACCTTGATATGCAGCACAAATCAATAGTATCCTTAATACTGTTTTTCTGTCAAAATGTTTTAAGCCTGATTCTTTCAGGGTTTGTATCACTTTCTCTTTTCTCAAAACAGCGATAATCAGGAGGGGAAAGAGAACCAGAAACAACCAGTTTGATAATTCACTTATTATATCGACCTGAAAAGCACAGCTTATGTAAGACAGCATAAAATAGAATATATACCATGATAAGCCGAGGATGAGTTCTTTTTTACTTTTAGACAAATGTTCTATTTCAACAGATTTCTGTTGTCCTGTTTTGTCCATTTTCCGTTTTCTGAATACAATGGCAATCAACAAGATTAATACTACTGAAAAAAACATAAACATT
>CAJTQI010000035.1 GCA_910578645.1 uncultured Lachnospiraceae bacterium
AGCATTATTTATTGAGGACATCACCAATGTGGTTACGAATTTCTATTCAGAATATTATTCGGGAGAAATTGCAGTTTACGATTATGAAATAGCGATTGTGGATATTGAGAAGAAAGAGCCGGGATTTATTTCCGTAAAATTCGGTGTCACCCCACAGGTAGGGGCGCATAATCCTTTAGGATATGACGAACTGGTTTATCGTGTTGATTTAAGCGGAAATAAAGAACTGGTTGGCTATGAACATCTAAAGAACTTTGAAGTGCCGGAGAAGTTTCAAAAGTATATGATAAAGCCTCTTGGGTGAGAATAATTTGTCTGAAAATGCTGTTGAAATATGGAGAATATTATCGAATCCTGTCAGGGTGTCTTAGTTTCCGGCAGATACGGACACGGAAAGCCGAAAAAGCCCGTAAACACGGCACTTTCGGCACTACATAGGTTTCAATTTTACATTATTTCCGTGTGCTTTTAGGGGCATTTTTACATTAGCGAGGGTGCAAACAGTTGTTCTGAGGTTCTTTTGCTTGATAGTATATACTCGTAGGCAAAAGTCGGTTATTATCACGGAAACTCGGATACAAACAGGCAAAACTCTATACTATCACGCAAAAGTCAATACTCGCAGGCAAAACCCATATACGAACACGGAAACTGTCTGTACGAACACGGAAACAGGTTGGGAGTTTTTGTGATAATATAAGGGTTTCCGTGATAGTATGCAGAGTTTCCGTGTTTGTATATGGGCAAAGCGGAAAAAATTGAATGAAATAGTAAAAAGGGCTGGATGACGGCTCTTTTTTGCTTTCCACTCCCGAAAAATAGTCATTTCGTGCCATCGGGTGAAAAATAGAAAATTTTTATGGTATAATTCTGAGGATGTTTTTGCTTTAGCGGAAACGGTTTTCTGCCGAAGTAATAGAAAGAACACAAGAATCAAATAGAAGGATATGGAGGCTGGATAGTCAATGAGCAATATTGTTATTTTGGTTGGGAGCATGAGAAAAGGCGGCAATACAGACTTGCTTGCGCAGGCATTTGCAGAAGGAGCCCGTGAAAATAATTCTGTGGATATTGTATCTGTTGTCGATTACAAGGTCAATCCATGTATTGGCTGTAATTCATGTTTTATGAGGGAGGGGAATAAGTGCTTTCAAAATGATGACATGGATGGGATATATGAAAAGTTGAAAGTGGCTGATATGGTGGTGGTGGCATCGCCGGTATATTTTTATGGCATTAGTGCAGAACTAAAAGCGGTAATTGACAGACTGCATACGCCTATGAGAAATGAGTTTTCAATCAAAAAACTTGCTTTACTTCTGGTTGGGGCGGCAGAACTGCCAGAATTGTTTGATGCAATAAAATTGCAATATCAGCTTGTGCTTAATTTCTTCCATTTGGAAGATGCGGGTATGGTGCTTGTGAGGGGAGTTAAGGATAAAGGGGATATCAAAGGAAATGCGGCACTGAAGGAAGCATACGATTTGGGTTTGTCGATTAAATGATGAGATTTGGAATAACTCAAAGATTTGTTAAAGAACAATAAGAACCGGCAGGAGTATAAGAAGTATGCGCTATTATCAATGCGATAAGTATCCAATCGAATTTGTGGTGTCAGAGAATATTGATAAGTATTTTGATCTCCATAACCATGTAGGGCATTATGTCATATCAGTGGTCACGTAGGGAACGGTGACAGTTTGCTTGGAAAACGGAGAAGTGGAGTACCGCAGAGGCGATGTGTTTACCATTCCGCCTTATGCTGTACATTCCGTGCGTCAGGGGAGGGATGCGTGTCTGCTGTCTATGTGTGTAGGAACTGCTTTTATTGAGGAGACAGATTCAGAAACAGCAGAGGGTATTGTGCAGGAGTTGTTAATGGAGGCAATGGGGCAGGGAATTTTTGGAAAAGAGCAGGGGGAGAAATTTCTGATTTCTGTGAAGGAAGTTTACCGTCTTCGGGATAACGGATCAAAAGACATGGATGCTGACATAAAAATTCTGACTGATAAAATCACCAGCCACCCGGAACAGGAGCTGCTTATAGAAACATTGGCGGCGGATATTTTTGTCAGCAAATATTATCTCATAAGGAAATTTAAAAGCAGTATCGGGATGACACCGC
>CAJTQI010000036.1 GCA_910578645.1 uncultured Lachnospiraceae bacterium
CGTTGCGCTACATCGCCGGGGAGCATATCCCATACAGGCCGGTCATTCGATTGGAATAATCCATCGATGAACTACCTGTATCATAGAACATTTTTGAGCCTTGTGCCGTATGTCCACAAAAAAGGAATTAAGGGCAAATATCGGAAATTTCCACGATTGTGGAAAGTATGGTATAATCCAGTCAGGCGGCAGGGAAGCAGCCGCCGGAAAGGAGCGTCTACCATACAGGAACGCCTTTGGGAACTACGCAAGGACAAAGGGCTGAATCTGGAAGAACTGGCACGACTGACGCAGATTTCAAAATCCGCCCTTGCCAGCTATGAATCCAAAGATAATAAAGAAATCAATCATGGCAACCTTATCACGCTGGCAGATTTTTATGGGGTGTCCGTTGATTACCTGTTATGCCGGACAGAAAACAGGGAACAGGCCAACACGCCTTTAACAGAACTGCATTTGAATGATGAAATGGTTGCGCTTCTGAAAAGTGGCCGGATTAACAACCGCCTGCTGTGCGAACTTGCCACTCACAAGGATTTTATAAAGTTTCTGGCTGATATTGAGGTTTATGTGGATGGGATTGCTTCCATGCAGATTCAAAACCTCAATTCCCTTGTCGATACCGTCCGGCACGAAATTATGGAACGCTACCGCCCTGGGGAAGATGACCCGTATCTCCGGATTTTACAGGCTGCACACATTGAGGATGACGAATATTTCAGCCACATGATACAGGACGATATAAGCGTGATTATCCGTGATATTCGTGCTGCACACAAGTCTGACAGTGAGAGCGCACCGCCAACTACCATTGCCGAAGAATTGAAGCATGATTTAGAGGATGTCGCAAATTTCAAAGGAAGCCCTCTTGAAAAACAGGCTGCGCTTTACTGCAAGCGGCTGGGTATCAATTATAACAAGCTGTCTGATGCGGAGTTCCGGCAGCTTGTACATATC
Organism: uncultured Lachnospiraceae bacterium; assembly: GCA_910578645.1. Lineage (GTDB taxonomy): Bacteria > Bacillota > Clostridia > Lachnospirales > Lachnospiraceae > UBA3282. The sequence goes on from CAJTQI010000036.1 coordinate 958, forward strand.
CTTGAAAAGTCCAAATTCTTCAAAAGCTATGTCGGCCAGAGAAAGAAACGGAAATAAGAAAACCGCTGTTGCATGGTGTATGTTTCCATGCAGCAGCGGTTTTGTGCTGGCGGTATTTAGTTGAGAGCGTGGCTTGAGAAACAGGAAATGGTTGAGAAAGACGCTATATTGAAATCCAAAATCTTTGAATAATGCCACTTTTACTTAATCCTACTGTATCAGCAATTTCGTTTTCTATCACCCCACCGTTTTTAATAATCGTCCTTTGCGATGCTACATTTTCCTTATCGCAGGTCAATAAAACCTTGCTTTCTCCAAACTCACGACAAAAGAGTAAAACCAATCCCAGCATTTCAGACGCATAACCTTTTCGTCTTTCTGACGGACGAACACTATATCCAATATTACCTCCAAAATTTTTGAGAAAATCCGATAATGGGTGTCGAAAATCAATTATACCAACAACGAAATCATCTTTTCGCCTTACCGCTAAAAACACTTCTGATGGAACATATCCACTTTTATATTTTTCTCTTAATCTTCTTTCAAAATCAATCCATTCATCAAATGATTGGACATCTTCAAGACCTGCACAACCATCAAAGCTATCTCCACATTGTAACATTTCTTCTTTATATGACATAACCTGTTCTGCATATTGTTTAGATGGTCTAACCAACATCAATTCACACATCACATTCATCCTCACAAATTTATGGTAAACTTATAACCACATAACCCATTACAATTTCTTTACAATTTCGATTGCAGAGATAATTAAATCATATCGGATATTCTTTTGCATATTCCAATTTCGGGAATCCCACTCCTCACCGCTTACATCATCACCGGCATATAATAACTGGGCAAGCGGAATATTGTAATACTGGGACACCGCAAAAAAGGCTGCCGCTTCCATTTCTACAGTTATACATCCCTCGTTTCAAAAAATCTATCCCCGCTTTCCAATATCATATCATCCAAAGCATTGCCGGGCGGAACAATCGGCATAACATTTTCCTCCGGCTCTCCCCCCTCCAAACCG
>CAJTQI010000037.1 GCA_910578645.1 uncultured Lachnospiraceae bacterium
CCGTATGCACCCTGCTGTCAAGCTGTTCCACCGACTGATACATACCCTCAAAATACTGCCGGATTTCCTCATCTTCCCCACTATACTTTTTCCGTATAAGGTTCTGCAGGACTGCCATATGGTTCTTCATATCGTGCTTGACCGAGCGTACCCCGTCATACAGATGCTCCATTTCCACCATTGAACCCTGCATCTGCGTGATTTGGTTTTCCAGTATGGTCTTCTCCGCCCGTTCTTCCTGCAGAGCTGCCATGTTCTGATAAATACGGAAACTGAACACGATAGCTCCAAGCAGCACAAGAGCTATCATAGGAATGATAAGGTATAGTACCGGATGTCTTTTGTACAACACTACTGCAACATCATCTTCAACCACTACCATCAGCAAGGAGACAAGCACATCTATCAATATCCCTGCCACAGCAGGAAGCAGATAAAAAACTATCTCCTTACCCATCTTCCCTTTTTCCCTGCACCGATAACTTTCTGCAATCTTCCTGACAGAAACGAAAAGCAATGCACCTCCTATTACTTCAACCAGCATCGCGGAAAAGCAGGCCAATCCCCCTGCCATAACAGGTAAATATCCCACCGATGCCATACTGTCGCCCGCTCCATGTATCAGAATGTCTATCAGGCAGTTCCCAATATAGAGAAAACTGTACCCTGCCCAAAATACCAGTTCATGTATGGAAATGAACTGGATGACTAAAAAAATTTTCAACAGGATATTCCCTTTATACCAGTTCATACAGAAGATAAGTAAAATAGTAGTGGAAAAAATAATTTTACAATCAGCGTGACACTGTTTGTATCATGGAATAAAGTTCCATTAACAATGCGTATCACAATCCATACAATCCCAAACGGCACATTTTTTAATTTTCCTATTTGGGGTTCCGCAAACCTGCCAAAAAAGAACTGAATGCAGTACCCTTCAAATAAATACAGCGGAATGCTGAGCATTCTCATGATATATTCAACCATCAGCATTCACCCCGTTTCTCAGATACCGCATATAGGCTTTCACAAACTCCCCGTATTTCTCTTTTGCCAGATAAACGTACTCCCCATTATTCAGGGTAATGCTCTCGCTATCATATTCCGCCACATATGTCATATTCACCAGATACCCCCTGTGGCAACGGAAGAACCCGCCTCCAAGCTGCCCCTCCATTTCATTCATGGACGCATATGCCTCTATGGTCTCTCCCGTGGTGTGTATTTCCACTTTCTTTCCTCTGCTCTCAATATAGAGGATGCTGTCCTTTTCCAGTGAAAAACTCCTGTTTCTCGCCTTCATGAACACCGTTTCCCGCCGTTTGCTTTTCCGCTTTTCCAGCTCCCGTTCTGCCCGGTGGAATACCTCCCGGAACTTATCTTCCTCAATGGGCTTTAGCAGATAGTGGAACGCCGCCACGTCAAACTCCTCGAAAACATATTCCCGGATGCCTGTTATGAAAATCAGTATGGTATCTTCTTCCCTCTGCCTGAGCTTTTTCGCCGTTTCAATCCCGTCCGTCCCTTCCATCTGTATGTCGAGGAACACAATGTCAAACTGCTTCCCGGCAGCAAGCAGCGCATCCCCTGTCTCGTATAATCCGGCACATATGCCCGGTATTTCTTTTTCTGTCAGTTCCTTTATCTGTTCACGGATAATCTTCTCATCATCACATATGGCTATGTTCAATCCCATCACCTGCAATTCACTTTCCATGGGCATAGCTTCCCCACGGACAATTCTTTTTACTTTTTATATCGGCAGAATTTTGGCGCAGTCAGCCGCGAGGGAACGAAACCCTATTTGAAAGGGA
>CAJTQI010000038.1 GCA_910578645.1 uncultured Lachnospiraceae bacterium
CGCCATATCTATGAAAGTCATTCTGCCACATAAAAACGGCGGCTTTGATTGTTATTTCAAAACCGCCGTTCAGCCGCTTCTATTCTGTTTTGGCGCATGATGATTTTGCCGCCACACAACGGTTTTTTTATTAACCGCCGGACGGCATGAACATCTTCTTTTATGCGTAATGATACTTCTCTCTGTTCTGATGAAGAAAAACCAATGCTACAACCATAGTGATTAGCTCTGCTATCGGTACTGCAAGCCATACCCCTGTTACGCCCAAAATATTCGGCAATGTAAGCAACAGCACTGTAATCAGTCCGAAAGTCCGCAGGAACGACAAAATTGCTGACAGCTTCCCGTTTGATAATGCAGTAAATGTGGCAGAGGTAAAAATATTCAGTCCACAAAATAGAAAACTGAATGGGAAAATCAAAAATCCATTTCGCGCAATTTCGTAAACAGGAGTTCCCTTTTCTGCAAAAACACGAACCAATGGCGAACCAAAAATAAATGCTACTGCAAAAACAGTGACCGAAACAAAGACAATAAATTGCATACAAATTGCAAATACATTTTTTAGCTGTTTTTCGTCCTGCTTCCCATAGTTATAGCTGATAACAGGGGCTACGCCCATAGAAAAACCTATGTAAAGGGCACTCAATAAAAATTGTGTATAGATAATGATTGTGATTGCCGCAACCCCGTTTTCTCCAAGCAGTTTCATCATAATGCGGTTAAAAAGGAATGTTGTAACCGCTGTTGCCGCCTGACTTACCATTTCCGAAAAACCATTGGAACAGCTTTCAGCCAATACGGAAAAATCTATGACTGGCTTCCTAAAATGCAGACTGCCTCTCTTTGCGGAAAAGAACCATAATCCAATCACCGCCGGTATCATATAGCCAATGCCCGTACCAAATGCCGCCCCCTTAATGCCCATGTGAAACGGCACCATAAAAATATAGTCCAGTAAAATATTTACGATTCCTGCGCTCACGCCAAGCACCATACCCATTCCGGGGCGTCCCGCCGTTACAATCAGATTTTGAAAAAGCACTTGCAGGATACTTGCGGGCGTGAATAACAGCAGGATAAAAAGGTATTCTTTACAATATGGAAATAGAATACTGTTCGCTCCAAGTCCCCAGACAATTCTGTCAATAAAAACCGTCCCAAAGACTGCAATCAATACACCAAACAAAATACCCACTGAGATAATCAGCGTAAAATCCTGTTCCGCTCTTTTTTGTTCTCCTGCTCCCATTTTGCGCGCTACAATCGCACTTCCTCCGGTTGCAATCATGGTTCCAAGACCGACAATCAGATTGATAACAGGGCAGACGATATTTAATGCTGAAAGTGCATTTATATCTACAAATCGTGCTACAAAAATTGTGTCAACGACTGTATACAGCCCCATAAATATCATCATCAAAATTGTCGGAAATGCAAATTTGAGCAGTGATTTTATTGTAAAGTTCTTTGATAATGGATTTAGGTCACTCATTGTCCTCGCCCTCCGATTTTTCTCTGTGAAGTATAAACCGCTGTGTCGGATAGCCAAACTCAATTAACAATTCCGCTTCGGCAAAGCCAAGGCTTCCCCATATCTCCCGATAGCCTGTGTCTGCCTTGTCACCCTCCCGAA
>CAJTQI010000039.1 GCA_910578645.1 uncultured Lachnospiraceae bacterium
CAAGATAAAATAAAAGCTGTATAGTTACTATACAAAGAAATTGCGTAACGCAAGTTTTGAAAATGAAATAAAATGCACAAGACTTGTAATCCTACGCAGGAATGAGGTGATCGAATGACAGAATTAAAGTTTGCTCTCTCCATTGAAGAAGCTGCCGACTACACAGGCATTGGAAGAAACACTCTTAGAAATCTTGTGGAATGGGAAAAGCTGCCAATCCTTAGAGTTGGAAGAAAAATCTTAATCCGCAGGGAACGATTAGACGAGTTTCTGATTCTCAATGAGGGGAAAGATTTACGAGACAGACACGCAGTAAAAGCGGTCAAGGGAAGCTTAAAAAATGAATAAGGGACAGTCGCTAAGACCATCCCTCTGGTATGTATCTGACTAAAAGCCATGATATACCTACACGCAAATAGATTATATCACGAGCAAGTCCTCAGATACAACCAGAACTTTTGGAAAATGAGGACAAGATGGATGTGAGTGGGTGCAATCGTCCACCCAGATGGTAGGACAAGTCCACCCAAGATGCAAAAGGTGTTATGAAATGTCCACCCACTTCAAAAAATGAAGAAATAAGATGGGTGCGATCATCCCCCAAGTGGTAAGACAAGTCCACCCAACTTATAAAAAGTGCTGTAACAAGTCCACCCAAGTGTAGCTAATAAAAAAACTGACCGACCTATGACAAAGGTTGTACGCTGCTATGAAAAAAGGTGTCCACACTTCGGGATTCTGCTATAAAATTAACTGTCCATTTTTCGGGGTACAGCTTAAAGTCGCCAAACAATAGAACAGTGCTATTGTCAGGGCGAAAAAGCTAACGGATCGTGCTATTGTTAAAGCAAAAGTGCTAACGAATTCGTCTATTGTTTCGCTGATTTTCATAGCAATCTTCTAGCATTCCTGTTAAGAAAAAGGAGTGTCGGATACGGCACATAAAAAGCGTGCCATTTAAGGCACAAAATTAGGTGCTGAGGGAACAATTAGAGCTAAAAGTGGACTTCATAAGCAAGCCCTCGGCGTTTGAGAGCGAAATACACCCATCGCACAAATCTTCGATTTGTACTCTGTGTATTTCGCTCTGCGAGGCTTAGCCGCCACAAGGCGGATGTGTTCGCAAGATGGGTGCCTATGCACCCGCTCACAGGGGAAGTTATTCTATCACAACTCACCTATCTTATCTGTCCTCTTTTCCAAAATCAAAACTGGAAAAGGAGGAATCACAATGCCAAGAAATTCATTTGTGCAGATGTCAAAGCTCCATAATGTT
>CAJTQI010000040.1 GCA_910578645.1 uncultured Lachnospiraceae bacterium
TTGGCGTGGCTTGAAATATAAGTGATGCGCCCTGATAAGTCATGCAGCTTTGCCATTTCTATAAATGAATTTCTTTTCATAAACGCTTTTCCTTTCTTTTGGCGGATAACCTGCCACCGCATTTTTTGTGAGCAGCCATTATAGGACGGCTGTCTGTGAACCGATGCCCGTATCCGGGCAGTCTACGGCTGTCGCTTTCTGACAGCCGCAGGGGGCTTTGTTTTGTGAAGTCCCCTCTGCAATGCTGCACATCTGTCCTGAAATGTAGCCGTAAGCAGCAGCGCCATCTATGCGCCCGTCCTCTGGGCGGCATGGATAAATACAGTCCGGTTTTTTCGGACTGTATAAATTCACACTTGCGTGAATTTGCCCCCGGCAGGGCGAAATCCCCGGAGCATAAACCGAAGGTTTGTGCGTAGGGTGTATTTCGCTCTCAAACGCCGAGGGCTTAGGGGAGAGCTTGCGCCCTCCCCGGAAATTAGTTGCTGACACTCTCTGAACCACTCCGAAGCAGTCCGTGGAACAGATTCTTTACAGGCATAAAAAAGCCGCCTGCCTGAAAACTGGTATTCCAGTCTCAAAACAGACGGCTACATTTGCACCCTTATTTGCAGCCTTCCGGCTGCTTTCTGCCCTTATTTTGCGGGCTTGAATGCCCGCCCTTTATTATGCAGCCTTTAATGGCTGCCCCTTGTCCTTGTTTTGTAGCCTTTCGGCTACCTTTTGTTAGTCTTTTTTCAAAATACGGCTACATTTATACTTTGATATAAAAAATCCGCAAAAATAAGGCTACAGTAAACCTAATTACCGTAGCCCTGCCCTATAAATATATTAAAATGCGTCAAAATCAATCAAATCATTGTCCGGCGGCTCTGTGGCATTCTCTGATACAGCTTCTTCCTGCATATTCCCCGCATTCCGTATCGTTGCTTTCGTAGCAGCGGGAGAAACTGTGCCGCCCGTCACATTTCCACTGTCTGCGCCGTTTAATGATTCCTGCCCGCACACCATGCCGCCCTGCGCCGCCTGATAAGCCCCCATAGGAACGGATAAAGGAAAAAGCTGCATCTGTGCCATATACATACCAAAAAGCGCCGGGAGATTGGACATTACTTTCTTTTCAACCGCTTCCACGATACGCTCTGCAAAAGCATCCTCTTTCTCCCGTGTTTCCAGATAGGGATCATACTCTGCCGCCATGCGCCTGTTATAATAATCATTGACCGCCTCTATCACAAATTTATTCTGCGACTTGAACATCTGCC
>CAJTQI010000041.1 GCA_910578645.1 uncultured Lachnospiraceae bacterium
ACCTATTAAAACATCTTATCGTGATTTTCGGATTACCGATGAAATAGAATTTACATTCCACAATGTACCTATTAAAACCAAGGCGGTCTGCTGTCTTTGTGCTGTTCTGTTTCTATTTACATTCCACAATGTACCTATTAAAACGATTACAGAAAAGTATTATCTGATAGATGATATGAATTTACATTCCACAATGTACCTATTAAAACACCAGGGCTTATTGAGACATCGAGAAAATTTAAAAAAATTTACATTCCACAATGTACCTATTAAAACTTGAACTGTTGAGGGAAGAAGTGTCCGCATTAAAAGATTTACATTCCACAATGTACCTATTAAAACCAGGGCCGCTATTTTCTTTGCCTAGCAAGGAAAAAAATTTACATTCCACAATGTACCTATTAAAACATAAAGACCCCATGTCGGCGCATTCAGAAAGGTTGGATTTACATTCCACAATGTACCTATTAAAACCATGACGGAAACTGAGCTGCGCATTCATGTGCTGATATTTACATTCCACAATGTACCTATTAAAACGGGATTAACCTTTCATTTTTACATATGCTCGGATGGATTTACATTCCACAATGTACCTATTAAAACAAAGAATCCGTCAATAGTCTGCTTGTAGATTATCTATTTACATTCCACAATGTACCTATTAAAACTTCCCCTGACTGGATTTTCTCCCAGTATTCTAAAATATTTACATTCCACAATGTACCTATTAAAACTTGATTGTAGGTTTTGTCGTGAATTACATGAGGGAAATTTACATTCCACAATGTACCTATTAAAACCATTCGTAAAGGATGTTATTTTATCTCCCATGTCCATTTACATTCCACAATGTACCTATTAAAACCCGCATCCCACATTAGTATCATACTTCCTATCATCACATTTACATTCCACAATGTACCTATTAAAACAAATTCTGTGAAGATTTAAAAACCGTTGCATTTTCATTTACATTCCACAATGTACCTATTAAAACGTAGATGATTTCGCCGTTTTCGTCACGGTTATAGATATTTACATTCCACAATGTACCTATTAAAACGAAAGTACAGAAGAAAACAGAAGGACTATAAGATTATTTACATTCCACAATGTACCTATTAAAACTATGCTGACAAAGAATTATTCCGTTGTAAAGATTGCATTTACATTCC
>CAJTQI010000042.1 GCA_910578645.1 uncultured Lachnospiraceae bacterium
CCAGCCGCTACAGGGGGACGGATAAAAATGTCAATAAGAGATAAAGGCGACATACTACACCAGAAAATATATGATTTTCTGCTATACATATATCCCCTGCTAAGTAAGTACCCCAAATATGAAAAATTCAGCTTGCAGACGGCAACCAGAAACGCCGTGCTGGAAATGCTGCAAGACGTTATAAAGTGGCAGAAAACGGCGACGAAAAGCCACTTGTACGCGGCAGATGTGGCATTGCAGCAGAGTAAGGAGCTGCTGCGGCTGGCAAATGATCTGAAATACAGCGCAATGAATAAGCAGCATTACGGGGAGTGCGGCAGGAAACTTACAGAACTGGGCGTTATGCTGGGCGAGATCATAGAAGAGGTAAAGGCTGCAAAGTAGCTTTTTATATGGGGCAGCCGCTTATTACAGCCCTCTGGCGGCGCTGATCGCGGGCGGTAACTGGAACAATGGCGTTCACGCGGGCGCGCGTGCCGTGAATTGCAACAATTACCCGTGGAACGTGAACACGAATATCGGCGTGCGCGGGGCGTGTGATTTGGTGAAAGCATTACAGGCTTAGCGTATCTAAGGAACACTAGCAAGGATTAGAATATTAAGAGTGCTTAATATTCCAGAATCAGAGTGACTGTCCCGCCGAAAGGCAAAGAGAAAAAGCAGGGCTGCTGGTTAGTAGCTTAAAGCGAAAGGCAGGGGCTTCTTATTATGAAACGAATAGGGCATATCACAGGAGAAAACGGCAGGCGGCTTACGCTTGTAGAGGCTATGGCTGACTACGGGAACGTGCAGAAAGCCTATAATAAAGCCCGGAAGTGCAAGCGATACCGCAAGGACGTTTTAATATTTACCAAAGACAAAGAGGAAAATTTGGAGCGGGTACGGAATGAAATTCTGGGGCTTTCCTATGAGCCGGGCGAGTACCGATATTTTAAGGTATATGAACCGAAAGAGCGGCAGATCAT
>CAJTQI010000043.1 GCA_910578645.1 uncultured Lachnospiraceae bacterium
TTCCTTGAATTTTTATGAAATTTTTTAATTTACCTTACACAAGAAACCTGCACATGAAATTGTCAAAGCTGTCATAATCGCTCCAATCTGCAGTTTCAGGTTCATCCTCCGCCATAGTGTTCCACAACTTCTTCAGGTCATTGTCGTACCCGGATGTATCCGCATCAAGCCCGTGGTGCAGGCAGTATGCCGTCCACAGACAGCGAAGCTGGTCACGAATGAGTTCTTCATCAAAACAGCCCTGCCGGACAAATTCCTTCAGGTATTCCATTTCAGCCTCCCGGCTGACCGTTCCCTGCAAGGATTCGATGATCCGCGCCGCGGCATGATAGCCGTCCCGCCGTAATATATCCAGTTGAAACCGGATGTCCGCTACATTCTTCATTTTTTCCTCATTTCTGCGCTGCTTTTTTGCTCAAATCCATAAATGGATTACGAGTTTGTGGCAAGCAACGCGCAGACACAAATCTCGCGATTGAAAATTTTAATTTTCAATCTTAGCTCCTTTCTTCGTCACCTGCTATGATGCCGGCTCTATACACAGCATGAGCTGACCGTCCGCTCCTTCTATCAGCCTGACATTTTCAGGCGGATGTTCTAAGGTGACGGCAGCCATTCCCTGTCCTTCCTTATCCCCGCTGTCTTCCTGTCTCTTTCCTGCCTCCCCCGACGCAAAACGCCAGTGGTTCAGGTAATAAAACAGGGTACACCACACTTCGTTATCCGGATGGGGAAACGGCTTTGCAAGACTGTCCCCGATAACCACGATGGCGGGACATCCCAACAGGGACATCTGTATGTAGCACATCATGGCTGCGGTGCGGTCAATATCCTGCGCCACAAACAGCACATGCTTCTGGTAATTGATTCCATGCTTTTTTGCCACGTTTGCAAAGGCGATCAGCATGGCGCCCGCGCCGCAGGCAGGATCATTTACACTGATGTAGCCT
>CAJTQI010000044.1 GCA_910578645.1 uncultured Lachnospiraceae bacterium
GCATATGGCGGATGAAGGCCATAGTGCGGCAGTTTGTCTTTTGTATCTATACAGTATGAAGGCTACCACGCTTTAAGCTCAAAACAACATCCGCCTGTGCCGCCAGTTCATTTGAATGTGTTACAACTATCACGCATTTATTCAGTCCATGTGCGCTTTCCTTCAATATACCCATGATTTTTCCCGCCGTATCCTCGTCAAGGTTCCCTGTCGGTTCATCCGCTAAAATGACAGGGGTATCAGAGCCCTTTCCCTTATTATCATTTATCCATTAAGTTTTTACCGCTTTATTCATATGCAAACACAAAAACACTTTACACTATCACGGAAACACTTATATTATCACGAAAACTCCCAGCGGGTTTCCGTGATAATACAGCAAGTTTCTGTGTTCGTATATGGGTTTTGCCTGCGAGTTTCCGAGTTTCCGTGATGATAACCGACTTTTGCCTACGAGTATATACTCTTTTGTATTATTCTCTATCTTTTCCGATTACATTTGAAAGATATCCCACAGACTGTATAAACTTAATCCGTTGCCCGTGATCTCTCTACAATACAAAATGTTATTCTACGGTTTCAATGGAGTCCACAATGCTCATTCCGGCAATCTTTCTTAGCGGAATACAGGTTGCCAGCAAACAGGCTCCGATGGATAGAACCGTAGCTTCGGCAATCGGCAGAATAGGGATGGAAACCAACTGAATTGTGTCGGTAGTCGCAGCATTTACAAAAATTGTGCAGATATAGCCAACGATATTTCCAATTACTGCCGCAATAATGCCATAGTATGCGCCCTCCCACAAAAATGTTTTGTAAAGGCTTCCCGCATTCATACCGATAGCGCGCTGCATACCGATTTCCATAACGCGAGTATGAATATTTGTGTAAACAGTATTGATGATATTCAAAAGACCAATCAGACCAACAAA
>CAJTQI010000045.1 GCA_910578645.1 uncultured Lachnospiraceae bacterium
GAGAACCGCACCAACAACTGCTCACGACATTCCTCGGAAAGATGATTGACCTCTATACGGTTATGACTTATCACTTTGCAGACGCTATGGCTGAGGTTGACCGTGTAGCGGGGGACGAGGGCTTAAAGCAGTCCTTACGCCGCTATGCGATTGAGTCAGGGGCGATTATGGAAAGGGTTTACCGTAAAGAAATGGAACTTCCTATCGAGGATATGAAACAGTTTTTAGACGGGATTTTACATATCTACGATGAGGGACGCACCGCTGTAAAGATGGGCGACCTGTTCGGGATAGCGACAGCAGCCGAAGAAAGGGTTGCTGAAAAAGAAAAATTCCGTGGCTCTTTGACAAGTGAAAATGCCGATTGACATTCATCGGCATAAGTGACACTATTACTTTACGCACACCATATGTCACAGTCCCGATTGCCACGGATAGAAAGGGGAAATTTATCTATGGCAAAAGGTTCTGTAAGAAAAAAAGGTAAAAAGTGGTACGCACGCTTCTATATCGAAGATGAAAGCGGCAGAAAAGCACAGAAAGAGTTTGTGGGAACAGAAAGCAAGTCTGAAACAGAAGCCCTGCTCAGAAAGGCGATTGCCGATTATGAGGAAAAGAAGTTTGTCGGGAAAGCCGAAAACATCACGGTTGGAGAAATGCTGGATATGTGGGTAGAGGAAGAACTGAAGCCCGGCAGTCTTAGCAACGGTACGGTTATGGCATATATGGCGGCAATCAAAAAGATTAAGAAATATCCCATTGGCAGCCGAAAGCTGAAAACCGTAACCGCCGACCATTTACAGGCGTATATAGACTTTCTCAGCTTTGGAGGCACAAATCCTGACGGCACAACCGCAAAGGCACTCAGCAAAGGGTATCTCCGATTGTTTTCGGCAGTTTTACAAGGGGC
>CAJTQI010000046.1 GCA_910578645.1 uncultured Lachnospiraceae bacterium
TACCAAGTTCGGGCATTGTTAAGTTTAATTCTGTTCGGCGTTCTTTTACTCGTTCACCGACCTGTTTTGCGGTGAATGTAATTTCTTTTTTCAAGGTTTTCACCTCCTATTGCTGATAGTATAGCATGGAAAAACTTGTTTTGCAACTGTAAATTTAATAATAGGCAAAAATATTTCTTAATCAGTTGCAAAACAAGTTGACAAAGGATAGCAAAATAAGTATAATTACAGATACATAGTTGCAAAATGCGTATTTTGAAAGGAGGTTGATAAAATGAGCAACATCAAAATGGGTTTAACCATAGAAGAAGCAGCAGAATGTACGGGTATCGGAAGAAATACAATGCGTAAGTTGGTAGACTGGGGCAAGTTGCCTGTCCTCAAGGTCGGCAGAAAAGCGATTATCCGCAGGGATACTTTAGAGCGATTTATGAGCGTCAATCAGGGAAGAAACCTGCTTAATGAAAACGATGTCCGCAAAGTAGAATAAGCATTCTCCAAGCCCTCGGCGTTTGAGAGCGAAATACACCCCTCGCACAAATCTTCGATTTGTACTCTGCGTATTTCGCCCTTGCAGGGGGCACTGTATCATAGCTTCGGGCAAAGCACCGCCGCTATGATACAGAAGAAAACAGCCCTCTGTTTTCTTCGCTGTCCGTCTGCTTACGCCGCCGAAACAGCGGCAACCGATTTATCGGTTGCAAAAAGAGTATGCCCGTCACGGGAGGAAGGAGTATATGGCAAGACATTCATTTATACAGATGTCGAAGCTACCCAATGTCAAGGGAAGAATATCCTATATCACAAGCCACGCAAGGCAGGAAAACCTTTATGCCACCTACCACACCGCCGACAATGAATTTTGGAGTAGCCTTGCAAGGGAAAGCCAGCAGGAATTTAAGCGG
>CAJTQI010000047.1 GCA_910578645.1 uncultured Lachnospiraceae bacterium
GAGATAAGGACGCATCGGAAAACAAGCTGCTGACCCAGAGCGTCCGCATCGGGCTTGACGGGAAGAAACACCGCAGGAACTTGAATATCCTCGTGGTGGGCGGCTCTGGCGCAGGAAAGACCAGATTTTTTTGTAAGCCCAACGTGATGCAGTGCAACACGTCAATGGTAATCCTAGACCCAAAAGGCGAGATTGTCCGTGATACGGGCGGGCTTCTGGAAAAGAAAGGCTATGAGGTGCGTGTGCTTGATTTAATCAATATGCACAAGAGCCACTGCTACAACCCGTTTGTCTATCTTCGGAACGACAACGACGTGCAGCGGCTGGTAACAAATTTATTTAAGGCGACCACGCCGAAAGGAAGCCAGTCGCAAGACCCGTTCTGGGACACGGCGGCGAGTATGCTGCTTTTGTCCCTCGTGTTCTATCTGAAATACGAAGCCCCGCCAGACGAGCAGAATTTCCCGATGGTGATGGAGCTTTTAAGGGCGGGCGAGGTAAGGGAGGACGACGACGGCTATGTAAGCCCGCTTGACGAACTGTTTGACCGCTTGGAGATGGTGAACCCAGAGCATATCGCTTTGAAATACTACCGTGATTATCACAGCGGGAGTGCCAAGACGCTAAAGAGCATCCAGATAACCCTTGCCGCAAGGCTTGAGAAGTTCAATCTGGAAAGCCTTGCATCCTTGACCGCCACGGACGAATTGGATTTGCCGTCTTTGGGCGAGAAGAAAGTCGCACTGTTCGCACTGATACCAGACAACGACACCAGTTTCAATTTCCTTGTGTCGCTTTTATACACGCAGCTATTCCAACAGTTATTCTACCTCGCCGACCACAAGTACGGCGGGAGCCTGCCCGTCCACTGCCAGTTTATAATGGACG
>CAJTQI010000048.1 GCA_910578645.1 uncultured Lachnospiraceae bacterium
TTGGTCTCCGTAAACACTTCTACCACACTGGGGAGTGTCTGGTCCACTATGTCCGCCAGGTCGATTACAACCAGGGAGGCGGCAGATGCGTTCATGCCCAGAGCTCCAATGCACAGTAAAACTGTGCAGAGGACTGGTGCAATCCGTTTTTGTAATTCTTTCATATGGCGTTTCCTTTCCGTCACGTAATTTCCATCGGGCCTTCCATCAGCTCCCGAATGGTTTGCAGGGACAAATCCGTGGAGGCGATCCCGTCCGCGCAGTGTTTCAGTTCCTGGACAATCAGCGCCTGATGCGCGATGTCCCGTTTATATTTCAGCTGGTGTTCAATGCTGGCCCAGCAGTCCATGGCGATGGTGCGGAGCTGGCCTCCAGCCGGAAGCGGATGCTCCGGCTCCCTCTCCAAAAACCGCAAGGGCATTGAGAGAATCATGTGATAGCTGCGGTATCCGTTTGGCTTTGGGCGCCGGATATAGTCCTTTTCTTTCAGAATTTCAATGCCTGGGATTTTTCGAATCAGCGCAACCGTCTGGTCAATGTTCTGCACAAAGGGGCAGATCAGCCGTACTCCCGCCGCGTCCTGCACGTCCCGGAGTGCACTGTCTGCTGTAACGGGGAGCTTTTGGCGTTCCAGCTTCGCTTTCATGCTCGCCGCGCTTTTGATTCTGGCTTGAAACGAGGCGATGGGATCTCTCTGTCCCCGGCTGATCTGATACCGGCGGATCATATGGACACAGGAGAGAAATTCTTCTATCGCCCCCTCTAAAAGAATCAGATATTCCCCGTAAAACTCATGCTCCGCGCCGGTAATATCCAACAAAAAATTCTCCATATCAAGCTTCCTTCCGCAATTCGTCCCCGTGAGGCAA
>CAJTQI010000049.1:0-586 GCA_910578645.1 uncultured Lachnospiraceae bacterium
AGCTGCCGGATGGACTTCATCAGGCGGTTGGCGGCTCTGATTTCCCGGTTCAGATTGCCGATATTCGTCTGGATACCACGTTTTTCCATCTGCCGGACAGCAGCACCCTCATGGACAGTGGGGACAATATCAAGCCCCTGTCTGGCATAGGAACGCAAGTCCACACGCTCCGGGCGGTCATTGGCTTCCAGATAGCGGTTCTGGATGACCTCCCATTCATGCCTCCAGATTTCACAATACTTCTGGTCGTTCCAGTCAACCGTATCTTCCTTGTGGCTTTTCCATCTGCCGGAGGGAAGTTTTATCCGTTCCCCGTTTTCGTCAAGGTCATAAACCTTGCGGCTCTTGGGAAGCCATTTCCCATGTTCATCCATTGCCCTCATAGTCAGCATGACATGGGCGTGGGGATTGTGTCCCGGCGGATGGGGGTCATGGATGGCAAAGTCAGCAATCATGCCTTTGGAAACAAACTGCTGTTTACAAAACTCCCGGACAAGGACAGCATACTGGTCAGGTGGTATCTCTCTGGGGATGGTAAGCACCCACCGCCTTGCAAGCTGAGAGTTCCATTGTTTCTCCACCGCTT
>CAJTQI010000049.1:596-868 GCA_910578645.1 uncultured Lachnospiraceae bacterium
TAGGGTATTGCGGTCTGCATATTTCTGTGGGGCATTTGCCGGGAGCAGGATTTCATTGTGGACGATACCACGCTTTTCCGGGTAGTGCTTCACTTGCTGGTCATATTCACAGAAAAGCTTTTCGCCACTCTGGTAAGCAGCGGCGGCAACCGCAGACTGCCGCTGGCTTCGCTGTACAATCGTGATTTCGTTGTGTGGACAGGGCATTTCGTGTCCCTCCTTTCTATGCTTGGTGGATGGGGTGGCGTTTTGCCACCTCATTTTGGGCAGAA
>CAJTQI010000050.1:0-310 GCA_910578645.1 uncultured Lachnospiraceae bacterium
GATCTCTTAGTGAGGATAGTTAAAGACCTTGTTTTAGAACTTATTTTGTCAGGTTCATTTGAACCTTGCAAAATTTTTTCTTTAAAGTTATCAAGTTCTGTGCCTGTTAAAATAATCATACCATCAGATTCAAATTCTTCACGATTCCGCTTAATTATGGTTTTGACGGAATCAAGACTACATTCATAATAATTTGCAACTTGTTGTGTTGTAACTACCATATCATTAGTTAAATATGGAACAACTTTTAACTTGTCTAAAAAGTCATACGAAATAGCATCTAATGTTTCATTTCTAAGAGTTTTACTTT
>CAJTQI010000050.1:320-556 GCA_910578645.1 uncultured Lachnospiraceae bacterium
ATAAATTAATTCTTTATCACTTTGATTTTTCATATTTTTCATGAAAGAATCCTCCATATTGTTTTTTTGTTTGTTGATTATATGTAGAGATAAGGAATATCCTTGTAATTCTCTTTACCTGTCTAACTGACAGACCATAAATTATTTACATTACATACTTCTCCAAACAGAAAAGGCTCACACTCAATTTACTAAGTGCAAGCCTTGCTTTATAAATTCTGAATAAAAATCAGATA
>CAJTQI010000050.1:566-852 GCA_910578645.1 uncultured Lachnospiraceae bacterium
ACCTTTTCCAGTAAATCTCTCACAGTAATTTCCTCACCAATAGATACACACTGATCTAAACGATAGAAAAGTAGTTCTTTGAGGATTGTTAATTCATCGTCTGTGAGGTCTACGGATTTTACAATTTCATCATACAATAGTGTCACCGCCGATCAGATTAAGCTTTTACAGCATCCTTTAAAGCCTTACCAGCCTTAAACTTGGGAGATTTAAAAGCCTGAATCTGAATGGATTCACCTGTTTGTGGGTTTCTGCCAGTTCTAGCAGCACGTTCTGCAACCTCGAA
>CAJTQI010000051.1 GCA_910578645.1 uncultured Lachnospiraceae bacterium
TGCTCCGCTACGACGCTGCTGTCTCCCTCGCTGTCATACCCCCACAGTTTCTCGTAGATTCGCTCCTTGTCAAACACCTGACCGGGGTTTTGGGACAACAACTCCACAATGTCAAATTCCTTTTTCGTCAGGAGGATTTCTTCCTTCCCACAAAACAACTGGCGCTTGGCAAAATCTATCGCAAGATTTCCGACAAATCTTAGCCGGGTGTCTGCCTTGTGCCGTGCCTCCCGCCGTAGGTGGGCACACACCCTCGCCTCCAGTTCCATCAGCGAAAAGGGCTTTAGGATATAGTCATCTCCGCCAGCAAAGAAACCCTTCACCTTGTCCCGGTCCTCAATCCGGGCTGTCAGGAAGAGGATGGGGCAGGATACACGGTCCCTGATTAACTCGCAGACCTCCAGGCCGTCCATGTCCGGCATATTGATGTCAAGCAAAATAATGTCCGGGTTTTGCTCAACTCGCCTGAGCGATTCCATACCGCTATGGGCTGTCAGGGCCTGATAGCCATTTCCTGTGAAGAAACTGGCCAGCATGGAGACAATATCAGGTTCATCGTCCACAATCAATATTTTATAGTCCATTGCGGCACCCCCTTTAGATCAGTTTAGCATACAAGTTTCAACATTTTATCAACACACCGAAATATTTACTGCAACATAGCGGACAAATCAACTAAGCGGCACCAGTGCGTCCCCTGGTGCCGCTTATGAGGCTCAACTATTTCATCGTACCGGTTTGCCGGAGTTTCAGTCCAGGATATAGGACACATCAAAGTTAACGCTGACAGAAGAGGGATTCCCCACATAAATGGAATAGGTGCCAGTTTT
>CAJTQI010000052.1:0-426 GCA_910578645.1 uncultured Lachnospiraceae bacterium
TTTCCTCCGCCGCATCAAAGCTGCCTGCGGATTTTAAATATACCTCAAAAACAGCCCCCTCCTCTGGCGTTTCAATCTGGGTTTCGCCGTTGTCAGTGTGCTTGATGACGGCGATATTGCCTTTGATAACCTGCTCATTCACATCATTCTTTGCAGAATTATATTCCACGGTGTAAAGCTCTGGCTCTGCCCCTACATGGTGTACGGTCGTGTCCAGAAGATAGCCCTCGGACGGGGCAATCTCACGGACGCTCCAATCGTTCCCGCAGATATAATACTTCGTTGTGAACTGCCCGTTTTCATCGGTGGTGTAGGTGTCAACCAGTTCCTCGCCCTTATAGATGCCGTAAACCGCACCTGCAAGGGAAGCGTCGCCCTGCGGCTTCTTCCCCGTTTCCACGTCGGTCTTTAATACCGTGACGTTGA
>CAJTQI010000052.1:436-830 GCA_910578645.1 uncultured Lachnospiraceae bacterium
TTACTTTCTTCCACTCAATCGGGGCGGTCTGGGATGCAGGGACAACGTAGCGGATAGCCGTGTCCACTTCTTCAAGGGTATATGGCGTGCTGCCGCTGATAAGGACGTTCTCAAACTTCGCCAGCCCGTTCTTATCGGTCACGGCGTATTCATCCACTGCAAGCCCGCTTAAAGAAGTGCCGTAAAGGTGGAACTTCACGCCATCCACAAGATTGTCCTCGGATGTTTTCACAACCTCAAGGCTTCCACGCTTCAAGGTATTGCTGAACGTCACCGTAGAGGTTTTCCCGCCGATGATTGTCACGGTTTGGGTTTTCTGCGGCTCGTAGCGGTCGATAGACTGCTCCGTGACGGTGTAAGTGCCAGGGAATAAGCCCTCCACCGTGATATTTCC
>CAJTQI010000053.1:0-242 GCA_910578645.1 uncultured Lachnospiraceae bacterium
CCAAGCCTATTTGGTTCAAGTTTTGTTGTTCTCATTATGGACTATGAGCCAAGGACAAATAAACCTATTTACTCTTTTAAGGATTTGCGGGAATATTTAGAAACAAAAGACGACAATGGAATCTTTCATTTTGCCTATGAGGATGTGTATATTGGGGTTTCTCCAGATGACCTTTCTGCGGAAGAAATCCTTGATGTAGTAAATTCTATTCCATAAAGCATGTTTACAAAGATAATGCCAAC
>CAJTQI010000053.1:252-819 GCA_910578645.1 uncultured Lachnospiraceae bacterium
TTGATATTTCCTATGGCCTTGTGGAAGTACTCCCTGCTCAATGATCTGAAAAACGGAGAAACGGCATAGCCGAAGCTACGCCGTTTCCCGAAAACAATCCTATGCTGTTTTATGAGCGCCGCTTTTGACAAGGCTTTCTTTATACATTTTTTGATAGTAGCCTGTTGATGTCAATGAATAACCACTGGATGTGGCTGATAATATAATTGAACCGATAAGTATAATAGGGTTATAGGGAAGCTTACCTACAATAATGCTGATGTAATTCGTATATCTTTTGTTTCATTAGCTCCACAAGTTCTGGTGGTTCTAAGACAGTTGCATTGATTCCAAATGGCAGGAAATAATCGGCAACCCAATCCAAGGTTGCGTGACGTATTTCCATGTCGATGATACCGCCGCCTGTTGGGAATGTTTTTAATCCCCTTGCCAGTAAAAATTCAGTTTCGCAGCGTTTAACACCTATATCGGTTAGCTGAATCTTTATGTGGTAATCATTTCCGATTTCTAACCTTTCGAGATATTCTTGAATGGACGCAGGAACAGGAAATTTCCCTTTAGGATATG
>CAJTQI010000054.1:0-329 GCA_910578645.1 uncultured Lachnospiraceae bacterium
AGCTCCATAGAGTTCACCTCCTTCCTTCGTGGTGTAAAAGACAAAAGGCTTGTCCTTCCGTCCCCTTTCACACCCTATCCGTTTGGAAAAGGCTCTTTTGTTGCGCTTTCCAATCAGCTTTTTAAGAAAACTAAAAGGCGCAAAAAAAGCCCGCCCACAAAAAATGCGGACAGGCAAAAAGGCACTGAAAAACTTATTAAGATGATTAGACAGTTCATACTTATGGCTGGAATACGCCCCGGATAAGACCGGACTTTTTTTGATGATTTAGCTGCGAATATTCCTTGTCGATATATAACACATCTCACGGCAGTTGACTCCTTCAACCG
>CAJTQI010000054.1:339-819 GCA_910578645.1 uncultured Lachnospiraceae bacterium
AAGATAAAAAGAAACGGCGGCTTTGATTTTCCCAAAGCCGCCGTTTAATGATAGGCGTGTGAAAAGACCTCTGCTTGACGACGGCTTTTTTCTTTTGCCGTCGTCCGGCAGATTTATATAAAACTTCCAATATTTTATTGGACATCAATTCTTTTGCTGTTGCGGTTAAATCCACTCAAAATAAAAATTGTAAGAGTTATGCAAAGAAGCAGTATAACTAAACTGATTGCCTTATTTCCGATCGTTGCTTTATAATATCCAGAAAGATTGAAAACCGCAGTAATAGGATAAGCTATTTTCAGAATTTCGGACATACTTGCAAACAGTCCGGCAAAGGAATAAATTTCAGCAAATACCAATGCCAGCCAATACCCTTTTTTCATGCGGGCTACTAATGCTACAATCGGTGAAATAGCAAAAAATACGCCAATACCATTTACAAAATAGGTAAAAAGGAATCCCCACACTGTTTGAATAGAT
>CAJTQI010000055.1 GCA_910578645.1 uncultured Lachnospiraceae bacterium
TATCGGAGGTATGTCCCATGCTTGGTGATATTTCCGGTGCTGTAAATATTTACATCATTACAGGTTACACCGACATGAGAAAGAGCATAGATGGTCTGTGTGCCATCATAATGTCCCAGTTGCAAAAGGAGCCTTGCGGTAATTCCATCTATCTTTTCTGTGGTAAACGCTACGACCGTATCAAGGTCTTATTACGCGAACCGGGTGGATATGTCCTTTTATATAAAAGGCTTGATGTCATCCATGGCAAATACCGCTGGCCAAGGAACCGTTCAGAGGTAAAACCCATTACCTGGCAACAGTTCGACTGGCTCATGTCAGGGCTCGAAATCGAGCAGCCGAAGGCGCTCCGAACAGCCTGAAACCATTAGTTTTACGGTGATAAGGAAGTATTTACAACAACTTATCATCAACGCTGACAAACAGGGTGCTAAAAGAGAGGGAAAACAACTACTATGGTAATTATGTAGTTGCTTTCCTCTTTTATCATTTGCTATGCTTTTGAAGCAGAAATTTTATTATCATTTCTGCAATCAATTAGAAAAATAGCGTCATCAATCATATCTTCATATCCTGCGTCCTCAATTACCTGTTTAAAATAAGCGTGTTCTTCTTCTGAAAAGTAAAATATAACAATTAAGCTTCCATCTGCACAATTTGCCGCCTCATAAATTTTTACCTGTGTAAATACATGGGCTAATTTGGAATTACTTGCCAATTTAAACTCAACAATATTTTGATTTGCTTGTCCTTTAGAGATAATAAAATCTGTTTGTCCTCTTCCGCTATTCGATTCTGCGTCT
>CAJTQI010000056.1 GCA_910578645.1 uncultured Lachnospiraceae bacterium
CAGGGGCCATCTTCATAGGAGAATACAGCTCCGAGCCTTTGGGTGATTACTTTGCAGGCCCCAATCATGTCCTCCCTACCAATGGAACGGCCAAGTTTTTCTCCCCTTTAGGGGTAGACGATTTTATAAAGAAGTCCAGTGTGATCTACTATTCCCGTGAGGCCCTTCAAAAAGCCCACAAAGATATTGAGGCATTTGCAGAGGCAGAGCACCTGACAGCCCATGCCAATTCAATAAAGGTGCGGTTTGAATAGAGAGTCATGGCACACCTTGGAGCAGCCGCCACATAGCATCACGTGCCGATTCATAACGAAGGAGGGATCAGATGAAACGATTTGCCAGAATCGAGAGAATTACCAATGAGACAAAGATCCGGATTATGCTTAACCTGGACGGGACAGGGAAGGCAGACATCCATACAGGAATCGGTTTTTTCGACCATATGCTCAATAGTTTTGTAAGGCATGGATTTTTTGATATGGAACTTCAGGCAGACGGTGATCTGGAGGTAGATACCCATCATACCATAGAAGATACCGGAATTGTGCTGGGGAGGGCTATTAAGGAGGCTGTAGGCGATAAGAAAGGAATCGGGCGCTTTGGCTCCATGATGATCCCTATGGATGAAACCTTGGTCCTGTGCGCCCTGGATCTGTGTGGAAGGCCCTATCTGGTATACGATTTGAAACTTGACCGAGAGCAGGTAGGGGATTTAGAGACAGAGATGGTGAAGGAATTTTTCTACGCAGTGTCTTATGGAGCGGAGATGAACCT
>CAJTQI010000057.1:0-492 GCA_910578645.1 uncultured Lachnospiraceae bacterium
TTGTATGCCCTCGCTTGGAATGATTACGATAAACGCCCTTGTAGCGGCGGACAGCGTACTGATTCCCGTAGAGGCGGCATATCTCCCGGTCAAAGGGCTTCAGCAGCTTATTAAGACGATTGGACGGGTACATAGAAAGCTAAACCCAGCGCTTGATATTATGGGGATTCTGCTGACAAAGGTAGACCGGAGGACAAACTTCGCAAGGGACATTTCAGCACAGATCCGGGAGGAAACCACAGCAGAGGGGAAAAGCATCTATCTCCATGATCCGAAGGGGATTGTGGCAGGCGGCTACCATTCACTGACACAGGAGGTGCTTGCGGATGAAAAGTAAGAGCGCAGAGAAGGTAAGGCTGAACAGCTTTGATGATTTATTTGGCATAGATGAAGCGGGGGAAACGGTCACTTCCGTGCCCCTAAGTGAACTGCATACGTTTAAAGGCCATCCGTTCCGGGTGCTGGATGATGAAAAGATGCAGGAAACGGTGG
>CAJTQI010000057.1:502-760 GCA_910578645.1 uncultured Lachnospiraceae bacterium
AAAGCAGTATGGCGTGTTGATGCCGGGGATTGTGCGCCCGCACCCGAAAGGCGGCTATGAGGTTATTGCAGGGCATAGACGGTGGCGGGCCTGTGAGCTTGCAGGGCTTACGGAAATGCCTGTCATTATCCGGGAAATGGATGATGATACAGCGGTAGTCCTGATGGTCGATACGAATATCCAGAGGGAGGACATCCTGCCAAGTGAGAAGGCGAAGGCATACCGGATGAAATACGAAGCAATGAAGCACCAGGGCAG
>CAJTQI010000058.1 GCA_910578645.1 uncultured Lachnospiraceae bacterium
GTCCCCGGCAATGCGTACCACCTTGCGGCGGGTGCAGACGGTTTCAAGCATGAGGGAAACAATCTCGTCAAGCATACCCCGGTCAATGTTGTTGTCCTGTACCAGATAGGCGTACTCGATATTGTCCTTTATGACTTCCTCATAAGCCCGTACTGCGTCCATGTTGGTGTGTCCGTTTCCTTTCCGTTCCTGCGGCTGTGCCGCTTCCTGTCTGGAAAGGGTGGAAAGGATAGGAATGGAATGGTTATTTAATAAATCCGTATTTGATAATTCTTTACTTGATAGTTCTTTATTTAATTGCGTTGGATTTTCCGATACCGGGTTTTCCGTTGTCGGGTTATCCGACATTGGATTTTCCAACACCGGGTTATCCGTGGTTGGATTTTCCAACTGCGGCGGCTGTGGCTGCTCGTAAATGGTGTATTCAATGGCGGTCATTTTGCCTTTTCCGTCCCGTCCCTGCCTGCGTGTGATGTACCCGGCTTTTTCCAGTTCCCATACGGCGGTACGGATAGCGTCAATACTTTCTTTGTTGATACTGGATAAGCCCTTTAGGGTGTAGTCCCAATTTTCCGGCAGGGACAACATTTGAGAAAGCAGCCCTTTAGCCTTTAGGGTCAAGTCGGGGTTGCGTAGGTGGTGGTTTGACATAACCGTGTAGCCCCTGTTTTTCTCCACCCGGAATACTGCCACGTTATCAGCTCCTTTCGTCTGCCCGGACAATGAAAAACGCCCGTTCCGTGTGGAAAAGGCGTTTAC
>CAJTQI010000059.1 GCA_910578645.1 uncultured Lachnospiraceae bacterium
TTCCCTGGCCGTTTCCTGTTTCTGTCTGACTTCTTTGGATACTGGTACGAGACTTGGCCGTTTCATGTTCCAGGAGCTGTTTGCCGGCACACAGACAGGCAAGAAGCTGAAACTGGATAATATGTATGTGGCGACCATTATCACAGCGATCTGCGGATTCGCACTGTGTCTGGCAGGTTATCAGAAAGTTTGGCCGTTGTTTGGCGCATGTAACCAGTTGGTTGCAGTTCCGGCATTTCTGGCTGTTGGCACTTATCTGAAGAAACATAAGAAGAACAACAAGATGTTATATATCCCGATTCTTTTCATGTCTGCGGCGACGCTGGTATCCTTGTTCTTCTCCTTTAAGAACAACCTTGTTGCACTGCTTGGCGGCGGACTGGACGGAACGGCGATCTTCACGAATGTTCTGCAGGATGTTATTATTGTCCCGATCGTGATCTTAGCGGTTATCCTTCTGATCGATGGCGGTAAGGTGTTGTGGGGCAAAGAGGCGTAGTAGTTTGTAAAAGTAAGGAAAAACACATCTGTATCTGATACGGGTGTGTTTTTTTCATGACTGGGATAATGGGATTGTGATAATCACCAAAAAAGTCAAAGAATGTTTGCCTTTTGTGTCAAAAATGTATATAATAGAATCATATTTATCTTTTCTATTTCATAGGGCATATTTCCGACAGAGATTTACACAATATGGAACGTCGGATACTTGGCAAGGGAGAGGAGATATGCCTGCCATGCCATAATATG
>CAJTQI010000060.1 GCA_910578645.1 uncultured Lachnospiraceae bacterium
TAGAGGAAGGGTACAGAATCCATGAAGCCACGGGGAACGATTATAAGATAACAAGAATCTTAGTAGACGCAGGCTGTCACAGAAAACTGCATTACTCAAAAGAAGTTGGTGAACCGGCTCTGGTGACACAGGGCTTATAAGTGCTTGAGCCGTGTGAGGGGAAACCTTCATGCACGGTTCTTAGGGGGGAAGGCGGTAGTAATACCGCTGACCTACCCGACCAGATTTTGGAGAACAAGCAGAAGTTCATCAGCCAGATCATGACCAGTAAATCCCCGGTACGAGCCTGTGAGGACGTGGACGATACGGCGTTAAGTTATGCAGAGATCAAAGCCCTGGCTACGGGCAATCCCTACATCAAAGAGAAGATGGATCTCGACATCCAGGTGAGCAAGCTGAAACTTTTGAAGGCAAACCATACCAGCCAAAAGTACCGCCTGGAAACGGAGATCGCAAGGAATTACCCAGTGAAGATCACAGCGCTGAAAGAGCGGATTGCAGGCTTAAAAGCAGATGCGGAGGCAGTGAAGCCGCTTTTGGAGAAAGATAAGGAAAAAGATGATTTTTCTATGGTCATCGGCGGGAAAGCGTACACAGACCGGAAAGAAGCAGGAACGGCGCTGATTGCCGCCTGCGCCGGATTGAAAGCAGTGAAAACAGCCGGTCAGATTGGGGAGTTCCACGGCTTTACCCTTTCCGCTAATTTTGACAGCTTTAATCAGACCTACCAGCTTACCA
>CAJTQI010000061.1 GCA_910578645.1 uncultured Lachnospiraceae bacterium
TCATTTATGGAATCAGCTGAACATGGGGTATACTATGGACGGATTCAGGAAAGCGATCAAGGCCGCTATGGGTTCCCCGGTTGCACCGTCTGTCACACAGATCACTGGTGCGGCACAGGCTACAGCTGATCAGATGCGGGCCTATGTCAAAGCAAAAAATCCGGCTGTGGCACAGTCAGTCATTGACATGATACCTTTGTACCTGTCAGAAGGTGCAACAGAAGGGATCCGGGGTGATCTTGCCTTTGCACAGTCCTGTCTTGAAACAGGGAATTTCACTTTCAAGGGTTCTGCTGTTACACTGGATCAGAATAATTTCTGCGGTATGGGTGTAACCAGTAACGGCATGAAGGGTAATTCTTTTGACACGCCGCAGAACGGCATCCGGGCGCAGATCCAGCATTTGAAAGCGTATGCAAATACTGAACCGCTGGTAAATCCGGTTATTGATCCCCGGTTCAAGTATGTGTCCCGTGGCTGTGCGCCTTGTGTGGAATGGCTGGGGATTCAGGAAAACCCACACGGTAAAGGCTGGGCTGCGGGGGCTGGGTATGGTGGAAAGATTTTGACTATACTGACAGCAATCACCGGTACACAGGCGGCTGCACCTGAACCTGCATCCCCCTTCCCCGTTGTTCCTTTTCTGGTCAGAGTTATCATCCCGGATCTGAATATCAGAACAAGCCCCGGTTCCGCAGATAACAGCAATTTGTCAGGCAAGTACACGGGCATC
>CAJTQI010000062.1 GCA_910578645.1 uncultured Lachnospiraceae bacterium
TTACTACAATGAAATCTCTACAAAAATCACCACTATATCTAGTGATCTTATTATTCATATATCTCAAAAACAAGCTATCTGTTAAAACCGCTTTTCTTATTCTGATTTTCTGGAAGTCAAACCAGCTATTACCGATTTTATATTCAGTTTTCTTATTTACTTTCTTTGCACTCTCAGCACATTTATTAATATAAATATGATTGGCTTCTATAGAATCAATGTAAATCGGCTTTAACTTTTTTGTATAATCAATTTTATTACTCATTAACAATTACCTCCACAATAACAACAAATCAATAGCTCCACCTATTACTTCTCCATTCAAACTCAAATCAACCACAAAATTTCAACACGCCACTTAAGAAAATATAAGCCAAATCGGAGAGATTTGATTGCTTTCTATTCTCCGAAATGGCTTGTCCATTATATGTATCAGCTTACTTTACTGTCCTCCAAATACTTTTTTATCTCTTCATCTGTTGCATATTCAAATATAAAACGTCTTTTATAAGGAGATTTGCATTTTCCATTTAAATAATTTGAAATGACAACCACATGTATTGGATACCCAAAATTTTCACGTATATATTCTACTGCTTTACTTTTCGAACTATATATGCAAACTTCTTCATTTTTTAATACATCAATAACCTTGACAAAATCTCCATTATAATTAAATGTTATATATATTGGTTTGCCGACCAGCTTTTCAATGATACGAATTTGTTCTTT
>CAJTQI010000063.1 GCA_910578645.1 uncultured Lachnospiraceae bacterium
CTGCTCCTATACAGATGCTCCAACGTTTACTCTCATCCCATTACTTCCTCGGCGTTCGCTCAAAGCTCCCTTTCTGTTTATACCGATCAGTCTGTTCCCATTACAGATCACATACCATACCTACATTCACGCAATCCATACCTTCTACCAGATCTTTCGCAAGCATACTATCCGCTTCATTGATCCGAATCGTAAAAACATTCTTATGATCCCACAATTTCTTCTCCTGCCATTCTATAAAAAAGGAGATTCGATTTGTGACCAACAGTTTTGCCAGTTTATCCTTATCCTCTATGTCATATACTTTACAAAACGGAATCTCATGGTTAAAAAATAATGCATTGAAATTGAGCGCTGCCATAATCCTTCCTCCCATAAAACTAATATTCTGTCTGAAATGCTCCCATGCCCGAAACATTTTTCTAATCTGATTTATGATAGCTTTATGTTAACTTATATGGCAATTATATACTATACATTACAGAAAAATCAACCTTTTCGATCAATTTCTACAATTTGACCAAATATTTATGTAAATCTTATGAACATTTTCCTGTTCCTCATTGTAAGGAGGATCCGTGGAAAAATCAAAGATCTTGCCGCTTTCTATTGAGCAGTGTTATCCTCTGCACTAATGCTGTGATTCTGCCCTGTCCACGGTTGATGCAGTCTCTCAATCCAATACTCCTTTCGGTTTTCATATTGTTCGTTAAGCCATTCCCGCGCCT
>CAJTQI010000064.1 GCA_910578645.1 uncultured Lachnospiraceae bacterium
ACATCGCCGGGGAGCATATCCCATACAGGCCGGTCATTCGATTGGAATAATCCATCGATGAACTTACCTGTATCATAGAACATTTTTGAGCCTTGTGCCGTATGTCCACGAATCAGGAATAAAGCCTGAAATCCGAAAATTTCCACGATTGCGGAATGGATGTGGTATAATGGCTTTATTGCGGCAGGCTGGCCGCAGGGAAGGAGTGTTGCGCTTATGAAATCACGGCTTACTATACAGGAACGTCTAAAAGATTTACGCAAGGAAAAAGACATAAATCTGGAAAAACTTGAAGAACTGACCGGCATTTCAAAATCTGCACTGGGCAGCTATGAAGCAAATGATTACAAGGAAATCAGCCACGGCAACCTTGTGACACTGGCAGATTTTTATGGGGTGTCTGTTGATTACCTTCTCTGTCGGACAGAAAATAGAAAACTCTCCAATGTATCATTAGCGGAACTACATTTGAGTGATGATATGGTGGAATTATTGAAAAGCGGAAACATCAACAACCGGCTTCTCTGTGAGATTGCTACCAATGATAAGTTTGTCCGGCTTATGACCGACACGGAGATTTACATAGACGGCCACGCAACCGCCCGTTTCCGTGACATAAACGAGTCCTTGGAAGAACAACGGCTTGCCCTTATCAATCAACACCGCCATGCGGAAGGGGATTTATATTCGGAAACACTACGGGCAGGACAGATCGGGG
>CAJTQI010000065.1 GCA_910578645.1 uncultured Lachnospiraceae bacterium
CTGGGTAGAGGCATACAATTTACGGATGGCCTGGATATCCATATATGCGCAGTCTTCCTTGGCAATTCCCGCTGCCTCTCCAATCCTTCCGATCATTTGGATTGCCTTGCTTAAATTCCTGGTGAAAGCAAATTTTCCGTATTCCCGCCCCTCGATGGCCGTTTTAATAAAATCCATCAGTTCCAGCACATCGTTTGTCAGCCCGTTCTCCTCCTGTGCCTGCTTCAATCTCCTAAGCTGCTCCAAAGAAAGACGGAAGATTCCTTTATCCGGCTTTTTTTCCTCTTCTCTTTCTTCTTTCGCCCCCCAATCAAAATAAAGCTCCGGCGCTTCGTCATACCTAAAAGAGGTAATATCATAAGTTCCCGGCCGCAAATGCCCATATTTGTTCAGAAAAGCCTTCGGGGACAATTCCTTAAAATCATGGCTCATCCCTGAACTTACTGTATTCACGCCTCCCATAAACAGCTCGTAATCTTCTTTCGTAAGAATACCACAGCCCACCATCGACTGCAGGATCTGTACCGCGATAAACCCCGCCCTCGCCAGCCCGGCGAAAGGCAGCGTGCCGTAACGCTTGCAGTCCTCCAGCAGCCAGTATACCTTTTCGATATCTCCCATATCGCTCCCCATAATCTCATCATACCGTTTCTCTAAGATTTTGATCTTCTCATAGTCTTTTCTCCACAGGCCTTCTTTATGGTCAGTGATAT
>CAJTQI010000066.1 GCA_910578645.1 uncultured Lachnospiraceae bacterium
TTTATAAAGGGATTTTGAAAAGATATTCTTAACTTCCAGTTTATCCCGGAAGCCGGAGAATAGGGAACCCGGCTTCTTTTTCACCTCTCCCACCAGAATCCGGCTGATAAGGCGGTTTAAGATACCCTCGTCCAGTTCCTGTGTCGTGGCATACTGCCGGATTTCCCGGATAAATACAGTTCCGTGCAGTTATCGGACTTTGGTTTGTTTGGCAACCTTATCCCTGCATTTAGCCAGAGTTTTGCCTAATCCTTTCTTCAGATTATCTGAGAACTCAGATAATCTGAATTATCCTAGTAGAATTATTATCCGAGAAAGAGTCTGGATATATTGCTTTTTCTGACTGTTCAGACTCTTTCCTCGGATAACTTTTATATCCTGTCCAGAAAATCTAATCCTGGATAACAAGGTCTTGCCCTTGATTCCTTTTGCCCTTCTTCAATAAGAGCTGCTGTAATTCCATTTTCTTTTAGATATTTATTTTTAAGTTCATCACTTACAGTTGCATAAATCATTGTTACTTCTATGGATGAATGGCCAAGAAAGTTTTTTATCACGGGAAGCGGTATCCCGGATTCCAGCATATGTACTGCGATCGAATGCCGGAAAGAATGTGGGGTATAGTTTTTTTCACGGAACAATAACGGGTTTTCCTGCTTCGCTATCCTCATATATTTTT
>CAJTQI010000067.1 GCA_910578645.1 uncultured Lachnospiraceae bacterium
TGTCAGTTCCGGGGTGTTCATTCATGGTTTGTGTCCTCCTGTAAGCCCTCCCCGTCAATCTCGTAGTAGTCAAATTCCTCGTCCGGCTTCACAATGGCGGGGCGGCGTTTGATGTGCTTTTCCATGTCAAAGGCGTTTTTCGGGTCTGCGTCGGAAAGGTACTTGTATTTCGGGTGCTTCGTTATATCGAATTTGTCCGAAAAGAACGGGCGCACACCGCGCACCTGTAAAATGCACTTGCCCCCGTCCATGACCGCGATCTCGTCCTGCGTCATAAGCTCTTTGCCACATTGTCAAGTGAAGAATTCATTCTTTTTGGCTTTTCGTGTATAGAATCTTGTAGACACCCTATAAATGTGCTAAACTAAACTCAGCAACAATCGAAATTTGGAGGAAACCTATATGGTTGATTTTATTGTTAATCTATTTGCGGCGATTGCTGATTTTTTTCACTTTTTGGGTAGACAATGTTATTGATAAGTTTGCCAAAAGAAATAAGTAAATCGAAATTTACGGAGGTTAATGCTATGGGAAATTTAGTTGGAGCGATTGTATTAGGTGTAATAGCAATTATATGTTTTGTATTTAGTTACTTGCAGTTTAATGAAAAAGGGTTCTTGTTTAACAATGCATATATTTATGCATCAAAGCAGGAGAGAAAAAACATGGATAAGAA
>CAJTQI010000068.1 GCA_910578645.1 uncultured Lachnospiraceae bacterium
GTACCAGCTCCAATAAGGCTGTCCACCCTCGTTGCCAAGCTGCGTCAGAGCCACCTCTACGATGGCTTGATTGCAACCGCTTGTAAACGCCCGCCCGTATGGGTAGTAGCGTAACACATGGGCGGGGTACTGCGTGTCGCCGTACTTCTCCCAACCGAGCCGCTGTGCCTGCATAGCGGAAAATTCCACCGCATTTGCATAGGAATAGCCACCGCAGTTGGTCTTTGCCCATGAGATATACCCGTTGCCGAAGTTGTAGCCCTGCAAGGCGAGCTTGATGCGCTCCATGTCAATCGGGTTCTCCACCTCGGCTGAAACAAGTGCAGCTTTCAGTTCCTGCACGCCGCACTCGATGGAATATTCGGGGTCTTTAATACCATTCGGCTCGTGGGGGTATTTCTTGTTGAAACTCCCCTCCGCCGCCTGCATCGGGTCGCTGCCTTTGCCGCCAGATTCCTGCATCATCACCGCCTTTATCAGCTCCACATATTCGGGGATTCCGTACTGCTTCGCATACTTCTGTATCAGCGGCGTGTAGGCTTCGACCTCCGCACTGACAGGGGTATAGGAAGTGCTGTCGCTGCCGCCCCCGAACAGGGAAACGGCGCACCCAAGCAGGACGACGATAAGGATTATCAATACGGCAACCCAGCCGCCTGCGATTA
>CAJTQI010000069.1 GCA_910578645.1 uncultured Lachnospiraceae bacterium
TGAATTGTCAAGGTGCTTTATGTTGTGGTGTTGTTTGATTTGATAAGGTTATTGTACATTATTGTGTACTTATTAGTCAATAATAAAAGTACACAAAAATATACAATCAAAATTAGTGATAGTATATAAAAGTGTACTAGAATCAAATCACATTGATATATGTGTTAGATTATGATACATTATTAATATGGGAAACTAAAGAGTTAAAGGCGGCTACCTTCCATTTCGGAGGGGCTAACCCTCCAGACGAAAGAAAGGAGGGCGTTGCCAATGATTACATATTCCGATCTGATTCAGACAGGAATTTTCATTGTTGCCCTTGTAGGCTTATGTTATACGATCTTCAAGGGAAAACGAAAATAGCCGCCACTACTGCGAATAGTGACGGCTGTTGGATTGTAAAATCCATTTAATCAGTTGTTTATTATAAGGGTAGTCGCTTCTTTAGTTTCCCTCTTTGTATATAATATAGCATATACATAATTTAGTTTCAAGCTTTGTCTTGAATATACTCTACAATATCGCCTGGCTGACAATTCAATATTTCACACAAGTACATGATAGTATCAATGGCAACATTTGAATTGTTATTTAATCTATTTACAATAGTAGGAGAAATATTATACTTTTCTCTTAAATC
>CAJTQI010000070.1 GCA_910578645.1 uncultured Lachnospiraceae bacterium
TACAGTCTCCGTAATGCTCACAATCAAAACAATCTCCGTATGTAATATCTTCACCTGTCAGTTCGCAAATATCCCTTATAGAATCTGTTTCTATCTCATATAGATCATATTCGTCTTTCTTTAATGGCTCGGTTATAAGATTTATGATATCTATACATTCCTGTTTTAATGACATTCGCTTATTTCTCCTTTACCTTCAAAACACTTGGTTTAAACCAACTGCTCCTAAATCAAAATGGCAGAGATAAGGAACATCCTTGTAATTCTCTTTACCTGTCTAACTGACAGGCCATATAGTACTCAATTCACTTCACAATCTGCAAATGACTTACTCTTTTCGGCTTCATAATATCGCCCGTTCGATTATTTATCATTATTCCCGTTTCTTTATCCTCTGTAAACGTAGGAATACCCATATTATCAAGCCAGGTTTCCGCTATACCTTTACCAGTTTGCGCTCTATAAATAGCACTCATGGCATTGGTATATTCAATATAAGCGTGTCTCAAATCAGCATTCATATAATCCCATAACAGTTCTGATAATTCATCTCTACCTATAGGCTTGTCCCAATCCATTTTAGACAATACATCCATTGTGTAGAAATAATCCTTTTCTTGCCATTTTGCGCCATCATAAG
>CAJTQI010000071.1 GCA_910578645.1 uncultured Lachnospiraceae bacterium
CGCACAGCGTAAACTCCGACACCCTTGCCTCTGCTTCCGTATATTCCGCGATCCATGGAAGCGTCACACGCTGTCCCAGTTCTTTCGGAATGCCCAGCTTATCTAATACAATGTCGTCCAGTGCAATCTCATCCATCGTCTGCGGCATTCTTCCTGTCGTAGGCTTCGCAAAAGAATGTGCCGCATAAGTCTCATCCGCGAAACGTATCTCTACCTGCCGCCCCGATAAAGCTTTTCCCTGCCCAAGCCCTATGACCGTACTCTGTCCGACTTCCATCACCTCCGGATGAGACGCGATTTTGTCCGCCTGCTCCTCGGTAATGTTCTTAAAGGATACCTGCGCGTCATACCCCGTCTGTCTGAAAGTCATCTCGATCAGATTCTTGTACATGCTCCGGCTCAACACAAAAAGCGTGGTAAACATAAGCGTCGTCAATATGATCGCCAGAGCCGCCACCAGGTTGCGCCCTTTGTTCTGCTGAAAAACTCTTTTCTTTAAAACGGAAATTGGATTAAAATTCATCCTTCAGTCTCCTCCTCTCCTCCTGGCTGCCAGGATCAATCCACAATCTTTCCATCCTCGATGCGGATCACTCTGTCGGCTCTGGCCGCGATATCCGGGTTATGAGTGAT
>CAJTQI010000072.1 GCA_910578645.1 uncultured Lachnospiraceae bacterium
GTATTCAGGAAGCCAGCGGCGGATATGATTACACAATTTATGATATGGATTACCGGGAATTGGACGGTGGCGTGTATGACAATCCGGATATTACCATAAGACAGGCACTTGATGAGATTGTGGCAGATTTGAAAGAGCCGACGCACCGGAGCACTCTGGAAGGCAGCATACAGGCGGATGATGAACTGATACCGATTGATTATGATGGATTGATGGAAAAAGCAGAGCAGGCGGAAATGGCGCATCTTGGGGAACGTATCAGAAAGGAAGTGCCGGAAGCGACGGAAAGCAAGGTTATAGCCGAATTTAAAGCCCGGACAGAGGAATTATGGAATGGCATCAATGGGCAGACACAGAAAGATATAGAACTTACCATATACACCTATTTGCAGTCCAAAATAGACGAGTATGACATGGACATAGAGCTTGTGGATGTGGCGGTGTCCGGGAGCAGATGCAGAGGTCTGGAGCAGGAAAATTCTGACCTTGATGTGGTCGTGGAATACCGGGGCGGGGAAAGGGAAGATTCCCTGTTCAACACCTTTAATGAGGACGGTTTCAGCATCGGCGGAGTGAAAGTTGACATCAACCCTATCACAGAAGGAAAAACCGGGACGCTTGGGCAGTATC
>CAJTQI010000073.1 GCA_910578645.1 uncultured Lachnospiraceae bacterium
TATTGAGGCGGAGATACAAATCATGCCGTTCGTCCAGCACGTAGGCCACGCCGCCGGACATGCCCGCCGCAAAGTTCTTCCCGGTGGGCCCCAGGATCACTGCCCGGCCTCCGGTCATGTACTCGCAGCCATGGTCGCCCACGCCCTCCACCACAGCGGAGGCACCGGAGTTGCGGACGCAGAAGCGCTCTCCGGCCATACCGTTGATGAAGGCCTTGCCGCCGGTGGCTCCATAGAGAGCCACGTTGCCCACGATGATGTTCTCCCCCGGCTTAAACCCGGTCCCCCCCGCCGGCGGATGCAGAATCAGCTTGCCCCCGGAGAGGCCCTTGCCGAATCCGTCGTTGCAGTCCCCCTCCAGGTCTAGCGTCAGCCCCCTGGGAATAAATGCCCCGAAGGACTGCCCGCCGCCGCCGCGGCAGGTGATGACATAGCTGTCCTCCGGCAGGCCGTTTTCGCAGGTTCGGGTGATCTCTGAACCGAACAGGGTGCCGAAAGCCCGGTCCGTGGAGGAAATCCGGATATCCAGACGCCCGCTCCTCCTGTCCCTGAGACTTTTTCCCAGTTTTTCCATCAGCACCCGCATATCCGCCGTCCTCTCCAGCTGAAAGTCGTAG
>CAJTQI010000074.1 GCA_910578645.1 uncultured Lachnospiraceae bacterium
TGTTCATGCAGACTGTTTTCATCAAGGAATTGGTTCTGCAATGATTACCCAAGGGATTGAAAAAGTCAGAAATGCAGGGTATCAAGGAATTACGGTTGAGGGTGACTATCATTTTTACAATCGTGTTGGCTTTAAAACGTCCTTAGAGTTTAATATTAAACCAACGAGTGGAATACCAATGAATGAGCCACGTTGTATGATGTGCCAGGAAACTTATGCAGGAGCATTGAAAAATGTACAGGGATATGTTGTCTATGATATGTATTTCAATGCCTGAAACAAGTCCGTAGATTAGCAGAAATTCCAGTTTGTCGAACTAACAGCCTATCAAAAAACTAGATAATCATCCGCATATAGCGGCACACCCAAGCAGGAAATCTTAAAAGGTATCCTGCTTTTTCTTTGTTAGGGCAAGGCCCTGTTCTCCATTGAGGAGTTTTTCGCTATTCCAAAAAACGGTACTTTGGAGAATAAATTAACCACCTGCTGTGCGGGTGGTTGGAATAGCTTTAGCGTTGTGTAAAAAACCTCCCTTGATATAATCACTCATTAGAATACCTCTAAGTGGTCTTGTCCGGGAGTGGGGCGGAAAATATTATGTGGAGAAAACCAAGGTC
>CAJTQI010000075.1 GCA_910578645.1 uncultured Lachnospiraceae bacterium
CTTCTCGGTGGGCGGCGCGCTGCTGATTGAGCCCATCGCCCGGCTGGCCGGGGCCAGCGACCTGCTGATGGACGACTGTATCGCCTACGGCCGCATCCTGCTGGGCGGGAGCGCGGTATTCATGCTTCAGGTGGCCTTTCAGGTGTTTTTCGTCACCGCCGAGCTGCCCAGGACAGGCCTGTTCTTCTCCCTGGCCGCCGGGGCCACCAACATTATGATGGACTACCTCCTCATTGGCCCCCTGAACATGGGCATCGCCGGAGCGGCCTGGGGCACCGTCCTCAGCTACGCTGTGGGCGGGCTGCTGCCCCTGGCCTATTTCCTCAAACCTCCCAGAGGGACCCTGCGGCTGTGCCCGACCCGGCTCTACTGGCGGGAGCTGAAAAACGCCTGCGCCAACGGCTCCTCCGAGCTGATGAGCAACCTGTCCGCCTCGGTGGTTAGCATCCTGTTCAACCTCCAGCTCATGCACATCATCGGGGAGCAGGGGGTGGCGGCCTACTCGGTGATGATGTATGTGGACTTTGCCTTTGCGGCGGTGTTTTTAGGCTTTTCCATGGGCAATGGGCCCATTGTCAGCTTCCACTTCGGGGCGGACAACCGGGACGAGCTGAA
>CAJTQI010000076.1 GCA_910578645.1 uncultured Lachnospiraceae bacterium
GTTCAATTACATGGTATAGTGCATACTGCTGACCGCATTGCTCCGCTGCTGGGAACAGGCTTTTTTTAGCTGGTGCAGGTCATGGGTACTGTGAAAAAAGACAAAAATAGACACGGCGGCAATCCTCCTATATGCCGCCGTGGATTTACACGGTGTTAGGTCGTCGTTGGTTTAGGGGAGACGAAAAGAAACGGCGGCTCTGAAAATCAAAGCCGCCGCTTCATAGGCGCGTGAAAATGTGTCTGCTGTACGACGGCTTTTTTTCTTTTGCCGTCGTCCGGCAATTCACAAGTTATTTCACAAACTGTTCTAATTCTCCCTTATCCACAGAAACCAGCTTTTCAATGTTGCCGGCCTTGTCACGAACAACATTCAAACTAACGCCATCACTCACACCTTTGTCGCAAAAAGTGTAATGCTCCTTGTCGTAAAGGATATAGATAGGCTTTTCGCCGTACATCCAATGATTAGAAGACTTGTCATAAGAAACGCCAAATTCGGTGTATGCGTCCAGACTGTCATCACGATAATTTGGATCGCCTTGTTCAAAGCTACCACTTCCGGCCGTAATTCCCGCCTTTTCCAATTCGGCTTTCAATGCCTCCTG
>CAJTQI010000077.1 GCA_910578645.1 uncultured Lachnospiraceae bacterium
CCGTTCAGATTTTTGAGGTCTGAACGGAGGGGGGCGGAGAGCGGCAGCGAGGCTGGCATCGCTGGCCCAGAAACAGAAAAGCGCCCGCATGGTGCAAGACCATTCGGGCGCGGGACATAACAGTATGAGCCGTCAGAAAACGACTATTTTCGCAAACATGGGTAGGGGATGCCGCTACGGGAGGCAGGCTTTTTTTGACAAGTGCCTATCCACCTTTATCTGCATAGCGGCATCCTCCTATATACCGCCTTTGAATACAAAAATGACGGCTTTCGATTTCTCAAAAGCCGTCATTTCAGAGCGTGACAAGTTGTGCTGTACGACGGCTTTTTTTCTTTTGCCGTCGTCCGGCAGATCAATTCTTTTATTCAACCGCTTCAATAGAATTCACAATACTCATTTTGCTAATTTTTCTCAATGGAATACACGTTGCCAGTAAACAGGCTCCAATCGCAAAAACTGTTGCCTCTGCAATCGGGATAATGGGAATAGTAACTAACTGAATAACATCTGTTGTTGCGGCCTCTACGAAAATAGTGCAAATATATCCGGCTACGCTTCCAATCACTGCCGCAAATAAGCCGTAATAGGCTCCTTCCCAT
>CAJTQI010000078.1:0-337 GCA_910578645.1 uncultured Lachnospiraceae bacterium
TCCCTAATAGAGGAATATCCCTTTGGATAATATCTCTCGCCGCCTGCAAAAGCGTACCGTCGCCGCCCAATACGAGAATACAGTCCACATCTTCCGGTATTTGAGCAGCATCCGTGTATCCATACTCTCTTTTCATTTCCTTGACCTGAACGGTACACTTGTTATGATGTTTTTCCAAATATCGTTCGATCTCCTTTGTTTTTTTCAGATCGCTGTCTTTATGTCCGTTTGTAATGATGTAAAAATGCTCCATTCTCTTATACCTGTAACGTTTCATGGGCTTTTTCCACAATACCTGCGGTCAGCCCTTTCATTTCCTGTTCCTGCGACAGCCCGC
>CAJTQI010000078.1:347-600 GCA_910578645.1 uncultured Lachnospiraceae bacterium
CCCGCATTTTCCGCTTATCACTCTTTCTAATTCCCGCTGTGCTTCCGCTTCCGTCATATGTTCCGTTTCTTCCGGTATGCAATCCTTTTTCTGCAAATATAACAGATATTCTATATTTCCTTCCGGCCCTTTGATGGGTGAAAAATCAAGCCCTTTTACCAGAAAACCGATGCAGTCTGCAAAATCTATAATTTTATCAATAACTTCCCTGTGTATTTCCGGCTCCCGGACTACGCCTTTTTTTCCCACTTTA
>CAJTQI010000079.1 GCA_910578645.1 uncultured Lachnospiraceae bacterium
CAGCCGATCTGCCGGGTCTCTCAGAGCGGCCATTGCCGGAACAACTTTATTATAATAAGCATGAGCCTTCTCCTTTCCTTCCTCCAGTCCAGAACATTTTTCCGTAATATCAGTAAGTGCGGCAAGCGCCACCTTCATATCGGAAAGCATTGCCGAAGTCTCGGTCAAAAGCTCTGCCTGTACACTGGTATCAGCCTCTGGACATGCAGCCTTTACCTGGTTAAGGGACTTGGCAAGCTGGGTCGTGTACTTAATTGCCGCAGGAATAATCTGCTTTCCTGCCATATCAATCATGGTCCTGGCCTCAATATTGATCACCTTGGAATAAGCTTCATATTCCACCTCAGCACGAGAAGCCAGCTCTGCGCGGGTAAACACTCCAAATTCTTCATAAAGCTTCACCGCCTTCTCTGTAGTCAGAGCCGGAATCGCTTCCACCATAGACCGGATATTGGGCAGTCCGCGCTTTTCTGCCTCCTCCACCCATGCATTGGAATACCCATTGCCGTTAAATATAATTCTTCTGTGCTCCTTTAAAAGCTTCTTAATCAAATCATGAACCGCCATGTCAAAATCTTCTGCCTTCT
>CAJTQI010000080.1 GCA_910578645.1 uncultured Lachnospiraceae bacterium
GTCATACATCTGGCACATATTAGATGCCGGATCAAACTCCTGTTTCTTCCTGATTTGCATAAATGCTACTGTATGGAGTGCTGAAAGCGCAACTGCTCTTTTCGTAAACTCATTAGATACAGCAAATAAATCATTGATATATTTCTCATATGCCTCATTATTGGCAAATATATCATATAATTCCGTGAGCTTCCAATTACTGATAATAGTTCCCTGTTCCTCTGACTTCAAATATCCTAAAGCCTTATAAATGTTATCCAGGCTGATACCACTGTTTACTTGTTTCTGTCCCGTATTTACTTCCTCCTGTTTCTAGTTTCTCTTTTCGTTTCATTATTCAGTTATATGATTTTTAATTTGGTTTTTACGGCTTGACTATTGTGCCGCTTTGAATGAATTAGAATTAATTGATATTTTAATATGTGTTTGATGGTTGATAGTTACTTTTGGGTTTTACTACTAATTTATTAATGAGTATTGTTGATAAGGTATGCCTCAAGTTTTTCAAATAGATGGGGGTACAGATCAAATTTACCTGTCTTGAATTTCGAAAGTATACTTCCATCAATACCTGTCACTT
>CAJTQI010000081.1 GCA_910578645.1 uncultured Lachnospiraceae bacterium
GCAGAGACGGCTTACGGCAAACCGGATTTTGAAATGCTGGTAATCGGATTCCCCAGCAGCCGGGGCCAGATGCCGGTTGTACCTATAACCGGGTATGCAGTCTGTTCAGAAGCGGAAAATCTGGAGGATGCGAAGGCGGTTCTGGAGGTGATTCTGTCGGACGAGGCGATGGAGCTTTATGCCAATACCAACAAGGTAATCTCTCCTTCCAAAAATGTTGAGGTAGATTGTATTCCTGCTTTACAGCCATTAAACGAAAAGATGAAGAAGAATGTTTATGTGCTTGCATCCAATGCCAATATGGATATGGAGCAGTGGGGCAATACTTGTCTGATTGTAAGGGAGCTTTTAAACGGCGCTACCGTAGAGGAATGTATGGCAGAGCTTGACCGTCTGCAGCAGGAGGCTTTCGATAATAAAAAGAAGTCATAGAAAGGAATTTTTCATCATATTATTTTACTATCCATGGGAGAAAAGGACATGTTGATCCAGAGAAAAAGGATAGGTGAGGTAAAGATGATGAAAAGAAACAAAAGGAACGTTATTTTTTGGCTTTTGCTGGTGGTTTTTCTGCTTTG
>CAJTQI010000082.1 GCA_910578645.1 uncultured Lachnospiraceae bacterium
AGTGTCGAAAGACAAATACAGGGGAAAGGAGAAGAAAGGCATTGAGCAAAAAGAAACAAAAGAAAAGCGATAAAGAAAACCGCACACTGGAATGTATAGTTTTCATTACCGCAATTCTAAACCTTATTCAAGCAGTAACAGACCTTATAAAAGCACTGTTTGAGTAAGAAGACAAAGGGAACGGGGCGAAAGCCCCAAGTACCTTTGCATTTAAAATAAATGTTTCTTGCGAAAATGTCAAGTGGCAGAGAATGGAAAAATTTCAGATTGCGCTGGACGTTGTAAAAATTCTATTTTCCGTAGCTGTGATATGCTTTATTATTCATTTATGGATCAGCCGTCGGAAAGACAAAGGGGAAGAATAATGGAAGAAAAGAAATTTAATCAAATAGCATACCAAAATAACTATAAGCGGGAGAAATACGACAAGATCGAAGTGATTGTACCAAAAGGGGAAAAAGAGCATATAAAACAGACGGCAAAAGCGGCGGGGCTATCGGTATCAGCTTATATTTACAAAGTAGTACAAGAAGACATGGAAAAGGGCGGCACTGTTTAGCCGCCCTTTGCTGACTGT
>CAJTQI010000083.1 GCA_910578645.1 uncultured Lachnospiraceae bacterium
GGAAAGGGATTTATACCTTATCCCCCGAAACCGCGCTTCTACTGCGTAACAAATCCAAAGCAAAGGAGCTATGAACTATGGCAGTTTTCAGAGTGGAACGGAACAAGGGCTACACCGTAATGAGCAACCACCACCTACGCAACAAGGAGCTTTCCCTAAAGGCAAAGGGGCTGTTGTCGCAAATGCTGTCACTCCCCGAAGATTGGGACTACACCTTGAAAGGCTTATCCCTTATCAACCGGGAGAAGATAGACGCTATCCGCGAAGCCATTAAGGAGCTTGAACGCGCCGGGTATATCGTCCGGTCAAGGGAGCGCGACGAGAAAGGACGCTTGCGGGGCGCGGACTATGTGATATTCGAGCAGCCGCAGCCGCCTACGCCGGATTTACCTACATTGGAAAATCCAACATTGGATAATCCAACGCAGGAAAAACCAACATTGGAAAAACCTACGTTGGAAAATCCAACGCAATTAAATAAAGATATACAAAGAACTGACTTACCAAAAAAAGAAAAATCAAATACAGATTTATCAAGTACCCATTCCATTCCTATCCTTTCCC
>CAJTQI010000084.1 GCA_910578645.1 uncultured Lachnospiraceae bacterium
CCATAATCGCATGGCGGCA
This sequence comes from uncultured Lachnospiraceae bacterium, assembly GCA_910578645.1. GTDB lineage: Bacteria > Bacillota > Clostridia > Lachnospirales > Lachnospiraceae > UBA3282. Next base: position 20 of record CAJTQI010000084.1, read on the forward strand.
TCCTCCTGTTGCCGCCTCTGAACACGAAAACGGCGGCTTTCGATTTCTCAAAAGCCGCCGTTCGGGGCGTAGCGATTTTCCTGCTTGTACGACGGCTTTTTTCTTTTGCCGTCGTGCGGCAGACATTAGGAGTATGTATATGTAGCGTGCTGACGCCTATATGTGTCGTTGTCCTTTTGGCTCAATTCTTTTTCTACCTGTGCCAATTTTGCTTTCAAATCCTCTATTTTGCTTTCATCTGTTTCCCTGTTGATTTGCTGCTCCAGCTCTTGTTTCTGCTTTTTTAGTTTTTCAATCTCACGGTCAACCTTATCGGTATTGCAGGTGCAACTTTGCCCATTTTTGTCAGAGCCGCTTTTTTCCGGCCCTTCTGCACTTTTGTCCCGATCAGAGGCATCGGAAGCATCTGGGGCATCCTCTGCCCGCTCCGGGTCATCGAAATAGATTTTAGGCTTGCCGTCCTCGTCTTTGCCCAGCCAATAACGCCCTGATGGTTCCGGTTTTTCCTCCGGAACATATTCATCCATCACAGGTTT
>CAJTQI010000085.1 GCA_910578645.1 uncultured Lachnospiraceae bacterium
GCTGGTCTGTGTACGGAAAAGGACAGGAGTATTATCCTGTCGGTCATACATGAATTTGGACCGTACTGCGGAAGTTTTACATAGAAAATGACGGGAGGTGTGGCATGGACACTGCACACCGGAGAATGGAAATCATCAGCATTTTATCCACCAGAGGGCATACGACAATGAGGGAGCTTGCATGGGAACTGGATGTTTCAAGGCGCACGATAATGAATGATGTTATCGCATTGTCTTTTGATTACCCTGTTTATACAAAGCCGGGCGAGGGCGGCGGGGGTTTCATTACAGAAAATTACAAGCCTTATACCAATACCCTGACACTGACGGAACAGAAAACCCTGTGTTGTTTATATGATAAAGCAGAGGGGAAAGAGAAAGAAATCCTTTTCCGCATCATTCACAAATACGGTGCAGACAAACTGAAAATTTAGAACAAAAATATCAAAAACTGAATACATAATCCCACATATGATTCTGCAATTCTTCCCAACTGTTTGCAGAAAAGGTTTTAAGGGATTCTGAATATTTATTATCAAACACAGCGCAAG
>CAJTQI010000086.1 GCA_910578645.1 uncultured Lachnospiraceae bacterium
TACCTTTGAAATGTATGCGGAAACAGGCAATGGCGTTTCCAGGGAACAGATCCGGCAGGAGATGCTGCTTCGGATGAGGAAGATCCTTGCAGAGAAAAGGCTGGACTATGTGCAGTTCTATGTGAACTTTGTAGAAGAAATCCTGCCGGATATCCAGACAGGGAAAAAACCTTTGATCTGCGCGAGCAATGAGCCAAGTGCCGTGCTTGCACGGGCATTTGGCGAGAGCCGCGGCAGTCAGCAGCCGGCAGGATTGCTGACGTGAAGGGAAAGGTGGCGTAACAAATGGCAGACACAATCTTACAAGGAGAAAAAATCACCAGAGTTTTTTTCCAGGGAAAGACAGAGACAAAAGTCCTGGACGGAATTGACATTGAAATATATAAAAATGACTTTACTGTGATTATGGGGCCTTCGGGAGCCGGGAAGTCTACGCTTTTGTACAGCTTAAGCGGTATGGATCCGTTGACCGCAGGACATGTGTTTTGCAAGGATAAGGAGATCAGCGGCCTTTCCGAAAACCGGATGGCAAAGCTACGGGCAGAGGAATT
>CAJTQI010000087.1 GCA_910578645.1 uncultured Lachnospiraceae bacterium
TGCTGGTTACAGGCGAAGAAGAAGAGACGACACTGACGCTGGCGAAAGCATTGATCCGTGAGATGCAGCTTAACGATAATAATTTTTCAGGCAAGGTGGCTAAGATCTCTGCCGCAGTGCTCAATAAGAAGGATATCGAAGAAACTTTCGGCAAGCTGGATAACGGTGCACTGATCATAGAGTCGGCTTCCCGTCTAAAACCTCAGACAGCGGCGAAGATGGTAAAGGCGCTGGACAGGGAGAACAGAGGACTGCTCGTTCTTATGATTGACCAGAAAGCAAAGATCAATGAACTTCTGGAGAAGAATCCGGCGCTGAAAGATCGCTTTAATCTCCGTATGGACATTGAGGCGCTGGACGATGAGGCGTTGGTGGCCTATGCAAAGCAGTATGCTGAGGAGATGGAATATTCCATCGATGAATTTGGTATTCTGGCGCTTCACACTAGGATCGCAGATATGCAGACGAGCGACCACGAAGTGAATATGGCGGAGGTCAGGGATCTGGTTGACGAGGCGATCTACTACGCGAATAAAAAGACGCCAGGAC
>CAJTQI010000088.1 GCA_910578645.1 uncultured Lachnospiraceae bacterium
TGATTTTGTCAACACTTGGAGTTATAATATGGGTTGATAAAGTCAACTCATATAGGGGAGGTAAAACATTGAATGAAGATTTGATAAAAAAAATACGACAGTTTAACCGATACTACACTGTATGGTTAGATGTCATGAATAAAGGCTATTTAGGGACAAATTTCTCATGGCCTGAATCGAGAGTGCTATTTGAAATATATGCTAACCAAGGGATAAATGCCACTGAATTATGTGAGCAACTAAACATGGACAAAAGCTATGTGAGTAGAATACTTGCAAAACTTGAAAAAAAAAGGTTAATAACGAGAAAACTTGTTTCGGGGAGCAAGGGAATTAAGAAATTATATTTAACAAACACGGGAAAGGAAGAAGCGAAAAAAATAGACTGGAATGGTGATAAACAGATTTATGAAAAATTAAAAAATATGGATAAAAAAGATTGTGATAGGTTATGTGAGGCAATGGTATTGATTGAAAGCATATTGCGTAAAAATGACGAAAAGTGAATTTGACTTTAGGAGGAACTGTTATGAATATCGAAATTGT
>CAJTQI010000089.1 GCA_910578645.1 uncultured Lachnospiraceae bacterium
ATCTTCTACCGTGATTTCCGATCCTCTCCTGTCCTTGCGATCGGAAAATCCGGTTTTATCCTGTTCTGGTCCAGGTGTTAATCCCCTGGACAAAAGAACACATGTTGGGAACAAATGTTCTTCATAGAAATGATTATATCGAACATATTTTCGCATGTCAATACTTTACCAGAAAAATATCGAACAAATATTCTGAATATATGTTTGCTTTTTATCTTCTGTTATGGTATGATGAAGACAAACCATTATCGTCAGCGACGTTGAGAATTTCGTTTTGTTCGGTAAAGGCTTCGATCAGGCTTTTGCGGAAGACAAAAGAAGAAATTTGCAGACAGCATGCATTCCACAATGTGGCATGCATCATAGAAAATAAGAGGAGAAAGGATAAGGTTACTGCATATGGGATATGGTAAGATTACCGCGAAACAACAGGAAATATTAAATTACATTAAAGACGAGATCCTGAAAAGAGGCTATCCGCCGGCAGTCCGGGAAATCTGTGAGGCGGTTCATTTGAAATCTACTTCTTCGGTGCACTCTCATCT
>CAJTQI010000090.1 GCA_910578645.1 uncultured Lachnospiraceae bacterium
ATGCCTGAAAAGATGCGTAAGATTGCCGTAGATGAATTTGGGGGCGTTGATGAGTGGAAAAAGCATTTTATGGAAGTGGTGTCCTCGGAAGATATGCAGAAAAAATATGCAAAGGTTGTGGAGTGGTACGGTGGGAAGGAAGCCTATAAGGCGGCATCCGCCAATCCGTTAGGCAAGGATGTGGTGAAAGGCTATGGCAAACGCATAGAAGCAGTCATGGAAAAGCTTGCCGGGAAGAAAAACTGTCCTACCGATTCTTTTGAAGTAAAGGAACTGGTTGGAGAATACGGCTTTGTGATGAAACAGCTTACGCAGATAAAGGAAGAATCCGGCATGATGAAATATCTTGCATGGTTCCAAAACACAGAGCCGACAAAATCCAAGATAGATAAGCGGTATGGAGAAGGAACGGCGGAATTTATCTCACAGGCAATCGAAACATTCTACGGGGGCGGATTGATGTAAATATAACCAAATATTCCGCCGCCCACCAGCGGTACACCCAAGCAGGAAATCTGAAAAGGTATCCTGCTTTTTCTAT
>CAJTQI010000091.1 GCA_910578645.1 uncultured Lachnospiraceae bacterium
CGCCGCTGAGATACGGCGGCTTTTGAAAGCAGAAACCGGACGGGACAGAATAGCAGAGATACAGCATGAAAACAGCCCGGAAATGAAGCTTGAAAAAATAATTTAAAAAATATAATAAAATGTGTTGACAAACAGAGAAACATGTGATATTATATAGAAGTTGTCGCGAGAGACAACAAAAAGCACCTTGACAACTAAACAATAGACAACAACCCTGAAGATTCTTTTGAAAAGAAAATTCAGAACGGACATCAAGAAGATGTCAACCCAAGAAACAGTAAAACGGGAAATAAGGAAAACCAGCAGTTTTCCTGAAAAAGATTAAACCTGGTTTTAAGAGCTGTGAAGAACGGCTTTTAAGAATTTTTAACGAGAGTTTGATCCTGGCTCAGGATGAACGCTGGCGGCGTGCCTAACACATGCAAGTCGAGCGAAGCACTTTGATTCGATTCTTCGGATGAAGATTTTTGTGACTGAGCGGCGGACGGGTGAGTAACGCGTGGGCAACCTGCCTTACACAGGGGGATAACA
>CAJTQI010000092.1 GCA_910578645.1 uncultured Lachnospiraceae bacterium
GGATAAAAATGGTTCAATGCCTGAGAATGGCAAATGTGCCGACTGACAAATAGGATTACGATTCTTATGATGAAATGCCACTAATCATGTAAAGACCGCCGCTATGGCGCAGTGTCATATGCGGCGGTCTGCCGTTTCCGCAGGCAGACTTCAGAAAATCGCTTGGAAGGCGGGAATTTCTGTTCCTGCGTCGTTGATATCAAGCATATAAATTTCACAAGGTGATAGTTTCATATTTTCGGTAGACAAGCTATTTGCAAGTTCAGCAGACTTATCTATGAGCATTGTTTTGACATCACCGTCTGTTATTTCAGTTTCGCTTAGTCCATTCAAGTAATTCTGCATTTCTTCTTTATAGGTCAGCAGCGCCTTATCTCTCTCTGCTACCGATACCAGTTTCGGATTGTCGATAGAGTAAGCAACATTAGACTCAACAAAACAGCTAAATTCATATACGGGTTCCCCGGCCTCGTCCAAATAGTCACAAAGTCTACTCTGTTTTGACATTGGCAGAAAGAGGGTAAATTC
>CAJTQI010000093.1 GCA_910578645.1 uncultured Lachnospiraceae bacterium
TGAAAATTTTAAAGAAGTATCTAAAGAAGTAGATAATAGATATGATGACTTATTTTATGGAAAGGAAACAGATGAGACAACAAATTAATATTAATGTTTTAAAACCACATCCAAAAAATAATGAGTTTTTTGATGACTTAAATGGAGAAGAATTTGAACGGCTCAAAAATTCTATTAGAGATGAAAAAATTTATACAGATATTTTAGTATCACCTGATATGACTATTATATCTGGACATCAACGAGTAAGAGCAGCTAAAGAACTTGGAATGACTTTGGTTCCTATTAAGATTGATGATGATTTACAAGATGAGAACTCGAAACTTCGTGCCTTGATATCGAATAACTTTGGTCGGCGAAAGAATGATCCCGCTAAAGATAGGAAGGCATTAGAAACTTATGTGTCTCTTAGAGGATATAAACAAGGTGGTACAGGTTCCAATCAGTATATGCAGACATGCCAGAATGGCACATCTGCAAAATCAACTCTTGATGAAATAGCAAAAGAACTTAATATGTCTA
>CAJTQI010000094.1:0-267 GCA_910578645.1 uncultured Lachnospiraceae bacterium
ACGAGCCGGGCGCGTTCTGATTTATGCCGCCTATGGCGTAATTGGTACGGCTGATTTCCAACTGCCATAAACTCCACTTGCGATTTTGGCTTCCAAAGCGACAAGCTGGAAAATCCCCCTCTGAAAGAGGGCGCAATTATACACCACCCAGAGGTTGGTGAATTGCGTTCTCCGAAGGCTCCTTGCCGGAGGGCTGTGATTTTCCGCAGTCATGGTCTGCTCCAAATCAAACAGGGGACGCTACGCTTCCCCTGCACTGGCTGCCGC
>CAJTQI010000094.1:277-516 GCA_910578645.1 uncultured Lachnospiraceae bacterium
AATAATCGAATAAATTTATTAGTTTTTTGTTGTGCTTATTCTATAATGATATTGACATAAATAAAAAAATATAGTAGAATATGCACAAAAAGAGGAAAAGGGAGGGATACTGATGATTTTATAAAATAAGCCGTAATTGTAATCTATGTGTAATAATGATTAAGGAGGATACCCATGAAGAAGTTTTTAACATTTTTATTAACTTGTGTTCTTTTTATTACATCTTCAATGCCAGTTTT
>CAJTQI010000095.1 GCA_910578645.1 uncultured Lachnospiraceae bacterium
TGGCCTTGGCAAAAAGGTGCTGTTGGCCAACAACTTTGCTCTGATTGCTGAAAAGATTTTTGACGGCGCTACTTATGACAATCCGCTGGAGATGGCCGTGGCGGCCGCCTGGATTGCCGCCGTGGCCTACACCTTGCAAATTTACTTTGATTTTAGCGGTTATTCCGATATGGCTTTGGGTTTGGGCCGCATGTTTGGTTTTCATTTTCTGCCCAACTTCAATTATCCTTACGTGGCCCGTTCCGTCACCGATTTTTGGCGCAGATGGCATATGTCGCTTTCCAGCTGGTTTCGGGATTATGTTTACATCCCGTTGGGCGGCAACCGCCTGGGTCTGCCCCGGCAGATTGTCAATCTGTTTGCGGTTTGGCTGCTGACCGGTCTTTGGCACGGCGCTAACTGGACGTTTGTCGTTTGGGGGCTTTATTACTTCTGTTTTCTGGCGGTGGAAAAAATCTGCCGGGAAAAACTGCCCAAATTGGCCGGGCTGCTGGGTAAAATTCCGCTGTTGGGCA
>CAJTQI010000096.1 GCA_910578645.1 uncultured Lachnospiraceae bacterium
GAAAATCCAGTTTGTTGATCTGTCCCGCCATAGTACCCAGAAATTCCCTGCGCTTTTCGGCCCCCAGCTCGTGGGACTGCAGGATTCCCATGAACATCTGCAGATTGGCAATGGGTGTCTTGACCTGGTGGGAAATATCAGACACCAATTCCTGGATCACCTGCTTGTCCTGTCTGCTCTGCCTGCGCCCTTCGCTCATCAAGTCATAATACTGCATAAATTTTCCCTGAATCCTTGCCGTCAGTGTATCTTCGTAGGGAAAATAGTCTGCCGGCTCCCGTTCTGCGATCAGATCATCTAATGTCCGGCAAAGTTCATCTGTAAACTGGCAAAGCTGCCGTCTCTGCCACAGACTCCACAACAATCCCAGCACACACAATCCCCCGCAAAGCCCCAGCAGAGCCGCCCGGATGTCTGCCCGCGGCACCCAGACCCACACCACATAAGCAAAACAGGCGAACATCATCGCCCCCGCCGCCAGTGTGCACCATCTCATCACCCTGTCTATTCTCTG
>CAJTQI010000097.1 GCA_910578645.1 uncultured Lachnospiraceae bacterium
ACCGAAAAACTTAAATTCGGTACTGTTGCCCAAAACGAATGACGGCTGTATTTTGCCGAAATGAGCAGTCTGTCGAATGGTTTTTCCGGCAGACCACGGATGCCGTCAGGCAGAATACCCTCGGAGAGCGCCTTACTTCTGATGCGTATGCGTCAGAAGTAATAAGGCGTTACTTTTGTCAAAAGTAACAAAACCATAGTTAGTTGTATACATAAAAATATGAGAAAGAGAGTGATGCATTGGCGGCAAAAACAATTTCTTTTCCAAAAGGGAAAGGACATCTTACGCACAATAACAGGGAATTTATCTGCAATAATGTGGTGCCGGAAAGGACAGCTTGGAACCGGATTTACATACAGGAACCATTAAAAGATGCTTATGAAAAATGCTTCGGACAGGCACTTCGGGATTATAATGCGGCGCAGAAGCGTAAAGACAGGCAGAAAGACGATTATTTGAAGGAGATTGAAAATTCTGGCAATAAGGAAAAGGCTTTTTATGAAAATATCGTACA
>CAJTQI010000098.1 GCA_910578645.1 uncultured Lachnospiraceae bacterium
CGATTTTTCCCTCCGTATTTTCTTGGCACAAGCAAGACAATACCTTGATGCGCCAGAGCCAAGGACATATTCAACGCCACACACCGCACGGATTTTAGCGGGCAATGCTGTCCACCGCTTTGTGGGTGTGATATGTAATTCACCGACAAAGCCGATGAATTCAAAAAACTAAAATTCATAAGGTTCACTCATTACTTCGTCTAAGATATTGTCCTTAAATTCTAAATTCCCAAAAATTTCCGTACCAGAAAAATCAACATATCTAAACGTTGAACAAAATATCTTCATTGACTTCATTATATTATCATCAAAATCGCAATTATTAAATATACAATCTTTTATTGTAGACTTCCTCCATAATGTATTTGCAAAATTACAACTATCAATATATGCATCATTTTCTTCATAATAATTATATATTTCTGTACCAAAAAGACATTTTAATAAATTTGTTTCTCTCCACTCAGAAGAGCAAAATTGACAATTATAAAACTTCACATCGTCTA
>CAJTQI010000099.1 GCA_910578645.1 uncultured Lachnospiraceae bacterium
TTTGTTATGAAGGGCCTCTTTTTCCTGATTATGTGCCGATTGTGCCATATGAGACTTTCTCTTTGGAGACGGAACGGCCGGATGTGATTTATATTCATAATCCCTATGACGACAGAAACTATGTGACTAGCGTGCACCCAGATTATTATTCTGCAAATCTAAAAAAGTATACGGACATGCTGGTGTATGTTCCCTATTTTTTCGGCGGTCAGGGACCGATGCCGGAATCCCATTTGAATCTTCCTGTCTATGCCACTGCAGACCGGATTATTGTGCAGGATGAAGAAAAGGCTGAGTCACTGACAGATTATGTGCCAAGAGAAAAAATTGCAGTGCTGGGTTCGCCAAAAGTAGACCGGCTGTTAAAGCTTGAAAAGAAGCGAGAAGAAATTATTAAAACAGGAATTCCCCAGGAATGGCAGGAAAAAATTGCGGGGAAGAAAGTGATTCTGTTTAATGTCAGTATTACAGGTATACTGCAGAACAGCGAGTACGCCATGGATAA
>CAJTQI010000100.1 GCA_910578645.1 uncultured Lachnospiraceae bacterium
AAAATCGAAAAATCTTTCGCATTTAATGTTGACATTTTCAAGCTGCAAAGAATGGGAATTCCTGTCTTGACAAAGAAATCATCCTATGATAGTCTACCGTCATGCGATACAATAGAACACAAGTTAAGAGGGAGTAGTTATCCTGTGTAAGCAACATACCCTGGCGGACGCCATGTTTACACGCTTTCTATCAGGAAACGGCATAGGGAAGGATCATGACGTTATCCAGCATTCGAAAGAACGAGACTTTTAGCATTGTAAAATGCCGGGAGTCTCTTTTTGTTTGTCCAATTTGTCAGACATGAGCAGACAGCAGAGGCAAAACAGAAAGGATCCCGCATACAGCCGGCAGTTCGACGCAGTCGCTTCTGACCGGTATAGCATGAGAATCGCGCAAGAGGATGTGCCGCAGAGACGGCAGGATGAGAAAGGAGCAGGGTATTATGGAAGTAGTAATTCAGTTGATATTGTTAGCAGTTGGGTTCGTTCTTCTGGTCAAGGGAGC
>CAJTQI010000101.1 GCA_910578645.1 uncultured Lachnospiraceae bacterium
AAAATATAATATAAATATTTTGGAATTAGAGTATTTTCATCTGCATCATACCCAAATCCGTCCGTAATGAAAACAGGCTGATTCCAGTATGAAACAAATCCAGCAGAAGCACCACTGCGAGCTACAACAACCACTTCCCCTTTATGATTAAACTTATCAATATAATAAGCTGGTTCCTGTCCACCTAAAATGACAGGAATATCCCCACTAACCGTATCCTTTTTCGTTATATATTCACCACGAAATACTTTTACAACACTTCCAAGTTCTAAATAAATAACACCAAATACATACTGGATCAATCTAATTATGGTCTGTCTGTCTGTCTGTCTGTCTGTCTGTCTGTCTGTCTGTCTGTCTGTCTGTCTGTCTAAAATTGTCTCGCCACATTCAGCAAATGTCAACAGTACATCTCGATAATATTCATACTGTTTTTTCCTCACCTCTATTTCCGCCGGAAGTCCGATATCCAAATCATTACAGATTTTTTCAAAGTTATCCA
>CAJTQI010000102.1 GCA_910578645.1 uncultured Lachnospiraceae bacterium
CACATTGGTTTCAAAAACTCCGTGATAGCCGGCCCGCCTCTTGTCTATATAGCTTTCCTCCGGTCCGATTCCGCAGTAGGTTACCTTTGTCATGGACTTCGGAAGGAACAGGCGCAGTCCGAATCTGGGGAGGAACGGGAATATCGGATTCTTTTCCACCTTCAAATCCACATCCACCGCTCCGTCTGGCAGAATTGTCCAGAGCGCCCTGATATTCAAAATTCTCTGGATATAAACGGCGGATATGGAAAGCGTCGTCCCGATAACCACCTTATCTTTCCCGGCCGTAACCTCCGTCTCATATGCCCTCGTAACTGTGCGGTCGTACTGCGCCTTTCTCCACTCTTCCTTGATATTGCGGTCATTGTCTGTAGGCGCTCTCCACACATTAAACTCCATGGGCTGCTCTAACAGATTACGGTTCCCGTATACCATCTCCTTAAAGAGACCTGTCAGCTTATCATACACATAGGTAAATGCCGGTGTGGAAACGGTAACTT
>CAJTQI010000103.1 GCA_910578645.1 uncultured Lachnospiraceae bacterium
TTCCCTTGGCGCAGGATACGTCCCTCACGCTGCTCGATGTCAGCGGGCCGCCAGGGACAGTCCAAGTGGTGAAGAGCCGCAAGTCTTGTCTGGACGTTGGTTCCCGCCCCCATTTTGGAGGTGGAGCCTAAGAGGACACGTACCTGGCCTTTCCTGACTTTTGAGAACAACTCCGCTTTCTGGGCGTCCGTCTTGGCGTCATGGATAAAAGCCACCTGCTCCGGCGGCACGCCCTGGGCCATGAGCTTTTGCTTGATGTCGTCATACACGTTGAAGGAGCCGTCCCCGTGGGGCGTGGAGAGGTCGCAGAACACCAGCTGCGCCCCCTTCTGGGAAGCGGTATCGTGCCAGACATTTAACACGTTCTTCACGCAGGCGTTGACCTTGCTCTCCGGGTCGTCCGGCAGTTCCGGGTAGGCCAGCCGCTGGTCTAAGGCCAGCTTCCGCCCGTCTGACGTAATCTTGAGCATATTGTCGTCCCTGGGTTCTACCAGGCGGTT